>NZ_POSO01000012.1 GCF_002993975.1 Apilactobacillus micheneri | reverse complement strand
GACGTACGTGCTGTACATCGATGATGCTCAGACGTACGTAGCTGTACATCGATCGATGCTCAGACGTACGTAGCTGTACATCGATGATGCTCAGACGTACGTAGCTGTACATCGATCGATGCTCAGACGTACGTAGCTGTACATCGATCGATGCTCAGACGTACGTAGCTGTACATCGATCGATGCTCAGACGTACGTAGTGTACATCGATGATGCTCAGACGTACGTAGCTGTACATCGATCGATGCTCAGACGTACGTAGCTGTACATCGATCGATGCTCAGACGTACGTAGCTGTACATCGATCGATGCTCAGACGTACGTAGCTGTACATCGATCGATGCTCAGACGTACGTAGCTGTACATCGATCGATGCTCAGACGTACGTAGCTGTACATCGATCGATGCTCAGACGTACGTAGCTGTACATCGATCGATGCTCAGACGTACGTAGCTGTACATCGATCGATGCTCAGACGTACGTAGCTGTACATCGATCGATGCTCAGACGTACGTAGCTGTACATCGATCGATGCTCAGACGTACGTAGCTGTACATCGATCGATGCTCAGACGTACGTAGCTGTACATCGATCGATGCTCAGACGTACGTAGCTGTTTTTACAAGCGGATATGAAGATTCAGAATTMAACTTCACCTAAAAAGGCTTTGGAAGATGCTGGCTAA
>NZ_POSO01000007.1 GCF_002993975.1 Apilactobacillus micheneri | reverse complement strand
RATCTCCGGATCAAAGCTTACGTACAGCTCCCCGAAGCATATCGGTGTTAGTCCCGTCCTTCATCAGCTCCTAGTGCCAAGCATCCACCATGCGCCCTTCATAACTTAACCTAATTCATCACTACGTGATGTTTGGTTAATTGAGTATTATACGAATAAAACTATTTAAAAAACTCAAAATAACGCGGTGTTCTCGGTTAAAATTGTATTTAATACAAATTTAATTTAGAAATTAATAATATCTAGTTTTCAAAGAACCAAGTTCGACACTTACGTGTCAATGGAGAATAGCGGAATCGAACCGCTGACCTCCTGCTTGCAAGGCAGGTGCTCTCCCAGCTGAGCTAATTCCCCATATATAAAGTTTCGTGGCAATCCACTAGTCCAATGGGCCTAAATGGACTCGAACCATCGACCTCACGCTTATCAGGCGTGCGCTCTCAACCAACTGAGCTATAGGCCCAAAAAGCATAAGCTTTATGTTTGAGAGTARACCTCTCAAAACTGAATAAGATTRATCAATCTAATGTAAGTTTCCGTAATATCCTTAGAAAGGAGGTGATCCAGCCGCAGGTTCTCCTACGGCTACCTTGTTACGACTTCACCCTAATCATCTGTCCCACCTTAGACAACTAGCTCCCGAAGGTTACTCCATCGTCTTTGGGTGTTACAAACTCTCATGGTGTGACGGGCGGTGTGTACAAGGCCCGGGAACGTATTCACCGTGGCATGCTGATCCACGATTACTAGTGATTCCAACTTCATGCAGGCGAGTTGCAGCCTGCAATCCGAACTGAGAATGGCTTTAAGAGATTAGCTTGACCTCGCGGTTTCGCAACTCGTTGTACCATCCATTGTAGCACGTGTGTAGCCCAGGTCATAAGGGGCATGATGATTTGACGTCATCCCCACCTTCCTCCGGTTTATCACCGGCAGTCTCACTAGAGTGCCCAACTTAATGCTGGCAACTAATAATAAGGGTTGCGCTCGTTGCGGGACTTAACCCAACATCTCACGACACGAGCTGACGACAACCATGCACCACCTGTCATTCTGTCCCCGAAGGAACGCCTAATCTCTTAGGTTGGCAGAAGATGTCAAGACCTGGTAAGGTTCTTCGCGTAGCTCGAATTAAACCACATGCTCCACCACTTGTGCGGGCCCCCGTCAATTCCTTTGAGTTTCAACCTTGCGGTCGTACTCCCCAGGCGGAATACTTAATGCGTTAGCTGCGGCACTGAAGGGCGGAAACCCTCCAACACCTAGTATTCATCGTTTACGGCATGGACTACCAGGGTATCTAATCCTGTTCGCTACCCATGCTTTCGAGCCTCAGTGTCAGTAACAGACCAGATAGCCGCCTTCGCCACTGGTGTTCTTCCATATATCTACGCATTTCACCGCTACACATGGAG
>NZ_POSO01000001.1 GCF_002993975.1 Apilactobacillus micheneri | reverse complement strand
CGGTGAATACGTTCCCGGGCCTTGTACACACCGCCCGTCACACCATGAGAGTTTGTAACACCCAAAGACGATGGAGTAACCTTCGGGAGCTAGTTGTCTAAGGTGGGACAGATGATTAGGGTGAAGTCGTAACAAGGTAGCCGTAGGAGAACCTGCGGCTGGATCACCTCCTTTCTAAGGATATTACGGAAACTTACATTAGATTGATCAATCTTATTCAGTTTTGAGAGGTTTACTCTCAAACTTGGTTCTTTGAAAACTAGATATTATTAATTTCTAAATTAAATTTGTATTAAATACAATTTTAACCGAGAACACCGCGTTATTTTGAGTTTTTTAAATAGTTTTTATTCGTATAATACTCAAATTAACCAAACATCACGTAGTATGAATTAGGTTAAGTTATGAAGGGCGCATGGTGGATGCCTTGGCACTAGGAGCTGATGAAGGACGGGACTAACACCGATATGCTTCGGGGAGCTGTACGTAAGCTTTGATCCGGAGATCTCCGAATGAGGAAACTCGATAACCTTAATCGGTTATCACCAATTAGTGAATTAATTAGCTAATTTGGCGGCAGACGTGGGGAACTGAAACATCTAAGTACCCACAGGAAGAGAAAGAAATTTCGATTCCCTAAGTAGCGGCGAGCGAACGGGGAACAGCTCAAACCAAAGAGCTTGCTCTTTGGGGTTGTAGGACTGAACATTTGAGTTACCAAGTTAAACGATAATCGAATTATCTGGGAAGGTAAGCGATACAGGGTGATAGCCCCGTAGATGAAATCATTTAACCTCAGTTCAGGATCCTGAGTACAGCGACACACGTGGAACGTCGTTGGAATCCGGGAGGACCATCTCCCAAAGCTAAATACTCCCTAGTGACCGATAGTGAACCAGTACCGTGAGGGAAAGATGAAAAGCACCCCGGAAGGGGAGTGAAATAGTTCCTGAAACCATGTGCTTACAAACAGTTAGAGCCCGTTAATGGGTGATAGCGTGCCTCTTGTAGAATGAACCGGCGAGTTATGTTAACATGCAAGGTTAAGATGAAAAGATTGGAGCCATAGCGAAAGCGAGTCTGAATAGGGCGTTTGAGTATGTTGAGATAGACCCGAAACCAGGTGATCTACCATGTTCAGGCTGAAAGTGCGGTAAAACGCACCGGAGGGCCGAACTCGTGTACGTTGAAAAGTGCTGAGATGAAATGTGGGTAGCGGTGAAATTCCAAACGAACTTGGAGATAGCTGGTTCTCTCCGAAATAGCTTTAGGGCTAGCCTCGGACTTAGAATCATGGAGGTAGAGCCACTGTTTGGATGAGGGGCCCGTCATGGGTTACTAAATTCAGATAAACTCCGAATACCATTGATTTATATGTCCGGGAGTCAGACGATGAGTGATAAGATCCACCGTCGAAAGGGGAACAGCCCAGACCACCAATTAAGGTCCCTAAATATATGCTGAGTGGAAAAGGATGTGAAGTTGCATAGACAACTAGGATGTTGGCTCAGAAGCAGCCACCATTTAAAGAGTGCGTAATAGCTCACTAGTCGAGTGATTTTGCGCCGAAAATTTACCGGGGCTAAGCATATTACCGAGATTGTGGACATGACGTAGTCATGTGATAGGAGAGCGTTCTAAGGGCAACGAAGTTAGACCGTAAGGACTGATGGAGCGCTTAGAAGTGAGAATGCGGTATGAGTAGCGAAAGATTAGTGAGAATCTAATCCACCGAATGACTAAGGTTTCCTGGGGAAGGCTCGTCCTCCAGGGTAAGTCGGGACCTAAGCCGAGGCCTAGAGGCGTAGGCGATGGATAACAGGTTGAAATTCCTGTACTAGTTAATTATGTTTGAGCGATGGAAGGACGTAGAAGGCTAACTCGTGCACACTATTGGATTGTGTGTTCAAGCAGTGAGTCAGTTGAAGAGTGAAATGCTTTTCAGCGKGTTGACAAGCTGTGATGAGGATCGAATTATAGTAGAGAAGTGAGCCATGTCACGCTACCGAGAAAAGTTTCTAGTGAGTAATTAACTACCCGTACCGCAAACCGACACAGGTAGTCGAGGAGAGTATCCTAAGGTGAGCGAGTGAACTCTTGTTAAGGAACTCGGCAAAATGACCCCGTAACTTCGGGAGAAGGGGTGCTGCACTAACGTGCAGCCGCAGTGAAAAGGCTCAGGCGACTGTTTATCAAAAACACAGGTTTCTGCAAAATCGTAAGATGAAGTATAGGGCTGACGCCTGCCCGGTGCTGGAAGGTTAAGTGGATGAGTTAGCTTCGGCGAAGCTCAGAAACGAAGCCCCAGTAAACGGCGGCCGTAACTATAACGGTCCTAAGGTAGCGAAATTCCTTGTCGGGTAAGTTCCGACCCGCACGAAAGGCGTAACGATCTGAGCACTGTCTCAACAAGAGACTCGGTGAAATTGAGATACCTGTGAAGAAGCAGGTTACCCGCGACAGGACGGAAAGACCCCATGGAGCTTTACTGTAATTTGATATTGGGTGTTGACATAGCTTGTACAGGATAGGTAGGAGCCGTGGAAACCGGAACGCTAGTTTCGGTGGAGGCATTGTTGGGATACTACCCTCGCTGTGCTAACACTCTAACCCGCACCACTTATCGTGGTGGGAGACAGTGTCTGATTGGCAGTTTGACTGGGGCGGTCGCCTCCCAAATAGTAACGGAGGCGCCCAAAGGTTCCCTCAGAATGGTTGGAAATCATTCGCAGAGTGTAAAGGCACAAGGGAGCTTGACTGCGAGACAGACAGGTCGAGCAGGGACGAAAGTCGGGCTTAGTGATCCGGTGGTACCATATGGAAGGGCCATCGCTCAACGGATAAAAGCTACCCTGGGGATAACAGGCTTATCTCCCCCAAGAGTTCACATCGACGGGAGGTTTGGCACCTCGATGTCGGCTCATCGCATCCTGGGGCTGTAGTTGGTCCCAAGGGTTGGGCTGTTCGCCCATTAAAGCGGTACGCGAGCTGGGTTCAGAACGTCGTGAGACAGTTCGGTCCCTATCCGTCGCGGGCGTAGGAAATTTGAGGGGAGCTATCTCTAGTACGAGAGGACCGAGATGGACATACCGCTGGTGTACCAGTTGTCCCGCCAGGGGCACTGCTGGGTAGCTATGTATGGTTGAGATAAACGCTGAAAGCATCTAAGTGTGAAACCCACCTCAAGATGAAATTTCCCATTCCTTTATGGAAGTAAGACCCCTAAGAGATGATTAGGTAGATAGGCTAGAAGTGGAAGTGCAGCAATGTATGGAGCGGACTAGTACTAATTGGTCGAGGACTTAACCAAGTAAGGTTGTTCTCTAAAAGAAATAATAATATCTAGTTTTGAAAGAACGAAGTTCTTTCAGATAAATAGTGTGGTGGCGATAGCTAGAAGGATACACCTGTTCCCATGCCGAACACAGCAGTTAAGCTTCTAAACGCCGAGAGTAGTTAGAGGATCGCCTCTTGCAAGGGTAGGAAGTTGCCGCGCTAATATTAAATAAAGAGTCCTCGGTTTAATTATCGAGGGCTTTTTATTTATACTTGCCGTTTTAGCTCAGAAGGTAGAGCGTTTCCATGGTAAGGAAGAGGTCCCGGGTTCAAATCCCGGAAACGGCTTAAAAAATAAAAGGTCTACTATTTTTTATAGTAGACCTTTTATTTTATATTTGATGATTAATATTTAACTCGTTGACTGGTAAATTAGCATTTTTAATAATAGGAGATACATTGCCAATGCTAATTAATGATAAATGATGCATTGACCTAGTAGCAATTGTATATAAAGTGCCAATCAATTTCTTAGAATTATAATTTTCAGCAGAAATATTCCAAGCAATTACAGAATCAAATTCTAAGCCTTTAGCTAAGTAAATAGGCATTACTACAACACCTTTTGGTAATGAACGATCAGTATCAGCTAATAATGTTGAATTTATTTTAGTAGTTATATGTTGATAAACAGCTTTGGCCTCGACTAAATTTTTAGTAATAACAGCTACTGTTCCTTCTGTCTCTAATTCTTTATTTGCTTTTTTGATTAATGAATTTATACCAGCTTGTTCACTATGTCTAATAATTATTTCTGGTGAAGGACCTTGACGATTAAAGGGTTCAATTTTATCACCATTAGGGAGTAATGCTTTAGCAAAATTAGTTATTTGATAAGTGGAGCGATAAGATCGATTTAATGTTATTAATCTTGATTTTTTAGTAGCAAAAGCTTTATTTAATTTATTTAGTAATGTTTCCGGTGATTCCACCTCTTTAAATAAAGCTTGTTCACTATCACCAATTAAATTAATTTTAGTTTTAGGAAAGGCATGCTTTATATAAACTAATTGTGCAATTGAATAGTCTTGCATTTCATCAACAAATAGATATTGCATTTTTTGATTCTGTCCACCACCCATTAATAAATCACGTAAATATAAAATAGGGGCTGCATCGTCTAAATCAATTTTATGCATTTCTAATTGGTTATCATAATTTTGGATATTGTTTTGCCAATCGTTGATTTTAATATCAGCATTTAAATGAGCTTGTTTCATAAAATTAATATACTGGGCATATGGATCAAAGAAATTACCATTATAAATGGCATCATACATTTTTCTGAAATGTTCAGTTACAATCTGTTTAGCAATAAAATATCTTTCATCATCTTCATCTTGGAACCTACCAAGTTCATGTCCAGCAATGAAATCATGGTATTGTTCTGAATTAAGCTGATCAATTTTTGCATCTACCCATGGTTTATATACTTCCAGTTCAATTCTCTTTTTCAAAAGCTTAATTAATCGATTTTTAGTACTTAAGAATTTATCAGCAGCCTTCATTAATTTAGGTTGTGAATCATAAATATTTTCAATAACTTCATTATCAAAGATAACTTTTCCATCTAGCATTAAATCATTAAAAAACATATTTTTAGCATCAATATTTTCAGCATAATCATAAATTTGTTGCATATATTCATGACTCTCTTTAAAATTTCTAATTGATGCTAATTTATCATCTAAATTAACTTCATTTTCATATCTATCAAATAATCCTTGAACCTTTAGTCCTTCGAAACGATGATCAATAAATTCTTTTAGCGTTACCTGACGCATATTACGTTCACCCAAACTAGGTAAAACATCAGAAATATAATGTGAAAATAGTCGATTAGGTGAGAATAAAATAATTTGATCTGCTTCAAGCGAACTTCTACTGTGATACAGCAAAAAAGCAATTCTTTGCAAAATTGCTGAAGTTTTACCAGAACCAGCAACGCCTTGTACTACTAATAAGTCACTGTTAGTGTCTCTAATGATATCATTTTGTTCACTTTGAATAGTTGCAACAATATTTTGCATAGTTTCATCATTTTGATCACCTAATGCACTTTGCAACATTTCATCACCGACAGTTTCATTAGTATCAAACATATTATCGATATGTCCTTTTTTAATTTGAAATTGTCGTTTTTTTAATAAATCAGTGCTCTGTTTACCAGCAGGAGTAGAATAATTCACCTTGCCTAAGGTGCCGTTATAATAAATACTGGAAATAGGGGCACGCCAGTCATAAACTAAGAAATTATCATCATCATCAACAAAGGATGCAGTCCCAATATATAATTTTTCATTTTCTTGTTCACCATCATCTAAAATATCAATGCGACCAAAATATGGTGAATCTGATAGTCTTTTATAAGTTTGCAATTGATTTTTGATGATTGCTTCATTTTGGATAACTGTATTAACTAAACCTCTTTGTTGTTGCAAATCAGCTGAAGTTTCAATTCGATCATCTACTTCAAAATAGTTAACAGAAGTATTATTACCGTAGTTTTGTTGAACTCTTTTAGTTTCGTTATGTGCTTGATCATATTCCATTTGTGTTTTTTCTAAACGGTGACCTAATTTTTTTACTACATAGTCAACGCGTTTTTGTTCATTGTTTAAATCTTGAGTGTCCATTATAGTCCCCCTCAAATTTATAATACGTTTCGTTCAAATATGCTAAATAATTCTAATGAGATTTATAGGAAATGTCAATGAATAGCAATTTTGACAGAAGCTATTAAATCCAGTAAAATATAAATGATTATAAGAGATATTAGCTAACCAACTACAGAGAGATCATCATTTGCTGAGATTGATCAGGAAAGCGAATTGGATTAAAAATGGGTATGCACCCTTATCGCAGAGAGGCATTTTGCAAATTAGGTGGTACCGCGTGGAGGCGTCCTATTGTTTATTTAACAATGGGATGCCTTTTTTGAAAGGATGATAAATTTGGCAAATAAAAAAGTAATTTTAACTGGTGACCGTCCAACAGGTAAATTGCATATTGGACACTATGTAGGTTCATTAAAGAATCGTGTAGAATTACAAAATTCTGGTAAATATGATACCAATATTATGATTGCTGATATGCAAGCATTAACTGATAATGCTCGTGATCCAGAAAAAATCAGACATTCATTATTACAAGTAGCATTGGACTATTTAGCTGTTGGGATTGATCCTGAAAAATCTACTATTTTAGTGCAATCACAAATACCTGCTTTGAATGAATTAACAATGCATTATTTAAATTTAGTATCTGTAAATAGATTAAAACGTAATCCAACGGTTAAAAATGAAATTCAACAAAAGAAATTTGGCGAAAGCGTACCTGCTGGATTCTTTATTTACCCAGTTAGTCAAGCTGCTGATATTACAGCTTTTAAAGCTGATACTATTCCAGTGGGCGAAGATCAAGAACCCATGTTAGAACAAACTAGAGAAATTGTTAGAAGTGTTAATAATATTTATGGCAAAGATATTTTAGTAGAACCAGAAGGGTATTTCCCACCTAAAGGGATGGGACGTATTCCTGGTCTAGATGGTAATGCTAAGATGAGTAAATCATTAAACAATTGTATTTATCTATCTGATGATGCTGATACTATTAAAAAGAAAGTTATGTCAATGTATACTGATCCCAACCATATTCACGTTGAAGATCCTGGAAAAGTTGAGGGAAACACGGTGTTTACTTACTTAGATATTTTTGCTGATGATAAGCAAAAAGTCCAAGATCTAAAAGATCAATATTCCCACGGCGGTTTAGGTGACGTAAAAATTAAACGTTACTTAAATGAAGTGTTGCAAGCTGAATTACAACCAATTAGAGAACGTCGTGAAATGTATGCAAAAGACCCTCAAGCAGTTTATGACATCTTAAAAGCTGGTAGTGAAAAAGCCAATAAAGTTGCTAGCAAGACGCTTGATGAAGTCAGAGATGCTATTGGTATCAATTATTTTAAGTAATCAGTTTTTAATTACTTTTGATTAAGGTGGATTGGAATGAAAAACTTAGTAATTGTAGATATTGGTTCTAATTCATCAAGGATGGCTATCTATAAAATTGATGTAGATGGATTTTGCACAGAAGTAAGACGTTGTAAAAGTAGTAGCCGTTTGTCAGAAGGAATGGGACCTGAAAAGTATTTAACGCCTACGGCAATTAGTCGGACAATAGATTCTTTAAAGTCCTTTAAACAAATATACAGTAGTATTCCTAATCCAACAGTTATTACAATTGCAACGGCAGCTGTTCGCCAGGCAAAAAATCAGAAGTCATTTTTAAAAAAAGTACGTAAAAAAGTTGGTCTAAATGTTCGTGTGTTATCAGGACGTGAAGAAGCATATTATGATTATTTGGGTGTTATTAATCGAGTTAAGATGAATGATTATTTGGTAATGGATATTGGTGGAGCTAGTATCGAATTAGTTAGAGTGCGTGGTCGAAAGCGACGTGATTTAATTAGTATTCCAGTTGGTTCTGTTAATATTTCTGAGCGGTTTAATTTGAAGAACTATGTTAACGGTGCTGATTTATTTAATGCACAACGATTTTTGAAAAACATTTTTCATCGGGTGCCATGGTTAAATAAAGCTTCTCATTATCAAATTATTTTACTGGGCGGAGCTGCTAGAACCTTGGCTCGGATTAATCGCAATCATCAACATTTTTATAATGTCGATTATTTAAATGGCTATCATTTAAATCAACATCGTATTTTGGGAACTTATGAGATGCTATTACGTAAAAATTTATCTGATCGTAAAAATGTGAACGGATTAGAAAAAGATCGTGCAGATATAATTCTCGGTGGATTATTGCCTTTGATAACCCTTTTAGACGAATTAGACTCTAGAAGAGTTGTATTTTCAGATGGCGGGGTCAGAGAAGGAATTATTAACGAATATATTAATAAATATTATAGAAAATATTAATTTTGGTTTTTAATCTTAAATTAAAGGTTAAAAACCTTTTTAATTATTAATCTTTTAATAAATGTTATCATTATATAGAATTCAAAATATGAGAGGTGTTTGTTTTGGGCACTTTTAAACACTTTTATCATAAAAATTATGATGAAAGACTAAGTATCATTTCTAACTTTGCTGATTTAAATAATCAAGAAGTTGACGAGTTTGCTAATAGTAAAAATCAAAAAAACAACAGTCTAATTGAAAACTACATTACTGACTATTCATTACCAGAGGGGATTGCGGTTAACTTTATAATTAATGGTTTTAATAAAGTGGCTCCAATGGTCACAGAAGAACCATCAGTGATTGCTGCCGCTAGTAATGGGGCACGAATGTTTAGTAAAAGTGATGGCTTGCATGCGAAGGTAATTAGCCATAATTTAACTGGCCAGATTATTATTAAAACTGATAATTATAATTTACTTTATGGTTATGTAAAAAATCATTATGCTGAACTTTTAAGAACAGCTAATAATGCTCATAAATCCATTATTGATCATGGTGGTGGTGCTAAAAAAATTCATGTAAGAAAATTAGATGAACATTATTGTTCATTAGATTTATTCGTGGATGTTGCAGAAGCAATGGGTGCTAATATTATTAATTCGATGCTAGAAGCATTAGCCAGCTTTATTAGTACTAATCATAATGAAAATATTTTAATGAGTATTTTATCTAATTATTCAATTGATAGTTTAGTAAGAGTTACCGGAAAAGTACCATTTGCTCAATTAGGTAAAAATGGTATTTCTGGTGAGAATGTTGCTAAGAAAATTGTTGAAGCATCACACATTGCACAAATTGATCCTTATCGAGCAGCTACGCACAATAAAGGTATCATGAATGGAATTGATGCTTTTGTAATGGCAATGGGGAATGATTGGCGTGCTGTTGAAAGTGGTGTACATGCTTATGCTAGTCGCAATGGTAGTTATCAAGGCTTAAGTAAATTTACAATCGAAGATGGGGCTTTGTTTGGCGAAATGACGATTCCATTGTCACTAGGTTTTGTTGGCGGAGCTACTAAGGTTTTACCCAAAGTTAAAGTTAACCAAAAAATTGCCAAAGTTCAATCTAAAAATGAATTAATGCAAATGGCTGCAGCAGTTGGGTTATCTCAAAATTTAGCAGCTTTAAAGGCCTTGGTCACTGAAGGAATTCAAAAGGGGCATATGAATTTACAACTAAAATCTTTAGCGATGAGTGCTGGAGCCAATGATGAAGAACTAGCGCATGTTGTAGATAAACTTCGACAATTAGCTAATCCTAATTTGCAAGATGCCCAAACAATCATTAAAAAATTAAGAAAATAATAACGAAGGTGAAAACAAAATGGATATTCAATTAAATAAAGAAACACAAGGACTAATTAACGTAGTAAACAAATATTTTCCTGGTAAAATTGAAGTACAATTTATCGGTCAATTACAATCAGGATATGTTCGTCATGATCAAGCCCAAGTAGTTCAAGATGGCAAAAATCTTTTTGTGCAAATCTCTGACTTATCTGCGCCTGATTATACTGCTTCACATGAACTAATTCACTTATTAATGACTTTACGTGGTTTTCCACAACTATTTTTCTCACTATCAACTGGTAATGAAAAAATCGATGAACAATTACAAGTAATGGGTACTGAACTTTTTGATATCGTTTCACATTTTGTCGTAGTTTCAGAGCAACGTAAGCATAATTTAATTAATGATGATATTGAAGCAATGTATTTAAAGGGTGTTCAAAATACGATTGAACCTGAATCAGATGAATTAGATAATTCAATGGAATTACGTTTACTAACACTTATTGATGCCCGTGTCTTTTATGGTGATACTTTTGATAAGAAAGTTCGTGCCACTTTAGAAAAAGACTATCCGGTGGCTTTAAAAGCAGCTGATAAAATTTATGAAATCATTACTGAAAAACCTACTGATTCACCATTTGGTTTACGTCGTAATGTTGTAAAATTATTTAAAGCATTTGATAAACAATTAATAGAGTGGGGATTACCTGCATTGCATAATACTGAATATGCTACGATTTCTAGTGTAGTTTCAGAACGTCAATTAAACTTGAATGTTCAACAAATGTTTGAAATTTTTCATTCAGAAATGCATGAAAGTAATACTAACCGTCGTGCATATGTTGGTTTTAACAAGAGTGATGATCAAAACTCATTTGTGGTGCCATCACCAACAGGAATGGATGATAGTCCTGCATACTTCAAAAAGTTATATGCACTAAAAGTTAAAGATTTATTTAAAGAATTAAAGATGCCATACATCATTAGAAAATAATTTTGGGAGGCTTTTTATAATGAATGAAGAAATTCAATCATTATTTGATAACGCAAAACATATTGTATTTTTAACAGGAGCTGGAGTTTCAACAGCATCAGGGATTCCAGATTACCGATCTAAAAATGGATTATACACAACTGATACTACTGGTAAACCAGCTGAATATTATTTAAGCCATGCTTGTTTAAATAATGAACCAGATACCTTTTATACTTTTGTAAAAGAAAATATGTATTATCCGGATGCCAAACCTAACGCAATTCATGAGAAACAAGCGGAACTAACTCGTCAAAAACGAGCATCAATTGTTACACAAAATGTTGATGATCTTTATAAAAAAGCAGATGCTAAAAATCTAATTGAATTTCACGGTAATTTATACAATGTTTATTGTCAAAAGTGTCACCAATCAGTTGACTGGCATGAATATATGCAAAGCCCAATTCATAAAGATTGTGGTGGAACGTTAAGACCAGGCATTGTTTTATATGATGAAGGTTTAAATCAAGAAAACATTATGAATAGTGTTAACTTAATGGAACAAGCTGATTTAGTTGTAATTGTTGGAACTTCAATGCGTGTCTATCCATTTGCTGGATTATTGGATTATCGTAATCCAAAAGCACAGGTATTGGCAGTTAATCAAGAAGAACTTAATTTTAGTTTTCCATTTAAGATGATTAAAGCAGATGCTACTAAGTTCTTTAGTGAATTAAAAGTTTAAAAGTGGGATGATTTTATGATAACGATTGGTTTAACAACTTGGTCTGATCATCCAGCCTTAATTAATGATGAGCAACGTAAAGTTAAATTAAATGAGTATACAGGATTTTTTCCGACAGTTGAAGTCGATAATCCATTTTATGGCATTCCACGTTTAACAACGATTAAGCAATGGCAGCATCAAGTGCCTAAAGACTTTCAATTTGTGATTAAGGCTAATAAGTTAATGACTAAACACGATTTAAAATCATTAATGCCAGCAAATGATGAACAAAGACTACAAGCATTTGTTAACTTTAAGACAGCCATGCAACCATTATTGGATGCTGGTCAATTAAAGACGATATTATTTCAATTTCCACCTTATTTTCAGAGAAATAATGATAATATTAGGTATTTAATTAAGATACGAAAATTATTAGGCAAAAAAATGCCAATTACAGTTGAATTTAGAAATCCTAGTTGGACTGAAGATGGTGTTTATTCGTCAGTGCTTCAATACTTAAAACGTTTTAATATGACCTTAGCAATTGTTGATGAACCGCATAATTTAAATAATGGTATTGCATTTAAACCGGTGATTACTACTAAAAAATTAGCTTTTTTAAGGTTACATGGACGCAACGAAGATGGTTGGTTTCATCAAGGTAAAGATTGGCGCAGTCAAAGGACACTCTATCGTTATAATGATTCTGAACTTAAAGCTTTTGCTGATAGTATTAAAGACCTTGAAAAACAAGTTGATGAAGTATGTATTATCTTTAATAATAATTCAGGTAAAGATGCTGCTCCGAATGCGTTAAATCTAAAAGACTTACTAAATTTACATTTCAAAAATTTAGCACCTAAACAGCTAGATTTGTTCTAATGAGGAATATTTTTGCATAACTAAATATGATATACTTATTAATAATATTATATAAATACAGGTTGAAAGGATGATTTAAATGGCTGATAACAATACATTTTATGTTACAACTCCAATTTATTATCCATCTGGACGTCTACACATTGGTAACTCATATACAACTATTGCATGTGATGCCTTGGCACGTTATAAACGTTCTGAAGGATACGATGTCTTTTTCTTAACTGGAACCGATGAACATGGTTTAAAAATTGAAGAAAAAGCGGAAAAACTAGACATGAGTCCACAAGCTTACGTGGATAAAATGGCTAAACAAATTAAACAACTTTGGAAGACTTTAGATATTACAAATGATAAATTCATTCGTACAACTGATGAA
Organism: Apilactobacillus micheneri; assembly: GCF_002993975.1. Lineage (GTDB taxonomy): Bacteria > Bacillota > Bacilli > Lactobacillales > Lactobacillaceae > Apilactobacillus > Apilactobacillus micheneri. Next base: position 400,461 of record NZ_POSO01000001.1, on the reverse strand, counting down.
GACCATGAAAAAGCTGTACAAAAAATTTTCCAAAGATTGTTAGACCAAGGTGATATTTATCTTGGTGAATATAAAGGTTGGTATTCAGTATCAGATGAAGAATTCTTTACTGAATCTCAATTAGCAGAAGTCTATAAAGATGACCAGGGTAATGTAACCGGTGGAAAAGCCCCTTCAGGACATGAAGTTCAAATGGTCCATGAACAATCATATTTCTTTAAGATGAGTAAATATGCTGATTGGTTAGTTCAATACTATAAAGATCATCCAGATTTTATTCAACCTGAATCTCGAATGAATGAAATGATTAATAACTTTATTAAACCCGGTTTGGAAGATTTAGCTGTTTCTAGAACTTCTTTTAAATGGGGAGTTCCCGTTAAATCAGATCCTAAGCATGTTATTTATGTTTGGATTGATGCATTAAGCAACTATATTACTGCTTTAGGATATGGTAGTGATGATGAATCACTATTTAATAAATTCTGGCCTGCAGATATTCAAATGGTTGGTAAAGAAATTGTACGTTTCCATACTATTTACTGGCCTATTATTTTACATGCACTTGGTTTAACACTACCAAAACATATTATTGGTCATGGTTGGTTAACTATGAAAGATGGTAAAATGTCCAAGTCAAAGGGCAATGTTATTTACCCTGAAACATTATGTGAAAAATATGGTTTGGATGCAGTTAGATATTACTTATTAAAGGCAGTTCCATTTGGAAATGATGGAATTTTTACTCCAGAAGACTTCATTGATCGGATTAATTACGATCTAGCTAACGATTTAGGTAACTTATTAAATCGTACTGTTTCAATGATTAACAAGTATGAAGATGGTGTAATTCCAGATTATCAATCAGAAGTTACTCCTGCCGATAAAGAATTGGAATCAATTGCAACTAATGTAATTGCTGAATACAAAGAAAAAATGAATAGTGCTCATTTCTCTGATGCATTATCAGCTATTTGGAAATTAGTTTCACAAACTAATAAGTATATTGACCAAACAACTCCTTGGATTTTAGCTAAGCAACAAAATGAAGGGGATGCCGAACAACTATCAGCTGTTATGGCACACTTGGCAGCTAGTTTACGTTTGATTGCATTACTAATTAGTCCAATTATGACTAATGCACCAAAACAAATCTTTACTCAATTAGGCTTGGATGATCAAGACTTAGATTTAACTGATCCTAAATTGTCAGATTTAGGAACTGGACATAAAGTTGTTGCCAAAGGAACTCCAATTTTCCCACGTTTAGATAAGGAAGAAGAAGTTGCATTTATTAAAGGTCAAATGACTAAGTCTGATAAGAAAAAAGGTCGTGCTGTAAAAGAAGAAGCTAAGCAAAAAGCACAAGCTAAATTGGATGCAGATAAACCATTAGAAGCTAATGATAAGAAAGAAATTCGCTTTGATGCCTTTGAAAAAGTTGAATTAAAAGTAGCTCAAGTGAAATCAGTAGCTAAAGTTGAAGGTGCTGATAAGTTACTTAAGTTTACTTTAGATGCTGGTAAGCAAGAAGATACTCAAATTCTTTCTGGTATTGCTAAATGGTATCCTGATTTTGATAAATTAATTGGTAAAAAAGTAATCATCGTTTCAAACTTGAAACCTAGAAAGATGCGCGGTGAATTAAGTCAAGGAATGTTACTATCAGTTGAACATAAAGATGGTAATGTTGAATTGGTAACCGTTGGCAGTCAATTTGAAAATGGTTCAACCTTAGAATAATGGTTATTTAATAACTAGATAATTGAATAATAGCCATTAATTCAATAAAGAATTAATGGCTATTTTAGTGAAATGGAGTGTAATTAGTATATGAAAATTTTTGATTCGCATACACATTTAAATGATGACGCATTTCGTGATAATGTGGATGCTTACATTGAACATGCGCATCGACTAGGTGTAGATAAAATGGCAATTGTTGGTTCGAATACTGAAATGAATCAAGAAGCCATTGAGTTAGCTCATAAATATGATAATTTGTATGCGATTGTTGGTTGGCATCCAGAAGATTCATTAAAGTATGATGACGAACAAGAAGCTATTTTAAAAGAACAATTAAAAGATGATAAAGTTGTTGCTTTAGGTGAAATTGGTTTAGATTATTTTCAATCAGTCGCACCTAAAAAATGCCAATTTCATGTTTTTAGACGTCAAATCAGACTAGCTAAAGCCATGAATATGCCCATTTCTGTTCATAATCGCGAAGCTTTTGAAGATACTTATAAAATTTTAAGTGAAGAAGGCGTGCACAATGGAATTATTCATAGTTTTAATGGTGATCCAGAATGGTTGAAAAAATTTATTAATCTAGGGATGTATGTTTCATATTCTGGAGTTGCAAGTTTCAAAAAAACTCATGAAGTGCATGATGCAGTTAGACAAACGCCTATTGATCGAATGTTAGTCGAAACGGATGCACCTTATCTATCTCCAGAACCATTACGTGGTCATCAAAATGAACCAGCATATACGTTATATACAGTTGAAGCAGTTGCGCGTTTTAGGGATACAACCCCTGATAAGATCGCGGATGCTACTTATAATAATGCGATGAAAATTTTTGGATTGGATGAATAATGGAAAAAATTAAAGAAGTAATCGTTGTTGAAGGTAAAGACGACACAAAGCGAATTAAAAGAGCCGTGAATGCTGATACAATTGAAACAAGGGGATCGGCAATTGATGAATCTACTTTAGCGTTGATTAAAAAGGCCGCCCAAAAAAGAGGAATTATCATTTTTACTGATCCTGATTTTTCTGGTGAACGGATTCGTCGAATTGTTTCAGAAGCTGTACCCAATGCTAAACATGCCTTTGTAGATCGTAAAAAATCGGTACCTACTAAAAGTGATGGTTCGCTAGGTGTTGAACATGCTAGCGTTAATACAATTAAAGAAGCTTTAAAAAATGTCTATACATCTGATTTAGAAAATCATATGGACGCTATTAGTCATGATGATCTAGAAGGGGCGCGCTTGATTAATGATGATCAAGCTAAAATTAGAAGAACTAAATTCTGCAATATTTTACAAATTGGATATGTAAATGGGAAACAGTTACCTAAACGTTTAGCCATGTTTTCTATTTCTAAAGAACAATTTTTAAATGCAGTGAAAGAATTAAACTAAAGGAGTAACTATGACAAATAATCCAGATATTGCTAGTCCAGCAAGAACCCAAGCCATTTTGAATCGTTACCACTTATCAGCTAAGAAAAGTCTAGGACAAAATTTTCTGACTGATTTAAATGTTTTAAATAACATAGTTAAAGCTGCTAATTTAACTGATGCAGATAATGTTATTGAAATTGGCCCTGGAATTGGTGGATTAACTGAATACTTAGCAAGAAGTGCAAAAAGAGTTTTGGCTTTTGAAATTGACCAAAATTTATTACCAGTTTTAGATGATACTTTATCACCTTATAATAATGTAAAAATTATTAATGAAGATATATTACAGGCTAATTTGCCTAAAATTATTAAAGATGACTTTAATGATGAACATCCAATTAAAGTTGTTGCTAATTTACCTTATTATATTACTACCCCAATTATTTTAGATTTATTAAAAGGCAATTCTGAATTTGATAATATTACAGTTATGATGCAAAAAGAAGTCGCTCAAAGATTAGTTGCTGATCCTGGTAACCGTGATTATGGTTCATTATCTGTAATTATTCAATATATGAATAACGTTGAAATTGCTTTTGAAGTACCTCGCAAATCATTTATTCCAGCACCTAATGTTGATTCTGCAATTGTTACTTTAGCTAAAAAAGAATCAATTGAAAATGAAGTTTTTGATGTTAAAGCATTTTCTAGTTTTGTAAGAGCATGTTTTGCTCATCGTCGTAAAACCTTCTGGAATAATATGCAGGGACTGTTTGGTAAAGAACCAGCTACTAAAGAACAAGTTCAAGCAGTGCTAGATAATTTAAACATTAAACCTAGTATTCGTCCGGAAAAAATTTCGGTTGATAAATATGTTGAAATGGCAAATGCTTTTCATTCTAAAAATATGATATAAAATAATTGTTATTTTATATTGGTTGTGATATAATTTGAATTTATTTATTTTTCATGGTATAATCATTAAAGTGAGGTGAATGATTATGCCAACAAGTTTGAACACAATCAAAAGTGAGTTGGAAGATCGTCTTGGCCAAAAGGTCGTGGTGACCGTTCAAGTAGGAAGAAATAAAACATTAAAGCGTCATGGAAAACTATCTGAAATTTTTCCAGCAGTCTTTATTGTTGATTTAGAAAAAGATGAAAATTTAAAACGAGTATCTTATAGTTATACTGATATTTTGACTAAAAATATCGATGTTGACTTTGAAGATGACAATAAAACAGAAGAAGTATAATTAAGCTAATATTTTATATTAGCTTTTTTTATTTACATAATTACCTATAAAAAGTTTCACTGACTTTTATATTTTATTTTAGTATAATATTAAATAAATAAATGATATGAAACGAGGTGTGATGCTTGAGAATTGTAGAAAAAGCAAGAGCCAAGCTTAATTTAGGCTTAGATACTTTGTATCGACATAAAGATGGTAGTCCTGAATGGAATATGATAATGACTTCAATTGATTTATCTGATTATGTAGAAATTATAACTACTCAGGGGAACAGTATTCATGTTAGTTCAAGTCAAGTTTTTCTGCCTCATGATCAACGAAATTTAGCATATCAAGCGGCGCTATTAATGAAAAATACATTTGATATCAAAGAAAAGATTACTATTAATATTAAGAAAAATATTCCAGTATCTGCTGGATTAGGCGGTGGGTCTTCTGATGCTGCCGCTGTTATTCGAGGATTGAATAGGATTTGGAATTTGAACCTATCATTAAAAGAAATGGCAGTTCTTGGTTTAAAGTTGGATTCTGACGTTCCATATTGTATCTATAGTAAAACTGCGCAGGTAACTGGCAAGGGTGAAATTATTAAATTAATGCCGAAATTACCTAATATGTATTTTGTATTAGTAAAACCCAGAATTAGTGTTTCCACTCCTGAAATCTTGAGTAACATTAATTATGATAATATAAAACACGTTAATATTAATGGATTAATCGATGCAGTTAAAAAGCAAGATTATCCGCAAATTGCAAAGAATATAGGGAATGTTTTAGAGCCTATTTCTTCTAAAAAATACCAAGATATTTTTAAAATAAAAGCTAAATTTATTAAATATGGTGCTGATAATGCTCAAATGAGTGGCACTGGTCCTAGTGTTTTTGGTCTATGTAAAAGTGAGCGACATGCTAAACATATTTTTAATAGTATTCGTGGTTTTTGTTCGGAAGTATACATTGTTAAGTCCATGTAAAAACGATATTTTTTAGTTAGTTGTAATTAAAACTAACAAAATTGTGTCTTAAATCCGAACATTATGATAAAATTTACTTGTAGTTTTTACTTTTACGAGGTGAAAAAATGAAAGCCAAACGTAGTACTAGATTAGTTGATATGACTAGATTCTTAATGGAAAATCCTAATACAGTGGTTCCATTAACATTTTTTGCACATAGATATGAATCTGCGAAGTCATCAATTAGTGAAGATTTAACAATTCTAAGAAAAACTTTCCAAGAAAGTGGGACTGGAATATTGGAAACAATTCCAGGCGCTGCTGGTGGAAGTAAATTTATTCCAAGTATCGAAAAAGATGAGGCAGTTCGTTTTATTGAAGAACTACAATCATTTTTAGATGACAATACAAGAATGTTACCTGGTGGATATGTTTATATGAACGATTTATTAAACCGTCCATCGATTTTAAGACAAATTGGTAGATTGATTGCTACAATGTATAAAAATAAAAAGATTGATGCAGTTTTAACAGTTGCTACTAAGGGAATTCCGGTTGCCCAAAGTGTAGCTACTTTGTTAAATGTGCCATTTATCATTGCCAGACATGATTCCAGAATTACTGATGGTTCTACCATTAGTGTTAATTATGTTTCTGGATCGCAACGTCGGATTGAAAAAATGGTATTGTCTAAAAGAAGTTTACCTGCTAATTCCAACGTTTTAATCGTGGATGATTTTCTACGTGGTGGTGGATCTGCAGCTGGCCTTTGCAGTTTAATTAATGAATTTGATAGTAAGGTTGCTGGTATTTCTTTTGTTGCTGAACGCGATTATGATGGTGAACGTAAAATCAGCAGTGATCAATATACATCTTTATTTAAAATTGATACTAACAGCGATGAGATAAAGGTTTCACAAGGTAATTTTGATTGGAAACCATTTGATAATTTTAGTAAGAAGGGGAATTAGCATGAACACTAGAAATACAATTATTTTAGCTGCGGGCAAAGGTACCCGTATGAAATCTAAGTTGTATAAAGTCCTTCATAAAGTTTGCGGTAGAACTATGGTGGACTGTGTATTAACTCAAGTTGAAAAAATTAATATGGATAATGTTGTAACGGTAGTAGGTTATGGCGCTGATTCTGTTGAAGAACAGTTAGGTAAAAGGAGCCAATATGTGCTTCAAGAAAAACAATTGGGTACTGGTGATGCAGTTAAAAAGACTGCACCTATTTTAAGTGATTTAGATGGCTCTACTATGGTAGTTAGTGGAGATACACCTTTATTTAAAGCCGATACATTCCAAAAATTATTCGATTATCACGAAGAAAGTAATGCTGTTGCGACCGTTTTAACTTCTAAGGCACCTAATCCTTTCGGCTATGGAAGAGTTATTCGTGATTCAGAAGGCAACGTTAATAAGATTGTTGAACAAAAAGATGCTAGTGAAGCGGAAAAGAAAATTGACGAAATTAATACCGGTGTATATGTATTTGATAACAAAGAGTTATTCAATGCCTTAAATCAAGTTAATAATGATAATGCTCAAGGCGAATATTACTTACCAGATGTTATTGGTATTTTCAAAGAACAAAATAAAAAAATTGGTGCATATCAAATGGATGATTTTAATGAATCCATGGGTGTAAATGACCGTATTGCTTTATCTAATGCTAATCAAGTTATGCAAAGACGCATTAACGAAGAACATATGGCTAATGGAGTATCAATGATTAATCCTTCAAATACTTATATTGATTTTGATATTCAAATTGGTCAAGACACTGTTATTGAACCAGGTGTACAAATTCACGGGCACACTAAAATTGGCCAAAATTGTAAAATTGGTGCTAATTCAGAAATTCATGATTGTGTGATTCATGATGGTGTTACAATAACCTCATCTTACCTTCAAGAATCTGAAATGATGGAAGGTTCTGATATTGGTCCTTACAGTCATTTAAGACCACATGCAGTTATTGGTAAAAACGTTCATCTTGGCAACTTTGTTGAAGTCAAAAAAGCTCAAATTGATGAAGGAACTAAGGTTGGACATTTAACTTATGTTGGAAATGCTCATCTAGGTAAGAATATTAATGTTGGTTGTGGAGTTATTTTTGCTAACTATGATGGTAAAAACAAACATGAAACTAACGTTGGAGATGCATCATTCATTGGTAGTAATGCCAATTTAATTGCGCCTGTAAATATTGATGATCATTCATTTATTGCTGCAGGTTCTACAATTACTGATGATGTTAAACAATATGATATGGCCATTGCTAGACAACGTCAGACTAACAAGCCAGGCTATTACAAAAAATTACCATATAATGGATAATTAAAACGTTTATTTATAATTCCTATAACTTTTGAGTGAAAAAAATATGGTTTTAGTGTAAAATAATGTTGAATGATTTATATTGAACTGACGAATAATATTTTATTGTTAGGTGGAGGAACTTTATGGCTGAAAAATATTCTGATCCTAAATTAAAGATTTTTGCATTAAATTCAAACATCCCATTAGCTGAAAAAATTGCTGATCGTGTTGGAGTAGATTTAGGTAAAACATCTGTAGATAGATTTAGTGATGGAGAAATCAAAATTAACATTGAAGAAAGTATCCGTGGAGATAACTGTTACATCATTCAATCTACATCTGCTCCAGTAAATGATAATTTAATGGAATTGATGATTATGATTGATGCATTAAGACGTGCTAGTGCAAAAACTATTAATGTTGTAATTCCTTACTATGGTTATGCAAGACAAGATCGTAAGGCTCGTTCAAGAGAACCAATTACTGCTAAGTTAGTTGCTAACATGTTAGAAACTGCTGGAATTAATCGAGTAGTTGCATTAGACTTACATGCTGCTCAAATTCAAGGTTTCTTTGATGTTCCAGTTGATCATTTAATGGGTGCACCATTATTGGCTGACCATTTTATGAATCATGGATGGAATTCTGATGCAGTTGTAGTTTCTCCTGATCATGGTGGGGTAGTTCGTGCTCGTGCATTAGCAGAATTCTTGAAATCACCAATTTCTATCATTGATAAACGCCGTCCACAAGCAAATGTTGCTGAAATTATGAATATTATTGGTGATGTAAAAGGTAAATCATGTTTGATGGTTGATGATATGATTGATACTGCTGGTACTATTACTCTAGGTGCTCAAGCTTTAATGGAAGCTGGAGCTAAAGAAGTATATGCTTGTTGTACACATCCAGTATTATCTGGTCCAGCCATTGATCGAATTGAAAAATCACCAATTAAAAAATTGGTAGTTACTGATACAATCCGTTTACCAAAAGAAAAACAAATTGATAAGATTGAACAAATTTCTGTTGCTCCACTAATTGGAGATGCAATTAAACGTATCAATGAAGATCGTGCTGTTAGTCCTTTATTCAGTAATCGTTTTAGAACTGATGATAAATAATGAATAAAAGATTTTTTGGTCTAATTATTTCTGCTGTGAGTATAATTATTGGCTTAATAATCTATATATTTAATATACAGATTATTGCAATGAGTAATGTCTTCTTTATATTAGGCTTATTGTTGGTCATAATAGGAGCCGTTATGATAATTGCTAAAGGTCATTTATTTACTGGTTGGCGTATTTTTCATCGCAAAGGTGATAATGAGCGTTTTGAAAATGAAAAAATTCCGGCTAAAGAAATTGGTCGCAAGAAGAATGAATCAATAGTAATAAATGATTTTGCAAAGCTGTTTTTAACAGTGGGGATTATATGGATTTTAATCGCAATTTTAATTACTTTATAATAAAAAAGTTCCCCTTAGCATTTTTCAATGTTAAGGGGAACTTTTTGTTAATTATTATTTTTTGTTTAATGCAAAATTGCGAATGGCATATGCAACACCATTTTCTTTATTAGTCTTAGTAACTTTATTAGCAATTGCCTTTAGTTCATCTACAGCATTACCCATGGCTACACCGGTGCCAGCATATTTAACCATAGTCATATCGTTATTTTGATCACCAATTGCCATTACATTATCAGCAGTTAAATTTAAATCTTTAGCTAAGCTATCAAGAGCATTTCCTTTTGATGATTTTTTATTCATAAATTCAATAAAAACAGGGGTACTTTTTACAACAGAAAAACGATTAAACAAATCTTCTGGGATTTCTTCAAAAGCTTTATCAATTACATCTGGATTAGCAATTAACATGGCCTTAACTACTTCAATACTTTCATCAATTTCATTGGGTTCACGAACCTTAATTGGCATTTTAACTAAATAACTTTCTGCAATTGAAAAGGGACTTAAATCACGGTTAGTAGCATAAATATAATCAGCAGTCTCAATTTGAAAATTAGTATCTAATTTATGACTTAATTTTTCTAGTTCTAAAAATTCATCATGAGTAATATTTTCCTTTTCAATAATGTTTCCATCAGCATCTTGTACTTGTGAACCATTAAAAGTAATAGCATATTCATCATGACCGGAAATATTTAATGCTTTAAGGTAAGTTTTAACGCCAGTTAATGGACGGCCAGTACATAAAACGACTTTAATACCTTGTTTTCTAGCTTCTGTAATAGCATCGATAGTTTCTTGTGCTAAATTATTTTCTTCATTTAACAATGTGCCATCGATATCGATAGCGATTAATTTAATGTCTTTCATAATCTTACCTCCATGTAATTATATTAATTGATTATTTTTTATATGTTTTTGAAATTTCTCATATATAGGTTGAAAAATTTCGATGTTGTTTGCAGAATTCAGCATTTCTTTAGGGAAGAAGAATCTTTCATCTCCCAATTGTTTACCGGTTACTGCATTTACTAAACGAGAAACTTTTGATAATTCAACCATCGTACCATCTGGACGACGTAATTCAATTTGTGTTGCATGGTGTTTCTTTTTAGGATCATAAGCATCATAAGGTAAATCAAAACTATTATTAGTATCTGTATAGTATTCAGGAGCAAATCCAACCTGCTTGATTAATTCTTGTAATTTAGGAATTAATTTTTTAGTGTCACTATTAAATTCTACAGATTTAAGGGGACGACGATTAATAAAACGATCAGCCAAATCAGAAAGAATGCTATCCTTTGAATCTACCCAGTGAATAAAATATGTGTTTAATACACCATCATCTAGTTTTAAATAGTCGTCGATATCAAAATTATTTTGGAAAAATGGCATTAATAGATAAGGGGTGGAGCTATCATTAGTAGGCATTTTGTCGGCTAATTGTTTTGCTCGTTTTAACAAATGACTTAGAATGACTTCCATTGATCGAGATACAGGATGAAAGTAGACTTGCATGTACATTTGCAGACGGCTAATAATATAATCTTCTACAGCATGCATCCCAGAAATATCGAAGCAAATTCCACCACTATATGGACGCATTACTCGTAGAATTCTAGTTAAATCAAAATTACCATAACTTGCACCAGTATTATATGCATCCCTTAATAAATAATCCATCCGGTCGGCATCACATTGACTAGAAATCATTTGGACAACTTGTGGATTACTATAAGTATGATTAATTACAGCAGCAACTTGTTTTGGAAATTCGGGATCGACATTACGTAAGACCTTATTTACCTCAGTTTTAGGAGAAGTAATAATTTCTTGTGTAATCATTTCATGATTAGTATGGAAAATATGTTCAAAAGTATGTGAATACGCACCATGTCCAATATCATGTAATAGTGCTGCACATAGGGCAACTAATCTTTCAGAATCATTCCAAAGTCCATCGCCTGGATTTTCAGTAGGATAATTTCTCAAAAATAAATCACAAATTCTGCGTGTAATTTCATAAACACCTAAACTATGGGTGAATCTAGAATGCTCAGCACCGTGAAATGTGAATGATGAAGCCCCCAATTGTTTGACTCTTCTTAGTCTTTGCATTTCCTTAGTATTAATTAAATCTAAGATGACTTGATGTTGCACATATATGTAATCATGAACAGGGTCACGAAAAACTTTTTCTCGTGGTAACAACTTATCTGTAAACTTCAATGATTGTCCCCCTTATAAATATATATTTAATAACTATCATTATAACAAATAACATTAATGAAGAATTAAAATTAAACTTATTAAATTAATGCATTTAAGGTAGATACCATATATAATTAAATATATGAATTCACAATATAAAGGAGTGAATAAATTTGACCGACAATAGTGAAAGTGTAGTTGTAGATTTAACTACCTATATTAAGCAAGATGATGAAAGCGAAAAATTTACTTTTCGTGAATTAGGAACATTAGTAAACGTTGGCGATAAAACTTATTTGCGTTTTAAGGAAACTCAAAAGGAAGAAAAGGTCGCATCAGTTACCATTAAAATTAGTGATGATCATGTTCAATTGACTAGACAAGATAAAATGGGTCATCATTCAAGATTGATTTTTGCTGATAAAGAACAACATGATACCATTTATCAAACTCCATATGGACCTGTTAAACTTGCGGTTAATACTAAAGATTTATTATATAATTACCAAGAGTCTCCACAAGCAGGTGATTTAGATATTAAATATGAACTAATGTCTGGCAACATGATGATTGGTGAGTACAAAATGGAATTGCATTTTTCTGCTTAAACGAGTATTATATTATTTAGTATTTTGAAAGGACGTGCACCGATTTGAAACTAGAAGCCTTAGAAGGTAAAGACAAGAAAGAATTATCAATGGTAGAAGTCGCTCATGCTATCTTAGCTGAACATGGGGATGTTATGGCCTTTGCTGATATCGCAAACGAAATCCAAAAATATTTGGGTGATTCTGATGAAGAAATTCGTAAACGATTAGTTCAATTCTATACAGATATGAACGTTGATGGTAGTTTTATTTCTTTAGGTGATAATCTTTGGGGATTAAGAACATGGTACCCATACGAATCAATCGATGAAGCTACTGTTCATCCAGAAGATGAAGATATTGATCGTCCTAGAAATAAAAAACGTCGTAAAGTTAATGCTTTCCTTGCTGATGCTTCTGATGATGATGACGTTATTGATTATGATGACGATGATCCAGAAGACCAAGACGACGAATTTGAAGATGCTGATGAAGGCACTGACGAAACCGATAAATATCATAAAGATTTAGATGACATTGACGAAGAAAACGATACTAATGAAGAAGACATTCCAGATGGTATCGAAGGAGAATTATCAGAGTTGCATGATGACGACGATGATGATGATTCTAAAGATTAATTAAAATAATTTTACTTTATATATCTTGACTAAAGATATATAACCATGTATTATTATTTTTGGGCTCCTTACAAAAGGTTTTGTGAGGACAATTGATCGATTAAAGTAATCAATAACTCCCTATTCTCGTGAATAGGGAGTTTTTACGTTTTTACCCTAATAGATTTTATGAGGAGTTATATACACATGACTAAATATGTTTTTGTTACTGGTGGGGTTGTTTCTTCACTAGGAAAAGGAATTGTTTCTGCATCACTAGGCCGTTTATTAAAGAATCGTGGATTAAATGTTACAATTCAAAAATTTGATCCATACATTAATGTCGACCCCGGTACAATGAGTCCTTACCAACATGGGGAAGTTTTTGTTACCAATGATGGTACAGAAACCGACCTTGATCTTGGACATTATGAACGTTTTATTGATAATGATTTGAATAAGTACTCAAACGTAACTACTGGTAAAATTTATTCAGAAGTTTTACGTAAAGAACGTCGTGGAGATTACTTAGGAGCTACTGTTCAAGTTATTCCTCATATTACCGGAATGATTAAAGAAAAAATTATGCGTGCTGCTAAGGTTTCTGATGCCGATATTGTAATCACTGAAATTGGTGGTACTGTTGGTGATATTGAATCCCTTCCATTCTTGGAAGCTATCCGTCAAATGAAGGCTGAAGTAGGCGATGAAAATGTATTTTACATTCATACTACTTTAATTCCTTACTTACGTGCTGCTGGTGAAATGAAAACTAAGCCAACTCAACACAGTGTTAAGGAATTACGCGGACTAGGTATTCAACCAAACTTATTGGTTGTTAGAACTGAACAAGATGTCACTGATGATATGAAGAGAAAAATTGCGCTATTCTGTGATGTTAAGCCAGAAGCAGTTGTTGAATCTAAAGATGCACCAACCTTGTACACTATTCCATTAATGCTACAAGATCAAAAAATGGATCAACAAGTGTTAGATCATTTTGGTGTAAAAGCACCAGCTGCTGATATGACTGCATGGAAACAACTTGAAAACAAGGTACAAAACTTAAGTAAAGAAATTAACATTACTTTGGTTGGTAAGTATGTTAAGTTGAAGGATGCTTACATTTCAATTACTGAATCATTAAAGCATGCTGGATACCCATTAGACGCTAAAGTTAATCTAAAAATGTTAAATTCAGAAAAAGTTAATGAAGATAATGTAAAAGATTTATTAAGTGATGCTGATGGTATCTTAGTTCCTGGTGGTTTTGGTGACCGTGGAATTGAAGGTATGATTACCGCTGTTAAATATGCTAGAGAAAATGATGTTCCTTACTTTGGTATTTGTTTAGGTATGCAAATTGCAAGTATTGAATTTGCTCGTGATGTCCTAGGTTATAAGGATGCTAATACCACTGAAATTGATCAAGATACACCACATAAGATTATTGACTTGATGGCAGACCAAAGTGACATTGATGGTATGGGTGGTACTCAACGTTTAGGTGCTTATCCATGTAAATTAATTCCTGGAACTAAAACAGCTGCTGCTTATGATAATAAAAAAGAAATTTCAGAACGTCACCGTCACCGTTATGAATATAACAATGCATATAGAAAAGAAATGGAAGATAACGGTTTAGTTATTTCTGGTACTTCACCTGATAATCATTTAGTTGAAGTTATTGAAATTCCAGAAAATAAATTCTTTATCGCTGCTCAATATCATCCAGAATTCTTATCTAGACCAACTAAACCAGAAGGTTTATTTAAAGCATTTGTTAAAGCTGCTGGTGAAGAACACGATATTAAAAATAAATAGATAAAAAAGGACTAAATAGTTATTTAGTCCTTTTTTTATTAACTTTTAATTAAATATACGTATAATTTGCCATAAAGTATTGTTTTTTCAATGTTATTATTTATGATTATTAATGTATTGTTCACTAAATTAAGTGAAACGTAAGTGAGGAATTTAAATAATGAATAAAATGATAATAAGAGGTGGACATCGACTATCTGGTGATGTAACTATTGGTGGTGCCAAAAATAGTACGGTAGCTTTAATTCCTGCTGCTATTTTAGCAGATACACCGGTTCAATTCGATATGGTTCCTAACATATTAGATGTACATAATCTAATGGTTATTCTGGAATCTATGAATGTTAAATCAGATTTTGCCGATGGCATTTTAAACGTTGATCCAACAAATATAATAGAAAATGCTTTACCTAGTAAGGCAATTAAAAGTCTAAGAGCATCATATTATTTCATGGGAGCATTATTAGGTCGTTTTGGTAGAGCTAAAGTTACCTTTCCAGGCGGAGATAATATTGGGCCTAGACCAATTGATCAACATATTAAGGCTTTCAAAGCAATGGGAGCTAAAGTCGTTAATGATAAAGATAAGGTTATTATTACAACTGATGAAAAAGGTTTACATGGAGCTTCTATCTTTTTAGATGTTGTATCTGTAGGTGCTACAATTAATGCAATTTTAGCAGCTGTTAAAGCCAATGGACACACTGTAATTAGGAATGCGGCTAAAGAACCTGAAATCATTGATATTGTAACCTTCTTAAATAATATGGGAGCTAAAATTAGAGGTGCTGGTACTGATGTAATCAGAATTGAGGGGGTTGCAAAGCTTATTGCGCAAAACACCCATATTATTATTCCTGATCGCATTGAAGCAGGTACTTACTTAGCAATGGCATCAGCTTATGGTGATGGTGTTAATATTCATAATGTAATTCCAGAACATTTGGAATCATTTATTGCTAAACTATTGGAAATGGGTATTGATCTAAAAATTAACGAAGACAGTATTTATGTTCCTAAAAGTCATAAGCTTAATAGCATTGAAATTAAAACAATGCCTTATCCAGGATTTGCTACTGATTTACAACAACCAATCACTCCATTGTTATTAAAAGCTAATGGTGATAGTACAATTATTGATACCATTTATCCTAAGCGAACTAAGCACATTAGTGAATTGAATAAAATGGGTGCTAAGATTCGTTATAATGATGGAAATGGTAGTATTATTGTTAGTCATACTGACGACTTAAATGGAACTACTATTTCGGCAGGCGAAATTAGAGCGGGAGCATCAGAAATGATTGCTGGATTAATGGCTAATGGAACTACAGTTATAAATAATGCGGATAATATTTTACGTGGTTATGATAATATTGTTGATAAATTAACCCAATTAAATGCCGAAGTTGAAATTATAAATGATGAAAAATAATTTGTTTGCTATTGATGAAATTATTTTTTAATGTTAATATAATGAAGTCGACTAATCGATAATCTCTGAATCAACATATGATACAGGGCAAAGGAGCGATATATAATGAAACAAGGAATCCATCCAGAATACCACGAAGTAGTATTCCAAGATACTAGTACTGGTGCTAAATTCGTTGCTGGTTCAACTATGAACTCAAGCGAAACTATCAAGATGGACGATGGTAATGAATACCCATTAGTACGTCTTGAAATTTCTTCAGATTCTCATCCATTCTACACTGGCCGTGAAAAATTCACTCAAGCCGATGGTGCTGTGGATCGTTTCAACAAGAAATACGGTTTCAAGTAAATATAAAAAGCAAGTCCAATTGGACTTGCTTTTTTTATTAATTTTTTAAAATATAATTAATCCATTTGGGCATTATTTTATTAATAACTTCAAATGTTTGTTCAAATTTACCAGTAAACCATGGATCTGGAATTTCATGGTCACTTTTTTGATCATCAATATTCAAATATAAATGAATTTTTTGTAAATCATCTTTTGGTGACCAATGCATTAGATTATCCATGTTTTCTTTATCCATACCAATTATGTAATCATATTTATCAAAATCTTTTGCCTCAATTTGAGTGGCATACATACCGGAATAATCTAGATGGTGTTTATCTAAAATAGTTCTAACATTAGGATGAGGAGGATTACCAATTTCCTCAGAGCTAGTTGCGGCAGAATTTACTTCAATTTTGTTTGATAGATTATCTTTTTTTATTTGATCTTTTAAAATAGCTTCAGCCATCGCAGAACGACATACATTTCCATGACATACGAATAAGACTTTTTTCAAACTGATGACCTCCAATTTTTTATTCATATAAATTTTAACAGGATTTCATAGAATATTAAATTATATAGTTATTCAATATTGACAAATAGTTGTACAATTAAGGGTGTAATAACTGAAAGAGTGATTTAAAATGCGTGATAATTTTATTTATATTAATGCTAATTTGTTACGTAATATGATTAATACTCATGGTATTAGTTCTGACGACTTTGTTAACGGATTAGATAGATTGCCTCAAAACATCATTTTACTTAATGATGATCGTGTTAATGCTAATAATGTTAATGCACATACTAAATTTAGTGTAATTAATGGAAAAGATTCTATTCAAAAATTTTTATTAGATAAACAAATTGTTAATAAGAAATTTATGGATTTTGAACGTAATTATGATTTAAATCTACTATTAAATACAGAAATAGCTAGTTTATTGTATTTTGGCCATATGGGTTCACCCATGAACAATCCATTTTCTTCCAAATTACAGAATAAATATGTTTATCTTGCTTATAAAAATAATTTATTAACTACCTATTATCGTGATTTTTCCGATTTTAATCATATCCTTGAAATTAGTATTAAACGTCATTTAAGATATTTACATAGTAGCAGAAGGATGTTTAAGCGCCCCTTATCTTTAAAAACAATACCTATAGATATATTAAAATTGTTAATTAAATTAAGTAGTGAAGGTCTAATTATTAATTTTGATGCAGTTCTCGGCAGACGTCGATTGTATCGGATCCCTTTGTTATTAGAAAATAAGCCACAAAATCATTATGTTTGGCATACACAGAGTGATATTTACAGTAATACAATTAATATTGGATATTTGAAATATGACATTGTTAAATCAACATGGAATATTGATGTTAATAGCAAATTGTTGCCTAAAGAAGTAGATGAATTATTGAATTAAAATAATTTTCTGATTCATGTTATACTATGATAATAATTATTTTTGTAAAAAGAAATGTATAGGAGATTAAAAGTTATGAAAATGTCGCTTGCAGAAATCGCAAGAGCAGTTTCCGCACAAAATGATATTAGTGATTATGATGATATTAATGTTACTAATGTTTCTTTTGATAGTCGAAAATTAGAACCAGGTTCGTTATTTGTCCCATTAGTTAGTCAAAATGATGGCCATGATTATATTGCAGATGCAATAAAGCATGGGGCAAAGGCTGCTCTATGGCAATCAGATCATGATAATGCACCGTCTGATTTTCCAATAATAAAGGTAGATAATACATTAAGTGCACTTCAATTTTTAAGTCAATATTACTTGGCCAAAATTAATCCTAGAGTAGTTGCAGTTACCGGTAGTAATGGAAAAACTACTACTAAGGATATGATTGCATCTATTCTATCTACCCAATTTAATGTTACTAAAACGCATGATAATTTTAATAATGAAATTGGTGTGCCCATTACTATTTTGTCCATGGAACCTAATACTGAAATGTTAGTAATTGAGATGGGCATGGATCGTCCTGGCCAATTAGACTTATTGAGTCACTTAGTAGAGCCAGATATAGCAATTATTACAATTATTGGGGAAGCACATATTGAGTTCTTTGGTACTCGTGACAAGATAGCTGACGCTAAAATGGAAATTACTCATGGCTTAAAAGAAGATGGTGTCTTTATTTACAATGGAGATGAGCCATTGCTAAGACAAAGAGCTAAAAATTTACCATTTAGAATGTTAACTTTTGGTAAAAATGAAGATAATGATTTGTATTCAACCAATATTGATAGTGAAGAAGAGCAAACTAGTTTCACTGCTAGTAATTGGGATGCTAAATTTACCATTCCAATGATTGGCTCATATAACGTTAATAATGCTTTAGCTGCCTTATCAGTGGGAAATTTATATCGTATTCATGAAAATTATATGATTCAAGCATTAAAGGACTTTTCTGCAACTAATAATCGTACTGAATGGATAGAAGGTAACAAACATGAAATGATTTTGTCTGATGTTTATAATTCTAATCCAACAGCTGCTAAATTAGTTTTAAAAGCATTCGCTAATAGTGATACTAAAGGTATTCGAATTGCCGTATTAGGTGATATGTTGGAACTCGGTGACAAATCAAAAGAAATGCATGAATCATTGGCTGATTCATTAGATCCATCAATTATTAAAAGTGTTTATTTGATTGGTGATGAAATGAAATATTTAGCAGATAAATTATCTAATAAATATGAGCCACAATCATTACATTATTTTAAAACAGGTGATTTAGACCAATTATTTGATCAGTTGAATTCAGAAATTTATGAAGATGATGATGTATTATTAAAAGCTAGTCATGGAATTCATTTGGAAAAAATACTAAATAAATTAACTGAAGTTTAAGTTAATTTATTTGCTAATTGTGGATAAAAGGTTTAATATAGGCTAGTTACATTTTTTAGATTATCGGAATTTTTATAATCAAATCATTAACGTAATGGTGGGAACGGATTTTTCTCAAGTTAGTGATGGTATTGTATAAAATGTTTCGTTTAGGAGGAAACATATTTGAAGTTTAGAGAGTTAGGTCTTTCAGAAGACTTATTAAAAGCAATTGAGGAAAAAGGTTTTAAGGAAGCCACCCCAATCCAAGCTGAAACTATTCCTTTAACATTAAAAGGTGAAGATGTTTTGGGACAAGCCCAAACAGGTACTGGTAAAACAGCTGCCTTTGCTTTACCAATTATCGAACATATCGATTTAGAAAATCCTAATGTTCAAGCTTTAGTTATTTCACCAACCCGTGAATTAGCTATTCAAACCCAAAGCGAAATTAGTCGTTTTGGTAAAAATAAGGGTGTAAATACTACTGCCGTATATGGTGGTTCAGATATTAGAAGACAAATTAAGGATTTGAAGCGTCATCCACAAGTTGTGGTTGGTACTCCAGGTCGTTTATTAGATCATATTAATCGTCGTACTTTAAAGTTGGCTAATGTTAAAACATTGGTTCTAGATGAAGCTGATGACATGTTAGACATGGGATTCTTGGAAGATATTGAAAATATCATTAAACAAGTTCCTGAAGAAAGACAAACATTATTGTTCTCAGCTACAATGCCACCATCTATCAAACGTGTTGGGGTTCAGTTCATGAAGGATCCTAAGCAAGTTAAAATTAAAGCTAAAGAATTAACTACTGATTTAATCGATCAATATTATATTCGTGTAAAGCAATTTGAAAAATTCGATGTAATGACTAGATTCTTTGATATTCAAGCACCAAAAGTAACAATTGTATTTTGTCGTACTAAGCGTCGTGTTGATGAAGTATCAAAGGGACTACTATTGAGAGGTTATCGTGCTGCTGGATTACACGGTGATTTAACTCAAAATCGTCGTTCACAAATTATGCGTGAATTTAAAAATGATAAAATTGATGTCTTAGTTGCTACTGATGTTGCAGCTCGTGGAATTGATGTTTCAGGAGTTACTCATGTTTATAACTATGATATCCCTCAAGATTCAGAAAGTTATGTTCATAGAATTGGTCGTACTGGTCGTGCCGGTAATCATGGGGTTTCAATGACTTTTGTTGAACCTAACGAAACTAGTTACTTGAGAGATATTGAAAAGCTAACTAAAGTTAGAATGTTACCATTGAAGCCACCTTCAGCTGATGAAGCATTGAAGGGACAATTAAAGGCTGCTACTAAACAAATTGGTTCATTAATTAAGAAAACTAAAGTTGAAAAGTTTGCTGATACTGCTGATCAATTATTAGAAGATTATGATGCAAAAGATTTAGTTTCAGTCCTATTAAGTAAGATGACTAGAAACCAAGTTAAAGTCCATATCTCATCTGAAAGACCATTGCCAAGTCGTAACAAGCATCATCGTGGCGGTGGATTCCATCGTGGTGGTGGGCACCATGGCGGCGGTCGTCGTGGTAACTTTAGAAGAAATAATAACCATCGTAATGGTGGTGGATTTAATCATGGTGGTAAGCGCCGTAATGGTGGTAATCATCACAATGATAACCATTCTTCAAAGCGTCGTCCAAATAAGTCTTTTACAATTAAAAACAAAGATTAATTTTTAATAAAAGCTGTCGATTTATAATATAAGTCGATAGCTTTTTTGTTATCATAGATATACAATTAAATTATAACTAGTGTTAATTGGAGGATAAATATTATGGTGGTAGCAAAGCATCGTAATGCTGAATTAATTATTGATAGAAGTGCCATATATAAAAATATTAATGCTGAAAAACAACGTTTACAAAATAATGCTGCTTTGTTTATGGTAGTTAAAGCTAATGGATATGGACATGGGGCAATTCAAGTTGCTGAAACAGCTGTTAAAGCCGGTGCTGATGGTTTTTGTGTTGCAATGTTAGATGAAGGTATTGAATTGCGAGATGCTGGTTTTAAGCAGCCTATATTAATTTTAGGGATTAGTCGAATTGAAGATGTCTCATTAATTGCCCAAAAAATATTTCAGTAACTGTTGCTTCTTTGGAGTGGTTAAAACGTGCGAATGAAATATTAAAAAATACTAATTTATTATTACATGTTCATTTGGGATTAGATACCGGAATGGGAAGAATTGGTTTTCAAAATACTACAGAATTAAAAGCTGCTATTGATTATTTGAAAAAAAACAATAATTTTGATTTTGAAGGGATTTTTACTCATTTTGCTACAGCTGATGAACATGACAAGACATATTTTGATTTACAGGTAAGCAGATTTAATGATTTTATGAAAGTTGTTAATCCTAGACCTAAGTATGTACATGTATCAAATACTGCTACCAGCTTGTGGCATAGTCAATGTAATGGTAATATGGTAAGATATGGTATTGCGGGTTATGGTTTAAATCCTTCGGGAGGATATGTAAAACCTCCATTTAAATTATATCCGGCTTTATCTTTAACTAGCGAGATTGTTCATTGTAAGTTGGTAAGTCCTAATCATTCTATTGGTTATGGTGCTACTTATACAACGAAAGAACAACAATGGATTGGAACAGTACCAATTGGCTATGCTGATGGTATTACTAGGAAAATGCAGGGATTTTCATTGTTAGTAAATGGATATGAATGTCCAATTGTGGGGCGCGTATGTATGGATCAACTAATGATAAAATTACCTGAAGAAGTACCTGTTGGAACAAAGGTTACAATTGTTGGTAAAAATGGTGATAAAGAGATAACTTTACAGGATATTGCTAATTATTGTGATACAATTCATTATGAGGTTGCTTGTTTATTTACTAATCGTCTGAAACGAGTTTATATTAACTAATATAAATATAATTTAGAAAAATAGGAGTAATTTATATATGGTATTGAATAATGGAACTTATTTTAACATTAACAGAGATTCATCAGCTCAATATGAGTTAAATGAAATCGCTAATGGTATTTCAGCAAAATTAGATAACCAAAGAAGTGTTAAAGTTAGTCCAATGCTTGATGACTATTTATTAATTAATTCTATGATTAATGGATATACCGAAATGGGTAATCTTAATCAAGAAATATCTCGTGAATTTGCACCTTGTGAAGCAGATGCAGAAAATAAATTGATTAGAATGAGATTTAGATAGGGGATGTTAAGATTGTCAAACGTTGAAATTAAACGTGGCGATATTTTTTATGCTGACCTATCACCAGTAATTGGTTCAGAACAAGGTGGGATGAGACCAGTATTGATTATTCAAAACAATATTGGTAATCATTACAGTCCTACTGTTATTGTGGCTGCAATTACTGCTAAAATTTCAAAGCCTAAAATGCCTACCCATGTAGGCATTAGTGCTGATAGAACAAAAATTGAAAAAAATTCTGTTGTTTTATTGGAACAAGTCAGAACAATCGATAAACAACGTTTAAATGATCGAGTTGATCATTTAAGTGATAAATTTATGCAACGTATCGATAAAGCTTTGAAGTTAAGTGTTGGGGTTCAGTAATTTTAATACATAAAATAAAAAAAGATGCGATTTATAAAATCGCATCTTTTTATTATCTTTCATCATTTAAATCCTCAATTTCTGCAACCCTAAATGCTTTACGGTCAAGAGCAGAAGTAATTCGATTTAATAAGTCTTTATCAACATTTGCAGGTAATGTAAACATGATTCTATGTACAAGTTCACCTTCCTGTGCGTCTAAACTTATAACACTAGCGATAGATGTATACTTTGTTATAATTTTAGAGATTGCTTCTAAATCACCGCGATTACCAGGAGCTAAGACAGTTATTACATAACTACCAATATTAACATTCCATGATTGTGATAGCATATCTAACAATCTAGTATGGGTTAAAATACCATAAAATTTGTTTTCTTTGCTTAAAACAGCAATATAAGGTAAATCTTTAATTGAGAAGAATACATGGAAAAATGCTGAGTCAACACTAATAAATTTTGTAGCATTTTTTAATAAAGTTGTTACAGGCAAATTCATATCACCGCCACGTGACTTATGACGATAAATATGCATTTTATAAATGTTTCCTCTAAAGATAGTACCTGTTTCATCTAAAATAGGCACACATCTAAATCCTGATTCCTCTAAAACATTTAATGCATCTTTTAAAGATACATTTTCCGTTACAGTAACTAATCTACTCTTTGGTTTTACTAAAGATTTTAATAACATATATGTCACTCCTTTAAATATTAGAAAATGTCTAATATTCTCATTTTAGCATAAATAATTAATATTTATTAATTATTTATCAAATAAAAAAAGCCACGTTGAGAAATTCAACGTGGCTCTTTTATTAAATTATATTACTTTAAAGATTCCATACCTTTTTCAGCAGTTTCCTTTAAAGTTTTAGCGGAAGAATCCATCTTAGCTTTTTCTTCATCACTTAGAGGAACTTCAATAACTTGTTTTACACCTGAAGCATTAACAACAGCAGGAGTACCAATGTAAATATCGTTTAAACCATATTCACCATTCATTGGAGCACCAATAGGCAATACTGAGTTTTCATCACGTAAAATAGCACGTGAAATTCTCATTAATGCAGTAGCAACACCGTAGAAGGTAGCACCTTTCTTGTTAATGATAGTGTAAGCTTTATTTCTAGTTTCATCTTCAAGTTTTAGTAAGTCATCTTTGCTTACTCCAGCATCTTTAGCTACGTCTAATAATGGACGTGAACCAACAGTTGCTTCGTCGATAGCAGCAAATTCTGAATCACCATGTTCACCCATAATGTATGCATTAACATCAGCAGGGTTAACACCAATCTTCTTAGCAACGGCTACTTGGAAACGAGTTGTATCTAGTGAAGTACCAGAACCTACAACTTTTTCCTTTGACCAACCTGAAAGTTTTTGAACACCGTATGTTAAAACGTCAACTGGGTTAGCAGCAACTACGAAAATACCATCAAAACCAGATTTAACAACTTCTGGTACGATTGAAGATAAAATCTTTAAGTTCTTACCAACTAGGTCAAGACGAGTTTCACCTGGTTTTTGTGGTGCACCAGCAGTGATAACAACTAAGTTAGCATCTGCACAGTCACTGTAATCACCAGCGTAAATGTTCTTAGGAGCAGTAAATACTTGAGCATCTTCTAGATCAAGTGCGTCTCCTTCAATACGATCTCTAATAATATCAACGATGACGAATTCTTCGCCGATTCCTTGTTGCATCATAGCAAATGCGTATGATGAACCTACGGCACCGTCACCAACTAAAACGACTTTTTGATGTTTCAAAGCCACAATAATCATCCCTTCAAAAACATATTTAAAGTTACATGAAAATTATATCATTAAAATTTGATTTCGTAAGGATATACCCTCAAAAAATCGTATTTTCTTAAGATTTTCTATATATATTAATCCTATATTGCATTGTTGAATTCCAGAAAAAAGCCTTAATTATGATATAATTTATAATAATTAGTTAAAATAAGGAGAGCTTAAATATGAAGATGATTGTTGGATTAGGAAATATTGGTCCACAATATGATGGAACTAGACATAATACAGGATTTTCAGTAGTTAATAAATTTGCTGAAAAACATGATATTGATTTATCTACTAGAAAAATGGAAGCTAAATTTGGATCAGGAGTAATTGACGGTGAAAAGGTTATGTTAGTTGAACCTTTAACATTTATGAATGAATCTGGTCGAGCAGTAGGCCCATTAATGAAATATTTTAAACTATCGCTAGAAGATCTAGTAGTAGTTTATGATGATATGGATTTACCGGTTGGCAAAATTAGATTAAGAAATCATGGTTCAGCTGGTGGTCATAATGGAATCAAAAGTTTAATTGCCCATTTGCAAACTGATAAATTTAACCGTGTCAGAGTGGGAACTGGTCATCCAACAAAAGAAAGTGTTGTCGATTATGTACTAGGTAAATTCACTACAGAACAAAAACCTGATTTTGACAAAGCAGCTGATAATTCAGTTGCAGCCTTAGAAGATTTTGTTGCTGGTAAAGAATTTAGCCGTTTAGAAAATAAATATAATTAAGATTACAAGAGGGGGAAACTAAATTGGAAATCAAACAATTTTTCTCTCAATTACCACAATATTCTTCGATAATTGAAGATTTAAAACCTAATCATCGTCAGTTGGTAACTGGACTTTCTGGTTCAGCCAAATTAATGTTAATTGCAACTTTGATGCAAGCTACACAAAAGACGTTTTTAATTGTGACCGATTCATTATCGCGAGTTTCTGATATTGTTGAAGATTTGCAAAATATTTTGCCACCAGAGGATGTTTTAGAATTTCCAGTTGAAGAAGTTTTGGCGGCAGAAATTGCAACTAGTTCACCAGAGTTTAAAGCTGCTAGGGTGTTAGCACTAAATGCTTTGCAAAGTAAAAAGCCCAAGATAGTAGTGACTTCTGTCTCTGGAGTTAAGAGATATTTACCTAATGTTGATAGTTTTAATCAATCTAAATTAACTATTGAAACTGGGATGGACATTGAGATAGAACAACTAAGATCAATGCTTTATCAAATGGGATATAATCCTGAAAAGATGGTTGCAGCACCGGGAGAATTTTCTATTAGAGGCTCGATTGTTGATATTTATCCATTAAACTCAGAGTATCCTATCAGAATTGACTTTTTTGATACTGAGGTTGATTCGTTAAGATATTTTGATATCTCTAATCAACGTAGTATTGAGAATACACAAAAAGTTTCGGTCTTACCTGCTAATGATATGGTAGTTAGTGCAGAGGAAAGAAAAAAGGCTTCTGATAAAGTTAGCGATACTTTAAATCAAAGATTACTTTCAATTAAAAATGATGATGACAAGCAAAAGTTGTCTAATGCTGTTCAACCAATTATTGATGATATGAAGAAGGGCATTGTTGATAGTAATTGGCTTTTATATGCCAAGGACTTATTCAATCAACCTAATTCAATATTTGATTATGTACCTGATGATGGTGCGATATTATTTGATGATTATAGCCGTTTGTTAGATTCTGATCGTCAGTTAATGACTGATGAAAATAATTGGGCTGAAGATAAATTGGAACATGCCGAACTATTATCTACTGATAAAATAACTTTAGATTTTAAAGAACAATTTCATAAAGTTAAGCAAGCTGAAATATTGTTTTCGTTATTTCAAAAAGGTTTAGGTAATATTAAATTAACCCAATTGCAAGATATCAAAGTGCGTCCAATGCAAAAATTCTTCGGTCAAATGCCCTTGTTAAAAACTGAAATTGATAAGTGGTCAAAACAAGGTGAAACCGTAATTATTTTAGTTAAAGATAAAAATCGTATGCAGAAGGTTACGCAAACTTTAAATGATTTTGAAATTGAAGTCGTTCAAAATACTGCTGATAATATTTTGCCACATAAAGTCCAGGTTATCCCAGAAAGATTAAAAAATGGATTTGAAATTCCAATTAATCAATTAGTTGTTATCACTGAATCAGAAATGTTTTCTAAAGTGCATAAAAAACGTCCACGTCGACAAACTTTTTCGAATGCACAAAGAATTAAAAGTTATACTGATCTAAAGCCTGGGGACTACGTTGTGCATGCTAATCATGGGATTGGTAAATACGAAGGTATGAAGACAATGGAGGTTGATGGTAAACATCAAGATTACATTACGATTACTTATCGTGATAATGCACAATTATTTATTCCGGTTACACAATTAAATTTAATTCAAAAATATGTTTCATCAGAAGATCGGCATCCACGTGTCAACAAATTAGGTGGTAGTGAATGGCAAAAGACTAAACGTAAGGTTCAAGGCAAGATTGAAGATATTGCTGATGATTTAATTGATCTTTATGCTAAAAGATCTGCTCAAAAAGGTTTTGCCTTTCCTAAAGATGATGAATATCAAGATAAATTTGAAGCTTCATTTCCATATGAACCTACTCCTGATCAAGTGCGTAGTTCGGAAGAAATTAAGAATGATATGGAACAGCCACATCCAATGGATCGCTTGTTAGTAGGGGATGTTGGTTATGGGAAAACAGAAGTGGCCTTGCATGCTGCTTTTAAAGCAGTTGAGGCGGGCAAACAAGTTGCCTTTTTAGTACCAACAACTGTTTTAGCGCATCAACATTATGAAACGATGCTTAATCGCTTTGAAGGATTTCCTATCAATATTTCAGTTTTATCAAGATTTAGAACTCGAAAACAATTAAATGCTACTAAAGATGGTTTGTTGGATGGTAGTGTTGATATTGTTGTCGGGACCCATCGTTTATTATCTAAAGATATTAAATTTAAAGACCTGGGATTGTTATTAGTAGATGAAGAACAACGCTTTGGTGTAAAACACAAAGAAAAAATTAAAGAGTTAAAATCGAACGTTGATGTTTTAACATTGACTGCAACACCAATTCCTAGAACTTTGAATATGTCGATGATGGGGGTACGTGATTTATCAGTGATTGAAACCCCACCCGCTAATCGTTATCCTATTCAGACATATGTAATGGAAGAAAATGCTGGTGCAATTCGTGAAGGAATTAATCGAGAAATGAGTCGTGGTGGCCAAGTCTTTTATATGCATAATCGAGTGTCCGATATTGAAAAGACAGTGAATCATTTACAAGCACTAGTTCCAGATGCCAGAATTGGTTATATTCATGGCCAAATGACGGAAAATCAATTGGAATCAGTGCTATATGATTTTGTAAATGGCGAATATGATGTATTGGTAACTACTACTATTATTGAAACTGGTGTGGACATTCCAAATGCTAATACGCTATTCGTTGAAAATGCTGATCATATGGGATTATCACAGTTGTATCAAATTCGTGGACGCATTGGTCGTTCTAACCGTGTTGCTTATGCTTACTTTATGTATAAGCCTAATAAAGTTCTAACTGAGGTTTCTGAAAATCGTTTAGAAGCAATTCGTGATTTTACTGAATTGGGTTCTGGTTTTAAAATTGCTATGCGTGATTTATCATTGCGTGGTGCTGGTAATTTATTAGGTAAACAACAATCCGGATTTGTAGATTCAGTTGGATATGATATGTATACAGAAATGCTTTCCGATGCAGTGGCTAGAAAACGCGGTCGTAAGACGGATGCTAAAGTTGAAACTCATATGGACTTAAATGTTGAAGCTTATTTACCAGATGAATATATTCAAGATACACAACAAAAGATTGAATTATACAAACGAATTAGGCAAATGAGTAACGATGATCAATATCGCGAATTACAATCTGATATGATTGATCGTTTTGGTGATTATCCAAAGGCAGTTACCAATTTATTAACAATTAGTAGAATTAAAATGTATGCAAGTACTGCTTTAGTGCAAAGTATTACCAGAGGCACTAAACAAATTGTGATTACATTATCTAAAATTGGAACTGAATTTTATGATAGTAAGCAAGTACTAAAAGCAATTGCAGCAACTGAATTTCGTTCAATGATTGGGACCGCTGATGGTAAAATGCAAATTGCATTAACCGTTCAGCCAACTATGTCTGAAGATAAATGGATGAATGAATTGATGAAATTGGTTCTAGCATTAGATAAAGAACATACAGGAAATTTGAATAATGAAAAATAGCGAAAATAAACTATCATCTCTTATGCAAGGAGCAATGTTGTTATCAATTGCTTCATTGATTAGTAAAGTATTAAGTGCTTTTTATCGAGTCCCATTTCAAAATTTGGTTGGAAATGTTGGTTTTTACATTTATCAACAGGTTTATCCAATCTATGGGATTGGAATGACACTTGCATTAACAGGATTACCTATTTTTATATCCAGAGTGATTGCCGAACAAGATAGTCAAATGAATAAAAAAGCTTTGTTGAGGCAGATATTAATTACACTGTCTTGTTTTGGCTTTATTATATTTATGGCCTTACAGATTAGTGCATTTCAGATTGCTCGATTAATGGGGGATCCTAATTTAGTAGGCATAATTAAAGCAGTTAGTTGGATGTTTTTATTTATGCCATTCTTGGCTAGCTTTCGTGGATACTTTCAAGCAATTCTTTTTATGAAACCAACCGCTTATTCACAAGTAATTGAACAACTGATGCGTGTATCGGTAATTTTATTGGCTGCATATATTGGATTTATTAATCATTTAAGTCCTTATACTGTAGGAAAATATGCAATGCTAGCAGTACCAATTGCAGAGGCTTTTTCATTAGCGATTTTATTAATGTATTATCGCAAAAACATTGGTAAACTACCGAAAATTAAACAAATGGCTTATCCTAATTTAACTAAGCAACTATTATTAGAAGGTGGAACTCTTTGTTTATTAGCCTCGATTATGGTTTTATTACAGTTGGTTGATTCATTTACTGTTAGAAAGGGGCTAGTATTATCCGGACTGTCAGTAATTGATTCACAAGTATCAAAGGGCATTTATGATCGTGGTCAGACTTTAGTTCAATTGGGGCTAGTATTTGCAACTTCATTTTCAACAGCAATTTTACCTTCATTAAGTCAAGCATATAAGAAAAAAGCATATGATAGTTTTAATGGTATTGCTAATGAGATGATGCGTGTTAGTATTTTCTTGACGGTAGCAATTACTGCAGGAATGATTAGTTTAATGCCAATGATTAATCAATTGTTATTTAATAGTCAAACTGAAAGCCATACACTTAGTGTTTATTGCTTTAGTATTTTGATAACAACGATTATCACAATTTATAGTAGTATTTTACAAAGTGTTGATCAATTTAAGATTGCTGCATTTTCCATAATGGCCGGTTTATTATTAAAATTAATAATAACTGAATTTTTGACTGCGAAGATTGGCATTATGGGTGCTAGTATTTCAACAATTATTAGTCTTCTTTTTGTATTAATTTTAGAATTATATTTTTCAAAATTTAAATTAAAGATGAATAATAAATTATCTTTTACTATTAAATTGATGTTAAATGCTATGATAATGGTTATTATGGAATTTTGGCTTTCGAATATTGTTATTAAGCATATTCCATTCAATAATTTTAGATTAAAAGCATTGATTGGATTATTAATTTTAATACCAATAGGGGCACTTTCATTTATATTTGTTGCCAAAAAAATTAATATTTTGAGTGATGAAGAATGGAAATCGGTGCCAATAATTAATAAATTTATAAATAGATAAGAGGGATTAGTTTTATGAGATTAGATAAATTTTTAAAGACTTCAAGAATTATTAAACGTAGAACTGTCGCTAAAAGTATTGCTGATCAAGGTAGAATTTTAGTTAATGGTAATGTTGCTAAGTCTTCAACTGATATTAAATCTAACGATAAATTAGTTATAAAGTTTGGTAATAAGACTCTAACATTACAAGTTAATCAACTTTTTGAAACTACTAAAAAGGCTGAAGCTGATCGTATGTACACAGTCTTAGATGAACAATATGAACGTGATTTTTCTAATGAATAATTTATAAAAACTTATATTTATGATTTTATTTTTTGCAAATAATGATTATACTGGTTTATAACAACTATGGAGGTTACTAAAAATGTCTAATAAGGTACGTCACTTAAATAATGATTATGAAAAACTTAAGATGTCTAGGCATCAAAGAATTTTACGTACTCGTAAAAAACGTGCGTTTATTTTAATATTGATATTTTTAGTTGTCGCTTTAGTTCTTGTTTATCAAATAATAACAACAAAAAATGAATCTAGTAGAGTGGAAAATAAGACCAATAATACACAGGTTGTTTTGCAAAATAATAAAGATAATAATAAGAAATTAAAGCAAAATGTTAAGCAACTCTATAATAATGATTATTTGGAAAAATTGATTAGACAAAAGTATTATTATAGTAAACCAGGTGAAACAGTTTATGGTTTACCTGGGGATGTATCTAAAGATGTTACTCAAAATTAAAATGGTATAAAAATACCATTTTTTTTGTACAATAATACTAATAATGGTGCTATACTTAGGATACTTACTTTTTTAGGAGGAACATTTTTTTTATGGCAATTGAAGTTGGATCAAAAATTTCCGGCAAAGTCTCAGGAATTACTAATTTTGGAGCATTCGTTGATTTAGGAGATCATAAAACAGGATTAGTTCATATTAGTGAAATTTCTGATAGCTATATTAAAGACATCAAAGATGTTTTAACAGTTGGCGATGAAGTTAAAGTTAAAGTTTTGAAGATTGGTGATGATGGTAAGATTGCTCTTTCAATCAGAAAGGCAAAACCAGAATCTGAAAGAAAACCAGAACATCATTCACATAATCATAATAATCATGGTAATTCTAAACGTGATTTTGGTAATAACCACCGTCATAACGATAACCATAAAAAAGCTAGTTTTGATGATTTAATGAATAACTTCTTAAAAGATAGTGAAAGCAGACTAGCAACAATTAAGAAAAATACAGAAGGCAAACGTGGTGGCCGTGGTGGTCGTCGTAGCTAAAACTAAAAAATGATTGAGGCATTGGCCTTAATCATTTTATTTTTATAAAATTTTAAGGAGAAAAATGATGCAAAGTGGTAAAACATTGCGCGAAAATTTTTTCAATTTGATAGCTAAAAATCATTGGTGGAATAATGATGAATATGTTGTAATTGGTGTTTCTGCAGGTGTTGATTCAATGTGCTTATTATATCTAATGAAAAGCTTACCTATGGATTTAAGGCCTAAGATTGTAGTTGCACATGTTAATCACAAGTTAAGGTCGCAGAGCGAAATAGAAGAACAATACATTAATCATTATTGTATGCAAAATGATTTAAATGTTGAAATTGGCATTTGGCCTAAATCAGATCATCCAAATAATGGAATAGAAAATGCTGCACGTAATTTTCGTTATTATTTTTTTAAAAAGGTTATGAAAAAGTATAATGCTAAAATGTTGTTAACTGCACATCATTTAAATGATCAAGCAGAAACCATTATAATGAAGCTCATTAGAGGCTCATACGTTAAACAAGTTAGCGGAATTAACAGGATTAGAAAATTTAATGATGGCTTTTTATTAAGGCCATTGTTAGATTTTAAAAAAGCATCTTTAAAACAGTTTGCAATTGATAACAACATCAAATGGTTTGAAGACGAAACTAATCAAGAACTTGATGTACAACGTAATCGAATTCGCCATCAAATTCTTCCAATGATGGAAAAAGAAAATCCCAAAGTAGTTGAACATTTAGGAGCCTTTGCTAAACAGTTGAATCAATTGTTAGGAACTAATAAGGAATTATTATTAAAATTAATCAAAAATTTGAAACTTAAAAATGATAAATATAATTTAGAAAAGTTTACTAATCAAAGCGATAATATTCAATTTGAAATTTTGGAAGAACTGCTAAATCCCGTTAATAATTCTTCTTTAGCTAATCAAGATACAATTTTGGAGATTATTTATCTATTAAATAATAGACAAAAACCCCAAGTAAGGTTTAAATTAAACAATAATTATTATCTTGATAAGTCATATAATGAATTTAGTATTCAAAAATATAAAAATAATTTTATAAGTTTATCAAAGAAAGATGAGTTTGTGGTAACATTAAACCAATGGTTTTCTACATTGAATGGGGAGCTATTTATGATCACTGATCAGGAAATTAAACATCCCGAGAAATATCAAAGAATTTCCCAATTTAATTTGTCAAAAGAGGACTTTCCTTTATCTGTTAGGATGACTAAAAATTCAGATAAGATTACTTTAAAAAATGGTGGTCATCAATCAGCTAAGAGAGTCTTTATTAACAAAAAAATTCCTAATAAACTTAGAAAAACTGCACAGACGTTAGTAAATTCAAAGAATGCGGTGTTATCTATTATTGGGTATAGTGAATCCACTATTTTAAATTCTGTTAATAAAAGATATAATTTAATCATCAAACAAAAGCTTTTGGAAGGAGAACGTAATGAATAACGACATTCTTAAGACCTTATATAGTGAAGAAGATATTGAAAATGCATGTAAAAGATTGGGTGAACAGATCACAAAAGACTATCAGGGTGAAAATCCGATAGTAATTGGAGTCTTGAAGGGTGCAATCTTCTTTATGACTGATATTGTTCGTGATATAGACTTATATATGGATATTGATTTTATTGATGTATCTAGTTATCATGGTGGCACTCAATCTAGTGGATCAATTGAGTTAATGAAGGATGTTGATATTGATGTAAATGGTCGTAATGTTTTGTTTATTGAAGACATTATTGATACTGGTAGAACCTTAAAGTATTTAGAAGATCTATTATCAGATCGTGGAGCCAAATCGATTAAGGTATGTACTTTAATGGATAAACCAGAAGGACGTGTGGTTGAAGCTAAAGCTGATTACGTAGGATTAGAAGTCCCTAATGAATTTGTGGTTGGTTATGGCTTAGATTACAATGGTAAATATCGTAATTTACCATACGTCGGAGTTTTAAAACCAGAAGTTTATTCAAACAAATAGATAGTCTATGTAATAAAAAAATGATAATATATGTTTTGTGTCTTAAATTTGAAAATCACAATAAGCTTTATTTACTTTAAAGTGATATAATAAATTATTAAATAATAGTCTAAGACATTAAGAACAGGAGGCAATTGATGCGTAATAATAAAGGATTATTCAAGAACAGTCTGTTCTATATTGTTGCTTTCTTGATTTTAATGGGAGTATTCTTTTTTGCAACTAGTAATAAAGGAGAAACTCATAATCAAGAGATTCAATCTAGTCAGTTTGTTAAACAATTAAAAGATAATAAGGTAAAAGACTTTTCTGTTCAACCTTCTGATGGTGTTTATAACATCTCTGGTCAATATAGAGAAGCACAAGAAACCAAGTCTAATAGTGGTGGTAGTTTCTTATTTGGTAATTCCCAAAAGACTACCAAAGTTTCATCATTTAAAGCTAATGTTTTAAAGAACAATAGTACAATTTCTGAAATTACTAATTATGCTAAGAAAAATGATGTTAAGATGAATGCTAAAGAGGCTGATACTAATGGTGGTTTTTGGACTAACCTATTAATTTCAGTTGTACCTATGCTAATTATTTTAGTATTCTTCTTTATCATGATGAATCAAGCCGGCGGTAAAAACGGCGGTAAAGGTGGCATCATGGGAGTAGGTAAGTCTAAAGCTAAACCTACTCATAGTAATGTTAAGTTCTCAGATGTTGCTGGTGAAGAAGAAGAAAAGCAAGAGTTAGTTGAAGTCGTTGAATTCTTAAAGAATCCAAAGAAATATTCTAAATTAGGTGCTAAGATTCCTCATGGTGTTTTACTAGAGGGTCCTCCTGGTACTGGTAAAACTTTACTAGCTAAGGCTGTTTCTGGTGAAGCAGCAGTACCATTTTACTCAATTTCTGGTTCTGATTTCGTCGAAATGTTTGTCGGAGTTGGTGCTAGTCGTGTTCGTGACTTATTTACTCAAGCTAAAAAAGACAGTCCTGCCATTATTTTCATTGATGAAATTGATGCTGTAGGTAGAAAACGTGGTAACGGTATGGGCGGTGGCATGATGAAAGAGAACAAACTCTTAATCAATTACTTGTTGAAATGGATGGTTTCTCAGGTAATGATGGAGTCATTGTTATTGCTGCTACTAACCGTTCTGATGTCTTAGATCCTGCTTTGACTAGACCAGGTCGTTTTGATCGTAAAGTCTTAGTAGGTCAACCTGACGTACGTGGTAGGGAAGCAATCTTAAAAGTGCATGCTAAGAATAAACCTGTTTCTGATAAGGTTGATTTACATGAAATTGCTAAGCAAACTCCAGGATTTGTTGGAGCGGATTTAGCTAATTTACTTAATGAAGCTGCCTTATTAGCTGCTCGTCGTAACAAGGATAGTATCGGACCTGATGAATTAGACGAAGCTGAAGATCGTGTTATTGCCGGTCCAGCTAAGAAAGATAAGGTTGTTAGCAAGAAAGAACAAAACATTGTTGCTAATCATGAAGCCGGTCATACAATTGTAGGATTAGTATTAAATGATGCTCGAGTGGTTCATAAAGTTACAATTGTTCCTCGTGGCCGTGCTGGAGGATATGCAATTATGCTTCCTCGTGAAGATCAACAATTGATGTCCAAGAAGAATGCAATGGAACAACTTGCTGGATTAATGGGTGGACGTACTGCTGAAGAAATCATTTTTGATTCAGAATCATCTGGAGCTTCTAATGATTTTGAACAAGCTACAAACTTAGCTCGTGC
This sequence comes from Apilactobacillus micheneri, assembly GCF_002993975.1. Lineage (GTDB taxonomy): Bacteria > Bacillota > Bacilli > Lactobacillales > Lactobacillaceae > Apilactobacillus > Apilactobacillus micheneri. The sequence continues at coordinate 365,149 of NZ_POSO01000001.1, read as the reverse complement.
AATGGTTACTCAATATGGTATGAGTGAAAAACTAGGTACTGTTCAATTAGAAAGTCCAACTCAAGATCCATATGCTCGTAAGTATTCTGAAAAAACTGCTGCAACTATTGATGATGAAGTAAGAAGAATTATCAATGAAGCACATGGTGAAGCTCACGATATTATAGAACAACATCGTGAACAACATCGTGCAATTGCTGATGCCTTGCTTAAGTACGAAACATTAGATGAAAAACAAATTTTAAGCTTATATCGTACTGGTAAGATGCCAGAAGAAAATAATGATGTTGACGAAAATGCATCTTTTGAAGAATCAAAAGAAGAATTAGAAAAACATGATGAAGAAAGAAATAATCATGATGATTCTGATGATTCAAATAATAATCAATAATAAATTTGATTAAATAAAAGCGTGGGTTGAATAAAATATTTAACTCACGTTTTTTTATAAATATTTAAATATAAAAGGGGTCTTAATAATGTCAGACTATTTAACTAAAAGTGTTACTAAAGATGGAATGTTTAGAGCTTATGCAATGGAAGCCACTGAACTAGTTGCTGAAGCACAAAAAGATCATAATACTTGGCCAACTTCTTCCGCTGCATTAGGTCGTAGTTTAGTTGCTAGTTTATTATTATCTTCTTCAGTTCTAAAAGGGAATGAATCCATGACGGTTAAAGTTATGGGTGATGGACCTGCAGGCACAATTGTAGTTGATGCTGATGCAAAGGGGCATGTTAAAGGATATATGCATAATCCTTATGTTGATATACCATTAAATAAACATCATAAGCTAGATGTTGGTGGAGCAATTGGTCATAATGGAACATTACAAGTAATGAAGAGTCAAGGTGGGACTGAACCTTATACTAGTAATGTAGATTTAGTATCTGGTGAAATAGGTGATGATTTCACCTATTATTTAGCCCAATCAGAACAAATTCCTTCAGCAGTTGGTGTTTCTGTTTATGTAAATCAAGATGGAACGATTGGTGCAGCTGGAGGCTATTTAATCCAAGTTTTACCAGGAGCTTCTGATGATGCAATTGCTAAATTAGAGGAACGCTTGAAATCAATTCCTATGATTTCAGAATTATTCTTATCTAAGCAAAAACCAGAAGATATTCTAAGACTTATTTTTGGTGAAGATAATTTAACCATTTTACAAAATTTACCAGTTGCATTTAAATGTGATTGTTCTAAAGAAAAATTTGCTGATGAAATTGCTGGAATTGGCAATAAAGAAATTCAAGCAATGATTGATGAAGATCATGGTGCAAAGGTAGTTTGCAACTTCTGCCAAACTATTTATAATTTTAGTGAAGATGATTTAAAGAAATTAGAAAAACCAACTAAAGATGATAAAAAATAAGTATTATAACAATGACCATTAACATTTATTGTGCTATTATATCTAGCAGAATAAATATCTGACTGATTTATATATGAGGTGAAAATTATGGAATGGAAAATTGGGGACGTTACAATCCCAAATCAAGTGGTAGTCGCTCCAATGGCGGGAGTAACTAATACAGCATTTCGAATGATTTGTAAGGAATTTAATGCTGGTTTGGTTGTTTGTGAAATGATTTCTGATCGTGGAATTATGTATAACAATCAAAAAACTTTAGATATGATCAATGTTGATGCTAAGGAACATCCAATGAGCATTCAAATATTTGGTGGTAGTAAAGAAACCTTAGTACAAGGTGCTAAATTTATTGATCAAAAGACTGACGCTGATATTATTGATATTAATATGGGATGTCCAGTGAATAAAGTCGTGAAAACTGATGCTGGTTCAAAATGGTTATTAGATCCTAATAAAGTTTATGAAATGGTTTCAGCTGTTACTTCAGCAGTTAACAAACCAGTGACCGTTAAAATGAGAACTGGTTGGGATGAAGATCATATTTATGCTGTGGAAAATGCTTTAATGGCTGAAAAAGCAGGTGCTTCAGCAGTTGCAATGCATGGTAGAACTAGAAAACAAATGTATCAAGGTTCCGCTGATTGGGATGTCTTAAAAGCGGTTGCTGATAAATTGACTATCCCATTTATGGGTAATGGTGATGTTACTACTCCACAAAAGGCCAAAGAAATGCTTGATTATGTGGGATGTGATGCAGTAATGATTGGACGTGCTGCTGAAGGAAATCCATTTATGTTAAAACAAACAGCTCATTATTTAGAAACTGGTGAAATGTTACCAGACCCATCAGTTGAAGAAACAATTAAAACTGCCAAAGAACATTTGCATAGATTAGTGGGCATTAAGGGTGATTTTATTGGTCCTCGTGAATTCAGAGGGCAAGCTGCTTACTATCTAAAAGGCCTTAGACGTTCCGCTAGAACTAAGGCAGCTTTAAATGAAGCTGATACAGAACAAGAAATGATTGATATCTTTGATGATTTTCTTGAAAAGACAGCTAAAAGAAATGCTACTCGAGTATAGAATTTAATTAATGTTAATAGGTTAAGCTGATTTATGGTATTATTATTATAGAAAATAATTTATTCTGATGGAGGTATTACTGTGGCAAAAGAAAAGCAAATGAATGATCAATTGCGAGTTCGTCGCCAAAAGATGAATGAATTACGAGAAGAAGGCATCGATCCATTTGGTGGCCGCTTCGAACGTACTCATTTAGCTAAACAATTGCATGATGCATATAATGATTTAACAAAAGAAGAACTAGAAGAAAAAGATAAAAAAGTTGTTATCGCTGGTCGTATGGTTGCAAAACGTGGTAAAGGTAAAGTTGGTTTTGCTGATTTACAAGATCGTTCTGGTAAAATTCAACTTTATGTTAGAAAAGATGTTGTTGGTGAAGATAACTATCATATCTTTAAACGTTCTGATCTTGGTGATCATTTAGGTTTTGAAGGTGAAGTTATTAAAACTGATATGGGTGAATTAACAGTTAAAGCAACCCATGTAACTTTCTTAGCAAAAGCATTGCGTCCATTACCAGATAAATACCATGGTTTACAAAATAAAGAACAAAAATATCGTCAAAGATATTTAGACTTAATTGCTAACCGTGATAGTTTTGATCGTTTTCAAAAACGTACTAAAATTATCTCAGCTATCCGTAGTTATTTAGATAATCAAATGGACTGTACAGAAGTTGAAACTCCTGTACTTCATAATCAAGCTGGTGGTGCTAATGCTCGTCCATTTATCACTCATCATAATGCACTAGATATTGATTTATACTTACGTATTGCCCTTGAATTACATCTTAAACGATTAATTGTTGGTGGTATGGAACGTGTATATGAAATTGGTCGTGTATTTAGAAATGAAGGTATGGACCAAGATCATAATCCTGAATTTACTGAATTAGAATCATATATTGCATATTTTGATTTTCATGATGTAATGGATGAAACTGAAGGTATTTTTAAAGCTGCATCTAAAGTTGTTTCAGATGATGGCATTATTGAATATCAAGGTGACAAAGTAGATTTTAATAAGCCATTCGCTCGTTTACACATGGTTGATGCTATTAAGCAATATACTGGTGTTGATTTCTGGCAAGAAATGAGTCTAGAAGATGCTAGAAAATTAGCTGATGAACATCATATTGAATATAAAGACTTCTGGAAGGTTGGACATATTATAAATGAATTCTTTGAAGAATTAGTACAACCTAAGATTCAAGATCCTACATTTATTTATGGTCATCCGGTTGAAATTTCACCATTAGCTAAAAAGAATGCTGATGATCCTAGATTTACTGATCGTTTTGAATTATATGTATCTGGTATGGAATATGCTAATGCATTTTCTGAATTGAACGATCCTATTGATCAAAAGGCAAGATTTGAAGCTCAAGCTGCAGAAAAAGCTCAAGGTAATGATGAAGCTCAACCTGTAGATTTAGATTATGTTGAAGCCTTAGAATACGGAATGCCTCCTACTGGTGGTTTAGGTATTGGAATTGATCGTTTAGTTATGCTATTAACTAATGCGGAATCAATTAGAGATGTTTTATTATTCCCAACTATGAGACCAGAAGATAATTCTGAAGAATAATAATAAAAAAAAGTTCCCACAATGAATAATTGTAGGAACTTTTTTTATTTGTATATTGACTTAAGCATTCATTATTGATATTATTATTCCTGTTGTCATTTTAGTAACGAAGTTACAAGGTGTTTAAAAAATAATTACAAAAAGTTATTGACTTTCACTTGTTAAAATGGCATAATAATTAATGTTGCGTTGTTGATATGACAAAGAGCAACAAATYAATTCAAAAATTTAATTATAAAAAGTTGTTGACATTGAGTTGATAACCTGATATAATTAAAGAGCTACTTGTTAAAAGTAGTTAACTGATAAGTAGATCTTTGAAAACTGAACAAGATTGATAATCGATGATGTGTAAGGATTCTTATGATTTAGATCATAAGRAATTAAACATTGCGAAGTCAATTCGCTTATAAAAAACAATTAATTTGATGAGCTAGTTAAAAGCTTTTCATCTATAAGATGAGAGTTTGATCCTGGCTCAGGACGAACGCTGGCGGCGTGCCTAATACATGCAAGTCGAACGAGTCCTCCCAATTTGATTTTATGCTTGCATAAATGATTTTTGGATTCGGGACGAGTGGCGAACTGGTGAGTAACACGTGGGTAACCTGCCCTGAAGTAGGGGATAACATTTGGAAACAGATGCTAATACCGTATAATTAGTTGGAACCACATGGTTCCAACTTGAAAGATGGCTCTGCTATCACTTTAGGATGGACCCGCGGCGTATTAGCTAGTTGGTGAGATAAAAGCTCACCAAGGCGATGATACGTAGCCGACCTGAGAGGGTAATCGGCCACATTGGGACTGAGACACGGCCCAGACTCCTACGGGAGGCAGCAGTAGGGAATCTTCCACAATGGACGAAAGTCTGATGGAGCAACGCCGCGTGAGTGAAGAAGGGTTTCGGCTCGTAAAACTCTGTTGTTAAAGAAGAACAAGTGTAAGAGTAACTGTTTACGCTTTGACGGTATTTAACCAGAAAGCCACGGCTAACTACGTGCCAGCAGCCGCGGTAATACGTAGGTGGCAAGCGTTGTCCGGATTTATTGGGCGTAAAGCGAGCGCAGGTGGTTCTTTAAGTCTGTTGTGAAAGCCCTCAGCTCAACTGAGGAAGTGCAGCGGAAACTAAAGGACTTGAGTACAGAAGAGGATAGTGGAACTCCATGTGTAGCGGTGAAATGCGTAGATATATGGAAGAACACCAGTGGCGAAGGCGGCTATCTGGTCTGTTACTGACACTGAGGCTCGAAAGCATGGGTAGCGAACAGGATTAGATACCCTGGTAGTCCATGCCGTAAACGATGAATACTAGGTGTTGGAGGGTTTCCGCCCTTCAGTGCCGCAGCTAACGCATTAAGTATTCCGCCTGGGGAGTACGACCGCAAGGTTGAAACTCAAAGGAATTGACGGGGGCCCGCACAAGTGGTGGAGCATGTGGTTTAATTCGATGCTACGCGAAGAACCTTACCAGGTCTTGACATCTTCTGCCAACCTAAGAGATTAGGCGTTCCTTCGGGGACAGAATGACAGGTGGTGCATGGTTGTCGTCAGCTCGTGTCGTGAGATGTTGGGTTAAGTCCCGCAACGAGCGCAACCCTTATTATTAGTTGCCAGCATTAAGTTGGGCACTCTAGTGAGACTGCCGGTGATAAACCGGAGGAAGGTGGGGATGACGTCAAATCATCATGCCCCTTATGACCTGGGCTACACACGTGCTACAATGGATGGTACAACGAGTYGCGAAACCGCGAGGTCAAGCTAATCTCTTAAAGCCATTCTCAGTTCGGATTGCAGGCTGCAACTCGCCTGCATGAAGTTGGAATCACTAGTAATCGTGGATCAGCATGCCACGGTGAATACGTTCCCGGGCCTTGTACACACCGCCCGTCACACCATGAGAGTTTGTAACACCCAAAGACGATGGAGTAACCTTCGGGAGCTAGTTGTCTAAGGTGGGACAGATGATTAGGGTGAAGTCGTAACAAGGTAGCCGTAGGAGAACCTGCGGCTGGATCACCTCCTTTCTAAGGATATTACGGAAACTTACATTAGATTGATCAATCTTATTCAGTTTTGAGAGGTCTACTCTCAAACATAAAGCTTATGCTTTTTGGGCCTATAGCTCAGTTGGTTGAGAGCGCACGCCTGATAAGCGTGAGGTCGATGGTTCGAGTCCATTTAGGCCCATTGGACTAGTGGATTGCCACGAAACTTTATATATGGGGAATTAGCTCAGCTGGGAGAGCACCTGCCTTGCAAGCAGGAGGTCAGCGGTTCGATTCCGCTATTCTCCATTGACACGTAAGTGTCGAACTTGGTTCTTTGAAAACTAGATATTATTAATTTCTAAATTAAATTTGTATTAAATACAATTTTAACCGAGAACACCGCGTTATTTTGAGTTTTTTAAATAGTTTTATTCGTATAATACTCAATTAACCAAACATCACGTAGTGATGAATTAGGTTAAGTTATGAAGGGCGCATGGTGGATGCCTTGGCACTAGGAGCTGATGAAGGACGGGACTAACACCGATATGCTTCGGGGAGCTGTACGTAAGCTTTGATCCGGAGATYTCCGAATGAGGAAACTCGATAACCTTAATCGGTTATCACCAATTAGTGAATTAATTAGCTAATTTGGCGGCAGACGTGGGGAACTGAAACATCTAAGTACCCACAGGAAGAGAAAGAAATTTCGATTCCCTAAGTAGCGGCGAGCGAACGGGGAACAGCTCAAACCAAAGAGCTTGCTCTTTGGGGTTGTAGGACTGAACATTTGAGTTACCAAGTTAAACGATAATCGAATTATCTGGGAAGGTAAGCGATACAGGGTGATAGCCCCGTAGATGAAATCATTTAACCTCAGTTCAGGATCCTGAGTACAGCGACACACGTGGAACGTCGTTGGAATCCGGGAGGACCATCTCCCAAAGCTAAATACTCCCTAGTGACCGATAGTGAACCAGTACCGTGAGGGAAAGRTGAAAAGCACCCCGGAAGGGGAGTGAAATAGTTCCTGAAACCATGTGCTTACAAACAGTTAGAGCCCGTTAATGGGTGATAGCGTGCCTCTTGTAGAATGAACCGGCGAGTTATGTTAACATGCAAGGTTAAGATGAAAAGATTGGAGCCATAGCGAAAGCGAGTCTGAATAGGGCGTTTGAGTATGTTGAGATAGACCCGAAACCAGGTGATCTACCATGTTCAGGCTGAAAGTGCGGTAAAACGCACCGGAGGGCCGAACTCGTGTACGTTGAAAAGTGCTGAGATGAAATGTGGGTAGCGGTGAAATTCCAAACGAACTTGGAGATAGCTGGTTCTCTCCGAAATAGCTTTAGGGCTAGCCTCGGACTTAGAATCATGGAGGTAGAGCCACTGTTTGGATGAGGGGCCCGTCATGGGTTACTAAATTCAGATAAACTCCGAATACCATTGATTTATATGTCCGGGAGTCAGACGATGAGTGATAAGATCCACCGTCGAAAGGGGAACAGCCCAGACCACCAATTAAGGTCCCTAAATATATGCTGAGTGGAAAAGGATGTGAAGTTGCATAGACAACTAGGATGTTGGCTCAGAAGCAGCCACCATTTAAAGAGTGCGTAATAGCTCACTAGTCGAGTGATTTTGCGCCGAAAATTTACCGGGGCTAAGCATATTACCGAGATTGTGGACATGACGTAGTCATGTGATAGGAGAGCGTTCTAAGGGCAACGAAGTTAGACCGTAAGGACTGATGGAGCGCTTAGAAGTGAGAATGCCGGTATGAGTAGCGAAAGATTAGTGAGAATCTAATCCACCGAATGACTAAGGTTTCCTGGGGAAGGCTCGTCCTCCAGGGTAAGTCGGGACCTAAGCCGAGGCCTAGAGGCGTAGGCGATGGATAACAGGTTGAAATTCCTGTACTAGTTAATTATGTTTGAGCGATGGAAGGACGTAGAAGGCTAACTCGTGCACACTATTGGATTGTGTGTTCAAGCAGTGAGTCAGTTGAAGAGTGAAATGCTTTTCAGCGKGTTGACAAGCTGTGATGAGGATCGAATTATAGTAGAGAAGTGAGCCATGTCACGCTACCGAGAAAAGTTTCTAGTGAGTAATTAACTACCCGTACCGCAAACCGACACAGGTAGTCGAGGAGAGTATCCTAAGGTGAGCGAGTGAACTCTTGTTAAGGAACTCGGCAAAATGACCCCGTAACTTCGGGAGAAGGGGTGCTGCACTAACGTGCAGCCGCAGTGAAAAGGCTCAGGCGACTGTTTATCAAAAACACAGGTTTCTGCAAAATCGTAAGATGAAGTATAGGGGCTGACGCCTGCCCGGTGCTGGAAGGTTAAGTGGATGAGTTAGCTTCGGCGAAGCTCAGAAACGAAGCCCCAGTAAACGGCGGCCGTAACTATAACGGTCCTAAGGTAGCGAAATTCCTTGTCGGGTAAGTTCCGACCCGCACGAAAGGCGTAACGATCTGAGCACTGTCTCAACAAGAGACTCGGTGAAATTGAGATACCTGTGAAGAAGCAGGTTACCCGCGACAGGACGGAAAGACCCCATGGAGCTTTACTGTAATTTGATATTGGGTGTTGACATAGCTTGTACAGGATAGGTAGGAGCCGTGGAAACCGGAACGCTAGTTCGGTGGAGGCATTGTTGGGATACTACCCTCGCTGTGCTAACACTCTAACCCGCACCACTTATCGTGGTGGGAGACAGTGTCTGATTGGCAGTTTGACTGGGGCGGTCGCCTCCCAAATARTAACGGAGGCGCCCAAAGGTTCCCTCAGAATGGTTGGAAATCATTCGCAGAGTGTAAAGGCACAAGGGAGCTTGACTGCGAGACAGACAGGTCGAGCAGGGACGAAAGTCGGGCTTAGTGATCCGGTGGTACCATATGGAAGGGCCATCGCTCAACGGATAAAAGCTACCCTGGGGATAACAGGCTTATCTCCCCCAAGAGTTCACATCGACGGAGGTTTGGCACCTCGATGTCGGCTCATCGCATCCTGGGGCTGTAGTTGGTCCCAAGGGTTGGGCTGTTCGCCCATTAAAGCGGTACGCGAGCTGGGTTCAGAACGTCGTGAGACAGTTCGGTCCCTATCCGTCGCGGGCGAGGAAATTTGAGGGGAGCTATCTCTAGTACGAGAGGACCGAGATGGACATACCGCTGGTGTACCAGTTGTCCCGCCAGGGGCACTGCTGGGTAGCTATGTATGGTTGAGATAAACGCTGAAAGCATCTAAGTGTGAAACCCACCTCAAGATGAAATTTCCCATTCCTTTATGGAAGTAAGACCCCTAAGAGATGATTAGGTAGATAGGCTAGAAGTGGAAGTGCAGCAATGTATGGAGCGGACTAGTACTAATTGGTCGAGGACTTAACCAAGTAAGGTTGTTCTCTAAAAGAATAATAATATCTAGTTTTGAAAGAACGAAGTTCTTTCAGATAAATAGTGTGGTGGCGATAGCTAGAAGGATACACCTGTTCCCATGCCGAACACAGCAGTTAAGCTTCTAAACGCCGAGAGTAGTTAGAGGATCGCCTCTTGCAAGGGTAGGAAGTTGCCGCGCAATTTTGAGAGTTTTCGATGTTTATCGAAAACTCTTTTTTTATATAAAATTCTGTGTTTTATGGTAAAATAACAATTAATGTACATAAATAAGGAGTAATTTATATGAAAAAAATTAAAATCTCTTTAGGTTGGCAGATACTTGTTGGCTTAATTTTGGGAATTATATTGGGGATAATTTTTTATAAAAATGCAACTGCAATTACTGCAATGCAAAGTATTGGAACTATTTTTATCCGATTGATCCAAATGATTGTTATTCCAATTGTTATTTCTTGCTTAACAGTAGGAATTGCAAGTATTGGAGACATTCATAAATTGGGTAGAATTGGTGGGAAAACCATTTTATACTTCGAACTTATGACTACCATAGCCATTATTTTGGGTTTAATTATTGGTAATATTTTTCATCCAGGAGATTTTATTAATGTTCATGCTTTACATGGAACTGATATTACTCAATATTTAGCAACGGCTAAGAGCGCTAACCATAGCGGGATTTGGGGCACCTTGATTGGACTTATCCCAGTTAATGTTTTTAATTCGATTAGTAGTGGCGATATGATGCCAATTATTGTCTTTTCAGTATTATTTGGTTTAGGAACATCGGCAATTGGTGAAAAGGGAAAAGTAATCATTGATCTAATGGAAGCTATTTCTCAAGTAATGTTTAAAATAACTGGTTGGATCATGAAGCTATCACCTATTGGAGTTTGTGCTTTAATAGGGGTTACTTTAGCTGAATTAGGACTTTCGGCACTTGCACCTCTAAGTTACTTTGTATTATTAACTTACGCTACAATGGCTATTTTTGTACTTCTAGTCATGGGAGCTGCTGCGAGAATCTTTGGCTTTAGAATTTTTGACTTATTAAAAGTTGTTAAAGAAGAAGCAATTTTGGCCTTTTCAACTGCAAGTTCTGAAGCAGCTTTACCTAGAAATATTGATAAGATGACCAAATTTGGTGTAAGTCCATCAATTGTATCATTTGTTATTCCTACCGGATACACTTTTAACCTTGATGGTTCAGCTATTTATCAATCATTAGCTGCATTATTCCTTGCTCAAGCATATGGTATTCACTTATCAATTGGGCAACAAATTACATTATTAATTACTTTAATGATTACCTCTAAAGGAATGGCAGGAGTACCAGGAGCTTCATTTGTTGTATTACTAGCTACTTTATCCACTGTTAATATTCCAATCTCTGGAATGACCTTTATTGCAGGAATCGATCGTTTTATCGATATGGCGCGTACTGCTGTTAACGTTATTGGTAATTCATTGGCAACTGTTATTATTGGTAAATCCGAAAATGAATTTGATACTAAAAAAGAAAAAGCTTATATGGCAAAACTTAAATAAAGATACAAAAAGGACTCAGGATATATTCCTGAGTCCTTTTATTTTATTATCGTAGATAAACAGCAATTACTTTGGCGTAAGTCATGTTCCCACAACTCAACGAAGATTTCTGTGTAATCTCATAATTACTCATTTTATCTAATTAATAGTAAGTTTGGTATAAACTGTTGTTCATACCTCCCCAATTAGTTCCCTAAAAGGTGAAGCATCAATAGTTAATTAAATAATATTAAATTTTAAATTACTGTTATTAATTGCTGACCATTCACTGTCATTCGATGCAATTAAAGGATACTGAGATAACCAACAACAGTTAATTTTTCCTTAAATAATCTATAGCTAAAAAATAATAAAGCATATGAGTTCGGGAAAATTAACTGTCAGTGGTTGTCTCAATTCAATTTTTAAAGAATTGAAACAACATTTGACAATAATTTTCCCTTGATAGAATGATCTTTGGACGCTCCGGGATCAAAAGGTAATTCTGCCATAGTTGTTTTCCCTCCTTTGAAAATCAATAATTATTTCTTTTACTATTTAATTATAGTACAAAAATGATTAAGCAATCAAGTTAATTACATCTTCATATTCATTTTATCGTAGCATTCCATACCACCTAAATTAAGTTCTGATGGTTTAACGCCACGTTCCTTAGCAAATGCATTCATTAAGGTATCCATGTCCATTAAATTGAATTTTTGTGGCTTCTTAGGGTCTTGGACTTCGATTTGTGCCATCATACCACCATCTTCATGTTCAATAATGTGGCAATGGTACATAAATACACCAGTATGATCGAACCATACTTTAATTTTAACGGTTTCATTAGGATCAACAGCAATAGTATCTTTCAAACCAGTTTCATTAGGATATGGTGTTTTGCCATTACGTGATAGAACTTGGAATTGGCAACCGTGCATGTGATATGGATGAATCATACCACCATCACAGTCGTTAGAATTAGTAACTTCCCAAATTTCACAACTACCTAATATTTGTTTAGAATCAATACGTTGCATATTGAATTTTTTATCATTAATTGCGACTTCTTCATCCATACCGGACATTACAATTTTATGCACTGGTGTATCTGGAGTAACTTCAGGTGCATTCAATTTAAATAATGTATCTGGAAGTGTGGAATCGTCTTTAGCAAATTCATGAATTCTAAAATGAACAATTGGAACATCATCAGAATACAATGTCACTTCATCGCCAGGTTTATAATCACTGAAATCAACCACAATTTCTGCTCTTTCAGCACAGGTTAACATTAAGTGAGTAAAATTAACTGGATGTTCTAATAAACTACCGTCACCAGCAACTTGAGTAAATGAAAGATTATCTGAGAAGTGTAATCTCCATTCACGACGGTTAGCACCATCTAAAATTCTAAAACGAACTTTTTGAGTAGTTACATCAAAATAGGGGTTAACAGTACCATTAATCATTGCAGTAGGACCTTGAACACCATCAGGATCATAGTCAGCATGGTAATCCCATTGATTGTCTTCATGGAATTTACGGTCTTGTAAAATTAAAGGAATATCATCGACCCCATAATTTCTTGGTAGGGGTAGTGATGCTTCATGTTCATCCTTGACGACAACGGCAGTAGCTAGACCATGCCAAACTTGTTCAGCAGTTGATGGGCATGGATGAGCATGCAACCATAAAGTAGCAGCAGGTTGATCACATTTAAAGTTTAAAACCTTTGATTCTCCTGGATAAACAGGGGTATGACAACCACCATCGATATCACCAGGGACATTTAAACCATGCCAGTGGTAAGTGGTTAATTCAGATAATTCATTTTTAACAGTGACATGAATATTTTTGCCACGTTTAAAAATGATTGTTTTACCTAATAATGGTTGATTATAACCCCATGTCTTAGTCTTTTGACCAGGCATAATTTGAGATTCACCAGCTTCAGCAATAACTGTGTAATACATATCAGTATCAGTTTCTTTGTCGGGCTTTAAAGCTTCCGGAATCTTTAATTTTTGTTCTGGAATATTTGGTTCTTCTAATGGAACATAACCTCCATCATGAGTATTGAAAGCAGGTTCATAAAAGAAGTAATCATTTATTGTATTTTTATCTTCTGACATTTATGTTCATCCTTTCTTGATAACATAACTATATAATATGATTATTTATAAAGGTTTGCAAATGATAATAATTATAAATTGGGTATAAAAAAAGAGAAACGAAATTAATCGTCTCTCTAAATTATCAACAATAATAATTTTATTGTTCAGTGTACCATGGGTAATGGAAGTTACCTTCACGGTCTGTACGTTCATAAGTGTGAGCACCGAAGTAATCACGTTGTGCTTGTAGTAAGTTAGCAGGTAATACTTCAGCACGGTATGAATCAAAGTAAGTAACAGCAGCTGAAAGTGATGGAACTGGAATACCAGCCTTAGTTGCTAAAGCAACAACATCACGTGCAGCACTTTGATACTTGTTAGCAATGTCTGAGAAGTAAGGGTCTAGTAATAAGTTAGTTAACTTAGGATCCTTTTCAAAGGCATCAGTAATGTTTTGTAAGAATTGTGCACGGATGATACAACCTTCACGCCAGATTTGAGCTAATTCACCGAACTTCAAGTCCCAGTCATAGTCTTCTGAAGCGAAACGTAGTTGTTCAAAACCTTGTGCATAACTCATAATCTTACCAAAGTATAGTGCTTTACGTACTTTTTCGATAAGGTCTTTCTTGTCATCTTCACCAATAACTTCAGCAGCTTTTGGTCCATTAAGAACTTTAGCAGCATTTAGACGTTCGTCTTTTAGCATTGAGATGAAACGAGCATAAACTGATTCAGAAATAACTGATTGATCAGTACCAATTTCCATAGCGTCCATTGATGACCATTTACCAGTACCCTTGTTAGCACCACGGTCTAAGATCATGTCAACGATAGGCTTGCTCTTGTCTGAACCTAAGTCATCTTTTCTAGTTAAGATATCACCAGTGATTTCGATTAAGTAACTGTCAAGTTCACCCTTGTTCCAGTCCTTGAAGATATCAGCAAGGTCATCAACTGAAATACCAGCACCATTACGTAGAATGTTGTAGCTTTCGTCGATTAATTCTTCATCACCGTATTCGATACCATTATGAACCATTTTTACGTAGTGACCAGCACCATTTGGTCCAATGTATGAAACACATGGTTTGCCATCTTTAGCCTTAGCAGCAATCTTAGTTAAGATTGGTTCAACTAAGTCATAAGCTTCTTTTTGGCCACCTGGCATTAATGATGGTCCACGTAGAGCACCTAGTTCACCACCAGAAACACCCATACCAATGAAGTTAACACCAGATTTATCTAATTCAGCATTTCTCTTCATAGTATCGTGGAAGTTAGTGTTACCACCATCGATTAAAACATCACCTTTGTCTAATAAAGGTAATAGTTCACTGATAACAGCGTCAGTTGCTTTACCAGCTTTAACCATCATCATAATACGACGAGGAGTTTCTAGAGATTTAACAAATTCTTCAACAGAGTAACTTGGAACCAAGTTTTTGTCTGCGTGATCCTTCATTACATCTTCAGTTTTTGAAGATGAACGATTATAAATACCTACAGTGAAGCCTCGGCTTTCAATGTTAAGGGCTAAGTTCTTACCCATAACAGCCATTCCAACAACACCAATGTTTGCTTTTGATTCAGCCATTATAAACCTTCCTTTTTAAAGAAAATTGTGTATAAATATACACTTAAATTTTAACATTTTACATATTAAATGTCATATAAATTATTTTTTAATCCATTCGTTACCATCGCGTGCTAATAATTCATCAGCAGTTTTTGGTCCCATTGAACCTGGAGTGTAGTTAGGGAAGTCTGGTTGGTCATTGTCCCAAACATTTCTAATTACATCAGCAAATTTCCATGCACGACCAACTTCATCCCAACTAGCAAAGTTAGTAGCGTCGCCTAGGATGGCATCGTGAATAAGTCTTTCGTATGGTTCTGGAGTAGCAGCTTTTTCAGCATCTGATTGAACATGAGTTAAATCAAGTGGTTGCATTTCCATACCTTGTCCAGCTTTCTTACCATTTAGATGTAAGATTACCTTATTAACAGGGTCAACGAATAATGTTAGAACATTGTTTTGTAAGTCGCCTTCTTGTTTGCCTGAAGCAGCAAAGATATCAATAAGAGGTTTTTTAAATACAATGTCAATACGAGTAAACTTATCAGCTAACATCTTACCAGTTCTGATATAGAATGGTACGTTTGCCCAACGTTGATTATCAAACATTACTTTACCTGCAACGTATGTTTCTGTATTTGAATCTTCAGGAACATTGTCTTCATGGCGATAATCAGCTTGATCACCATTTTTACCATATTGTCCACGAACAAAGTTTTCACGAACTTCATCTGGTGAGTAGATTCTCATGCTACGTAAAGCACGAATCTTTTCACTACGAACATCAACATCTTTAAATGAAACTGGATCTTCCATAGTAAGGATGCTTAACATTTGCATAGTGTGGTTTTGAATCATATCACGAAGGGCACCAGCACCATCGTAATATCCAGCACGTTCTTCAACCCCTAATTTTTCTGCTAGGGTAACTTGAACGTTTTTAATGTATTTATTATTCCAAATACCTTCGATAAGTGGGTTGCCAAAACGTAATGCTAAGATGTTTTGAACCATTTCCTTACCTAAGTAGTGGTCGATTCTGTAAACTTGGTTTTCGTTAAATGATTTACCTAACGCATTATTTAATTCTTCAGCAGATTCGTAATCACGACCGAATGGTTTTTCGATGATTAAACGATTGAAACCGCCATTATCTGATAAGCAATTATGTGCTTTTAGATTCTTAGCGACAGTACCAAAGAAGTTAGGAGCCATTGAGATGTAGAAAATACGATTTCCTTGAATATCATATTTATCATCTAATTTGTTAGCGTATTCACTTAGTGCATCATAATGTTCAGGATTAGTTACATCATGTGACATGTAGTAAAAGTGACTAGCGAAGCCTTTAGCTTCATCTTCACTTTCAGCATTGTCTTTTACTGATTCCACAATAACTTCGTGGAATTTGTCGTCACTCCATTCACGACGACCAGTTCCAATTAATGCAAAATGTTCTTGATCAATGTAGCCCTTTTTATATAAATTGAAAATTGAAGGGTATAGTTTACGTTTAGCTAAGTCACCTGTTGCACCAAAAAGCATGAACAAGGCACGAGTTGCTGTTGCCAATACCGTCACTCCTTATACAAAATTTGAACGAAGCTACAATAAATGTCTAACTAAATAAACGATTTATTTCGCTCTATATACATGGTTATTATATAACACAAATTGAAATTAAAAAAGTGTTTTAATTCTACACAAAATGGATATGAAAACGCTTTATTATTTTTATAAGCGAATTGTTTAGAAAAGTGTTCAACAAAAGCTTTATAATTGTATAAATGAATATTTTACATAAAAGGGGGAATCGTTATGAAGAAAAGAAAAGGATTAGGGATGAAATTAATCTTTATGTATTCTTTGTTACTTAATTCAGGGGCATCATTTATGTGGCCGTTAGTAACAATGTATATAAATGATTATCTACATAAATCTTTAATGGTTTCAGGAGTTTCATTATTATTAATGTCTAGTTTTATGATTATTGGTAATTATGTAGGAGGATTTTTATTTGATCGATGGTCAGCTTATAAGGCTTCGATGATTGGAATTTCAATCTCAACCTTTGCAATTCTTGCTTTAATTTTCTTCAACGGGTGGCCAACATTTGCGATTTTACTATTGTTCTTGGGTTTTGGTGATGGGATTAACCTGACATTACTGAATTCCTATGCAACTACGGTTAAAGATCGTGATGTTCGTTCAGTTTTTAATCTGTTATATATTGGCTTAAACTTAGGAGTAGTCATTGGAACTGCAATGGTTGGTTATTTATTAAAGTATGGAGTTGCAACTGTCTTTATTGCTGCCGGTATTTTTTATGTAGCTCTTTGGTTAATGACTTTCTTTTACTTTAATGTTGATTTTAATGATTCCCAATCACTTCCAGCTGATAAGAAACAACCAGTTAAAACGGTTGAACATTCTAAAATTAATTTGATTTATCCTATTTGTATGATGGTATTCGGTGTTTATCTAAGTTATACCTTGTGGGAAAGTGTCATGTCCGTTCATATGGTTAATATGGGCATTTCTTTTGAAAGTTATTCTAGTCTTTGGACGGTTAACGGTTTAATGATTGTTATTGGACAACCATTGATTAACTATTTAAGTAAAAAAACTAAAATAAAAATTTCTACACAAGTCTTTATTGGGATTTTAATATTTGCAATTTCTTTCTACGGATTAATATTTGTAAAAAGTTATACAGGATTTTTATTGATCATGGTATTTTTAACTTTTGGAGAAATGATTGGACTACCTGATGTGCCTGCTTGGATTGATCAATTATCTAGTAAATCTGAAAAGGGAAAATATCAAGGAGTCTTTAATGCTTTAATGTCAGCTGGAAGGGCAATTAGTCCTTTGTATGGTGGGCTATTTGTTGAATATTTAGGATATAATCCATTATTCATCTTCACAGCTACCGTTATAATGGTGACATGGCTTATTGTAATATATAAAAATAAAAAATCTGCTTAAATAAAAACGCTTTATGTTCTAAACATAAAGCATTTTTGTTTATCCTTGTAGGAAACCTTGTGATTTAATTGCAGGTAATAAGTCCTTACGATAATTTCCTTTTGCAATATCTGACCAAATATTTTTGAAGAAGTTAGTATCTCGCTTACTACCTTTACGATTTTTATAATATTCATTCAATGTTTTATCAAATTTTTCGACAATTTGCATGTCAGGTTCTTGATATCCGTTTTCAAAATGAATAAGTTCATTGTTAATGCGAGGCTTTAAATCAGGCATTGATGCAGGATGACCAATTGCTAAGCCCAAAACTGGAAAGGTTAGTTCAGGCAAGTTAAACATTTCAATAATTTCTTTGGGATTATTATAGATGCTTCCCATAATGGTTCCACCTAAGCCCATACTTTCAGCTGTTAATAAAGTATTTTGTACTGCTAAATCAACATCATGTACTGAGGCTAAAAATTTATCTGCAGAATGAAGAGCTTCTAAATTAGCATCTGGTTTGTGATGCTTAATAATTTGCGCATTACGATGCTGATCAGCAATGAATAAGAAAAAATGACCAGCTTTATCTGGCAAATGGTGCAGAGTAATTTCGCCTAAACGTGCCAACTTCTTAGGATCAGTTACACTGATAATTGAATATTGTTGTTCACTCATGCTGTTAGAAGTTCTTTGAGCAGCATTGACTAATATATTAACTTCTTCATCAGTTAATTTTTCGTCTGTAAAATCACGAATACTACGATGATTTTGAATAGTTTTTAAAACTTCATTATCAATTGCCATGATTCAAAACTCCTTAAGATATTTTAAAAAAGTTTATCAGCAAATTTTAGTTTTTCAAAGCAGTTTGCTTTAGTAAATTATATATTCTTGGTAAGTCACGGTCAGTACCGCGTAACTCAAAATCACTAACGAATGGACAATCAAAAGACTCAGCGTAGCGTTTTGCTGATAGGCAGTATTGTTCATTAAAATTTTTATTTCCTGATCCAACAACACCAATGCAATAATCACGATTATTGTCGTAAGCAATATATTCACCTAAAGCATTGGTCATCATTTCTTTCACACCATTATCAATACCGTTGCCACCATCTAAATAGGTGGGTACGAAAGCAAAAAAGTTACTATGTTCATGTGCAAAATCAGTTTGATCTGAAACTTCAGTGGCTTCAATAGTGGGGTTGTTACTGTCTTTTTTGTTTTCTTCATTGGCAAAATTAGTTAAATTATTAACGAAATTTTTGGTGTTACCAGCGATTGATATATATAGAATACGAATAGGTTTCAATGGAAGGCTTCCTTTCAATACAAAAAAATCTGTTAGAAATTAATTCTAACAGATTTTTATAATAATGATTATTTTTTGTTATCTTCACTAATCTTTTCTTCTTGATTATTGGAATCAAGATCATCATTTACATTAACTTCAAATAAATTAATAAATGAATTTTCAAAATGAAGAACTTTAAATGTAAATTGATCAACTGTAAATTCAGTTCCGGGTTCAATTTTCATATTAGGATGATTATCAATAAAGTAACCAGAAAGGGTTACGCTATCTGATTTGCTGAAGTCTTTGATTTCGGTTCTAAAGTAACGTTCAAAATCATAAGTAGTCATTTTACCGCTAACTTGGTAGGTACCTTTAGGTTGTTTAAAGATATATTCGTTGGTTGCAGGATCAATTTCATCTCTGACAGTACCAAATAATTCTTCGTAAATATCTTTATCAGTAATAATTCCTGAAGTTCCACCGTATTCATCAACAACTACGACAATAGGCGTACGTAATTTAATCATTTGTTGTAAAACTTCAGTGATTTTCATGTTTTCTGGCACGGTTGCGATATCTCTTAATAAACGTTCAACTTTAATATCTGGATTGACACGTGATTGACGGATCATATCATAACAGTAAACATAGCCCAGAATGTTATCTTTATTATTATTTTCAACAATTGGAATTCGACTATATTTTGTTTGTAGATATTTACCAATAGCGTTTTTAACATTAGTATTAATGTCCATAACTGTTAGTTGAGTACGATCGATCATGATATCCTTAGCCACTTTATCGTTGAAATCAAAGGCTCTTTGCATATACAAGTAGTCATATTTTTCAAGAGCACCATTTTTAACAGCGTCTTTAGAAATGTTTAAGATTTCAGCTTGTGACATGGATTCATCACTTTCGTCAGTCATTTTAAGACCCATCAATTTAACTACACCGGCTGCGGTGACATTAATTGCCCAAACACCAGGGTAGAAAATTTTATGGAAATAATGTAATGGAGTAGCGACAAATCCCAAAATCTTTCTAGGCATTGCAATACTGATGTTCTTAGGAACAACTTCAGTAAATACAACTTCTAAGTAAGTTAAAATTAATACACCAACAATACTACCAATTGCATGAGCAGTACCTGGATTAATGAAATTAGGATCAATTTCTAGTAGATCGAATAATCCATCTACGAATAATGCTTCACCAATCCAACCCATGATAATACCACTAAGTGATACTCCCACTTGAGTTGTTGATAAATAATCATTTAAATTAGTTATCATGAACATTTCACGAGATAACTTTTTAGATTTACCTTTATTTTCTTGTTCCTCTTCCAACATACTGTAACGTGTTTGGACTAAAGCAAATTCACACGCAACAAAGAATGCCGCAAAGAAGAAGGCTATTAAAACAATGATGATTTGAAAAGCTAATGCACCACTATCCAACAGAACATTCCCCGTTTCTTTTATATAAATTATATGTAATTAACTACATTAACTACATTATACCTGTTATTAGGCCTTATTTTAAGTCATTTGCTAATGAAGTGCCATTATTGTCTGTTATTATTGCCTAATTTATGAAGAATAAAAAATAAATTGTTCGAAATGGTTTAAATAATTTGTAAAATCGCATAAAATAAGAAAAGTAACTCATCAAGCAGGAAAAGAGCAGCCGCTGGCTGCTCTTTTTCTTTACTCAATTATTTCGGTTAATAAATCTAATAGTTTGTCACGATTCCAAAGATCAACATTTAATTCCTTACTAGCACTGATAGCATGTGGAGTAAAATAACTATTACTAATAACAATTGCTTTTTTACATTTATAGTATTCAACACCAGAACTAACTTCTTGAACTGCTTTGATACCAACCGGTGAGGAATATAGCTTACATTGAAATCCATAAGTGGTTTCTCCATTTTTAGCCAGGACATCGATGCCATAATCACTGCTACCTTTAGTTGATTTCACATCTTGAAAGCCCAATTTGGTTAGTAATTTACAAGTCAGTTTTTCAAATTGATAGCCATCAAATCCATCAATTTCTTGTAATTTATTTTTAGCTTGGAAGTTTAGAAATTCAATGTATTGATGACTTGATGTTTTTGTTTTTAATTGTTCTACTTTTTGTTTTAATTCATCAATTTCTGTTAAAAGCTCACTTTTTTCATTTTTTAAATAACTTAAATCTTGGTAAACTTTATTAATTTCATTCACTTGTTGGCTTAATTTTTGTTTATATGCGGTCATTGAATCAATCGTTTCTTCTAAACTATTTTTTTGCATTCTCATTTGTTCGATTTGTTTAATGTAATTATTAGATTGCTGATAGAACGTTTCTTGATTCATTTTTAAACTTGAATTATTATACTGAATATTTTTATGTTGATTATACTTAACTTTGAAGATGAAAGCTTTACGACCAGTTAGATTAAAATAAATGGTCTTTAATAAGTTTCTTTCACGACTAGGCATAATTATGTAAATTAGGGCTAAACTGGTAAATATAGACAATATTTGCGTAATCCAAATATTTAATTCACTAGTTTTAAATTCACTAATTCCAGTAATCATGCTAATAGCGATTAAAATACATAGACATCTTCTAATAGTATTCCAGGTTTTCACTGTTAATTACTCTTTCTAATTTATAATTACCATTATTTTATCAAAAAAAGGATATAATTCCTAGTATGACAAGGATAGACGATAAAAGGGATGCATATAATGCATCCCTTTTATTAACCTTTATTTTGTTTGAGTGTTTTTATATTTTTGCGATGACTTTGAAAACCATAACTATTGGCAATTACATATTGTGGACGGTGCTTAGATGCATCAAACGTTCTAAATAAATAGTTACCAATAATGCCCATGCCAAGCATAATCATTCCGCTTAGGACAAACAATGCTGAAGTGGCAAAGATAACGGTGGTAAATTGATTAAACATCATGATAAATCCATATAGCAAGCCAATTATGATACTAATAGCACCGACATAATTTATTAATTTTAAAGGAACATCTGAAAATGATGTTAAACCATCACTTGCTAAACGTGTCATTTTAGAAAGTGGATATTTAGTTTCACCAGCTAATCTTTCTTGACGTTCATATTGAACAGAAGTTTGCTTAAAGCCAACCCAACTAACTAAGCCTCTAACAAATGGCTCAGGTTCTTTTAGTTTCGATAAAGTATTTACTACTTTTCGATCCATTAATCTAAAATCACCAGTATCTAATGGAATATCAATATTAGATATTCTATGCATCACTCGATAAAAAGTTTTGGCAGTTATTTTTTTAAATAATGTTTCACCTTCACGTACTAGACGTTTACCATAAACAACATCATAACCAGCACGCCATTTTTGAATCATATTAGGAATGACGGAAGGAGGGTCTTGTAAATCTGCATCCATAACGACCACTGCATCACCGTTAGCATATCTAATACCCGCGGTAATTGCTAATTGATGACCAAAGTTTCGTGAAAATTCAATAACTTTAATATTTGAATATTTATTTTGTGCTTTATTAATGAGTTCAATACTTTTATCTTTTGATCCATCATCAACAAAAATTAATTCATATTGTTCTGCTTGGTATTTAATAAATTTTTCTAATATTTCAATTGTGTTGTTAATCCCAGCTTCTTCATTAAAGACTGGTAACACAATTGAAATTAAAGCTTGATTATTTGGCATCTTTTTACCTCCTAACAATTATTTATAAATATTTGAAAGGTCGTATAATGTTTCACTTGAATTTTGCGGACCACCATTCATCTGATGATTGGATGATTTGCGTGGCATCATTTGATTAGGCATGCCCATTTTTTGCTTGTTACCGAAATGACCTTGTTTATTATTTGAAGTAGAAGTATCACCATATGTTTTAGCTGATACTTTTTTACCATGTTTTTTAATCCAATTGACAATGGAACTATTAGTTGAACCAGATTTACCACCATCTAAGTAGTATTTAACTTGGCCAGATTTAACTAATTGCTTAAATTTGGATAGGGTCATTGCAGGATCAGTTCCATTGAATCCACCCATAGCCATGACTGCTTTTTTAGTCTTAATGATATAAGGCGCAGCTGTTCCTGAATCGGCAGTAGCGAATAGGTATTTAGCATTACCTTGATTCTTTTGTAAATACTTTAATAATTTGTTATTGACGGATCCACTACCAATGCCACCTTGATTACCATGACTGGTTAATAAATCAAGGCCAGCACTAGGAATAGCATCCGAAGTTTTAGCAATCGTAGGGGTCATTGACCAGAAACTAGGCGCAATTGAGATAGTTATCAAACCAGCAATAATGACATTTTTCATTACCTTTTTGGATTTGATAAAGATAATGCCTAAACTAGCTGCGATACCAATTACTAGAATCAGAATTGTTAACCATGAGTAATAATTTGATACATACCATGCTTGAAGCATTGCAGTAACAGCGATAGCCAGTGGTAAGAAGTAAAAACGGATGTCTTTACGATTAAATATCTTGAGCGCCTTAAGCATACCTATTAAGCCAATTCCGCTTAAAGCAGCAATTGCTGGTGCTAACATGATCGTGTAATAGGGATGAAAGAAACTAGCGACGGAGAAAAAGCCACCAACTAGTACTAACCAACCGGTCCATAGTACAATTTGTTTTTGCTTTTCGGTAGTTTGATACCATTTTCTTCTAGGATCAGCATATACAATGTAAGAGGCAAGCATCCCAATAATAGCAAATGGTAATAGCCAACTAATTTGTGGGCCTAGCGCTGATTGAAATAGTCTTAATGGACCAGCAGTACCGATGTTAAAGATACTACCGCCACCTCCACCAGGAGCACCACCATTTTTCATGCCAGCAGGTTTATTGCCACCGGGCATTTTCATACGACTCTTTTGTTGATTCTTTTTGCTCATATTAGGTGGGGTCGGTTGATTTTTATTAGTTTGATTATTTTTAGATTTTTGATTACCCATGCCTTTAAAGGTGCCACCGGTACCAGTAGTTTGCCCCAATAAACGTTGGGTTCCATTATAACCAAAGGCCAATTCCATCACTGAATTGTGTTCGGAACCACCTTCATAAGGACGATTATTGGCAGAGGTCATATCTACCGATAAAGGCCATGCAAGCGTTAAAACTACTAAGGAAATGATTGCTAGCACGGTGTGCATAGTTTTTTGCTTCCAGTTAGTCTTACTAGCAATCCAATAGAATAGAAGCATGGCTGGGACAATCATGAATGCTTGGAGCATTTTGATGTTGAAGGCAAAGCCAATTAAGGCAAAACTACCCATTAACCAGAAAATATTTTTCTTATCGACGGCTTTTTGTAGCATCCATAATGATAATAATAGGAAATAGACTAATGTAGCATCCATATTATTAGTTCTTGAATCAGCAACGACAATAGGCGTGATTGTCATTACAAACGCAGCAATGCGCCCAGCATTTTTACCAAATTTGGGTTTGATTAGTCGATACATTAAATAAACAGAACCAACGCCAAATAAAACAGAAGGTAAAACGACGCTAAAGTTTGAGACCCCAAAGATTTTAGCCGAGATGGCCATAAACCATAAAGCAACTGGCGGTTTATCCACCGTAATATATCCAGCAGGGTCAAAACTGGCATACCAGAAGTTCTTAAAACTTTGTGTCATGCTAGTAATTGCAGAAGTATAAAAATCATTGGCGGAACCAGTTTTCCAAGTCCCATAGCCATACAGAACTAATGCGATTACTAAAATAATCGTTAAAATCCAATCAATATGAAATCTATAATGACGAGCTTGTGATCGATTTTTACTTTTCATTCGTATTCCTCCTTATTTTGATGATTAGAAAAGACCCAATATTTGCTTAAGCAAAAGTTTGTCGGTATGGTAATAATTAAAGCAATTAATGGAATGATTTGTTCATTAATTGTAGATTGAGTGCTTATTAAATACGTTATCGTAACGCTTAATAGCCATGTTAATAGATAAGTTGTATAGTATTTAACAGCAATTTTACTTAAATTATTATTGGACTTAAATACCCATTGCTTATTAATAGTCAGACCAATAACTGAAGTGATCCCATACCCAATTGCCATTGCAATTGTCGGATTAGTTATGTGCCATAATAATGTATAAATAAGATAAGTTAAAATGGTATTAATTAAGCCAATGATACCGAACTTAAAAAGTTGCTTAATCCATAACATCATATTGACCAATTCCTTTCTTTTGAATATTTTAAGTATAATTTAAGCGACATAAACTAAACTTAAACTAATCATAAAGAAAACTTAAAAATAAAATTTTTGGGGGTATTTAAATGGAAGATTTAAATATTTTAATTGTAGAAGATGACGAAGCACTTGCTGATAGTGTGGAACAATTTTTAAAACCAATTGGAAAAACTAAAGTTGTACATGATGGTTTTGAAGGCCAGATGCTTGGTCAAGATGGTATTTATGATATTGCTATTTTAGATTTAATGTTGCCAGAAATTGGTGGTTATGACATTTTAAAACATTGGCGCAATGTTGATGAAATTGACATGCCAGTATTGATTTTAACTGCTAAAGATACCTTAAGTGATAAAGTAAGAGGTTTTGAACTAGGTGCGGACGATTATTTAACCAAACCATTTCACCGTGAAGAACTAGTGATGCGAGTAAAAGCATTGCTAAAACGAGCAGGTCGCATTGGTAATAATAATCAATTAACATATGCTGGTTTTACAGTGGAATTTAATCGCCATGAGGTGGAATATAAAGACCGACACTTGCAATTAAATGGTAAGGAATATGATTTATTGGTTTATTTCTTGCAAAATCCTTCAACTATTATCACTAAAGATCAGATCTTTGATCGCTTATGGGGCTTTGAATCAGAGACTTCATTAACAGTAGTTGAAGTTTATATGAGTAATTTAAGAAAGAAAATTAAACAAGTTTCAGGAGAGAATCCAATTAAAACATTGCGGAATGTTGGCTATATGCTAGAGGGTGCTGAACAGTGAAAGAAAAAGTTTTAGAACATAAACAACAGTTAAAATTCTTTATTAAAGAATTAATTGGTTTTGCTATTTTATTTGCATCACTAGGATTTATTGTTTATTTTTTCTTTCAACATTCGATTTATTCTAATATTGATGCTGGGCTTTATAGTCAAAAACATCATATTGAAAGAAATGTCAATCAAGGACCTTTGTCGGTACAACCTAGTAATCGTCCAACGCCATTCAATCCTGATAAGAATGCAGCCTTTCAAACTAATATCATTGTTTTTAATAAAGATGGTAAAATTTTAAACAAAAATATGTTGGGACAACGTTCTTATACCCTATTAAATAAAATCACTTTAAGTAAACATAATATTAATGAAACTCAGGATGTTAATTTAAACGCTCGTGATTTTACGACGCACTTTCGCTCATTATTAATAAAAGTTGATAAGTATAATGATAATCCAGATTATGCGGGCAACTATGTATTGATTTTACAGAATATTGATGCCGATTTATTAGCACTGCACAGTTTTATTGAAGCATTAATTATTACCTTAATTTTCTTTTGGATTATCGCAATTTTGATTGCTTATTATCTATCTAAATCTAGTATGAAACCAGTAATGAAGGCTTGGCATAAACAAAAAGAATTTAGTGCGAATGCTGCACATGAATTAAGAACCCCATTAACGGTGATTCAGAATCAAATGGAATTTTTATTAACGAAGCCCAATGATAAAATCATTGATCAAATTCAACCCATTTCAACCACTTTAGAGGAATCTAAACATCTAAAAACATTGACGCAAAGATTGTTAACATTAGCACGTTCGGATTCCAATATCATTCAATCTAATAAACAAAATGTGGAACTAAAACCATTTTTTGATCAGATCGTGCAACCATTTTTTGAAATTACTAATAGTCAACAAAAAGTGTTATTAAGTGACATTAATGTCAGTGGGCATGGTAATTTAGATGGTGATTTAATTAAACAATTAATGGTAATTTTAATGGATAATGCGATTAAATATACTCCTACTGGTGGTAGTGTAAACGTAAAAATATCTAATAATCATAACAACTTAAAACTTTTAATTTCCGATACAGGAAATGGTATTTCAGATGCAGACAAAGCGCATATTTTTGAAAGGTTTTATCGAACCGATAAATCGAGGAATTCCAAAACTGGTGGTAATGGACTAGGATTATCCATCGCCCAATGGATTGTTAATCAACACCATGGAAAAATTTCGGTACGTGATAATCATCCTACAGGGACTGTCTTCATTGTAAATATTAGTCTTTAATTGAACTGTTATATTTGTAAAGAAAACTTAAACTCTATTTAACCTATTTTCATACTGCTCTTTGTTACAATTAAAATATTATCAATAGAAGGAAGGTGTAAAAGATATAGGGTATTATGTTGAATAATATTCACTATCAGTGTATGAAAATAAAAAATGTCTTATTAACCATTGTAGCAATGGCGCTATTATTGGTTAGTTTTGGTTCAATTAAGAGTAATGTTCATGCTGCAAGCGCTAGTGATGCTAATGCTAGCAATACAGTTTATGATTTATCTGAATGGCAACATAATTTTACTGATGCACAAGTGCAACAATTAAAAAATGAAGTGCCATTTGTTATTTTGCGAGTTCAATATGGTAGTCAATATTATGATAAGACCTTTAACCATAATCGTGATTTATTAGAAAAGTATGGCGTTCCATATGGAGTATATTCATTTAGTCAATATGAAAGTCCATCGGATGCTGCGGATGAAGCTAAAACTTTATATCGCCGTGCGCCTAATGCAAAATTCTATGTAAATGATTATGAATCACAAACAGTTAAATCTGGTGGAACTAACAATGCTACTAAAGCTTGGGTTGATGCATTGCGTCCACTAGTTGGGCAACGTAAGATTTTATTCTATTCTTATGTTAGCTTTATGCAGGCCCATGCTGCTTCAGCTGTTAGTAATTATGATGGTTATTGGTTGGCTGCTTATCAAAACCAAGAACCTAGCAGAGAACATGTTTTATGGCAATTCTCTAGTAAATTTTATTCAAATTCTTTAGGTCAAAGAATTGATGCTAATTTATTAACTTCGAAAGATGCTAATTGGTTTATTGGTAATAGTTCTGATAACAGTTCACAACTTCAACCAGCTGATGATAATCAAAATAATGACAATCAATCACAAGATAATGATAATTCATCAAACCAAGATCAAAAAAACAATTCAGATCAATCACAACAACAAACAAGAAATACACAATATGTTCAACAAAATAAAACTATGACTGTTAAGGCTGGTTATAATTATAAATTTTATAATCATGTTCCCGGTGATAATAAATTTATCGGTAAAACTTATGCACTTTCCAGTGTAAGTGAGAATACTCGTAAACGTATGTATATCAATTCCATCGCAACTATTAATGGAAGGACATACTATCGTATGTATTCTAATGGTCATGCTATGGGTTGGGTGAATACGAACGCATTAGTTCCTAATGTTAAGTATTCTAAATATTCAACTACTAAAGTAATGAAAAATAACCCTAAAGTAGCTTTCCATAATCATGTTAACAATAGTGGTTTTGCTAGGACTGTAACTACTGCTAATGGTTCTGATTATGCTAATAAGAAAATGACTATTACTCGTCGTGCTAACAAAGATGGCTGGCATAGTTATTATTATCAAGCTTATTATCGAGGTAAGCTAGTTGGTTGGATTTATCAAAGTGCATTTAAATAATATTTATTAAAGTAGTAATTTAATTACTACTTTTTTTATTATCATAAATGCTTTGATATCAATGTTTATACACACTTTTTAGCACTCTCATCAAAAGAGTGCTACTTTTCTCTTGACTATCTGACCATTACTGACTAATATAGAAACTGTTGATAAGGAAATAACAAATCAACAAATAATAAAGACTTTTGAAAGGGGTTTTTGATTATGGCTAACGAATTAAGAAACAGTGATTTAGGTGTATTCGAACCAACCGATGATTTCTTTGGTGACTTTGGTAAGAATTTCTTCAATTCAATTGCTAGTAATCAAATGAAACTGACGTTACTGAAAATAAAGATAATTACGTAGTAACCTCTGAATTACCTGGATTTAAAAAAGATAATATTCATATTGATTACGCAAATGATAATTTAAATATTCGTGCAACTCACGATTTGAAGAAAGAAAATAATGACCAAGCTGGACGTGTCATTAGAAAAGAACGTACAGCTCGTAATACTTCACGTTCATTCTATCTACCTGATGTTGAAAATGATCAAATTTCAGCATCATATGATGGTGGAATCTTGAAGATTACATTGCCAAAAGAAGCAAAAGATAATAATAAACACAAGATTAATATCGACTAATTTTAAATTAAATAATATAAAAATATAGGGGGATTGTATTATGGCTAATGAATTAAGAAATGGTGCTTTTGATATGTTGGATCCAATGGAAAGTTTCTTTGGTGACTTTGGTAAGAATTTTACTAATACTTCTAAAATGAAGACCGATGTTATTGAAAATGATAATAACTTTGAAGTAAATGCTGAATTACCTGGTTTCAAGAAGAATGATATTGACTTAGATTATCGTAACGATACTTTAAGTATCCATGCTGTTCATGATTTGAATAAAGATCAAAAGGATAAGGATGGACAATTAATTAGAAGTGAACGTTCATCTAGTAATGTTAGTCGTGCATTTTACCTTCCTAATGTTGAAAGTGATAAAATTTCAGCATCATATGATGGTGGAATCTTAAAGATTACATTACCAAAAGAAGCAAAAGATAAAGCAAAACATGAAATTAACATTGATTAATTTCTAAATAAGAAAAGACTCGAGACTTTGTGCTCGGGTCTTTTTTTGTACTATAATTATTTTGGATAGGAGGGATATTAGATGAAAATAAATCAATTAATTTTTGCATCAAAATTGATGCTTTTTTTAATTTTTTGTTTATGTTTAGTCTATTTTCTTCCTGTAAGTGCTAAGGGTGATGGTAGTGATGCGGGGAATTATTATAATTTTAATGATGGAAAATTTTATAATACTTTACATAGCAGAAGCTTTTTTGAACCAAAGCCATCTGGATATTTTATTAGTAAAGGGGATTATTTTAACCCCGATTACTATGGAGTAGGACCCAAAATAGATTATAATAGATTTTCTGACAACCCATATACTATTTTATATAAATATAATCCTTATGATGGTTATAATCCTAGAAATATTACTTTAAATAATATTATTAACAATATTAACAATATATCTTATGAAGTTAATATTCCAAATTTAAAGGATAATGATGCTTACATTGATACCAGAGTTAGAACAGAAGGTTCAATTAGCAATTATTTTAATGGAAGTAACACAAAATATTATGGTATTAGTGAGGATAATGGTTTTTCATTATCTAAAGAAGCCGATAGATTTGCTTATAATTCCATTTATGGAATAGATAATAACTTTCAAAAGAAAAATGATTCCAGTAAAGATGGATATGATATATCTAATTTTTACTTGAATAATAATTCATTAAGTAATTTTAAAGTATCCATTAATTTTAATAATAATTATGAAAATCATTTTATCAGCAAAGATTCAAAAATTTATTTTTATTTAATTCGTAATACTTTAAATGGAAAAGTTCCTATAAGTTGGTATATGAATTCTCCTGTTTTTGAAGTGCTTAGAATACTAAGCTACCATGATCTTCATGGAGATCAACATAATGCAGCCGTCTTAGAAAATAGAGAACAAAAAGTAAGCAAAGACTTAAATGAAGAATTATCTAATTTACAAAAGCAAATCAACAATGATCAACAGTATGATTCTAATACGCAAAATTATTTAGATAAGCAAGTAAGAGATATATGTAACAAAAATGAGGATCATATCAATCATTATGTACAACAAATTGTTCACCGTAGCAGAAATTATAGTAATGATATTTTATCAAATCTTAATGACCAAAAATTTAATACAATTCAAGAAATGAAAGATCTTTTAAGTAAGAAAGTCTTATCGATAGATAGTATTCCTAACCTCAATTTTGGAACGCAAAGCTTATCTTATATGGGAAATACAATTGCTAGGATACAAAATTCTCCTGTTTTTAAGATCAGAAGTTTTAATAATAGTAACTGGCGTATGAATTTATCATTATCTGATATGACTGATGGAAAAGATACAATAAGTTCTAAATATTTCCAAGGCAATAATTCTTCCTATAATAATAAAAATAAAACTTTTAATTTTTCTGGTAAAGATGGGGTTAAAGATATTTCTTTAAATAATATATCTATTAAGATTCCTAATAATATAAGATTACATTCTGGAAATTATAGGGGAACGGCTACTTGGAATTTAGTTAATGGCCCCAAATAAATAATATGTACTTGTTATTACTTTGTAATTGTTATAAACTGTATATATAAAGTTATAAGAAGGCGATTTAAATGTGCAATTCTAAAATTATCTCATTATTTTTTGTGATCTTTTATTTAGTTTTATTATATTTTGCATTTAATAATGATATGGGAGCACAAATGATTGCGATGAAAATGATGGCAGTTGGGATGTTATTAGAAGCTGTAATCAGTTTGATCGTTAATTTCATGCGTAAAAGACATTAAAAAAGTACCATTCAGGATATAAAATCTGAATGGTACTTTTTATATTATTAATTTTTTGTAGATTTTTGTCTGAATAATTGAACAGATGAGATTATTAAGATAATCCATCCAATAATTCCAAAATGAATAGATGCTAAACTTCCGATAATTCCGATAATAGAACCAGATATAGAAATTCCAGCACTTTTACTCTTGATCAATGAAATAATATCTAAAATAATTAAAATAATTGCTGAGATGATTGTTATCATTGAAAGTTCAGAAATTGAAATGGAGTGTTTATATTCCATAACACCTAAGATGGATTGAGAAATAATAAATACGATGTTTAAGAAACCAATCCATCTGTTAATTGATAGTTTATTTTTCATTTTTCAACACCTCCTATATACTGGATAATGCTAACACATATGTTTATTGACTATTAATAATTTGTTTATATATTAGTTTTTCAATTTAGGAGCAATCATTATGGATGAAAATTATAGTAGAGTTAAAAACGTTAAAGTATCTAATGGAATTGGAATTGCTGGATTTGTATTATCGATTGTTTCAGTTGTGGTATCATTTACGTCTCTTTTTAGTGTCATTTTTTGGATACTGGGAATTATTTTTTCAATAATTGGATTATTCCAAAAGCCTAAAGGATTTGCTATCGCAGGAACAATTATTTCAGCTGTAAGTGGTTTATTGTTTATATTAATGATTGTTTTTGCTTTTTGGGCTATGAACGCGATTAAATAGTTTACATGCTTGAAGCAAGAACCATTAAAAACAAACCTATAATTATTGAAAATGTAGTTATTATTTTGGTATTTTTATGAAAATGATTAGGGAACTTGTATATTCCAAAAAATACATACCTAGTAATATTAAAGCAGATATAATTCGCAGTATCATACCCATATTGTTAATTGTCATTATGTAAAGAAATAATAATATTGATTGAAAGCTAATATAAGCACTATATGATTTATCATCTTGAGTTTGCATATAATCACCATCCTTAAATCATATATTAACATATTATAATTTTTCATATATGATACAATAAATATTATACATATATGAATTAATGATTAACCAAACAAAACATCTCAACCATTATTTTGGTTAAGGTGTTTTTATTTTTGAAAGGAACAATATGACTAATTATAAAACTCAAGGTGAACTAGACTTTGA
Source organism: Apilactobacillus micheneri (assembly GCF_002993975.1). Lineage (GTDB taxonomy): Bacteria > Bacillota > Bacilli > Lactobacillales > Lactobacillaceae > Apilactobacillus > Apilactobacillus micheneri. The sequence continues at coordinate 332,336 of NZ_POSO01000001.1, read as the reverse complement.
AAAACAAGTTGTTAAACAACTTTCCACTGATAGTAATCAATGGACGGAGAGAAAAGATTTGTATGAAGCTACTCCTGAACAATTATGGGATAATTTTCGCAATAAATTAAATCATAATAATATGGCAGCTTTAAAACAAAAGCCATTAACTGATGAAGAATTTAAAAGAGTGCAAAACAAAATTAGTAATGTTAAAAGTCCATATGAAGCTGCACAATTATTAGATTCTGAAAATGGTATCGGTAAGATTGAAATTGAACGTGATGATGTAAGCTTGGGCAAGCAGGTTACACTTAGTATTTTTTGGAAAGCTGATGTGGCAGGTGGCAATTCTAGCTATGAAATTGTACGCCAAGCAATTCGACCAGGTAATTCATCCATGGGGGATACCAAAGATCGTCGCTTTGATGTCACTTTATTAATTAACGGACTGCCATTAATTCAATTAGAGTTAAAGAAATCTACTGTCGAAATTAATCAAGCATTTAACCAAATTAAAAAATATTCCAAAGAAAATAAATATAGTGATATTTATTCATTACTACAAATGTTTGTCATTATGAGTCCTGACAGTACCGCCTATTTTGCTAATTGTAAGCCTGATGAATTTAATAAGTCATTTATTTTTAAATGGCGTGATGCCAACAATAAGTTGATTGAAAATGGGATGGACTTTACTAAACAAGCATTGAATATTCCAATGGCACATAAAATTGTTAGTGAATATACAGCCTTAGATGAAGAACGTAAAAAATTATTATTGCTAAGACCATATCAAATTTATGCGATTGAAGCTGTTATGAAAAGAATAAAAGAACATGAAAATGGTTATGTATGGCATACAACTGGTTCTGGAAAAACCCTAACTTCATATAAAACTGCTAAGTTAGCAGCTCAATTACCAGCAGTTGATCGAGTAGTATTCTTAGTTGATCGTAAAGCTTTAGATGACCAAACTACTAACAATTTTAATGCATATGCATATAATGATGATATGCAAATTAAAGATGCTAAAAATACAGGTAGCTTAAAACGTGAACTTTTGAAAAATGACAGTAAAATCTTAGTATCATCAATTCAAAAAATGGCCAACTTAGTTAGTGATGAGCAACAGGCACAAGCAGATGGTCGTAATACCAAAATTAGCAAGATCCTTAAGAAACGAGTATGCTTCTTTGTTGATGAAGCACACCGTTCACAATTTGGTAAAATGCGTCAAAGTATTAAACAAGCTTTTACTAATAGTAATTGGTATGGCTATACCGGAACTCCAATCTTCAATGAAAACAAGAAAAAATTTAAAGGTGATATTGGAGTTACTACCGAAGAATTATTTGGTAAGTGTTGTCATACTTATAATTTGCGGGATGCTTTAGAAGATCATGCGGTTTTACCATTCAATGTTGAACATGTTGATACAATTGATAATTTAGATGACATTGTCATTCAAAAAGTGGAAGATAAGGAAGCTAAGAAAAAATCAAATCACGGTAAAATTGTGACTGAAGATGACAAAGCAAAAATTATATCTGATGTTCATTCAATGAAAAAAATTGATAAAGAAAAATACCTAACTAGTAAGATGTATGAAAAAGATGATCATTTAAATCAAGTTGTTAATTATATCTTAAAGCAAGGACCACGTAAGACTAGTTTAGGTCATGGTAATTACAATGCTATTCTAACTACGAGCTCCATTGAAATGGCCATGCGATACTATCAAAAATTTAAAGCGCAAAAGCAAAATATTGTTAATAAAAAAGATAGCGGTTGGCCTCGTGTTGCCATTACTTATTCATTAACTGAAAATAATGATGATAGTCAAAAGAACCAAGATGAAATGACAACAATCCTTAAAGACTATAACGAGCAATATGGGACAAACTTCCATAATAATAATGAAGAAATTAATTTATATAATGAAGATGTCGCTAAACGTGCTGCACGTCGTGAATCTTATTATGCACATTTAGATAAGGATAAAGAAATCAATATTGTAATTGTAGTTCGTCGTTTATTAACTGGTTTTGATGCTCCTAAATTAAATACGTTATTTGTTGATCGAAATTTTGAATATGCAGACTTAATTCAAGCTTATTCCAGAACTAATCGTTTAGAGAATAATGACTATAAACGTGAAGGACAAATCGTTACTTTTAGAAGACCAGCAACTACAGAACAAAATGAAATTGATGCTTATCAATTATACGGTGAAGGTGGTTCTTACAAGGAATTGATTCGTCCTGATTATCAAGATGCCGTTAAAGAATTTAGTGGCTTGGTGGCTGACTTAAAAGCAGTTGCTCCGAATGCTAATGCAGCTGATGATTTAAAGGGCGATAATGCTAAAGTTAGTTTTGTAAAAACATTTAGAAAAGTAATTAACAAATTGAATTCACTATCTATGTATAATGATTTTTCTTGGAATAATAGTGAACAAGAATTTGGTTTAGCTGAAGATGAAGTGCAACATTATGTTGGTAAATATGAACGGATTAAACAAGAAGTTAAAGATAAGCCAGATAATGATACTGATAAAGACGATGAATTAGATAATCTAGATTTCTCATTATCAGTTGGTTCAACGACATTAGTTGACTATGATTACATTACTAATTTAATTAAGGAATTAGTTGATTTAACCCCTCAATATAAAACTGATACAGAATATCAAGAAAACATGCCTGAATATCTGCAAAAAGAAGCAGAAGTTCAAACCAAAATTAATGAGTACGATCAATCTGGTCATGCTAAGCAAGCTACATTATTGCGAGAAATGTTAGGATATTTAAAACATAATTACGTTGCTCCAGATAAATTTGATGCTTTTGTTGCCCATTATGAAGAAAACAAAAAGCATCAATCTTATGAAAAATTTGCCACAAAATGGGGATTACCAACCAATGAACTAAAACAGATAACTGAAGATTATGATGCCGCTAATGATGACTTTCCACATATTCAAGACTTAATGGATGCTGGAGACTACCAAGCAGCGGCCAAACAACAACCAGATAGTGAATTTAGTAAATTAGTAAATGTACTAATTAAGAACAAATTAAGCTATAATCAAGCTTTACAACCAGAACTAGAACGATTCATTCGTGAAATGAATGATTATTAATAAGGAGAATTGAAATGGCTAATCAACAATCAAGCAACTTAGAAAGTTCATTATGGAATGCAGCCGATGTCTTAAGAGGTAAAATGGATGCTTCTGAATACAAAAACTATTTATTAGGCTTAATCTTTTACCGCTTTCTATCAATTAAATCACTGCAAGCGTTTGCCGAAAGTACTGATATTCAAGATCAAGATATTCAAATGATTAAGGATGCCTATGAAAAATATTTATCAGCTGAAGATGATACTAGTAAATTTATATATAACTCATTATTAAGCAAAGTTGGTTACTACATTGAACCTAAATATTTATATAGTAATCTAATCGCTGAAATTAATTCCGGAGATTTTGAGTTAGAAAACCTAGAAAAGGCTTTGCATGAACTAGAAGTTTCTACAAATGGACAAACTTCCCAACAAGATTTTGAAGGCTTATTCGATGATGTTGATTTACACAGTAATAAATTAGGCGGTAACTTACGTCAACGTAATCAAGTGATTAGTGATACCATGTTGGCCTTAAATGATATTGATTTATTAGGTCATAATGGAGATGTTCTAGGTGATGCTTATGAATATTTAATTGCCCAATTTGCTAGTGATTCTGGTAAAAAAGCTGGTGAATTCTACACTCCACGCCAAGTTTCTGATATCATTTCACAAATTGTAACTTATAAGCGTAATGCTGGTGATAATCAAATTAGAACTATCTATGATCCAGCCGTTGGTTCTGGTTCCTTACTATTGAATGTCGGACAACATGTACAAGATCCTAGTTTAATTCAATATCATGGACAAGAACTAAATACTACCACTTATAACTTAGCGCGTATGAACTTGATGTTGCATAATGTGTCTTATGAAGATATGGATTTACGTAATGGCGATACTTTAGACAAAGATTGGCCAGTTGAAGAACCATATCAATTTGATGCTGTGGTAATGAATCCACCATATTCAGCACATTGGGATAACAGTAATGAACGCTTATCGGATCCTCGTTTCAGAGATTATGGAGTGTTACCTCCTAAGTCGAAAGCTGATTATGCGTTCTTATTACATGGTTTATACCATCTAAAAGAAAATGGAACAATGGGGATTGTTTTACCTCATGGAGTCTTATTTAGAGGTGCCAAAGAAGGTAAAATCAGACAAAAATTAATCGAAGATAATCGCATTGATGCCATAATTGGTTTGCCTGCTAATATTTTCCATTCTACAAGTATTCCAACTTTAATTATGGTATTGAAAAAAGATAAAGATAATTCAGACATTATGTTCATTGATGCTTCACGTGAATTTGAAAAAGGGAAGAATCAAAATAATATTACGCCTGATAATATCGCTAAAATCGTTAAAACATATAAAGAACATCAAGATGTGAATAAGTATGCCCATGTTGCATCATATGATGAAATTAAAGAAAATGACTTTAATTTAAATATTCCACGCTATGTCGATACTTTTGAACCCGAACCAGATATTGATATCGATGAAGTTAAAAATAATATTAAGGACTTAGATGCTCAAATTGCCCAAGTGCAAAAAGACTTCGATGCCATGGCAGCAGATTTAGTTGAAACGGATGTGAAATCTGATGACAAAAAATAGTATAAAAAAATCCCTCGTTTAAGATTTAAGGGATTTGAAGGTGAATGGGAAGAGAAAAGATTAGGTGATGTATCAGAAAAAAGGGTTTATAAAAATGAAAAGAAATCTATAAAAAATGTATTAACAGATTCTGCTGAATTTGGTGTTATTACTCAAAAAAATTTTTTTGATAAAAAAATTGCTAATTCTAAAAATATAAATGGTTATTATAAAGTTAATCCAAATGACTATATATATAATCCTAGGGTTTCTAAATTTGCTAAATATGGACCTATAAGAAGAAATAAAACTGGAATTAAAGGAATAGTTTCACCTTTGTATTATGTATTTAATATTAATAATAATGATTATAATTTTTTAGATAATTATTTTATTTCTTCCAAATGGCATAAATTTATTTATCAAAATGGTAATTCAGGAGCTAGATCAGATAGAATTGCAGTTAAAGATGTAACATTTCAAAATATGCCCTTAATTTTACCTAAAATAAATGAACAAGAAAAAATAGGATCATTCTTTGCTAAATTAGATCAATTAATTGATCTTCAATCTAAAAAAGTTGAACAACTTAAAAAGTTAAAACATGGATATTTACAAAAAATGTTTCCACAAAAAGGTGAAAGTGTTCCTAGATTAAGATTTTATGGATTTAGTGGAGAATGGGAGTATAAAAAAATATCAGATATTTCAGTATCCTTTTCTGGAGGTACACCTAATATTTCAGTAACTTCTTATTACAATGGAGAAATTCCTTTTATTAGATCAGGAGAGATAGATTCTAAGAATACTAAGATAAATATATCAGAAGAAGGACTAAAGAACTCATCTGCTAAATTAGTCGATAAAGGAACTATATTATATGCCTTATATGGTGCCAATAGTGGTGAGGTAAGTATATCTAAAATTAATGGTGCTATTAATCAGGCTATACTAGCAATTAAGGTAAATGATTATTGTAATAATATTTATATATATAATTTATTGTCTTATAAAAAAAATTATATTGTTAGAAAATATTTACAAGGTGGACAGGGCAATCTTTCCGGAAAAATAATAAATTCTTTATTATTGAATATTCCTCAAAAACAAGAACAACAAAAAATGGGTTTATTTTTCAATAAACTAGATCAACTAATTAATTTACAATCACAAAAAGAATATAATTTAAGAAAAATAAAGCAATCATATTTTCAAAGATTATTTATATGATATTTTGATGAGGTACTAAATGAATAGTAATTATAAAAATATTTTAAACAAAATTATTAATGCTAACAATGATTCAAAATTAGTGATATTTGTGGGATCAGGTATATCTAGGAATTCTAATATTCCAGGTTGGGGTTATCTTGTTAAAAAAATGGGAGAAAGTCTTGAAATAAATGTAGATGATTTAAGTAGTGATGATTATCTAAAGATACCTCAAATGTTATTTGATAAAAGCCCAGATGAATATAAAAAGGTATTAAACGAAGTCTTAAATAATGATTATGAAACTAATCAATTGGACGATCTAATAATCAAATTACAACCTGATCATATTATCACAACTAATTATGACACATTAATAGAACAATCTATAAACAATGTAGGGTCTGAAAAAATTATAAAATGATTTATGATGATAGTTCTTTTATAAACAATTCTTCTAAAAGTAATCACTTTATAATTAAAATGCATGGCGATATTAATCATCTTGAATCTATAGTTTTGAAAGATAAAGATTACTTGAACTACGAAAATGATCACTTATTAATTTCTAATTTTATAAAAAGTTTATTAGCAACGCATACTTTTTTATTTATTGGTTATTCCATAAGTGATAATAATCTAAAATTAATTATGAATTGGTATAATTATTTAAAACAAAAATTATCAATTAATGATTATAAGAACAACGTTTTACTTATTAATGTATCTGAAAAAGATAGGTATGGATATGATATTCAGAAAAAATACTTTAATAATAATAATATTGATCTTATTGATCTAAATGATGTTGATTCTTTAATATCAAAATATAATTATAATTGTTTATTAGACCAAAAACATGCGGTTCCTATTTATTCAGTCATGAAATATTTATATAATGGCGATGATTTTGATTTAAAAACATCCTTACAGCAAATTCATAAATTAAATTATGTTTCATATAAATACTTATTAGATATTATATTTCCATTACTCGATGAATCTTCTAATGAAACTAGAGTGAAAAATAACATCATCATTGTTTCTGAACCTATATTCGATAAACTTATTAAAATTATTTCTAATAATGATGATTTAAGTAATTTATTAAAAGATGTTGTTAATAAAATTTCCGAATTTTATATTGTATGTAAAAATGGTAAGACGTTTAATGTAAAAGAAAATAAAATTCGTGATTATATTTATAATAGTTTAAAATTCAATGATTATATAAACTTATATAAAAAAATGTATGCAAAAGATATTTTCAAGGTTGATTTAATTTATATTAGATATATTTTTTGTTCGAAGGATCCTTTCTTTAAAGACGATAATAGAAATGTTATTTCAAAAGAATTAGATGATGTTTCATTCAATAAGGAAAATAACTATATTAATTATTTTATTAACAAAAAAAATATAATAACTTTTAATGGACGAAATAATTCTTATATTAACGAAACCACTCTACAGGACAAATATTCCAAATTTAATAAAGAAATATTAAATGGTTCAATTATTAAAAGAGATAAACTATCAGATTTTTATAAAGAGCAGCTTAATAGATACGAGGGAATATCTTTTGGATTTGATGTTGGGGATACAATAAAACTTAAAAAGACATATTTTAAGTTGGATTATTTGCAACCTATTGTTTATGATATTTATAATTATTCTATTATTAATAGAATGTTTGAAAATAATGCAAATGAAGACTTATATGAATTGTATTTAAAACTGATATTAATTACTTATATTAATACCAATAATGGAATATTCGGTAATCATTATGATAATGATTATAAATTGAACTTATTGGATATTGATATTATTATCAAAAAATTAGATGAAGAACATTTAAAAAATATTATAAATGATTCTAATATTAAATATATATTATTTGACAACATTGATGAAATAATTAAATCTTTTGTCATGCTTTGTGATTCTTATAATTTTATGCTAAAAAATAAATTTAATAGATATATAATTAATAAGATGCTTAGTTATATATCGAATTTTTTAATTCTATTTTCTTATAGTAAAAATTTAACAGAAGATAATATATTGACTATTTATAAAAAGATTACAGATATAATATTTGATCATTTATACACTTCAGTAAATTTAGTTAGAAATTTTTTCAATTATTTTGTTAATAACCAAGTTCTTTTTAATAAGAACAATTTTCTTAAATCAGATTTATATTTATTGAATATTTTTTCTAATATAGAGCTTTTTAATAAACTTCCTCACAAATATTTTCTAAATTATGAATTTGTTAATTTATGGTATAAATATAGCAATAACGATGAATTGTTTTTAAAAGTTAAAAATAATATTTTATATTATAATAATATAGATTTATATTACGTTTATTTATTTAGATTTACTATTAATAAAGCATATTTCAATAAAAGATTTTCTAAAAGATTTGTTGATAAATATGTTAATGAAGATGTTTATATATTATGTGAACTTTATATTAACGGATATATATATGGTAAAAATTTACAAAAAATGTTTAAAAAAATAGTAGAAGAAATTCAAAACGATAATAAAAATATTAAAACTAGTTCTTTTGATCCTGAAAATAGATTATTGTTGATTATGATTTTAAAATCAAGTGGATATAATTTTAAGAAAAAAAGTATAGAACCTATCAAAAATAAATATCCTATAATTAACTTTTTATATGATCCTGAAAATTTTGATTATTCCTTAGTAAATTTAGATAGTTATGTTTGGTTAAGATCCATATTTTTTGATTTTTTAAATGGAAAAAATAAATTTTTGAAATATCTTAAGAAAAATAGAAATATTATATTTAATAGCAAACTAAAAAATAAATTAAAATCTGGGAAACTTGATCAAGAGACTATTTATATATTGATGAAAATGGGAGTTGACGTTTATAAAGAATCTTTAAATAATTAATACATTTAAGAGGTGTTTTATGAGATCAAAAGACATTTACACATTCTTATCAAATGAAGATGATTATTTTAGTTTTAAATATTGTGGATATAATAATGGTGGTAGTATTATTGCCTATTATGTTCCCAGGAATGAAGTTAATGATGTATTAAATAGACATGATGAATTAAAACATTCTGGGGTTTATTTATTAATGAATGTTGATGCAAATCATTCAATTACTAATGAAACTAAAATTTATATAGGACAAGCTAAAAATATTACTAAAAGAACTTATGAGCATAATGTTGATAAAGAAAACTGGTGGAATTTAGCAATCTTATTTATTAAGAATAATGACACATCATTTACTCAAGATGAAATCTTATATCTTGAACGTTATATTTATCAGCTAATTAATAAAAAAGAAAGAATCTCACTATTTTCTGAACATCAACCTAGTGGAAATTCAATGATTAGTTTACGTGATAAAGAAAACTTTAAAAACGATTTTGCTGACCTTGATACACTATTAAGAATATTGGGATTACCCATTTTTCATATGCAGAAAGCTAAACCTGTAAAATTAGTGACTGATAATACAAACAATGCATCATTGGATATATCTAAGACCATCTTTTATATGAATGGTCGAGATAGTGATGCCAAGGCTGTTATTAAAAATGACTTCAAAGTCTTAAAAGGTTCCAAATTGTCACCAAAATATTTTAGTAGTAGTTTTAATACTGCTAACTTACGTAGTTATCAATCATTAGTTGATAGTGGGGTTATTAAAGATAATGTATTTCAAAAAGATTATGTTTTTGATAGTCCATCAACTGCTGCTAGAATGATTTATAAGTCTTCAGCTAATGGGAATACACTGTGGAAAGATAAGAGTGGAAAAACATTAAAAGAATATTTAGATAAATAAAACACATCCAATTTGGATGTGTTTTTAATTTATTTGTTTAATTTTTTAATACTTTTTAAAATAGAGTTTCTTTTTTGAATTAATTTCTTTTTATTACTTTTTCTAATATGTTTTTTAAGCTCTTTATTTACTTTATTCAATTCTTTTTTCTTTTGGTTTAAAGTTCTTTTATTTGCCTTAGTGTTTTTATTTTTTGACCTTTTATTGTTCTTTAATTCGTGAACTTGTTTTTTTAAAGTTTCAATTTCATTTTTAAGTGAACTTGTAGTATTACTTAACTCAACATTTTTGTTAATTATATTGTTAATATTATTTTTGGCATTGTTTAGTTCATTTTTTAATGCATCATTGTTGTTATTAACATTCGAATTGTTTGATACTGGAATGTATGAATTATTTGATTTATTATTTATTGAATTTATTTGGTTCTTAAGATTATCAATTTCATCATCCAAACTTATAGATGATTTATTAGACTCATCAATATAAGTTCTCATTAAGTATGATTCTAATTCTCTTAAATTATTAGTAGTATTTATGTCGTTTTTTGCGTATTGATAACTTTTTATATTATTAGTAGCAAAGTTATAATCAGATAAAACGTTTTTGATATCATCAATGTTTTTTGTAGAAATAATATCATTACTTAATTTTGAAATCTGTTGATATTTTGTTGCATATGATAAGGCATTATTTGAATATTCTTTATCTTTATCTATTTCTTTATTTAAATTATTTAAATCTGATTGATATTTATTATCTAAATTATTTATTGAACTGTCTAAGAAATTTAAATAGTCTGATTTAATATTTTTTATTTGTTCTAATTGTTCATCATTAATTGAATCGTTATTACTTGAATCTATTACTTTAGTTAAATCTTTTATTCTATTATTAATATCATTGTTTCCATGATAATGTATTATCCAATTATTAAGACTATTTGTAGAGTAAACTTTGCTTTTATTATCTAAATCAAAGTTATTAATATCTGATTTACAACTATTAAATGTATTTTTTTCATTATTATAATTACTATCTAATGCTTTTTTGAACCCATCATTTGCACCATTAATAATGCTTGGAATTGTTGACTCAACTTTAGATAAATATTCATATAGTTCTTTAGTCGTATAATTTTTATACTTATTAACTAATTCTTGATTATATTTATTTTGTTGATTAATTTGTTCTTGTTCTGACCAACTACCATTATTATCTGCCATAACCTTAGGGATGTTTAATGAACTACTAAATAACATTAATGCCATAGGGGCAATTACTAGTGATGCTTTATTAAATTTTTTCAATTGGTAAACTCCTATAATATGTATTTTTGTGATTTAATTATTTTATCATAAGTAAATTATTAAACAATTACTTTTTTTAGGATATATAAAAGGCCAGCTAAAACAATTATATTTTTAGCTGGCCTTATTTTTCAATTATTTTGAACTTGAACTACTTGCATTACTATTCTGATTTTCTTGTTGATTTGATGATTCATTTTGGTTTTGTTGCTTATTTTGATCATCGTTAGGTTTACTTTGTTCATTACTTTGGTTATTGGTTTGCTTGTTATCTTCTTGCTTTGGTTGATCGTTATTATCTTGCTTATTATTGTCATCATTTGATTGATTATCAGACTTATCTTGATCATCATGTTTATCTGCATTTTCTTTATTATTATCTTCAGATGAAGAACTTTGTTCACTAGCTGAATTTTGCTCTTCTTGATCTTGATCATCATTATTTTTGTCTTTGTCTTCATCTTGATTATCATCAGATTGATCTTGGTCATCATTGTTATCGTCATCATGTTTATCATTATCTTCATCCGATGAAGAAGAGGAGCTTTCTTCACTAGAACTAGATTCACTAGATGACTCAGAAGAAGAACTACTACTTTGTGAAGAAGAACTACTGTCACTACTACTGGAATCGTCATTATCAGAAGTATTAGTAACATCAATTTTATTATTAGAACTATTAGCAGCATTTGAAATCAATTCATTAATTCCAAATAATGCTAATGCAGTAACAATAATAATTAACCAATTTAAAATACTACTTTCCCATTTCATCCCCGCTGGTTTCGTAGAAGGAGCGTGTCGATTTTCATCAGACTTAGGTGTTACCAATAAAACAAAAACAATCACTACCCCAAAAATGGGAATCAATAATAGCCATAAAAAGTGTGCTGAAAAATTAGCATCATGTAGACGACGAATAGCTGCGGTAAAAGTCATGATTAAGCCAAAAGCGCTAACAATTGAAAATAAAATGACTGACCATAAACTATTATTAGTTCCTAAAACAAGGGTGAAAAATAGTAGATCGATAATGGCTATAGTGACATAGCCTAACCAGAAATCAACACGTTCTGTTTTTCCCTCAATATAAAACATGTTTGACCACATTTTTTTAAATGCAGTAATTAAATTGTGATTTTCCATTTCTTCATTATTCATAATTTACATAACTCCATATTTAAGAATTTATTTAGATTATAGTTTTTATTACTTAACTTTAGATTAAAAACTCAGTAAGTCTATTGTAAAGATACTGACTGAAAAATGCCAATTTAAAATGATTAAGGTAGTTATTCTTTAATTTGAAATAACTTGGCACTATAGTTGAAGTAGATGGGGGATTATATAATGAAATTGAAAAAATTTTTCTATTTAACATTTTTATTTTTTATAGCACTTTTTATTTGGAGTGAGAATAGTACTTTAACGAGTAAAGCATCTACCAAGCCATCAAGTATTAACATTTTTCCAAAACAAATGCGCGGTTATTGGTATGCTTCAGATGGCAAGTCTAAGTATTATATGGGTAAAAAGGTATTTGAATATAATAATGGTAAACATGTACAGAAATCATATTTACATAATTTGCATCAACAAAAGAAATATCCAATTGGAAATGCTTCCTTATCTAAAAAAAGTCCTACCATTAACTGGTTGTATGCATATCAATTTAAGTATCATGGTATGAATTGGATTAATGCACTTGTTTGGAATTCAGGTGCTGGAGATGGTACTTTTTATAATTTTTCTAAGCATAATGGGCATCAAGTGTTGAGTACTGCTTATGGTGTGGGTATATGGGGAACTCAACATTATTACCGTAGCTTTAAGTTAGCAAAACAATTCATGCATAAACGTTATCCACACTATAGTTACTACGAAGATTAATTTTTAATTATACATTCAAAATAATTACTTTTTTGCATAAATAGTCTTATAATCGATTTAATTCATAGACGTTAGTTTTTGAAACTGAGGTGATTTAATAATGAAATTATTAAAATCAAATGCTGCGACTAAGGTATTGCCAAAAGCGGTGAACAAGATTTCCAGCTTTTCAATCAATGGTAAGCATATCCAAGAATATGATTCTAACTATTCTTATAGTTCAGTTCAGGAGTATTTAAAACGAATTATTAGTAATCCTGAAAAATTGAATTTCTTAGATGCCGTTATTCGCTATAACTACTGGTACAAGCCGGTATTATTATCAGTTAATCATGACAATATGAATAAATCATACAATAATGAAACTTTAATTAAGTTATTTAAAGATGCTTTAAAGATTTCACCTAATAATGAGAAATATCTATTAGGATTAGCCTCCATGTATCGATTAAGCAAACATTTAAATTTAGCTACCGATATTTGGCAAAAAATTTTGCGGATTAATCCTAATAACTATCAAGCCTTATTAAGTTTGGCTGTTTATACGCAATTTAATAAGAATCATAAGGCATTTAAACACTCGTTGTCACGATTAAATCAAATTGATAGTCAACAGACGAAGCAAGTTGCAGGGTGGCTAAAATATTTAGAAGAACTCAAAACAATTCGTCTCACGACCAATTTGAATCGTGTTTACGATGATAATAATAGTAAACATTTCATCGTGATCTTAGGCGCTTCTTTAACGGCGGAAGGTCAGATGAAGTTAAAACTTAAGAAACGTCTACGTGCGGGATTAAAATTAGCTAAAAGAATGCCTAATACAAGAATCTTAGTGAGTGGAGGAAAATTGCCTCGCGAACCAGATTTTGAAGCGAAGGTAATGAAACAATGGCTAATTAATCATGGCATTAAAGCTAAGCGCATTTTTGAAGAAACTTATTCGAGAGATACTGTTCAGAATACTGTTAATTCAACTGATATTTTGAATGAAAATGGTGCTAAAACAGTCACCATTATTTCTAATGCCTCACATATGAAACGTTCATACACTTTATTTAAAACTGCTCGGCTAATTACTGGCGGTAAATATTTGTTAGATCAGTATGTGGTCTTTGAATCCAAAGATGAATTTAAAGCATTAGAAAATAATTCACGTGATATTCCTAAAATTATTAATGATGTATTGAGAGTCGCTGGTTTTTGGTTATTACCAGGTATTCAGAGATAAAAAGAAGCATAGTGGAGGATATCCATTATGCTTCTTTTTTGAATTTCTTAAAATAAAGCGCTGTAAAAAAGGCTAAGTATATTAATAATACGATAGTAGTAATAATAGGTTTGATAAATAAAAATTTCACAGCATTTACTATGAAAATTAATATAGATATGATTGATAAAATCCAAATTAATGCTTTAGCAAATTTATGATTAGTGTATTTTGCGATAAACGAAAAGACGGGATCTTCTATATTTATACTTTTAGCGATATTATGTATTTTAATAGGATCTATAAATATACCAGATAATCCGATTGGTAAGAGAAAATCTATAACATCTAAGTTACCAAATGAGGTTACTAATAGATAAAAAATTATAAGTAAGGTAGTAAAAATATCATATGTTAGCATTTGCGATTTGAGTTTCTTTTCTGGTACCAAGGAGTTTAATGGAACTTGATAGTATTGACTAAACTGATATAAATCTTGAATTTGGGGGATGTTATAGCCAGATTCAAATTGTTTAATGGCTTTTTCTGTAAGACCAGTATTTTGAGCAGTACTTTCAATGCTAATATCTTTTGACAATCTAATGACTCTTAATCTTTGACCAATTAGTCTCATAATGTCACATCTCCTAACTGTTATTGCAAATTCTAAGATAATTTTTGGGTGAATACAAGACCACTTGGTGCCAACAAATTTAAATTCTTCATACAAATTGCCTAATATGTATAGTAAAATTGTAGTTATAATAATACGAATATATCTGGGGAGATGTCTAAATGTTTAACGATAAAATTGTTTTTAATTACATGTACAATTTATGGGTTGCAGTTATTTCTGATTTAAAAGACGCAGAAGTAGAAGAGATTGGTCAAGCACTTCAAGCAAAATATGCTAAAGAATACAATGATCAAAATGATACTAATTTATCAGATGATGATTTCATCGAATTGGTATCTAATTATACTGAATCAATTCGTGAACAAGCAGTTAGCGATGCTGAAGAAGACATCAAAAAGCATAAAGCACCTAAATTTGTTAAAAGCGGTTCTACTTGGAACGTATAAAAAAGATTGCCCAATTTTGGGCAATCTTTTTTATGTTATATTAATTGTTAAGGAGGGTGTATTTTGAAAAATAAATTTTTAAACATATTATTGCTTATTACTGCTTGTTTGTCTTTAATTACTATGACTAACTTGAATGTTAATGCAAAGAGTCAGCTTAAGCCACGCATTGAATTAGTTGCTACATATAATTTGAAAAAAGTTAGTAAAAAGACTTTAAAACAATTCTATGAAATGAAAAGAACTGATCGTAATACAAATGTTTATGTAAGTCATGGCAAGGTTCATGTTTCAATGATTTTACCAGGAGGATCCCCTAAAGCACCATTAAAGAAAATGAATTTTGTCGATATGCCATGTAATAATGACAAACCTAAGAAAATTCATTCAACAAAACATGTAAGAAAATTAGTAAATATTAACAATAAAAATAAGCATCAATAATGATGCTTATTTTTTATACTAATTTTTATTTGCATCCCATACCATTACAGAAGCTAAAACAGCAACAATTCCTACGTCTAAGAACATCGCACCGAATGCACCTAATTTATCAAAATTGATAATCATTAATAAAACACCCGCTAATAATAAAGCAACTGATAATGTATATGAAACAACTCTTGTGAATTTACTTCTAATCCATTTAGCCAGGGGATTTTCAAAACCTAATTTATTGGCAATTTCATTTGCTTTACCAAAATGATTAGCATAGTTTAACAAAATTCCACTAATTATTAAGAAAATATATGAAATGAAAAATAATTTTTGCCAATTCCAAATAAATGCAGTCATTAAAGGAATAAATGCAATATTATTAATTAAATAGCGCTTTTTCATTTCATCTTTAAAATCTTCTTTATTAGCAATTTCATCAATTGGGATGCCATAATAATTACTAATTTTGTTGACTTGTATTATGTTAGGTTTTTCATTATTAATTTCAAAATTATAAAGTTTGTCTGCTGAAATCTTAGTATTAGCAGCCAATTCTTGAATTGATATGTCTTTATCATCTCGAATATCTTTTAATCTTTCGCCTAGAGCCATATTAAACGCCACCTTATGTATTTATAACTAGTATAGAAAAGTTAGATTATATTTACAACCAATGATGCATAATCTTTGACCTATAGTTCACTATAGGTAGTACATTAGTATTAATAAATAATTTAGCAAACAAATTATTTGTATTTAAAATTTTGATATAAGAGAATGTATTTACATAATAATTTAACTAAGGAGCGCATAAAATGAAAAATACTTTATTTGTTGAACCAGGCAAAGTTAAGATTGAAAATGTTGACAAACCTCAAATTCAAGCTGACGATGATGTAATTCTTCGTGTTGTTCGTACTTGTGTTTGTGGTTCTGATTTATGGGCATATCGTGGATTGTCTGATAAGGAAAAGAATTCACAAAATGGTGGTCATGAAGCTATCGGAGTTGTTGAATCAGTTGGTAAAGATATTACTACTGTAAAACCTGGTGACTTTGTGATTGCTCCATTTACCCATGGTTGTGGTAAATGTGCTGCATGTCGTGCTGGATACGATGGTAACTGTTTGAACCACAAAGATAATACTACTTCCGGTGCTCAAGCTGAATTCCTACGTTATCAACACGCTGAATGGTCATTAGTTAAGGTTCCCGGTAATCCTGATGATTACAGTGATGCAATGTTAGATTCATTACTAGCATTATCTGATGTTATGGCTACTGGTTATCACGCTGCTCATGCTGCTGAAGTAAGCAAGGGTGATACAGTTGTCGTTGTTGGTGATGGTGCCGTTGGTCTATGTGGAGTTATTTCTGCACAAATGATGGGTGCTAAAAAGATTATCATCATGAGTCGTCATGAAGATCGTCAAAAATTAGCCTTTGAATTTGGTGCAACTGACGCTGTTGCTGAACGTGGTGACGAAGCTGTGGAAAAGGTTATGCAATTAACTAATAACCAAGGTGCTGATGCTGTACTTGAATGTGTTGGTACTGAATTATCAACTGAAACTGCACTTAAGGTTGCTCGTCCAGGTGCAAGTGTTGGTCGTGTTGGTCTTCCACACGTTAAGAACCCAGATGTTGTTACCCCATTCATTAAGAATGTTGCATTATCCGGTGGAATTGCTTCAGTAACAACTTATGATAAAAATGTTCTATTAAAGGCTGTTTTAGATGGAGAAATTCATCCCGGAAAAGTCTTTACTAAGAGCTTTGACCTAGATAATATTGACGATGCATACCAAGCTATGACTAACCGTGAAGTTATCAAGGCTGCAATTACAATTGACTAATTAAAAATAGATTAAAAAAGCGACTACTTTTTAGTAGCCGCTTTATTTTTTTAAGATGTTCGATGAATCATTGTTATATCAACATTTTAATTTTGTGATATGATTTGTATTAAAGATATAGCAAGGAGAAAATTATGCAAACTGATCAATTATTAAATTTATTTATTAAGCATAAAGATGAATGGTTATCAGGAAATGAATTAGCCGATAAATTATCAATTAGTCGAACGATGATTTGGAAGATGATTCGTAATTTAAAACAATTAGGTCATCAAATCGAAAGTAAGAAAAATGCTGGGTATAAATATGTTGGATCTAATAATTTTGATCGATTATTGATTCAACAAAATTTACATGCACCATTTGAAATTCAAACTTTTAATGAAATTGATTCCACTAATACTTATGCCAAAAAAATATTAAGTCAAAGTAAGATATCCGATCCGATAGTTATTGTAGCTGATAAACAAACTGCTGGTCATGGGCGTCGTGGGCGTGAATTTTATTCACCTAAAGATACAGGAATTTATATGAGCATGATTTTACCAATTAATGATAATGCAGTTTTTGATGGTGGCTTGATAACTACTATGACAGCAGTTGCGACAGTCCATGGTTTAAAAAAATCATATCCGAACGTTAATTTCCAATTAAAATGGGTTAATGACATTTATGTAAATAATAAAAAGGTTTCAGGGATTTTAACTGAATCGGTCATGGACGTTGAATTAATGCATCCATCTGCATTAGTTATTGGCATTGGGATTAATCTTAATTCCAATAATTTTCCTAAAGATATGGGGCGACCAATCGGTGCCATTAGTAATAATCAGGTTGATAAGAATAAAGTAGTTGCTGATATTTTGAATGCATTTTATAAATTATATCCTAATTATCAAAAGGGTGAATTTATGGATGAATATCGTCAGTTATCAATGTTGATTAATCATCAAGTGCAAATTGAAACGCATAGAGGCTTAATTGCTGGTAAAGTTATTGATTTTGATCACCATGGCAGATTAATTTTAGATAATGGTAATGAAACAAAGGCTATTATGACTGGTGAAGTAGTTAAAGTTCATTTTTAAAGCACATATTCTTATGTGCTTTTTTGTTAACTTGAATTGACTTATCGGTTAACTAAATATATTATAGTTAATTGTTAACTTGTTTTATATTTTAGGTTAACTAATACATATGTGAGGTAAGTTATGAAAACTAAAGATTTAACCCAGATTGCTTTAATGACGGCTTTAATTATTGTTTTAGGGATGTTTCCTGGAATCCCGGTTTTATTAATCCCAGTGCCCATTGTGCTACAAAATTTTGGGATTATGCTGGCAGGAATTTTATTAGGTGGTAAAAAGGGAACTTTTTCAGTGCTAATTTTTATGTTGTTAGTAATGATGGGACTACCATTTTTATCTGGATTTCAAGGTGGCATGGCCGTCTTTATTGGACCAACAGCAGGCTATTTATTCGCATGGCTTTTTACACCAATGTTGATTGCATTGATTAATAATTTAATTAGTAAATATACTCATTGGAAAAATAATTTTGGCTCATTGTTGATTGCAACCATATTTACATCCATTATATTTACTTATGTGTTAGCCATTTTATGGTTAAGTTGGCAAAGTCACATTTCAATTCTTAATGCATTTTATGCTAACTTTTTATTTATTCCGGGGGACATTTTAAAAGCAGTCATTGCTGTCTTTTTAGCACAAAGATTAAATAAAATTATAAAATAAAAAGCAGACTCAAATGAGTCTGCTTTTGGTTTTAATGACTTAAATTACTAATTAACATTTTAGCAACAGCTTTAGCGGAAAAAGGATTTTGTCCGGTAATAATATGACCATCTTGGACAACAAATTCTCTATAAGCACGACGTTTTTGAAAAATAGCGCCACGTTTTTCAGTAATTTCTTGATTTAAGAATGGAATAAATCGCATTTTCCCAGCTAACATTTCTTCTGATTTAGTAAAACCAGTAATGTTACGACCTTCAATTATATATTTACCATCAGCATCCTTGATATTTATTAAACCAGCAATACCGTGGCAAACTGAAGTAATAAAACCATTGTTATTATAAATTTCTTTTGCAATCATTTGTAATTCTACATTATTTGGAAAGTCCCACATAACTCCATGTCCGCCAGTATAATAAATAGCGACATAATCATCGGGGTTAATTTCGTTAGGTTTTAAAGATTTACACAGTGCTCGTTGTTGAAAATCACCGATTTCATAACTTTCCATAATATTTTTATTTACGTATTTCATACTACGTGGATCAATTGGTACAAATCCACCTTTAGGGCTAACATAATCAACTGAATATCCAGCTTCATGAATGATGTCGACAAATTCTGTGGCTTCACCTAGCCAAAGTCCAGTTGGCTCATTTGTATGCCTATATCTGGTGGTATTTGTTAGCACTACTAGGATTTTTTTCATGTTTCTATCTCCCATATAAACTAATTGATTTTATTATATAGCACATTTGGTCTAAAATGAAGTATATAGTGAGGAGATAATATATTATGAAAACAATGATTTTTGCACATCGTGGTATTCCGGTTAAATGCCCTGAAAATTCTTTAGAAGGCTTCAAATATTGTATCGATAATAATGCTGATGCAGTTGAATTTGATGTTCATTTAACCAAGGATGGAACACCAGTGATTATGCATGATGAAAAGATTGATCGCACTACTGATGGTAAAGGATTAATTAATTCTTATAATTTTAAAGATTTACGTAAATTTAAATTAGCTAATGGGGAACCTATTCCAAGTTTAGCTGAATTCTTAGATTTATTTGCCGGTAAAGATATCAGATTAAATCTTGAATTTAAAACTAATAAAATTCATTATCAAGATATCGAAGAAAAAGTTATGAACATGGTTAACGATACTGACTTAATGTATCCAGTGATTTATTCTTCATTTAATATTGATAGCATTAAAGTGGCACAAAGAATTGATCCTGATCAAGACTATAACTTTTTATTTGATAAAAGAATGAATGTAGATCCTAAAATGTTTATGGAAAGTGAACATCTTAATAGTTTACACCCCGGTACATATATCCCAGGTATTGAAGATCATGAAAGAATTTGGACAGTTGATGATGATATGGAAATCCATCAATTATGTAAAATTGGAATCCAAGGTATTTTTACTAATGATTTTGAAAAAGCTCAAAAACTTAGGGATGAAATTTAGCTAAAAGTCGTATTCTTTGAATTCAACATATGTGAGTGTTACAACATAGTTGAAGGAGATGATATTATGGATTTTGATGATATCAAGAATAAGGCTAGCGAAACTGCTAGTGACTTAAAGGGCAAAGCTTCAGAAGCAGCTGGCAAAGCCAAAGGTAAGGCTTCTGAAATGACTGGTAAAGCTAAAGGTAAAATGTCTGAAATGACTAACAAAGCCGACTCAGATAAATAATATCAATAACAAATTACTAAAATGTACATGCTATACTTAGCATGTACATTTTTTTGTGAAAAGAGTTGAATATATGAATGCTAACTATCGAATATTTTAATAATCATTATTTTTATAAAAAGGATTTGCAAAATCTTTGCAGAAAATATGGATTGCCTGCAAATGGGACTAAAGCGGAATTAAACGATTATATCTTAAAAATGCTACATGGTGTGTTGCCGAAAGATATTAAGCCATTAAGAAAATTGAATAAGCAAAGATCTTTGCAGTTTTCAGAGATTAATTTAGATACTAAACTTTTGCATTCAGGATTTAAATTAAATAATGAAGCTCGAAAATATTTTGCTAATTATTTTCATCTTAGTAACTTTCATTTTAAAAAGTCGATGGCTATTAAAATGCGCGCTGTGCAAAAAAATAATGATGATAGGGCAACGGTTAAAGATTTGATTGCAATATTAAATAATCCTAGTAAGGTTATAAATAATTCTGAAGAACATACATATCAATGGAATCATTTTTTACGAGATTTTTATAAAGATGATGCATACAAAGATTTTAATACCCCAATAAAGGTTGCTGCGACTTTGTGGAAAGCTGTACGTGATTACAGATTATCAGAATATCATCATGCGTTAATGACAAAATATTATCCATTAATTAAACAATACAAAAAGGATGCTAAATAATTATTTAGCATCCTTTTGCTTAAACTGATTGCTTAGTTCTTTATAATGATTCAGTTTATATTCTAAAACTTGTTGAGCATTTTTATATTTTAAGACTTGATATTTAATTTCATCTAATTGATCGGCAATTAGTTGCTTTCTTTGTTCAAAAGTCTGTTCACCAGAATTATATAAAATCATATATTTTTGTAATTTATTGATAGTCATGCCGGCATTACGCATACAAGAAACGAATTCAATTTGTTTTAAATTCTCTTCGTTATAGTTGCGATAACCGTTACTATCTTTAGCTATTTTATAAAGTAAACCAATTCGCTCCCAATAATATAATGTTTGCTTAGAAATGTTATATTTTTGAGTTACTTCTGAAATTTGCATTAAACGTTTTGACCAGTAGGGCGAACTAAGATTTCATTCATATTAACATTATCAGGTTGTTCCATCATAAAGATAGCTGAGTTAGCAACATCTTCAGCTGATAATGCCATATTTGAATCTTGTGACATTTTTGCAATAGCATCTTGGATTTGTTTATTACCGATAGTTGAAACTAAGTTAGTATTAACAGCGCCTGGAGATACAATACCAGTCTTAATACCATTTCCATGTTCTTCTTGGCGTAAGCCTTCCATAATTGCACGAACAGCAAATTTAGTACTGTTATATACAGCAGAACCAGGGTAAACAACATGACCAGCAACTGAATCAGTAGCCATGATTAAACCTTTACCTTGTTTTTGCATAATTGGTAAAGTAGCTTTAATTCCATTTAGAACACCAATAACGTTAGTATTAAACATTGCTTTCCAAGATTCTGGATCACTATCTACTAACTTATCTTGTGGCATAATACCAGCATTATTATAAATTATGTCTACTTTTTCGAACTTATCAATGGCAGTTTTTACTAAAGCTTTAACGTCTTCTAAATTAGTAACATCAGTTTTTTGGTAAACAACATTGGCTGGATTTTCAGTGCTATCAGCAATTGCTTTTAGTTTTTCTTCATTTCTAGCTCCGATTACAACTTTGGCACCTTTAGCAACTGCCTTTTTGGTAGTTGCAGCTCCCATACCAGAACTAGCACCTGTGATAACAATTACCTTGTTTTGTAAAGTCATTATAAAACACTCCTTTATTTGATTAAGTTCATTTATAATAAACCTTATACCCAACTATAATGCAAATGATTAGTCTTCTTTATTTTCATACATTAATTCCTTTCTTTTGCGACTAATAATAACAAAAGTGTAAACACCAAAAAAGCCCAACTTACATTGCAGTAAGTTGGGCTTTCTTAAGAAATTTTATTCTTGATTTAATTTTTTAACACCATGTGAATAGAATAACCATGCCACAATGATGAAGAAGACTGGTCCAAACAAAGTCCAGAATGCAGTTTGAATATCATGATCCATCAAAGGTTGAATGGTGGTGAAAATGATAGCAAATGCTAAAGTAAAAATTGTAATTACAGTAGTTACATTCGTAAATGTCTTATTTTGATAGAAAATAAAGCCATCTTTGTTTTGTGTAATTTTCTTCTTAAATAGTGGGAAGGCGATAACTAAGAATAAGTATGGAACCGCAGTAGTCATATTATTCATATCAGTTAAAATTGTGTAAAAGGCTTGAGCTGATGATCCACCAAATGAAACTCCGGCAATAATTAAGCAAATGACCAAACATTGAACCCAAAGTGCATGGGCAGGAACATCGAATTTATTAAGCTTAGTCATAGTCTTAGGCCATAACTTCTTTGGTGAACCTTCAATAAATGACTTAATTGGAGCATAAGTTAAGAAGATAAATTCACCTAAATAACTGATGAAACCAGTTAAACTAGTAAATCTAGCAACCCATTGTCCCATTAATAATGATTGACCGGTGTTTAAGTGGAGTAAGTTATGTCCAAATTCAACCCCTAAATTAGTTAGTAGGGCGAAACGAACATTTCCTAAATTAATATCACTATGGCCTAAATCACGAAGCCAATTAGCACTAATCCCACACATTAGAATTCCTAGAAGGTAACCAACAGTCATTACAACAGTAGCAATGATAACAGCACGAGGGAATGTCTTCTTAGGATTCTTAGTATTATCGGTAATACTACCTAGTGTTTCCATTCCGGCATATGCAAAGATTGCATAAACTAAGAAAGAAAACATTGAAACTGGTGATTGAAAGGCAGGATTAGGTGAAACTGCCAAGGTGTGCATATTAATTGGTTCAGCAAATTGTCCATGATTAGCCATTAATACTAAGATTGATAATCCAACAAAAATAACTAAATCAACAATCCCAATAATTCCACTAACATATGATAATCCGGCAATAGATTTCATACCACGAGAAGCTAACCAAGTTACAAACATAATAACTAAAATTCCTAGCACCCCAATAGTAGCGGTTGAATCTAAACCAAATAAATGCCAACTTCCAGTAGTATCTTTACCAGAGATGGTAACGGCTAAAGGAATCCACATGTTAGTAACTAATGAAACTAATGTGATAACCCAACCAGCTAGCCAAGTAAAACTACCTATAAATGCCCAACGCTTACCAATAGTTTGTTCCAACCATGAGTAGATACCACCATGAGCATCTTTAAAAGTTGAACCATATTCAGCAAACATTAAACTAGTGGGGATGAAGAATAAAATTGCCCCTAATATGTACCAAATAATACTTGAATAGCCCATTTGATAAAAGGCTGTTTGTGAATTGGAGATTCCAAAAATGGTGGAAAAGATAATTAATACTAATCCCATTGTAGAAATCTTCTTTTGACTCTGCATGTTTTCCATGAAACATTACTCCCTTCAATGAGGAAGATACTTTTAATTGATAAAATAAATTGGAATATTTATAATTCACAGGTATAAATTGCCAAGTTAATAAATAAAGGGAACTATTCAAATTGGAATAGTCCCCTTAAAGTATTATCAACGCTTTATTTTATCGTTATTTTACCTTAAAAGCACCCCGTAAGTTGCTTACTTACGACAGTTCTTAGCTTATTGAGCTAAGCCCCAACAAATTAATTCTTTAAGCAAATTAATAGTTTCGGCAATTATTCCTTTCAACTTATATCAACATGTCTTAAACCATTACTTAAGTCTACTGATAATAATTGCGCCTCTTCCTTAGATATATTTAATTTACATTTATAATGTTATCATTAATTTTTAATAATGCAAATGGTTAAATTAATGAGTAGGATATTGGTGTTCAATTTCATATACGATTTCTGGATCATCACCAGTACGTTGTTGCTTATCCAATGCACTAATTTGTTTCATTTCTTCATCTGATAAGTTGAAATCATAGATATCAGCATTTTGTTTGATTCTTTCAGGATTACTGGATTTTGGAATAATTGCAATTCCACGTTGTAAATGCCATCTCAAAATAATTTGAGCAGTAGATTTACCATGATTTTCAGCAATGTCCTTTATCGTAGCATCGTTTAAGGTTGCTCCACGACCCATTGGACTCCATGCTTGAGTTAATATATTTCTTTGCTTATTAGCTTCAATCATTGGTTCTTGAGTAAGATATGGGTGATCTTCAATTTGATTAACTACGGGCATTTCATCAGCTGTAGTTGATAATAAATCAAGGTGTGTTTGATGATAATTACTTACTCCAATTGATTTAACTTTACCTTCTGCTTTTGCTTTTTCAAAGGCACGCCAAGTATCAAAAAATTGAGAGTGAATTGGCCAATGTACCAATAGTAAATCAATATAGTCAGTTTGTAATTTTTCCAATGATTCATCAATTGCATCTAAAGTTGATTGATAGCCTTGTTTTGGTTCAGGAATCTTAGTAGTAAGAAATATTTCTTTTCTGTTAATTTTTAGCTTTTTAATTGAATTACCTAGTAGTTCTTCATTATTATAGAACTGTGCAGTATCAAACAAACGATAACCACTTTCAAATGCAGTTTTAATTGCTGCATCCATGGTATCTTGATCTGTTAATTTATAGGTTCCAAAGCCTTCCATTGGCATTTGGTTACCATCTGCTAATTTGATTGTATCTTTAATTGAATTAGGCATAATAATCCTCCTTGGATTTAGAGTAATTTAATAGTAAGACAATTTGATAAATAAAATCAATCAAAAAAACATAAATGAGGTGAGATATTGGCAGAACAAGTAAACAGCCAGAAGGGTTTAACCCAGTCTGAAGTAAGTAAATTATATGCAAAAGGTCTTCACAATAATAAAAGTCATGATTTTACATTAAGCATTTCACAAATCTTAAAAAACAATACATTTACATTATTTAATTTAATTAACATTGTGTTAGCGTTAATGGTTTTATATACAGGTGATTATAAAAACTTATTGTTCTTAATAATTGCCGTGGCAAATACTATAATTGGTAGTATTCAAGAAATTCGTTCTAAAAGACAACTAGATAAGATGGCCATTTTATCTGAAAGTAAGATTAAGGTCGTTCGCGATGGCAATGTGCAGGAGATAGATCCTGAACAAATTGTTTTGGGAGATGTAATTTTGCTTAGTCACGGTGACCAAGTGCCAGTTGATGGTGAAATCTTAACGGCAACTGGGTTACAAGTAGATGAATCACAAATTACGGGTGAAACCAATTCAATTGCTAAACAAGCTTCAGACCATATTACTTCTGGTAGTTTTGTTCTAAGTGGGAGTGCACGGATCTTAGCAGCTAAAGTTGGTGATGATACATTTGTTAATCGGATGGAATCAGAAGTTAACCAAACTGATAAAAAGTCTGATAGTAAGATGCTCCATACTATCAACCGTATTATTAAGATTCTTACCTTTATTATTGTTCCTTTAGGCAGTGCTTTATTAGCAATCAAATTATTATCAGGCGATGATATTAATAAAGCTCTGCTAGGAACAGTTGCTTCCATTATTGGGATGATTCCTGAAGGCCTGGTACTTTTATCCTCAGTTACATTAGCAGTATCGGCGATGAAATTAGCGAAGAAAAATGTGCTGGTAAGAGATTTATCAGCGATTGAAACATTGGCACGAGTAGACACGATTTGTCTGGATAAAACTGGGACTATCACCACCGGTAATCTCAAATTTGAGGATGTTGTGCCTATTGGTAAAATTTCAAAAGAAAATATGAAATCAGCTTTGGGAGGCATTGTTTACTCTAGTGAGGATGACAATGAAACTTCTTTAGCGATCAAAAAATCCATTGATAATCCAAATTGGAATTTAGTGGAAAGTGTTCCATTTTCTTCTGATAAAAAGTGGAGTGGGGCTAAATTTGATAATGGTAATTATGTAATGGGTGCGCCACAGTTCGTTATAAAAAAGATGGATAATAAATTGCAACAAACAGTTGATAGTTATACTTTGAGTGGCTATCGAGTATTATGCTTAGCAAAAGTAAATGGTGAATTAAAGCAACCACTAGATAATGTTAATTTACTAGGATTAGTCTTAATCAGTGATGAGATTCGTTTTGATGCACGTGATACACTAGCTTACTTTAGAAATCAAGATACTGATTTAAATATTATTTCAGGTGATGATCCTAAAACCGTTAGCAATATTGGTCA
Source organism: Apilactobacillus micheneri (assembly GCF_002993975.1). Taxonomy (GTDB): domain Bacteria; phylum Bacillota; class Bacilli; order Lactobacillales; family Lactobacillaceae; genus Apilactobacillus; species Apilactobacillus micheneri. Next base: position 305,043 of record NZ_POSO01000001.1, on the reverse strand, counting down.
GCGTGTAGGACTGCCCAATAGTAGCTCTTTGGTGGATATGTCTACAGTATCAGACAACGCTGATTATCAAGCGTTAGTAAAGAAATATACTATTTTTGGTAGAGTGACCCCTAAGCAAAAGAAACGCTTAATTCAAGCTTATCAATCCAATGGTCATACTGTGGCGATGACTGGTGATGGAGTTAACGATATGCTAGCTATGAAACAAGCAAATTGTGGAGTTGCGATGGCCTCTGGTAGTGAAAGTACTAAAGGAATTGCTGATTTTGTTTTGATTAACTCTAATTTTTCAGCAATGGTTAATGTTTTAGGCGAAGGACGTCGAGTGATTAATAATATCAGCAGTGTGGCATCACTATATTTAATTAAAACGATGTTCTCATTAGCATTAACAGTGTTATTTATGTTCAGTGCATATAGTTATCCATTTCAACCAATTCAATTAACACCAATTAATACATTTATGGTAGGATTACCTTCTTTCTTATTAGCACTTTCACCAAATTATCAACGAGTAACTAATCAATTTTATCGGAAGATATATGAAGTGGCATTACCAGCAGCAATTACCATTGTTGGTTATGTCTTATTGATTATGCTAATTGGAGAATGGGTTGATTTTACTTATCTACAACGAGCAACATTAAGTGTTCTTGTAACTGGATTTATTTATTGGTTAGCATTATTTATGGTTTCAAAGCCATTTAATCGAACTAAGTTAGCCATCATTGTTCCAACAATCGTTATTTTTGCGATGATTTTTATCTTCTTTAATAAAGTATTCTCATTGGTATCAATATTAAATTATCCAATTAATTTACACGCTCTTCTGGTTGTAGGAACTTCAATTCCAGTGTTCTTTGTTGTTACATTAATAGTTACGAAAATAGTTAAATTTTGTAGCCAATATCGGAAACGTAAATTAGGTTAAGTAGTTCTAAAGACTAGATAATATGATATAATCATTGCAAAGAGGTGGTTATATGAATAAGCAATATAATAAATGGCAAACGCAAATGAAAAGTGTAAGTTTGCCTAAATGGGAAGACTTACCAAAGTTTGATTTGTACATGGATCAATTAATTGCCGTTGTGAATGAAGCTATTGGGCCATTAGGTATGGATACAGTTACTAGATCGATGGTGAATAATTATGTAAAACAAAAAGCTACTTTTTCACCAGTAAAGAAAAAGTATCAAACTGTACATGTTGCTGATATTATTATTATTAGTTTATTAAAACCAGTTTTCTCAATTAAGGATATTCGACAAGGAATTGACGAGATTACTAAGAATCAATTCCCAAAACAAGCATATGATGAGTTTATTAAGATGTTAGCCAAAAAACTACACCATATTGCTGATGAGGGTGAAAAACCAGTTAGTGATAATGATACAGATCATTTATTAAACGCAATTGCTGATACAATTATCAATCGTTTAATTGCGAATGAAATTTATTCAGATATGATGCATGAAGAGTGATGTGATAATTTCATATCACTCTTTTTTATTTATGAAGAGGGATGTTATTTATGAATGAGATAAAAGAAATCGCTGATTTCGTAAAAAGACAATTAGCCGATGATCAAACAGGGCATGATTTTTCACATATTAAGCGTGTCGTTAGACTATCAGAAAAGTTATCAGATATGATTCCTAGCTCTAATCAAATGATTGTTTTAGCCGCTGCTTATTTACATGATGTGATTGATGATAAGTTGGTTAAAGACACTAATAAACAGAAAAATTTGGTAATTGATAAATTATCTGAATTGGATTTTTCTTCTGAATATATTAATCAAATTATGAATATTATTGAACATATGTCTTATAGCCAAAATCTAACTAACCGTTATCAGTTAGATATTAATGGCCAAATTGTTCAAGATGCTGATCGACTAGATGCAATCGGAGCCATTGGAATTGCACGAGCATTTTATTTTGGCGGCCATTTTGGTGATAATATGTATGATCCTGATCAATTACCGCGCACTAATATGGATAAAAAAGAATATCGTAAGCATACGACTGTGATTAATCATTTTTATGAAAAATTATTTAAATTACCAGATTTAATGAATACAAAAGCCGCAAGAAAACTTGCGGCTCCAAGAAAAAAATATATGGAAAATTTTGTAAATGAATTTAAAAATGAATGGCAATAAACTATTTTTGACGAATATCAACAAAATTTCCTTTAACTAAATTAATCATTTGTTCAGCATTAACTTCAACTGAACGACCAACTTGACCAGAAGAAACTAGAATATTTTCTTGTTTCTTAGCTTCTTGATCAATATAAACTGGATAATGAAATTTTTCATAAATTCCAATTGGGGTGTTAGCACCATGCACATATCCGGTAGTCTTTAGTAAATCTTTAAGTGGCACCATATTTACTTTTTTATTCCCGGATTCTTTAGCTAATTTTTTTTCATCTAAACGTTCATCCATTGGGACAACGCCAACAACCGGTCCAGTATTTTTACCATTTAGGACTAAAGTTTTATAAACGCGATGTTGGTCAACACCTTCTTCAATATCCATTTGTCTAACGTCACCTTCTTCGTGAGTAGCAAAAGTATATTGTTTATATGGAATTTTATTTTTATCTAGAATTTGTTCAACTAAAGTTTTATGAATGCTGTTCTTTTTTTTCTTTTTTGACATTCAAATCACCTCAATGGATATTTTAGCATATTATTTGTTTAAAATTTAATGTACAAATCTGTTATACTTATTTTAATAAATTTGTTCGAGTTAGGAGTAAACAATGGCTGATTTAGTTTATCGTAAAGTTATGCACGATTTGAAACAAAAAATTGTGAACAATAAATTTCCTAATAAACGTCTTCCTGATGAACGTAGCCTAAGTGAAGAATATGATGTAAGTCGTAGTTCCATAAAACGAGCTCTGAAACTATTAGCTGATGATGGAATTATTTTTAAGAAACGTGGTTCTGGAACTTTTATTAATCCATTATATATGAAGAACCAAACTATTTTTCACTACGAAGGTTCTAATCTAGGAATTACTGATAGTTTAAAAAGTCAGGGGAAAACACCTAAGATTAAATTGTTAGATTTTAAAGTGATTCCAGCAAGTAAAGAAATCCAGCAAGATCTTTTCTTATCTGAGGGTGATTTTGTTTATGAGATTCAACGGCTTCGCTTGTTCGATGATAAGCCATTTATGATTGAAACAGGTTACATTCCAATTAAGATTGCACCAGAACTAAGTAAACAAATTGTTTCAGGTTCTATTTTTAATTATGTTGAAGACAAGATTAATAAACGTGTAACACAATCATTTTTATCAATATTAGCTAGTCCCTCAAATGAACAAGACCAAAAATTGCTTCATTTGAAGCCTAATGAACCGGTTGGATTGATGGAAGGAATCTTTTTCTTAGACGATGGAACGCCATTTGAAGTTTCAAATATGCGTCTTCATTATCAATATTTAAGGTATAATACCTTTGTCATGTTAAATGATGATTAATTGTTAAAATTTGTGAGAAATATTGGACTATTACCAATAAATCGTTCATAATAATGACGATATTAATAATGATTTATTACAATTATATTAATTGGACCGTATCAATTATAAAAAGGTTGACTTTTTATAAAAACCAGTTATTATATTCATTGTATTAAAAATTATTAACCATTTTGTTGATGATTTTTTATGTAAACCATTATTAATTTCAATAGTTTTTTATTAAAAAGGAGTGTTAATTAATGGCACAAGATTTCGATTCCAAACAATATTTGGAAGAATTAGACAAATACTGGCGTACTGCTAACTACTTATCAGTAGGTCAATTATATCTAAGAGATAACCCATTATTAAAGAACAAGTTAACATCAGACGATGTTAAAGTTAAACCAATTGGACACTGGGGTACTATCGTATCTCAAAACTTTATTTATGCACATTTAAACCGTGCAATCAATAAATATGACCTAAACATGTTCTACATTGAAGGTTCAGGTCACGGTGGCCAAGTTATGGTATCTAACTCATACATTGATGGTAGTTACTCAGACATTTACCCAAACATTTCACAAGATGAAAAGGGTATGGCTAAATTATTCAAACAATTCTCATTCCCTGGTGGAGTTGCATCACATGCTGCCCCTGAAACTCCAGGTTCAATTCACGAAGGTGGAGAACTAGGTTACTCACTATCACATGGTGTTGGTGCTATCCTAGATAACCCTGACGTAATTGCTGCTGTTGAAATTGGTGATGGTGAAGCTGAAACTGGCCCACTAGCTGCTGGTTGGTTCTCAGACAAATTCATCAACCCTGTTAAAGATGGTGCTGTATTGCCTATCATTAACATGAATGGTTTCAAGATTTCAAACCCAACTATCATGTCACGTATGTCAGATGAAGAATTATCTGACTACTTCAAGGGTATGGGCTGGAAAGCTTACTTCGTTGAAAACGAAGAAGACTTTGACGATCACATGGCTTACCATGAAAAAATGGCTAAAGTTATGGATGAAGTTATTCCAGAAATCAAAGACATTCAAAAGAATGCTCGTGAAAACGAAACTGCTGACACAGCAACTGAACCTGTATGGCCAATGATTGTTGTTAGAACACCAAAAGGTTGGACTGGTCCTAAGAAGAGTCTTGATGGTGAACCTATCGAAAACTCATTCCGTGCTCACCAAGTTCCACTACCAATTTCTTCAAACAATATGGAACATGCTGATCTACTTGTAGATTGGATGAAGTCATACAAGCCAGAAGAATTATTTAACGATGATGGTACTATCAAGGATGACATTAAGGCATTAGCACCTAAGGGTGACCGTCGTATGTCAGTAAACCCTATCACTAATGGTGGTATCGATCCTAAGCCTCTAGTTTTACCAGACGTAAAGAAATTTGCTGTTGATGTTAAAACTCCAGGTGAAACAGTCGCTGAAGATATGAGTGTATGGTCAAACTGGTTAGGTGCTGTTATGGATGCAAACCCTAACAACTTCCGTGCCTTTGGTCCTGATGAATCAATGTCAAACCGTCTATACGGTGTGTTCAATGAAACTAACCGTCAATGGATGGAAGACATTATGGAACCAAATGACCAATACATCGCTCATGATGGTCGTTTAATTGATTCACAATTATCTGAACATCAAGACGAAGGTTGGTTAGAAGGTTACGTTCTAACTGGTCGTCATGGTTTCTTTGCTACTTATGAATCATTTGGTCGTGTAGTTGACTCAATGTTAACTCAACACTTCAAGTGGTTACGTAAAGCAGCTGACCAACCATGGAGAAAACGTTATCCATCATTGAACTTTGTTGATACTTCAACTGTATTCCAACAAGATCACAATGGTTACACTCACCAAGATCCAGGTATGTTAACTCACTTATCTGAAAAGAAACCTGAATTCATTCGTGAATACTTACCAGCTGACGCTAACTCATTATTAGCTGTTGGTAAAGTTGCATTCGCAAGTGAAGAAAAGATTAACTTAATTGTTACTTCAAAACACCCACGTCCACAATGGTTCTCAATTGAAGAAGCAACTAACCTTGTAAACAATGGTTTAGGTTACATTGACTGGGCTTCAACTGACCAAGGTCAAGAACCTGATGTTGTTATCGCTTCAGCTGGTACTGAACCAACTTGGGAAAGTCTTGCTGCAATTTCATTATTACACGATGAATTCCCAGAAATGAAGATTAGATACATCAACGTTGTTGACTTCTTGAAGTTACGTTCACCTAAGGTTGACCCTCGTGGTTTAACTGATGAAGAATTTGATCGTCTATTTACTACTGACAAGCCAGTTGTATTTGCATTCCACGGCTTCGAAGGTCTAGTTAAAGATGTATTCTTCGATCGTCACAACCATAACTTACATGTTCATGGTTACCGTGAAAATGGTGACATTACTACACCATTCGACATGCGTGTATTGAACCAATTAGATCGTTACGACTTAGCTAAGGAAGTTGTAAATGATATTCCAGAATACTCTGTTAAGGGTGCTTCATTCGTACAACGTATGAATGACATGGTTGACAAGCACAATGCTTACATCCGTGAAGTTGGTACTGACTTACCAGAAGTAAATGATTGGCAATGGAAACCATTAAAGTAATTAGATAATAATTAACTTTTAAAACCTAAAAAGAGCCGTATCCATTTGGATGCGGCTCTTTTGTTATACAATTTTAAATTCTTCTGGAATAGGCGATACTATAATTTTTGTTTGCATATAATATGGTGTGATCAACTTTAGTTTCCAAGAATGTAATAACATGTTATCGACGTTGTTTTTTTCATTATATAATGGATCACCAATAATAGGATGTCCCATTGCTTGCATATGAACTCTAATTTGATGGGTGCGTCCTGTTTGGATATTAATTTCGACTAGAGATTTGTTTTTGTATTCTTTTATAACTTGATATTCAGTTAATGCTTTTTTGGCATTTGGACCGTTTATTGCTCTTTTTCTTTTATCTGTTTGGTCATAACCAATGGGTAAATTAATTTTACCCATTTTTGATGGAAGATTCCATTAACCCATGCTAAATATGTACGATGGATTGTCTTGTCCTTAATTAATCTTACTAAAATTGGAACAACAGCAGGATTCTTACCAACTATAATGGCTCCTGAAGTTTCTTGATCTAAGCGATGAATCATATAAGCGTGTTGATTGAACTTATTTAGGTATCCTTCACAAAAGTTCAAAAGAGTTCCAATTTCCTGAGGCTTGTTAGGATGGGTCTTGATACCACGTTTTTTATTTACTACTAATAAATCGTTATTTTCAAATAATATTTTGATACTTTGACTATTATCAGGAAATAAATTTTGGGTTGGCAAGTTGAAATCATTATCAATAAATGTAATTTTAATATGATCATCATTTTTGACGGTAAAATTCATGGGTAAATATTTTTTATTAACAGTTACTCTTTTATCTTTTCTTAATGAAAAAATTAAATGTTTAGGTATTAATAAATATTGGCTTAAATATTCTCTAATGCTAATAGTCGATTTAAGATTTTGAACTATTATTTGATACATCCACTTATGCATTTCAGGCCTGCTTTCTGAAAATTTTTTAGTAAAATATAATAAGTTGTGATAAGGTGTAAATGAGTAAAATGTACTGGAGGAGAATATGAATAAACATAAAATTGCGTTAGTCAGTGCATTATCATTAATAATATTTATTATATGCGATATTTTAATGAGTGGAAATAGTGCTGATTTACTTAAAACAATTATTATTGCAATTATTTTATATGTTGGTTTTAATGTTTTAGGCTACATTAGATGGAAGTTTGCATATCATTTTTTAGGGGTCATTATTGGTATCTATACACTTAGTTTATTTGTAATTATCAATACTATGTTTAGAAGCTCTGATGTGCCTGCTTTACATCGTTTTGGTGCCATTTTAATTGCTATCATTGGTGTAATTGTAAATCTCTTTTGGTATCGTCTTGCATGGCCACGTATAAAAAATGACTATGTAAGAATTGTAAAACGAAATATAAAGAAAAAATAGGTGTAAAAAATGAAAATGGATGTACAAGAATTCATTGATAAGATTAATGATGAACAATTTGAGGTGCAAACTGTTGAAGTAACCTCTGCCGACTTAGCTAATAATCCAGTTAAGTCATTTCAACCACTTTTAAAATTTATGGAAGAACAAGTTAATTTGGGCCACTTAGCGTCTGCAATGCTACATGTAAAAGGTGAAGAAACCAGCTTTTTCTTGCAAAATTGTATTGTTAACTTACCGTATCGTTATTCTAAAAATATTAGTAAAATGATGTCTGGCGATGGAGATTGCGACTTAAATATATACATGATTGTGGAATCACCAGATGTTAATCGTTCTAAATTACGTATTGATGAATTATCTTCTCAAGATGATTTTTCTGATAACGCTAAGCTAGAACAAAAAATAGCTGATTGGTCTAAAGATCAGTTGGCATCAATTGATGAAAATACAGAAAAACGTCTTAAAGCTGAAAAAGAATTGGCTCAAGATTCTAAAGGCAAAAAGAAAACGACTAAAAAGAAAAAATCTAGCAAAAAATAATTCAAAACATGTTATAATTAATTTGCGATGAGTCGAGAAGGTCACGCAACTTGTGTTGTTTTCATCAGATGATGATTAAGTGACGTTTTTGATGTGGGACACATAATGCTACCGTATTGTAGCGTGTTTGATAATGTTGGTGATGTGAACACCACTTATCCATTTATTTGATAAATGCCACAAAAATCCCCCAACTATTAAGTTGGGGGATTTTTTTATTTTAATTTACAAAATATAATTGATCTTTAATTAAGTCAAACGGGCGATGATGTTTATTTAATTCATTTGCGATGTCTGAATTAATAATTTTTGCATTATCCCAGAATGATTTGGAATCAGTAGCACCATACTTTTCACCAATTACTATTAGATGAATATCTTTATTATATTCACGAATTTTTTGTAGTAATTGCCAATCGATATCCACACCATCAGGCGACCAACACATAATGACAACGTCAATTTCATGTTTATATTTATCAAAGGCGGCATTAGCATCTAATTTTTCAATATTAGTTACTAAATGATGGCCAGTTTCATTTTCTTTTTGCCAGCTCATACTATCAGTACAAATAACATCTGCTCTGGCATCACGCAAACCCTTCGAAATATAACCATTCCCAGCCATGACTTCAAGTGTTTTTTTACCATTTAGATATTTAGCAATACCATTTGTAAATGGAGCTGATATATATGCCCACATGCCATACTCAGCTTCTAAATAATCACGAAATGACCTTAAATCTTTATCTAAGATAGGCAATTGATCTACATATTTATTCCATACCTTGTCACCTTCACGATCATTCATTGAGTATTGATTATTAACAAACTGGAAAATTTCATCTTGAATATTATCGGGTAAAATTAATTCTGGCAAATCTTGTGGTAATTGATTTGATCTTAAAAGTCGATCAGCTTCCAATATATTATTAACTAAAAAAATGATGGCAGGAAAATCACTGAAGATTTTTCTATATTTTTTCATTCTTTCAATATATGAGGGCTTTTTGACTTTTTTTTTATTTTTACGTAATTTTTTTATTAGCTGTTTTTTATTCATAATAACCACCTTTAACTATTTAATTGTATTTGAAAAAAACAAATGATGCAAAATACATTTTATGTAATAACTTATAACATTATCTTACGAAAAAATAACGAAATTTCAATATTTTTAACATTTATCCCTTTTTAATGTTATAATTCATTACATAAACATAAGGGAAGCGATAATAATGGATTTAGCTAGTACATCATTCGTATTTTTATCAAGTATTTTGGTATTATTTATGACTCCAGGTTTAGCATTTTTCTATGGAGGACTGGTTTCAAAGAAAAATGTAGTTAACACGATGCTGTCAGTTTTTATTATTACTGGTTTGGCAATCTTATTATGGATTATTTTAGGTTATAGTTTATCTTTTTCTGGTAATATTGGAGGATTTATTGGGAACTTATCAAATCCTTTGATGCATGGAATTGACTTAAAGACTTTGATGCCTAATAAAATTCCAACCAGTGTTTATGCTATTTTTGAAATGATGTTTGCGGTGATTACCCCAGCGTTATTTGTTGGATCTGTTGTTGGACGCATCCATTTTAAATTTCTATTGGTTTTTATTATATTATGGTCAATCGTTTTATATTATCCAATGGTACATATGGTTTGGTCACCAAATGGTATTTTAGCAAAATTAGGAACTTTAGATTTTGCTGGGGGGACCGTTGTTCATATTAATGCGGGAATTACTGCTTTAATTTTATCTATCTTTTTAGGTAAGCGAATGAAAGGCAATCGCCATGCCCATCATTATAATTTACCTTGGGTTTTATTGGGTACGACTATTTTATGGATTGGATGGTATGGATTTAATGCTGGATCTGCATTAGCAGTTAACAATGTTGCGATGCAAGCAACTATGACAACAACGGTTGCAACAGCCACTTCAATGCTTGTTTGGATGCTATTAGATATGTATTTTGTCGGTAAACCACAATTAGATGGCGTATGTACTGGAACATTATGTGGATTAGTGGGTATTACTCCAGCTGCCGGTTTTGTCACTATTACAGGTTCATTTGTGATTGGGATTGTAGCTACATTTGCTAGTTATTTATTTGTAAATTATTTGAAGCCTAAAATTGGGGTAGATGATGTTTTAGATGCTTTTGGTTGCCACGGAGTTAGCGGAATTGTTGGTAGCATTTTAACCGGATTTTTAGCTACTAAATCAGTTAACTCGGCCGTAACTACCAATGGTTTATTTTATGGTGGTGGTTTCCATATGGTATTTATTCAACTAATTGCTACATTTGGCACTATTATTTTTGTTGTAATTGCCTGTTCAATTATTATTTCTTTATTAAGATTAGTTATGCCAATGCGTGTAACTAAGCAGGAAGAAATGCGTGGCCTAGATCAATCTGAACATGGTGAAAACGCAGACTATACAGTTTCAATTAATGATCGAGCATTTAATAAAAATAAAGATATTGAAGTTAATGCTAATGAATTTAAAGGGCAAGTTGGACATTTAAATAATCCCAATTTACCAAAAGATTAACAAAAAAGATGATTTCTTCTTGAAATCATCTTTTTATTTATCATCATCTAAATCCAAATTTAAACTTTCTTGATATTCATTATTTTTATTTTCTGTATTATTGTTATCTTTGCCATGCAAATAGCCATTAATTAATTGGAAAATTTCATAACGATCATGATGAGTCAATGTTTGATCATTAAATGTTATTTTATTTTCACTCATTAAAACAGTCTCTAAATTGACATGTTGAATTGATGTTCTACCAATTAAGTAGTCCATGCTAACATTAAAATATGAAGATAATTTTTTGATTTCTAAATATGATGGCGACCTAACACCACGTTCCCAATTACCAATTTGGGCAGGGGTATTATGATGTTTACTATCCTTTGAATACTTATTCAAGTTTTCTGCCAATTGTTTTAAACTAATTTTTTGGCCTTTTCTTAATGCTTTTAATCTTATTGGAAACAACTGAATCACCTCTAATAATAGTATAACTTAAAATAATAAATCCTGTTAGATAGTTGTATTTTAGTAATATGCAACATATAATCAAAATAATATTAAATTAAATGGAGTGGTTTGATTTGGGTAAAAAAATAAAAATTTTCTTAACTACTTTAGGCATATTCTTTTTCCTATTGTGTTTTGGCTTTTTGGGAGCTGGACTATATTTCTATCATGTGGCAGTAGTTCCAGGAAAGAAGAATTTCTTGAAGGACAAAAAAATATCTAAATCATCACCACTTTATCCAGGTGATCAGTGGTATAAATCAGCTAAAAAATATCGTTGGACCCAAATGTCGACAACTGATCATCTAAAACTAGTTGCTAACTATTTACCAGCTGATAAACCCACAAAGAAAACGGTAGTCATTGCACATGGATATATGGGAAATAAAGAGCTAATGGCTCCATATGCTTATATCTTTCATCAAATGGGATACAATGTTTTAACTCCTGATAGTCGTGGCCATGGTCAAAGTCAAGGTAATTACGTAGGATATGGTTGGCCCGATCGTATGGATTATATCAAATGGATGCGTCGAATAATTGAAGAAAATGGTAAGGATTCTCAATTGATTATGTTTGGAGTTAGCATGGGGGGTGCTACTACCATGATGGTATCTGGTGAAAAATCTGTACCATCTCAATTGAAGGCTTATATTGAAGACTGTGGGTACACTAGTGCTTCAGATGAAATTAATCATGAAGCAAAACAGTTATATCATTTATCAGATTTCCCTAGATGGCCATTAGTACCAATTTTAAGTGGTATTACCCATATTAGAGCTGGTTATAGTTTGTATACAGCTTCTGCCTTGAAACAAGTTAAAAAGAATCATAAACCAATGTTATTTATTCATGGATCTAAAGATAATTTTGTACCTACTAGAATGGTTTATCCTGTTTACAATGCAACCAAGGGACCTAAAAAACTATTATTAGTTAAAAATGCTCCACATGCGGCATCTTATCAAACTAATCCAGAATTATATGTTAAAACAATCAAATCTTTCTTAGATCGTTATTTTAACTAATATAGATAAGCTATAATTGATTTTATAGCTTATTTTTTATAAAATTATTGTTTATTATTATAAAAAAAGGGTTTTAAAATGTTATGATAATAAGAGTATATAGATACTTTAAATTAAATTTAATATAAAAAGTAATTAATAATTTTAGAAAGGGGGGATGCCATTTTGGTTGGTTTATTATTTGCGTTATTTTTGTCATTAGGAATTATCGCTGGTGTATTTATCAATAAATTTAAAATGAATAATGAAATAAATAATGCACAAATAAAGGCAAAATACTATCTTGAAGATGATAATCGCAAAGTTGAAGAATATTGTAATAATATCGCTAATAAAGAAAAGCATGATATTGATCAATATATTAAGACTTCTAATGATGAAATTGACACACAAAAATATGAAAATGAGACTCGTAATCAACGTCTTGATCAACATGAAGAATTTTTAGATCAAATGAAAGAACGTTTACTAGGGTTTTCCAACGACTTAAATAATCGTAAGTCACAACAAGATGCACTGGCTTCAGATGTTGATAAGACTTTAGATAATGCCCATGATATTTTAAATCAACGGCATGCTAAACTTGAACAAATTAGTGATTTTAATTTTGATCAAGCTCGTGATTATGTATTAGTAAATACTAAGCAAAAGTTAAAACGAGAAATGGATATTGAAGTTAAGTATCAATTGGCTGAAAGTAAGGTTTCTGCTAATAAACGAGCTAACTCATTATTAATTGAATCAATTCAACGTGGTGCTCGTGATGAACCCAAGACACACATTGAAAGAAATATAGTTTTACCAAATGGCGATCTAAAAGCTAAGTTAATTGGAAGAGACGAACAACATATTCGACTATTAGAATCGTTGACGGGAACTGAATTAATATTTGATGATGAAAATTTGCTATTATTGCATATTGTTACTCATGACGCCTTTCGTCGTGAAATTGTTCGTACAACCATCGAAAACTTAATTATTTCTCGCCAATTTACTAATAGTAATATTGAAAACCAAGTTAATGTTTCAACACAAAATGTACATGCTGGTTTGCGTGAAACTGGTGAAAATGTTGTTCGTTCATTAAAAGTGGGATTAATGCATCCTGATTTAATGAAGATTATTGGAAAACTAAAATTTAGAACTAGTTATGGGCAAAATGTTTTATATCATTCAATTGAGGTTGCTCAAATCACTGGTGTGTTAGCTGCTGAATTGGGAATGAATGTTAAATTAGCCAAACGCGCAGGTTTGTTGCACGATATTGGAAAAGCCATTGACCACGAAGTTGATGGGACGCATGTTGAGTTAGGAGTTAAATTGACTAAAGCATTTGATGAAGATCCCGTTGTTGTTAATGCAATTGCTTCTCATCATGGGGATGTCGAGCCAACTAATGCCATTTCCATTTTAGTAGCAACTGCGGATTCAATGTCAGGAGCTAGACCTGGTGCTAGAAGTGAATCAATTGAAGAATATGTTACTCGTTTAAGAAATCTTGAAAATATTGCTAATCAACATAAAGGTGTTAAAGATAGTTATGCTATTCAAGCTGGTCGTGAGATTAGAATTATTGTTAATCCAGAAATTCTGAATGATGACAAGAGTAAAGCACTTACTCAACATGTTAGAGATCAGATTCAAGATGAATTAACTTATCCTGGTAAAATTAAAGTGACAGCTATTCGTTCATTAAAAGCAGTTCAATATGTTGGAAAACGCAAAAAACAGTATTCAAGTAGTAAATAAAAAATAACCTCTAGATTTTTCTAGAGGTTATTTTTTATGGTTCATAAATCACTTTAAAGTTATGATTGTTTTTGGCTTTAATATTTTTATGATTTCTTAAATAATCAGCGATTAATTGACTCATCATACGACCATCTTTTTTGATAATTTTACTAGCATTAAACATTGTAAAATTACCACCACCAACAGCTCGATAAATATTTAAAGCAATTTTTAGTTTTTGATCACTAACAACTGGTTTGCCATGATACAGTAATTTTGTAACACGTTGACCAAATGGTTTGGCAACATTGATTACATAGTCAATTCCTTCATACATATCATAGTTATAATGCTTAGCTTTAGGGAAAATATAATCATGATTAATGGTTATATTTCCATTTTCAGCTGTAAAATATTTGGCACTAGTTTCAATAGCAGCTTTTAAATCAGCACCGGTTATTTCTAACACAGCTAGTGTATTTGGATAGACATAATTAGTTATAATATTACGCATCGTGATTGGGTTCTCAAATCCATGCGCTTCATTGTTAAAGAGAGCAGTAGCTGAAATATCAACACCCATAGTTGTCATTTGAATTTCTTGGATAAATTGAATAAAACTATTTTTATTTAAACGAACATTAAAAGAATCATTAAACTCCATATTACCTTGAATATTTGCCATCGGTTCATCTAACCAATTATTAATTTGATTTTGTGTAGGTAATAATGTTTTAGCAATTTCGTTATCTATTTTATAGTCTTTTGTTTCGATTAATTCGGCATTACTATTTTTTACAAAATATTTGCCGTCTTTTTGATCAATATCTAGTTCAATGTGTCCCACATATTCACCACGATGACCTACTTGGATGATTGGAACATTGAATAGGTGGCCAGCAATTTTGCGATGTTGGTGACCAGTAACGATGGCATCAATACCATCAATGTTAGACAAAATTTCGTAGGTTTCGTTTTCGCCATTTAGTTCTTCAGTGGGATTGCCAAATTCATCTTTTTCAATACCACCGTGATAAACAATAACATTTAAGTCGGTTTGTTTACGCATTTCAGGAATGTATTTTTTAGCAGTATCAGCTGCTGATAAAAATGTTAGACCCTTTAGATTATCGGGATTTTCCCATTTGGTAGTACCTTGAGTGGTTAAGCCTAAAAAGCCAATTTTAATACCATTGATATTCTTAATTGCATATGGTTTACCAAGTGGATGATTATTGTGCTCGTCGATAATATTAGCACATAAAAATTGGCGGTCAGATTCTTTAATTGCTTTATGTAAATAATCCAATCCATAATTAAATTCATGGTTACCTAAAACTCCAAAATCATAATCCATCATATTGAAGGTATTACTAATTTGAGAGGGTGAAGGTTGCTTTTTAACTTTAGCTATAAAATACGCTAAAGGCGATCCTTCTATAAAGTCACCATTGTCGATAGTTACAGTATTTTCCATTTTTTCTTTTTGGTCTTTAAAGCAAGATGCGCATCTTAAAAGCCCAAAAGGTTTATTATCTTTTAAATTTACATAGTTAGTAGGGAATAAGAATCCGTGAGTATCACTAGTTGCTAAAATGTTAATTTTCATTCTTTTTCACTCCCGTATATATTCCGTTCATTTATTGAAATTATAATCTTATTTTATGATTGTGTAAATTTATAATATGTTTTTAAATGCTGTTGATTTCTAATTCTATTGTGTTAGCATAAAAGTAGTTATGAATATTTACTATTAGTAAGTATTTATAATTAGATATACTTGTTTTTTCGTTAATTAAGCGATTTTAGAGGTGATAGATATGTTGAATCTTTATGTTGCACCAAGTAGTGCTTCAAGTCGTAAAGCCAGAGCTTGGTTAAAAGCTCATAATATCTCATTTAAGGAAAGAAACATCAATTCTAATCCATTAAATGCAGACGAAGTAAAACAAATTCTTCGTTTAACTGAAAATGGTAGTGAAGATATTATTTCAACTCGTTCCAAAATATTTAAGAAATTAAACATTGATTTTGATAGTCTATCATTATCAAAATTAGTTGATTTAGTTGTTAAATATCCAGATTTAATTAAGCGCCCTATCGTGTTTGATAACAAGCGTCTAGAAGTTGGTTATAACGAAGAAGAAATTCGTCGTTTCTTACCACGTTCTATTCGCGAAACTGAATTGAAGGAACTCGAATCACAACTCGAAGCTTAAGCTTGATTTTTAGAGTATACGGCATTAATTCATATTTGAATTAATGCTTTTTTTGTATAGAATGGTATTAACAGGGGAGATGAATTTTATGATACAAATGATTGCGTTAGATTTAGATAATACCTTATTAAATTCACATAAAGAAATTAGCCCAAAAAATGAAGATATTTTGAAAAGACTACATAGCCAAGGCATTAAAATTGTTTTATGTACTGGGCGTCCAATTAATGCAGTGTGGCCATATATTGAACAATTAGGATTAACAGAAGGACAAGACTACACCATTACCTTTAATGGAGCAATGGTTATTAGAAATCGTGATAAGCACTTACTATTCAAAAAAGGCTTAAAATTAAAAGATTTTGATTTGGTGCATAACTTTGCTAAAGAGAACGATTTACCATTAGATATTTTAGATTTTGAAAAAGTATATGAATTAACAGACTTAGTTAAGTCTACTTATAAAGAAGTTTTAAATTCTGATTTAGAATTTATTAATGCTAAATTTGATGACCTATCTGATAAGGAATATAGTAAAGCCATTATGTCAGAACAATCAGCTAAATTGGATTGGGCTCGTGACCATATGCCTGAAGAGGTGCAAAATAATTATCATATCGTACGTTCACAACCTAAGATTATGGAATTTATTCAAAACGGTATGAATAAATCAGTTGGCTTAGAACAATTATTGAAACATTTTGACTTAGATTTTGATAATCTAATGTCATTTGGTGATGCGGAAAACGATATTGAAATGTTAAAAGCGGCACAATTAGGGATAGTAATGGACAATGCTAATGATGATATTAAAGCAATTGGTGATGATGTGACATTGAATCATGATCAAGATGGTGTTGCTGCTTATTTAGAAAAATATTTTAAAGACTAAATAAAAAAGTTTCCTACTAATTATTTTATAGTAGGAAACTTTTTTATTATTTATTATCAGCGAATAATTTAGTTAAGTATTGCATAAATGTTTTTAGATAACGTTTGTCATCAACTTGAATTGCTGCTTGGTCTGAAGGATTAGGATCATCTAACTTAGCGGTGTCACCAGTAGTACGACCATAATTTTCTTCACCATGATGTACAATCATATCAAGATCCAATGTTTGAACAAAGGTAGGATCACAAGCAACACCAACTGCTAGCGGATCATGAAGTGAACAACCGCCTAATTCAGGATACATTTCATCATAAATGCCAATGTAATAATCAACAATGTCAGCAAATTTTTCGCCAGCTGTTGTACCTAAATCACGCCATTGTTGAGTTTCTTTTTTAGTTAATAATGTTCTTAATGTAACATCTAAACCAACCATAGTAACGGGAACTTTGTTAGTAAAGACTTCATTTGCAGCTTCAGCATCTTGGTTGATGTTTGCTTCAGCAGCATCTGAAACATTACCGGGAACGGTTAAAGCACCACCCATTAAAGTAACATGACCAATTAAATCACTAATTTCAGGGTCTTTACGGAGTGCTGCTGCCAAATTGGTTAATGGACCAGTAGGAATAATAGTTAAATCTTTGCCATATTTATGTGCAGCATCAATCATAAAATCAACACCAGATTCTTTTTCTACTGAACGGCTACTTTCTGGTAATTGAACTTCACCAATTCCATTTTTACCATGAATGTGAGCTGAAACAGGCATTACATCAAAATGATCACTTGTTTGTGAATGACTTTCACCTTCAAATACTGGCACATCATTTGCACCTAGTAAATCAAGGATCTGTAATGAATTTTTAGCCGCTTGTTCAACAACTACATTTCCATAAGAATTAACGATACCAACTAAGTCAGCATCAGGTGCAGCGACAGCATAAGCAATAGCCATTGCATCGTCTACACCAGTATCTAAATCAAGAATTAATTTCTTTTTTGCCATAATGAAAAACCCTCCCAAGTTTTTTTGCCCCTCATGAAATTATTTTTTCATGAACATTTTTCATTTATAAACTCATTATATTGCTAAAAACTGAAAAAATAAACCATTTTAATACAATTTATTTAATAAACTATTTTAAATCCGAACAATAAAAAAGACTGAAGCATATATCTTCAGTCTTTTTATTATAATTTAGGGTGTTTGTTAAACAAGAATTCAGCAATCGTCTTATCAAGGCTAGGGTTTTCATGAAGCATTGAATGTTCTGCTGAAAGTGGATCAGCTCGATAGAGATAGAATTGATAACTCTTAACATATGGAGATACCAATTTGCCCATAGGCTTAACAATATTTACGGCTTCTTCACCATCAGTACCAACATTATAAATTTCACCAGCAATGTTTAATACATGTAAAGTACGAGGTAAATTCTTAACACGTTTATCATTTGGATCATAATCATTAGCGATACTTACAAATTTATTAGCCTCTGGAGCATTCTTTTGATGTGGATGCTTTACCATATATTCATAGGCAATTGTTCCACCAGATGAATGTCCTAAGAAGTTTACTGATTTAATGTTGTATTTATCATGTAGGTATGACATTACATTAACCATTTGATCAGCTTGTTTTTCAGGATGGGTATTATCTTGGAAAATTAATTGCACTAATGGGTTATCTTTCTTAATCTTTTTAACATATTGTTTCATGGTAGAAACTTTACCATCATTAGATATATAAATACGTAATGAACGTTTAGCAATTCCATGATCATTAAATTGGTTTATGAAATCATCAGTAGAAACGGCATTTCCACCATAACCAGGGATGAAAATGGTTGCGGTTCTGCTTTTTTCGACTTTAACGTCATTTAAGACGCGTCCTCTAAAAACCCAAAGGGTAGATGTAATAAACGCAATTGCTTCTAGAAACAAAACAATTCCGATGATAATCTTTCTTTTTCTTCTGCTGTGCATAAGTGCTCTTCCTTTGCTAAAGTATAACTATATGGTACATAATATATTAAATAACACCAAAATAAAAGGAGTTAATTTAAAATGACAGATTCAACTTATGATATCACAATTATTGGCGGTGGTCCTGTTGGAATGTTTGCAGGTTTATATGCTGGTTTAAGAGATGCTAAGTTTCAAATTATTGAAAGCTTATCTGAATTAGGTGGCCAAGTAAATGCTCTTTATCCAGAAAAAACTTTATTAGATATTCCTGGCCAAGCAGCTATTAAAGGTCGTGATTTGGTAAGTAATTTGCAAAGCCAACTAGATACAATGAATGGTGATATTAAATTAAATGAGACGGTTACCAATGTAGTCAAAGATGAAAATATGTTTAATATTACTACCAATAAAGGTAATAGTAAATCGAAAGCCATTATTATTGCAGTAGGGAACGGGGCATTTAATCCGCGTAAATTAATGGCAGATGGTGCCGATGATTTTGAAGGCAAACAACTATTTTATACTGCTAAAGATATTCAACAATTCAAAGATAAGACAGTTTTAGTTGCTGGAGGTGGCGATTCAGCAATTGATCAAGCTTTAATGTTAGAAAAGACTGCCAAAAAAGTCTACTTACTTCACCGTCGTAATGAGTTTAGAGGATTAGAACATATGGTGGATTTATTGAAAAAATCTTCTGTTGAATTAATTACCCCATATTTAATTAAACAATTGAAAGCTGCTGATAATGACCAAGTTACAGTTGTTGCTAAAAAGATGAAGACCGATAATGATTTTAAAAATATTAACGTTGATAAAATTTTAGTAAATTATGGTTTTATTTCTAACAACAAAGATATGGAAGGTTGGAATTTAGACCTAGAAAAAGATCATCATGCTACTAAAGTTAACCCAACTTTAGAAACCAACATTCATAATATATATTCAGTAGGTGATCAAGCCAAATATAATGGTAAACAAACTATTATCGCCACTGGCTTTGGAGAAGTTCCTATTGCAGTTAATGCAATCATGAATGATTTATATCCTGATAATCATACTCCAATTCATAGTACTCAGCTAACCAATGATTAGTTTTTATTTTTAGTGTTCCTTTTTTGAGGAGCACTTTTTTTATTGACGTTTTTTTGTAGATAGTTAACTTGTTTGGTTAATTCTTCAATTTGTGTACTTAGTTTATCAATTTTGTCGTCAGTTGCGTCACTACTATCATGAGTGAAAAAATCAGTAATGGTAGATGTTAATAAACCAATAAAACCAACCCCACCGAACATTAGGAATACGGCGATACACCTACCGCCACCAGTTTGAGGGGCAATATCACCATAACCAACAGTGGTAGCAGTTGTAATTGCCCACCACAAAGAAGTGGATAGATTATAATGTTCAAAAAATGCAAAAATTAATGCACTTAAAATTAAAATTACAATACTGACAGAAAATAGATAAATAAATCCAGTATCATATATAAAACGATGTAACCCGCCAGTAAATTTACCATCCCAGCCAAATTTCCAAAAGATATTGTAATATCTTACGATTCTTATCACTCGGTATAAGCGAAAAATTACAAAAATGGGATGTGCTGGAATCAATGATATTAAGTCCAAAGCAGTATCTAAAAGAAATTGCTTTTTATTTTTTGCCATAAAGAATCCAGTTACATAATCTATGATATAAAATATCCAAATACCATAATATATTTTGAATAAAAGTCCATGGTAAATATTAATAACATTAAAATAATCAAATATGACAAGCAAAACAGATACAATTGCTAGCGTAACAATAAAAATACTATATAATAATTCAATCTTTTTGTTTTTAAATCTTTTCATTTTTAGCGCTCACTTATTACTATAAATTTATTACAGTCATTTTAGAATAAAAATTATAAAATTCAAATAAAAAAGCGAACACTTATGATTAAAATGTTCGCTTTTATTTAATTATCAAGGTCTTGCTTTTTGTTATTTAACTTAGAATTTCCATTAGTATAATGTTTTAATTCCGGGGCATCAGTTTTATACAATGCTTTAGTAGAATGATTCTTATTTTGACTAAAGATACTAGTGGATTTTTTACCTAGTTCGGTTTCCTTACCTTTTTCTTTTTGTAATCCATTGGTGTAATTATAATCACTAGGATTTATTGGTGTAAATCCACTTGGATTGTAAAAACGTAGTAAGTTTTGTTCATTTAATTCATCTGAAAACGATAATTCAGTATTTACACGTGCTTGCATTTTATTAAAAATTCGTCTTTGATTAGGGGATGGTTGTAATTCTTTACCAGTCTTATTGCTGTAAATAGTACCACCAATTGAAGTATATTTAGTACTTACCCAATCTCGATTTCTAAATGCAACAATTGTGTCATGTTCTTTTGAGAACAAGTCAGTTCCAAATTGAACATAATTCTTAGTATTAATACCTAATAAATGTAATAAAGTAGGCAGCACATCAATTTCACCACCATAAGTATGGTCAACATAACCACCTTTTTTGCCAGGAATATTAAACATCAATGGGACTCTTTGTAATTGTGCATTATCAAAATCATTCCAATTATCAGGATTTTTACCAATAACTTTGGCTAAATTAGGATTTTCAGAATTTGAAATACCATAATGATCACCATAAAGCATAATGATAGATTTTTTCAATAAGCCGACCTTATTAAGATAACTATAAAATTCTTTAATAGATTGATCTAAATAATGAGCAGTTTTAAAGTAATTATCAACACTGCTATCACCAGTGTTAGTAGTCTTAAATTTAGAATCTTCATTATCCAAAGTATAAGGGAAGTGATTGGTAACAGTTATATACTTAGCATAAAAAGGTTGTTGTAATCTTTGCAGGTATTTTACTGAGTCTTTAAATAATAACTTATCTTTTAATCCATAGCCAAGTGATTTATCACCAGAAGTATCATAGTAACTAGAATCAAAGAAATATTGGTATCCCATATTTTTGTAAACACTGTTACGATTCCAAAAACTGGCAACATTTCCATGAAATACGGCACTAGAATAATTTTTTTGTTGTTTTAAAATAGCTGGAGCTGCCTGGAAAATATTATCACTACCAAATTGGGTGAATAATGATCCTTGTGGTAACCCAAATGTACTGGTTTCTAGCATATTCTCAGCATCTGATGTTTTTCCTTGACCAACTTGATGGAAGAAATTATCGAATGAATAAGTGGACTTATTTTTGTATAAACTGTTTAAAAAGGGAGTAACTTCTTTACCATTAATCTTTTTATTAATTAAGAATTGCTGAAAACTCTCTAAATGAATTACAAAAACATTCTTGCCTTTAGCCATACCAAACATTTTGTTATTAGGAGCAGCATAATGTTTACGTGTATATTTTAAAACATCATCCATTTCTGACTTAGTAGCCATTGCTCTTAAATCATTATTATGTTGTTGTTTAATAGCATCATACATAGTGAAAGAGTCAATTCCTAAATATTTTACTATGTAAGTTCGATCAAAAGTTCTTGTTAGCAGTTGGGGTCTATCCATTTCACCCAGTGATAAATTTACAGTAAACAATAGGATAGATAATGAAGTGATTGTGAATGATCCCTTAAAACCAATATTCCTTTTGTCGATTTTAATGAATCTAAATAACATCAATAATATAACTAATACTATGTCTAACCAGAAGAAAATATCATGGGGCATAGTTAAAGCTAAAGAAGAACCACTTAGTCCTTGATTTACTTTAGAATAACCGGTCATAGTACTAATCGTCATAAAATCAGTGAATTCACGGAAATATATAACGTTTAAATACAATAATAGAGTATTTACGATATCTAGGATTAATATAATAGGATAGAATAAACGACTTGGCTTGATATACATTGCAATACCAAATAAAAAGGCAGTTGTTGCAATAGGGTTTATCAAAGCCACTATGAATTCAAAAGGACTATTTAATCCTAACTGAAAATCATAAAAATATGCGTATATAGTTTTTAGCCAAAAAAGAAATAACAACAGACTAAAGAATCCCAGTCTAGTACTTAATTTTTGACGAATATAATTCATCGCTTTCAATTTTATAGCTCCTTTGATAATTCATAATAGTTTTAATATTAACAGACAAATAAAAAAATGACATTCTTTTATTTAATCTAAATTTCAGTATCTACTATATATAGATTTTTTTATTTTTGAAATCTATATATAGTTGAAATTTATATAATTTGTTGTAAAATAAAAGTTAGTTATTAGGGGAGGTTTATTTAGACAATGCAAGCAAAAAAGAAACTTGATATTCAATTGAATGATGGCAAAATCATTCAATTTGTGCCTGATATGATTCATAAAGATTTATTATCTTTAACGAATAATCAAGAAATTGTTTATCGAACTGAACGTTTGATTTTGGTACAATTAGCCTCCTACAATTTAATAAAATTACATGAATTAAGAATGATTATTTATCGAACCTTAGACCAATTAAGATATCACAAAATTGCTTCTAAGTATTATCATGAGGAGCTAAGTTAATATATCTATTAAAAAAGATGTTTCCCAATTTAGGAAACATCTTTTTTAATTATAAACATTTTAGAGATTTTTAATCGTCGACATGACCATAACCGACAACGTTCCACCAAGGAGCTTTGATGCTTTCTTTAACAACACCACGGTTTTGTGCATCAATCATTTTACCGTGACCAATATACATACCTACGTGATAGATACTTGCAGTTGAACCACCGATAAATACTAAGTCACCTTTTTGTAAGTTATTACGTGAAACCTTAGTTGAAGCATTGTATTGAGCTTGAGCAGTTCTTGGTAATCTAACACCTAGAGAATTCTTATAAACATAGCCTGTAAATCCTGAACAATCAAATGCATTGGATCCAGTTGCACCATATATGTATGGACTACCTAATTTTGATTTGGCAACTGTATAGACTTGTTTAAAATTATCATTTGCATCTGCATGTACATTGTTGTTGCTGATTGCTGACCCCATAAATAATAGTGAAGTAAATGCAATCATGGTCATTGCTAACTTTGTAAAATACTTTTTCATCTCTAAAAATGTCCTCCTCGTTTATTTGTACTTATAATAATAGTAAAAGAATGTTGCAAAAGTGTAACAAAGCAGTTTCATTCCGATTAAATCATGCAATTAATAGTGTAATAAAGTTATTTTTGTTGTTTAATATTAATTGTGATATAAAAATTAATGAAACTAAACAAAAATTATGCTAAATTAATAAATGGTTTCATAATTATATTATTGCAATGAAAGGAAAACACAATGGATAATAATTTCAAGCCTTTATTTCCCAAAGCCTTAGATTTAGATCAATTAATATTTAAAATAGGTGAAGTTAGTAAGATATTGAATGTCTCTGCTCGCCAACTAAGATATTGGGAACAAAGGGGATACATTCAATCTATGCGTAGTAATTCTTATTCATCACGTGTTTTTGATATGAAAAATTTCATGTGCGCTAATCTAATGAAGTATTATTTAGATAAGGGTTTCACTCTAGCTGTTGCTCATGAATCGGCTAAAAAGAATCTAGACAACATGAAGTTTATAAGAAAATTTATGACACACTCGTTTCAAGGAATCGAAAATATTAATAATCATCCTGCTGTTAATTTGGGATATTTTGATAAAGAAAAGAAAACATTACTATATGGATTTATTGATGAAGAAAATAATATTAGTTATAAAGTATTAAAAAATGACTAATTTTGAGGAGAAATATTTAAATGAAGACTTTTAAATGGATTTTTGGAATAATAGTTGTTTTAATTATTGGCTTTTTTGGTTTTAAAGGTGCTAAAGCTGTTTACAATAATATGGAACAAAACCAAGTTGCTAAAGATAATCAAAATCAAATTATAGAAACACAAAAAAAAGAAGCTGAAGCCAAGCATAAATTTGCTGTAAGTATTGCTGAGCCTTCAATTAAGGTCTATAAACAAAACCATCAAGTATTGCCAAGTATTGTGGTTGCCCAAGCAATTCAAGAATCTAATTGGGGAACTTCTGAATTGTATAAGAAAGCTAATAATATTTTTGGTATTAAGGGCAAGTACAAAGGTCAATCTATCAGATACTATACTGATGAATATGTAAGTAATGACACACCTACCAAAAAGGGCGAAAAAGTTGTTCGTGAAGGTTCACAAAAGAAAGTGTCAGTTCCTGCAACCTTTAGAAAATATCCAAGTATTACCGAAGCTGTTGAAAACCATGATCGTGTAATTGCACTTAACTTTATTAAACAAAAGAATATTACTAGTTATGTTGATCAAGCCAATATGTTACAAAAGAATAATTATGCGACAGATCCTACTTATGCAAAATCGTTAATCAAATTAATTCGTCAATATAATCTAGAAAAATATGACAATGAGGCAATAAACAATTAAGACATTTTATGTCATTTTTTAATTAATTTAATATATAATATAGTTATATTATATAAGTAAAGGAGACCTTAGTTGTTATCGATATTAGGTAAATTATATGGCCCATTTTTTGATGGGAGTAATTGGATTAATGTCCTTACATCTGAAGATGCATGGATTGTTATTCTTTCATTAGTTTTAATTGAATGTTTATTATCAGTTGATAATGCAGTTGTATTAGCTGCCCAAACACAAGTTTTACCAGATAAAAAAGAGCAAGAAGAATCTCTATTTTATGGTATCTGGGGATCTTATATTTTCCGTTTTATAATTATTGGGTTAGGTACGTTCCTAATTCACTTGTGGGAAATTAAAATTTTAGGTGGTTTATATTTATTTTATTTAGCTTATAAACATTTCTTTGGTCGTGAAAAATCAAAGAAGAATTTTTCTAATAAAGCTAAGCCTGGTAGTCGAAAACAGTTTTGGATGACAGTTGCACAAATTGAGTTTATGGATGTTGTTTTTTCTGTAGATTCAGTATTAGCGGCACTTGCTATTTCACCAAATCCAGTTGTTGTATTAATTGGTGGTCTAATTGGCATTTTATGTATGCGAGGAATTGCTGAAGTTATTATGATTGTTATGAAGAAAATTCCTGAGCTTAAATCAATGGCATACTTCTTAATTGCAATCATTGCATTGAAATTGGTTCTTTCAATTCCAGCAATTGATATTGAAATTCCACCTGTATACTTTGGGTTAATTGTGCTACTTACTTTTGCAGTTACAATTATTATTCATTTTGTTCGTCGTAAGATAAGAAAATAGGAGCGATATATATTTCAACCGAAATTACTAGAAATAATATTAAACAAGAAACTGATAATAAAATAACCGTTATTGATTTTTGGGCTCCTTGGTGTGGTCCATGTAAGATAATGGATCCAGTTATGAATCAAATGGAAGAACAATTTGCTGATAACATTCACTTTGGAAAGATGAATGTTGATGGTAATGAAGATATTGCCAAGCAGTATAAAGTAATGAGTATGCCTAGCATTGTCTTGTTTAAAAATGGCAAAGCAGTTGAAAAAGTAACTGGAATTTACTCAGCTAAACAAATGGCGCATTACTTAAAGCGTAAATTAGCAGAGATTTAGTTTCTTATTGACTTTTAAAATATAAGATGCTAATATTTATTTAATCGAATATTAATAAAACAGTTATTCCAAATTTAAGTAACAATTTAACTGAGCGTCAGGAAGTCGACGGTTGCTGCGAGTCGATCAGGTTAAATTTGATGAAATACGTTGGATAGTGTCTACCCAAGAACGGAGCTAGAACCGTTACTTTCTAGAGAGTGAGGAATCTTGTTATTATAGATTTCTAATTTGGGTGGTACCACGGTAAAATAAAAATTAATTCGTCCCTGTTGTTTTAAACAACAGGGACTTTTTTTATGGAAAGAAGAGGTATTGATTATGAATAAAAATAATTGTGGAGGTAATCCTCGATATATAAACGCTATTTAATTACATAATTTACTGAATAAAAAATAAGGGAGCGTTTATCATGGAAAATGAAAAACCAAAAGTTAGTGTTTTAGAAGGCATTATAGTTTTGTTAATTATGATTGTCATGATGTCATTTGGAGTCATCGGATTGGGTATTTCTCCTGAACTACCCATATTAGTAAGTATTTTGTTATTAGTATTTTGGGCAAAGTTCAGAGGATTTGCATGGGATGATATTGATGAAGGATTTGTTGTAGGAGTTAAAAATGGAATCGTTCCATTATTTATCTTCATTTTAATCGGAAGTTTAATTGCAGTATGGATTGCATCTGGCGTTATTCCTAGTTTAATGGTCTTTGGATTTCACTTAATTAATGTTAATTGGTTTTTACCATCAATTTTTCTAGTTTGTGCTTTAGTCGGAACTGCAATTGGGAGTGCCTTTACAGTAATTTCTACATTAGGAATTGCCTTTATGGGAATTGGAATTACCATGGGGATGAATCCAGCAATGATTGCAGGGGCTGTTATTTCTGGAGCTGTTTTTGGAGATAAATCTTCACCATTATCTGCAACTGTTAATTTAGCTTCTGCAGTTGCCGGAGCAGATTTAATTGATCATATTAAAAATTTAATGTGGTCTACAATTCCAGCAATGGTTGGTTCATTTATTATTTTTGTATTTTTGAATCATAGTAGCGGATCAGCTAATTTAGGGAACGTTAGCAAAACTGTTGCAACTTTAAATACCCATTTCAACATTACATTTTGGGCTGTGATTCCAATTGCATTACTTCTAATTTGTGCATGGAATCATATTCCAACTATTCCAACATTATTTATTAATATCGTAGTTTCTTCAATTTTACTTTTCATTGAACATCCACATTTCGGGATTATTAAATTGAATGATTTAATTTTGAATGGTTTTGTATCTAAAACAGGTAATAAATCAGTTGATGTTTTACTTTCACGTGGTGGAATTAGTTCAATGATGGGAACAATAGCATTGATTATGATTGCTTTAGCCTTCGGTGGTTTATTAATGCACCTTGGCATTATTGATGCAGTAATTACTCCTTTGGCTAAACATTTGAATACTGATGCTAAATTAATTGTTAGTGTAATCTTTACAGCCATCGGTGTTAATATCTTCGTTGGTGAACAATTCTTATCAGAAATTTTACCAGCCAATGCATTTAAAGGAGTCTTTAAAAAAGCAGGTTTAGCTCCTGTCGCATTAAGTAGGGCATTAGAAGATGGTGGAACAGTAATTAATTACTTAGTACCATGGGGGGTTGCCGGTGCATTTATTTCAGCAACTTTAAACGTGCCAGCAAGTCATTTTGCTCCATTTGTCTTTTTAAGTATTCTTTCACCAGTTTTCTCAATTTTAAGTGCGGTTACTGGAATCAAAATTAAACATATTAAAACAACAAAATAATGAAAAAGGGATAGTTAATTTTTAACTATCCYTTTTAAGTTGCATTTTATTATATATGCAACCTAATATTTAAGATATGTTTATATACCTATAATATATTGATAAAAAATTAAACCTTGTTAAATCAACTCTTTATAAATTATTTAAATATATATATTACAATTACATTAATATTATTTCTGTATGTCTATATTTGTAATTTTATGGAAACCTGCTTGTAATGTTTAACCTATAAAATATTTTTTTGTTGCTCAATTACGGGCAAAAAATTCGCAATTATATATTTTTTTATAGGAGTGTTTAAATCATTACAGAAAGAAACCGTTACTTTTTTTACCTTTTTATCGCGATGCTAGCAATAGTATCAATTTCTATTTATCGTAAATCTACAAATAATATTGCTGATGCCAATACTAATTCTGTAGTTACTGTCAAATCTGGTGATACTTTAGAAAATCTATCAGATAAATATAATGTATTTATTTCTATGTTAAAAAGTACCAATGGTAAATATGACAATAGTCAATTACTACCTGGAGATCATTTATTACTTTTAAATGGGAATAATAAAAATTCTTACTCAAAAGAGAAGAAAGATGTTGTTGATAAACAACAAAAGTCTAAAGATCAAGACTTGGATGCAAAAGAAAATGCTGAAAATCAATGGAACCAAGCAAATGCTGATGCAAAGGCCTGGATTTCTTTTCATGAATCGACTGATTCATATACAGCACAAAATGGTCAATACTATGGTAGATATCAGTTAGATAGAAACTATTTGGGTGGTAATTATTCACCAGAAAATCAAGAGCAGGTGGCTAACCAATATGTATCAGATCGATATGGATCTTGGATTAATGCTAAAGCTCATTGGGTTTCTAATAATTGGTATTAATGAAAAACATGTAGAATTTCTACATGTTTTTTTATATAAAATTTTATTTGTAAAACTATCATTCCTATTGTCACAGGCATAATTAATATTATAGTTTCATAAAGTTACATTACAAAAACATTGTTACAAATAATCTATATTTTTTAACGGTTTTGCAACTGTTATGTAAAAAAACAATTGTACGATGTTGTCAGTTGATTGACGAAGGTTAAGAAACAACAATTGAAAACAAAATATATTTAAGATTTCTTACAGGAGTGATTTTATTTTTAAACCAAACAATATCAAATCAATTTTATTTGCAACTGTTGCCGCTGCCGGATTATTCATTGCAGGTGGCACTGCCGCTAATGCGGATCAAAACACAAATTCTAATTCACAACAAACACAAACAGTAACTGTTAAATCTGGTGATTCATTATGGAGCTTATCTCAAAATCATAATGTTTCATTAGATGCTTTGAAGCAAGCTAATCAAAATGTTTCCAATGATACTATTTATGTTGGAGAAAAATTAGTATTACCAAGTACTGCTCAATCAGCAAGTGCTAGTGATAATGTGCAAGTACAACCACAACAAGCACAATCTTCACAACAAACTACTAACCAGACTCAATCAACTAATAGTTCTACTAATTCTTCTAGCAGTTCTAATTCTGCTAAAGATTGGATTGCATCTCACGAATCAAGTGGTTCATATGGAGCATCAAATGGACAATATTATGGTAAATACCAAATATCCAAAGCTTCATTAAACGGGGACTATTCTGCAGCTAACCAAGAAAGAACAGCTGATCAATATGTTCAATCACGTTATGGTTCATGGGACAATGCTAAATCTTTCTGGCAACAAAATGGTTGGTATTAATTAGAAATGCCAATTAAAAAATGCATCGATTAATTTCGATGCATTTTTATATAATACTCTCTAAAATTATAAATTTTAATGACCCCAAAGGGGGCTATTTTCAAAAATCAACCCTTATTTATAAAAAAATTAATGAATATTATATTTTTTAATCTTATTTTGCTTAATTTTAAAATGTTGATCTAATAGCGTTTTGTTCAACTAGTATGTCTTTATATTACATAAGTAAGACATTATTACGAAAAAAGCTATTATTTTAATTTTCATGAGAAGTCTATGTAATGATTAGCATGTACTATATGAAACAGTTAATCAATAGCGATTAACACTTTGGAAAATTATCGAATTACAAGATATAGATTTTTATAGGAGTGAATTATTATTATTAAGTTAAACAATATTAAGTCAATGTTAGTCGTAACTGCAGCTGCTGCAGGTTTATTCATCGCAAGTGCTGGTTCTGCCAATGCTGATCAAACTACAAATACAAATGCAGACCAAACAAAAGTTACTGTTAAGTCTGGTGATACTCTATGGAGTTTAGCTCAACAAAATAATGTTTCATTAGATTCATTAGAACAAGCAAACAACAAAACATCTGATTTTATGATTTATGTTGGTGAACAATTAACATTACCAAGTAATGCTAGTGCAAATAATCAACAAACTACTCAATCACAATCAGTTCAAGCAAACTCAGCTCAAACTCAACCAGCTCAACAAACACAATCAACAACTACTCAAAATACATCTGCATCAACTGGTGATAACTCAGCTAAAGAATGGATTGCATCTCATGAATCAAGTGGTTCATACAATGCTTCAAACGGCCAATACTATGGTCGTTACCAACTAGATAAGAGTTATTTAAATGGTGACTATTCTGAAGCAAATCAAGAAAGAGTTGCTAACCAATATGTTCAATCACGTTATGGTTCATGGGAAAATGCTCAATCATTCTGGCAACAAAATGGTTGGTACTAAGATTTAATCTTAAGCATTAACTATAATTACTCATCTGATATAAAAAAGACATGGATTTTTTAATCCATGTCTTTTTTTGTAGCTTGTAAATATTAAGATTTGTGCTATTATTATAAATAACAAATACGAAAGACCTTTTAATAGCTGACCAGAGAGTCACCAAGGGTTATAAAATATGGGATATAAGTGGATACTTTTAGACCAACCTTGGGACTTTCTGAATTTTCAGAAAGTCTTTTTTATTTCAATTAAGTTACTCCAGAGAGGGTACATTGGATTTAAGTAACAATACCAGTCCATCTAAAGCACCTTACTCTGTGTAGTAAGGTGCTTTTTTTATAATTTTGGAAGGAGTTGCAATGACTTTAGATATGAATTTTTTAAATATTAATGAATTTTCAAATGATGAAATTAAAAAAATGATTTTATTAGCACATAAATTTAGAAATGGTAAGCAAATTAAATTTAAAAAACCAATATATGCAGCTAATTTATTTTTTGAAAATAGTACTAGAACCCATACCTCATTTGAAATGGCACAGCGTAAATTAGGAATACAAACTTTCAACATTAATCCGCAAACTAGTTCAATGAAGAAAGGTGAATCTTTATCAGACACTATTAAAACACTACAAGCAATTGGAATGGATTGCCTAGTGATTAGACATAAACTTACAGGATGGTATCAAGAATTATCTAAAGATCCTAATATCAACATTTCATTGGTCAATGCCGGTGATGGTAGTGGTCAACATCCTTCACAAAGTTTGTTAGATTTAGTAACTATTGACGATGAATTCCACAAATTTGCTGGATTGAGTATTGGAATTATTGGTGATTTAGTGCATTCAAGAGTTGCTAGATCAGATGCGGAAATTTTGCAAAGACTAGGTGCAAATATATATTTTGCTGGACCCAAAGCATGGTATCCAAAAGATTTTGATAAATTTGGCACCTATGTAACCATTGATGAAATTATCGATAAATTAGATGTTGTAATGATGTTAAGGGTGCAACTAGAAAGACTAAATCATGAATTGGTATCAAAATTTACCAATCAAAATTATTTTGAAGATTATGGATTGACTAAACAAAGGGCAGCAAAAATGAAAAATAAAGCTATTATTATGCATCCAGCACCAGTTAATCGGGATGTTGAAATTGCTTCGCAATTAGTTGAATCATCTAATTCAAGAATTTTTAGACAAATGAACAATGGCGTTTACGCAAGAATGGCAATTCTTATAACTGTATTGAATAAATACTTGGAGGACAAATAATGAAGCTATTAATTAAGCACACAATTTTAAATAATAATTTAGTCGACCTTTTAATTGAAAATGGAGTTATTACTTCAATTGCACCAGAAATTATGGAAGATGATGCTCAAATATTTGATGCCAAACATCATACGATTTTACCAGGATTGGTTGATGTGCATGTTCATTTTAGAGACCCCGGATTAACTTATAAAGAAACAATTGCAACTGGTAGTAAGGCAGCTGCACATGGTGGATTTACTAGTGTCCTTGCCATGCCCAATGTAAGGCCAGCAATTGATAATCCCGAAGTTTTAAAAGAACAGCTTGAAAGAAATAAAAAGAAGAGCTTGATCAATATTTATCAATTTGCTGCCATCTCGAGCAATTTAATTGCATATAAAACTTCTGATATTGAAAAGATGGCTAAATTAGGAGCAATTGGATTTACTAATGATGGACATGGCGTTCAAGATGCTGAAACAATGTATCAAGCGATGCTTCAAGCAAAATTAGTGAATAAACCAATTTCTGCCCATGTTGAAGATGATAGTTTAATCAACGGTGGTGTGATGAATGCAGGATCAGCTGCTGACAAATTATGTTTACCAGGAATGAATCCATTATCAGAAGCTAGTCAGTTAGCACGCGATTTGGTTTTAGCTAAAGCTTCTGGAGTTCACTACCATGTTGCTCATATTTCAACCAAAGAGTCAGTGGATTTACTAAGAATTGCTAAAAAAGAAGGAGTAAATGTAACTGCTGAAGTTTCACCTCATCATTTATTATTAGACGATGAAATGATTGAAATGGATAATCCAATGATGAAAATGAATCCACCACTGAGAACACCTACTGATCGAAAAGCATTAATTGGCGGCTTACTAGATGGAACCATTGATATGATAGCAACTGATCATGCTCCACATAGTGAAAAAGAGAAATCTGGTTCAATGTTAACTTCTGCATTCGGTATTGTTGGGTTAGAAACAGCTTTTAGTTTAATTTATACGAATTTTGTAAAAAGTGGATTAGTTGATATGCAAACCTTAATTAATTGGATGAGTAAAAATCCAGCACAAAAATTTAATATTAATGCTGGTGTAATAAAAGTAGGGTCACCAGCTGACTTAACCATTATGAACTTAGTACATCCGTATAAGATTGATGCTAAAAACTTTTTATCCAAAGGTAAAAATTCACCATTTATTGGTGAAAAAGTCTATGGAAAAACAATGGCAACTTTTGTAGCAGGCAAATTAGTTTATCAAAATGGGGGTAATTACTAATGAAACGTTACTTGGTATTGAAAAATGGATCTATTTATAAAGGGAATGGGTTTGGTTCTAAAAAAATGATTCATGGAGAGCTAGTTTTTTCTACGGGGATGACAGGTTATCAAGAAAGTATGACGGATGCTAGTTATGATGGTCAGATGTTGGTATTTACTTATCCATTGATTGGTAATTATGGTATTAATCAAGATGATATGGAAAGCTTACACCCAGCAGTAAATGCAATTATTGTGAAAGAATTGGCCCGTCTTACTGGTAATTGGCGAAGCAAGATGACATTGCAACAATATGCTGAAAGGGAAGATTTACCAGGAATTTCAGGAATTGATACTCGGGCGTTATCAAAAGAATTAAGATTGTATGGATCAATGGAAGCAATTATAGTAGATAGCTTAGACAAGAAAGTTATCAATGATGCCTTTAAAAGTCCATTAGCAAGTTCATCTGCTCAATTAGCATCTACTAATAGTATCTATCAAGCTCCCAATAGTGGATTACGAGTTGCGATGATAGATTTTGGCTTGAAAGATTCGATTTTAAGAGCCTTAGCTAAACGAAATGTCAACGTCATTGTTTTTCCTTCTGATACTAGCGCTGAAGAGATTATGAAAGTTGATCCTGACGGATTGTTGCTATCAAATGGTCCTGGAAATCCAGAAAGTATTGCATATGCTTTACCAACGATTAAATCATTAGAACAGCAATTACCAGTTTTAGGAATTTGTATGGGTCATCAGTTATTTGCTCTAGCCAACGGAGCCAAAACATACAAAATGAAATTTGGCCATCGTGGATTTAATCATGCTGTAAAAGATGAAAAGCAGATTAGGACTAACTTTACCTCGCAAAATCATGGTTATGCGGTTGATGAATCATCATTAAAAGGCACTGATTTAGAAGTGACACAAAGAGAAATTAATGATGGGACTGTTGAAGGACTAAAATTAAAACATCTTCCAGCATTTTCTGTTCAATATCATCCAGATGCTTCTCCAGGACCACACGATGCAGAATATGTATTTGATGAGTTTATTGATGCAATGAATGCAAATCAGAAAGTGGGGAATAAATAATGCCAAAACGTACAGATATTAAGAAAATTTTAGTGATTGGTTCAGGCCCAATTGTGATTGGACAAGCTGCTGAATTTGATTATTCTGGTTCACAGGCATGTCTATCATTAAAAGAAGAGGGTTATCAAGTAATCTTGATTAATTCTAATCCAGCTACAATTATGACTGATACCGAAATTGCCGATAAAGTTTTTATTGAACCAATAACCGTTGACTTTGTTAGCAAAATCATCCGCCAAGAATTACCAGATGCTATCCTACCAACATTGGGAGGGCAGACAGGTCTAAATATGGCTAAAGAATTGTCTGATTCGGGAATCTTAAAAGAATTTAATGTTGAACTGCTGGGTACTAAATTAGATTCAATTGAAGAGGCTGAAGATCGCGAAAGATTTAAAGAATTGATGCTTAAAATTTCAGAGCCGGTTCCAGAATCAAAGACGGTAAATAGTATGGATGAGGCAGTCAACTTTGCTAACAAAATTGGTTTTCCACTTGTAATTAGACCTGCTTATACTTTAGGCGGTACTGGTGGCGGTTTTGCATATGATTTAGATGAATTTAAAGAAATTGCTCATAATGGACTAAGATTATCACCGATCAATCAGATCTTAGTAGAACGTTCAATTATGGGATACAAAGAAATTGAAATGGAAGTTATGCGCGACCATAAAGATAACGCCATGATTGTTTGTTCAATGGAGAATGTAGACCCTGTTGGTATTCACACTGGTGATTCAATTGTGACTTCACCAGTTCAAACTCTATCTGATCGTGAATATGAAATGATGCGTGATGCCGCCTTGAAAATAATTCGGAATTTACATATTGAAGGTGGATGTAATGTTCAAATGGCAATAAGTGAAAATAGCATGCAATATTACATTATTGAAGTTAATCCTAGGGTATCTCGATCATCTGCGTTAGCTTCTAAGGCAACAGGTTATCCGATTGCCAAATTGGCCGCTAAGATTGCAGTTGGTTTAAATCTAGATGAGATTAAAAATCCAATTACTCAAACAACGTTAGCACAATTTGAACCAGCTCTAGATTATGTAGTCACTAAAATTCCACGTTGGCCATTTGATAAATTTACTAGTGCTGATAACCACCTAGGCACTCAGATGAAAGCCACCGGTGAAGTTATGGCCATTGGTAGAACTTTTGGAGAATCTATATTAAAAGCTATTCGATCACTAGAAATTGGTAAAACCTATTTCGATAATGAAGATTACAAAAAGATATCTACAAATGATTTAATAGCTAACTTAATGCCGGCTACTGATGATCGGATCTTTTCAATAGCAGAATTAATTCGTCGGAATATCAAAATTGAAAAGATATCCGAAATAACTAAAATTAATATTTTCTTCTTAGACAAAATTAAACATATTATTGAAATTGAAAATGAATTAAAGAACAATCATTCCATTGAACTATTAGAAACAGCCAAACAATATGGCTTTAATGATACCGAAATAGCTAAATTATGGCAGCAAAGTGAAAATGAAATTCGTGATTTAAGAAAACAAAATAACATTACTCCTGTTTATAAAATGGTTGATACTTCAGCGGGCGAATTCGAATCATACACTCCTTATTACTACTCAACTTATGAACAAGAAAATGAATCAATCAAAACCAATCAACCATCAGTATTAGTTTTAGGATCTGGACCCATTAGAATTGGTCAGGGAGTTGAGTTTGACTATGCAACTGTTCATGGAGTACAAACCATTCAGAAATTAGGATATGAAGCCATTATTATGAATTCTAATCCCGAGACTGTCTCGACTGATTTTTCGATTTCAGATAAATTATATTTTGAGCCATTAACTTTAGAGGATGTATTAAATGTAATAGATTTGGAAAAACCAGAAGGCGTCATTTTACAATTTGGTGGTCAAACAGCAATTAACTTAGCTGAAGCCTTGCATAAAAGAGGTGTAAAAATACTAGGGACTACCGTTGATGATATTAATCGTGCTGAAGATCGTCACCAATTTGATGAAGTTATTAAGCAATTAAATTTACCACAACCCGAGGGTGATACAGCCACTGACACAAAGGAAGCTGTAAAAATTGCTAATCGAATTGGTTATCCCGTTATGATTAGGCCATCGTATGTATTAGGTGGAAAAGCAATGGAAATTGTGAATAACGATGATGAGTTAAATCACTATATGCAAAATGCAGTGAAGGTTTCTAATGATCATCCAGTGCTAATTGACTCCTACTTACTAGGTTCAGAAGCAGAAGTTGATGTTATTTCTGACGGTGAAACAGTAGTTATTCCTGGAATCTTAGAACATGTTGAAAGAGCAGGAGTACATTCTGGAGATTCAATGGGTGTTTATCCACCACAACAAATGCATCAAAGTGTACAAAAACAAATTGAAGATGACTCGATTAAATTAGCGAAAGCTTTAAACACTAAAGGTTTAATGAATGTTCAATTTGTCATTAAAGATGGTAAAGCATATATCATTGAAGTTAATCCACGTGCTTCTAGAACAGTGCCTTTTATGTCTAAGGTGACGAAGATGCCAATGACTCAATTAGCAACTAAAGTGATGCTCAATCACAAACTTTCAGAAATGGGATATGAAACCGGTCTAGTTAAGAAGGCTAAAAGGATTAGCGTTAAATCACCAGTATTTAGTTTTTCTAAATTGCCATTGGTAGATAATACTTTAGGACCAGAAATGAAATCAACCGGTGAAGCGATGGGATCAGATAAGAGCTTTTCTAAAGCTTTATATAAATCATTTATTGCTTCAGGTATTCAAGTGCCAAATACGGGGACTATCTTATTTACGGTAGCTGATGAAGATAAAGCAACGGCTTTGAATTTAGCAAAACATTTTCGCCATTTAGGTTTTCAAATTGAGGCCACTAAAAATACTCAAGAATATTTTGCAAAAGGTGGCCTAAAAACTAAATGTGTTGGAAAAGTTGCTAACAAAGATGCGATTAATCCAGTAACTGAATTATATAATCATCACTTACAATTAGTTGTTAATACGATTGATAATTCGAATACTACATTTGATGATGAAGCTAAAATTAGAGGGGCTGCAATTGAAAGCTCAGTACCATTATTTACAGCCTTAGATACAGTAGCATCACTGTTGACAGTACTCGAAGCACAAGCATTTGACGTAACTGCGCTATAATAGGAGGAATTATTTATATGACTGTTGATTTATCATCTAAAATTCAAAATACTCAATTTAAAAATCTTTTCTTAAATGCATCTGGCATTCATTGTCAAAGTAAAAAAGAGCTAGAAGAATTAATGAATGATCATTATTCTGGTGGCTTAGTAACCAAGAGTGCAACACCAAACAGTCGCTTTGGTAATCCGTTACCTCGTTATCATTCACTACCAGCTGGATCAATTAATTCGATGGGTTTACCTAATGAAGGATTTCAATTTTATTTAGACTATGTAACTCATTCAAACATCCAAAAACCAACTATTTTATCAATAGCTGGGATGTCCAAAGAAGAAGATTTAGAACTATTACATCAAATTCAAGATTCCAAATATCAAGGATTAACCGAATTGAATCTTTCTTGCCCTAATGTAATTGGTAAACCACAAATGGCCTATGATTTTGCAAGTTCCAATCAAATGTTAAAAGAGATTTTTGCATTTTTCAAAAAGCCTTTAGGAATTAAATTGCCACCATACTTCGATTTAGTACATTTCGATAAAATTGCTAAAATATTAAACCAATATCCACTTAGTCATGTGAATACCATTAATTCTATTGGTAATGGTATGTGGGTTGATGTGGAAAAAGAAAGTGTAGTTTTGAAACCTAAATGTGGTTTTGGTGGTATTGGCGGTGCTATTGCGTTACCGACTGCATTGGCTAATGTTAGAGCTTTACGTCAACGTTTAAATGCTTCAATCAATATTATCGGAACTGGTGGTATTACCAGTGGTAAAGATGCTTTTGCGCACGTTCTTTGTGGTGCTAATATGGTTTCAATTGGGACGCAGTTATATGAAGAAGGGCTTGGAGCCTTTCAACGTATCAATAATGAATTAATTGAAATAATGAAAGCCAAAGGATATCATTCATTAGATGAGTTTAGGGGAAAATTAAAGGAATAATAAAAATAAAGCGTTGAGAATATTTCTCAACGCTTTATTTTTATAAATTTTTTTCATTGTATTAAAGACACTTATTTCCCCATCACTAGCATGTTTTTGATAAAACTCAATTAACATTTGAATTACTGATTGATCATAAGTCATACAATTAATATGTTTAACTATCTGTAAGTCTTTGTATGTTTCGTTTGTTATATTCATTTTTTCCATTTATATAATACAACCTTTTAATATGATTTATGTCTATTGGTAACCTAACCAAACTTAAAAATTATATCATATTATATTGATTATAAATAATAATATGCTTAACTAATCAATACTATCAACTAATACATAATTAACCTTTCTTAATGCCATTAGATCTTTACCACCAGCATATGAAATCGCTGATTGAAGATCTTCTTGCATTTCAGTAAGAGTATCGTTAATTTTGCCACGATATGGAATCAGTAATTGACGTCCTTCAACATTGTGACGAGCACCTTTTTGTTTAGCAGATGCAGATCCCCAATATTGTTTGAACTTTTTACCATCTTTTTCCACAATTTCACCAGGAGATTCTAAATGACCAGCAAACATAGAACCAATCATAATCATAGAAGCACCGAATTTAATGGATTTAGCTAAGTCGCCGTTAGTTCTAATTCCACCATCAGCAATCATTGGTTTAGTTGCAACTTTTGAACACCATTTAAGAGCAGATAATTGCCAACCACCAGTACCAAAACCAGTTTTGTATTTAGTGATACATGCTTTACCAGGTCCAATGCCAATTTTAGTTGCATCAGCACCAGCACGTTCAATTTCACGCACAGCATCGGGAGTACCTAAATTACCTACAATTAAAAATGTTTCGGGTAAGTTATCTTTAATATAGTGAATCATTTTGATAACGAAGTCAGAATGGCCATGAGCAACATCAATAGTGATATATTCAGGACTTTCTTTATCATCCTTTAATTCATCAATAAATTTATATTCAGAGTCTTTAATACCAACACTAATTGAAGCAAATAATTTTTTTCGATGCATGCTTTTTACAAAATCCAAACGTTCTGCTGGTTGAAAACGATGCATTACATAAAAATAATCATTGCTTGCTAACCAAGTAGCCAAATTTTCATCAATAACGGTTTGCATATTAGCAGGTACAACCGGCAATTTGAAAGTATGAGGACCAAATTTAATTGTTGTATCAGCTTCTTTACGGCTTTTAATGATGCATTTTTCTGGTAATAGTTGAACATTATTGTAATCAAAAGTTTGCATATCTTTTTACCTCACTTTATTTAGCTTCGTTTTCTTCCCAAACATTCTTTAAAATATTGGTTGATTCACGGTCAGGACCAACAGCAAAGGTACATAGACTAACACCAACTAGTTCTGCAATTCGTTTTAAATAATTTTGTGCATTTTTAGGTAATTCATCGATTGTTTTACATTTAGTAATGTCTTCGTCCCATCCTGGCATTTCTTCATAGATTGGTTTACATTTATCCAAAACATCTAAGTTAGCAGGATAGTAGTTTAAAACTTTACCTTCATATTCATAAGCAGTACATACAGGAATAGTCTTAAATCCCGATAGTACATCCAGGCAATTTAATGATAGGTGGGTAAAACCAGAAATCCTAGCAGCGTGTTTTAATACAACTGTATCTAACCAACCAATTCTACGTGGCCTTTTAGTAACAACTCCATATTCGTGGGCAACATCTCTAATATGATCACCTTTTTCATCAAAAAGTTCAGTAGGAAAAGGGCCTTCACCAACACGGGAAGTATATGCTTTACATACTCCAACAACAGAATCAATGCGATTAGGACCAATTCCGGTTCCAATTGATGCATTCCCAGCAATCGGATTTGATGAGGTAACAAATGGATATGTACCTTGATCAATGTCTAACATTGATCCTTGTGCGCCTTCAAATAATATTTTTTTACCTTGGTCTAAATATTCATTAATTAATAATGATGTGTCACAGACATATGGTTTGATTTTTTTACCCATCTCATAATATTCATTGAACATTTCGTCAAAATCAAAAGGTTCTAAATCATACATTTTATTTAAAATATTATTTTTGATATCTAAAGCTTGATGTAGTTTTTTAGCAAAAGTATTTTTATCGATTAAGTCAGCAATACGAATTCCAATTCGTTCTAACTTATCCATATAGGCAGGACCAATTCCTTTATGAGTAGTACCTAATTTAACTTTTTTAGCTTGCTCTTGTAATTTATCAAATAAAATATGGTATGGCATGATTACTTGGGCTCTTGAAGAGATTCTTAAACCTTCATAACTTAAACCATTTTCTTTTAAATAATTCATCTCTTGAAGCAACGTTTTTGGATTAACGACTACGCCATTTCCAATCACACTTAGTTTGTCAGAGTAGAAGATTCCA
Source organism: Apilactobacillus micheneri (assembly GCF_002993975.1). Taxonomy (GTDB): domain Bacteria; phylum Bacillota; class Bacilli; order Lactobacillales; family Lactobacillaceae; genus Apilactobacillus; species Apilactobacillus micheneri. The sequence continues at coordinate 263,724 of NZ_POSO01000001.1, read as the reverse complement.
GATGGAATAAGCCGACAATGAAATTTTTTTCCATCAATTACGATAGTGTGTCCAGCGTTGTCACCACCAGAATATCTAACAATCATGTTAGCGTCTTGACTTAAAAAGTCAGTAATTTTTCCCTTTCCTTCGTCTCCCCATTGACTACCTACGATTACGATTGATGACATAAAGTCCACCTCAAATTTTTAAGTATAGTTAGTTTTATAGTTTCTAATTTAACTAGAGTATTAAAAGAACACTCCAAGGAAAAATTCTAACAGTTTCTAAAAATAAATCAAGAACTATATCGCTTAAATATCATAAAATATTTCGCTTTTTGTAATTTAAAGGATAATAATTAATATAAAATATAAAAGATGATATGAAAACACGAACTATATATGCTAAAATGTATATATTAAATGATTTTGATTAAGGAGTTGTCATTAATGATTGATCGTTATACAAGAGAAGAAATGGGATCAGTTTGGTCTAAGCATAATCAATATGCTTCGTGGTTAGAAGTAGAAATTGCCGTTGATGAAGCCTGGGCTAAATTGGGCGAAGTTCCAGAAGACGATGTAAGAAAAATTCGCGAAAATGCTACATTTGATGAAAAAGAAATTGCTAAAATTGAAGCAGTTACTCATCATGATGTAGTTGCATTTACTCGTGATGTTTCAAAATCATTAGGACCAGAAAAGAAATGGATTCATTTTGGTATGACTAGTACCGATGTAGTGGACACGGCGCAAGGATATCGATTAAAACAAGCTAATAAAATTTTAAAACAAGATCTTGAAGAATTAACGAATACTATTGCTAAAAAAGCACTTAAATATAAAGATACTGTCATGATGGGACGTACTCATGGGGTCCAAGCTGAACCAACTACCTTTGGTTTAAAAATCGCTCGGTGGTATTCAGAAATGAAACGTAATATGAAACGTTTTGAGATGGCTGCAAATGAGGTTGAAGCAGGTAAGATTTCTGGAGCGGTTGGAACATTTGCGAATGTAGATCCATTTGTTGAAAAGTATGTATGTAATAAGTTAGGGATTCGTCCACAAGAAATTACTAGTCAAATTTTACCTCGTGATTTACATGCTGATTACATTGCATGTTTAGGCTTGATTGCTACTAGTCTTGAAGAGTTTGCAACTGAAGTTCGTAGTTTACAAAGATCGGAAATTCATGAAGTGGAAGAACATTTTGCTAAGGGTCAAAAGGGCTCTTCCGCAATGCCTCATAAAAGAAATCCAATCGGTTCTGAAAATATATGTGGATTGGCAAGGGTTGTTCGTGGACATATTATGACTGCTTATGAAGATATTCCATTATGGCATGAAAGAGATATTTCACATTCATCTGCTGAAAGGATTATCCTACCAGATACTACAATTTTATTGGATTATATGTTGCATCGTTTTAATAAGATTGTTGAGGATTTAGATGTATTTCCAGACAAAATGAAGAAAAATTTAAATGCTACTAATGGATTGATTTATTCACAAAGAGTAATGCTTAAATTAATTGATGCAGGGATGTCACGTGAAAGTGCTTATGATTTGGTACAACCATTAACTGCTATTTCATGGGATGAAGATAAACAATTTAAACCGTTAGTTGAAAATAATGAAACAATCAGAGAACATTTGTCTACCTCTGATATCGAAGATGCTTTTGATTATCATTATCATATTCGTCGAGTGGATGACATTTTTAAACGTATTGGATTGATGTAATAAAAAAAGGCCTAGAACATATAATTCTAGCTTTTATTACATATAAGTTTTAACAAATTCTTTAACTTTTTCCTTATAAGCAACTGGATTTTTCCAAAAACTTTCTTCGTGACCAGCATTAGGTACAATCCACAATTGTTTAGGTCCTTTTGAAGCATTGTAATTAATGCATGACATATAAGAAGGAACGTAAATATCACTACCACCATGGATAAATAGTGTTGGTAGTGTATTTTTCTTCAATGCATCAGTACAAGAAGCATTATGCAGACGATAACCTACACGATGCCAATTAATAGCACTAACTAATGGTTCAAATGGATAAGGAGGTAGATGGAATCTTTCTTTTAATAGATAATTGAATTCATCACCTACATTAGTATAACCACAGTCTGCAATCATAGCTTTAACTTGTTTTGGCAATTTTTCACCACTAAGCATGGTTACAATTCCAGCACCCATACTAATACCAAACATTAAGATTTCAGAATCCAAGCCTACTTTATATAAAACCATATTGATCCAACGTTTATAATCGATTCGATCAGTCCATCCATAGCTGACATATTTACCATCACTATCACCGTGTGCACGGTCATCAGGTGCTAATACGTTAAATCCTAGATCATGATATAACTTCATAAAATTAGCCATGGTTTCACGATTACAACCAACACCATGAGCCATAATAATTGTTTTTTTAGTAGGAACAGCAGCTGGTATATATGATGCAACCATTTTTTCACCAGTTTCTTCTTCATGCAAAATCCATTCATCTTTTGGAATTGCATGAAACCAGTCTACATATCGATAATATTCATAAGCAAATTTTAATTGATTATTTTGAGGAACTGGTTCTGTATCCTTACGACTCATGCCTAATTTAAATAAATATTCACTGAAAGTAAAAACACCAACACCAACGGTTGCCGATAACATACCAATTGTAGCAGCAGCTTTTTTTAAACTCATTATTATTCCTCCTTATTGGTTAATCTGTTAAATAAATATCTCTTAATTTTGTAATTTCTTGATCTGAAAGTCCAATAAATTCGTGTAAGAAATTATCAATATTACCATATTCTTTTTTGATCATATCCATTGCGGCATCAAAATATTTTTCATCAACACTATATAGATTCGATAAATTATTTTTTAATATATCATTCATACCATATTTTGAATATTCATTAATCTTTAATTGGACATATGGTTTCATTTGTTCTTTAGAGATTAGGTAATCTTGTCTAATGTCATTTTCGCTGACTCCTAAAGCAAATAGGATAAATGCAGCTGATAGCCCGGTTCGATCCTTACCTTGGGCACAATGAAATAGAACAGAAGATTTATCTTGATTGTTTTTAAGTAAAGTATCAAATAAGTTTCTGAAGGCCTTTTTGGCACTTTCTTCTGTAACCATACTTTGATAAGACAAAATCATATTTTCAGTACCTAAATTTGGGTTAATACTATATTGTTTAGCATATTCTTCATCTGTTTTGTCATGGCCAGTATTGAAGACAGGGTTAGGAATAAAAGTAGTTTTAGGAAGCATTTTATCTGCGGCATTTTTACGTTCTAAATCTGAACGTAAATCAACATCATATTTAACTCCATAGTTAGTTAAATATTCTTGATCTGCTTTGGATAATTCCGATAATTCACCGGAACGAATTAATTTATTCCATTTGATAGTTCTGCCATCTTTAGTAGGGTAGCCACCTAATTCTCTGAAATTATAACCATTTTTAACATCTAAAAGTCTTTTATTATTCATCTTATCCCTCATTAATCGTGTTAATATTTATAGTTAATTGTAAAAGAAATTTTATTTTATTGAAAGTATATACATATTTTATTAACAAATTAATTTGTGTTAATTTATAATATGTAGTTTATTAATTAATAAGGAGATAAGTTTATGAAATTTAAAAAAATAATTTCAATTTCATTAGTTACTGCTAGTACTTTATTGTTTGTTGGAACTACCGGTAATAATAATGTTTCAGCTAATGCTAATCATCATAAACGAGTACATAAAGTGATTAATAAGAAAAACAAAACGCATAAGCAATCAAAGAAACGTACTTTTAAACCAGTTGTTAATAAATGGTATAAAGGAACACCTAAGAGAGTTCATGGAACTTGGTACTATAATGGTAGAGATACTAAAGCATATATAACATACGACAATTATAAGAGCTCTGGGAATTATATGTACAAAGACGATGATGATAACCTTTATGAAAAAGAACCCGCTGAAGGTGTTAAAAACATTGAATATAGATATTTAGGTGGATATACTTATCAATTCCGTGGTGTTCAATATGAGTTGAATGATCAACATCAAATGGTTTCAAAACATCAATATTATCCATATAAACTAAAAATTTATCCTGATAAACTTCATTTTTATTTGGGTCATGGTATTCAAGATTATGTTAGAAAAGCAGACTTTAATATGAGGGATGTAAATAAGAAGTAGCATTAAATAATTGTATTTATTCATTTTTACTTATATATTATATAAGGAGGGTGATAAATTGAATATTTTAGTTGCTGCACCAAACACCAATTTTGATATTGATAAAATTAAAACTAATTTTAAAGAAAATGGAAATTTTGATAATGATAATATCTATTATGAAGATGAATCATTGTCTAAAGATATCTTAGATAGTATTGATATTTTAGTTGGTTATAACAAAGAACTTTTAGATAAGATTTTAAATAGTGATAATGCTCAATTAAAATGGATTCAAGCTTTATCTGCAGGCGTTGATTATTATCCATTGGATCAACTAAAGGATAAGAATGTTTACTTAACTACGGTTAGTGGTATTCATGCTGAACCAATTTCAGAAACTGTTATTGGAATGATTTTAGGTAATTATCGTGCAATTAACGAATCTGCACGTAAGAGATCATGGTATCAACCAAATGTAATGCCTAAGATGATTAATGGTAAACATGCGGTTGTATTTGGAACTGGTCATATTGGCGGCAGAATTGCTGAACTATTAGATGCTTTTGGTGCTGAAACCATTGGTGTTAATCATAGTGGACATCCAGCTGATGGTTTTGCACAAACCGTTAGTATGGACAATGTCATGAATGATGATCGTGTTTTAAACGCTGATCTTATCATTAATGCATTACCATTAAGCGATAGTACTTACCATTATTACAATGAAAAATTTTTCAATGCTTTGAATAATCAACCAATGTTTATCAGTATTGGTCGTGGACCAAGTACTGTAACTGATGATTTAGTTGATGCTTTATATAATCAACAATTAGGTTCAGCTGCTTTAGATGTTACTGATCCTGAACCATTACCCGCTGATAATCCACTATGGAAGATGGACAATGTGTTAATCACTGCTCATATTTCTGGATTGCATGCTGAGTATATGGATGAATCATTAGCTATTTTAGATGAAAATATGCAAGCATTTAATAATGATGGAAAACCAAACAAAAATTTAGTTAACCTTGTTGAAGGTTATTAAAGACTAAAAAGAAGCTATTTTTTAATAGCTTCTTTTTTTACTCTTTAACTTCTTGAGTAACATTATTTTTCATACATTTAAAACAGTGTGCTAACAATCCGATGAATAATCCAACAACTGCTGGAACTACCCAATCCATTCCAATGGATGCTAATGGAAGATAGCTTTGTTGAAAATTAGTTACGGTATTACCAAAAGCACTTTTGGAAACAACTGGTGGGAAAGATGAAATCATGTCCATCAAAGCAGGCACAGTCGTAAACAATACAACAAATAAATAAACAATGGAATCATGTTTAAATAATGGTGAAAATACAGATAATAAGATTAATACCATTGCGAATGGGTATAAGAACATTAACATGGGTGTAGACCATTGAATAATAGTATCCAAGCCAAAGTTAGCTGTCATAAAAGATGTTAGACACATGAAACCTAACCATTGACGATAACTTAAAAAGGAAAAATGTTTATGAAAATCTTGAGCAAAAGCGGCAACTAATCCCATTGCAGTGGTTAAACAAGTTAGTGTTAACAAAGTTGCTAATAAAGCATGGCCGACATTTCCCATATAATAGCCCATCAATTGATTGAAGGCAGTTCCACCATCAGCTGATCCTTTGAATTTATTTAAAGTAGTAGCACCTAACCATACTAATACTACATAAATAGTAGCAACTAAGCCTTCTGCAATTAAACCAGCCTTAGCAGTTACTTTAGCATTACTTAAAGGATTGTTTTTACCTAATTGATTAACAGCAGTTACGACAGTAACACCAAATGCTAACCCAGCAAGGGCGTCCATAGTGTTGTAACCCTGTAGAAATCCATTGAAGAATGATCCATTTTGATAAGCTGTAGTGGCAGCTTGTGTTGCTGCACTTCCCATGGGATGAAGGAATCCTAATAAGAAAACTGCAAATAGTAATAATAAGAAAATTGGATTTAGTAATTTACCAATACTTTTCATGATACTAGATTCCTTATATGAAAGTAAAAATGCAGTTAAGAAGAATAAAAATGAAAATACTAAGAGTCCTAAATGTCCATATTTAGCAGGTAATAATGGTTGTACACCAACACTAAATGGAACGGTAGCAGTTCTAGGAGTCCCAAATAAGGGGCCAATAGTAGCGTGAATTAGCACCATAAATACTAATGCAAAGGCGCCTCCTAATGGTTTCCCAATATCATAAACTCCCTTGGAGTGAGTAACACTAATTGCAAGTACCGATAGTAGTGGTAAAACAACAGCGGTACAGAAAAAACCTAGCATTGCTAACCACCAATTAGCACCAGACAATTGTCCTAGATGTAATGGGAAAATTAAATTCCCCGCACCGAAAAATAATGCAAATAATAATGAACTAACGACTAAGTATTGTTTTAAAGATAATGGTTTCTTGTTTAAATCTTCCATGAATAAAATCCTCCGAAATATTAAAAAATAGGTTACTTATGAATTGAATCGCTATATGTAAAATCTGAATCGGACTATCCAAAACCATCATCTCCTTTGTAAAAATATGTATAAATGAGTAAATAAAAAACGCCCTTAATCCATTACTGGACTAAGGGCGTCATTAGTGACACGGTACCACCTTACATTTGTAGACTAAATAAAATCTACTTCTCCACGTACAATCATACGCTGACACTGTAAGGGGTGTACCCCATGTACTTTAATCCACTCGTTTAAGTACATTGCTCGAAAGGGATTTTCACAATTAGATTAATGCTTCCTTGCACCTAACGAAGCTCGCTTCAAAAATCGTCGTTGCTACTCAACTTTCTCATCGCAATTAGTTTATTTATAAATTATCATAAGATTTTAATTTAAACTTGTCAAATATTATTTTTAGCTAGTGTTTTTTATTTAAAATAGATATAATTCTCGTGTTATAATAAACATATGCTTTTAAACGAGACAAGTTAATTTATTTTTATCAAATTTTCGCTCTCGCCAAAAGGAGAATTTTGTATGAAGATTGATAATTATGTACCAAAGAATAAACGTAAAGAAGTTTCAGATAAACGTATTAAAAATCTAAAACTTATGAGTAAAGTTGCAATTTTGACTTCTTCTCTAATGTATATTGCATATATTCCTGAAATTATGCAAAACCTCTCAGGTAATCCAGTTAGTCCTATCCAACCATTTGTAGCTACAATTAATGCTACTTTGTGGACATTATATGGTTGGTTTAAGACTTATCGTGATTGGCCACTAGTTATTTCTAATGTGCCGGGGGTTATTTTTGGACTAGTTACTTTAGTAACTATTTTCATTCACTAATAATAAAAATAATTTGTAAAAGCAGGCGATTTTTCGTCTGCTTTACTTTTTTATATATTATAATAATATTATTGGGTAAGAAGGGAGTAGCTACATGAGTAAAAAAGGCAAAATTACATTTTGGCTGTTTGTAATCTCGATTCTTTATGCTGTATTTTTTATGCATCCAACTTTGTGGCGAGATGAAAGTTTTACAATGGCGTTAGTAAAACATAGTTATACTGATATTATTAACCTTGATTCAATGGATGTACATCCACCATTTTATTACATAGTTTTAAAATGTTATTTAAGCATTACTACTTTCTGGACTAGTTCACTTTTTATTAAAGTAATTTTTGCTCGTATTTTTTCCTATATAATTACATTACTTTCTTTTATTGTTTTAGGAAAAACAGCTAAATCTTTAAATGTGACTGGTGGTAATGCAATTCAATGGGCAGGATTATTTTTGGCTCCTAGTATCATGCACTATGCAACACAAGTTAGAATGTATGCACTAGCAGCATTATTGTTAGCATTACTATTAAATCAATTACAACATTATGATAATTCACATAAACCTGGTCATATTATTCTAGCGGTTATTTTTGCTTCATTGGCCTCTTACACACACTATTTTGCGGCAGTTTCAGCAGGGTGGTTATTAGTACTATATTTTGTTAAGTTTGCTTTTCAAAAATATGATACACATTCTCTAAAAATATCAATTGGATTATTTATAGGGATGTTTGTACCATGGGGCATTGTTGCTTACTTTCAAGTGCAATCAGTCGCTAAAAATTATTGGATTCCACCAATGAATTGGGAAACCGTTTTAACTGATCTGGTTGATTTATTTACGGATCTAAATACGCAAACAATGTTTGATTTATGGGCAGCAATTGTTTTGATGCTTTTATGTATCTATCCAATTATTTGGAGTTATCGTCAAATGCCTAAAAAATTTAATTTATTATTTTCCTTTGTGATGGCTGATTTTATGCTAACCGCAATTACTGGACTTTTGGTTTCATTACTATTTAGACCCATTTATCTAGCCAGATATGGATATCCAATTTATTTTATTTTTATTTTCTTTATCGTAGTTATAATTGGTCATATGTTAGACAGCAGTTGGCAACGTTCCATTAGTCATATTCTAAATTTCATATATGGATTATTATTAGTTATTTTAATAGCTACTAATGTTGGATTTGCATTGCAAAGCCAAATTATAAATTATGATCTTAGAACTTTTAATTTGATGGAATCAGTTGATGGATATAAAGCCATCCCTCGCGATACGATTAATGTTAATCCTAATCAAAGCCCCAATGCAATTGCTCAAAAGATTGTTTATATTGATTCAATTAATAAGAAAGCTAAAATTAAAGATTTTGAAATTAAACATTTATTTGGTAATGATAATCGAAAATTATTTCATGGGGCCTTTGATAATGTCGAAATGGATAATATTAAATAAGATTGATGAATATTTTTTCATCAATCTTTTTTTATCTACTTATTTACGTCAATATATTATGATATAATAACTCAGTTATTATTGTTATACATATTAATTGAATTTAAGAAAAGAGGTTTTTTCACTCTATGAGTGATTCTGGTCAGCCGGTCTGGCAAAGAAATTTATTAGTTTTATGGTTCGCAACTTTTATTGCAGGAACAGGATTTAGTGAAGTGATTCCGTTCTTATCGCTATATGTTAGTGAATTAGGCAAATTCTCGCATGGAAACTTGTCGATGGTTAGTGGGTTAGTTTATGCAGCCACTTTCGTGGTAGTAGCAGTGACTGCTCCAATGTGGGGACGCTTTGCTGATCGGCACGGACGTAAACGATTATTATTACAGACGACAATTGGTTCTGCAATCGCTATTACTTTAATGGGATTAGTTACCAATGCTTGGCAATTAGTTGCATTAAGAGCAGCACAAGGATTTTTCGCTGGTGTTATTCCCAATGCAACAGCATTAGTGGCTGCTGAAACACCTAAGAAAAAAGAAGGGTATGCATTAGGAATTATTACGACTGGTTATGTTGGCGGTAATTTATTAGGGCCTATTTTAGGTGGATTCTTAGCAGGATTATTCTCAATTCGAGTAACTTTTTTTATTACAGGTGGATTATTATTTTTATCATTCTTATTAAGTCTATTTATGGTTAAAGAAACTTTTAAACCTGATCCTAAAAAAATAAAAAATCAACCTTCGTTATTTGATATTCATTTTCTAAGAGAATTTCCTAATCCTAAATTAACGGCTTGGCTTTTAGTTTCAACTATTATTGTACAAGCAGGACTATACTCAATTTATCCAGTAATTAGTCTATTTGTAAAAGAATTAATGAATAATCATGGACCAATTACGGTAGTAGCAGGAATTATTTCTTCACTACCAGGAATTGCGATGTTAATAGCTTCACCTTTTTGGGGGCGTTTGGGCGATCGCATTGGATCAAATAAAATTTTAATTTATGGGTTTATTTTTTCTATTATTTTTTACTTTCCACAAGGCTTCTTTACCAGTGTAATTGTGTTAGGAATCTTAAGATTTTTAGTGGGGATTTCAAATGCGGCTATTTATCCGATTATTCAGACCTTATTAGCTAAAAAAACACCAGCTGGCTCCACAGGGATGGTTTTTAGTTTGAATCAAGCTGCGCAAGCTATTGGTGCCGTTGTTGGTTCAATGATGGGTGGATTTATATCTAATATTTTTGATTATAGTGGAGTCTTTGTCTTTACCGCGTTATTATTATTAGTGAACTTAATTCTTTTGGAATGGCGAGTACCTGAAATTAGAAAAAATCATTAATAATAAGGGGATTGATAAAATGCGTCGTCATAATCAACATATCATGGAGCTTTCAGATAGTAATCTATCAAAAGAAGATTTAACTAAACCAGCAATTAATTTTGATAAATCTGAAATAAAAAAAATGATTAAAAAAACACAAAATTCAAATGATGACTTATATGTGGCAAGATTTGATAGTCAAAATAACGATGAAACATTTGCAGTTGTACAAAATTATAATGATTATTTAGATGCCTTTATCGATAATTATTTAAATGATTTTAAAAGTATTCATGAAACTGCTAAATTACATTTTCACCAAGAAATGACCCTAGGTTATTATATTGATGAATGTATTGCTTTGTTACATCGCAAATTTGAAAATCACCAGGATAAAAATTCAATGGTAACAGTTAATCAAAAAGGTAACTTAATTTAGATTTGTAAAAAAGTAATGAAATCTTAATGTTGATTTCATTACTTTTTTCTTGCTTTTATATGTAAATATCGTTAGCTTAGAAAGTACTATTAATTTTTATAAGGAGGTTATAATTTGGACGATAATTCATATTGGCGTAAGAATTTGTGGATATTACTATTTGGGACATTTCTAACTGGAGTGGCCTTTAGTGAAATTATTCCTTTTCAGCCATTATATATTGCTCAATTAGGTGATTTTAGTAAAAGTGAATTATCTATCTGGAGTGGAATTATTTATGCGGCTCCATTTATTGTGGTTATATTTACTTCAGCGATGTGGGGGCGTTTTGCTGATCGACATGGAAGAAAACGTTTAGTACTGCAGACATCTTTTGGATCAGCTATTACTATCTTTTTGATGGCTTTTTGTACTAATATTTGGGAATTGCTATTTTTAAAAGCACTACAAGGATTCTTTGATGGGGTGATTCCAAATTCGATTGCTTTAGTGGCAACAGGAACCCCACGTAAAAATACTGGATATGCTTTAAGCTGGTTATCAACTGGATATACTAGTGGTTTCTTAGTTGGACCTATTTTTGGTGGATTTTTAGTACGCCTTGTAAGTATTCGCGTATCGTTTATGGTTACTGGATTATTACTATTTTCTTTTTTCCTATTAACGTTCATTTTTGTAGAAGAGCATTTCAAACCATCTGTGGCCAAATTAAAAGAAAAGAAGCAATCATTTATTAAAATTATTCAAGGATTTTCTAATCCTCATTTTGTAATTTGGATTTTGGTAATTTCAATTGCACTACAAATTATGAATAATTCAATTAACCCATTAATTACTTTATATGTTAAAGAATTGATGGGTGGTAGTGGTGACATTTCAGTGGTATCTGGAATTGTAGCTGCAATGCCTGGAATTGGAATGGTAATGGTTTCACCATTATTTGGTCGTTTTGGTGACCGTCATGGAACTAATAAAGTATTAACTTTAGGTTTCTTATTGGCAATCTTATTCTTATTTCCACAAGGATTTGCACCAAGTGTATTATTCTTTGGTTTCTTCAGATTCTTAACTGGAATATCGAATGCTGCTTTATTCCCATCTGTACAAACTTTACTAGCTAAAGGAACTCCTGCTAGTTCAACTGGAATGGCGTTTAGTTTAAATCAAGGTGCGCAAGCAGTTGGAATTTGTATTGGATCAATACTAGGGAGTGTTGTTTCATCAATTTGGGATTATAATACTGTCTTTTATGTTAGTGCTTTAGTAGTATTAATTACTTTTATTTTAGTTAAATGGAAGGTTCCAGAACTACGAAATAGTTATGAATTTGATGAATAGATGATTACTTTTGATGAGTAATCATCTTTTTTATTTTGGCGAGTCAAAATGTTTGTGCTTATCTTCACAATGTATATAATTATGAACATAGAGTTAATAATAAATTTAGTTATGAGGTAATGTCTATGAAAGTTATAGTAATTGGATGTACACATGCTGGGACTTATGCTGTTAAACAAATTTTGAAGGAACACCCAAAGGCAGAAGTTACTATTTATGAACGCAATGATAATATTTCGTTCCTATCTTGTGGAATTGCTTTATATTTAGATGGTAAAGTAGCTGATCCAAAAGGTCTATTTTACTCTAATCCAAAAGAATTAACTGATTTAGGTGCTAATGTTAAAATGTTGCACAATGTGAAAAATATTGATACAGAAAATAAACAAGTTACAGTAGAGAATATGGATAGTCATGATGTTTTTGATGATAAATATGATAAATTAGTCATGACAACTGGCTCTAGTCCAGTAACTCCACCAATTGAAGGCCGTAATAATCAAAATGTCTTTTTCTGTAAAAATTGGCATGATGCGCAAACCTTATTTGAAAAGGCAAAAACAAATAAGCGCATTAGTATTATTGGTGGCGGTTATATTGGTGCTGAATTAGCTGAAGCATTTTCTAATCACGGCCATGAAACTACCCTTATTGACACCAATGAACGTGTAATGTCAAAATATTTTGATCAACCATTCACTGATAAAATCGAAAATGAATACAAAAAACACCATGTTAATTTAGAATTAGGGCAGTTAGTGCAAAGTTTTGCTGGTGATGAGGAGTTAACCATTACTACTAATAAGAAAGAAATCAAAGCTGATATGGCCATTTTGTGTGTTGGTTTTAGACCTAATACTGAATTATTAAAAGATAAAGTAAAAATGTTATCTAATGGTGCGCTAATTACTAATGAATATATGCAAACATCAAATCCCGACATTTTTGGAGCAGGTGATAGTGTTGCTGTGCACTATAATCCAACGGGTAAAAATGCATATATTCCATTGGCTACTAACGCTGTACGTCAAGGTATTTTAGTAGGTAACAATATTGAAAAACCAACTACTAAATATATGGGGACACAATCATCATCTGGATTACAATTATATGATTATTCAATTGTATCTACTGGAATGACAGCTGAATTAGCTAAACATGAAGGGATTAATGCCCATTCAGTCTTATTTGAAGATAATTATCGTCCCGAGTTTATGCCATCAACTGAACCCATTCTAATGTCATTAGTTTATGATGCTGATACTCGTCGTATTTTAGGTGGCACTCTAATGAGTAAATATGATGTATCACAATCAGCAGGGACTTTATCAATGTGCATTCAAAATAAAAATACCATTGATGATTTAGCTATGGTTGATATGTTATTCCAACCAAATTTTGATCGCCCATTTAATTATTTAAATTTATTAGGACAAGCTGCTCAAGCTAAAGAAGACAAAAATTAGATATTAAAAAAGAGTTTGCATAATCGCAAACTCTTTTATTTTATTCAATTTTATTATCAAAATCATTATTTTTATCTCTTAATTCGGCAGCTTGAGTTTTAGCACGATTATTCATTCCATAAACGAAGTAGACAATCATTCCAATAACAAACCAAATTAGAGCGTATAGTTTAGCATCGGAGTCTAATCCCCAGAATACCCACAATGAAGCTATAAAACCTAATGCAGGTAATACTGGGAAGAAAGGCATCTTAAATCCGGGCATATTAATATCTTTACCTTCACGTTTACGCAAAGGATAAATTCCAATTGATACAAACATAAATGCAATTAAAGTTCCAGCAGAAATTAATTGTGACAAGAAATTAAAAGTTAAGAATGCGCCAATTAATACTGAAATCACAGTAATAGTTAAAATGGCGTTAATTGGGAGTTTATGTTTTTTATCAACTTTACCTAAGAATTTAGGTAGCATGCCATCACGTCCAAATGAATATAATAGGCGTGATCCAGCCATCATCATTCCAATCAATGCAGTAAACATTCCAATAACTGCAACAATTTGGACCCCGGAAGCTACGTATGGATGACCACTTTGACGCAATGCCCAACCAACTGGTTCAGCATTATTAGCGTAGTTAGTGTATTTAAACATTCCAACCAATACTAATGATACTGCGACGAATAGAGTAACCGCAATTACTAAAGAACCAATGATTCCACGAGGCATGGTCTTTTGTGGATTCTTAGCTTCAGCTGAGTTAGCAGCAATCGAATCAAAGCCAATGTATGATAAGAAGATTACCGATACTCCAGCATAAATACCGCCGAAACCACCAAATGCAGTTCCATCAGGATTGGTATGAGGAGCAGGGACAAATGGCATGTAATTTTGAATATGGAGAGCTGTTAAACCAAACCCAATAAATACTAAAATAGCTAATACTTTCAGTACTACTAATACATTTTCAATTTTTGAAGTTTTACTATCACCACGAGTAATTAAAAAGGCAACAATTAAAATAATTATGATAGTACAGATATCAACAAAGCCACCAGGGGCACTAATTGGATTAGCTAAAGCTGTTGGAATATGTAATCCCATTGGTTCAATTAAGCCACGAAAGTTGCTGATAGGCCGGCAGCAACAAATGCAACTGCAATAAAATATTCTGCTAGAAGGGCCCATCCAGCAACCCAACCCCAAAATTCACCGAAAATAACATTAATCCATGAATAAGCAGATCCAGCAAAGGGCATGGCTGAAGCCATTTCAGCATATCCTAGGGCCACTAAACCGGCAACAATGGCAGCTAATAAGAATGATATTGTAACTGCAGGTCCGGCATTATTAGCGGCAACTACTCCTGGTAATGTAAAAATAGCAGTTGAAACAATGGTTCCAACACCTAGAGCAAGGAAATCCTTAGTTGTCATAGATCTAGTCATCTTAGCATCTTTATTTTCATAAACTTTAGGATCTTCTTTTCTATTCATTCGTTTAAAAAGATTCCCCATAAACATTACCTCTTTCTTTTTTTATGCAAAATTGCTTTATTATAACTATAAACACCATTGTATCATGAAAATAGCCACCCTTAAATTAGATAATTCAAGGGTGGCTATTCTAATTATTTAAATAATTAATTGTTCTTTTTATTGAATTTAGCGAAGTATAAAATTGTCATAAATCCTAGGAATACAACTCCTACAATTAATGGAATTCTAGTATCATTGTTAAAGAACATGAATATTAAAGTTAGTGCTAACATTGCCAAAGTTAGATAATTTGAGAAAGGTGCAAAAGGCATCTTGAATGGGTGATTCTTAATATGTTCTGGATATAACTTACGATATTTTAATTCAGACATAATAATTACGAACCATGGAACCATTCCTGGTAGCACTGATGAACTGTAAACATAAACGAAAATTTGACTAGCACCCTTATAGAAAAGTGGTAGGATTACGTTTAATAGAACACCAATTAAAATTCCAGTAGCAATTGAAATAACTGAAATGTATGGCACACCATGTTTATTCATTTTATTATAACGTTTTGGTAATTGACCATTTTGTGCTAATAAATATGACATTCTACTTGAGCTATAAATAGCTGAGTTAGAACCAGATAAAGCAGCAGTTAGAACAACAAAGTTAATAATTGATGCAGCAAAACTAATTCCAACTCTTGCGAATGTTTCAACGAATGGAGAACCGATATTAACAATTTTATCCCATGGATAGATTGCTAACATAACAAAAATAGAACCAATGTAGAAAATTAAAATTCTACCAATTGTATCTTGAATTGCTCTAACTAAAGTATGCTTAGGATCTTCAGCTTCACCAGCAGTAACCCCAATTAATTCAATTCCTTGGTATGAAGCAAAGACAATTGATAGGGCAAAGAAGAATCCTTTTACACCACCTGTAAAGAATCCATGTGACCATAAATTAGAAATTCCAGTAGGACCAACTCCATTGAAACCTAGAACAATAACAACAGCACCAATAACAATCATAACAATAATAGTAACAACTTTGATTAGTGCAAACCAGTATTCTAATTCACCAAATGCGCTAACAGAGATTAAATTAGCAATACATAAGAATACAATTGCGATGATGCCGGGTACCCATGATGGTATTCCTGGCCACCAGAATTGCATATATGTTCCAATTGCAATCATTTCTGAAATACCAACAACAATCCATTGGAAAATATTACTCCAAGCGGTTAAGTAACCGAAAACTGGATGCATATATTCAGTTGCAAAATGGGAGAATGACCCACTAATTGGATTATCGTAAAGCATTTCTCCGAGGGCTCTCATAATTAAATATAAGAAAATTCCAGCAATTCCATATGCTAATAATACAGAAGGACCAGTCCAAGCAATTGTTGACTTGGCACCCATAAACAAACCAACACCGATGGTTCCACCAAGGGCGATCATTTGCATATGTCTAGAGCTAAGCTTTCTTTCTAATTCTTCCTCTTTTTTCTTTTCTGCCAATATTTTCACCATCCTATAAATATATTATGTAGAAAAATCCCTAGTACACTATCTATTGTACTAGGGATTGGGTAACAATGTTACTAATAAATGTTCTAAAATGGAAATTTATTATTTATATATCATAAAATACAAATCATTTTATCGAAAAAATTTTCAAAAACTGTGCTTGTACCTTGCTGATAAACTTTTTATTGTTACTTCCCAGTAAGATATATTTCTACTTTTACATAATTTTAGCATTAAGAAATATATTATATATATCTTAATCTGTCAATTATTGTGCATTTATCGATTAGTTATTTTCAGATTTATTATTGTACTTCATAAAGTAAATGATTGTCATTATAATCAAGAAGATAATACCAATAATTAATGGGACTCTTGTTGAATTATTAATAAACATAAATACCAATGTAATTAGTAAGAAAATTAAAGTAATGTAATTTGTATAAGGTGATAAAGGCATTTTAAATGGATGACCTTTTAATTCTTCTGGATGTTGTTTTCTAAATCTAATTTGTGAAATTAAAATGATAAACCAAGGTACCATTCCAGGTAATACAGATGAACT
The DNA here is from genome assembly GCF_002993975.1 of Apilactobacillus micheneri. Classification (GTDB taxonomy): domain Bacteria; phylum Bacillota; class Bacilli; order Lactobacillales; family Lactobacillaceae; genus Apilactobacillus; species Apilactobacillus micheneri. Next base: position 246,556 of record NZ_POSO01000001.1, on the reverse strand, counting down.
GTATACATAAACGAAAATTTGGTTCGCAGAAGGGTTGATCATTGGAAGAACAACATTTAATACAAGTCCTAATAAAATACCAGCCGAAATACTAATAACGGCTACAAAGGGGACACCATGTTTATTTAACTTTTTAAATACTTTAGGGATTTGATGATGTTGTGCTAATAGATATGACATACGACTAGCACTATAAATTCCTGAATTAGATCCGGATAGAGCAGCAGTTACAACCACAAAATTAATAATTGCGGCTGCAGATGTAATTCCAATTTGTGAGAAAGTTTCGACAAATGGAGAACCAATAGAATTGATTTTATCCCATGGATAAATACTTAAAATTACAAAAATGGCACCAATATAGAAAATTAAGATTCTACCAATTGTATCTTGAATAGCTTTCACTAATGTATGTTTAGGATCTTCAGCTTCACCGGCAGTCACCCCAATTAATTCAATTCCTTGATAAGAAGCAATTACAATCGCTAACGCAAAGAAGAAACCTTTAAATCCATGAGCAAAGAAACCAAATTTCCAAATATTTGAAATACCAGTAGGACCGATTCCATTAAAGCCAAAGATAATTAAAACCAATCCTACAATTATCATTGCAACAATAGTTACAACCTTTACTAGTGCGAACCAATATTCTAATTCACCAAATGCACTAACAGAAATTAAGTTAGCTATACATAAGAAAATGATTGCAACAATTCCTGGTAACCAATTAGGGAGACTAGGCCACCAAAATTGCATATATGTACCAATTGCAATTACCTCGGACATTCCAACTACTAAGTATTGAAATATATTACTCCATGAAGTTAAGAAACCAAAAACAGGATGCATATACATGGAAGCAAATTGTGAAAATGATCCAGTGATGGGATGAACATATAGCATTTCTCCCAATGCACGCATAATTAAGTATAAGAATAATCCAGCGATTCCATATGCCAATAGAACAGAAGGCCCTGTCCAATCAATGGTTGATTTAGCCCCCATAAATAGTCCTACACCGATAGTTCCACCTAATGCAATCATTTTCATATGACGAGCACTAAGTTTTCTTTCTAAATTATTGTTTTTATCTGCCATAACTATTCACCTTCTTTAAAATATTTGAGTTTATAGGAAAATAAAAAAGTCCCTAGCACAAATTAATGTACTAGGGACGCAATTTTACGTGGTTCCACCCATATTTATATAGCGCAAAAAGCACTATATACTCTCATTAGTCGTTAACAGAACAATCTGATTTGGCATTATCCGCCAAAAATATTTTGAAAAGTGGTAATTATATTTTAATGATGATTTAACTTACAGAAGATGCTAAATCTCTCTGAAACATTAGTAAATATAGTCATGTCTTTTCTCATTAATTGTTATAATTGTATACTGAGAATAGACAGATGTCAATATAATAAAAACAATATTAGCTATTTTCTTTTGCTTCTTCAGATTTTTCAAGGCGATTTTGAACGTCTAAGATAGTATTCATTGTGTTGTTGAAAGTTTCATCATCATAATCTAAACTATTTAAACAACCTTGAACAGTACTTGTAATAGGTTCTTCTTGTTTAGCACCATGTTCGGTTAGTTTAATTAATACTCGACGTTCATCTTTTTTATCACGAGTTCTGGTAATCCAACCAGCTTTTTCTAGTCGCTTTAATAATGGAGTTAATGTCCCATTAGATAAGCCCAATTTTTGGCTAAGATAATTTACAGTAACCCCATCTTTTTCCCATAATGATAATAGGGTAATGTATTGAACATATGTTAAATTGAATTTACTTAAAGGTTCTTGATAAAATTTGTTAAATAATTGGTGTGCTCTGGTAATTTGAAAACAGATTTGATTATCTAATGTGATCTTATTTGTCATATTATATAACTCCTTTCTTTGCTAGTATGTATAAAAGTATAGCGTATCAATAAATTGCATACAATATAAAATATATCACTAAATCAAAATTGGTCAAGCAAACAAATAAAGCACCGTAAATTAATATTTACGATGCTTTACTTATTTGTTAATTATGCTTCTTTAGTATCTTGGTTATTTTTTTCTTCATCATCATTCCATGTATTAAATTTACGGAAATAAACAAAGATGATAAATGCAATTATAAAGAAAATTAAGGCATATAATAATGATCCTTTAATGATCATTGGTAATTGCAATCTAGTCATCATATGTTTCATACCATCTTGAATTTGCTTTTCAACGAAAAAGAAGTTAAATGGATTGTAAATTAATTTACGGTGTGTATAGATGAAAATCATGAAAATACCAGCGATGATTTCTGTAATCCAAGTACATGCAACTCCAAAAGCAATTGCGCCATACCAAGTTTTACAAAATCCAATTATCATCATGACGAATGATTGAAAAATAAAGAAATAAGCAATGTTACCAAGAACTGCCCAACTTAATTCTTGGGCTAAAGTTCCAGCCAAAGGCTTGTGAGGGAATACTAAGTACTTCATCAATATTACAGCAATAATTGCTACTAATAATAGAATCAAATATGAAATTAAAATTGTAATTACTTTTGAAAAAAAGATTGAAGACTTGCTATGATTCTTCATGTTCTCTTTAACCTGAGCATTGCTTTCTTGTCCGGCAAATCTGGTAGCAACGATAATAGTAGTTAATAATTCAATTACACCAGTTACAGCGCCAAATTGGTTCATCCATTTCCAACCATCTAAGGTTCTAGTTTCCATCCCAGTAATGGCCATAATAATAGTCACTATGAATAGTCCTAATGCCATAAAACTAAAAATTCTACGATTACGACTATTCATTTCTTGTTTTAATAAATCACTCAATTTTTTGACCTCCTAGGTCTTTAACGAAAGTTAATCATGTCATGAGTTTATCACGTTCATAAAACTAGTCAATAGAAAAACACCCAATTTATTAAGATAAAAAGGGTGCTTTAATTTAATTTTTTAATTTGAATTAAACGTTTCTATGATTGTAGATAACGTATGCAATTGCTGTAAAAATTAGAGCATATACAACAGTTCCAATTTCCATTTGAGTTAATGAAAGATTTGTTACCGTTTTTGCACTATGATCAACAAATTGAGTAGATACATTTAAAAAGTTAAATGGATTAAACTTTAACATGTCCCATTTTTTCATTAGAACCATTGAGAATGCAGTAACAATGCTTGAAGCAAAGAAGAATACAATTCCTAATGCAATGGCTACACCATTATTTTTAACAATGTTACTTACTAACATTACCATTGGAATTATTAATAATAGCAACCATGAAATACTAAATAAATTTTGATTAATATATTTTATTCCCATATCACCAGAACGATCAAAAATCATTTTTGATATAAATGTGAAAATATAGCTCATTACAATTAAATAAATATACATAAAGAATGTAGTAACTAGTTTAGAAATGAAAATTTGTAATCTGGAAAATTGGCGCGAAAATAAATATTTAACGGTGTTATTTGCAAAATCACCAATCATAATAGTACTTGCAAATACAACCATTGCAATAAGTACTAAATCCATATTATCGTTAAAAACATTAAAAGCAAATGCTTGATGATCAACATGATTTTTTCCAGATGTAAGAAAATATCCGGCAGTTAATGAGGCCAAGAGCATTACAATTGGCCAACCAATATAAAACTTACCATGAATTTGTTTATAAATTTCTTGTCTTAATAGAGTTAACATTATTTAGTTTCCTCCTTTTGGTTATCTTCAGTTAATAGATTTAATAGTGATTCTTCTAGGTCAGCTTTGTCCTTAGAAACATCTTGAATTTCAAGACCAGCATCATTTAAAGCAGCTAATGCTTTATTCATTGAATCGCCATCGTCTTTAAGCTCAACGGTCTTATCACTCATCTTAGCCTTAAAACCAGCTTGTAATAATGCATTGTATGCTTTTTCGTTATCGTTAGTGGTAAATTTAATATTGTTTTTACCACTTGATAGGAATGACTTAGCATCTGATTCCTTAACAACACGACCATGATTAATTACAACATAGTAATCAGCAATACGAGCTAATTCATCAAGTAAATGACTTGAAATCAATACACTAATACCACGTTTTGATAACTTCAATAATAAGTCACGTAAGTCATGCGTTGATTGAGGATCAAGACCATTCATAGGTTCATCTAAGATTAATAATTTAGGATGATTTAACAATGAAATAGCAATTCCTAAACGTTGTTTCATACCTAGTGAATATTTTTTAGCCTTACGATTACAGAATGAATTAATTTGTGTATCTTTCATAATTTCTTGAATTTCACCATCTGTAGTTGATCCATCATTGAACAATTTTAGGTTTTGATAACCAGTTAAGCTTAAATAAGGAGCAGGTGATTCAATCATAGAACCAACATTTTTTAAACTCTTACGGTTATTTTTAGTTAAACTTTCACCATTAATTTTAATAGATCCAGAATTATAACTGGTTAAACCAACAATGCTTTTCATAATTGTAGATTTACCAGCACCATTAGGACCGATAAGTCCTAAGATAGTACCTGGTTCAACGTCAAATGTAACGTTAAATAAAGCTTGCTTTTGCCCAAACTTTTTGTTTAAGTTTTGTACTTCAAGCACTTTCATAAAATAATCTCCTTTATTAATTAGTTATTTACTTATGTAACTAACTATATTGCAATTTAATTAGAAAGTCAAGATGAATTATTAGAGTATGATAATCTATGGGTTAAATTTGTAAATATATTTCAATTTGCAAAGAAATGTAAACAAAATGTAACTTTAATATAATCGTTTCGTAAGAAATATAATGTAAGCTACGTTATGTAATTTCAAGGAGGGAAAAACATATATGCATTCGAATAAAGCATTTATATCACTTTTAAGTGTGGTTACATTATTCGCTGCGATTTTGTTTTTATTACCACAAAATAATGCTAGTGCTAATACTAGACATAGACAAAATATCGTACATATACATAGACATCATAGACGTCAACATAATAATTTATCTGCTGCTAATGCAGCTGCCAAACGTTTTATTGCTATTCGTGAATCAGGTGGATCATATAATGCAAGCAATGGTACTTGTTATGGTAAATATCAATTATCAATTGCTTCTTATCATGGAAACTATTCAGCACGTAATCAAGAACTTACTGCTGATCATTACGCTAATAGTCGTTATGGTTCATGGCTTGGAGCCAAAAACTTTTGGCTTTCACATGGTTGGTATTAAATATTTAATAATTCCCATTTATGGGGATTATTTTTTTACTATCTATTATCTAGTATTGAAAACTAGATTACGTGGTTATATAATATAAATAAATAACACGTAAGGAATGATTAAATGAAAAATGATAATACAACTGCTAACAATATTACTTGGGTAGGTAGTAAAAAATATTTTTTATTAAATGAAATATTTAGTGCCATTACTCATGGAATAGGGGTATTATTAGCGATAGCTGGAGCTATTTGTCTAATTGTCCATGGTTCGTTCGAAGGTGGTGCTATGCGAATCACCACTTTTTCAATTTATGGTGGAATATTAATCCTTTTTTATCTAGCATCAACTTTATTTCATAGCTTATATTTCACAGGTGCTGAAAAATTATTCCAAATTTTTGATCATTCAGCCATTTATCTACTAATTGCTGGAACTTATACTCCATACTGCTTAGTTGCTATTCAAGGATGGCTAGGATGGACTATTTTTGGAATCATTTGGGCAGTAACCATTATGGGAATAGTATATAAATCAATTTGGATGGGTAAATATAAAACTTTATCCACAGTGATGTATGTAGTAATGGGGTGGATGTGCCTTTTAGGAATTGTTAGGTTATATCAATATTTAGGAGTTACAGGTTTCTTTTTACTGTTATTTGGAGGCATTGCCTTTACTTTAGGAGCTGTAATTTATAGTTTTAAACAAATTCCTTTTGGTCATGTTATCTGGCACTTATTTGTACTTTTAGGAACAATTATGATGTACTTTTCCATTTATTTATATGTTTAAAAAAATACCGTTAAGTTATTAACTTAACGGTATTTATTTTGGACTAAATAGATTTAGTAATATAACGCCCACAATGATAAATGCAACTCCAATAATAGATGCAATATTAGTTGGTTCCTTGTACACAAAAATTGCGATAATTGTAGTTACTAGGATTCCAATTGCACTCCAGTCAGCATATGTAATGTTTAAAGGAATTTTAATCATAGCAATTGATAAGAAGTAAAAACATAATACAAAGGAAATAACTGCACCTATTGCTGGAACGATTCTAGAAAATCCCATGGACATTTTTAATAAATTGGTGCCAATAATTTCACCAATAATGGCTAAAAATAGGAATAAATAATAGAACATTTTCTTTACCTCAATAAAATATGATTATAAATAAATCATAACATTGATAATTATAAATGTTTAAAAAGTTATTAAAAAACTTTACTTATAAAAAGTAAGTGTTATAATTTATTTAATAATTTAAGAAAGAGGGATCTTTTTATGAAGACAAGTTTATTAGATTTACAAAAACAACGTCGTACTATTTACGCTTTAGGTAAAAATGTTGATCAAACTCCTGAAGAAATTTCTGATTTTATTAAGGAAACTATTAAACAAGCTCCTACACCATTTAATAGTCAATCAACCCGTGCCGTTATTTTATTTAATGATTATCACAAAAAATTGTGGGATATCGTGTTAAATAATTTAAAACCACATTTAAAATCAGAAGATGCAGTTAAAGCAACTACTGAAAAGATTAATTCATTTAGTAATGCATTTGGAACAATTTTATACTTTACTGATATGGATGTTGTACATGGCCTGGAAGATAAATTCCCATCATATGCACAAAACTTTTATGATTGGTCAGAACAATCACAAGGTAATGCTCAATATGCTGTTTGGACTGGCTTAGCTGAAAATGGAATTGGTGCTAACTTACAACACTACAATCCACTAATTGACGAAGATGTTGCTAAAGAATTTGATATTCCTGAAAGCTGGAAATTACGTGGTGAAATGGACTTTGGTTCTATTGAATCACCAGCTGGTGACAAAGATTACATGGATGATGATAAACGTTTCAAAATTTTTAAATAATCTTATTGATTAAAAAAGGACACTCACATTTATTTGTGAGTGTCCTTTTTATTTAGTTATTTACGATTACGATGATTTGGGGTTTTCTTCTCGCTTTGATTTTCATCATTTTTACCTTCATGATGTCTTCTTTGAGAAAATGCCTTCAATTTTTTCATTGATTTTGATCTTTTAAGACGATCTGGGGTAATACTATGGTTAGCACTAAATGTAGACATTTGTTCACCAAGTTCATAGTACCAAGGTCTTCTAGGCTTAGTAGGGTATGAAATGATAACTAAGTGATCATCGACATATTGACCTAAGAAAATTTGTGATATCTCTTTATTGCTTTCTTCTACTAAGTTATTAATCCATTCTTCACTATGGCCCATTCTTTCAAGAACATCCATATTGACACTACCATCAGTAATGACCGGATAACTCATTGATTCATCACCAAATGTATTAACTGTTAATTGACCATTTTGTTCCAGAACTGCAGATTGGACATCTTTAAAATTGTGAACACCTTGAGTTCTTAATTTAAATGCTAAATCAGATGCAGAAAGACCATTTCTTAATGCAGTATCAACATTGATAAATCCATTCTTGATAATGTTCTTAGGTTCACCTGCCAGCATTTTCCGGAAGAATTGACTCTGGCGAATTAAAATACGACTAACAAAGATAATTAATGACCATATTAGTAGCACAATAAAGAATTGTAGGGTAGTAACTGATTCGCTATAAATCATACCACCAATAATACCACCAAGAACATAGTTTTGTAGTTGATCCACGGCATTAGAAGGTGCTAAATTACCTTTCCCAGAAAGGTTAATTTGAATTACTAACATTACGAACCCAATTAATAGTTTAAAGAATATCGTTAGATATTGTTGATTAATTGGTCCTAAATTTAATTGTGCATCGTTATGAATATTCACATTATTATCAATCAAACCACTCTTGGTTAAATTATAACTATTAAATGTTGAATTGAAGTTAGCTTCATAATACTTTTTATTAATTAAAATAGTCATGCCATTAGTTAGTTGGGTACTACTTGTATATATTTTTGACTTTGGAACTTTCATGTCTTTACTAATTCTTTGTACCATAGTCACAGTTTGTGAATTTTGACTATTAGAATTATTTTGTTGCAATATATTAGCACATAATAAACTAATTGCTAATACCGCAAATAAAATAAGCATGATAAACATATCACGATATTTTAAATTAGTTCGATCACGCATATATTTGAATCCGTTAAAGACAATAAACCCACCAACGATAATTGCTAATACTAGTAATATGTAATAGATAAAAGTATTAGGGTGAGTTAAATAATGATAAGAATATAAATCCAAAAAAATCACCTGTATTAATAAGATTTGCTACACCTTATATTATAAGTCCTTTCATTACTTTAAGCTACTAAGTAATATTTAGTAATAATTTTTTAATCGTTTTGATACCTACGTGTATCCGAATGGTATTATTTTTGTCCTATAATTCTAAATACTGAATTGAAGAACGTATGAAAAACTATTATTAATAAGGAAGGTAAATAAATGAAATCTATACCGATGGTTAAAATATTATTATTTGTATCATTATTAATAGGCTTATTTACATTTAGTATAGTTAATACACAGACAGCTTCTGCGAATGAACACCGTCAACAAGAGAATTTTAATAAAGTATATAAGATTGCTAAAAAACAATTGGGTAAAAAATATGTATATGGTTCAACTGGTCCCAAATCATTTGATTGTTCTGGATTTGTTAAATATGTCTATAAACATGGAGTTGGTAAAAATTTACCTAGAACAGCTCAAAGTCAATATAAAAGTAGTAAAAAGGTTTCTAAACATCATTTGAAACCAGGCGATTTAGTTTTCTTTGGTGGTAATAAACGTAGTATTTATCATGTTGGGATGTATATTGGAAAAGGAAAAATGATTGATTCACAAAATAGGGGAGTAGTTCGTGAAAATGTTAAAGCTCCTTGGTGGCATGCAGTTGGATATTCTAGAATTATGAAATAAAGCAGATATATTTCTATCTGCTTTTTTCTATTGCTATGTAGCTGCTTAATACTATGGTAATATGTTCATATGTATAATATAGATAGGAATGAAAAAGCGTTTATGGAGCAACTATTATGGGACAAGATTGAATATAATAATATTCAATTAATAATTACTGCTAATGATAGTGGTATAAGTTTTGTTAATAATCCTAATTGTGGTATTTCTGAGATTTATGATTTTTTTCCAAATTTAGCAGCAGAATTTAAATATGGAAATGAACAAACTGAAGAATATAAGATTCAAATCCGTGAATATTTAGATGGTAATCGAAAATACTTTGACTTACCAATGAATTTAATAGGTAATGAATTTCAAAAGAAAGTATGGTCAGAAATTACTACTATTAAATATGGTGAAACAATTGATTTAAATGATTTTGCCAATCAGTTTGCTGAAAGTAAATCACAAGTTGAAGCAGCAATTTTATCTAACCCATTAATTATCTTAATCCCAAGTCATCGAATTACAGGTGTTGATTACGAAAATAGCCTTAGAAATAACTCTGCATTTATTAAATATCTTTTAAATATCGAAAAGGAGTAGTTTTATGAAAAAATTACCTGAAAATGTTAAAAAAATATGGATGCAAGCTTCAATTATTACTTTTATTTTTTGGATGATAGCTTTTATAGGATCCAGATTTTTATTCACTTTGATTAAATGGCCAATTTGGTTATCTTTTATTATTTTAGCTTTGGGAATCTTAGAACTAATATGTGAATTATCTTTAATTCCATACCGGTATGCATTTAATAAATATAAAATTTCAGAAGAATACGTTGAGATTCAAAAGGGCTTTTTCTTCAGAAAGTTATCTTCCATTCCAATTGCACGAGTGCAAAATGTTAATTTGAATCAGGGACCATTGTTAAGAATGCAAAATTTAAATAGTGTTTATGTTGATACTGCTGGTGATAATCATAAAATTGAAGCTGTTACACATGAAGAAGCACAAACCATTAGAAAACAAGTAATGGATCTAGCAATGGAGGCCAGAAATGCAAAATAAACTTTTAAATCCATTAGCATTATTATTCGGTTTGAAAAATTATTTTTCGCAAGTTATCTCAATACTTCTATTAAGTATATGGATTCATTTTATTTGGATAACACCCATCTTTGCTTTATTTTTATTAGCATATAAAATTATATCTTATTTTACATATCGTTATTCTATTTTGGATAACCAATTATTGATAAAACATGGCATTTTTTTTAAGAAAGAAATACATATGCCTTATGAAAAAATCCAGAATATTCATCGCAAGCAATGGTTCTTTTTGAAACCATTTAATTTAGAAGAGGTAATCGTTGATAATGCTAGTCATGCGGATTCTAATATCGATCTAGTTGCGGTGAATGAAAATGTAGCCCAAATGCTAGAGCATAAAAGATTGATTGCAAATAATGATATTGCTGAAGATATTAGTAATAAAGCAAAAGATGACAATCATAATAAGTTTGATGCACAATATAATATTTCTAATCATTCAATGAATTTATTTGCCGCAACTAGTTTTAGAGGCTTATTTGGAATTTTCATTCTGTGTGAATTTTATCAACGTTATTCATTTGCAATTTCTTCTAAGTATAAGGATGAAGTTTTTAACTATTTAGGTAGTAAGGGAATTATCATAGTTATAATAGAATTTCTTATTTTATTGATAGTTGCTTTTATTGTTAGTTATGTTTCAATATGGATTCAATACTATCGCTTTACACTTACTAAAAAAGATGGCTATTTAACCTTTAGTAGGGGATTATTAAAACAAGAAACCGTTAAAATAAAGACTAATCGTATTCAAAGCATAAATTTTACGCAAAATATTATTCGACGCTTATTCAAAATAACCACTGTTAAAATAACTATTATTTCTGATCAAAAAGAAAATACCAACACTAAAGACCCAGTTATTATTCCAGTTTTAAATGCTAAAAAGTTATATCCAATTACTAATCAATTTTTTGACAATTTACCAAAAGAAGAACCTAAAATTTTTGGTAAACGTAATTATTCTATTTGGTTATTTATCAGAAATAGTTCATGGATCCTTTTAATGCCGTTACCGTTATTATTAAATGGAACTAGTTGGTTAGCTATGTTTATTTTTATAGAAGTAATACTGTTAGGTTTAGTTATATTTAACGGATTCTATCGACATGTTCATAATGGGGTCAAGCTTATTAAAAATGATGTTTTAGTAATTGAAAACTGTCGATTATTTAATCGCCATTTACATTTCATAAATTGGCATCGTATTCAATCAATAACTTTAAGGGAAAGTATTTGGATGCAAAAAAAGAATTTAGCCCATTTAAAAATATCTGAAAGAAGAGGAGATGCTTCTGGCGAAATTATTGCTAAATATATTGATTTAAATGTGGCTAGATCAATATATAATTGGTATCAGAATCAATAATTTATAAATATCGAAATATTTTGTACACAAAACATTGACACAAGATTTATAACGTGTACAATGTATTTTGTAATATAAATTGTAGGGGGTATTGATATGAAATTAACAATTACAGATGCAGCAAAGAAAAAGATTCAAGACAATATTTCTGGTAATGCAAAATTCTTTTTAAGTTTAGATGATGGTGTTGGAAAGTACTCTGATGCTGGTTCTTGTGCAATTGATACATCTTTTGATTTCATTGCAGTAGACCCTGATTTAGACGACCACGATTTTGATGAAAGTATGGATTCAGATCTTGGTCCAATTTATATTAAAGGCTACAGCAAGTCATATATGGATCAAAATTTGAAATTAGATCTTAAGATGAACATCTTACAATTATCTGGCGATGCTGGAATTATTGATGAAAATGTTCCAATTTCAGATGAAAGAAAAGTTAAATAAATAAAAATACTCGACTTAATTAAACGAAAAAACAATTTTATAAAAACGTCTCTAAATTGATAGAGACGTTTTTATAATCTTATGAACTAAATATTTTAAATATGATTTATAGACTGGTAGTATGTTAGTACTTACTTTAAGAAAGGAAGTTTAAAATGAAAAAAGTATTCGTTGTAGGTGCTCATGGTCACGTAGGTAAACAAATGGTTGAAAAATTAGGCAAGCAAGGTTACGCTACTTTGGCTGGTGTAAGAAATGAAAATCAATTTGATGAATATCAAGATATGGAAAATGTTGAACCAACACTTTTTGATTTAACATCAAGTCCTGAAGACATGACAACAGCATTTAAACAAAGCGGTGCTGAAGCAATTGTTTTCTCTGCTGGATCTGGTGGAGCTACAGGTGATGATATGACCTTAAGCATTGATTTAGATGGTGCTATTAAGACCATGATTGCTGCCAATAATGCTGGCATTAAACGTTATGTAATGGTTAGTGCTGCTGGTGCGGATAATCGTTCCTTCTGGCCTAATTCAGGATTACCAGGTTACTATGTTGCAAAACATTATGCTGATGCATATTTGAAGAATAGTGGACTAAATTATACTATCTTACGTCCAACTGCATTAACTAACAATGCTGAAACTGGTAAAATTGTTTTAACAAGTGAAGCCGACTCTAAGATGGATATTCCAAGAGCTGATGTTGCTAACTCAGTTGTTGAAATCTTAGGTGATGATAATACCGTAAATAATATTTACGAAATTACTTCTGGTGATAAGAACATATCAGATGTCCTATAATAATAAACTTGTTTTGTTTATTTGCATGTGATAAGGTTATCAGAGTTATAAATTGAATCAATAAAATATTAACGTCCTTGATTCTATATTTAGAACTAGGGACGTTTTTTATTATTTAATTAGATGGAGGTATGAAATGATAACTGTATCAGATATGGGATTACATTTCTCAGGTAAAAAATTATATGAAAATGTTAATCTTAAGTTCACGCCCGGTAACTGTTATGGAGTTATTGGGGCCAATGGTGCCGGTAAGTCAACCTTTTTGAAGATGCTAGAAGGTAAAATTGAGCCCACTAGCGGTAATATCTCAATCGGACCTAATGAACGATTATCAAGTTTAAGTCAAGATCATTATGGCTTTGAAGATTACGAAGTATTAGATACTGTAATTCAAGGTTATGAAAAGCTATATAAAATTATGAAAGAAAAAGATGCTTTGTATGCAAAGCCTGACTTTTCTGATGAAGATGGTGTAAAAGCTGCTGAATTAGAAGGTGAATTTGCTGAGATGGACGGTTGGAATGCTGATTCTGATGCATCCCAATTACTACAAAGTGTTGGAATTCCTGAAGAATTACATCATCAAAAGATGAGTGAATTAACTGAAGGCCAAAAAGTTAAAGTTTTGCTTGCACAAGCTTTATTTGGAAATCCAGATATTTTATTACTTGATGAACCTACTAACGGTTTAGATAACCATACTATTGACTGGTTACAAAACTTTTTAGCTGATTATGAAAATATTGCTATTGTTGTATCTCATGATAGATATTTCTTAAATCAAGTATGTACAATGATGTGTGATGTGGACTATCAAAAAATTCAACTATATGTTGGTAACTACGATTTTTGGTTAAAATCTAGTCAATTAGCTACTAAAATGCAACAAAATGAAAATGCTAAAAAAGAAGATCAAATTAAAGAATTGAAAGAATTTATTGCTCGTTTCTCAGCTAATGCTTCTAAATCAAAGCAAGCTACTTCACGTAAAAAGCAATTGGATAAAATTACTTTAGATGATATCAAACCATCTTCACGTAAATATCCATTTATTAAGTTCGAAAAAGAACGTGACTTAGGAAATGACTTATTAAGTGTTAATAATGTATCTAAGACTATTGATGGTAAGAAGATTTTAGATAATATTACATTTACCCTTCGTCCTGGTGAAAAGACTGCAATTACTAGTCGTAATGATTTAGCTACTACGACTTTAATGCAAATTATTGCTGGCAAAATTAAACCAGATACCGGAGAAGTTGTTTGGGGACAAACTACCCGTCGTTCCTATATGCCTAGAAATATTAACTCTGATTTTGATGACGACTCATTAACCATTATTGATTGGTTAAGACAATTTGCTTCAAAAGAAGAAAGTGATGATCCATTCCTACGTAGTTTCTTAGGTCGTATGTTATTCTCTGGTGATAATATTCAAAAACAAATTAAGGTATTATCAGGGGGAGAAAAGGTTCGTTGCATGCTATCCAAGATGATGTTGCAAAAGGGTAATGTCTTGATTATGGATGATCCTACTAACCACTTAGATATGGAATCAATTACTGCTTTAAATGACAGTTTAATTCCATTTGATGGCTCAATTGTCTTTACTTCTCATGACCGTGAATTCATTCAAACTATTGCTGATCATATCATCGAAGTATCCGATAAAGGCATGATTCAAAGAGCTGATACTAGCTACAATGACTTTATGAATAATTCTGATATTCAAAAGCAAGTAGAACAACTATACAAATAAAAAATAAAAAAGACACAGTAAATATGACTTTACTGTGTCTTTTTTTGCTATTAGAACAATAATATTACCTGAGTATTAAAATTTATTTACATAAGTGGTTATTATTATTATTTATTTGTTTTTTGTATTATATTGTAGTTATACAATAATTGGATGGAGTTGAAATATATGAAAAGAATATTGTCATCATCTGCATTGACGTTGTTTTTAGCTACTGCATTTGTTGTAGGTGGTCAATCTTCTTTGGCACATGCTGATACTAATAGCAATAATATTGCTACTGCTCAATCTACCAGTAATGAAAGTCAAAATAATGACGATAAGCAAAAAGAACAACAAGAAGCTGAAAAACAAGCCCAAGCTAAACAAGAAGCTGAGAAACAGGAAGCGGCTAGAAAAGAAGCTGAAAAAAATAAATTTGTTGATCATGTTAATTTTACATATTCTTCAGCAGTTAACTATAATGCCAGAAATGTAAATGTTAATGGAATCAAATCATTTGTGGGTCCTTATAATCGTGGTACTCGTGTTAAAAAAACTTTAAACTTGAAGGGGCAATTAGTTCAATTGACGAATGTCGCAAGAGCTAAAGAAAGAACCTATTATCAAATTAAATATCGGGGTCAAGATCAAGGTTGGATTAATGCTACTTATTTATCTACGACTAATGTATATGAAATTCCATTTACATATACTAGTCAACATTTTCCATTTGATGCACCTAACGGTTGTGAAGCAACGGCTTTAAAGATGGCTTTATCAACTAAGGGTGTTGGAGAAAATATTAATTTAAATGGCTTTTTGAAAAAAATGCCTCGTGCAAAATATGATCCTAATAAAGGATTTGTGGGGAATCCATATGCTGTAAACCATACTAAACAAGATTGGACCATTTATCCTAGTGCGTTAGCACCATTTGGTAGAAGATATTATGATGGTGTATATAATATAACCGGTGCTTCTAAGACTAAGATTATTGATGAAGTTCAACATGGTAATCCGGTAATTGCTGCAACTGGATATCGTATGAGAACAGCAACTGGTCATACTTTAGTAGTAGTTGGTTATAAACGTGGATACTTCAAAATGGCCGATCCTTCTTCATGGAGGGCCACTTATAGAACTACTAACAAACCCGTTTTCTGGACTTCTACAAAGCAATTTATGAAATTGTATAATCAAGAAGGACGTAAAGCAGTTTTAGTTAAATAAAAAATTAAGTAAAAAAAGAACCTTTCATAATTTAAAATGAAAGGTTCTTTTTATTAATTTAAAATATTTCCAGTATCTTTTAGAACACTGGCTTTTACTTTATTGGTAGGTAATAAATTGAATTTATATTCTGGTTTCCAAGTTGCTTTCTTTACACCAAAATGATTATTAATTTTATGCCCATTAAATATATTATTTTGATTGGTTAGACGGGCATTTTTAAAGACTGATATAAATTTTTTAGCTTTTACTTTTTTAGCTTCGACAACATTATTTTGTGCAATGATATTCGATTTAAATCCAGCACCGATCACATAACTAAATTTATAAGCATTATCGCTATTATTTTGATAATAATTATTAAAAACTTGAACTTTACCGTAACGAACACGAGGATTTCTTTGAACCGTATTTAAGAAAAAGTTATTTGAAATGGTTACATTAAGTTTATTTGCATCTGATTTTTTACTATCAGAACTACCAATTAACATAGTTTTATCATGATTAGCAAATCGATTATGATTAACAGAAATATTATTAGCTCCATCTGTGATGTCTACCATTCCATCATGGTGTTGATATTGACGCCCAAAATATTTATTAGCATTATTATCTGATTGATAACCATTACCATCACTAAATGAATTATGATCAAGCCAAATATTTTTAGCTTTTTTTATTGAAATTGCATCATATTGAGAATTCCAATTACCACTTTTACCATCTTTAGGATCCCATTGTGGAAATAAGTCAAAGGGGGTAGTGAACTTAATATTTTGAACAATTATATTATCTTCTTTAAGAATTAAACTCGCATTTTTAATTTGAGCATCTTTCTTACCGATAATTGATGTATTTTCAGGTATTTTTAACTCAATTTGTTTAGCCTGATTCTTTTGAGCTAATTTTCTAGCATTTTCTTGTTCACCTGTTGGTTCTTTCTTGCCATATGTTTTTGGATTATAATTTGATAGATATTTTTGAAAATCATATCCAGTATTTTTAGCATAATCAGCTATTGATTTGTCATCATTCATGTCAATTTTACCTTCAAGATAAATGATTCTTGAATCTACTTTTTTCTTTAATGCTTTTTTTAATTGTTCAGCATTCTTAACTAAATAAATATTTTTATGTTTATTAGTATTACCACCAGTTGTATTTTTACCGAAGCCAATGATATTTTGTGTTTTACTAGCATTAGCTACATTTACTTTTTGATTGTTTTGAACGCCAATAAATAAAATTGAAAGTAAAACGACAGTTAATATTGATGTGATTGTTTTTTTCATATTTAATATATCCCTTCTAAGTATTATGGTATTATTTTAAGCAAGGAGTGTTTTATATGCCTGAAATAATTACCATTATTATTTTACTAGTTTTAATAGTAACCATGTTTGTATTAAAGAAATTTAGAGATAAGATGACTAGAAAAACTTATATTTTAGTTATGTTAGCAATCATGTTGATTGCATTATTATCGATGGTTGCACTACATGTAAATAGAATTTAGAGAGCATATGACTTATGCTCTTTTTATTTTGTTGTAAAGTTCCATTAGGGCATTTCTTAAATTATCATCATGTGCAAAAATGTAAAGTCCTTTAACACCACGTTTCATTAAAACATTTACCGAATTAAGGACTAATTGTGCTTTAATCTTATTAAATTCATTTGGATCATTTATGTCTTTACGTTTCTTTAAAGATTCAACATCCGTAAAATTATTAAGATCAACTTTAACATTATTTTCATCTAAATAAATAGGTGGGCCTAAAATTACGCCGACATAATTTAAATCAAATCCCTGACAAGTGAACATTGATCCTACTTCATTGATGGTTTCTGGAATTTCTGCCCATGGCGTTTGTGTATAATTATATTGATCCCAAGGCATTTTAAAATCTGATTCAATAACATAGTGTTTGCCACCATCAAGCGTAGAAGGATAGCCGGATGTCGAAACAATTCTAGATAATCCAACTTGATTATTCCGCTTAACAATTTCTTTACGCATTTTTTCAGCATTATCGAAGATTCTAAAATCATATTGATCATCAGCATTTTCTGGAATATCTTCTAATTTACCATCAGTAAAATGATTAATCCAATGGACTAACTCATCACTGGCGGTCATTCTAAATTGATGGGTTAAATGATATTCACCATTTGTATATGGATCAATAATTTTATGTAATCGATCTAAGTTCCAAAATGATTTAGTTCTTAATACTTGGCGATGATCGAATACTAGAATTGTTACCTTTGAACGTTTAATAACTTCGTTTAATTGGTTTTCTTGATAAAAATTATTATAATGATCGCCTCTAGACAGCAATAAATGAGCTTCATCAATGACTGTAATATCAACTGATTTTTGTTCTTTATCTAGTTTATTAATAAATGAAGTAGGGCGATTAAAGTTCTTTTTTAATACGTTTTTTTCATCACCAGCCATGTTTTTATATACTTTTAATATCTCGGGATGATTAACTAGGAAATGGTTATCAGTATGATATAGCTTACTATCTTTATCTTTACTCATTTGTTGAATGTCATAAAATAATTTACTTAAAATAACAGATTTACCAGTTCCAGCATCCCCATAGATTGTAAAAACAGCATGCTTTTGATCATTAATATGATGCTTAGTGAATGTTTCTATTTTGTTTATTAGTTTAGATTGTTCTTTTGTTAGTTGATGTTCAGGAGATAGTTTTTCATTAGCTGCGTTTATTTCACTCATTTAATTCACTTCTTTTAATATTTTTAATAATTTCATCTGTAGCTGACCAGTTGTTCATGGTATACAAATGGATTCCATCAACATTATTTTTATATAAATCATTGATTTGTTCAATTGTAAACTTAATTCCGGCTTGTTTTAGGTCATTATTATTTTGAATAAATTGTGGTATATCCATTTTAATTTTTTTAAGCCAATTCACAGTTTGCATTTCAGTAATTGGCATTATGCCAGCCAATATGGGGACCTTGATATTTTGTTTATTAGTTTCTTTTATAAATTGATAATATTTTTGATTATCGAAAAACATTTGGCTAATTAGTTGAGTGCATCCAGCATTAACTTTTGTTTTTAGGTGCTGAATGTCTTCAACCAAAGATTGGGCTTCTGGATGTACTTCAGGGTAACATGCCCCCATAATTTTAAATTTATCATTTTTACTTTTTACATACTTAACTAATTCACTTGCATAAGGAAAATCATTTTTGATATGACCATGTTTATCTCCACGTAATAATAGTAAATTGGAAATGTTATTTTGACGCAGTATTTTTAATGATTCATCAATTTCACGTTTATTATGACTAATTCCGGTAAGATGTATTACAACAGGGATATTTAATGCTTTTTGAATATAACTTGCACATTGCTTAATATTATCAAATGAAAAACGACTTAAATTACTGATTGATACAAAGTCTGGTTGCCACTTATTTAAGTAATATCTCATTGATTTTATTTGTAACAAATCAGGGGCTATTTCAACAGATAAAGTTTGTTTGGACATAAGATAAGACCTCTCATTTACATATTTATTAACAAATAAAAGAGTAGTCGAAAAAATGAATTTTTGACTACTCTATATAATTTATTTAGTTAATTTTTCAATTAACTGGTTAACGGCATTAATATATGAAGCTAGTCGTTGGTTAGCTTTTGCTTGAGTTTGATCTTCAGTTCCAATATAGAACTTAACTTTAGGCTCAGTTCCTGAAGGACGAATAGCAATCCAAGTTCCATCTTCCAGCCAATATTTTAAGACATTTGATTTTGGTAAATTAATTTGTTTAGTTGACCCATCTTGATTGGTTTGAGTAGCAGTTGCGAAGTCTTCTAGTGCGACTACTTTACTATCATTAAAGGAATCCATTGGATTAGATCTTAATTCATCCATAATCTTAGCCATCTTATCTTTTCCATCAATGCCTTCAAACATTTTAGAAATTGTTTTTTCTTCAAAGTATCCGTACTTTTCGTACATTGATTGAAGACCATCATACAAAGTTTTACCTTGTTGCTTGTAATAAGCAGCAACTTCAGCTAACAACATTGTTGATTGAATAGCATCTTTGTCACGAACAAATGGTTTAATTAAATAGCCAAAACTTTCTTCAAAACCAAATAGGAAAGTATGATCATGATTTTGTTCGAAATTATGAATTTGTTCAGCAATGTATTTAAAACCAGTTAATACATTTTTCATTTCAATATTATAATTATTGGCAATCTTAGTTGCTAACTCAGTAGAAACAATTGATTTAACAACAATACCGTCTGTTGGTAATTCATGATTATCTTTTTTAGCTTTTAAAATGTAATCTAATAGAACGGATGCGATTTGATTACCAGTCATTAATTTATATGAATTATCTGGTTGTCTAACTGCAGCACCTAAACGATCGGCATCAGGATCAGTTGCAATTAAAACATCTGCACCAACTTTTTTTCCTAATTTAATTGATAAATTAAAGGCTTCTGGGAATTCAGGATTAGGAAAATCAACGGTTGGAAATTCAGGATCAGAAATAGTTTGTTCTGGTACAATTGAATAATTTTTAAATCCAGCATTTTCTAAGGCACGACGACATAATACTTTTCCAGTCCCATGAAGTGGGGTGTAAACAAACTTTAAATCTTTACCGACTTCTTTGATTAATTCATGATTAACATTAACTTGATGTGCATTATTTAAGTATGCTTCATCAACATTTTCACCGATAACATTAAGTAATTGTCGTTTTCTTAAATCACGAATATTTGCTACTTTAATAGTAAATACATCGGAAGCTTTTCTAGCGTAAGTAGTAATCATGTCAGAAGCTTTTGGTGGCATTTGTCCACCATCTTCACCATAAATTTTGTAACCATTATATTGCATAGGATTATGGCTGGCGGTAATCATTACCCCAGCAAAAGTATTTAAATGACGAATTGTAAAAGAAAGTTCTGGAGTAGGACGAATATCATCAAAAACGAAAGATTTAATTCCGTGAGCACCTAGTACACGAGCAGTTTCATAAGCAAATTCTTTTGAATGATATCTAGAGTCAAAACTAATGGCAACACCACGCTGTTTTTGCTTATCATCCAGGGTATCCATATATGAAGCAAGTCCTTCAGTTGCTTGTCTAACGGTATAAATATTCATTCTATTCATACCAGCACCCATTAAGCCACGCATGCCGGCAGTTCCAAATGACATTTGAGTACCAAAAGCATCTTCAATTGCCTCATCATTATTTTTCATTTTTTGTAAATCTAATTTAACTGATTCAGCAAGCTCCTTTTGAGCAAGCCAATTTTGATAATCTTCTTTGTAATTCATATCAAATGTCTCCAATAAACTGAATTATGTTACTAAAATTAGTATAGTTAATGGCTTTATTTTAGTCAATTTAATTAAGTCACATTCTTTGCGATATCATTTTTTAGATGGTATTCTACTTACAATTAGTAATTAAAGGAAAGGTGAATTCAATTCATGGATAAGAATGAAGAATTAATCAAGGTTGCCAATAGAAGATATGCAACAAAGAAATTCAATCCTGATAAGAAAATATCAGATAAAGATTGGCAAACAATTATGGAAGTAGCTCGTTTATCACCAAGTTCAATGGGTTTTGCTCCATGGAAATTTTTACTTATTGAAAATGATGATCTAAAAAAAGAGCTTTATGATCATGCTTGGGGAGCACAAAATAGTTTAGATGGTGCTGATAAATTTGTTATTATTTTAGCAAAGAAGAACGTTACTCCAACATCTAAATACGTTCAACATATCAGTGAAGATGTGCAAAATCATTCGTTTGACCCTAACTCAGCTTTCGTTGCTAAGTTACAAGATTTTCAAGATAATGACTTTAAATTAAATGATGAACGTACTTTGTTTGAATGGTCTGCAAGACAAACTTACATTCCATTAGCTAATATGATGGATGCGGCTGCTACTTTAGATATTGATAGTTGCCCAATTGAAGGCTTCAATCGTGAACAAGTTGAAAATATATTAAATAAATATAATGCAATTGACTTAAACGAATGGGGCGTTTCAGTAATGGCCGGATTTGGTTACCGTGATCAAGACATTACACCAAAGAAACGTCAACCAATGGATGAAATCTATAAAGTAATTAAGTAATTCATTTTAAAATAGCCCATGGTTAATAACTATGGGCTATTTTTGTGTGATAAAGTAGAACTACTATATTAAATAATATTGGAGTGTTTAAGAGTGAATATTTTAATTGGGCTAATTCCAGCTTTATTATGGGGAATTCAGCCAATTATTTTACTAAAAGCCAGAGGCTCTACTATCCACCAATTATGTGGAACTGTTTATGGTGCTTTTATTGTTTCGTTAGTTGTTTACTTAATTTATCGTCCAGAAATTGCGATGCGACCATTTATATTATGTCTGATTTCTGGGATGTGCTGGACTTTTGGTCAAATGACGCAGTATCAAGCATTTAAATCGATGGGAATTGCATTGGGAACACCTTTATCCACGGCAATGCAATTAATTGGGAATCCAATTACTGCGGTCATTTTCTTTCAAGAATGGCCTACTGCAATGGATAAATATAAAGGTTTTTTTGCATTATTAGTAATTATTATTGGAATCATTTTAATCACCAAAAATGGTAAACAGGATGCACCTGGATCTAATCATCGTTATAAATATGGTTTTTGGATATTATTTATAGGTACTTTTGGTTATATTGGATACTCTGCTTTTCCACGTTTAGCTAATGTTAGTGGTTCAGATGCTATTTTTCCACAAGCAATTGGAATGGTG
The DNA here is from genome assembly GCF_002993975.1 of Apilactobacillus micheneri. Taxonomy (GTDB): domain Bacteria; phylum Bacillota; class Bacilli; order Lactobacillales; family Lactobacillaceae; genus Apilactobacillus; species Apilactobacillus micheneri. The sequence goes on along the minus strand of NZ_POSO01000001.1, from coordinate 223,875 downwards.
ATTGCAGCCATTATCTTTTCTTTTTTTATTACGGAGTATCGAGTACAAAAACCATTATTTAGTAAATTTAGTTTTGAAAATATGATATTAGGATTAATTTTTGGTATTGCAGCCTTTGCTTATTTGGTTTCCATCAAACTAAATGGAGTAGCAACTGGATTTACTTTAACTCAGATGGATGTTGTAGTTGCTACATTAGGTGGCATGATATTATTCCATGAGGTTAAAGGTAAGAGAAAAATATTTTTTACTCTATTAGGACTTTTAATAATTATTTTAGGTGGAATTTTGATTCAAACAATCTAAGTTTGGTACAAAAAATTACGTTACAAATTAAAAAAATAGTAACTTATTAAAAATTAGGAAATCTATATGATATAATCATTGTTGTATCAAGGATACAAATGATTTTTTATTTTTAATTAACAATCTACGATAAATATCAGTTGAAAAAAGTTTCAAATTATTTAAAACTTAGTGAGTGATATTAAAAATAAATTATTAAATATTGATTTTGTTTAGAGGAGATATCATGAGCAGTTTTTCAATTAAAGCAACTGCCAAAGCTGTTCCTGAAAAGATAGTTACTAATGATGACTTGGCTAAGATTATGGACACTTCTGATGAATGGATCAGCAGAAGAACTGGAATCAAAGAACGTCGAGTAGCTGTTAGTGAAACTACTACTTCTTTATGTGCTGAGGTTGCATCTAAATTATTAGATAAATCCAATGTTGATGCTTCACAAATTGATTTTATCATCGTTGGAACGATGTCTTCTGATTATCAAACTCCAGCCACTGCAGCTGCTGTGCAAGGTATTATTGGCGCAAATAATGCAATTGCTTTTGATATTAATGCTGCATGCTCTGGTTTTGTTTATGGATCTTATACCATGCAATCGCTATTAAATAGCAAACCTAATGCATTAGGAATTGTTATTGGTGGTGAACAATTAAGTAAGTTAATTAATTGGCATGATCGAACAACTGCTGTGTTATTCGGTGATGGTGCTGGTGGGATGCTAGTTTCAAACCAAGGTAGTGGGGAAGTCTTAGCTTCTAACTTGAAAACTTATGGTGATCAAGGAAAAGCACTATTAGCTGGTCACATGATTGGTGATGAACATTTTGGAAAAGTAGATGATCAAACTGATCAATACTTTCATATGGATGGTCGTGAAGTTTTTAATTTTGCCACTAAGAACGTTCCAAATTCAATTAAAGAAGCACTGAGTGAAGCAGATCTTGATGCGAATGATGTTAAATACTTCATTTTGCACCAAGCTAATGCTCGAATAGTAAAGAACGTTGCTCGTAAAATGAAAGTCGACGACCAAAAGTTTCCAATTAACATTGATCATTATGGGAACACAGCGGCTGCTAGTGAACCAATATTGTTGTCAGAAATGATGGAAAATGGTTTAATAGCTAAAGGGGATATTATTGTCCTATCAGGTTTTGGTGGTGGATTAACCACTGGAACAATTATTTTAAGATACTAAAAATTATTTTATATATGGAGTGTATTTATTATGGCAGACAAGAACGCAATTTTTGATAAAGTAAAAGAAATCGTTGTAGATCAATCAGACGTTAACGCTGATGACATTAAAATGGAAACTAAATTCCAAGATGAACTAGACTTAGATAGTTTAGACTTATTCGAAATCATTGATGCTCTAGAAGATGAATATGATATCGAAATTGATACTGACAATGACATTACAACTGTTCAACAATTAGTTGATTACGTTGCAAAACAAGTTGAAGACAAATAATATTTTTATATTAATTTAGGAGTGTTTAAGTTTGAATATTTGTTATTTATTTAGTGGCCAAGGTAGTCAATTTAAAGAAATGGGACAAGACTTATATAAAAGTAATTCTATTTATAAAGAAACAATTGACGAAGCTTCTAAAACATTAGATTTAAACTTAGCAGATCCAGACATTTTTGATAATCCTAATAATACTCAAATTTCCATTTTAACGATGAGTGTAGCAATTTATCGTATTTTAGCTGACAAATTGGATAAACCTGTTGCGATGATGGGATTGAGTTTAGGTGAGTATAGTGCTTTAGTTGCTGCTAAAGCACTATCTTTTCAATCAGGACTAAAACTAGTACATGATCGCTCACATTACATGGATGAAGCTGGAAATCAAAATCCAGGTTCTATGGCAGCTGTATTAGGTGTTAGTCCTGATTTTGTTAAAGATGTTTGTGACCAAATTGATGACGTTTATCCTGCTAACTACAATACTAAAAAACAAACTGTAATTGGTGGTACTAAGGAAGGCGTTCAAAAAGCAATGACTGAATTAAAGGAAAAGGGAGCTAAACGTGTTATTCCATTAAAGGTAGCCGTTGCTTCTCATACTCCTTTAATGCAACCAGCTTCTGATCAATTAGCTAAGCGTTTAGAATCAGTTGAATTTGATGAACCAGAATTTGACGTAATTAGTAATACTACTGTTAAACCATTTAACACTGATACAATCAAAGAAACATTAACTAACCAATTAATTAATCCAACTCATTTTATGCAAGATGTTGCATCTATTGAAGATAAAAATATCGATGCATTTATTGAAATTGGTCCTGGTAATACGCTAAGTAAACTTGCTAAAAAGACATTGAAAGCTGACACTTATAATGTAGAAAGTGTTGATACCTTAAATGACTTATTAGATAAGTTAGGAGAATAATCATGGAAAAAACTGAAAAAAGAGTTATTTTAATCACTGGTGCAACTAAAGGATTAGGATTAGCCGATGCTATTCGTTTATCCAAAGATAAAAATAATATTGTTATTGTTAACTCTCACCGTGAATTAAGTGATGATGAAAATAAAGCATTACAAGATAACTTTGATAATGAAATTGAAGTTTTAACTGGTGATGTTGCATCTGAAGAAGATGCTAAAGCTATGATTGATAGTATTATTGATGAATATGGCAAAATTGACGTTCTAGTTAATAATGCCGGAATTACTCAAGATACACTATTAACTAGAATGAAAGCTGACTCATTTAAACAAGTTTTAAATACTAATTTATTTGGGGCTTTCAACATGACTAAATTTGCAATGAAGAAAATGCAAAGAGCTCGTAAGGGTAGCATTATTAATATGTCTAGTATTGCAGGCCTTCATGGTAATTTAGGTCAAGCTAATTATTCATCAACTAAAGCTGGGCTTGTTGGATTAACTAAGACTACTGCACAGGAAGGATCACTTCGTGGAATTCGTTGTAATGCAGTTGCTCCAGGTATGATTAAGACAGCTATGACCGATAAATTAAGCGAAAAGAATATTAAAGCTTGGGAAGAACAAATTCCAGCAAGACGTTTTGGTAATCCTGACGAAGTTGCTCAAGTTGTTGAATTCCTAATTGACAATGAATACATGAATGGTCAAGTAATTACTGTTGATGGTGGATTAACAATGTAGTTCGATTTCAGTAAGAATATTCTTAATTAACAGGAGAAATTTAACGATGGACGAAAAAGATATTGAAAATTTAATGGACAAGTTTGATAAGTCCAGTATGAAAGAATTTAAAGTTACTGGTGATGACGGTACTGATATTTACTTCAGCAAATTAGAACATGCTCCAGTACAAAATGTTGCTCCAGCTGCATCATCTAATGCTGCCTCAACTAAGAATGAAAATGCTTCATCAAACCAAGCTGCTCAAAGTAGTGCTGCTAAAATTAAAGCACCATTAGTAGGAATTGTTTATTTTGCACCAAGTCCTGAAAAACCAGTATATAAAAATGTTGGTGATCATGTTAAAAAGGGCGAAACTGTTTGTGTGATTGAAGCAATGAAAGTTATTAATGAAGTTAAGAGTCCTATTTCTGGAACTATTACTAAACAAGTAGCTAATGACGGAGATATGGTTGAATATGATCAACCAATTTTTGAAGTTGAGGAGGATTAATCTTGGAATATAATGTGCATGATTTCATTCCTCAACGTTTTCCTTTTCAAATGATTGATAAAATTATCGATGTAAAACCAGGTGAAAGTGCGAAAGCACTAAAATTATTAAACGTTAATGAATGGTTCTTTCAAAATCAACCATCCAATAGTCTAGGGATGCCTAGACCCATTGCTATGGAAATGCTTGCTCAAACAGGTGTTTGTGCATTGTTATCAATGCCTGAATATAAGGGCAAAAATGTTTTCTTTGGTGGAATTAAAGAAGCATCTTACAAAGATAGTTTTCGTCCTGGTGACCAATTAGAACTAAACGTTGAAATGACTAAATTAAAACGTAATATTGGTGAAGGCCATGGAACTATTGTTAGAGATGGCGAAGTTATTTGTGAAGGTACTTTAATTTTTGCAATGGAATAGAATTTCATAAAGGATGACTAAAATGTTTAAAAAAGTTTTAATTGCCAACCGTGGTGAAATCGCGGTGCAAATTATAAGATCACTTCATGAAATGAATATTAAAGCTGTTGCTGTTTATTCAACTGCTGATAAAGATAGCATGTTTGTTAAGTTAGCTGATGAAGCTATATGTATTGGCGGACCACAACCTAATGAATCATATTTAAGTATGCCTGCAATCATTGATGCTGCAATTTTAACTAAGAGTGATGCTATTCATCCTGGATATGGATTTTTATCTGAAAATGCTGAATTTGCTGAATTGTGTGAAAAATGTTCGATTAAATTTATTGGACCTAGTTCAAAGGTCATTGATTTAATGGGAAACAAAGCACATGCAAAGGATGCAATGAAGAATAGTGGAGTGCCTACTATTCCTGGTAGTGATGGGTCAATTGATACGCTTGATGAAGCCCTAAAATTAGCAGATGAAATTGGATACCCAGTAATGCTAAAAGCAGCTGCTGGTGGTGGTGGAAAGGGAATTCGCGAATGTGATGACCCAGAACAATTAAAAGAAATTTTCACTACCACTAAACGTGAAGCAAAAATTTCTTATAATGATGATTCATTATATATGGAAAAAGATTTAAGCAATGCTAAACATATTGAAATGCAAGTAATTGCTGATCAATTTGGCAATGTTGTTTATTTCCCTGAACGTGATTGTTCTTTACAAAGAGAACATCAAAAAATAATTGAAGAAACCCCATGTATGGAAGTTTCTCAAGATCAACGTGATTATTTAGGTAGTTTAGTTGCTAAAGCTACTAAAGAAATTGGTTACGAAAATACTGGAACTTTTGAGTTTTTACTTGATGAAAAAACAAACAAGTTTTATTTCATGGAAATGAATACTCGTTTACAAGTTGAACATACTGTTACAGAAGAAGTTTCCGGTGTGCAATTAATTAAGGATCAAATTTTAGTTGCAGCAGGTGAAAAATTACCATTTACTCAAAAAGATATTAATGTTGATAGTTATGCAATTGAGTGTCGAATTAATGCCGAAAAGCCTGAAAATGGTTTTATGCCATCACCAGGTAAATTAAAACGAGTTAATTTTCCATTTGGGACTAAGGGTGTTCGTATTGATTCAGGAGTTGAATCTGGAGATACTATTTCGCCTTTCTATGATTCAATGATTGCCAAAATCATTGTACATATGCCTAATAAAGAAGAAGCAGTTGTAAAAATGAGACGAGTAATTAATGAATTTTCAATTGATGGTGTAAGTACAAACCGTCAATTCTTAAATGATTTATTACTAGATAAGCATTTCAATGACTCAGATTTTAATAATTTGTACATTGAAAAATCATTCTTGAAAGAGTGGTTAAAAAATGTCAAAAAATAAAGAAGATTTACAAGAATTAATGGATCAAATTCCAGACAATTTATTTGTAAAATGTCCGATATGTAAGGACAATTTTTATAATAAAAAATTAGGTACTTATAAAGTATGTCCTAACTGTGGATTTGGTTTTAGACTTGGTGCAGATGAACGTATTAAGTTAACTTGTGATGAATTTACTCCAATTAATGAAGACGTTGTGGCACCTAAGAGATTTTTAAGTGATGAAAAATACGCTGGAAAACTAGAAAAATCCAAAAAAATTACTGATTTAAATGAAAGTGTTCAAACTGGAATTGCTAAAATTGGTAATCAAGAATTTGGATTAGGTGTGATGGACTGGCGTTTCATCATGGGGAGTTTAGGAACTGCAACTGGTGAAAAATTAGCACGTTTATTTGAAGAATGTACTAAAAAAGGTTTACCAGTAGTAGTATTTTCTTGTTCTGGTGGAGCTAGAATGCAAGAAGGTATTCATTCACTAATGCAAATGGCTAAAGTATCTCAAGCAGTTTCTGACCACTCAGCAAAAGGATTGTTATACATATCAGTGTTAACCGATCCTACAACTGGTGGAGTAACTGCTAGTTATGCAATGGAAGGTGACATTAACCTTTCAGAACCTCATACATTAATTGGTTTTGCTGGCCGTCGTGTAATTGAAAAAACTATTCAACAACGTCCACCAAAAGATTTCCAAAGAGCGGAAACTTTATTAAATAATGGTTTCTTAGATGCGATTGTAAAACGTTCTAATATGAAATCAGTATTAGCCAAATTATTGGCCTGGAATTAAGGAGGATATTATGACAAAAGCATATGATCGTGTTCTTGCAGCTAGAAGTGCTGATAAAATTAGTATCCAAAACTTGGTTGCTGGGATTACTGAAGATTTTATTGAACTACATGGTGATCGTGCTTATGGTGATGATCCCGCAGTTTATGCTGGGATTGGAACTATGGGTGGTCAACCAGTCACAATTACTAGTATTCAAAAAGGTAACGATACTGATGAAAATATTGAAAGACATTTTGGATCAGCTGAACCTGATGGATATCGTAAAGCTTTACGTTTAATGAAGCAGGCTGAAAAATTTAATCGCCCAATCATTAATTTAATTAATACTCCGGGTGCTTACCCAGGGGTAGATGCTGAATATAAGGGTCAAGGATATATGATTGCTCAATCAATTATCCAAGGCCTAAAACTTTCAGTTCCTTATATTAGTGTAATCGTTGGTGAAGGTGGCAGTGGTGGTGCTTTAGCATTAGCTGTTGGAGATACTGTTTGGGCATTTGAAAACAGTGTTTATTCAATCCTTTCACCAGAAGGTTATGCTACCATTTTATGGAAAGATTCTAGTAAAGCAGCCGATGCTGCTGAACAAATGCAATTAACTCCAAAGGATTTATTATCAAATGAAATTATTGATAAAATTGTCCCTGAAGTAAAAGATAGTGAATCAATGCAAAACTTTAAGAATGCATTAATTGATAAAATAAATGAACTTAAGAAATTACCTAAAGAAGAATTGTTGGAAAAACGTCATGCACGTTACCGTAAATTCAACTAATGTAATTTTTAAAAATTGATTTGAATATTTAGGAGGACAAATCTAATGTCAAACTTATTAGATGGAAAGAAAATTGTTATTATGGGTGTTGCTAACAAGCGTAGTATTGCTTGGGGTTGTGCCCAATCATTGATGGATAATGGTGCTGAAGTTATTTTGACTTATCAAAATGATCGTCTAAAGCGTCAATTAGATAAAATTGTTCCTGAAGGCACTACAATGATTCAATGTGATGTTTCAGAAGATGAAAATGTTGAAAAAACTTTTGATGAAATTCATGAAAAATTTGGCAATATTGATGGTGTAATTCATGCAATTGCATATGCTGACAAGAAAACTCTTGAAGGTGGCGTAATTGATGTTGAAAAAGATGGTTACAATTTAGCACAAGATGTTAGTGCATACTCATTTATTTCAGTATCACGTTATGCAAGCAGAATTATGAACCCATCTGGTAGTATTGCTACTCTAACTTACATGGGCTCAACTCGTGCTATTCCTTCATACAACATGATGGGAGTTGCTAAAGCAGCATTAGAAGCAAACGTTAGATACATTGCTACTGATTTAGGACCAAAGAAGATTCGTGTAAATGCTATTTCAGCTGGTGCTCTTAAGACCCTTGCTGTTACTGGTATTAAGAATCACGGTGATTTATTAAGAGAATCAGAAGCTAGAACTGTTGATGGCGAATCAGTTAACACCGTACAAGTTGGTAACGTTGCTACATTCTTAATGAGTGATTTATCAACAGGTGTTACTGGTGACTTGATTTACGCTGATAAGGGTGTTCATTTACTTGCCTAATAATATTCAAATATTTACAGATACAATTGATAATCCTAATTATCAAGATATCTTTAAAAAAGCTGATGTAGATTTTACTAAGTATCATAAAAGACAATCAATTATTGGTAATTGTCTTTTAGCTGATTATATGAATATTAGTATTGAAGAATTAATTAATGGAGATTTCTTTAATTACGGTAAACATGGTAAACCATATTTAAAATCTAACGATTTCTATTTTAATATTTCTAATTCTTATGATTTGGTTATTTTAGTTGTTAGTGATGAAGATATTGGTGTCGATATAGAAAAGATTCGGCCATTTTCTTATCACCGGATCACTCGTGCTTTTACTGATAATGAACTTAATTATTTAAGCTCATTACCTAAGGAAAACGAGGGTAATGAGACTTTGAAGTTATGGACAATTAAAGAAGCCACACTAAAATTACTTGGCACTGGTCTTTCTGGTAAAGCTAAAAGTGTGAATATTGAGACTGAATTCAAAACTTCTGCTGATCGATTAGGGCAACAATTTAAATTAACTAATATTGATTTAGGATCAGATTATTTAGGAACTTTAGCCACTTTTAAATAAAAATTTGATATAGTTGCTTAACTTTGTCACACAAGTGCTATTATTTTTTAATTATATTATTGGGCATTGTTAAATAAAACGTTTTATCATTCTTTTAAAAATGTTTATTCATTGTTAAACTAGTTATTGTTATTAAATTTTAGAAATCAAGTTAATTATTTTGCAAGATATAAAATAATTATTAAGGAGAACTTATTGTGAGTGTTTTAAATACAACTGAAATTATGGATCTAATTCCTAACAGATTTCCAATTTTATACATTGATAAAGTTGATGAATTAGTTCCTGGTGAAAAAATTGTTGCTACTAAAAACGTAACAATTAATGAAAATTATTTCCAAGGTCATTTTCCTGGTAACCCAGTTATGCCTGGTGTTTTAATTATTGAATCAATGGCACAAGTTGCATCAATTTTGATTCTAAAGAGTGAAAAATACAAAGACAAAACTGCTTACTTAGGTGAAATTAAGAAAGCTAAATTTAGAAAAATTGTTCGTCCCGGTGACGTTATTCGCTTTGAAGTTACTATGGGTAAACAAAAGAGCAATATGGGAATGGTTGACTGTACTGCATATGTTGGCGACAAAAAGGCTTGCCAAGCAGAATTAACTTTCATCGTTCCAAATGAAAAGCGTAAATAGGAGGGAATTCTTATGCAACATCGTGTAGTTATTACTGGTATTGGTGCTGTAAGTCCAATGGGTAATGATGCAAAAAGTTTCTTAGACAGCGTTTTTGCATCCAAAACTGGAATTGCACCAATCACTCATTTTGATTCATCCAACACTGGTGTAACTTTAGCTGCTGAAGTTAAAGATTTTGATCCATTGCAACGTTTAGACAAAAAAGTTTCCAAACGTATGGATGACTTTTCACGCTACGCTGTATATTCAGCAATGGAAGCCATGGAACAAGCTGGTTTGAAAAAGGGTGAATATGATCCTAAAGAACTAGGTGTTATCTATGGTTCAGGAATTGGTGGTTTAACCACTATTCAACAACAAGCCATTAAGATGAGTAAAAAGGGACCAGGTCGTGTGTCACCATTCTTCGTTCCTAATTCAATCATTAATATGGCTGCTGGTAACATTTCTATTAATTTAGATGCTAGAAACACTAGTCAAGCTATTGTTACTGCTTGTGCTTCTGGTACTAATGCTATCGGTGATGCATTTGAACGTATCCAATATGGTAAGGCTAAGATGATGATTACTGGTGGTTCTGAAGCATCAGTTAACGAACTTGGTATTTCAGGTTTCGCTGCATTATCTGCATTATCTACTGCTGAAAATGTAGAAGATGGTTCAATGCCATTTGATAAAGATAGAAATGGTTTCGTTATGGGTGAAGGTGCTGGTACTTTAGTATTAGAAGATTTAGAACATGCTAAAGCTCGTGGTGCTAACATCTTAGGTGAAATTGTTGGTTATGGTACTAATAGTGATGCTTATCATTTAACTGCCCCTAGACCTGATGGTTCAGGTGCTATGGATGCAATGAAATTAGCACTTGAAGATGCTGGTATTTCAACTAAAGACGTTGATTACGTAAATGCTCACGGTACAAGTACTCATGCTAATGATTCTGCTGAATCTAAAGCTATTTCATCTGTATTCTCTGATAACGATCACATCAAGGTAAGTAGTACTAAGGGAATGACTGGTCATGCCCTAGGTGCTGCTGGTTCACTTGAAGCTGTTATTATGGTTGGTGCATTACAACGTCAACAAATGCCAGTTAATGTTGGTCTAAAGAATAAAGATCCTGAAGTTGAAGTTGACTTAGTAAATGAAGACAACAAGAAAGCTCCAGTTAATTACGAAATTAGTAATTCATTTGGCTTTGGTGGTCATAATGCAGTGCTTGCATTTAAGAAATATGAAGATGACTAAAACTAATTAAAATAAAAAACTCCTATTAATTTAGGAGTTTTTTATTTTGTTTTAAGTTTCTGAGATATAATGATATTAGAATTTAAACTTATTTATTAGGAGATATAAAATGGCAATTTTAGTACCAGGCGGAGCTGGATATATTGGCTCTCATACAGTTGATAGATTAATTGAAAATAATTTCGATGTGGTGGTTGTTGATAATTTAGCAACTGGACACAGATCAAGTATTAATAAAAAAGCCCACTTTTATAATGGTGATATTCGCGATAAAGAATTTTTAAATGAGGTTTTTGAAAAAGAATCCATTGATGGAGTAATTCATTTTGCTGCTAATTCCATTGTTCCAGAATCAATGGAAAAACCAATGAAATATTTTGATAATAATGTTTATGGCATGATTAATTTACTTGAAGTTATGAACCAACATAACGTTAAAAATATTGTCTTTTCATCAACAGCAGCAGTTTATGGAGAACCTAAACAAATTCCAATCAAAGAAACCGATGCTAAGGAACCTACTAATCCTTATGGTGAAAGTAAGTTAATGATGGAAAAGATGATGCATTGGGCTGATATTGCTCATGATATTAAATTTACTGCATTGCGTTACTTTAATGTTGGTGGTGCCAAAATGGATGGATCAATTGGTGAAGACCACCATCCAGAAACGCATTTAATTCCAATAATTTTGCAAGTAGCACAAGGAGTACGAGACAAATTGCAAATCTTTGGGAATGATTATCCAACCAAGGATGGAACTAATGTCCGTGATTATGTGCATGTATTAGACTTAGCAGATGCCCATATCTTAGCAATGCAACGTCTATTAAATGGTGGCGATTCACAAGTGTTTAATCTTGGCTCATCTACTGGATTTTCTAATCGCCAGATGCTTAAAACTGCCCGTACTATTACCGGTAAAGCAATTCCTGCTGAAGATGCACCCAGAAGAGCCGGTGATCCTAGTACATTAGTTGCTGATTCAACTAAAGCTAGGGATGTTTTGGGATGGAAACCTGAACATGATAATGTTAAAGACATCATTGCTAGTGCATGGAAATGGGAACAATCTCATCCTAATGGCTATGAAAATTAAGATTTGATTATAATGAATTCAAGATGATTGCAATAAGAAAAAATTACCTTTATCATATTATTTGATGATGAATAGGGAGGTTGAATTTTATGAACAGATTAGAAGGACTTGAAGAAACAACAACCTTAAATAATGGTGTTAAAATGCCACGTTTAGGACTTGGTGTTTGGAAAACAGATAATACAAGTGCTAAAGAATCAGTTAAGGAAGGTATCATTAAAGGTTACCACTTAATTGATACTGCAAAACAATATGGTAACGAATCCGGTGTTGGTGAAGGAATCAAAGAAGGCCTTGCTGAAACTGGTATGAATCGTAAAGATTTATTCATTACTACTAAGTTATTTAATGGTGACCAAGGTTACCAAAGTACTTTAGATGCTGTAAATGGTACTCTAGAACGTTTAGATTTAACTTATATTGATTTATACTTAATCCACTGGCCAGTAGACGGTAAATACATTGATACTTGGCGTGCAATGGAAAAGTTATATCATGATGGTAAGGTAAGAGCAATTGGTGTTTCTAACTTTGATAATGAAAGATTACAAAACTTGTTAGACAATACTAATATTGTTCCTGCTGTTAACCAAATGGAATTTAACCCAATTAACCAAGAAAAGGGAATTGTTGAATTCAACAACCATGCAGGTATTCAACTTGAAGCATGGTCTCCACTTGGTGGTGGTGAAGCACTATCAAATCCTGAAATTAAGAAAATTGCCGATAAGTACAGTAAATCTGTTGCTCAAGTAATTATTCGTTGGGATTGGCAAAAAGGAATCGTTACAATTCCTAAGTCATCACATGAAAAGAGAATTATTCAAAATTCAGATATCTTTGATTTCAAACTATCTGATGATGATATTAAAACTATTGATGCTATCGATAAGGCAAAACGTAGTTTATGGTATGACGATTTTGGCTGGCATAATCCAGAAGGCCAAGTTGTTGATGCCGTTGATAAGTGGGACGATTCTCCTAAAAACTACAAAGACTAATATATAGCTTTGATAAAAGTGTTGTAATTTATGTTACAACACTTTTATTTTTGCTTTATAATGATAAATGTATTTAATTTTAGAGTTAGGAGTTTACATATTGGATAATAATAAAACTAGAAATCACCTTTTAGGATCTATTTTGGCGATTATTGGAGCTTTATTATGGGGAATTCAAGGCCCGGTGTCACAATTTTTATTTCAAGATAATCATTTATCTCCGGAATGGTTAATGGGAATTAAAATGGGCATTTCAGGCATCTTTATTTTAATGTTTTCCAAATTTTATCGAAAAGAACACTTAATGCAGTTATGGAAAAAGCCTAAAAACATATTTGTATTTATTATGTATGCTGTTTTTGGACTAGCTGCTGTACAATACTTATATTTAGTAACGGTAAATTTAAGTAATGCTGGAACAGCAACAATCTTACAAAGCTTAGGTACTGTATTAATTGTCATCTTTACTGCTATCTTTTACAATAAATTACCTAACAAATTTGAATTTATTGCCGTCATTGTAGCTTTAGTTGGAACTTGGTTATTAGTGACAAGAGGTAATTTAACACAATTATCGATATCTACCCCAGCCTTAACGACTGGATTGTTATTAGCTTTAGCCGGTGCTATCCAAACGATGTTACCAGTTAATTTGTTAAAAAAATTTAGTTCATTGATGGTTGTTGGATGGGCAATGTTAGTAGGTGGTATCCTATTTACAATTATTCATCCATTTTGGGTAGAAGTACCTAAATTTACTTTAGGTACCATTCTGGGTGTTTTATTTATCGTATTTTTTGGGACTATGGCATCATTTCTATGCTTTATTAATAGTCTTAAATTCATTTCACCAACAGTTGCAGGGATGCTAGATACTTTTGAACCATTATCTGCTACTTTAGGTGCAATTATATTTTTAAACACATCATTTAATGGGTACGAAGTTATTGGTGGAATATTAATTTTAAGTACTGTCTTTATATTAGCTTTAGGCTCTAAAAAATAATGAACACCGTGTTGACTTATTATATATTTTTATTATAATTGTATTTGTATTATAAATTTATTCTAAGTTAGGAGGTGCAATTGATTGAGGCAAGATAAACGAACGGTTCATACTAAATCTGCAATTATACATGCATTAGTTAAATTAATTAATGACAAAGGTTTTAATAATATCAATGTTACTGACTTAACTAGAGAAGCTAGCATTGGTAGAGGAACTTTTTATATTCACTATTTAGATAAATTTGATTTACTTAATAAAATTGAGAATAAATTACTTAGTGATATTAAAGATGTTTTAAATAATCTAATGCCGGAAGAATTGAAAAGTTTTACTCAATCAGATGAAAGTATCAGTACACCATCTGATATTGTTATTAAAACTTTAAATTATTTCTATGATAATTCGAAATTGTTGTCGGCTTTATTAAGTGAAAATGGTGATCCTTACTTATTTGGTCGCATTAAAAAAATATTTAGTGATGTAACAGATGCTTCTTTTGCACAATTTGATGGAAAAGTTACCCTTACTGATGAAATTCCAAAAGATTATGTGAAGGAAATTATGTTAAATCACTTAATGAACATTGTTGTTTATTGGATTAGTAAGGATCATCCGGAAAGTCCTAATAATTTAGCTAAGATTATTATTGCTTCACAATATATTGCACCGAATGATTTAATCAAAGTTAATAAGAAATAGGAGGTAGAGTAATGCCTAAATTTGTTAAAAAGTATACAGGTAGTCTAATTGCTTGGATTGTTGTAGTAATCCTAAGTATTGTTTTCCTACCTAATATGTCTTCTTTAGTTGCTCAAAAAGGGCAAACTAAAATTCCATCAACTTCCCAAAGCCAAGTTGCTCAAAAGATTCAAGAAAAATGGGGACATGGCATTGGTAATACTATGGATACAGTAATTGTATTCAATAATGGAAGCAAGAAGATTGATAATAATTCACAACAAAAAATTAATTATACAATTAATAAGTTGCGTGATAATAAAAAAGAATATGGGATTAAAGGAATTACTGCACCATATGATAATGATGCAACTAAAGAACAATTAGTCTCTAAAGATAAAACTACTGAACTTGTTCAACTAAATGTTACTAAAGATCGTTCGATTCAGAGTGTAAATGATCAGTTGAAAGATGTTGTTAAAACTGGTGGCATAAATACATATGTAACTGGTGGAGATATTCTAAACGATGATTTTAGAGTATCTACTGAACAAGGAATTCAAAAAACTGAAGTAATTGCTGCAATCTTTATTTTGATTGTATTGATTATTGTATTTAGATCACCAATTGTTCCATTAGTTTCATTACTAACAGTAGGGGTTTCATTCATTGTTTCTCTAAGTATTGTAATGAATTTGGTTCAATATTATGGTTTCCCATTATCTAACTTTACTAGAGTATTTATGGTGGTTGTACTATTCGGAATTGGTACTGATTACAACATTCTTCTATATAATCAATTCAAAGAGGAATTAAGTCGGGGTAAAGATAAAGTTACCGCTGCTATTGATGCTAGAAAAGTTGCTGGTAAAACAATTCTTTATTCTGGTTCATCAGTATTGATTGGATTTGCAGTCTTAGCACTAGCTAAATTCTCTATTTACCAATCTGCTGTTGGAGTTGCTGTTGGTGTAGCTGTACTATTATTAGTTCTAACTACATTAAATCCATTCTTTATGTCCGTAATGGGGAAAGGAATGTTCTGGCCATCTAAGAATTTTGATGGCGAAGGTGAAAATAAATTCTGGAGATTCTTATCAAGCAAATCAGTTAAATGGTCAATTCCAGCTATTATCTTAGTATTAATTGCTACGGTTCCATTTATGGCTTCATACCACAATAAATTAAACTATGATAACAGTGTTGAATTGCATGATAACGTTCCTGCTAAAAAAGGATTCCAAGTTGTACAAAAGCATTTCTCTAAGGGAACTGCAGAACCTTCAACTATTTATATTAAAGCTAACAAACGTTTAGATAACGAAAAATCATTAAATGAATTGGATCGTTTAACTACTCAATTGAGTAAACAAGAAGGCATTAAAACTGTTGCTTCAGTAACTCAACCAAGTGGAATGCCAATTGAACAATTATATGTGAATGATCAATTAGATACATTAACTGGTAAAATGAAAACTGCTAGATCAGGTTTGAATACTATTCAAAAAGGAACTACTAACTCTAACTTTGATACAACACCATTAAGTGATATTGGTAGTTCAGTACAAAGTATTGCTAGTTCTTTGAATACAATTAATGCTTCATCTGGTCAAAATAGTGGTATGTCTGGACAACAAGTATTGCAATCATTACAACAAAAAATGACTGCTGCTAAACAACCACTTAGTGCTCAACAAATGCAAATCGTTGGAGCTACATTACAAGGGATTAATTCTCAACAACAAAATGTAATGGCTGGCTTAAAGACTCAATTACAAGGTATTGCTACTAATACACAAAGCATTGGTAATAATACTAAGTCAGTTGTGGCTCAATTGAAGGAAACTCAACAAAAACTAGCTAAAGCTGCTCAAGGAATGAATAAAGTTAATAAAGGTATTGGCTCTGCTAATGATTACTTGAAGACTTTATCTGATTCTAAGGCTTCAGATTCCTTTAATATTCCAGAAAACGTATTGAAGAGTGATACATTTAAGAACTCTGTACAATCTTACCTATCACAAGATAAGAAAATTGCTAAAATTACTGTTGTTTTAGATAAGGATCCAAGTTCTGAAGCAGCAATGAATGAAATTGATAACTTACAAACCAAGGTGCAAAATAACTTGAGTGGTACTGATTTGGCACATACAACTGTTGCAGTTGGTGGCCAAACTGCATCCACTTCTGATACTAGACATATCGCTAGTTCAGACTTTATTAGAACTGCTGTTATCATGGTAGTTGGAATTATGATTGCTTTAATGATCATTACTAGATCAATTCTTCAACCATTCTATATTCTTGGTACACTATTAATTGCTTATGTAACTTCTCTAAGTATTACTAAGTTAATTAGTTCATCATTATTAGGTCAAAACATGCTAACTTGGAACACTCCATTCTTTACATTTGTTATGTTAATTGCTTTGGGTGTTGATTACAGTATTTTCTTAATGATGAAGTATAGAGAATTTGGGGATGTTGATGATACTGCATCTAAGCAAATTATTCATGCATCTGCTGTAATTGGAACTGTTGTAATTTCAGCTGCAATTATTTTAGGTGGTACATTTGCTGCATTAATGCCTTCAGGTGTATTAACATTAATTCAAGTTGCAATTGGGGTTATTGTTGGATTGGTTATCTTAGTTATTATCATTCCAATGTTGCTACCAAGTTTGATTAAGTTAACTTATGATAATAAATCAAATAAACATGAAGCTAAACATTCTAAATAGTTTTATGTAAATAAAAATCGCTAAACTGATTAATATCAGTTTAGCGATTTTTTATTATAATGAGTAATAACGTTTTAAAGCGTTTTGTTCATGCCTCGATAAAGAATTTGCATTTCTGTGATGTGTCGGATTCATTATGTCACTTTTTATATATTGATTTGAATCATCATCATTAAATCCAAGACAATGACCTAATTCATGGGCAGCTACATCAACTTTTTCAGTTTGTTTTAATTTATTAAAGCCATGGTTTAGTTTTACTCTAGTATCATAGTAGTAACATATGTTATTACCATTTTTAGTTTTAGTTACTGGAGTTCTTGAAGAAAATGTGGATGCTATAACTTTATGATTACTTAAGTTACTTTCACCATATAATTTAATTGGATGAATATTAGGATCTGTATTATCCTTTGCAGGTTTAAATTTGATTATATTTAATTTGTTCCATTTATTAATTGCTTTTTGAAATACTTTTTTTAAATTATTATTACATTTAAACTGATAATACACTTGTCCATTATGACTTTTTTGTACGATTGGAGCTTTATTATTATCATTTGTACTATTTCCATATACAATCCAAGGAGCCTCTTTATTATTATGAATGATTTCTTGTGGCTTATTGAATCCAGTTAAGATGATTGTTGGTAAAACTATTAATGCATAGATAAATCTTTTTTTAATCATTTTACCTCCTATTGGTTTATTCAATTAGCGAAACATAATAATTTTATCACATCTTGGTTACTATTGTGAATGTTGTAACTAATTTTAATCTTTTTCTTTTATTATTAAATAGTTATATAATTAAATTGCAATCAAAATTTAAGAGGGTAATGAAAAATGGATAATGTACCATATGATAATTCTAAAAGTGTTATTAATAAGCCTTTAGATATTTTATTAAAATCAATTTGCTCCTTAATTGGAATAATGTTAATTTCCGTTGGAGCTACATTTTTGTTAGAAGGACATATTGGGATGGATCCTTTTACCGCAATGAATACTGGAATATCTAATAAGTTAGGTATTTCTTTAGGGGTACTCCAGTTAATTGTTAACTTTGTATTATTTATTTTTGTATTAATTTTTGATCGAAAACAAATTGGCATTGGCACTATATTTAATATGTTTTTAGTTGGATATGAAATTGATTACTTTTCAGGATTGTATCAACATTTATTTCAAGGTAATTTGAATATTCCAATGATGATTGTTGATGCAATTATTGGAATTTCACTTTTTACGCTAGGAACTTCACTTTACATGTCTACTAAATTAGGAGTTTCTCCATATGATGCAATTGCTCCTATTATATCTGATAAAATTCATGTTAAATATCAAATTGTTAGAAGTGCCCAAGATATCATTATAATGATAATTGCCGTACTATTTGCAGGGCCATTTGGAATTATGACCTTATTTACAGCATTTTTTGCAGGTTCTTTAATTAATTTTTGGAATAATACTATTAGTCGTGGAATTATGATTCACATTGATCATTTTAGTGAAAAACCAAGTTTCCATAATGTTTCTGGTGGATTATTGGAATTAGGTAAAAATGGTTATAATATTGTATTACATGCTTATCAAAACACTTATACTATGCAAAAGAATATGTCTGGATATTCTGAGGCAGAAATTGAAGAACTAATTAATCGAACCAATGATAATATTAGAAAAAATGAACAAGTTTCTATTATTTTGCAAAAGAGGTTAGATTCATTGAAGGATGAGCTAAAAGAAAGAAAGAATAAAACCAATAATAAATAGTTCTTGCATTTTAATAAGATATTAGTTAAAATAACTATAATAAATAAACGAATATTAGGAGGTTTAAATCATGACGATTGTTTATAGAATTGAGACTATAAAACGAGATAATAATAATTTCTTCTTTAACATTACTAGCTGTTAAGTATAGTACGCAGAAGAAATTATTTTGTTATGATTCAAACTTCGAGCACTAGAAAAATAGCTGGTAACAGTTATTCTTTCTGGTGCTTTTTTAATCGCACTGGTTAAGAATAACCGGTGCGTTTTTTATTTGTTTATTAGGATGGGGGGAATTCTATGAGTTTACTTTCAAAGGTGAATCGTAAGACATCATTATCTAAGTTCATTGATCGAGATGAGAATCTAAAAAGAACTATTGATACAAAAGATTTAATAATGATGGGAATCGGAGCAGTTATTGGTACTGGTATTTTTATTTTACCAGGTACAGTTGCTGCCACTACAGCGGGTCCAGGAATTATACTTTCTTTTGTTTTAGCAACAATTGTATGTTCACTTTGCGCGATGTGTTATGCAGAATTTTCTTCAGCATTACCAATTGCTGGAAGTGCTTACTCATTTGGGAATGTTATTTTTGGTGAACTAACCGGCTGGGTAATAGGCTGGGGATTAATTCTTGAATATATGTTGTCAGTGGCCACGGTTTCTTCTGGCTGGTCAGCATATTTGCAGTCTTTTTTGCGTAGCTTTGGGATTGTCATACCTAAAGCCATTTCTGCAAACTATAATCCAAGTAAAGGTACATATGTTGATGTAATTGCTATTTTAATCGTTGTATTTATTTCATGGATTTTGACTAATAATGTTAAGTCATCTACAAAGCTAAATGACATTATGGTATTAGTGAAGATTGCTATCATTATTATCTTCGTAGTTGCAGGAATTTTCTTTGTTAAGCCAGGTAATTGGAATCCATTTTTACCATTTGGAGTTCATGGTATTTTCAAAGGTTCATCGCTGGTATTTTTTGCTTATTTAGGCTTTGATGTAATTGCATCATCAGCTGGTGAAGTTAAAAAACCTGAGAGAACAATGCCAATTGGGATTATTGGTACATTATTAATTTGTACAGTGTTATATATTTTGGTATCAATTGTTTTAACAGGAATTGTTCCTTACACAGATTTAAATGTGTCTGATCCAGTAACATATGCCTTACAAGTAATTCATTTAGATAAATTAAGTGTTTTAATATCTTTAGGTGCATTAGCTGGAATGTTTACTATGATGATTAATATGATTTATAGTAGTTCTCGCTTAATATACTCTATTGGTAGGGATGGATTATTACCACAGAAATTAAGTAAAATTAATAAGAAAAATAATGTTCCTAAGCGTAGTATCATATTCGTTACTATCATTATTGCTTTTATGGGTGGATTGGTTTCATTAGACAAGTTAGCTAGTTTAGTTAATATAGGAACTTTAATAGCTTTTACTTTTATGTCAATTGGAATTATTCCACTTAGAAAAAGAAAAGATATCAATAATTCTAATGGATTTAAAGTACCATTTTATCCAATTTTACCAATTGTATCTGCTTTAGCATGTATCTATTTGTTAACTCAATTATCATTAGAAACATGGTTAACAGCAATTGTATGGTTTATAATTGGTTTAGTAATTTACTTTGGATATGGTATTAAACATAGTCGTACTAATAATGAAAAATAAATTATAAATATAATATTTGGGAGTTTTGAAAATGGAAAAGCAAAACAAAACGTCAGAAAATGTTGTAAAAGGTATTTTTTGGTCATCAATGGCTTCAACTCTTTGGGGTATTTCAGGGGTTATTATGCAATTTGTTTCTCAAAATGAAGCAGTGCCAACAACTTGGTTTATTTCAGTTAGAACTTTATTTGCTGGAATTTTATTGTTGATTATTGGAGCTTCATTTGTTGGAAAACATATCTTTGATGTATTTAAATCAAAAGAATCAATTATTAGGCTATTTATATATGCCATTTTTGGTTTAGCTGTTAATATGTCAACTTTTTATGTAAGTATTCAAGAGGGAAATGCCTCGACTGCAACTATTTTGCAGTATTTAGCACCTGTATTTATTGTGTTATACGGATTAATCTTTTTACACAAAAAGCCACTTAAAGCTGATATTATTTCGTTCTTATTTGCATTAGTTGGTGTTTTTATGATTATTACTAAGGGTAGTTTTAGTGAATTATCAGTTCCATTAATTGCCGTAGTATTTGGTTTGTTTTCAGCTGTTTCAGCTGCAATTTATTACTCAGTTCCAAAGCCTCTAACACAAAATAACTCACCATTTGTTGTTTTAGGATGGGGTACTTTAATTGCCGGAATTGGTTTTAACCTTTATCATCCATTCTGGAATGATGCTCCTAAGCTAAATACTGGAATTGTTTTAGGAATTGGTGGAATTATTTTGATTGGTACTATTTTTGCATTCTCATCTGTGCTATACAGTTTGAAATTTGCACCATCTGAAGTTTCAAGTATTGTAGATGCTGTGGAACCAGTTGTAACAATTATTTTAAGTATCATTGTCTTCAAACAAATACCAAGTTTCTTTGAAGCACTAGGTGCAGTTATCATTATTGTATCAATTTACTTCTTACAAAGATCACATCAAAAACGTGCTAAAAAAGCACCTGATATTAGATAGATTAAAAAGCCATTTAAATAATGGCTTTTTTTAATGGTTTATTTAATATAAATATGATAATGTATTTAATGTACGATTTATTTTATAAAAATAGTAAATAACACGTTTTATACATATATTTATTGAGGTGTAATTATGAATAATGAAAAAGGTGTTTTGGAAACTAACGTTTTAAAGGGAATCTTTTGGGCATTTATTGCTTCTGCCCTTTGGGGAGTTTCCGGAACTGTACTTCAATTTGTTTCGCAACAAGAAAAATTAGAAGCAAATTGGTTTTTATCTACTAGGACTATGATTGCTGGAATAATATTGTTAGTCATTTCTGCAATTGTCTACAAGGGACATATATTTAATGTATTTGGTTCTTGGAAGTCATTTTTATGTATTGTGGCTTATGGAGTTTTTGGAATTGGGGCTAATTTATATACATTCTTTATGAGTGTTCAAACTGGTAATGCAGATGCTTCAACTATTTTACAATACTTATCGCCACTGTTTATTTTATTAGGATCCATGATTTTTCAAAAAAGAAAACCTTTGCCCATTGATGTGATAGTTTTCGTAATTGCGATTTCCGGAATCATTTTATCTTTAACACAAGGTGATTTTAGTAAGCTATCTATTTCAATGGAATCATTAATTTGGGGAATCCTTTCGGGAGTTACTGCTGCTTTATATGTAGTTTTACCTCGTCCAATTGTTAAAACTAGTTCACCAATGGTTATTTTAGGTTGGGGAACCTTAATTTCTGGAATTATTTTTAACATTAGACAACCTTTATGGGTTGATGCTCCTCATTTAACTACTGGAATTGTTTTAGGTGTGGGTGCAATAATATTACTTGGTACAATTTTACCTTTCATAATTTTATTGCATTCATTAAATTTTGCACCTTCAGAAGTAGTTAGTTTAGTTGATGCTACCCAGCCAGTGGTTACATTTATTTTAAGCATTATTTTCTTTAACACAGGAATTAACCTAATTAAAATTATTGGTGCTTTATTAGTTATTTTGGCAATATTTGTTTTACAAAATTCACATCGTAAATTAACGATTGATAAACATAGCGAAGAATAATTGATCTTAAGTTGTATCTGAAACTTTTCGGGTACAACTTTTTTTATGTTATATTATTAATATGTTGTTTTTTAATTTTAAAGATTGAGGAAGTTATTGTGTATGCAAAAAGCAATAAAAAAACTATGGCCTTATTTATTGATATCACTAGTTGCAATTTTAATTCTACTTCCACAAATTGTGACTGGTTCATATATCTTAGGTGTGGATTCAATTTTTCACATGAATCGTTTTTATGAAGCAGCAATGCAGATAAAAACAGGTCATTTTAGTTATTTCTTATCTATTTATGGATACCAACAATCAGGCAGAATCATTAATGCACTATATGGTCCACTAGCTGCTTACTTTA
The DNA here is from genome assembly GCF_002993975.1 of Apilactobacillus micheneri. Lineage (GTDB taxonomy): Bacteria > Bacillota > Bacilli > Lactobacillales > Lactobacillaceae > Apilactobacillus > Apilactobacillus micheneri. The sequence goes on along the minus strand of NZ_POSO01000001.1, from coordinate 200,862 downwards.
ATGGTTTACTTTTAATAATTGCTGGTAATTGGGTAAGATTTCAAATTTTATCATCATTGGCAGTGATGATTATTGGTGGATCATTAATGTACCATTTGGCAATAAGAACAAGAATTAGTAAAATTTATTCGTTAGTTGTAGCAATTGTTTATATGCTATCTTATATTGTAATGGGATGGATAGTTGGTAATCAGTTTACGGGGTTAGCGGCTGCTTTATTACCTTGGTTATTAAATGCCGGTTTTGATATGGTCGACTATAAAAAAATCAATGTTTTGCGTTTAGCAATACCGATGACTTTTATGTTACAAACGCACATTATGACTAGTTTAATTGGGGCACTTGCACTGATACCATTCTTTATTGTTGGCTATTTAGAAACTGACAATCGAAGAAAAATGTTACTTAATGCAATTTACTCAGTGTTAATTACACTCTGTTTAACTGCAAACGTGTGGTATGGGATGATTCAAATTGATTTCACAAATCATGCATTACCGGTTGCACCTCAATTAGATATGAATTCTGATTCAATTGCATTTTTTGGTCACAACGTATTTGTCCTACCATCAATTTATTCATTAATATTGATTTTAACTATTATTTATTTTGTATATAATTGGAAGAAAATTTCTACATATCGTCGTATTATTTTTGTTACTGGAATTTTGTTTTTTTGGATTTCATCGACATTTTTCCCATGGCAATTTTTGGATGATAGATTTCCAAGTATTTCATATTTAATTCAGATGCCTCGTCGATTTACAGTAATTACATTTGTTCTTTTGATTATTTGTTTTGGGGTTATGATTAACGATTCATTTAAAAACAAATGGCTTAACTATGTAAAATATTTAGGAACATTTGTAATTGTTGTTTTAATAGCATTGAATGCTGCAAAATCTGTCCAAAATGGTGTTAAAGCTTATTTTTCACCTGAGGTAGTACAAAACGACTATAATTTAAATTATCATACTCATGATACTGACAAGATTAGAAGAAGTTTATATGATAAAGATACGGGAAAAGTATTGAAATATTTAACCAAAAGTACTCCAGATTACTTACCGGTTCAATATAAAGTAACGCCTTTCAATTACTTTAATTATCATCCATATGGTAGTTATACTGAACAAATTATTGATGATTCTGTAAGTGTAAAAAAACATGTTAATAAAGCTGGACATTTAATTTTGACTTGGCATAGTAATAACAACGATAAAATACAATTACCAATTGTAAAATATAAAGATAGTAACATTATTTTAAATGGTAAACATATTAGTGATGTATCCTTAACTAATATTGGGAGTGTAATTGTCAATTCTAAAGTAGGGGAAAATCAGCTAGAAATTTATTATCATGGATCTAAATTATTGATTATGATGCTTTGGGTTACAGTTATTAGTTGGATTATACTAATTTCATATACTATGTATAGATATTTATATAAACTAAAAAAGGCGCTATAAAAGCGCCTTTTTATAAGCTATTTTTTACTGTTATGTTCAGCAAGTTCTTGATTAATATTTTTATTATGCTTAAGTTTTGGAAATACCCATTTATCAGCAGCCTCAATTAAAATGCCATTGCAGGCTACAGAAAAGATGGTTCCAATACCAATTGAATCGACATGACCTAATTTGATAGCACAGAGTATAATGATGATGATTGGTGGGGTCATATCTAATAACTGTGATTTAATTGCACTACCTTTTAAAAATTTAAAACGTAGAATGTTAGAAGTATCATCATTTGGATGCATGAATATATTTGCTCTTTGATATAATGAAATAGCAGTACAAAAACACATAACTCCTAGTAATGCCATTGGAATTCTGATCCAGATAGACGTATCGGCCCAACCCCAAGCTCTAAAAATACTAGTAAAAATATTGATAAAATAACTAAAACAGGTAATAAATATGATTTCTTCAATAAATCGAAAAACATCAATTCTGCCAATTAATATTTGATTAGTAATAGCATTAATAACTCCTAGAATAAAGATTAAAGTTCCAACTTCAATTCCAAAAATTTCATTCATATTAACGGCTGCAGCAGTCCAAATACCTGAACCGCTGGCTGATATAATGGTTAGTGAGTTTCCGAATGCATTTAAAATTAATCCAAAAATTAAAGCAAAAATTCTTGTTTTTAATGTATTAACAGAACTAATAATTAACATCTCCCAATATTATTTAACTAAATTCTATACTATCACAATAAAAAGATAGTTTTTATAAAAATTCATGAAGGATGATTAAAATGAAAGGTAAATACAAAGTAACAAGGTACAAAGGAATACCTATCGAAAGTGATGCTTCCGGTAATTATATAATAAAAAAAGATGATCATAATGATTTTAAATTACATGATTGGCGAACTGGTAAACATACCAAGGGAAATTACAAATCATTAGGACAAATCTTTTTAACTGAGAATAATATGATGGTAGCAGTGATTGCTACTTATCCAGTGAAGTTCAATAATCGTCATAATTTTACACCTTTACAAAGGTTTACTAGTGAATATATTTCTAATGATGTTTTAGATGAAGCTAAAAAAAGACTTGATGAATAATCATCAAGTCTTTTTCATTGGCGTTTTATTGCCAAGTTGAGCTTAAAAAATAAGTTGAGCTTTGTAGTTAAAGCGTCGAAAAAATTAATTAGATAAAGAAACTAGTTCTTTAGTAACTTTTCGGCATTTGCAGCGACTTCGTCGTTTGACATGTCTAAGTATGGGTGCATTTTAGCTTCTGTCTTCATTGTATCTCTGCCATCAGCTTCCATGTAGTGATCCCAAAGAGCATCTCTAACTGGGGTTGTATCGTCTTTCTTAGCCCAGTCAAATTCTTTATCCATAGGTGTATCTAATACACGTTCTCTTTCTTCTACTTTTTCTTCTGCAGTTTCTGCCATAATTAATTCCTCCTTAAAATTTAGCTCAATTTCTATTATAGTTCTATTGAGCTATTATGTTAATATATATACTCAAAATTATTATAAAAAATATATGGATTGATAATTCATTGATGATGACTTGCATTTATGAATAATTTCGTATATATTTTTAACTATAATAAAGCGAGGCAAAAGTGATGAGAGATAAGTTTGCAACAAAAAATAAAATTGTTAATGGAATGTTTGAATTACTTAAGACGACGCCATTCGATGAGATTAATGTGAAAGATATATGTTCTCAAGCTGATGTTTCACGAATGACTTATTATCGTAATTTTCATAACAAAAAAGATATTATTATCTATCGTTTTGATAGTTCATTTACAACTTTCGTGCAAAGACTGGCATCTAGTCATTCGCATAATTTATCAGACATTGCTACCATTTTCTTTGAAATTGTAAAAGAAGATCAAGATATGATGGAAATGATCATTAACAATAACCTTTCAATGATTTTACTTGAAAGATTAAAATATTATATATCTGATTTAATTGATGAAGATGTTTTAGAAACTAGGGAAGAATCATCTAAAATGTTGGTTTCCTTAATAGCAGGGGGATTAACTGAAATTATAATTACATGGACTGAAGATGGGATGTCTGAACCAGTTCAATCACTAGTTATTTTTGTTTCTAAGTATATGCACTTTAAAATTAATTAAGCAATAAAAAAGAGTTCTTAGATTTAATCTAAGAACTCTTTTTTAAAAAACTTTTTATCTAAACATTAACCTTCAACAGGAGTAACGTTAGCAGCTTGTGGGCCACGGTCGCCTTCTTCAACGTCCAATGTAACCTTTTCGCCTTCGTCTAAAGTCTTGAAACCTTCTTTGTTGATAGCTGAGAAGTGAACGAATACGTCACCATCATCAGTAGTGATGAAACCGTAACCCTTATCAGCGTTGAACCATTTAACTGTACCTTGTTTCATAATATGAAACCTCCATAAAATCGCACTAGATGTGCTTAAATTCTAATGTATCATAAAGCCTGAATCAAGGAAGTTATTTCATAAAACTATAAAACAAGTAACCTTAGAAACTCGAACCTCTGTAACACATTAGTTAATAATATACCCTATAGAACATTTATTGTCAAACAAATTTTGAAATAAATTTAATATATTATAATAAACAGTATTTGATATATTTTAAAGGCACAAATTATTTATTATTTAAACTAAATCATTTAAAATTATCAACACAAGTAAACTAAGGAGATATATAAATGAAAACATTAGTAATTGTTTCACATCCCGAATATGACAACTCAATGACCGAATCATTTTTGCAACAATGTCAAAATGATATCGATGAAGTAGATTGGTTAGTCCTGGATCATTTAACTAATAATTATGAATTTGATGTAGATAAAGAGAAAAAACGTTTAATTAAATATGATCGAATTCTCTTTCAATTTCCAATGTATTGGTATAGTTCACCAGCGCTTTTAAAGAAATATGAGGATGATATTTTCACCAGAAGTTTTACTTATGCGAACGAAGATGGAAAATTAAAGGGCAAAGAATTAGGTATCATTACTACTTTAGGTGAACCTTTAAAAAATTATACCGTTGGTGGTAGTGAAGGATTCAGTATTAATGAAATATTAAAACCATATCAAGCGTTAGCTTTTAAATCAGGTATGAAATTTATAAAACCATTTATGGTGGACCAATTTGCATATATGACTGATGATGAAAAGGGCAAATTATTAGTAGACTATCGTAATTATTTAACTAATAAAGATATTAATGGTTTCGGTAGTAAACAACTTTGGTATTTATCACAGTTAAAACAATTAAGAAGCAATTTAAGCTCAACAAAACAAGCTAAGCTAGACATTATTATTGATTATTTGCAAGATAATTATGATCGACTTGATGAAATAAAATGGGAACTAGATATGATTAAGAAAGAAGAAGATTAATAATGGAAACTAATAAATGGTTAGATCAAGAAATTAACGACTTAAAAAAAGATGAGACTAGTTTTAAATTGATTTCCATTTTAGAGGGGACCAAATCATTGGCTGCTGAACAGGCTAAAAGATTACAGCAAGCACAAGATGAACTAGATGGAAGAACTTGGAGCCCAGATAAATGGTAAACAAAAAAGCCAATCATTATGATTGGCTTTTTATATACAATTTTATTAAGACCAATGGTTAATTGGACCAAATTTATGACCGACTTCAATCCCATTTTTAATAGCCTTATCTACATATTCATCAGCAATACGAATGGCTTGTTCAATATCATTATCTTTAGCAATTTCAGCGGTAATTGCCGCTGATAATGAATCACCAGTACCGTTTTTATGAGTAGTATTATAATAAGGACCATCAATCCAAAAATTTTTTCCAGATTCTAATAATACATAGTCTCTCACTTTATCGGTTTCTCCAGCAATGTGTTTGCCTTTAATAATGACATTTTTGGCACCCATTTTTATTAATTTAATGGCTGCTTCTTCGATATCATTATCGGATTTAATTTCTTTATCAGTTAATTTTTCGGCTTCATAGAAGTTAGGTGTAATCACAGTGGCTAATGGCAGTAATTTGTCCTTTAATGTTTTCAAAGCATCTTGTTTTAACAACATGTTACCATGTTTTGTAACGATTACGGGGTCGACAATTAATGGGCCAAAATCGTATTTTTTATAATTATTAACAACAATATTAATCATATTAGTATCATCTAACATGCCAGTTTTAGCGGCTCTAATTTTAAAGTCATCAGCTAAATCTTTAAATTCTTGGTTAATAAAATGTTCAGGCATTGTCACGCTGTCATGAATTCCATAAGAGTTACCAGCAACACAGGCAGTGATTACCGATGTCCCATAAGTTTTTCTTACGAAGAAAGTATGTAAATCAGCCTGCATTCCAGCGCTACCATCACTGTCTGAACCTGCAATTGTTAAAGCTTGCGGAAATTCATTTACCATAAATAAACACACCCCTGATATTTAAATTAATAACATTCTAACATAAACTTGATAAATTCAATCATTATATATATAATAATATTTGATTAAGACTAATTTGCGTTAAATGTCGTTATTGTATTATAATGACATGAGTTAAGTTTTTAGATAAAGGAGTAATTGAAATGAGAGCTTGTCATCCAAATGGTGTACAAGGACGTCGTCCAATTAACACCAACAAACGTAATAAAAAACAAAAAGAAGTAGCTGACTTAAGAAAATTCTTGAAGTCATCACCTGCTAAATAAATTTTTAGGGACTCAGTATGTTACTGAGTCTTTTTTTGTATATCAAAGGAGAATTTAGATGGCTAAGAAAAAATATTATGCCGTTAAAAAAGGTAGAAAACCTGGTATTTATCAAACCTGGTCAGATACGCAAAAACAAGTAAGTGGATTTTCAGGAGCGCAATTTAAAAGTTTTGCAACTAAAAAAGAAGCACAAACATTTATCAAACCTAATGATGCTAAAAAATCTAATCAAAGTAGTGAAATTATTGTTTATACCGATGGTGGCTCCAGAAATCATGGTAATAAATTAGGCCAACATGTTAAAAATAATGATCCAGCAGCTTGGGCATATTTAATTAATAATAATGGTAAAAAATATTCTAATTCTGCTGGTGAATTTGGCGCAACTAACAATAAAATGGAAGTTTTAGGGCTAGTTAATGCATTAGACTATTTACTAAAAATGCATTTAAATCATTGCAATATCGATGCTATTTTAGATTCTAAATATGTATTGAATTCAATTAATAATAAATGGATATATGGTTGGAAAAGACGTGGTTGGCGTAAAAGTAGTGGCGAAACGATTAAGAATAAAGCAGAATTCATTCAATTAGCCGACTTATTACCTAAATTCTCCAATATTAATTTCTATTGGACTAAAGGTCATGCTAATGATGAAGGAAATAACTTTGTAGACCATTTATTAAATAAAACAATGGATAATTTAGAAAATGGCAAAAAGACAGGTTTAAAACAATTGACTAAAATAGATGAAACTAAACCTGCAGATAATGCAAAAATCAAAGATAAAAGTAAAAATACAGATAAGTATATTGATAGAGAAAAATCTGTTAATAATATAGAAGCAAATTTGAAAAAAATGGGATTTTTTAGTTAATTATATTATTGTGATATAATTAATTTTAAATATATGAAAGTGGGATCTTGCATGAAAACTGAACGACAAAAGATGACTGATGGGGAAAACTACGAACAATTTGACGAAGAATTACAAGCTCGTCGCCGTTTTATTCGTAAACAATTAAAAGCAATTTCTAAAATTGACGATAATGCAAAACAAAATGAACTTATTGCTCAATTATTAGGTGATTGTGGTAAAAAATTATGGATTGAAGATGGACTAGAATTCGACTATGGATATAATATTCATATTGGAGATTCTTTTTATGGCAATTATCATTTAACTTTGTTGGATACTTGTCCAATTACTATTGGTGATAATTGTTACTTTGGTCCTGATGTGGGCTTATATACACCAGTTCATCCGGTTGATCCAGATCAAAGAAAAGCTGATGTCGAATCAGGAAAGCCAATCACCATTGGTAACAATTGTTGGTTCGGTGGTCATGTTACCGTATTGCCAGGAGTCACACTAGGCGAGAACGTTGTTGTAGGAGCCGGATCAGTTGTTACTAAATCTTTTGGTGATAACGTTGTTTTAGTGGGAAATCCCGCACGTGTAATTAAAACAGTAAAATAAACTATAAATCCCTTACCTAAAGCATTTTACATATTTACTTATTTGTGTATAATGTAATTGATATGTAAATATAAAATCAACTTATTTTGTATAACCTTAGCAAAGCTGTGCAAATAGTTATTCGTCATTTCGAATCACTTTTTGGCAGCTTTTTGCGTAAAATGGGTTTATAAATATCATGAATATCATGAGGAGGATTACTATTTTTAAAAGTAAAAATATTGACAAACTAGTCTTTATTCCTACTGTAATTTTATTCTTTGCAGTTTCCATTTTTCTAATGATTGGTGGATCTTCACTACAGGGAGTTTTGCAAACTGTCCTAAACTGGGTAACCGGTAATATGGGATGGGGTTATATGTGGATTTACATAATTAATTTTATTTTCTTCGGGTACTTAATTTTTTCTAAATATGGAAATATTCGTTTAGGTGCTGCTGATGAAAAACCTGCATATAGTAACTTCCAGTGGGGAAGTATGGTCTTTGCTACAGCGATTGATGCAAGTATTTTAATGTTAAGTATGGTTGACCCTTTAAGATACGTTCAAAGTCCTGAAGGTAACGTTAAACCATTTTCTGAAGCTGCTTATAATTTAGCACATATGTATGGTCAATATGATTGGGGACCTATGGCATGGTTAATGTTCGGAGCTCCTACAATTGCTATTGGTTATATGATGTACAACAAGAAACGTAAAATTCAATCATTAAGTGATGCAATTACAATTTTAGATGGTGATTCACTTTGGAAGAATATTACTAAAAAGATTGTAAATATTTTGGTTGTATTTGGAATTATGGGTGGTGTAGGTGCATCTGTCGGCCTAGAAATTCCTATTATATCAAATGTTTTAAGTTCTTTAACCGGACTACCAGATAATTTAGCTATGAAAATAGGATTATTCTTTGTTCTATTTGTTATTTTCTCTGCTGCCGTATTTAAGGGACTTAATGGTGGAATTGATAAGTTAAGTAATGCCCATATATGGACTGCCATTATTTTCTTAGCAATTGTACTTTTATTAGGACCAACTGTTTATATTCTTAAATCTGAAACCAATAGTGTTGGTGTATTAATTCAAAAATTTATCCCAATGAGTTTAAATACTGTTCCTAATGGGAATCCTAGTATTGAACAACAAGAAACCATTTTCTATTGGGGTTGGTGGTTGTCATATATGCCATTTATGGGATTATTTATTGCCAAATTATCACGTGGCCGTACAATTCGTCAGGTCTTAGTAGGAATGCTAACATATGGAGCTCTAGGGTGTATGAGTTTCTATGCAGTTTTAGGTGGCTATTCATTATGGCTACAAAAGACTGGAACTGTTGATTTAGTCCATATTTTGAATACGCAAGGTCAAGCAGCTGTTATTTCAGCAGTTGTAGGCTCGCTGCCAATGAAATATTTAATGTTTGCTATTTATTTCTTGTCTTGTTTTGTATTCTTAGCAACTACTATTTCTTCATCAGCATTTGTCCTTTCATCATTTACTAGTTTACCTTTAAAACCTGGTAAAGAACCTAGTCGTGTTAATAGAATGACTTGGGTGGTCGTTTTCATTATCTTCTCATTTAGTTTGGTACTTGTTGGTGGATTTGAGACTGTTCAGACATTCTGTACGTTAGCAGGTTTCCCATTGATGTTTGTATGTATTTTGATAATCATGTCTGTATTTAAAATGATTACACAAGATAAATCAATTATTAGTACTAAAAGTTATATTAACCGTAGACGTCGTAAAAAGAAGGCTACTGCTGAAAGAAGAAGTGCTATTAAGGGTAAATTAATTTTATGGCCTAAAAATACAATTAATAAAAAACCTAAATAAAAACAATAAGAATCACTTATTAAGTAATTTAATAAGTGATTCTTTTCTTTTTATGATAATATTTATATACTATATAAATAACGGAGGTATCAAAATGACTAAAAAAGTTATTGTTCCTAAAGAATTTGAAAAGTATTTAAGATCATCATTAGAAGCAAAGGGCTTTGAAGTGATTTCATTGGTTAGTGAGAATAAAAGTGCAATTTTAGAACATAAAGATGCTTCTGGAATTGTAATTAATACTTCTCCTTTGTCTAAAGAAATTTTGGATCAAATGCCTAATTTAAAAATTATTTCTCGTTTTGGGGTCGGTTATAATAATGTCGATTTAGATTATACTAATAAAAGAGGAATATATGTAACCAATACACCAGCTGGAAATGAGGTTTCAGTTGCCGAAAATGCTGTAACTGATATGCTTTTAATATCAAAAGACTTATACAATGTATCTAAACATATGCGTAATGGTGATAATGCATATGCTTTTGACAATCCTTCAAGAGATCTAAGAGGTAAAACTGTGGGGATTATTGGCTATGGTAATATTGGAAAATATGTCGCTAAATTACTTTCTAGTTTTGGCGTTAATATTTTAATTTGGAATCGCACTAAGAAAGAATCTCAATATGGCACATTCGTGGAATGGGATGATTTACTTAAACAATCAGATTTCGTTTCATTACATCTCCCAGCAGTTAAAGGAACCATTGGATCAATTAATAAAGAATCCTTTAAAATGATGAAAAATTCAGCATATATTATAAACTTTGCTCGTGGTGCCGTTATTAACCAAGCTGATTTAGTCAATGCTTTAAAAAATGGTGAAATTTCTGGCGCTGGTTTAGATGTTTATGAAACAGAACCACTTCCAATGGATAGTGAATTAAGAAAATTAGATAATGTATTTTTGACCCCACACAGTGCAAGTAACTCAATCGAATCATTTACTAAAATTGCTAATATGGATGTTAGTGAGATTAATAAAGTTTTAAATGGTGAAAAACCTGATCATTGTGTAAATGGACTATAAAAATAAAATAACCACTAACAATTGTTAGTGGTTATTTTTTATATTAAAAGTTTAATTTATATTTTTCATCGATATCATCATCTTGTGATGTTAAGATCTTAGGACCATCTTTTGTAATAGCAATAGTATGTTCATATTGAGCTGAATTAGTGCCATCAGCTGAAACATAATATGTCCAGTCATCTTTTTTGTCATAACGATCAGTGATTTCCCAAGTACCCAAGTTTACCATGGGTTCAATGGTGATAGTCATACCTTCTTTTAGACGAAGACCTTGTCCTTTTTCACCGTAGGCTGGGACGTTTGGTTTTTCATGCATAGTAGGTTGAATACCATGACCAATCAATTCACGAACATCACCCATATGATTTTGATTTTCGATATAATCTTGGCAAGCAAAACCAATATCACCTAGACGATTACCAATAACAGCTTGGTCAATACCACGATATAATGCATCATGACATACTTGCATAAGCTTTTCATCTTCAGCTGACATTTTACCAACTTTGTAAGTCCAACATGAATCACTTTCAAACCCATCTTTATTAACAGTCATATCAACTTTTAAGACGTCGCCTTCTTTTAATAAAAGACCTTTACGTGGAATACCATGAGCGACTTCATCATTGATTGAAACACAAGTAGCAAATTTGTATCCGTCAAATCCTTTTTCTGAAGGAGTTGCACCATGTTCAGTAATATATTTGTTAGCAAATTCTTCAATTTCCCAAGTATCTAATCCTGGTTTAATCATTTTTCTTAGTCCTTTGTGGACACCAGCTAAAACAGCACCTGATTTAGCCATCATTTCAATTTCTCTTGGTGATTTTAATGTAATCAAAATAAATTCTCCTTTGATATTGAATAATGAATCTATATCTCTAATCTACTACAATTTAGATGATTTGGCTAATTATAATAATTAATGTAATTTTTTTCATTTTCTAGTATCATAATAATAGGAGCAAAGGAGGAGTTTTTTCTTGAGTAAGACAGCAAGAACTAATGTTATTTTAATAATTATTACAATTATAGTTGCTTTTTTTGCAGTATTTTTTGCAATTCGTAGTGATCGTATTATAAACAATAGTAAAAATAATGGATCTTTTGGTGGAGACAATGTTCCAACACTTTATGTTCATGGAATGCGTGGTTCCACTAAATCTACATCTCATTTAACTAAAATAGCTAGTCGTGATGGTGGACATAAAGCACTAGCAGTTTTTGTAGAAAAAGATGGAACCATTAATTATAAAGGAAATTTAAATTTAAAAACTAGTAAACCACTTATTCAAGTGATATTTAAGAAAAAATTTACACCGGTCAAACAACAAACAAAATGGCTTCACGAAATCTTAAAAAGATTGAAAGACCATTATGGATTTAATGTTTACAATGCCGTAGGGCATTCAACCGGGGCAGTATCAATTCTTGAGAATGTTGCAAAACATAATAAAGATAGTGATATGCCAAAACTACAAAAATTTGTATCGATTGCAGGTCCATATGATGGGATTTTAACAATTAATGATCGACCAAATAATAACTATGTTAATAGCAATGGTAAACCAAGTATTATGTATCCAGCTAATAAATGGTATCCAGCTTATACATCGTTATTGAATGACTGCAAAGATTTTCCTACTAATGTTCAAATTTTAAACATTTATGGTAATGACAATAGTAATACTAACTCTGATGGCATTGTTTCAACTTCTTCTGCTAGATCAATGAAATACTTAATTTCTAAGAGAGTAAAAGATTACCAAGAAATCCCAATTTTTGGCGTTAATGGACAACATTCAAAACTTCATAATAATATTGTCGTTGATCATATTATTGCTCGTTTCTTATTTGATCAAAATTAAAAAACAAGATATTTTACTTATTTCATTTTTGGTATAGAATTAATATTGTTATTAAATTATAAACATTCTAAACTGGAAGGTGAAATTTGTGAAGAACTATGATTTAAATGGTAAGCCATACAGTCGAGTCCTTTTTGTTTTTGTTATGTTGTTGGGTAGTTTTACAATGTCGATTAGTCAATCGTCTATTTCAACAGCTTATCCAACTTTAATGCAATTTTTCGGTATCGATGCCTCAACAGTCCAATGGTTAACTACTGGTTTTATGTTAATTATGTGTGTCATGATGCCAGTTAGCCCTTGGTTATTAAATAATATAAAGTTTAAGCAATTATTTTTAATGATACTGGCAATTTTTGATGTGGGAACTTTAATTGTTGTCCTTGCACCTAACTTCGCTATTATGATGTTAGGGCGTGCATTAGAAGCAGTGGCAGTTGGAATTTTATTTCCTTCTTATCAATCAGTTCTATTGTATATCACGCCTGAAGAAAAACGTGGTTCTACAATGGGATATGCTGGATTGATTATGGGGTCTGCACTTGCTTGTGGACCTATTCTTTCAGCAATTGTTCTACATTTTTCTGCATGGAAAGGTTTATTTATAGTATTTATGGTGATTATCAGTATACTATTTATTATTTCTTTATATGCAATCAAAGATGTTATGCCTCAAAAAGAAAGTCATTTAGATATTACATCAGTTATTATGTCATTCGGACTAATTGGAATCTTGTATGTAGTTAATATGATTGGGAAGGCTAACATTGATTTAACACTCGCTTTGATTATATTGATCGTAAGTATTTTAATGATTGTTGTATTTGTATTTAGACAATTCAAAATTAAACAACCATTACTACAATTAAGAGTATTAAAGAGTTTTAATTATGATTTATCAATTGGATTAACTGGAGCTTCTTATATTGCTTTAATTGTAGTTACAGTTATTTTTCCATTATATTATCAAAATGTTCTAGGTGTTTCTAAGACCATTTCTGGTTTAGCATTAGCACCAGGAGCAATTTTACTAAGTTTATTAAATCCAATTACTGGTAAATTAGCTGATAAGATTGGCTTTAAACGTGTAATGTTAATTGGAATGATAATGATCCTAATCGGTTGGGGAACATTAAGCATTGTTGGTGCCACAATTAGTTTAGTGCCAATGATGATTCTTGCAGCCCTAATTGAAGGTGGCAATGCCTTTGTTATGATGCCAGCGGTAACAATGGGAGCTAATTCACTACCTAATGAATTTATTTCAGATGGAACTGCAGTGGTTAGTACCTTTAGACAAATTTTAGGATCTACTGGAGTGTTGGTCGCAACATTGATATTATCAAATGTTATGACTAATAATGTATCTAGTGGAATGAGTCATGCATTAGCACAACAAAGTGGTTATCATGTTGTTTTCATTACATTCTTTATAATTGAAATTATTGGATTAATAATGGCTTTGATGTTGAAAAATACTAAAAAAGCAAAATAAATGTTTTTATTAAAAGGCTTCTTAAATAATTTTTAAGAAGCCTTTTTTGTATTGACTTATATTATCATTAGTTTTAATCTAATGATAATTAGACATAGGATGGTATTAATATGAACTTGCATAATTTAAATTCAGTCGCTAAATTTACTTTTAAGACTAATATTAAAAAAATGTCTTATTGGATTTGGTTTACTCTACCAATATCTACTTCTATTTTTTTATTTACAATGCTTTTGTTAAATAAAAATGCTATTAATAGTTATAATATTAAATTTAGTTTATTAACTATAATAGTATCTTTAATATTATTTATTGCCATGTTTTTTGCTCCCATCATTAGTAATGAATTAATTGATGATCGTTCGTCAAAAATTAATGAATATTTATATTCTATTAGTAACACCAAGAATATTATATTCGGTAAAATTTTAGGTGTTATTAATTTAGTGCTTTTTACTTTATTAATTTATTTTGTCTTACTTTTAGTCGCTATTTTTAATGAAAATGAAATTAAAACAATTTTTTCAAAAATATATACATATATAGGGACAATAACATTAATCCAATTATTTATTCTAATGATACTAGGAATTGTATGGACCGTTTTATTTGCTTCTTTTATTAGTATTTTTGTTAAAAACAAGAAAAAAATTTTATACGCTTTATTTCCTATTTATTTATATATAGGTATATCTGCTTTTATAGTTTTTCATTTTTATGATAAAAGTTTGAGTATTATTTCTATATTTTTACCAATTTTATCGCAATTTTTTGGTGCCAAAGTATTGTTATTTGATAATTACAATATTTATTTATTAGTTTTAGAAAGTATTATTCAACTTCTGGAAATATATATATTTGCTAGATTATTTAATAAAAAACATAAAAAGCATTTATTTAAATAGAAATTAAATGGAAGTGATATTTTGAATTTTAAAATGAAACAACTACTTGCAGTTGCCAGACATGAATTTTTCAATCAAATTAAGAGTTTTTCTTATTGGATACTTGTCTTTATACCCTTAATTATTATTACAGCATTATTTAGATATGCAAATTTAACAATTGATTTTCATAATTCTGATTTTATAAATATGGTTTGGGGACTTTCTATCCCGATTTTAACATTCCTATTTTGTTTTATTTATGTAGGTATGATAGCAAATTCTGTTGCAAGAGATAAAACATCTAAGTTATCTGAAATGTTAATGTCAATTGTAGATGCAAAAGAACAAATCAACGGTAAAATGTTAGGAATATATATGTTATTATCTTGCCAAATTATTTTTTATATAATATTCATATTTTGTTTAAGTAAAATAATGCATAATAACTTTTTATTTATATTCATAAGTCATGTAAAAATAGGACTAATAGTATATTCAATATTAGCATTATTTGTTTCTTTGTTTATATTTTTAGCAATGACAGTACAATTTGCATGTTTTATTACTGATACTAGTCAAATTAGTTCAGCTACAATGCCTCCAATGTTTTTGATGATGGAAATTTTTGTTATGTCTTTACTTTACTATGCTCCTGGGATGAATGAAGTTAATGGTTTGCTTTTAATGATTTACTTTACTTGCTTATTTCCTCCGGTTGGATCAATGCTTACACCACCTTTAATGGCTTCAGGAAATATTTCATACTTATTTGCATATTCAACATTAATTATTCAACTTATTATTATTTATATACTATATATTAAGTCAATTCATGTTTTTAAATATGGATTATTATCCAACAAAAAGAAGAATATTTTTATAGAAGGATTTAAATTTAGATAATTATTTTGAGGTGTCTACATTGATTGAATTTAAAAACGTATCAAAAAACTATGATGGATTTCAAGCAGTTAGTAATTTATCATTTCAATTGCATAAAGGAGAAATATTAAGCTTAATTGGTCAAAATGGTGCAGGAAAATCAACAACTTTTCACATGTTATTAGATTTTATAAAACCTAGTAATGGTCAGATCCATAGAAATAATAATTTGAATATAGGTTATATGCCAGAAGAACGTGGTTTATATTTAAAAGAAAGTATTAAAAGTCAAATGATATATTTTGCTTCTTTGCATGGAATGAAACGTGTTGAAGCTTTAGAAAAATTAAAAATATGGATGGAAAAATTAAATGTAGTTGGTGACATCGAAGATAAAGTAGAAAGTCTTTCTAAAGGTAATGCACAAAAAGTTCAATTAATCGCTTGTTTAATGTTTAATCCAGACTTATTAATATTGGATGAACCATTTTCAGGATTGGATCCAGTTAATGCTGATCTATTAATTAAAGCAGTGTTGGAAGCTAAAAAGTCAGGAACAATGATTATCTTTTCTACTCATAATATGGAAAACGTTGAAAAGTTATCTGATTATGTTGTTATGTTAAGCCATGGAAAGACTGTTTTAAAAGGTACTCTAAAAGACATATATAATCAATTTGGTAGATCTAAATTAGATATTGTTGGATATAATAATCTACAAAGATTTAAAGGTATGAATGGAATTAAGGATTTGGCAATTACTAGTGAAAATTCTGCTCAACTTACATTAAATGATGTGAGCTTTGGGAAATATATTTTTGATGAGGTAACTAAAGATGGTTATATACCAGTTTTTAATCAACATTATCCAACTTTAGATGAGATTTTTAAAGAAAAAGTAAAGGAAAGTGAAAAGTAAATAAAAAGAGCTAACTTTTAAAGTTAGCTCTTTTTATTATATTAATTACCAAATATTTACTCGATCTTCAGGTTTCATATACATACCATCATCAGGTTTAACATCAAACGTAGTATAGAAATCAGCTAAGTTTTTAACTTGAACTTGAGCTCTTAGTTCAGAAGGAGCGTGCACGTCAATTGATAATAATAATTGTTTAAATTGTTCAGTTGACTTAGTACGCCAAATTTTAGCCCAATTAATGAAGAAATCACGTAAATTACAATCTTCTTCGCCTTTAGCTGCTTCTTCTGCACAACTTAATCCACCACCATCAGCGATGTTTTCAGAAACTGTAAGTTTACCATTAACTTTTTGTCCAGCAAATGGAATACCATTGAATTCTTTAATCATGCTTTGAGCTAGTTTATCAAAGTGCTCATGATCTTCTTTAGTCC
Source organism: Apilactobacillus micheneri (assembly GCF_002993975.1). GTDB lineage: Bacteria > Bacillota > Bacilli > Lactobacillales > Lactobacillaceae > Apilactobacillus > Apilactobacillus micheneri. The sequence continues at coordinate 183,814 of NZ_POSO01000001.1, read as the reverse complement.
ACCAATTATTTAGATTACCATCTTCATCAAATTGACATCCATTATTATCAAAGGCATGTGAAATTTCATGGGCAATGACAGCACCGATACCACCGAAGTTTTCACTAGATGATTGTTTTAGACTATAGAAAGGTGCTTGTAAAATAGCAGCAGGGAAGACGATTACATTTTCTAATGGTGAATAATAAGCATTAACTGTGTTAGCACTCATATCCCATAAGCTTTTATCGACAGGTTTATTCCATTTACTAAATTCATGTTTAATAACTAGTTTGCCAATGTTATGAATATTAGTAAATAAATCACCATTTTCATCTTTACCATTAACTTTGAAGGTATCAAAAAGTGGATTAATTTTATCTGGATAACCAACATGAATTTGTAGGGCATTTAATTTCTTAATTGCCATTTCTTTAGTATCTTTACTTAACCAAGTGTTCTTGCTTAAACGTTTTTCATAAACATTAATCATTTTAACAACCATGTCATGAACATTTTGTTTAGCTTTTTCACCGAAGTACTTATGACCATAGTAATCACCAATTACTTGATCAAAAGTTCCAGATGCAAGGTAATAAGCAGCTTTTTCTTTCTTAACTGATGCTTTCTTACCAGATAATGTTCTAGAGAATTCGCCACCAACTTGTCTAAATTCTTCAGTTAAAAGACCAGTGGAAGCGTTAATTGCTTTAACTAACATCCAGTTTTTCATCATTGCAAAAGTATCATCATTTACAATTTTGTTAAATGCATCAAAATATTCAGGTTCTGATACAATTACTTGATCGGGGATTTGTCCAATTAATCCTTTTACATAGCTATTTAAATCAAATTTATCTACTTTATTTGATAAAGAATCAAATGACATAGGATTATACATTTTTGTAAAATCAGCACTTTCTTCGGCTGATTTAATGTTTGGTGCAATTAAGCGGTCAAACTCTTCAGCAGAATCCACAATATTTTTAGCTTGAGCTTCATTATATTCAGCCATGACTAGTAATTGCTTAGACATATCCTTAAATACTGGCATTAATTTGGCACCAGCAGGATTTTCTTTATCGTAGTAAGTTTTATCTGGTAAGAAAGTGCCAGCTCCACTTGCATATAAAGCATTATACTTAGCATTTTTCATGTCAGCTTCAATACCAAAGTCGAATGGAAGGGGCAGACCATCTAAAGTCCAGTTGGCTAATTGTTTATTTAAATCATCAAATGATTTGATATTTTCAATTTTTTCTAAAATAGGTTGAACAGGTTTTGCACCATCTTGTTCACGTTTATCAAAATCAGTAGCTAATTCGTATAGTTTTTTAAATTCAACCATATCATTATTTTGAGGCTTAATTTTACCTGATTTTATGTCTTCAAAATCATTCATTAATGTTTTATCGATATTATCTACTAAGTCCATAAAGCCACCAGTAGATGAATGATCACTAGGAATGGCAGCATTTTTAATCCATTCACCGTTTACAGCGTCATAAAAATTGTCTCTAATTTTTGAATCGCTAATTTCATTATTATTCATTAGAACACCTCATTTTATAAATACAATCTATATAAAACTATAATATACAAAAAACCATTCACAAGCTATGTGAATGGTTTTTAATTTTATTTATTGATTAAATCATCAATTGAATTGATATTCTTCATATATTTTGGAACAGCCAAACCAACTTTAGCACCATTTAGGTTAGTACCAACATCATCAATCTTGCCTTTATATTGTTTCATGTAAAGACCAGCAGTGTTTGGTAACCAAGCAGCTAGTGAAGCATCAGCAGCGTTAGTTGCAATTGATGCAAACATTGGTTGCATTTCTAGAGCTTGGATATTTGCCTTGTAGCCTAAATGATTTAATAGTTCAGCCATAACATTAGTAGATGCGATTTCAGAATCCCATGCTACGTAAGATAATTTAATTGGCTTACCATTTCCCTTTGGAACACCTTTAGTCCATTCAGCTACTAATTTTGGATTATTCTTAATGAAATCATCAGCAGCCTTTTTAGGATCAACTCCAGCGTTTGTCTTTAACATAACATCAGACATTTGAGCAGGGGTCCAATGGAATTGTTTTAGAAGTTGATAAGCACCAGGATTATCTTTCTTCAAGCCAACTCTTGCAATGGTATGGATTTGTTCAGCTTTACCATATACATTCTTAGGATCTTTTAAGAATTTAATAGGGAATTTTTTGAACATCCAATGTGGTTGCCAACCAGTTACAACAATTGGTTGCTTATATTTGATTGCTTTGCTTAAAGTACTTGTCATAGCAGCAGTAGAACTTGTTTGTAATTGCCAATTATTTTTTGCTAAAGGATATTCCTTTAAAGCATTTTGAGTAGAAGCCATAATACCAGCACCAGCATCAATTCCAGTAACTGTGTAATTGATTTGAGGTCCTAACTTCTTATGAGAATTATAAGGTGAAGTAGCACTACTGCAAGCAGTTAATACTGTAGCAAGAAGAAACATTGATAAAGTTCCAAGAACAAATTTAAGTCTCTTTCTCATTATAATCCTCCTTAATTAGTCTGAACTCTTTTTATTTTTGTTAAATGCTTGGGTAATACGGTCTAAGATAATTGCTAAGATAACAATAGCAATACCAGCAGCGAATCCTGAACCAGCATTATTTCTACCAACAGCGAAGTAAACTTGAGCACCTAGACCAGTAGCACCAATCATAGAAGCAATAACAACCATTGATAGAGCTAACATCATACCTTGGTTTACACCAGACATTAATGTGCTCTTTGCAATTGGCAATTCAACTTTAACTAGTTTTTGCCAACCAGTTGAACCAAATGAATCAGCAGCTTCAACTAAATCAGCAGGAACTTGTTGAATACCTAAGTCAGTCATTCTAACTACTGGAGGTAGTGAGAAAATAACTGAAGCAATAACACCTGGAACCATTCCAATACCAAATAGTGATACGGCAGGAATTAAGTAAACGAAGGCAGGCATAGTTTGCATAAAGTCTAAGATTGGTTTAACAATCAAATGAACAGTATTGCTTTTAGCCATCCAGATACCAAGAGGAATACCGATAATTACAATGATCAAACTAGAAGTTAAAACTAAAGTTAAAGTTTGAGTCATATCACGCCAGTAACCTTGGTTAGCAATTAATAATAAACCTAATAGTTCAAATAACATTAATCCCCAATGCTTACTATCATGTAAAGCCCAGTAGGTAATACCAAGAACGATAATAATAAATAACCAGATTGGTAGAATATCAAAAATAGCTTGGAAACCGTTAACAATTCCGCCAATAAAATTGGTAATACCATTAAAGAATCCAACAAATTGAGTTAACCAGTTAACAAACTTGTTAATCCAATCTGCCAAAGGAATTTGTGTCATATTTAATGTGAATAAATTAGCCATCATTTTCAACCTCACTTCCAGAAATTGCTTCAAGAACAGAACTTCTAAGAATAATTCCTAATAAACGACCTTCATTATCAACAACTGAGAATGGAACAGAAGTCTTAGAAATGTCAGTTAAAATTGATTTAATAGGAGTATCAGGAGAGGTCGTTGGGATGCTAGTATTTAAGATTTCTGTAAGATCACGTTTATCATTTTCAATTAAGTTAATAACTTCTTTAGCATCAACTAATCCCTTGAAATGATGTTGTGAATCAACAACGAACACACTTGAAACTTCATTATGTTGCATTAATCTTAATGCAGTTCTTGGTCCATCTTTTTCAATGTTTACAACATTTGGACGAATCATAACACGACTAGCAGTAAGAATCTTAGTACGATCAACACCTTCAATGAATTTTTCAACATATTCATTTTTAGGATGTTGTAAGATATCTTCTGGTCCACCGATTTGAACTATTTCACCATCACGCATAATCATAATACGATCACCAATACGTAAAGCTTCATTCAAATCATGTGAAATGAAGATAATTGTTTTCTTTAGATGTGCTTGTAGTTCAAGCAATTCATCTTGCATTTCTTTTCTGTTAAGTGGATCTAAAGCAGAGAAAGCTTCATCCATTAATAGAATTTCAGGATCATTAGCTAATCCACGAGCTAGTCCAACACGTTGTTGTTGACCACCTGATAATTCACTAGGATAACGATCATCGTATCCATGAAGACCAACTAATTCTAGACATTCATGAGCCTTTTTATCACGAGTAGCTTTATCAACACCCTGAATTTCCAACCCATAAGATGTATTACCTAAAATTGTACGATTAGGGAATAAAGCAAAGTTTTGGAAAACCATACTCATCTTTTTACGTCTGAATTCACGTAATTGTTTTTTATCAAAATTAGTAACGTTTTGACCATCTAGGATGATTTCACCACTAGTTGGTTCATATAAACGATTTAACATTCTGATCAATGTAGACTTACCACTTCCGGATAGTCCCATAATAACAAAGATTTCATTTTCATTAACATCGAAGTTGGCGTCATGAACACCAACAACACTATTAGTCTTTGCCAAGATTTCATCTTTGGACTTACCATCACTGATCATTTCTTTTGCACGACCAGCATGATGACCGAAAATTTTAGTTAGGTGTTTAACTTCAACTTTTTTGGTCATAAAATTCCTCCTTAAAAATTATAGATACTATAATAAGTGTAAACGCATAGATAACATTATTACAAGAAAGTAACAGTTATGTCAAATTATATATCATTTTGAAAAGTTGATTTGACGGGATAAAATGCTTCTATAGCTTAAAGTTATGCACTTTATTAGTAATTTATTTTAACTATGTTAAAATTATTTTATCTACATTACATTGTAGTACAAATTATAAAAAATGAGATGAAAAGTGCATGGCCAAATTGTTGAACAAATTACCTTTTAAAATGATATTAGCATTTTTATTAGGTGGAATATTATTAATTACTTTTGCTAATCACGATGATTTCTTATATCAAAAACCAATTTTTAAAGTAGAAACTGCTAAAAAAATTAGTACAGACAAAAGTACAGATAGTTTTCAAAATACTGATTATACTTATCAGCAAAAATTAACAGGACATATTATAAATGGTCAGTATAAAGGTAAAAAAATTTCTATTAATAATAGTTATACTATGTCTAGAGCGATGGATCATAAGTATTATCCTGGACAAAAAGCTTTTATCATATTACATAAATCTGGTGGCTTAAATGCTACAATTAAAGATTATAAGCGAGATGTGCCTATTATATTTTTAATGTATTTAGCAATCGCATTGCTATGTATTTTTCTAAAATTCTCTGGAATTACGGCCGTTGGTAGCATTATTATTAATACTATTTTATTTATGTTGGCTATATATTTAGATGGTTTTAATAATGGAAATAATGTGTTACTTATTTTTAGTGCTTTAGCTGCCGTCTTTTCAGCTATTACATTATTGGTAATTATTGGCCATAATAGGCAAATGTATGTGACCTTGGCATCAACAATAATATGTACTTTTATTTCAATTATCCTAAGTTTAATTGTTTTTAAATTTACTCATGAAAAAGGCATTTTTTATGAATCAATGCAATATGTGACTCAACCGCCACGTCCATTGTTTTTAGCATCAACGATCATTGGATCTTTGGGTGCTGTCATGGATGAGTCGACTGATATTATTTCTTCTTTATTTGCATTAAAAATGGAACGTCCACAAATATCGAAAAAACAAATATTTTTGTCTGGTAGAAATATTGGTAAAACCATTATGGGGCCTCTAATTAATGTATTGTTCTTTATTTTTATGGGAGAGACATTATCAATGACCTTATTGTTTTTAAAAAACGGCAATAGTTGGGGTTATTCTTTTTCAATGAATATGTCATTAGGCATGGTACAAAGCTTGATTAGTGGTATTGGAATTGTTTTAGCAATACCAGTTGCTAGTGCATTAACTAGTTTATTTGCTAAGGAGAGTCAAAAATGAGTGCAATTATTGTATTAGGAATCGTTTTATTTGTTTTGATGTTATTAGTAGGTGGTAAACAAGGATTACAATCATTTTTAAGTTTAATTTTAAACTTTGGCTTTTTGTTTTTTTCAATTGTTTTGATTGCTTTTCATTTTCCACCAATTATTGTAACTATTATAACTGGTGTTATTGTACTAGCTTTGACAATTTTTCTAAGCGGAACCGATGATAATACTAGTGGATTAGCTTTTTTATCTTCAATTTTAGTTTTATTTATTTTAGTTTTACTGATTGTTCCAATGGAGCATTGGGCGCAAGTTCAAGGATTCGGATTAGAAGATAGTGATGACTTAGAAGGCTTATCTATTTTGATTGGCATTAATTTTGTTAAGATTGAAATAGCAACTGCTATTTTAAGCACGCTAGGTGCAATTGCTGAAGCAACTATGGCGATTGCATCTGGTTTAGATGAGATTAAAGAACAGCATTCAGAAATTAAACCAAGTAGATTATTATTCGATGGCATTTATGTTGGAAAACAAATTATTGGGACTACCTTGAATACATTATTCTTTGGATTATTTGGGGGATCTTTGTCTTTGTTTGTTTGGTTTCACAGTTTAAATTATTCATTTGGTGATATTTTGAATGATAAGGTTTTTGATGCTCAATTAATTGTCATTTTATTTTCATTAATAGGGGTTATTTTAACTATTCCAATTACTTCGTTGGTAATTGCTGAAAAATGGCGCAAAGATAATAATTAAGAGGTTAATTATATGCAAAAAATTAGTTCTTACGATATTTACAATTTATTTTCATTAACACAATTAAATAGCGATGGATTTTTCGTTAAAAATGGAATAAGTAGAATTAAAAATGAATATACTGCAAATATATTTCGCTTAAAAACAGACTTGAATGTAGAACAGTGCACTAACGAAAATTTTAGTATTAATCCAATTAAAATAGACAATTCACTTTATTATTTAGCTAATATTGATTCTAAAATGCAATTAATTAAAATGTCTTTAAACAGTGACTACAAAAAGCAACTTACTTTTGGTGATACAGCAAGCAATTTGACTAGTTCTAAAAATAAAAAGAAATTATTTTTTAAGACTACAAAGATGTTTACCGTTCCTAAATTTTCTGTAAACAAATTTCCTAAAACCAGGTATATAAATAAACTAGATAATCGTGCTGATGGTTTTGGTTGGAAAGATAATCAGACACTTTATTATTTATATGCATTAGATGTTCAAACAGGAAAAATAAATTTATTAAAAACTACATATCAAAATTTTAAAATTCTAGATGTTGATGATGTTGGCGCAAATATTTTAATTAGCAGAAGCGTTTTTTCTAATGAAAAAAGTATTTCGCAAATTTACCAAATTAACTTAGTTAATATGAATAAAGAATTAATAACTACTAGTGATGGTAATTTTAATGAGGCAATATATTCTCCAGATGGCAAGAATATATTATTAGTGGGAAATTATAATAACTACGGCAGTAGTAATACTTTTAGTCTTTATCTATTTAATGTAAGTGAAAAGAAATTAATTAATTTGACTAAAACTTTATGTGATATAGAACCTAGTTATAATGGTGGTTTAGCAACTGATTTTGTACAAAATCGTAGTAATCAAGGAATTAAGTGGTTAAACAATCATCAATATATTTTTCATGCTACGCATCATGGACGAAGTCAACTTTATTTGGGCCAAAATAATAGTATTCAAAAAATATATGATGATAAAACAGAAATATATGACTTTAGTATATTAGATAACAAAAAATTGTTATTAAGTGTTTCTGCTCAAAAAGTACCCAATCAATTAATCATTTTTGATTTTTGTAGCAATGTTCAAAAATTGATATATGATCCCAATGAACAGTTTACTTTGAATCACGAATTCTGTAGTTCATATCAATTTTCTACTATTTCTAAAGATAACTTGTTTAATATAAATGGTTGGTTATTATTACCTAATCAAAAAAGAGATAAATATCCTACTATTTTATATATCCATGGAGGGCCACATGAAACATATGGTGAAAGCTTTTTCTATGAATTTCAATTCCTGGCTAACCATGGATATGCAATTTTATTTATTAATCCGCGAGGTTCTAGTAGTTACGGTCAAGCATTTGAAAAAGCATCCGTCGGTAGGGTGGGAAAAGAAGATTTTTCAGACATCATGACTGGATTAGATTATGCGCTAAATAAATTTAAGTATTTAGATCAGAATAATCTTTTTGTAGCTGGTGGATCTTATGGAGGATTCATGTCTAGTTGGATTATTTCACATACTGATAAATTCAAAGCGGCTATTGTTCAAAGACCTATTGCTGATTGGCACTCATTTTATGGAACTTCTGATATTGGGGTACGTTTTTCAAAAAATGAATTAGGAGTAGATTTGTATGATAAAGATGGACTTAATTTTTATTGGAATCATTCTCCACTAAAATATGTTAATAATATTCATACTCCTACTAGAATTCAGCATGGTGAATGGGATATGCGTTGTCCCGTTAATCAAAGTGAAGCTTTATTTCAAGGTATTAAGCGTAACAATGTTGAAAGCGATTATATTAGATATCCTCAATCATTTCATGGCTTTTCAAGAAATGGTTTGCCAAATTTAAGAGTTACAAGAATGAATGATGTGTATGAATGGTTCAATAAGCATCTTAATTAGTTTTTTATTTATAAAATTAGTGTAATAATGTAAATGAAATTACATATGAAAGTGAAGTGACATTTATGAATACTATGGTTTATATTGTTTTATTATTTGTATTAGCAGCTGCGGTATTGTTTGGATTATTAGAAGTTTATCCTAAAATTAGAAAACTTAATAAGCAAGTGTATAAAAATATTACAACTTCATTGAATGATAAGGCATTAATTGCGAAATTTAATAATCAGGGTAAACAATCAACTGGTTTAAATCTTCGTTATAGTTTAACTGCAATTATATTTACAATTTTTATTTTAAGCATTTTTTATGCACAAATTGCCAACAATTGGATGATTTTAACGTTGATAGTTATTGAAGCTATTTATATTATTAATGAATTTAAAAATACTAATTTTATCAAAAAGCTTTGGCAGTATGATAAGGAAACCTTGAAATTAAAACAACAATCTAATAAATTAACTTTCTTTACAATGATTGGAATATTTATTGCTGTGGATGTATTTGAATTATTATTTGAATTATTATATGCCCAAGGTTTTACCTTGTTATAATAAAAAGAACCGCTAATCTATAAATTAGATTAGCGGTTCTTTTATTTCATAAAATCTTTAATCGTTTTTTCGAGTAAATCAATCATATTGAAGTAACTAGGCATATCTACATATTCATTAGGACTATGCGCAGTTGTATTTCCAGGACCTAAGATGATGACATCCATTTCTTTATTACGACGTCGAAATTCTGATGCATCAGTACCTAATGAAACACCAATTTTTGGTAGAGGCATTGGTTCATCCATAATGTTTTTAGAATTATTCTGTAAAATTTGAATTAAACCAGTGTGGTTATCACTTTTTACTGGCATTTCACTATGCTCAATCGTTAATTCTAAATCAATTCCTGGTTCTGTATTCATTTTATCGATCATAAATTGAAGGCGATTAGTTAATTCTTCATTATCCACTTGTGGGATAGTACGAACTTTAACGATTTCATATGCTAAATCAGGAACTGAATTAATTTGTTTACCACCACGAAAAATATCAGGGGAGTAAACAGTTTTTCCTAATTCAGGATCTAATTCTTTTAATTCAGCATAAAATTCTTTTTCTTTTAAATAGTATTTTATTAAAGTATCAATAGCGTTAATTCCCATCCGAGGCATTGAACTGTGAACCGCTTTACCATGGGCAGTTACTCGATAAGCCATCCATCCTTTATGAGCACTTACTATAAAGTGTTGTTCATTAGCGTCTGATAGGAATGATGTTTTTAACAATTCTTTTAGTGTTTCAGGTGCAATAGTTACACCATCACTATTTACATATTTTCTTAATCGATGAAGATTTACACCACTAGGTTCAGCAATAATCATTGCATCTAAATCATCAGCGAAGCCTTTATCAGTTAAATACTTTGCACCAGCAGCGCTTAATTCTTCACCAATAGTGGCAATAAATCTAATGGTACCGTTAATTTTAGAGGATGATTCATATAATTCAATCATTGAAATAACCATTTGTGCAATTCCTGATTTCATATCAGAAGCACCACGACCATATAAGCGACCATTCTTAATATTGGCTTTGAATGGATCTGATAGCCAAGTGCGTTCGTCTCCTTGGTGAACAGTATCTAAATGACCACTTAAGCCTAATTTAGGATGTTCGCCATTACCAATTTCAACGATTAAATTACTACGACCATGATATTGCATGATTAGTTTGCTATTAATGCCGTGTTTTTGGAATGTATCTGATAGATATTTTGCAACATCATTTTCATTATCATCAACAGTGGGCATGTTTACAATGTTCTTTAAAATTTGAATCTTTTCGACTTTCTCCATAGAACATCCTCCTAAAATCATATAATGATTAGAATAATTCTATGGGATAATAACTAAAAAATCAATATTAGATTTTAATTAAAATTGATTCATTAATTTTCCAAGTGCAAAGTGAATAGCCATAGTTAAAATACCGATAATTATATTACGAATAATAGCAGTTTTAACTAATCCGTTCCCTAACTTGGCACTTAAATAACCGGTGATAGCGACTGATAAGATTACAGCGGCAATTGTGGATGGCCAACGATAAATACCACTAGTTAGACTCATAGCTAGTAATGGGAAAATACCACCTAAAGCTGCAGAAATTAGTGACGAAAAAGCGGCATTCCATGGACTCATGTAATGACCTAATTGGATACCATATTTGGTATTAACTACCGTATCTAATGGTTTTTTAGCAATTAATTCTTTAGCAATTTCAGTAGATGTTTCGTCACTAATACCTCTTTTTAGATAGTATTGTTTAACATCATTGATCTCACTATCGATATCTTCTTCTAATAATTTTTGTTCAACTTTTACAGCAGCACTTTCAGCATCTCTTTGCGAACTAACTGACGCATATTCACCAGAAGCCATTGAAAAAGCACATGCTAACAAGTCAGAAAGACCAGCAATAAAAATAGTAAATATATTGGGGGTAGCAACAGCCACTGAGAATAAAACTCCAACAACTGTTAAGATTCCATCATTTGATCCTAAAACACCAGCTCTTAGGGTGTTTAACTTTTCGTTCATAGTTTGTTTTTTATTTTTCATATTAAATTACTCCTATTAACTAAACATTCCGACTAATAAACCAATCAAATATGTAACAATCATTGTTAACATTCCAGATGTAACATTTCTGATCATTGACCTAATTTTATTAGCATGACTTAGAATAGCTGCAATATAACCAGTAATTGCAAGAGCAATGATTACCGCAATAAAGGTAGCAATAATATTTATTCCTGATGGAAATAATGAAATAGCTAACAATGGTAGTATGGATCCAATTGGAAATGAAATCATTGATGCAATAGCTGCATCATATGGACTAGTAAAATTGTTAACAACAAAGCCATATTTTTCACGAACAGTTGTAACTAAAGAATCTTTGTTCATCATTTCTTTAGTTGCTTTATTAGATAGTGCTTCAGAAATACCACTTTGCATGTACTTATTCTTGACGAAATTAAATTCCTCATCATAGTTATTTTTTAAAGCATATTTTTCGTTCATAACAGCTCGTTTTTGAGAATCACTTTCGGTATTAACAGATACATATTCACCCATTGCCATTGAAACAGTTCCAGCAATCATTCCAGCAATTCCTGAAATGAAAATTGAAAAAGTATTAGTAGTTGCTCCAGCAACTCCGATGACAATTCCAGCGACTGAAAGGATGCCATCATTAGAACCCATCACACTAGCTCTAATAACGTTTATTTTTTGAGCTAAACTTTTTTTATTTTTCATTAAATATTCACCCTTTAGTTTATAATGATTATTAATTGATAACAATTATAACTATATTATTAAATTACAATCTTGTAAAGCCTTTATAAAATATTGTATATTGAAAGAAAAAGTTAGGCAAACCGAAAAAGAAGTGTGAAATTAGTTAAAATCCCCATACAATAAGGCATAATAATGAAAACTAAATTGTTGATGATAATATGGTTATAAAACAATGTTGATTTTATTAATAAGTTATACTATGATTTTATTAACATTAAAATGTGAATTGTTATTTGAAAAGAGACCCGTTGTTTTTATGCAAAAAACAAGGGTCTCTTTTTGTTAATTTAGGGGGAAAAGTAATGCCAAAATTAGCTTCATCATTAAACAATGTATACAATAAAAGTTTAGATTCATTAGCGCCTTCTGGAATTAGAAGTTTTGATAAAAAGATTTCTAATATTGATGGAATTATTAAATTAACAATTGGAGAACCTGATTTAAATACTCCTGAACATGTTAAAAAAGCGGGTGCCGATAGCATCATGAATAATGATTCTCATTATGCCACTCAAACTGGTAAGCCAGAATTAAGAGATGCAATTTCTAATTATTTAAATAAAATGCATAATTTAAATTATGATGCTGAATCTGAAGTTGTTGTCACTGTAGGAGCTACTGAAGCAATTTATGCAGCTTTTCAAACTATTTTAAATAAGGGTGATAAAGTAATTGTTCCTACGCCAACATTTGCTTTGTATTTTCCTATTATTAAGATTTTAGGAGCAACTCCTATTAAAGTGGATACTTCTGACAATGACTTTGTTTTAAGTCCAGAAAAATTAAAAGAAACATTAGATAAAGAAGGCTCATCAGTCAAAGCCGTTTTATTAAACTATCCTGGTAATCCAACTGGAGTGGAATATTCAAAGGATGATTTACAAAAATTAGCTAATGTTATTAAAGAACGTAAATTATTTGTTGTTTCTGATGAAATTTATAGCGATATTACTTATAATGTAAAACACTATTCGATTGCTGAAATGTTACCAGAACAAACGCTATATATTAGTGGATTATCAAAATCACATGCTATGACAGGCTATCGAGTGGGTTATATTTGTGGTCCTAGTCCAATTATTAAGAAGTTATCAATGGTGCATGCATTTTTAGTTACAGCCACTACTAATTCTGCACAAATTGCAGCAGCAGAGGCGTTAAAAAATGGAATGCAAGATCCAGTTGAAATGACCAAAATTTATCAAAAACGTCGTGACATTTGCAAAAGGGATTAACTGAATTAGGTTTTGATATGCCACAACCTAAAGGTGCTTTTTATATGTTTGCCAAAATTCCAGAACAATTTGGTCAAGATGATGAAGCATTTGCATTAGATTTAGCTCAAAAAGCTAAAGTTGGTGTAATTCCAGGAAGTGCGTTTGGACCTGGTGGTGAAGGGCATATTAGATTTTCCTATGCCGCATCTGATGCAACTATTAATGAAGCACTAAAAAGACTAAAAGCATATTTAAACTAGATTATTTGGGGGTAAATATTATGGATAGAAGAATACCAAACATTATGGGCACTCAACACCCAGATAACGCTAACGTTCCATTTTTTAAAAAGGATGGCGAACCATTTGTTTCAGCATTTAATGAAATTAATGAAGCATATCAAAATTATGCTGTTTTGGATGCTGATGAATATATGTGGGATTGGGAAGGTAAATATGCTGATTCCTCAGTAATTGATCGATTATATTCAGAACATTATGAATACTTTAAGCAACATCCATTAGGTAATGACAAGTTTCTTACTTTTAGATTGCCTAATATTTGGGAGGAAAAAGGTTATAGTCTCATGCAGGCCATGACAACCATTTTGTTAGCTGAGGATTTTGCTGATGATTTGAATTTTAAAAATCGTCCACTATTTGAAGCAATCTTACCAATGGCTAGAACTGCTGATCAATTATTAAAAATGGAAGAAAAATTTTCTAGTTTAGCTCATTTTAAAGACCAAGAATTTGGTAATGGTCACAAAAATACTGATCGTTTAAGAATGATTCCATTATTCGAAAGCTTTGAAGCTCAATATAATGCACCTAAAATTTTGCAAAAATATGTAGAACTTTATAAGAAAAACTTTGGTGAAGATTTAAAATATATGCGTGTATTTTTAGCTGGTTCTGATTCAGCACTATCAAATGGTTTCTTAAACAGTATTATTGGAAATAAATTAGCTTTGACCAAATTAGGTGAATTTTCAACTGAATCTGGAATTGATATTTATCCAATTGCTGGTACTGGTAGTACTATTTTTAGAGGTGGATTATCTCCTAAGTTAGTCGATCGTTATCTAGAAGAATTTCCTGGATTGAAAACAGCAACCATTCAATCAGCATTTAGATATGACTATCCACTAGAATCAGTCGTTAAACCAGCAATTGCTAAATTGCGTGATGGACTACAACATAATGCATTTAAGATTATTAATGACGATGATCAAAAAACTTTATTGGATGTTGCTGACAAAGCAGCAGCTGAATATCATAAAACATTGGACCCATTGATAAATGATTTACAATCCGTATTTGATGCCTTTCCAAAGCGTCGTGATCGTCACCAACACGTTGGAATTATTGGATATTCTCGTGACGTTGATGGTTATAAAATGCCCCGTGCAATTACATTTACCGGATCATTATATTCAGTTGGAGTGCCACCAGAAGTGCTTGGAACTGGTCGTATTTTGAAAAAATTAGATAAAGCAGAATTTAAAACTTTAACTCAATACTATCCAAATATTAAAAATGATTTTAAACATGTATTAAAATACTTTAGTACAGATGCTTTAGATTCATTAATTAAACAAAATAGTAATTGGCAAGGCGTAAAAGAAGATGTTGATGCCATTCAAGATATCTTTGGAATTACGGCCGGACCAACTAATGAAGATGAAGTAGAACATGCTAAATTAGCGAATGATTTAGTTCGAATTGATGATGCAGAAGTTCGTAATATTTTAATTGAAAAAATGGCTAAGTTAAGACATTTCTTAGGTTAATAAAAAACCACTACTAATTAATTTTAGTAGTGGTTTTCTCTTTTATTTTACATTTTTACGATGGTGCATTAACCAAACTAGCATTATCGTAACTGCCATCATAATTAAAGCAGCTATCCAGTAAGTAAAATGCATTCCAAATAAGAACCAATCATCATGTCCAAATGGGTAAGTCGTGATTGAGCGATTAGCTTTAAAACTCATTCCAGTATATAACAACGATGTTGATAGAGATAATCCAACGGTAAAGCCGATATTACGACTTAATGCGAGAACTGATCCGGCAACACCTTGTTGTTCCTTGCTGGCGTTTTCCATTACCATTGGATTATTTTGGAATAATCCATTAGCTGTAGCAAATACCATAAAACCAAATAACAGCATTGCTATTGGCCAAGTTGGTTGAACAACTGCAAAGATGGTTTCTGCAATCACAAAGATAATGGATGCTCTAAATGACATTTTAACAGCACCATACTTATCACAAAGCACACCACCTAAATAAGCTGTAAATACATTTACAACTGGTAGCACACTCATCATGAAACCAGTTTGTGAAGGTGAGAATTTCAGATTATCTTGAATATAAAATGGCAATAACACGTTATTAAAGTAAATAATAATATACATGAACATTAAAGAAATAATACTGATTGTAAAACCAGGATTTTTAAATAAAGATAAATCTAAAATTGGTTCTGAAACTTTTAACTCAATTCTGATAAAGCCAATAATTAAAATAGCAGTAATAATGAATGCAATAATCACTCCTAAATTACTAAAACCAATTTCTTGGCCGGTGAAAATTGCCACAAAGAATAGACCAATAGCCAGTGCTAATGTTATAAAACCTAAATAATCAATATTTAATTTAAGTTTAGGTTTACTTTTATCAGGTTTACTATAAACAAATTCACCAAAGATAAAAGCTGCAATTCCAATTGGTACATTGAATAAAAAGATCCAGTTCCAACTAGCCACTGACAAGATGATTCCAGCCACTGCCGGACCAGCGATGTATCCTAATTGGCCAATTGTGGTATTAATACCTAATGCTTTACCACGTGAACTAAATGGCACTGATTCAGTAATAATACCTAAATTGGTTGCCATAGTCATGGAGGCACCTAATCCTTGTAGACAACGAGCAATTAACAAGACAACTAGGTTCATACTAATTCCACAAGCTAATGAACTAATTGTAAAAACTAAAGTTCCAAGTTGAAAAATTTTAGCCTTACTTAATTGGTCACCAAGTTTACCAAAAAGAATCAATGACATACATATTAGAACTAAGTATGCTGATGAAATCCATTCTGCTTGATTCATTGGCACGTTCAAATCTTTAGAAATTTGCGGTAATGCGGTGTTTACAATACTCATATCCACAGTTCCTAAAAATGAAACAATTGCTACGGATAAAATAATAAGCATCTGTTTATGCTTCATATTTTCACTCCCTTAAGTTATTTATTTAATATTGTATCAGATAAAATGTAGTTGCATTAACTAAAAAGGCATCCACTTTGAGTGAATGCCTTTTTTTATTTGATTGAATCAACAAATTTTTGATAATCTAATTCTTCACCAGTATCGGTAAAGTTAATATTATCAATTTTAGCAGCATGTAAATTTTCTTCTGAAATTGATAATTTTCCAACAAAAGTGGCATTACCAATTAGTTCAATCCACTGGCTATTAGGCGTGTTATGAACTTTAGTTTGTACCATTCCACCAGGATTATATACATCAATAGGTTCTTTTGTATTTACTAAATTAGGGAAATTAATTGCAAACGCTAATGAAGTTGCTGACATTCCAGTTCCACAAGCATTTGTAAAACCGACACCACGCTCATAAGTATGTACAAATAACTTATTGCGACTTAATATTTTAGCAAAATTGACATTAACACCATCAGTAAAATAAGGGTTAGGGTCATTCAATTTTTTACCAATTGCTCCTAAAGTTTCATTTAAATCATGATCATTTTCTACAAAACTAATTAGGTGTGGATTAGGAACTGCAATTGCAGTAAATCTTAAATGGTCACTTAATTGTGGTAATGCAGTGTTTAAAATGCTAGTAGTATTTAAATTTTGAAATGGAAAATATTTACCATCAAAATAAACCGGTGATATTTCGACACTAAAAGCAGCAACATTATGCGCTAAGTCTGCATGTCGGTTTACTAGCAAATCAGCTGATTTAGTTTCTACTTTAAAGCTATCTTTATGGTATTTATTAGCTAAATATCTAGCTACACATCTTAAGCCATTACCACACATTGAGGCTTCACTACCATCAGCATTGATTACTCTCATTTGAGCTAAAGCATCTTGATGACTTGATTCATCAACCACTAATAAACCATCTGCCGGATGTAAATCATTATCTGTACTAGTTATTAATCTTGTTAGTTTTATTAGTTCATTATCATTAAGCTTATTATTGAGTAATGTTTGATCTAAAATATAAAAATGGTTTTCAGAACCATGGACATAAAACAAATTAATCATATTAATTACTCCTTATTCAAAGAATTCATTGTAGATACTTTTAACAGCTTGATTAGCATTAGCTTCTCTAGTCCCAATCATGATAGAAATTTGAGAAGCACCTTGGTTAATCATGTGGATAGGGATGTTTTCATTAGTGATTGGATCAATAATGTCACTAATAGTAGTTGCAGCATCACGCATACCTTCACCAACCACCATGATAATAGCATAATCGTCAATCCAATTTAATTTATCAGGTTTGATACTTTCTTGAATTTCTTTACATAAGCTTTTAATTGTAATTTTGTCTAAACTTTCTTTATTAAAAATAACGGTTAAGTCATCGATTCCAGATGGCATATGTTCGTATGAAATATTATATTTTTGAAAAATTTGCAATAATTTTAAAGTTATTCCAACTTCTTTATTTAGCAAGTATTTGTGTAAATAAAGTGCTGAAAAATGTTTCGATGATGACACTCCGGTAATAGGATGCTCAGGTTGAAATGAACCTTCTGGCACAATTAATGTTCCAGGTTCATCTGGCATATTAGTATTTTTAACGTTAATGGTTACATTCCCCTTAATTGCAGGATAATAGCTTCATCATTAAAAACAGAAAAACCAGCATATGCAAGTTCACGCATTTCACGATAAGTCATCTTTTTAATTGGAGCAGGGTGATTGATAATTTTTGGATTAGCGGAATAAATTGAACTAACATCAGTAAAATTTTCATACATAGGGATGTTTAATCCATTTGCAATAATGGATCCAGTGATATCTGAACCACCACGTGCAAAAGTTGCCATATTTCCATCTTTTGTATATCCAAAGAAACCAGGAATAACTAATTTTTCATTACCATAACCAAAGTGCCCCAAATTTTCATATGTTTCTTTGAGCACATCGGCAGCATTAGGATCATCTTTGGAAACAACAATTCCCAATTCTTTAGGATCCACGAACTTAGCTTTAATGTTTAAGTGATTTAGCACAATTGACATTAATTTAGCATTCATTCTTTCACCGTGTGCTTTAAAAGCCGCCAATAAATATTCGTTATTAGGATATTTTTGTTTAGGTAGATTATTAAAAATACTTACAATTGGAGCAAATTCATCATCACTAATATCATATGTATCAGCAATATCTTTATATCGTCCAATAATATTATTTAAGATATCTTTATAATCTTGTTTATTAATCACAGCTTTTGCATATTGAATTAATAAATCGGTTACTTTAATATCATCATCAAATCTTTTACCAGGAGCTGATAAGACGATGATTTGTCGTGTTTTATCTTTTTTGATTATATTAATTACTTTTTTATATTGATCACCATTAGCTAGTGAACTGCCACCAAATTTTATTAACTTTGTCATCTAATATCATCTCACAATTTAATCTTTCTAATTAATTTGCATTCTAACATTAAAATAAAATTAGACAAGCAGCATATTTATTTGATGGATGCATTTTTAAAATGTATATATAGTAAATAAAAAATATAAAAAAATATGTTAGAAAAAGTAGTTGACTTAAGTAGGTAAATAGTTTTATTATGTAACTAATCGAAGAGGTCGCAACCGAGAATATTAGATAAACTCAGTCACTACAATGATTTTTAAAGTTTGTTGAAAGGCAAGGTTGCCGAAGCAAAGATTACTTGTGGGTAGTTATTTGCTGGGACATGATTTAATAGATCATGGACTGTCACAAGAAAATATTTCTTGTGGAGCGCTTTCGACAATTGAAACCGAAAATGAGAAGAACATTAAATTTGGATTCTTTTGTACGAGTGTAACCACATTCATGCAAAGGAATCCTTTTTGTTTTCAATTGGCCGAAATCGAACGAATACATTCGATAGAAGGGCATGTTTATTATGACGAAACAAATAACAAAGCAAAATATTAATGAAGCAGGTCATTTAGAAATTGGTGGGTGTGATGCCATTGATTTAGCAAATCAATTTGGGACTCCACTAGTTGTATATGACAATGGAAAGATTAGATCACAATTTAGAAAATTTAAGGCTGTTTTTGAACAAAGTAATACTGATTATGCTGTTTGTTATGCCAGTAAGGCTTTTGCAAATACAGCAATGTATCAATTAGTTAATCAAGAACAAGGCCATATTGACGTAGTTTCAGGTGGAGAATTAGCAACGGCATTACATGCAGGTTTTCCAGCAAGCAGAATTAGTTTTCATGGTAACAATAAATCTAAAGATGAATTAAGAATGGCTTTGGAAAATCATGTCGGCGTAATCATGTTAGATAATTTTCATGAAATTAACTTATTAAATCAATTGTTGACTGATATTAACACTAATTGCGATGTCATGTTAAGAATTACACCTGGCATTTCAGCACATACACATGAATTTATTCAAACTGGTCAAACTGATAGTAAATTTGGTTTTGATTTAGAATCTGGCGAAGCTAAAAAAGCTTTTGAAATTGTGCATGCCAATAAATCAATGCATTTATTGGGGATTCATGCACATATTGGTTCACAAGTTTTTGAATTAAAGGGTTTTGAGATGGCTGCTAGTAAGCTAGTTGATTTAGCGGCTGAATGGAAACAAGAATATGGATATGAAGCTCAAGTGATTAATGTTGGTGGTGGCTTTGGAATTCAATATACAGATGCAGATGATCCATTAAAACCAGAAGCTTTCGTTCAAAAGATTGTTGAGACTGTTAAGGATAGAACTAAAGCTGAGGGTTTAAAGATGCCAGCTATTTGGATTGAACCAGGGCGTTCAATTGTTGGAAATGCCGGATATAATCTATATCGCATTGGTTCTAGAAAAGATGTTCCCGGTATTAAATCATATGTTTCAGTTGATGGTGGTATGGGTGACAACATTAGACCAATGTTGTATGACGCTAAATATGAAGCAGTAATGGCTGATCATCCATTACGTAGTGCAATTGAAAATGTTCATCTGGTTGGTAAGTATTGTGAATCAGGGGATGTTTTAATTAAAGATCAACCATTACCATCAACAAAACCAGGGGATGTAATTGTAATGTTGGATACTGGTGCTTATGGTTATTCCATGGCATCTAATTATAATTTGAATCCTAAACCAGCAATTGTTTTTGTTGAAAATGGTAAAGCACAATTAGTCACTCGACGTCAAAATTATACAGATTTATATGCGCTAGATAATCAATTGAAATAAAAGGAGACATAAAAATGGCAAATTTAGATGCACACGAAATTATTAATTATATTGGAAATGCAGAAAAGAAAACTCCAGTTAAAGTTTATATTAGTGGCCAAATGGACAAAATTGATTTTCCAAATTCAATTAAAGTTTTTAAAGAACAACACACAGCTACCATTTTTGGTGATTGGAAAGATGTAGAGCCATTGCTTAAATCTGCTTTGATTGAAGATTATGAAATTGAAAATAATGCCCGCAATTCCGCAGTGCCTTTATTAGACTTAAAGAATGTAAATGCACGAATCGAACCGGGTGCAGTTATTCGTGATCAAGTAAAGATTGCTGATAATGCAGTCGTTATGATGGGAGCAATTATAAATATTGGTTGTGAAATTGGTGAAGGTTCCATGATTGATATGGGAGTTGTAATGGGGGGACGTGCCCTTGTTGGTAACCATTCTCATATTGGTGCCGGTGCTGTATTGGCTGGGGTAATTGAACCAGCATCAGCTAAGCCAGTTCAAATAGATGATGATGTTTTAATTGGTGCTAATGCAGTAGTTATTGAAGGTGTCCATGTTGGGAAAGGTGCAGTTGTAGCAGCTGGTGCAATTGTTACTTCAGACGTTGCTCCATATACAATGGTTGCTGGTACTCCAGCTCGTAAAATTAAAGACGTTGATGCTAAAACTCAATCTAAAACTAGTCTTGAAGATGATTTAAGAAAGTTGTGATTTAAATGGCTGAAATTAATTTAATCGATATTAGGCGTCATTTGCATCAGATTCCTGAATTAGCATTACATGAAAATCAAACTCACGATTATTTATTGCATATAATAGGAAGTTTTAATCAAGAAAATGTAACTATTAGTGGCATCGAAGCTTTACCTACTGCTATTTTGGTAAGAATTCAGGGGAGTAATCCTAAACGAACTATTGGTTATCGAACTGATATTGATGCATTACCAATAGAAGAAAAAACTAATTTGCCATTTTCATCAACTCATCCAGGTATTATGCATGCCTGTGGACATGATGTACATATGACGGTTGCTTTAGGTATTTTACATTATTTTACTGAACATCAGCCTAAAGATAATTTAGTATTTTTCTTTCAACCAGCTGAAGAAAGTGAAAGTGGTGGCCGTTTAGCATATGAAGCGAATGCATTTAGCGGAACATTCAAGATTGATGAATTTTATGGCTTACATGACAATCCTAGCTTACCGGCTGGATCTATCGGATGTCGAATGGGGACTTTATTTGCTGGTACTACTGAAATTAATATTGATTTAACTGGTAAGGGTGGTCATGCTGCTTATCCTCAAAATGCTAATGACATGGTAGTAGCAGCCGCTCAATTAATTAATCAAGTGCAAACCATTATTTCTCGGAGCATTGATCCCATTCAAAGCGGAGTTATCACTTTGGGAAAAATTGAGGCTGGAACTATTCGAAATGTAATTGCTGGCCATGCCAGAATTGAAGGCACTATTCGAGGATTAACCCAATCAATGATTGAATTAATTGATCAAAGATTAAAAGATATTTGTCATGGCATTGAATTGAGCTATAACTGTAAAGTTGATTTAGAGTTAAATCAAGGTGGTTATTATCCAGTGGAAAATAATTCAGCATTAACTAAAGACTTTATTCATTTTATGAAAAATAATTCAGATGTTGATTTTATTGAAACCAAGCCAGCGATGACTGGAGAAGATTTTGGTTACTTATTATCTCAGATTCCAGGAACGATGTTTTGGCTCGGAGTGGGTGATGATTCATCATTGCATACAGCCACTTTAACTCCTGATGAAAGTGCGATTGATAAAGGGGTTAATGCAATTACTAGTTTCTTAGAAAATCGAATGAAAGAATAGGTGATAATTATGTTTGAAAATGTAGATTTAATGACGGCAATTATTACGCCCTTTGATAATGACGGCAAAATTGATTTTGATACCTTAAAATCAATTACTGATCATTGTTTAAATACAGGTAGTCGAGGATTTGTTATTGGTGGTACTACTGGAGAAACTCCTACATTAACTCATGACGAGAAAATTGAACTATATCGTCGCTTTGTTGACATTGTTGACGGTCGCGGTTCAATTATTGCGGGAACTGGTAGTAATAACACTCAAGAAACCATCGATTTTACTAAGGAAGTTAGTATGATTAATGGTATTGATGCCGCTTTAGTAGTTGTTCCTTATTATAATAAACCTAATCAGCGTTGTATGAAGGCTCATTTTGAAGAAGTTGCTAAGCAATCTAATGTACCAATTATTATTTATAATATTCCTGGTAGAACTGGTGTCACTATGAGTAATGAAACAGTGATTGAATTGTCTCACAATGAAAACATTGTGGGAGTAAAACAATGTACTTCAATGGAAGATTTGGAATATCTAGTTGAACATACTGATGATAATTTCAATATCTATACCGGTGAAGATGCACAAGCATTATTTGCTAAGTCAATTGGTGCAAATGGAGTTATTTCAGTTGCATCTCATATTTATGGAAATGCAATGCGTGAAATGTATGATGATTTAGATTCTGGTAATTATAAAGCTGCTGGTGCGATGCAAAGAAAATTAACGCCAAAGATGTCAGCATTGTTTATGTATCCATCACCATCACCTGTAAAAGCAGTTATGAGTGCGCAAGGATATCAAGTGGGTGCTTGTCGTTTACCAATTCTTTCATTAAATAATGAAGAAAAACAACATTTAGCCGATGATTTAGGCTTAAGTCATGATGCATTATTAAATTCTTTACCAAAGGAGTTAAAACTATGATTAAAATTTTATTAGCTGGTTTTACTGGATCAATGGGACAAAAAGCAATTAATTTAATAAATAATAATGATGATATGCAGTTGAGTGGTGTTTATGCACCACATTGTACTGAAGATCATGCTAAATATAATTTGTCCAATGAAGTTAATATTTATAATTCATTAAATCAAATTACTGATAATTTCGATGTTTGGGTAGACTTTACTCAACCTGATGCGGTTTATGAAAATACTAAATTTGCTATTGAACATAACATCCATCCAGTAATTGGTACTAGTGGAATGAGTGATGAACACCAAAAAGAACTAATTAGCTTATCCAAGGATAAACAGGTCGGTGGTATTATTGCACCTAATTTTGGCTTATCAGCGGTTCTATTAATGAAATTTGCTGGTGAAGCTGCTAAATACTTTCCTGATGCTGAAGTAATTGAAATGCACCACCAAGACAAAAAAGATGCACCATCGGGAACTGCTTTAAATACAGCCAAAATTATTGGTCAAAATCGTGATAATAGTGCAGTTAGTGATGACGAAACTAAAGATAATTTATCTGGTTCACGTGGTGGTACATATGATGGTGTGCATGTTCATGCAGTGCGTTTGCCAGGATATGTTGCCCATGAACAAGTCTTATTTGGTGGGGCTGGCGAAGCCTTAACTCTTCGTCAAGATTCATTTGATCGCGGTTCATTTATGAAAGGGGTTAAAGTTGCAATTCAAAAAGTTAGTGACTTAGACCACTTAGTAATTGGACTAGAAAATATTCTATAGAAAAGATGATACAAAATGCCGGAATTATCTGTGGGATTAACGCAAACTTATAATCAACGTTTGAATTCAATTCAACCTTCTAACATTAGAGGATTTGATACCCAAATTTCTAAAATAAAAGATATTATTAAACTAACGATTGGTGAACCGGACTTAAATACTCCTGATCACATTAAGGATGCTGCTAAAAAGAGCATTGATGCTGATGATTCTCATTATTCAAATCAGGCAGGTAAATTACAATTACGTAAAGCCATTCATAACTATTTGTTTAAAAACTATGAATTAAATTATAATGCAGAAGATGAAATTGTAGTTACCATTGGTGCTACTGAAGCGATTTATGCTACCTTTGAAACATTGCTTAATCCAGGGGATGCAGTGATCTTACCTACACCTTTGTTTTCACTATATGAACCCATTATTTCTTTATTAGGTGGTAAAGCCATTGATTTAGATACTTCAAATAATGGATTTAAGTTGCAACCAGATCAATTAAAAGCAGTATTGGATAGATATGGTAATCAAGTTAAAGCAGTATTACTTAACTATCCAGGAAATCCTACTGGTATTGAATACTCACCGGATGAAGTTAAGTCACTGGCAGATGTTATTCAACAATATAATGTTTTTGCAATTACTGATGAGATTTATTGTGAACTAACATATGATGTTAAGCATAAGTCCTTAGCTAGCTTTCTTCCGGAACAAACTATTTATATTAATGGTTTATCTAAATCACATGCTATGACTGGTTGGCGAGTTGGTTATGTTTGTGGACCCCATGCATTTATTAAGAAGTTATTAATGGTACATGCATTTATGGTTACATGTCCACCAGACGTAACTCAAATAGCTGCTTATGAAGCGCTTAAAAATGGTTTAAAAGATCCTAAAAAAATGCGTGATATTTATAAACGTCGTCGCGACTTTATTAGTGAAAAATTAACTAGTTTTGGTTTTGAAATGGCAATGCCTAGTGGGGCATTCTATGTATTTGTTAAAATCCCTGACCGTTTTGGTAAAGACGATACCAAATTTGCTTTATCTTTGGCTAAACAAGCTAAAGTTGGAGTAATTCCAGGAAGCTGTTTTGGTAAGGGTGGCCAAGGATACATTCGCTTATCTTATGCTGCTTCAGATGAAAATATCAGAGAATCAATGAATAGAATCGAACAATTTTTAAATAATTAAAGAAGGTAATTATAATGAAGGAATACAATGTAGCAATTTTAGGTGCAACTGGTGCTGTTGGAATGAGAATGGTGGATCAATTAGCTAATTCAACTGTTCCAGTTAAATCATTAAAACTATTAGCTTCAGCTCATTCTGCTGGGAAGCAAATGGAATTTAAGGGCGAAAAAATAACAGTTGAAGAAACTACAAATGATTCATTTGATAATGTTGATTTAGTATTAGCTTCAGCTGGAGGAGCTGCTTCTAAAAAATTCTTACCAGAAGCTGTTAAGCGTGGAGCTGTCTGTGTTGATAATACAAGTGCATTTAGAATGGATCCAGAAGTACCATTGGTTGTACCTGAAGTTAATCCGGAACAATTGAAGAATCATAAAGGGATTATTGCCAATCCTAACTGTTCTACTATTCAAATGGTAGTAGCTTTAGCTCCAGTGTTTAAGAAGTATGGTTTAAAGCAAGTTATTGTTTCTACATATCAAGCTGCTTCTGGAGCTGGTCAATCTGCTTTAAATGAATTTTATCAACAAGCAAAGGATTACCTAGATGGTAAACAAATGTCTGCTGATATTTTACCAACAGCCGGTGATAAGAAACACTATCCATTAGCATTTAACTTACTTCCTCAAATTGATGTTTTTGAAGATGAAGGATATACACATGAAGAATGGAAAATGATTCATGAAACTAAGAAGATTATGCTTAATGATATGAATGCAACTGATTTAAAAGTTACTGCTACTTGTGTTCGTGTTCCAGTGCCTATTTCACATGGTGAATCTGTGTACTTCGAAGTTGAAGATAAGAATGCTAGTGCAGATGATATTAAAAAGACGATTAGTGATGCTGCAGGAGTAACTTTACAAGATGACCCAGATCATCAAGTATATCCTCAACCATTAAACGCTGAAGGTAAGCGTGAAACTTTCGCTGGAAGAATTCGTCCCGACCAAGAAAATAAGGGATGTTTTAATATGTGGGTTGTTGCAGATAACCTCCTAAAAGGAGCTGCTTGGAATACGGTTGAAAATGCAGAACGCTTAGTTGATGAAGATTTGGTTAGAGTACCTAAAGATCATTATCAAGGCTAATTAAATAAAAATAGTCATCAGAATTTATCTGATGACTATTTTTATTTGCTTAGTTTTGCTTGGCATTCTTTACATAAGCCATAAACTTCAACATGACTTTGTCTAACTTTGAATCCAGTTTGTTCTTCTGTAGTTTTACTTAATGATTGTTCTAAACTCTTATAATCTGGATATTCTACATCAATAATTTTACCGCAGTTTTCACAAATTGCATGGAAATGTGGATTGCCAAAGAAATCATAACGAATACCACCATCTTCAGCTGGTAGTTCAATAATAATTCCCAATTTTTCGAATAGTTGTAAACTATTATAAATAGTGGCAACACTCAGATTAGAGAATTCCTTTTTTAATGCTTCATAAATAGTATCTACAGAAGGATGATTATCATGATTAATCAAGTACTTTAAAATTATTTGTCTTTGGGGAGTAATTCGAATCTTACTTTCCCGCAAAGTATCTAAAGCTTTTTGATATGTTTCATTGGGCATCTAATATCCCTCCTTAAATAATAAGCTAGTTTAGAATTATTATTATCTTAATAATAAAATTAATTATATAATAAATCAAACAAATAGCTATTAAATAAAGCTGAAATTAGTAAAGTTTTAGATGACGTTCAATTTCTGCATTAGATGGATAAACGTTATAACTGAATTTAGCAGTAGGCCAGTAGTTTTTAGCTAATATATGAATACGATTGATTAATTCTAATTCTAAACCAGTGTCCATGCTATCAATAGCTTGAATATAAATAGTAGGGGCAGTATCGTCCTCGCTAATATTAGCAATACCACCCATACCCATAAATTCATGAGTTTCTTTATTTTCAATTCCCCATAAAAGGGCTTTTTGTCTCATAACATCTTTCATGGCCTCATTGATAAAATCGCCAGTTGATTTAATATCAGCATCTTTATCAAATTTTTTTTGAAAATCAATAACATCCTGTAGTTTAAATTCTGTTAACCAATCTAACCTTAAATGGTTAGTTAAAATTGGGTGTATGCCTTCAAAACTTTTCATATTAATTAATCTCCTTTATTAAGTTCATAGCTTAATTATATTCCATAAAAATTGTTTTTAAAAGAAATGTTCATTGATAGAAGCAGTCTGTTGTTCAGACATACAACAACATCCTCCAATATATTTTAATCCGATATTTAGCCATTCTTGAACGAGTTTATTAAATTCTTCAATGCTAATTCCTTGATTATCCCATTCTTTAATCTTTGGATTGTAATGAGCACCAGAATTGGGAAAAGCGATTAGATCTTTGTGTGCAGGCTCATTATGAATGATTGCCTTTAATGCATTTGTTACGATTCGAGGGTCAGTACAATTTAATCCATAGGCAATCACATTGGCTTGTTTTTCTAAGAATGATTGTACAAATTTAAAATTAGTTCCATCTGCTAAATGTGTAGCATCTTTCATAGAACAAGCGACTATTGATGGAATATTAAATTGTTTGGTAAATTTAACCAATGCTTTTATTTCTTGAAAATTAGGTAAAGTTTCTAACAATAAAACATCAACTCCAGCGTTTACCAATATTTCAATTCTTTCTTTATGAAATTGTATATATTCGTTTTCAGTTAAATGATAGTTACCAGTATATTCTGAGCCATTAGCCAAACATGCTCCATATGGACCAATTCCAGCTGCAACCAAGTTGGATGATTTCTTGAAAGCTTTTGAGCATCTTTAGCAACATCAAAAGCCTTTTTAATCAATTTACGAGCTTCTGTATGACTATAGCCAGCATTTTTCATTAATCCACTAACACTG
This sequence comes from Apilactobacillus micheneri, assembly GCF_002993975.1. Lineage (GTDB taxonomy): Bacteria > Bacillota > Bacilli > Lactobacillales > Lactobacillaceae > Apilactobacillus > Apilactobacillus micheneri. Next base: position 155,465 of record NZ_POSO01000001.1, on the reverse strand, counting down.
GCTTGGTAGGTATCAATTGTAGTCATTGAAGAACCAGCATCAAAATACGATTTATGAACATCTTTAATTAAATCACTATGATTTTTTAATGCTTTAGCTGTCCATAATTTGCCATTAAGCTTTAAGCCACGTTCTTCTAGACCGGTTGACATTGAACTATCAATTAAGATTCGTTTTTGTTGATTTGACCATTCTGTAAAGTTATTCATTTTTATTCAGCATCCTTTCTTGAGTAAAATATTTTATAAGATACATAGCAAATAATTGAGAAAGGAATCCCAATTATAATTGCAATCCTTTGGTTAGGATCAAAAGCAATTCCAATAAGTGATAATGAACAGATGACAATTACTAACCATGGCAAAATTGGATAAAATGGGGCTTTATAAGATAATTCAATTGTTGAATGTCCATTTTTAATAAATTGTTTACGAAAATTTAATTGGGCCCAACCGATAATTAGCCAAACTATGACAACTGCAAATGCCGAAATAGCTGTTAATGCTAAGTAAACAGTATTAGGTGCATAAATACTGGAAAACAATGCTAGGAATCCACCTAAAATAGTTAAACTCAGTCCATATATCGGAATGCCATTTTTACTTAATCTGGATAATTTTTTGGGTAACGTTTTCTTTTCAGCTAATGACCAAATCATTCTAGAAGCAGCATAAACACCTGAATTTGCACCTGAAAAAATAGTGATAAATAAAATAATATTCATAATATCTGATGCATAAGGAATATTGATTGATTGTAAAATAGTCACGAATGGACTTTGTGATAACGAAGAAGAACTCTGAGGTAAAATTGATCCCAGTGCAATAATAGTGCCAATAAATAATACAATTAGAGTAATTAGTGTTTTTCGAATAGCTTTAGGTACTGATTTTTTAGGATTTTTACTTTCACCAGCACCTACAGCAATCATTTCAGTTCCTGAAAAAGTAAAATTAGCTGATAAGATAATTGAAATCACTGGTGAGATTCCATTTGGGAAAATCCCATTTTTGGATAATTGACCAAAAAATGGAGTAAAGTTTTGGTGGTGAAAAGGTAGAATCTTAAAAATTATTAAAACACTAATAATTAAAAATAGGGCTAATGCGATTACTTTGATTAATGACATGTAAAGTTCACTTTTAGCAAATAAATTCATATTAACGATGTTTAACAATAAAATAATAATGGCAAAAATTAAACTATATCCCCAAACAGGAATAAATGTAATATATTGTTTAGCAATGGTAGAAAGAGCAATGAATTCAGAACCTAATGCAATTGTCCAAGTTAGCCAATACATCCAAGCGACAACAAACCCCATTGCTGGACTAATATATTTACTAGCATAAGTATGAAATGCTCCTGTACTAGGATCATGCACCGATAGTTCGCCCAAACATGCCATTACCATACACACTAATAATGATCCAATAATGTAAGCAATAATGGTGCCAATGGGCCCAGCAAACTGTATTGAATATCCAGTACTCATAAAAATACCAGTACCAATAACTCCACCTAATGACATAGTAATTAAGTGTCGACTTTGCAAATCTTTAGATAACTTTTGTTTGCTCATTTTCATCACTCCTTTAAAATAAAAAAGCATCCGTCCCTTATTGAAAAGGGCGAATGCTTCGCTGTACCACCTTAATTTATAGCCTTATTTTAGACTACCTTATCCAGAACTTCTTACATATTCCTTTGTGCTATATCGGGCACTTACCGCTATGAGTTAAATATCACCCATAAAAGTTCAGAGACCATTTTCATTAATAATAATTTGCTCATTTTCATCAACCATGAACTTTCTAAAAAATTATTAATTAACTACTTTTCTCATCAAAACTTAATTATTTAATCAATTATTAATAATTATAATTGTAATTTATGAATAGTCAACATAAAATAGATAATAAGATTATCAAACCATTTCTGATTGATATAAAAATATGTATAATAGAAGTATACATTATAATAATATAATTCTAGTTGAAAGTGAGATTTTAACATGATTGAAAAGTTCTTAATTGGAACGTATACTACGAAACTTAGTAAAGGTGTTTATGAAATTGATTTAGACACTGACAAAAAAGAATTAAAGAATTTACAATTCGTTGCTAAAGGTAGAAATCCTACATATGTAGCTATGTCAAAGGATAATAAAATTTATTCAGTTGATAAAGCTGAAAACGGTGCTGGTGGAGCAATGGCTTTAGATGCTTCTACTCGTCCAACTACAGAAATTAATCGTTGTATTAATGAAGCCACTAATCCGGCTTACATTACTGTTGATGAACAACGTCAATTTGTATATACTGCTAATTATCATACAGGTGAAGTAATGGTATATAAAATTGAATCAGATGGTTCAATTGATTTTCAAAATAAAGTTGTTCATGAAGGACATGTTGGTCCAAGACCTGAGCAACAAAATGGGGCACATCCTCATTATGCAGATTTAACTCCAGATAATCGTTTAGTTGTTGTTGACTTAGGACAAGATCGTGTTTACGTTTATGATATTAATGATGAAGATGGTAGTTTAACTGAAGTTTCATGTTTACACATGGAACCAGGATTTGGTCCAAGACATATTGTATTTGATCCAAAGAAACATCTTGCTTACTTGGTAGGAGAATTAAGTAGTAAGTTAGCGGTTCTAAGATACGATGCTGAAAATGGCTCATTTGAAGTTAAACATATTGTAGATACGATTCCTCATGATTGGGCTGATCATAATGGATCTGCTGCTATTAGAATGTCTGAAGATGGCCGTTTTATCTATGTTTCAAACCGTGGAAATAATAGTTTAGCTGTTTTTGAAGCCAAAGATAACGACAAAGTTGCACGTGTTCAATTAATACCAACTGAAGGCGATTTTCCACGTGACTTTAACTTCAATTCAGATGAAAGTTTCGTAATTGCTGTTAATCAAAATAGTGATAATGCTACATTATATGCTCGTGATAAGGAATCTGGTAAATTATCAGTTATTCAAAAAGACTTTATGGTTCCAGAAGGCGTTTGTGTAGCTCAAGAATATTAATAAAAATAACGCACTTTAAAGTGCGTTATTTTTATTATTCCAGAAATTATCTATTAAGGTTTTAGTATTATTTTTATTATAAGAAATTTTTACATTCCAATTGTTAGGGAAAAATTTTTGATATCTTTGCTGACTAAATCTACGATCCATAAGCATAATATTTCCTAAATCATGGTTAGTTCTAATTAATCTGCCGGCTGCCTGCATCACATTATTTAATCCAGGAAGTTGATAAGCATATTCAAAGCCGTGGCCATTTTCTTTATCGAAATAATCTCTAATTAAATTATTTTCGGCACTTAATCCGGGCAGCCCGACAGAAACAATTCCTACCCCAATTAGAGCATCATATTTTAGGTCGATTCCTTCACTAAAAATACCACCCAATAAGGCAAAACCAACTAAGTTTTCGTTCTTATCATTTTTAAATTGATCAATAAATGATTGTCTTTCTTCATCATCCATCGATGCTTTTTGTACAATTGTTTGTATGTGAGGATATCTTTTTTCAAAGGCTTCGACAATCATTAATAAATATTTATTTGATGGGGCAAAAATAATATAATGACCTTTTTTGCTGCTGATCATGTCGAATATGCTTTCGATGATTAAGTTGATACTATTATTTCTTTGTTTATAAGTAGTTTCGATATAATTAGTGCTAATTAATTGTTGATTATTAATCGGAAATGGCGATTCAATTTCAAAGGCTAAACTATCATCTTCATGACCTAATACTCTTTGGTAATAATTCATAGGTGATAGGGTTGCAGAAAATAAAATTGCACTGCCACCTAATTGTAATGATTCACTTAAATGAGGACTGGGATCCATACAGAAAAGTTTGATTATAGTATTGTTATTATAATCATGATAAATTCTAGTTTTATAAGTGTCGTCATAATATTCATTGATTTTTTGATAATGCAGTAACTTAAAATAATATTCCAAAACCTCATCATTTAACTTATCTTCTGGATGATCTTTCTTTAGCCAAGCATGAATTTTATCTACTAATTTGTTTACTTGTTTGTTAAATGCATCTAGTGGTTCTGTGATGTTTATTTGATCAACATTATTATCCTTTAGCACTTTAGTATTAATATTAAAAGACTGTTTAAAGGACTTTAGGGCCCGATGCAACTTATCATTAATATCAGGATTATTTTTGCTCATTTTTATTAATTCATTTAATTTACTGTCACTCAATTCAGCAGAATACATATCACGAGAGCGATCTACTAAATTATGAGCTTCATCAATTAAAAATACGTTATTTGAATCTTCTACTGCGAAAAATCTTTGTAGATATACTTGTGGATCAAATAAGTAATTATAGTCGCCAATAATAACGTCACAAAAGAGACTTAAATCTAATGAAAATTCAAATGGATCTAGCGTGTATTTTTTTGCATATTTTTGCACAACATTTCTGGTTATTTGATTTTCATTTTCCAATACTTTTTTCATAGCCGGTTTTAAGCGGTCATAATATCCAACCATATAAGGATTATCCTCAGGTTTTAACTCTTTTTCTTCATCAAAAGTAATCTTTTCTTTTGATGTTACGGTAATACTTTTGATATATAAGTCTTTCTTTTCCATCAAATTCATTGTATTTTCAGCGATATTTTGGGTACTTTGTTTAGCGGTTAAATAAAAAATACGATTACATAATTTTTCACCCATACCTTTAATGGCTGGAAATAATGTGGAAATGGTCTTACCAGTTCCAGTAGGAGCTTGGGCAAATAAATGTTTATTGAATGCAATGGTTTTATAAACAGCCGCAGATAATTCACGTTGACCTTTACGAAAACTTGTAAAGGGAAATTTCATTGCTTGAGCTGATTTATTACGTTTGTCGACAATATCACTACGTAATTTTAGCCATTCTTCATATTCATTAATTAATGATTGAAAGAATTGCTTAGACTCAGCTTGACCAATTTCTTTAAACTTTACTGTTATTTGTTCGTCAGGGGTCTGTACATATGTTAATTTAAGTGTAGCTTTTTTAATCTTAGGATTCGCATCCATTAATAAATAAGCATAAGCTTGTGCTTGTCCCCAATAAAGTTGCAAAATACTATTAGGTAAATCTTCAAAGATAATATCTGAAGTTTTGATTTCTTCAATTTCAGCCTGATTTTCTTTTAAAATAAGACCGTCAATGCGACCATCAATTTGAAAATTAATATTATTCATTTTGATATTTTTGGTAAGGGGTACTTCAGCTTGGTATTCTTTGCCATGTTTTTTCTGTAGTTTACGATGAATTTTAGCTCCTTGTTGAGCAGTATTATTACTATTTAGCTTACTATTTAAATCACCACTTTTAAGAGTGAATTCTACTAAGTCACGGACACCAATTTTATTAATGATAAATCACCTCTGAAAAATAAATTATGAAAGTAGTTTTATGTATGAATGAAAATGAATTAAAAAAATTAGTTTTAGTATTTGCAAAATATAATATAAAAATTGAGCATAGTGGTTTAATGATTACTCAAATTAATCAGCAAGCAGCAACATTAGATGCTGGTACTTACATGCCAGATCAAATGGTGGAATTAATATGTAAATTTATGCAAACGCAAATTATTAAAGACATGTGGAATTTGTAACATAATTGTAACTTACGAAGAATTTTTTAGCATGGTATGGTTGAAATTGTTGATAACAGTACTATTTTAATAAGGAGATTGTATTAATGCCAAGAAATTTTAAAGAAGAATTAATGTTTACTGGAATGATGGCTGGAATGATGGTTATCGTTATGGAAGCATATAATATTGCTATTGCAAGTGGTGTTAATTCAGGTTTTATTTTAGATGTTCTAAAAGGTTACCCATTAGCGTTAATTATTGCTGCTATTTTGGACTTAGTATTAGTAGGACCAATCGTTAAAGGAGTCTTTTTTAAATTTATTTTTAAACCTGAATGGGAAGCAACACCAATTAAGATTGCTTTATGGATTTCATGTCTAATGGTCTTAGGAATGGTAACATTAATGTCACTATTTGGGATTATTGTAACATTTGGTTTAGGAAATATTTCTTTTGGAATTTATGCACATGCATGGATTTTTAATTTAATCGTTGCTTTACCATTACAATTAATTATTGTTGGTCCTATTAGTCGTATGGGACTAAACAAAATTCAATCCAGTAGCAATTCTAGCGAAGTTTAATTAAGAATAGATGGCTATCTTTAGCTGTCTATTCTTTTTATTTTAGATTGATACTTATAAAAAGATAGTGAAAAAATATTTAAATACCTTTATCATAGTGATATATGAATACGTAAGCTAAAGGAGAATTAAAATGATTAAAATTGTAACTGATTCAACAGCATTAATTCCAGATAAAATAGTTGAAGAATTAGGAATTAAAGTTATTCCTCTTAATGTAAGCATTGGTGAGCAATCATTTAAGGATGATATTGATATCAATGGTAAAAAATTAATTAAAAATCTTGAAGATAATCCCAAAGGTGATTTCCCAATTACTAGTCAACCATCAATTGGTGATTTTGTTGAATTATATAACAGTTTGACCGCTAATGGGGATACTGTATTATCAATTCATATGACAGATTTATTAAGTGGAACTGTACATGCTGCCCAACAAGCAGCGCAAATTGCTGATGGGACAGTTAAAGTTATTAATACTCATTTTATTGATCAAAGTTTAGGTCATATTGTAACTAGTGCTGCTAAGTTAGCTAATTCAAATGAATATAATCTTGATGAAATTTCAGCAGCAGTAGATAAAATGATTGAAAATAGTAATCTTTATATTGGTGCTAGTACTTTAGAAAACCTGGTTCGAGGCGGTAGAATTAGTAAAGCCAAGGGGATTATTTCAAAGTTAATTAATCTTCATGTTATTTTCGAAGTTTTACCCAAAGACATGGATTTGCAAGTTAAAGGTCGTGGGAAGAAAACATTTACTAAATGGTTAGATAAATATTGTGAAAGTGTAAAAGATGAACAATTTGAATTTATTGGCATTAGTTATACAGGTGATGATACTTTCCCATTAGTAATAAAAAAACGCCTAGGAGAAATGTTCCCAGACGCTGAGATTTCAATGTTATATACTTCTGCGATTGTTGCCACACATACTGGTAACGATGCATTTGCTGTTATGACCTGCAAAAAATGGTCTTAAAGGAAAAAGCTAAATATTATACCTAAAATACCACCGATAATTGGTCCTAATAGTGGGACAATCGAATATTTCCATTGTGATAATCTTTTATCATAAGTTCTTGAAAAGAAGAAACGAGGGATAATATCACGAGTAGGGTTAAAGGCAGCACCAGTAATTGGTGCGATAACCGAAATGATAATAGTCATCAAGATGGATGACCAAATAGTCTTAATCCACCAGGGACTTTGTAAATTAGATGATGTTTGAGTATTTACCACAATTAAAAATGTACCAAATATTTCCCATCCAAAATTAGCACGCCAATTATTAATGTTTCTTGGAACAGTGGCATAAAAGTTAAGGTTTAATGGTAAGCTTCTAAGCCATTTAGACCAAACTAGTTTAACTGTTAATGATGCTAACCAAGCTCCAAAAATTTGTGTAATGACTTCACCAACAAATATCCAGAAACTTATTTTTCCGCTGACAGCTAATGTTAATGAAACTACAGGATTAAATCCAGCAGTTCCAAAGAAAATAGTTGTTATGAATGAAGGAATTAGGATACTAAGTCCCCAATAAAATCCCGTTAGGAAACGGTTTTGATGCTTTGGAAATAAGAAGTAATTAACTACAACACTACTTACTAGTCCAAGCGATAACATAATATATGTACCGATAAACTCTCCTAATAATGATTTCATTGATTGATTCCTCCTTTGCTAAATATTTTATATTAAAATTAAATAATATTTATCATAAAAAAGCAAGCCATAAATATAGGCTTGCTTTTTTATGCTTCCCAAGCATCTAATGCTTGTTCATTTTTACCTAAGTAATTGAAAGCTTTTTTAGCAATTTCAGGTGCCTTTTGATTTACAATTTCACTATTGTGATCGTAAACGTCGTTTAAGTATCCAACACCAATATTGTAAAACTTTTCAGTTCTACCAAATCCTTGATCATTGAATAAGTTATCTAAGTTTTTAATATTACTTTTACCAGTTTCATAAATTTTATTAGCAACATCAACATCGTTGCCTAATTTTTTAGCTCCATATTCTACCAAAAAGTCATCCATATCATGAATAATTTTTTCTTCCATATTAAGTATTTTCTTTTTGGTCATTTCAATCACCTCATACTTAATTCTAGTTCTAGCTTTCATTTATTATCAAGTAGGTTGTTTGTAAAAAAATAATCACTATACATTTTGTATAGTGATTATTTTGATTATTCTTTATCTAATTTAATTTGTCCACTGATACTGAACAATACAGTTAGTAGTACAGCCATGAATCCACCAACAACAATCCCATTATCTAAGATAATTTGTGCTGCTTTAGGGAATGAACTAAATATTTGAGGATAAACAGTCACACCAATTCCTGATCCTACGGCAATTGCAACGATTAATAAGTTAGCATTTTTATTGAAATCAACTTGTTGAAGAATTCTAATACCCTGAACTCCAACCATTCCAAACATTACAATCATTGCACCACCAAGAACTGAACTTGGTACAACAGTAGCAAAAGCGCCAACCTTAGGTAACAATCCTAAAATTAATAAGAACAAACCAGCATAGTAAATAGGGCGCTTAGTTTTGATTCCTGATAATTGGACAACTCCAACATTTTCAGAGAATGTTGAGTATGGAAAAGTATTAAAAATTCCACCAAGCATAGCTGCAATTCCTTCTGCACGATATCCTTTGGCTAATTCTTTACTACTTAATTTACGACCAGTTAAATCACCTAAAGCTAAAAATACTCCAGTAGATTCAACCATTGTAGTTAATGATACTAAAATCATTGTTAAAATAGCTGACCAACTAAAGTGAGGGGTACCAAAGTAAAATGGCTGTGGTAATTTGAACCAACTAGCACTTGAAACTGAGCTTAATGAAATCATGCCCATAGCACCAGCTAAACCAGTTCCAACAATCATCCCAACTAATACTGAGATTGATCTTAAAAAGCCTTTACCAAAAATATTAATTAGTAACACAACTACCATTGTAACTAAACCAACAGTTAGATTTTGAGCATTTGCAAATGTTTTAGCACTAGCATCACCACCACCCAAATCTTGCACGGCAACTGGAACTAATGAAAATCCAATAATTGTAATCAATGATCCAGTTACAACTGGTGGGAAAAATCTTCTTAATTTTGAAAATAGTCCAGAAATTAAGAAGACAAACAATCCAGAGCAAATAATTGCACCATAAATATAGGTAACACCCAGAGTACCGCCAATTGTTTCAAGTGGCGTAATAACTTGGACTGCACATCCTAAGACAACTGGTAATCCAATTCCTGTAATAGGGGTGCGTTTAAGTTGAAGCAAGGTGGCAATTCCACACATAAAAATATCTGCAGAAACTAAGTAAGTCATTTGAGCAGCATTGAAATGTAGAAATGCTCCAATTAATAACGGCACTATGATATCACCAGAATACATAGCTAATAAATGTTGTAGACCTAAAATAGCGGCTTTTAAATGTGAAACTTGCTTTAAGCCTTTTTCACTATTATTCAAAATAATCCTCCTAAATTTTACTATTGACCTATATGTAAATAAGCAAAAAAAAACCCCTATGCATAAGCAAAAGGATTTAGATCATTTCGCTTATAGTCTGAAATTTAAGGTTCCAGGTAGAAACTTACTAACCATATTTTAGTAATTATATAGGCAACAAAATATATATTATTAAAATAAATAATATATTAAAATATTTAAAAAAGCAACCTTACCATATTATATAATTGTGATAGTAATTAATTAAATGTACAATATAAAGTATTAGTTTCTATATTATTAGGAGGCATTTAGTCTTGAAGAAAATCTTAGCAATCCATACAGGTGGAACTATTTCTATGTCTCAAGATGATAGTGGAGAAGTAGTTCAAAATGAAAAGAATCCTATTGCGAATCAAGATAATTTATTAGGTCGTAATATTAAAATTGTAAATGAAGAATTGTTTAACTTACCTTCACCACACATTACACCAAAAGTAATGTTGAAAATTGTTAAACGTATTAAAGAAGCAGAAGATGAAGGATACTATGGTGTAGTTGTTACGCATGGTACTGATACTTTGGAAGAGACTGCATACTTTTTAGACTTAACATTAAAAAATGATATGCCAGTAGTTGTCACAGGTGCAATGCGTTCTTCTAACGAAATTGGATCTGATGGACTTTATAACTTATTGAATGCTGCAGCTACTGCAGCCAGTGAAGATGCAAAAGGTAAGGGTGTCTTAGTAGTAATGAATGATGAAATTCATACTGCTAGATATGTAACTAAGACGCATACTACAAATGTAGCAACCTTTAGAACCCCAACTTTTGGGCCAATTGGAATTATTAGTAAACATCATCCATCATTTTTCCAAGAATTAATTCAAAGTGAAGTAGTAGATATTAATAATGTCGTTGATGGTGTTTATTTAATTAAAGGTTTTGCCGGCATGGATGGAACTTTATTTGAGGCTTTAGATAATGAAACAACTAAGGGATTAGTCATTGAAGGGCTTGGAGCTGGTAATTTACCACCTGCAACTTTACCTGCAATACAAAAATTATTAAAACGTCACATTCCAATTATTTTAGTATCAAGATGTATTAATGGAGTTGCTCAAGATATCTACGCTTATCATGGTGGTGGAATTGAACTGCAAGATATGGGACTAACTATTTGTCATGGGTTAAATGGCCAAAAGGCCAGAATTAAATTAATAGTAGGCCTTAGTGCTGGTAAATCAGGCCAAGAATTAGCTCGTTTTATGGGCAACGCAATTTCTTAAAATTTGAGGTTTTTAAATATGGAGTATGTACTAGAAGAAATAAGGAAAGCATACCTAAATCATTTGTTAGTTAATATTTATCTAGTATCAGGTGATATTTTTTATACTGGTTATATTGACCGATATAATGAACATGAAGTTTTGGTTAAAACTTATGAATCAACCGCAATGGCTGATGGCTTTGTTGCAATTAAGTTATTTTCAATTGAAAGTATTGAGCATAAAAGCGAAGATTTAGATCGCATAGAAGAAAAAATGGTAGTGGTCGAAAACGATAACTTACTACAATTTTCTCCAAAACCAGTGCATTTTGCTAGTAAGATTAACTTATTTCAACAAATTTTAATTCAAAGCTATCTAGATAAACAAATGATGTTAATTCAAGAAAATGATTCAGAAAAATTTTATACAGGAATTATCAAAAAAGTTAACAATGATGGCATTGAATTTTTAGTCATTAATAAGTTTAAATTGTCTGAAAATTATTCAAAGAATTTTGCATTTAGTAATATTAGATTAATAGAATTTCAAGGGCGTGAACTTGAAACAATGAGTAAAGTTATTGATAAGGTTAGCCCTAGTGATTCTGTTGCGCACACAGCTAAATCTATTAATCACATTATTGAAATGTTAACGCATTCTTTTGATCAACAAAGTTTTATTGAAGTTAATGCTAGATATAATCATAATTACTTTTATGTTGGAAAAGTTATTATGATTAATGAGGATAGCATTATCCTAAAAGTTGTTGATATGGCAGGACAATTTGGTGGATATGTATTAATGCGGATGTTAGCTATTGATAGTGTCACCATTAATACTGACTATTTAAAGATTATGCAATTGATGGTTCAAAATAATATTAAGCAAAAAATTGAGAGACAACCGGTTTTAAATGCGGATCGTCAATTTGATATAACCGAAAATAATTTATTATTATTGTTAAATCAATCGTTAAGGATGAAACATTTAATTAGACTACAGTTAAAAAATGGAAATGTATTTTTAGGATATCCTTCTTTAATTACGAATGAATATATTAAATTTAATTTGTTAGATGAAACTAGAACTTTCTTTATTAATGATAAGGAGATTCCGGTAAATGATATTGCTGAAATTGGATTTGATTATATTCAAGCTTATTTAGATGAACGACGATTAAAATTAAATGGTGATTTGTAAAAAAAGGTACTACGCATATGCGTAGTACCTTTTTTCATGAATTTCAGATTAAGCTAAAGTTTGTTTAATTATATTAACTTCGTCTTGGTTTGGTGATTTTTCCATACTTTTAATATCGTGTAATTCTTCTACACTAAAATGTAATTTAAAAGCTAATAAAGTATCTGGGATATCATGATCCTTTTGATAATTAATGATTTCTTCAGAAATATTGTTCATTTTACGTTCCATCTGAAATGCCCCCTATGTAATTAGCATCTAATTTCATTATAACGTAATTATGAATTTACACATTAATTTAGTTTCAAAATTTGATTAACACTATTTGAACAAGAAAAATTATAATAATCATTTTGACGTAATCCAATTTATTGATATTGATATTTTTAAAGTGAGTTCTAGGACTATCTTCAACAAATAAATGAGATGTCATGCCTTCAGCCAATAAATTAGACCAGTTCAATGCCGACATAATACTCTTAAAGTATAAAGTAGGGGAAAAGAAAGTTAAATGAACATTTCGCATTGCGGCGGCTAATTTAATTTGTTTGATTTCTTTTCGGATAGTTTCAGTTAAATTAAATGCTCCTAGGACTCCATATGCAAATTTAGCAGGTAACTTAAAATTTTGTTCAAGTGTAAAAATCAAATCTTTAATCGATGCAGTTTTAGTAAAAGTGGTGCCTAAAAAGACATATGCATAAACCCTTGTTGCAAGGATGATACCATAATTTGTACTACCATTTATTAGTTGAGCAGCATAAATTCCAATTGCTGGAATTATAGGTACTAAAAAAATGTACAGTAAACTTTTTAAACTGATCTTGTTTAAGATTAGTATTAATAAACTAACAATTATAATGATAAAATTTAATATCAAATTTTGCGTAAATGATATCTCAATTGCAATTATTAATATAGTGATTAATTTAAGCGCTGGATCCATTTAAAAAGACTCCTTATACTCCAATTTTCTATTGCTTAAGGTTACATGAAAGTCTACTAATTCTTTTAGTTCATATCTTTGATGGCTAATAATTATTTGAGTTTGCCCTCTTGTTTTAGCCAACTTTATCATGTCGTTTATAACTTTAATTGATTTTAAATCCACACCCTTAAAGGGTTCGTCTAGTAGTAAAACTGAATGACCCATAATCAGCATTGATAGAATTTGCAACTTTTTTTGTTGACCTTCACTTAGCGAGTATACTACTTGATCTAATAAGGATTCTAATCCCAAATTTTTGATGAAATTATCGATTTCTATCATGGAAAATAGTTTATGATTATGTTTTTTTATTGATAATTGAATTTCTTCTTTGACAGTTAATTTAATAAATTGTTTGTCTGAATCTTGAAAGATAATACCAATGTCTTTGTAATATTTAGCAGTTCTTATTTTTCTGATATTTTTTTGATTAAGTCTAATTTCACCATTAAAGGGGTGCATTTTGATTAGAGTGTTAAATAATGATGTTTTACCAGAACCATTCTTACCAGTAATTAGCGTCGTATATCCTTGATAGAAATTAATGCTATTGTTCTGAATTAATTTTTTATCACCATTATTTATAGATATATTTTTAAGCTCTAGGGTAATAGGCTGCTTATTTGGTATGGAACATTTTATCGCAGGAGATATTTGAAACTTTTCAAACTTTCTAATAGATGCTTTATATGAAATAGACTTAAAAGTATTATTATTATATATAATTAAATTATCAAATATTTTTTCGTACAAAGACAAATCATGGTCAACGACGATAATCGTTTTTCCCATATTTTTTAATTGATTTAATTTTCCAATCAATATTTTTCTAGTTTCATAATCAACGCTAGCAAAAGGTTCATCCAATAAAATAATATTGGGATTTATTGCATATATTATGGATAATGCTACTCTTTGCTTTTCACCACCTGATAAAGTATCAAAGGGATGATATATAATATTACTTGTATTACCAAATTGAATGGCTTCATTAATTCTTTTGCTGATTTTATCCTTTGGTAATTGCAAATTTTCCATGGTAAATATTAGTTCGTCATATCCGTTTTGCATGCAAAACTGTTGATTGGGATTTTGAAACATCATAGCAATTTGTTTTCTAAATGAAAGTTCATTAATTAAATTAATATCTTTTTGATTTAAAAATATTTTACCAGAAGAAATACCTTCATTATATTTTGGATATAGTCTCGCAATGATCTTTAACAAGGTGGATTTACCACAACCAGAAGGTCCGTGAATTATTGAAAGTGTTTTAGGTGCAAAATTTAAATTTACATCATTAAATATTGGTATTTTATTTTTTGCATAATGAAATTTTAAATTCTTAATAGTTAATGTAGCCAAGTTATTTTACTCCTATTATTTAATTACATTGCTTCTAGTTAACATGTTAGTAACTAATTTGGTTAAAATACCACCAAATATAAATATTGATATCATTCTAGTGATGAATAATAAAATTAGCATATGAATACTATAAGCGCTATAACCATTTTTGAAGCAGTCCCATATAAATGTGATAATGGTTGTAGTTAAAGTGGTGCTAATGATTCCAATCCAATCGTAATGTTTATATTTAGTTAGAGTAAAGCCCAATTCAGAGGCTATACCTTGAATAAATCCACCAATCATAGTGGCGGCACCCCATTGCCCACCTAGAAACATTTCTACAACTGATCCCAAAACTTCTGATAATATGGATGCTCCAGGAGCCTTAAAAATAAAACTAGCTAATGGGGCTGCCATAATCCACAAACCAATTAATATGTCATTGGCAAATGGTGCTAAACCAAATGGGGTTAACATTAATGATAAAGAATTATATATAAAACCAGTAGCAAAGAAAATAATTCCGCATATAATAGAAATTAAGGTTAGTAATATAATATTTCTTAAATTCCAAGTTTTTTGCATATTGTTTCTCCTTCCGGGGGCATAAAAAAAGAGCCCCAAAAAGTTTGGAGCCCTTTAAATTATTGTTGAATGCACAACGATATAAGGTAAAAGGTATTGTTTTCCTTCGCAGGGATTATCCTGAATCAGGTACAATGGGTTTATCTCAGCCTAAATGGCACCCCAAACATTAATAATATTTATTTCATAAGTACTATACAATTAAATTAAACTAAAATCAACCTATATTTATATACAGAAAGTAGAATCGATGATGAATAGAAAAAAATTAGTCTTTTTTGTTGCTATAATAATTGCCTTTATACTAGGTCTCGGATTTATTAGTAAAGGTTCAATTTTTACAAAATCTTTTAATAAGATTGAGAATCAAAATCATAATATTGATTTTAAATACAATTTAATTTCGCATAAAATAAAACCCAAATTTTTAGGTGAACCAGAAGCTATGATAGCCATTGATGCCAAAAATGGTCAAATAGTTTACGCACATAATGAAAACAAACCAGAAAAAGTCGCATCATTATCTAAATTAATGACTTTATATTTGGTAATTCAAAAAGCACAAAAAAATAATGGCTGGAATCAAATTGTTAATACCACTAATCCTAATTTAGTTAGAATGAGTCATAGTTATGATTTAGGTGGCTTTGATTTTAAGAAAAATCATAAGTATACAGTTAAGGAACTTTATAAGGCAGCTTTAATTCGCTCCTCTAATAATGCTGCAATTGCTCTGGGTGAATGGGTAGCAGGTAGTAATAAAAAGTTTATTAATATGATGAATCAACAAGCTAAAATTTGGGGATTGAAAGCACATTTTGTATCATCATCTGGTTTGGAGAATAGTGACCTTAAGCATTATGGCTATAATCAAGTTGGCAATGATAATGATGGTAATGAGGTCTCTGCAAAAGATATTGGTAAAATTGCAGTTTATATTTTAAAAGCATATCCATCCATTGTTGATGATTCAAGCCAAGCTGTCACTTATGATGGTGACCAAACTATTTATAATGAGAATGGCTTATTACCCGGAAAAGAATTTTATGATCCTAGTTTAGGTGTGGACGGACTAAAGACTGGTTATACTGATTCTGCGGGATTATGTTTTGTTGGTACAGGTAAAGTAAAAGGCAAAGATCGCTTAGTAACAGTTACTTTGAATGATGATGATGAATTTAGTAATACTATTAAATTAATGAAATTTGTATACAAGAATTCTGCGTTGTACAAATAAATAAGATAATACTTCTAATTTCTATAATAATAATTTGGTAATTTTACTGATATAGTGTAGAATACTTATTATGTAATTTTACGTTTTTATTTAGTTCACTTTATAGAAGGAGAAGATTTATGAAATCGAGCTGGAACTTAATTGGTTTGATTTTTTGGATTGCTCTAATTATTTATGCTGCATTTGTAGTACATAATATTGGTGTAAGAAGAAGTAGAATCATTTTAAACAACAATTATTCCTTTTCATGGAAACATTTGTACAAAACTTTAGCACAGCTTATTATTTTGTTTTTGGGATTAGGTTTCATGATATTTGAAACTTTTAATTCAAATATTAGAGCTAAAGATGTTTCAATTAAAAGAGAATATAATCCATTAGTATTGGATACCAATGGTAAAAATTCTTACTATGTTAAAGTATTAACGCAAAAAACTCCTAATTTGAATCAGTCTTATTCATATTTAATTAAAAATAAAATAAATCAAGTTTCTAGTAATTCATCCAATGTTTTAATGGGGGATAATAATGCAATTAATATTCCTAATTTTGCTTTTGATTGGAAAAAACAAAGCATTAAAAAATTAGATGATCGTTATCAAAAGGCTTGGGTAATTAAAGTTAAAGCTACTTATAAAAACAACTTTTTGAATGGTATAGGGATGCATGCAGGTAGACAAGCACATGAATATACTTTAATCAGAGTGCCCGATAGCTCATTCATTTATAAAAATTAATTAAAATAGTCCAACAATCTAATGATTGTTGGACTATTTTTACATATATTTAGTTGGATTTTTAACAGGAAAGTTTAAAATATTTTTACTGATATTGTCAGCTGCAGTTAAAATATCATCTTTAACTCCAGGTCTAGGAATAGCACTTGTAACGAAATACAAACCTTCAGTATTTAATCCCCAAGTAAACATATTAGGTTCACCTTTTACTTGATCATTTTCAACATTAATATCGATAGATGAATTATTAACATCATCATCTGCTAATTTAATGACTTGTGGTTTGATAATATTATTTTTCTTTAAATTATTTAATAACGGATTATCTGTAATATTGAGGTTTGGTGCATTTGTTCTGGCCTCAATTAAGGCATCACCTTGAATAATTTGGTGTCCATAGAATGCAGAACGAGTTATAAATTTATGGTTAGCACCAATAACTTGCATTTGAGGAGGTAAAATTTCAACAATACCAGCGTTAATTAATGCTAAAAGTTCTTCACTTCTAATTACTGGGGCACCCATTGATAAGAATTTAATATTTGATGAAAATTGTCCTTTATATTTACTTACATAATCTTCATTTGATAATAAATTATTAGCTAAAACGTATCTAATATTGTTTCTTAAATCTCTTAACATTTCCAGTGCACCAATAATAGGGCCTGTCTTAGATCCTAATCTGGCATCATTGATTACTGTTGATAACCATGTTTTGACATGGTCTTGGTAATCTTCCATGTTAGTAATTTTGATGCCAGCAACAGGATTTAAAATTAAATCCCAATTGAACATAGCTTCACTCGATAATCCTGATTTTTTAACCACCTCAATTGGATTATCACTATTTAAAAATTCATTTTGAAATGATTCTAAGTTAATCTTAGGATAATCTTTTTGGATTAAAAATGTATAATAGCGATATTCAACATCTAATCTTAATAGCTTTTGAAAAGCTTCAAATGGCAATTTACCATCTTTAAGATGTTTATTAATATTATCTTTGGTTAGGAAATAAGCAGGGTAGTTCTCATTAAATTGTTTTTGACTAATTGCTTTGGGATAGTATGGAATGCCACGTCTTGATCCAGCAAAGATTTTTGGTTCATTCCCAGATTTATGGTAACTTAATTTACCATTTTCATCCTTGATAAATTTACCACCACGTTCTTTAGTTAAACGACTTACATAATCATTGAAGCTAAGCCCTAATCCACGAATAATCACGGTACTTTGATGATTAATGCTTGATAGATCAACTTCATCTGCATATTCAGGGAGAATGTAAGTTAACTTGTTCTCATTAGCATACTTTTTAAAAGACTTTTCAGTGTTAGATAGCTGATTTTCTTGTTGTCCTAAACTAAATACAACTTTATCAACAGTATAATCTTTCTGTGATTTTACAATGAATTGCTTACTATCTTTTTGAATATCATTAACTGTTTGATTGAGATGCAATGAAAGATTAATATTGTTATCTTTGCTAATCTTATTTTTTAACAACTCAAAGAACCAAGTGCAGTAAACTCCACAAATTGCTCTAGGAACATAACTATTTTCTTGAAGATTATTAATTGCATTAAGCAATTCATTTTTATTTGGATATTTATTTTCATCTAATGATTGAATAAATTTGCTAGATTGATCTGATTTTATCCAATCAGCAATTGAATAGCTATTTGCTTGTTCATCATTGAATAATGTTAATTCATTAGCAGGGGTGTTCATAATTAAGTCAATTGGTTGATTTATTTTCCAAACACGACCACCAATGTTTTTTCGATCAAACAAATGAATATTTAATTGTTGATTATTGTTTTGTATTAAATTATTTAATAAGAGTAGTCCTCTTGGACCAGCTCCAATAATTGCTATATCCATATATTTAGCACTCCTTTATTATATTAACAATATTAACATGAAATGATTTAAAATTTGTATTTTTGATTTTAAAATAATTATTAGCAATGTGATAAAATTATAAATGAGGATGGTGTTATAAATGAGCGAATCAATTCCAGAAAATATGGATGAAGTAAAATTGAAAATGGCACGTTTAAAAATTGATGTTCATGAAGATATAAGCGAAGATGACATTATCACTAAAGCAGTTAGTGATTTATTTCAAGATTATTTAGACGAAGCTGAAGAGGGTCACTATGATACTGGTAGCTTGGATGTGGATACAATCAGCGTTGTTGGTGTAACGGGTGATAAGATTACTGAATTCAAATCCAAAGAAAAAGATTTTATCTCAGACTTTAAAAAAGATGCCATGGCCCTTTGCTTTAGATTAGAAGACGAGGCAATTAAAATTGCTAAAATGTAAAAAACGACTAGTTATGAACTAGCCGTTTTTTATTTTTTTAGTTTTCAACTGGAAGATTTAAAACTTCTTGTTCGATGATATGTCCATTCATTTTATGAATCATTTCGTTATACCAAAAACCATTATTTAAATCTATTTTTTCATCCAACGCATATACTGTAAAAGTATAATTGTGTTTTTTATTAGGTGGAGTAGGGCCGACATAACCTAAACTCATAGGATCATTTTTCATGTTTAATAAACCACCGGCTAAACTATTGTATCCATGATCGTATTCAATTGAATTATCTTTAGCAGCGTTTTCTGGGATGTGTTTAATTTTAGGATCAATGTTAGCACCAATCCAGTGAATCCATTCAAATCCACACACTGGAATTGAATCTAAGTCAGTTAAGGAAAATGCTAATGACTTAGTATCGGCAGGAATATTATCAATATCAACGGGGAATGATATTGAAGGTCTTCCATTTTCTTTGTACTGGTTATCTGTATGTTTAGTATATTTATCTAATAAATTACCATTTTTCATTGGAATATTAATATCCATAAATAAAAACCTCCATTTAACTTGATTTTAACCAATTTATCTTGAAAATAAAAACAAATCGTTTATAATAATTGTTAGTTAGCTAACTAAAATTGAGGTGAAATTAATTTGAAAGAAGATATCGGTCGTTTAGTAAAGGTAGCATCTATTCAATTCGTCAGACATTTCGATAACATGGCAAGAAAATACGATTTAACCAGTACTCAAATGTCGATTATTGATTTTCTTAGACTAAACAAGCAAAAAGAAATATTTCAAAAAGATATTGAAGAAGAATTTTATATTCAACGTTCTACTGCTTCAGTTTTACTAAAAAGGATGGAAAAGAAGCAATTAATTAAGCGTATTCCTTCTTCTGTAGATGCAAGAAAAAAACAAGTTATTCTTACTGATAAATCATTAAAACTACAATCTAAAATCAATGATTTTATGAATCAAAATCAAAAATTAATTAATGATAATTTTTCTGATAAAGATTTAAATGAATTAACTAAAGGATTAAAAAAATAATTTATATTATGGGGGATCAAAAAGATGAATGATAAAATTTCTTTAAAAGTATTATTATCAGTCATTGCAGCGGGAATTATGTCATTTAGTGGTGTGGTCATTGAAACTTCGATGAACATTACATTTCCAACCTTAATGAATGATTTTAATATTAATACAAGTACTGTCCAATGGATGACTACTATGTATTTACTAATAGTTTCAATTGTTATTCCATTGTCAGCCATTTTAAAACGAACTTTTAAAACCAAATCTTTGTTTATAACGGCAAATGTATTATTTATAATAGGTGTATTAATTGATTTAATAGCACCTAGTTTTGCGCTATTAATTATCGGAAGAGTAATTCAAGGATTAGGGACAGGTATTGCTTTACCATTGATGTTTAATATCATATTGGAACAAGTTCCTAGTAAGAAAATCGGTTTGATGATGGGAGTTGGTAACCTTATCACAGCAATTGCACCAGCAGTTGGGCCTACTTTTGGTGGAATTGTGGTTTCTTCAATTGGTTGGCGCTATATTTTTCTGATTTTATTACCAATATTAATTATTTCTTTACTAATGGGTAGCTTTTCAATTGAACAAAAAAGTAAGCCTCAACATACTAAGTTAGATTTGCCTAGCTTATTATTGATTGTCATTACCTTTGCTGGGCTTGTTTATGGTTTCAGTAGTATGGGTAGCGGTAGTATTCTCAGCTTGAAAGTAATATTACCAATTATTATTGGTTTGATTGCAGTTATTGTTTTATACAAACGTTCAGTTAATATCAATAACCCAATTGTTAATTTATCCATATTAAAAAACACTAAATTTTCTGGTCACGTGATAGCTTTCTTTATCTTACAATTTATTACTTTAGGGATGTCATTCATCCTTCCTAATTATGTTCAGATAGTAAATAATCAATCTGCATTTGTTGCTGGATTAATTGTGTTACCCGGTGCTGCTTTAGGAGCTGTATTTGCACCATTGTCTGGGAAGATTATGGATAAAGTGGGTGCTTACAAACCTATTTTATTTGGAATGTTTGCCGGATTAGCTGGATTACTATTGTTTACCATTTTTGGAACTCATTTATCAAATACGATGATTTTAGTATTCTACCTAGTTTATATGCTATGTCTAGGGCTTTCGTTTGGTAATATTATGACTAGTGGATTAAGCACATTAGATGCTAACGATAGTCAGATGGGAATGCTGTGTTTAATACAGTTCAACAAATATCTGGAGCTATTAGTACTTCTATTATTTCTGCAGTAGTTGCGATTAGCCAAATGAATCCAAATTACAGCAAACAATTAGGTACTGCAATTGGATCAGAACATGGATTTATTTTATTAATTATATTGTTATTATTAGCTGCAATTATTTTAAATAAAGTCGTAAGAAGAACAAAATAATAAATAAAAATAACCTTAAGTATTAGATTGATTTCTAATATTTAAGGTTATTTTTTATTTCCATTTATTTAACAAACTTTAAAGTATAGTAGCCTTGACTATCAGAACTGACAGTATAAGTCTTATATCCATCGTTTAACCACTTACTTTGTGTAGCTTTAGCATAATTTTGTGCATCTGTTACTGAACTAAAGGTATGTGGTTGTGCAAACATATCATCATTACTATCATTATTCTGGTTATTGTCATTTTGCTTATCGGCATTATTTTCGTTACTGTCATTAACTTTATTATCTTTTGCCTCAGAATCAGAACCTTGTTTACTATTTTCTTTTTTATAAGTTTTGTTATTAGTTTCCTGGCTAGTCGTGTTCTGAGTATTCCTTTTGTTAGATGTTAATTCTGTTTTTGGATTATTATTGCCGGAGGTAAAATGGGTTATTGCTTTTACTCCACCAATAATTAAGGCAGCGATTACAACGATAAAAATAATAATTGGCCAAATACTGACATTGGAAGAAGTTGATTTTTTATTTCCATATTCTTCTTCATTAAAGTCATATTTCTTAATGCGATTATTTTCGTCATTATTCATATATGAATATTCCACTCCATTTCAAGTAAAATAAATTACAACATTTTATATTATAACAAAGTTTATCCATCTTCGTATAATTATTGAAACCTAAACACATTATTTGAAATATTAAAATGATAGATTTAACCTAAATAAAAGAAAGAAGGCATATTGTATGAAAATTGGTTTTATAGGAACTGGTGTTATGGGCACTGGAATGATTAATAACCTACTTAAAAATAATTATGAAGTGAACGTTTTTAATCGAACTAAGGCTCATGCTGATACTGTAATTAAAAATGGTGCAAACTGGAAAGATAGTCCTAAATTGGTTGCTGAAAATTCTGATGTTGTAATTACGATTGTCGGATTTCCAAATGATGTGGAGCAAGTTTATTTTGGTGATGATGGATTATTAGCAGGTGCTAGTAAAGGTGAAATTTTAATTGATTCTACTACTAGTAAACCTAAAATTGATGAAAAAATATATAATGAAAGTAAAAAATTAGGTGTTGAATCATTAGATGCACCTGTATCCGGAGGTGACGTTGGTGCCCAAAATGGTAACTTAACTTTTATGGTTGGTGGTGATCAAGCCATCTTTAATGAAGTTAAACCTGTATTAAATTCCATGGGTAGTAACATTCAAATATTTGGATCAGCCGGCAAGGGCCAACATACTAAAATGGCTAATCAAATCATGATTGCTGGTAATATGACAGGCCTAACTGAAATGCTTGATTATGGTAAACATGCAGACCTTGATTTATCATCATTAATCAAAATTGTTAGCCAAGGTGGTGGTGATAACTGGAGCCTTGAAAATTATGGTCCTCGTGTATTAAAAGATGATTTTAAACCGGGTTTTGCAGCTAAACACTTTCTGAAAGATTTACGTATTGCCTTGGAATGTGCAAATGAAATGCATATAGATTTACCAGCTACTAAATTGGCTAAACAATTATATGAAAAAATGGTTGATCAGATGGATTTAGGTAGTGATGGAACTCAAGGATTAATCAAATTATATAAATAATAAAAATAGCTATACTGACTGGGTTAGTCAATATAGCTATTTTTTATTGAATATCATTAAAGAAAGTTAATAATTTTTCTTTAGTTAAATTTTTCTTTTCTTCTCCAGAAATATCATATGATATTTTACCTTGATGTAGAACTAATAAACGATTTCCATATTTGATAGCATCATCTAGATGGTGAGTGATCATTAAACAGGTTAATTTTTCTTTATTAATAGTATTATCAGTAATATTCATTAATTGTTCTGAAGTTTTAGGATCTAATGCCGCCGTATGTTCATCTAATAATAACATGCCAGGTCTATTAATCGTAGCCATTAAGAAACTTAAAGTTTGTCTTTGCCCCCCAGACAAATTACCAGTTGCAGTTTCTAGTCGATCGTCTAAATTATTATTCATTTTAGCAGTGATTTCTTTAAATTTACGCATCTGACTTTTAAGATTACGGGGAACTAATGAATGTTTTTTACCACGTTTTTCTGCTAATAATAAATTTTCAGCAACGGTCATTCGAGGAGCGGTACCTAATTTAGGATCTTGGAAAACACGGCTCAAAAATTCAGTTCTTCTTACAACTGACATTCTTGTTATATCTTTACCATTATAAATTACTTGTCCAGAATCAGGTTTTAAATTACCACCAATCGTATTAAAAAGGGTCGATTTACCGGCTCCATTAGAACCCAAAATGGTAATAAAATCTCCTGGATAAATATCTAAATTGACATTATCTAAAATATTTAATTGTTCTGGCGTACCTTCATTGACTGTTTTAACAATGCTTTTTAATTGAAAGATTGGTTTAGTCATTTTTTAACCCCCGTTTCAAGACATGTTTTAAATGGAATTTACTTTCTAATGCTGGTAATCCCATGAAAATTGCTAATAAGATTGATGAAATTAAGTTTAAATCAGTAGCGTTGAAGCCTAATTGTAGAACTAATAATAATACCAAGCGATAGATAATACTACCAATAGTGACGGCAATTAATCTTTGAATCATGGTTAAATCACCAAAAATAACTTCACCAATGATAATTGATGCAAGGGCAACTACAATGATTCCAATTCCCATATTTACATCTGAGTAACCGTTATTTTGGGCGACTAACGCACCACCTAGTGCAATTAGACCATTTGAAACACTTACACCCATGATTTTCATATTATCGGTATTGATACCTAATGATTCAGCCATATTTTCATTATCACCAGTAGCGATAAAAGCTTGTCCTAAGTCTGTTTGTAAAAAGTAAACTAGAATTGTTGTGACAATTACAATAACAATGAATCCTAAGGCAACACTGTCAAAGTATGGTGGTAAAGATTGGAAAAATTTACCACTTAATAATGTAGGCATACCAAGTAATGATTGATTAGGTTTACCCATGATTCTTAAATCGATGGAATAAGAAGCAGTCATTACTAAAATACCAGCTAATAATACAGGAATCTTTGCTTTTGTGTACAAAAGCCCCGTTACTAGTCCAGCAACACAACCAACTAAGAATGCAAGCAGCGTTGCGATAATAGGTGAAACACCATGTGCAATAGCGGTCACAGCAGTAGCTGCTCCCATTGGGAATGTTCCTTCAACAGTCATGTCAGGGAAGTCTAAAATTCTAAATGTTAAATAAAGGCCGACACCAATAACTGCCCATAATAGACCTTGCCCGATTGCAGAAATTATTAAACTCATTTGTAGATCACTCCTTGTCTTTCAGCTTTTTGAATTAATGATTGTGGGATATGGATGCCTAGCTTTTTAGCTTGATTTAAGTTGATAGCTAAATCGCCACGGCTTAATGTTTTAATAGGCATGTTAGAAGCATTTTTACCTTTTAAAATTTGTGCGGTAACTTTTCCAGTTTCAACACCTAATTTAAATTGGTTTAGTCCATATGTTGCCAATCCACCGTTTTTAACAACATTAGATGCAGTAGGGAAGATTGGAACATTACGTTTATTTGCTACTGCCACTAAAGTTTGAATAGCTGAAGCCACAGTATTATCGTTTGGAACATAAACAGCATCCACATTTTGTACCATTTGTGTAGCCACTTGATTTAAATCATTAGTATTCGCAATAGAATATCCTTTAACTCTAATACCTTCTTGTTTACATAGTTGAGTAAATCTCTGATATTGACTAGTTGCTGAATCGTCACTAGAAGTATAAATAACACCAAGGGTTTTCATATGGGGCATGATTTGTTTAATTAAATCTATTTGTTGTTTCATAGGTGGTAAGTCAGATACCCCAGTAGTATTTCTACCCGTTTTTTGATTAGAATCAACTAATCCAGCTGATTTAGGATCAGTGATAGCACCTAAAACTAATGGTCTATTTTTAACAGTATTTGCTAAAACTTGTGCTGAAGGGGTAGCAATTCCAATGGATAAATCAACATTTTCGTTAGCAAATTTAGTACTCATAGTTTTTAAATTACTTTGGTCATTTTCGGCATTTTGAAAATCAATTTTAATATTTTTACCAGGTTTAAAACCAGATTCCTTTAATCCTTGAATGATTCCATGGTGAATGGCATCTAAAGCAGGGTGTTCAGTTAATTGAAGAATGCCAACTTCTGGAATATGATCTCGACTAATTTTAACTGGTTGTTGTTCTTTGTAATAACCAAATGCCAGTATTAAACATAGTAATATAATTGCTGAATATAAACGTTTCATTTATGTAAACTCCTTTACTTGATGTTATTAATAAATTATTCCAATAAAAAAGCGGATAACCCAAACACTACAGGTCATCCGCTTAATTAAAAGTTTTAGCAATACCTGTGGTGTTTTGAATTCACTCCGCACAGGCTTTTTATTATTCGTGAGAAAGAAGCCGGTACAGATGCGCTTAATTATATAGACATCTAATTAAATCGCATCTGTATATATTAATGCGATTTAATAACACCAGCTTTGCCAAGTAGAAACTAATAATAAATTTTGTAAAATATTTCTCATGGTCTCTTTCTCCTTTCATTTATTAATACTAATTTTAAAATTAAGACTTATAAAAGTCAAGCATAATAAAAAGAGTAAGCATTATAACTTACTCTTTTGCAGATTTATTTTATTTGTCTTATTTATCTTTGTTGTCTTCATCTTCGAAATCTTCTAAGTTGATTTCATCATTTACTTCTTTGGCATTGTGAAGATCTTTAGTTACCATAGCACTTGAAATTCCCCATTTGTAGAATACAAGTGATGAAATAATGATAACAACAAAGTCTAATGGATATGGAATCCAATTTTGACCACCAAATGGTGTTGATCCCATGTAAGAAATGATTGAAATGAAAATTAAGTAACCAATCATCCAGAAACTTCCAGTAAATTGATTTCTAGTTTTCTTCCAACCAGTTTTCCATTCAAAGTAGAAGTAGAATGGTAAACCTAGTAAGATAACAAGAATTACTTTAACAGTTGTTGGCCACATTGCCCAGTAAGTTGCCAAACTGGCAAGTACGAAGCTACTGGAGCCATAACTTTTAATAACTTCAAACGAATAGGACGTTTAAAGTTTGGTGCCATTTGTCTTAGTGCAGTAACAGTAACAGGACCAGTTAAGTAAGCAATTAGAGTAGAAGTGGAAATAACACTAGCAAGTGTACCCCAACTTCTGAATATTGCTACTAATAATACACTAATAACAAGGTTAACAACCATAGCCATTCTTGGGACACCCCAACGTTTATTGATTTTACCAATAAACTTAGGCATATGTTCGTTTTGCACCATAGCTGCTAATGTACGACCAGTTT
Organism: Apilactobacillus micheneri; assembly: GCF_002993975.1. Lineage (GTDB taxonomy): Bacteria > Bacillota > Bacilli > Lactobacillales > Lactobacillaceae > Apilactobacillus > Apilactobacillus micheneri. The sequence goes on along the minus strand of NZ_POSO01000001.1, from coordinate 128,174 downwards.
GAGCAACGAAAGAAACTCCGGTACCAAATGGTGATACAAAGGCATCAAAATACAATAGTACGGCTAACCAATGAATACCTAGCAAGATAGCTAAGTCAGCAAATGGTGATTGGAAATCAACTCCATGCCAACCATTAGCTAAGTCTTGAGGTACGATGGTACCAATAAATGTGAATTGTAATAGAACATAAATTACAATACTAATTGCAAGTGAAATTGTAATTCCCAATGCAATATTTCTCTTAGGATTTTTAATTTCCTTACCCATGTTGATAACAACTTGGAATGCATTATATGAGAAAATAATACCAGAAGCGGTTGTAGCTGAGAAAATAGCAGCACTACCATAAGGCATAAATCCTTGAGAAGTAAAGTTTCCTGAATGGAAACCGGACATTAATAACATAATAATTGTTAATAATGGAATTCCTAGTTTGAAAATTGAAATAAAACTAGTGAATCGAGCTAATAAATTAACAGACCAATAGTTTAATAGTGTAAAGACTAATATGAAAAGAAAAACGACAAATAAACCGGTATTGGATATTTCACCATTTACCAAGAATCCATGTGTCCAATGTGCCCATTTCCAAGGCCAAGAACCCATGTATTGTACCGCTGCAACGGCTTCAATTGGAATCAAAGTAACCAATGATACCCAGTTAGCCCAAGCAGCTATAAATCCTAGTAAAGAACCGTGGGTGTATTGAGCATATTTACTCATTCCACCACTTTCTGGGAACATAGAACCAAGTTCAATATAGTTGAATGCAATCGCACCAATAACAACGGCACCAATGATCCAAGATAGAATAGCAGCTGGTCCTGCAACCTTAGAAGCCTCCCAAGATCCGAATAACCAACCTGAACCAATAATGGAACTAAGTCCCAACATTACAATCTGAAATAAACCTATCTTTCCTGAATTATTATTTTTTTTCATAATACTCCTTTCATGGTCTTTAAGTATATTATCAAAAATAATTATCAGTGTAAACTGATAAAAGACCAGCGTGATAAGCTTTTAAGCTCCCATTTACTATAATAATAGCATTTCAAAGCATTTACAAATAATTAAATTAATAATCAATACTATTAATTTAACTTAATATTACTAGTCTTTATATTCACATATTTCAATGATATTATTTTCAGGATCATTAACATAAATGGAATTCATTTCTCCATTAGCACCACGTACTTTTTTAGGACCATCAATAATATCTACACCATAATTTGCTAGGTGCGATGTAATATCTGATAATGAATCTTTTGCAATAATACAAAATTTACCTGAACCAGCGGTTGGATTTTTGGGATTGTTTTTTTCATCATAAACAATAGGTAAGAAAATTAATTTTTGTTTACCTAATTGAAATTCCAATTGCTTATCGTCAAATTTTAGGATAGGTAAATCAAATACTTCATGATAAAAACGCATGCATTTTTCTAAATCATCCACAAATATGGTGATATGATCAATATCTTTAACTTTCATTTTTAAGTTCCTTTCTAAAATTAATATTAAACCTAACTATAATATTATAAACAAATTTATCTGGAAATGAAATTGACTAAACGTTTTTTAGTGTGGTACTTTTAAAGGTATGTATAAGTACGATTACAAAAATTATAGGGAGTGAAAAATAGTGGCTTTACTTGATGTTAAGGATATAAGTATGGGCTTTGCTGACAAGAAATTATACGATGAAGCCAGTTTCACCTTAAACAAAGGTGAACATATGGGGATTGTTGGGCAAAACGGTGTTGGTAAAAGTACACTTATTAAAATTATTACTGGAGTCGAATTACCAGTATCTGGATCAATTAAGTGGCAAAACAACGTTAGTGTAGGATACTTAGACCAATATGCTGATATCGAAGATGGTATGACATTAATTGATTTCTTACACACTGCTTATAAAGGCTTATATGAACAATCAAATCATATGCAAAAATTATATGAAAAATATGCTGAAAATTTTGATGATAAATTATTAGAACAAGCAGGTCGCATTCAAGAAAATCTAGAAGCTAACAACTTCTATGATATTGAAACTGAAATTGAACAAGTAATCACTGGTTTAGGTTTAGATGATGTTAAGCGTGATCAACAAATCGCTCATATGTCAGGAGGACAACGTTCTAAGATTATTTTAGCTAAATTAATTTTAGAAAATCCAGATGTTATTTTGCTTGATGAACCAACCAATTATTTGGATACTGCGCACATTTCATGGTTGGAAGATTATCTAAATAATTTTGATGGTGCAGTTATGGTAATTTCTCATGATTATGAATTCTTGGAAAAAGTTACTAACTGTATCGTAAATATTGCTTTTGGTAAAATTACTAAATATCGTGGTGATTTTAAAGCAGCTATGCGTCAACGTGATGAACGTGAAAAAGTGCAACAAAGAGAATATGACAAACAACAAGTTGAAATTGAAAAGGCCAAAGCTTTCATTCGTAAAAATAAAGCTGGTTCTAGATCAACAATGGCTAAATCACGTGAAAAAATGCTATCACATATGGAAGTTGTTGATCCACCATCAACTAACATTCATGCTTCATTCAACTTTCCATATGAAGATACTGGTTCACAAAATGCCTTGGTAGTTGATGAACTATCAGTTGGATACGATAAACCATTATTAAAACCAGTTAGCTTCTCAGTGAATACTGATGAAAAAGTTGGTTTTGAAGGATTTAATGGGGTTGGTAAATCAACTTTAATTAAATCAATCTTAGGTTTATTAAAACCAATGGGTGGTAAAGCGGACTTTTCACCATCTGCTAAAGTTAGTTACTTTAGTCAAGATTTAATCTGGTCTAATGATAAAGAAACCCCATTACAAATTATTCAAAATAAATTCCCTAAGTTGGAACAAAAACCAATTCGTACTAAATTAGCTAAATGTGGTTTAGATGCTGCAAATGCAATGAAACCAATTGGTGAATTATCAGGTGGGGAACAAACTAAGGTTAAATTAGCCATGCTAGAATTTACACCAAGTAATTTCTTGATTATGGATGAACCTACTAATCATTTGGATGATGAAACTAAGGAATCATTAAAACAAGCAATTAATAATTTCCCTGGTAACGCAATTATCGTATCTCATGAAACTAGTTTTTATAATGGCTTAGTTGATAAGGTATTAGATGTTGAAAAACTTAGTTTACGTGATAAAGATGAAATTGAAAAAGCCAATGGTCAAAGTAATTAAATAATAAAAAAGTGCACTTCATTCAGAAGTGCACTTTTTTATTTGAAATTTTTAGGTTCATCTGCATAGTCATGCATAAAAGCTTTAGCATCACTGTAAGAAGGGAATTGGCTAATAATTGTAATCTTAGAATTATGTCTTTTTAATCTTAAATCAGTTACTTTTTTAATTAAGAAGTATTCTTTGATATCATCTAAAGGTTTTAATTCATTATTTTTAACAAATATCTGTAAGAATATTTGTTTATCATTAATTGTAAATTCACGTTTTGCTAAATTGATGTATTCTTTTGAATCTAAATGACTCTCGCGGGGATGTTTCTCTGAAATGATATTATCAGTTTTACAGAAATACATTAAACACCAATATATATTTGCAATTAATAAAAATAAAGAAAAAATATTTCTAAATAGAATTGGGAAAAATTGAGTTACAAGGTTAGTATTCTTAGTAATTGTTAATAAGAAGCGAAAATCAATCATACTTTGTAGATTGGTAGCCAAAAGACAAATAATAAAGATAATAATCCAATAGAATTTATAAACTTTGGTAACTTGATGTAAAAAATTATAATGTAAGTTTTCAAAATAATGATGATTAGTAGAAATTTTTGATATAGCAATTGAAAATAGCCAAACAATAACTAAAAGGAAAGGGACTTTATAGTCGGTTAATAAGTAGAAAATATTTAATAAAAAGGTGTTCATAGATGTAGATAGAAATGTTGGAATTCGATAACCCAATATTTCTAATGTAACTAGTAAAATAGCACCTTCACGAATTAAATTGATGAATTTTTCAGAACTATTACTATTAGTCCGATTAATAACTAAATTATAAAGATTATTCATAAGCATAAACTCCTTAAAATATCTAAATCTAGTTATACCACTAAATGATTAAAATAAACATAAAAAATAAAAAGCATAACTACAATTAAGTAGTTATGCTTTAATTTTTATTTATTAAAAGTATTATTTTCAACTTCACGAATGAAAGTTGCCAAATGATCATAATAAACAGGTGCATTATCGATCATATGATGATGTCCAGCATTTGGAGTAGAAACAAATTGAGCATTTGGAATCATCTTAGCCATTCTTTTACCAGTTTCAACAGGCATTGATTCATGTTCACCAAAAGTAACTAGGGTAGGAACATGATTATCTTTTAAGTTCTTAGTATTGTGCCATTCACCTAACTTACCAGTAATAACAAATTCATTGTCACCTTGGAATGCGTTATAAATGTCAGTGTTAGAAAGACCAATTAAATGATCTAATTTTGAAGGTTGTTTACGATCAATATAGTCCTTATTTAATTTATCAACATCTTTTTGATAACGGTCATTGTCATAATCGTTATTAGCTTCACATTTTTTCATAAATGCTAGTTCATCAGGGGCAAATTCTTTTTCACGAATTTCATCTAAGTGAGCAGTATAATCATCAATTTCATCAACCATTGATGAAATAATTGCACCTTTTAAATGCTTACCATATTTTTGAGCATATAGTTGAACTAATAGGCCACCCCAAGATTGACCAATTAGATAGAAATTATCTAAGCCAAGTTTTTGTCTAACTTCTTCAATTTCATCTAAAAAGTAATCATATGTTAAAACTTTTTTGGCAACTTCAGGATCGGAAAAGTCAGGAGTATCTGAATACCATGATCCTAATTGATCATAATAAGTTACTGAAACATCTAATCCCTGTTTCTTTAGTTCGTCAGCAGTATTTTCCCAATATTCATGGGTACCACCAGGGCCACCATGGAGAGCAAGTAAATTAATTTTACCTTCACCTGAGGTGTGAGTCCATAAATGATATCCGCTATCTAAAGTAATAATTTTAGTCTTTTGTTTCATGACAATCCCTCATTTCTTTTAATTAATATCCTAACACTATTGTTTACGGATAGGCAATTTAATATCTGTTTCAGCTAAACTAATTCTGTATTTAAGATCTTGATTACCACGAATAGTATTTTCAAAGTCAGTTGCAAAAATAATTAAGCCTAATTGATGACCCGCAGGAACATGATAAAAAGTAGGTTGTAATTCTAATTCCATATCATAAAATTCATTGGCTTCCATATCGTCAACATGATAGCTATTCTTACGATTTTGCATATTAATGTGACCTTCTGCAATTTCTTTATAAGGAGTTTTCTTATTTTGTATTTTAAATTCTCTTAAGGAATCTTCACGCCATAGATAGCCTTCATTAATACGATGACCCAGATTCTTTGGTGATTCGGTTAAACGGTATGCTTCACCATAATCAACTAACATACAACTTAGCATTCCATAGTTTTGTGTTGATGATGCATTTAATGATATTTTAACTTTACCATCAATTGTGAAATCCTCTTTAGCAGGAGTAGTTTTAAAAATAACTCGATTGTTTGTTAAAGGATTATTTTCATGGTCTAATACTAAATCATCACGCCATTGTTTGTAATCCAAACAATATTTTTCAAAGTCATTAACTGATAGTTGATCTTTAAACTCTTTACGTCCATGATCGAATTCATCAGTTAATTCATTGTTATTGGAAGGGTGAAGAGTTTTTACATCATCAGGATTTTCCCATTCATCAAATGCATTCCAAGTTTCAGCCTTAACATTATCTTGGATTAGCACGTTTGGAATAAGTTCATCAGCATTGTTATCAACATCTAATAATTTATAAGTTAACCATAAGTTAATCATATCGGTAAAATCAATTGATTGAAATGCATTAATGTAGATATGTTTTCCTTGATGCAAAATTAATTTTTATTGATATTTAATGGTTTAATTGCGTTCCAAATTTGTTCCACATTTTTAGGCTTAACATTATCATCATTTAAACCATGGATTAAGAACATATCGGCTTTGATATTTTTAGCATTCTTTAAGTAGTTTCGAGCATCCCAAAATTCATTATAGTTACCAGTATTACGATCTTGACCATCTGTGATTGAACTTAATTGCTTTTCCCAAGCATCTTTATTTTTATAAAATTCAGTTGCTTGTTGTTTACGACTATAAGTTTCAGCTGCTAAGACATCAGCATCTTCACCTTGAAAGCCACCAGGAGCTAATACTAATCCATTTTCACGGTAGTAATCGTACCAATTAGAAATAGCAGCTTCAGCGATACAAGTTTTTAAGCCATCAACACCAGTAGTAGCAGCAGCAATTTGAAGAGTTCCTAGATATGAGCGACCAGACATCGCAATACTACCGTTGGACCAATAAGCTTCAATTTGATTGTTGTCAGTTTTATTAGTAAAAGCAGTCCTTTTTCCATTTAGCCATTCAATAACAGCAGTGGCTGATAAGGTTTCATCATCATCACCGGTAGTTCTAAAACCATCTGATTCATAAGTTCCAATTCCAGCAGAATAAACGACGGCAAAACCACGTGCTAAAAAGTAATCATTTAATGTATAAGATTGTTCACGATCGAGTGTTTGTTCTGCTTTTCTAGTTTTACCTTCAATTGGACGAGGTTCAGGTAGTTTTTCTTTTTTAGAATGATGTTCAATATCTGAATATGAGTAGTTATTAGGTTCTTTGTGTTTTAAACTTACATTAACATTATGTGTTAATTGTTCACCATCTTTATCATTAGTACCTTGATTGTAAGGACTAGCAGTGAAGATAACAGGAACTTTATTTTTATTACTTTCTTTTGGTCTGATAATTTCTGTTTTTAATAAGTCTAAATTACCATCATGGTCATTGTCTTGATCGGCTTCTACATAAACCACTTCACGAATTAAACTATTGGTATCATAAACTGGCATAGCCTTACCATTAAAGATTAATGGTTTTTTAAAACTATTTAGATTTTGTGCGAAATAACCTTTAGATGCTAAGTCATCAATAAAAGTAGTACCATACTTGTTATGAGTGTTTAATAATAAATACCATGCTGTCATGGTGTCATATAAATTAATATTGTCATGAACATTAGCGACAGGCAAATTAAGAGTCTTCATTTTAGTGATTGGATTATCAATTAAAAAATCTTCGCCAACTTCAAAATGTAATAGTTGTAGCGCGATATTGTAAAAACCAATTTTTGAAATAGGGGCATTTTTATCGAGAAATGTTAATGCATTTTCTTCAAAGCTAGCTAACATTCCTGCAATTTTTTGCCCTCTAATTGCCAAGCTTTGTTGATCTAAAAATGATTTTAACAAGAAAGTTTTTAATAGTTCAGCTGGATTATCGATGTCGTCAGTTGAATCATCTAAGAAATGAATATCTCTTAGTTCTTTCTTAACAATTTTTAAATTGTAGTCGGCAATTGCGTATTGATGATTTTTCATGAAAGTCCTCCTAAAATTTATATATATTTTACATTATATCGTAAATTAGAAGAAAATGAGGAGAAAATCAATAGTTAATTATTTAGGACCTGATTTTCAAAATGATATAATATAAATAGATAATAAATCTTAATGGAGGCATGATTATGGTTACTGAAATTGATGGTGGCGCAATTGTTTATAAAATGGTAGATAACAAACCACAATATTTATTGGAAAAAAGTGCAACTAGTGATTTTTGGGGTTTTCCTAAAGGTCATATCGAAGGCAAAGAAACATTAGAACAAGCTGCAGTCAGAGAAATCAAAGAAGAAACCAATATTGATGCAACGATTGATACTAATTTTAGTGTTGATGCTGAGTATGATATGAAGAATGGGCATCATAAAATAGTTACTTTTTATACATCTAAAGTAGAAGATCCTAAAGTAACTTTACAAAAAGAAGAAATTAGTGATTATGTTTGGCAAAATTATGCAGATGCTCGTAAGACTTTAACTTATGATAATTTGAAAGAAATTTTAGACAAAACAAATGACTATGTAGCAAGTAAGTGGTCTTAATATGGAAGGAAAAGAAAAATTAATTGTAATTACAGGAGCTACTGGTAGTGGTAAAACCACGGTTCGTAACTATTTAGTAGATCAATACCATGTGGGAAAAGTAATCACGCATACTACTAGATCTCCACGTAAGAATGAAAAAACAATGTTGATTATTATTTTGAAAGTGATTCCAGTTTCGCTAAAAAACACTTTTTAGAACATGTTGAATATGCTAATGCTAAATATGGTTCTTCATATGAGGGATTAAAAAAAGCTTGGCATAATAATCCAATCGCTTCCATTGTCTTGGATACCCAAGGTGCGATTACTTATCTGAATAAATTAGGAAATCAAGCAATTATTTTCTTTATTCAAGTTAATGATCATAATAGTTTGAAAAAACGGATGATTGAACGTGGTGATAGTAAAGAAAAAATTAAACAAAGGTTATGTAGTGCTGAGTATGAACGTGATTTAAAGATTCCGATTGAATTACGTTCATCGGTACATATTATTGATAATAGTAATTGGCAAACTGCCAAGCATACTGTTGATAAATTAATGCATGAGCTATTTTAAAAGGAGTTATGTTTTAAACATAACTCCTTTTTTATTCTATTAAATTGACTAGCTCATTAAAGTAGTTATTTTTTAAGGCAACTAAGTTAATGGGTCTAACAATATCTAAACCTTTAATTTTAATTTCTTTTAAATGACCAGCATTAATTTCTTTTTCAGCTAATGACTTATACATAAATGAAATACCTAAATTATTTTGTAATAGGTTATTAATAACAGTGGGTTCGTTTACATTAATTACTTTATTAAAATCGTTTTCGGTAATGTTTAAAGATTCCAACCAGTTGGCAAAGATGAAACGAGTACCAGACCCCATTTCTCTTAACAATAAATTTTGTTTTAATAGTTCTTGAATCTTAAATGTTTTATTACTGGCTAGCGGATTATCAATCCCAGCAACACAAATAAATTGTTCATCTTTAATAACATGATAACTATATTTTTGTTTATTAAAATTACCTTCTAAAATTGCAAAATCTAATTTACCATTATCAATCATTTTTAATATTTCATTGGTATTAGTAACAACACATTCAATATTGTGAAATTGATTTTCCAATTTCTTAATTATATTGGGGGTCATAAAAATTGCTACAGATCTAGTTGATCCAAAAACTAATTTACGTTTTTTAGGTGTTTCTTTTAGTTGATGAATGAACTTATTACTCTGTACATTAATATTATTAATAAATTCAGCCAATTTTTGGCCATCTTTAGTAATTTGTAACAATGGTTGTTGATAATTAACTAATTTTAAATTTAATTCATTTTCCAAACTCTTAATTTGTTGAGTGACTGCTGGCTGAGTAATGAACAATTTTTCTGCAGTCTTTGTGTACGATTTAGTTTTAGATAAAATTTGAAAAGTAATATATCGTTGATCTAACATGATTCTTCCTTATAAGTATTATTAATATCATAATTAAAAATGATAATTTTATTTTATATTAACACACCGATATACTTAAAACATAAGTTAATAGGGGGGAAATTAGATTGAAAATTATATTTACACCTAAATTTTGGGTAACCATTATTATTACATTTATTTGTACAATGATTGGTACATATTTAGCTGGCATGCCATATTTAAATATTATTGGTTCATTGGTTTTAGCACTTATTTTTGGAATGTTATTACAAGTTCAACCTAAAATTACTAGGGGGTTAAAAGCTGAAGCTGGATTTATTTCTAATAAATTTCTACGTTTAGGAATTATTTTGTTAGGTTTTAAATTAAACCTTAATACTTTAATGTCTTCAGGAATTAAAACCATTTTATTAGCAATTTTAGTAGTCTTAGGAACAATTACTGGAACTTATTTACTTAATCGTAAATTAGGGGTGAATAAGGAGCTATCCATTTTAACTGCTAGTGGAACAGGTATTTGTGGAGCTGCTGCGGTTATGGGAATTTCACCACAAATTAAAGTTAGTTCAGACAAACAAGCACAAAAAGAAGAAGATCAAGTCCTTGCAGTCGCTATTGTTGCCATTATGGGAACAGTCTTTACTTTAATTGAAATTGCCATTAAACCATTATTACACATGGCACCAGATCAATTTGGTGTGATGGCGGGTGGCTCTTTACATGAAATTGCGCATGCAGTGGCAACTGGTAGTTCTGATGGCCCAGTTGCTTTAAACATTGCAATTATCACTAAGCTATCGCGAGTACTAATGTTAGCACCAGCTGCATTAATTATTGGAATCTGGTATCAAAAAACTACTACTAATGGTGAAGTTAGCGGTAAACGCAAACTACCAATTCCATGGTTTATGGCCGGATTTATTCTAACTAGTATTATTGGGACATATGCTCATTTTAGTGCGGGCTTATTGTCCATCTTAGTAAATGCCGCTTATATTTTCTTAGGAATGGCTATGGCAGCATTAGGGATGACCGTTAACTTTAAGGTTTTACTTAACCGTGGAGTTAAGCCATTAGTTGCTTCATTTACAAGTTCAGTTATTTTATTAGTATTTGTCATTATTGTTAGTAAAATATTCTTTTAAAATAATAAATAAAAATGCCGCTAATTATTTAGCGGCATTTTTTTAATCTTCATTTTTAATAATATAATCTTTAAATCTGTCCATTTGTGAAGCTGGAAGTTCAGCTTTAATTTTAGTTCCTTCAGCAAGATAGTCGGTTGCCAATACATTTGCATTATTATTTAAATAATTAATAATTTCACCCTTATCAAATGGCACTATGAATTCAGCAACAGCATAATTAGAATAACTGTTCTTTTTAATTATTTTGACTAATTCATCGATAGAATCATCTTCATTAGCTGAGATGATTAAATCTTCACCTACATGTTCTGGACGTTTTTCATTAGCTAAGTCAGCTTTATTGAAGACTGTAATCATTGGAACGTTTTCAACACCAATTTCTTTTAAAGTCTTCATAGTAGTATCCATCATTAATTCTTTATTTTCATCAGATTCATCAACTACTTGAATCAATAAATCAGCGTTAGCAGCTTCTGATAAAGTAGAACGAAAGGCCTGAACTAATTGATGGGGTAACTTACTAACAAAACCAACAGTATCGGAAAGCAACATATCCTTATTATCTGGGAAGGTTATTTTTCTGACACTTGTATTTAAAGTAGCAAATAGCATATTTTTAACCATTACTTGTTTATCAACATTTTCACCGTAACGACCAACTAGTTGATTCATAATAGTTGATTTACCAGCATTAGTATATCCGACTAAAGCAACGGTTGGAATATTAGTTGAATCACGTTGTTTACGTTGTGTTTTGTCTGATTTTTGAATTGCTTTTAACTCATTTTTAATATGAGTAACGTCTCTTTCAATCGCACGACGGTTTAATTCAATTTGTGATTCACCAGAACCACGGTTGGCAAAACCACCGCCACCTTGTTGATCTAGGCGTTGGCTGGCACTAGTGTGCAATCTAGGTAATTGGTATTCTAATTTGGCTAATTGAACTTGTAGTTTGGCTTCATGAGTTTGAGCACGAGTACCAAATATTTCTAAAATTAATCCAGTACGATCAATAACTTTAGTATTAGTTTTCTTTTCTAAATTTCTTAATTGACTAGGTGAAAGTTCGTCATTAACGATGATCATATCGGCATCGTAATCAATAATATCAGTTGCTAATTCCTCAACTTTTCCTTTACCAAAATAGGTTGCTGAATCGGGATGGTCTAATTTTTGTACTAATGTAGAAAGTACCTCAATATTATTAGCATTTGCTAGTGCTGTTAGTTCATCCATTGAATAATCGAATTCTTCATTATCTAAATTTAATCCGATTGTGATTGCGGTTGTTTGCTTGTTATCCACTCGATCATCCTCCTTGATTTGCTATATTATAACATTTCTATTCTTGAATTAATTTATTTATGACAAATTATAAAAATATGAGAATTTATTTTTTAATAATAATATTAATTAGCCGTTTTAATGATTTATAACCAAATTCTTTGGTTGAAAATAGGGCATTTGTAATAAGATATTACATGTAGCCGCTATTTTTTGCATAAAATTAAAATAATATTATAAAAGTTATTGCTTTGGATTATAAAGCAGTGTTAACATTTTATTAATGTATCTATAAAAATTAATTTATATAGATATAGTTATATTGGGGGTAATTAATTATGAAGATAAAATCAGCTATCATGGCTGGTGCTGTCAGTGTTTCATCGTTATGTTTACTTTCAGCATGTGGTAATAAACAACAATCAAGTAGTAAATTAGTGCAATGGCAACAACCAACCAATTTAACTACCTTGGATGCTTCCAAAGCTACCGATAACGTTTCTTTTGGGACTTTAAATAATAGTAATGAGGGCCTATTAATGGCTGCAAAAAATAACACAGTGAAACCAGGAGTTGCTAAAAGTTATCAAGTTTCTCCAGACGGTAAAACTTATACCTTTAATTTACGCCATTCTAAATGGAGTAACGGAAAACCAGTAACTGCTAATAATTTTGTATATGCTTGGCAACGAACGGTTAATCCAAAAACAGCTTCTCAATATTCATATTTATTTGATCATATAAAAAATGCTAGCCAAATTGGTGAAAATAAAGCTTCATTATCTTCACTAGGGGTTAAAGCAGATGGTAATTATAAACTAATAGTGAGCTTAACTAAGCCACAATCATATTTTAAATACTTAGTAGCAATGGCACCATTCTATCCACAAAGTAAGGAAACCGTTAATAAGTATGGACAATCATATGGTACTAACAGTGATGACATGCTTTACAATGGTCCATTTAAGGTTACAGGTTGGACTGGTACTAACGACAGTTGGAAATTGATTAAAAATAATAATTATTGGAATGCTAAAAATATTAAATTTAATGGTGTTAAGTTTAATGTACAAAAAGATTCTAATACTGATTTAAATCAATATTCCACCGGTGCTTTAGATTTAACAAATCTTGTCGGTAAACAACAAGTCGGAGAATTTAAACATTCTAAAGAATTACATAATGTAGATATGGCGGCGCCATTTTATATCGAAATGAATCAGAAAAATAATTCTGTCTTTAAAAATATAAATATTAGAAAAGCCATTTCGTTGGCTATTGATCGTGATCAATTTACTAAGAGTACTTTAGGTGATGGATCAAAACCAGCTCAAGGTTATGTTTCACCAGGAATGCCTAAACATAATGGTAAAACATTTATTCAAGATGCTGGTACTAAAACTGGTGTTTCTTATAATTTAAATGATGCCAAGAAGTTATGGAATAAAGGACTAAAAGAAATTGGTAAAAGCTCAGTTAATATTAGTCTTCTTGCCGATGATACAGATAATGGTAAATCTACTACTGAATTTTTGCAGACTTCATTAGAAAAATTACCAGGATTAAACGTTTCATCACAAAATGTACCATCTAAATCAAAACTTACTCGTGCACAAAGCGGTGACTTTGATATGGTTATTAACTCTTGGGTAGCAGACTTTCCAGACCCAATTTCTTTCTTATCATTATTTACAAGTAATGGTACATATAATAATGGAAAGTGGAGTAATGCTAAATATGATTCATTAATTAATAAAGCAGAAGGTACTGACGCTAATAATTCTAATAAACGTTGGAATGATTTAGTTAATGCTGAAAAGACTTTAATGAGTGAGCAAGGAATTATTCCAATTTATTACCAAGTTAGACCTATTGCCATTAAGCCAAGAATCAGTGGTGTTCAATTCTTCCCAACAGGTTCACCATATGACCTTAGAAATATTCGTATAAATAATAATCAACATTAATATGTGACATTATGTCACACTGTTTTACAAAAGTTACATTAAAATTAAAATTAAATTAGAAAATGTCTTGCTTTTAATTATAAAGTAATGTTAATATTTCATTAATCCTTTTAAAAGAAGTTTAATCTATTTCGCGATAGGTATATGTAATTGGGGGTAAGAATATTATGAAGTTAAAATCAATGTTGGAAGTTGGTGCTGTTGGAGCAGCGTCAGCATTCCTGCTAGCCGCTTGCGGTAATAATAGCGGTAAAGAATCAAACAGTAAATTAGTACAATGGCAACAAAGTTCTAATTTAACTACTTTGGATGCATCAAAGGCTACTGACGTTACTGCTGCTGGTACATTAAATAATAGTAATGAAGGATTATTAATGTCTGGTGAAAACAATACAGTTAAGCCAGGAGTTGCAGAAAGTTATAAAGTTTCTAAGGATGGTAAGACCTATACATTTAATCTTAGACATTCTAAATGGAGTAATGGGAAACCAGTTACTGCTAAGGACTTTGTATATGGCTGGCAACGTACAGTAAATCCAAAAACTGCTTCTCAATATTCATACTTATTCGATCATGTTCAAAATGCGACCGAAATTGGTAAAAACAAAGCACCACTTTCTTCTTTAGGTGTTAAAGCAGATGGTGATTATAAGCTAGTTGTTAATTTAACAAAACCTCAAACCTACTTTAAATACTTAGTAGCAATGTATCCTTTCTATCCACAAAGTGAATCTGTGGTTAATAAATATGGTAATTCATATGGAACTAATAGTAACAATATGATTTACAATGGACCATTTAAAGTTACTGGATGGACCGGTACTAATGATAGTTGGAAATTAGTTAAGAACAATGACTATTGGAATGCTAAGAGTATTAAATTTGATGGTGTTAAATTCAACGTGCAAAAAGATCCTAATACCGCTTTGAATCAATATCAAACGGGTGGTTTAGACGTTGATACACTTTCTGGAAAACAACAAGTTGGTGAATTTAAGAATAATAAAGAATTGCATAATAATAATGTTGCATCAACTTTCTATATTGAAATGAATGAAAAGACAAATCCAGTATTCAAGAATGCTAACATTAGAAAAGCTATTTCATTAGCCGTTGACCGTAAACAATTTACCCAAGATGTTTTAGGTGATGGATCAAAACCAGCAGTTGGCTATGTTTCACCAGGCATGTCTAAACGTAATGGGAAAGACTTTACTGATGATGCAGGAACTAAAGAAGGCGTTAGTTACAATTTAGCTGAAGCTAAGAAATTATGGGCTAAAGGTCTAAAAGAAACTGGTAAGAAATCAGTTAATGTTTCAATGCTATCTGATGATACTGCTGCAGGTAAGAGTACTACTGAATACCTACAAACAGCTTTGGAAAAACTACCTAACTTAAAAGTCACTGCACAAAATATTCCATTTAAGTCAAGATTAAGCCGTTCACAAAATGGTCAATTTGACATGGTAGTGAGTGCTTGGGGAGCTGATTTCCCAGATCCAGTTTCATATCTATCACTATTTACAAGCGATAGTGCATACAATAATGGTAAATGGAGTAATAAAGAATACGATACCTTATTACAAAATGCTGAAGGTAAGGATTCTAACAATGCAGGAAAACGTTGGGATGATCTTGTCAAAGCTGAAAAACTATTGATGTCAGATCAAGGAATTATTCCTATCTATCACCAAGTACAACCAATTGTTATCAAACCAAGGGTTAAAGGAATCCAATTTTTCCCAACAGGATCACCATATAATCTTAGAAATATAACTTTATCAAATAAATAGTACACAAGTTATTTGAGATATTATCAATAGATAGACTATAATAGGGGATAAGTTAAATGCTTACTGTATTTATGGCAGGTGTTTAATTTTTTCCGTACATATTAAACATAGTTTAGTATAAAAACTAAAAAAGATTGTGAGGAGTCATTATGGTAAGATATCTGGCAAAACGAATATTTTATTTAATCTTGACATTATTTATTGTAACGACAGTTACTTTCTTCCTTATGAAGATAATGCCAGGGACACCATTGACTAATGAAGCGAAGTTATCGCCTTCAGAAAGAAATATGGTTTTACAACAATATGGTTTAAATAAACCAGTATGGCAACAATATATTAGTTATATTGTTAATGCTGTACATGGTAATTTTGGAACATCATTTCAATTTAGTGATCAACAGGTTTCTTACTTAATTTCTAGTCGTGTTGGACCATCATTATTATTAGGTCTACAAGCAATTATTGTAGGGGTTTTGGCAGGAATTGTCGTTGGATCATTAGGAGCCATTAAAAAGGGAACATGGGTTGACACAACAACTACCATTGTTTCCATTTTGGGAATTTCAATTCCTTCTTTCGTGCTTTCAATCTTATTACAATATTTTGTTGCATTGAAATGGGGTTGGCTACCAATTGCCGGTTGGAGTGGATTTGCTTATACGATTCTGCCAACGCTAGCGTTAGCGGCAATGCCATTTGCTGAATCTGCTCGGTTTGTTAGAACTGAAATGGTTGATGTTTTAAGTGCCGATTACATTGAATTAGCTCGTGCTAAAGGTTTAAGTAAATTCGGTATTATTTACCATCATGCTTTAAGAAATAGTTTGATTCCATTAGTAACAATTGTTGGACCACTAGCTGTTAACATTATGACTGGTTCACTTGTTGTTGAAAACATCTTTGCTATTCCTGGTATTGGTGAACAATTTGTTAACTCAGTTGTAACTAACGATTACCCAACTATTATGGGATTAACTATTATGTACTGCTTTATGTTATGTGTGGTACTACTAATAACTGATATTATTTATGGATTAATTGATCCAAGAATCAGAATTACAGGAAAGAGAGGTTAAAGATATGGCAGATAAACAACAAGAATTACCAAAAGATGCGTTTGAACCCCTTTCAGATGGTTCGCATTTAGATAATGAAAAAATTGCTGCTCCTTCGTTAACTTTCTTAAAAGATTCTTGGCGTCGTTTAAAGAAAAATAAAGCTGCAATGATTTCATTAGTTATTTTAATTTTATTATTTGTGGTGGCTTTTGGTTCAGCTTTAATTCCATCAATGAATAATGTTTCAACTAATCCAAATCTTAATAATTTACCACCACGTATTCCTGGAATTGATATTCCCGGATTTAACGGAACTTTAGTTCAAGGTGGACAAAGAGTTAATGCTTATACCGGTGCTGCTGCTAATCATTACTTCTGGTTTGGTAGTGACTACTTAGGTCGTGACTTATTAGCTAGAACATTATATGGTACTAGAATTTCATTGATTATTGCAGTGGTAGCAACTTTCTTTGATTTAACTATTGGAGTTGCTTACGGAATTATTTCCGGCTGGAAAGGCGGAAAAGTTGATACTGTAATGCAAAGAATTATTGAAATTATGCTATCAATTCCTAACTTAGTTGTTATGATTCTACTATTATTAATCTTAAAACCAGGTATTCCTGCTATTATTATTGCGATTGCCTTTACTAGTTGGATTAATATGGCACGTTTAGTGCGTGCACAAACACTGGAATTAAAGAACCAAGAATTTGTGCTAGCTGCTAGATCATTAGGTGAAAGTTCAATTAAGATTTCATTTAAGCATCTATTACCTAACTTAACTAGTGTTATTATCATTAATACTATGTTTACTATTCCAAGTGCAATTTTCTTCGAAGCATTCCTATCATTTATTGGAATTGGGGTTCCAGCTCCAGCTGCTTCATTAGGTACTTTAATTAGTAATGGTCAAAAATCATTCCAATTCTTACCATATCAAATGTGGGTTCCCGCAGTTGTGCTATCAGTATTAATGATTGCATTTAACATTTTAGGTGATGGATTGCGTGATGCATTTGATCCAAAATCAAGAGAGTAGGTGACATAGAATGGAAAACAAAGATGATATCCTAGAAGTTAGAAATTTAACAATTAATTTCAAAACTTATGCAGGTAAAGTTCAAGCCATTCGTGACATTAGTTTTGATTTGAAGAAAGGTGAAACCTTAGCAATTGTGGGTGAATCCGGTTCTGGTAAATCAGTTACTACTCGTAGCATTATGGGTTTGAATGCACCTAACGCTGAAATTGCCGGCGGTAGCATTAAGTTTAAAGATGAAGAAATTTTAGATAAAAATGAAAAACAATTAAGTAAACTTCGTGGTAAAAGCATTGCTGAAATTTTCCAAGACCCAATGACTTCATTGGATCCAACCATGAAAGTTGGTAAGCAAGTTGCTGAACCTTTACGTGTTCATCAAGGAATGAGTAAAGAAAAAGCCATGGAAAAAGCTTTAGAAATTATGAAATTAGTTGGTATTACCAACGCCAAAGAAAGAATCAATGATTATCCATATCAATTTTCTGGTGGGATGAGACAAAGAATTGTTATCGCAATTGCCTTGGTTAACTATCCACAAGTATTGATTGCCGATGAACCAACCACTGCCTTGGATGTTACAATCCAAGCTAAGATTCTTCATTTAATGAAGGAACTACAAACTAAGATTAATACTTCAATTATCTTTATCACTCATGATTTGGGTGTAGTTGCAGGAATGGCTGATCGTGTCGCAGTTATGTATGCTGGTAAAATTGTTGAATATGGAACTGTTGATGAAATTTTCTACAATGCTAAACATCCATATACTTGGGGACTATTAGGTTCAATGCCTACCCTTGATACTGATGTCGATGTATTACCATCAATTCCAGGAACACCTCCTGATTTGTTGGATCCACCGGTTGGGGATGCCTTTGCTGCTAGGAATAAGTATGCACTTAAGATTGATACATTAAAACAACCACCATTCTTTAAAGTTTCCAATACTCACTATGCAGCAACCTGGTTATTAGATGATCGTGCACCAAAGGTCACACCACCAGCTGACATTGTTAAGCGTCAAGAACACTTTAAAGCAACACATAATAATTAATAATTAGGTGGTGAAATCATGTTAGAAGAAAATGCTCCTAAAATTCTAGAAGTTGAAGGATTAAAACAATACTTTAATGTTGGTAAAGGAGATGAAGTAAAAGCGGTTGATGACATTTCATTCGATGTTTATAAGGGTGAAACTTTTGGTCTAGTTGGTGAATCTGGTTCTGGTAAAACCACTACTGGTCGTGCCATTAGTCATTTGTATGAACCAACTGCTGGAAAAATTATCTTTGATGGCAAAGATGTTTCCAAGTTAAGACATAAAGCACAAAAGCAACAATTTAGAAGTGATATTCAAACAATCTTCCAAGATCCATATGCTTCTTTAAACCCTCGTATGAAGGTTGAAGATATTGTAGCTGAAGGAATTGATATTAATCATTTAGCTAAGGATAAAGAAGATCGTAAACATCAAGTTGAAGACTTACTTGAGACGGTTGGTTTGAATAAAGAACACGCTAACCGTTATCCACATGAATTCTCAGGTGGACAAAGACAACGTATCGGAATTGCTCGTGCTTTAGCGGTCAAGCCTAAGTTTATTATCGCTGATGAACCTATTTCTGCATTGGATGTTTCAATCCAAGCCCAAGTGGTTAACTTATTAAAAGATTTACAAAAGAAACGTAAATTAACTTACTTATTCATCGCTCATGATTTATCAATGGTTAAGTACATTAGTGATCGAATTGGTGTTATGCATTATGGTCGTATGTTAGAAATTGCGGACGCTGATGAATTGTATGCTAATCCATTACACGATTATACAAGAAGTCTATTATCAGCAGTTCCAGTTCCTGATCCAGAATATGAACGTAGTCGTCAAACATTTGATTATGATGCAAGTAAAGAAGATGATGGGAAGAATCGCAAACTAGTTGAAATTGCACCTCGTCATTATGTTCGTGCATCTGAAGATGAAATTGATATGTATAAAGAACGCTTGAAAAAATAATTAGACACAAAAAGAACCGTTATCAATTTGATAACGGTTCTTTTTATTACTTTTATTATACGTTTTCGTCAGTACGATTGTAGTATTGAACTTTAATATTTGTGCCATCTGGTTCAGCAGTTAACTTAGAAACACTACCATTTAAAATTGATTCAGAGACATCAATGCTGCTATCAGCAAATTGGTCAATTGCCCATCTAATGATAGTACCATGAGCAGCAATTAAAACATTTTCGCCATCTTTAGCATTTTGAATTGCTTTCTTTAATCCAGGCATGAAACGAGCACGGATATCACTATCAGTTTCGGCATCACCATAAGGATCAGCTTCAGCGATTAGATCAGCAGTACCACCCATACCTAATTTATCAATCATTTCACCATAGCTATCCATACCTTTAGGGCCACCAATTTGGTGCCAAGCTTGTTCACTGTCATTTCCTTCGAAGTAACCGAAGTTTTCTTCACGAAAGGCAGTATCCATAATAGGTTCTTCAAGTGATGAAGGATTTTGTTGCAAAATATATTTACCAGTATCATATGCACGTGGCATATCACTTGAGTAAGCATGGTCAAATTTAATTTTACTCAATCTTTTACCAGCATCCACAGCATCAGCAACCCCTTTAACAGTTAGGGGAGCATTAGCTGATCCTTGAATACGGAAATATTTGTTTAAATAAGTTTGTCCATGACGTACTAGATAAATATTAATCATAAAAAAACCTCCTATTTTTCATAAGTCTCTATCAATGTTGATTTTATCATACAAATTCTTTGTAATAAAAAGATGACCCTCAGGTTAAAAATTTTATTTTGCCAATTATTTGTGCTAAAATTATTAATCAACTTTTGAATGGAGGAAATGTCTAAATGGCTGACTCAATTAGAGAATATGAAACTAAACATTTAAAGAACGTCTTAGGAAAAATTGGCGTTGCTAAAACTGAAGCAGCACAGAAGATTAACCGTGCTGAAAAAGATGAAAGTGCAATCAATAAAAACTTTTATAATGATGTCCGTTTAAAAACAAGTACTTATAGTGGGATGATGGAAACTTCGGTTTCAATTCGTCAACAACAACAAATGCTTGAAGAACGTGAAAATAGTTGGAAGCATGCTACTAGAGAATACGATAAATTAAATAAAATGGAAGCTCGTCCATACTTCGCACGTTTGGATTTTGAAGAAGCAGGCGAAGGCGAACCGGAAACTATCTATATTGGATTGGGTTCATTTGCTGATAGTCCCGATCATTATTTGATTTATGATTGGCGTGCACCTATTTCAAGTATCTACTATGATAGTAAGATTGGTAAATTAACTTATAATACTCCTATGGGATCCCAAGAAGTTAATGTGACTTTAAAACGTCAATTCCAAATTAAAGATGGAGAAATTGATACTATTTTTGATACTGACCAAGTAGTTGGGGATCAAATGTTACTAGATAACTTAAATGGTAAATCTAGTACCAAAATGAAGAGTATTGTTACTACCATTCAAGCTGAACAAAATAAGATTATCCGTGATACTGATTCTGACTTGTTATTTGTGCAGGGAGCTGCTGGTTCAGGTAAAACGGCTGCTGTTTTACAAAGAATTGCTTTCTTACTGTATCAATACCGTGGGAAATTGCATTCTGGTCAAGTAATCTTATTTTCACCGAACCAATTGTTTAATGATTATATTAATCAAGTGTTGCCTGAATTAGGGGAACAAAATATGGTGCAAATGACTTATTATCAATATAGTAGTTTGCGGGTTCCACATATGAATGTTGAAACTTTATCCGAACGTTTTGAAGAAGATAATTCTGAAGATGGTCAAGTTCGTAAGATTAATAATCTAAAGAATAGTTTGGACTACTTTAAAGCAGTTACAGCTTATGCTAATCATTTGAACACTGAAGATATGAAATTTAAGAACTTGAAGTTCAATGGTGAAATCTTTATTTCTCGTGAAAAGATTGCTGAAATCTACTATAGCTTTAATGAAAATTATAATTTAAGAAATCGTCTTTCTGCCACTAAAGAACGACTTGTTAAGATGTTGAATCGTCGTGTGAAAGCAGAAATGAAAACGCAGTGGGTTGAACAAGCAGTGCAAGATTTGACTCGTGAACAAATTGAAGCCGTGCAAAGAACACATCCAGACGAATTTGAAAATGCTGATAAGGAATTTAATTTCTTAGCTAAACATATTGTGATTGGAGCATTTAGAAAAATTCGTAAACAAATTGTTCATTCCCGTTTCTTAAGAATTAATAATCAATTTGTCCACATGTTAAGAAATATTCCTAATCTAGTGAACTTAAAAGATTATGATTTGACTAAGGATGATTGGGAAAAGAGTGTTGATCATTCTATTGAACAAATGAAGTCGGGTGATATTTCAATCTCAGATGTCTCAGCTTACCTATATCTATTTGATAAGATTTCTGGTAAACGTGCCAAGACTGATATTAGATATCTATTCATTGATGAAGTGCAAGACTACACGGCCTTTCAAATGGCTTTCTTGAAATTCACCTTTCCCCGTGCTCGTTTCACATTATTAGGGGACTTGAATCAAGCTATCTTTACCCATGAAAATAGTCATAAATTATTGCAAGAACTAGGAACCATGTTTGATCCTGAAAAGACCAATGTTGTGCAATTGACTAAATCATATCGTTCAACTGAACAAATCACTGACTTTACTAAACATCTATTAGGTGATGGTGTTGAAATTGAATCATTCGCTCGTGAAGGGGACAAACCATTGATTAATGTGGTTGATGATCAAAAAGCAGCACTTAATAAGTTGAATGATAAAATCAATGCTGATAAGCAAAAACATGATACAACCGCTATTATCGTGAAAACATTAGCTGATGCTGAATCATTATCCGAACAATTAAACCAAATGAATGTAAAAAATACGCTTATTAGAACTGAAAATCAACGTTTGGCTACTGGGACCTTAATTATTCCTTCATACCTTGCAAAAGGGCTAGAATTTGATTCTGTAGTGATGTGGGATGCTAGTGCTGAACAATATGGTGACGAAGCAGATCGTCAATTAGTTTATACTATCTGTACGCGTGCAATGCATGAACTAACCATCATTGCTGAAAAACAATTATCACCAATTTTTGATAGTGTGCCTGCAAAATTTTATGATTTACAATAATTAATATTAGTAACAAACAAAAAGAGCTTAACTAAGCAGGTTAGGCTCTTTTTTACTACATCTAAATACAGAAATGTTATGATTAAAAACAATTATTTATTTTATTGGAGGGATTGCTTTGGCAAATCCAATTAACTATTACACATTTAAAAAAGATGAATGGAAAAACTTTTACCATACCCAATCAGTACCATTGACCAAAGAAAGTTTAAAACAAATCAAAGCTTTTAATGACCAAATTTCATTGCAAGATGTTAAAGATGTTTATATTCCAATTGTGCATTTATTGGATTTATGTACACAAAATTTTAATGACTGGCAAAAAACTAAAACACAATTTTTAGACAAAGAAAATCGTAAAGTCCCATTTATTATCGGTATTTCGGGAAGTGTAGCCGTTGGTAAATCAACGACTGCTCGTTTATTGGAAGTTTTATTGAGTCACTTTTTCCCAGAAAAGAAAGTGCAATTAATTACGACTGATGGATTTTTATATAATACCAAAGAACTAGAACGTCGTGGAATTATGCAACAAAAGGGTTTTCCAGAAAGTTATGATATGAAGGCTTTAATTAACTTTTTAAATGAGGTTAAATCCGGTCAACCAAATGTGAAAGCACCAGTTTATTCACATGAAGTCTACGATATTATTCCTAATCGTTATGATATTATTGACCGTCCAGATATTTTAATTATTGAAGGAATTAATACGCTTCAATTACCAAGTAATCAACAAATTTATGTGAGTGATTTTACTGACTTCTCCATTTATATTGATGCGGCTGATGACTTAATTGAAAAATGGTATCTAGATCGTTTTAAGAAATTAATGGATACCGCCTTTCAAAATCCTTCTAACCATTATTATGAATTAGCACATTCTAATCGTGATAAAGCAGTGCAAATGGCGAAAGATGTCTGGCAATCAATTAATTTACCAAACTTAGAAGAAAATATTAAACCAACTAAAACTAGAGCCGATTTAATTATTCATAAAGGTGAAGAACACCGCATTGACAATATTTTATTAAGGAAATACTAACTGGTAAAATTTGACACATTCCTATCTTCTCGGTATGATTAAAAGCAATTTAGAAAAGGAGCGTGGATGGTTTGGCTGAAATGGACCTATCTTCATTTGATAAAATTTTGGTGCTTGATTTCGGTAGTCAATACAACCAACTAATCACCCGTCGTATTCGTGATTTTGGTGTATATTCCGAGTTGAAGTCTCACAATATGTCAATCGAAGAGATTAAAGCTTTTAACCCTAAGGGAATTATCTTCTCTGGTGGACCTAACAGTGTTTATGCTGATGACGCCTTGAAAGTTGACCCTAAAATTTTTGAAATGAATATTCCAATCCTAGGAATTTGCTATGGAATGCAATTAATGGCATATGACCTAGGCGGTGGAAAAGTTGATGGAGAAGATCATGGCCAATATGGACATGCTGATATCGACATTACGACTGACGATGCTGATTTATTTAAGGGCTTACCTAAAAATCAACCAGTTTGGATGAGTCATGGAGACCTTGTTAGAAAGGTTCCAAATGGCTTTGAAAATGTGGCTTCCGCAAAAGGTTGTCCCATTACTGCAATGCAAGATACCGCTAGAAAGTTCTATGGAATTCAATTCCATGCTGAAGTTAGAAATACCAAATATGGTACTGACATCTTAAAGAACTTCGTGTTTAACGTTTGTGGCGCAGAAGCAAACTGGTCAATGAATGATTTTGTTGACTTAAAGATTAAACAAATTAGAGAAGAAGTCGGCGACAAGAAAGTTATCCTTGGTCTATCCGGTGGGGTCGATTCAAGTGTAACCGGAGTTTTATTACACAAGGCAATTGGTGACCAATTAACTTGTATCTTCGTAGACCATGGTTTACTACGTAAGAACGAAGTTGAAGAAGTTATGGATAGTCTAAAAGGTAAATTTGGCTTGAATATCATCCAAGTGGATGCAAGTGATCGTTTCTTAGGTAAGTTGAAGGGTGTTTCTGATCCTGAACAAAAACGTAAGATTATCGGTAAAGAATTTATCGAAGTGTTCAATGATGAAGCTCGTAAGCTAAAAGACATTGACTTCTTAGCACAAGGAACTCTATACACTGATGTGATTGAAAGTGGTACTGATACTGCTCAAACCATTAAATCTCATCACAATGTGGGTGGACTTCCAGAAGACATGCATTTTGAATTAATTGAACCAGTGCGTTCATTATTCAAGGATGAAACTAGACACTTAGGTGAAGAAATGGGGATGCCAGCTAACTTGGTATGGCGTCAACCATTCCCAGGTCCTGGTCTAGGTATTCGTGTCATTGGTGAAATCACTCAAGAAAAATTACGGATCGTGCGTGATAGTGACTTTATTTTACGTAAAGAAATCGCTAAAGCAGGCCTTGATACTGAAATCTGGCAATACTTCACGGTCTTACCTGGATTCAAAAGTGTGGGTGTCATGGGTGATGAAAGAACTTATGACTACACCATTGCAATTCGTGCAGTGAACTCAATCGATGGAATGACTGCTGACTTTGCACAAATTCCATGGGATGTTTTATCAAAAATTTCAACTAAGATTGCAAACGAAGTTGATGGTATTAACCGAGTAGTGTATGACATTACTAGTAAGCCACCTTCGACAATTGAATGGGAATAATGATTTATTCCTAGTTAAAAGGCGTTATCCATTTGTGGATAGCGCCTTTTTAGTTTGCCAAAAAAATTACTTAGAACTATTATAAAAATATATATTACATAATTCATAGGAGATAACATGAAAAAAATATTAACTGGAGGAATTGTTACCCTTTTACTACTAGCCTTATTAGGTAGTTGTATGGGTGGCAAAGATTCCTCAAAAAAGAATAGTAATTCAAGCTCAGAACCAAGCTCTAGTTTACAAAGTAGTGATCATAGTTCATCACATAGTGATAAACATGTTGCTAAAAAGCAGGCTAAGGATACTGAAAAACATGTTCAAAGTGATAATAAACTAGATGATTTAAATTATACTTCTGGTGAACAAGCCTTTACTTATGTAAATAATGACCATGCCAATTTAAAGACAACTGATTGGAAATACAACCATGTTATTTACAGTAATTTAGATAATTTGAATCGAACTTCAGCTGGCAACACAGCTTATTTAGAATCACGAAACGTTGCTAATGATAGTTTACGTTCTACTCAAGATGTTAAACCAACCGGTTGGCATCAAAAGTTTATCAATCGTGAAGCCATCATTAATCGTGGTCATGAGATTGCTTACAGTTTATCTAAAGGTATTAGTGTAAATGGTAATTATGAACCTAATTTACAATCAGGTGATCAAAACAATTTAAAGAATTTATTTACACAAACTGCTTTTAGTAATCAAAAAGTACAAACCATTTACGAAAGTAAGGTGCGTGATGCTTTACGTGCTGGTAAGAAGGTCATTTATCAAGTTACACCCGTCTTTAAAGGCAGTGACTTAATGGCACGTGGAGTTCATTTGCAAGCATTATCAACCGATAATACTTTAAATTTCAATGTATATTTATATAATGTGCAACCAGGCGTTAAATTTAACTATGCGGATGGAACTTCTAAGATTGACCATAATATGAATGTACCAACGCCAGCAGGGGCACCTAGTTTTAGTGAACATCGTAACTATAATGGTGAACACTATCATCGCCATCATTATGTTAGGGATGCCATGATTGCTGGAGCAGCTCATCACTATATTAAGCGTCACTATCAAAGAAAATATGAACGCCATTATTATCATCCATATCATCGTCCATATCATCGTCATTATTATGGATATCATAGACGTCATCATTTATTTTAAATATTATTAATTGATAAATTAAATTTTTAAAATTAGCATTGTCTCTTTAGACGATGCTTTTTTGTTGTTATATAATTAATGTAAATCTTTGGTATGAGGAGATGAATTTAAGCATGACGCCAGCAGAATTCCACAAGATTTATGATTCATTAAATCAATATGGCAAGTCAGCGTTAAATTCTATCACTGATGAGCAGTCCGATTATCGAACCCATTCACATGATATTATTTACAAACGATTTTATATTAATGCCCATGATATTGGTGAAATTTATCATTACACGAGCATTAGTGCTTTAAAAAACATTGTACAAACCAAGTTATTCTACGTTGGTTATATTCATTCGATGAATGATCCGCTTGAAGTTCGTTATACTTATCGAGTTGCGATTGAATATTTAAAGCAGTTAGATGCTACCAAAGCAGAAATTGATGCATTCATTAATGATTATCAACATAACAATTTTGATAGTTATGTTTGGAGCTTTTCACCTAATCGTAATTCGCAAGCCTTAGGTAATTATGGGGATGTGGCATTAGGCTTTGATAGTCAAAAGATTCAACAAAAATTATCTGCTCAATACACTTCGCCTGATTTTCAACATATGGGAGAAGGTTATGGGTATGTATTTCCATTAAAAGTTGAATATAATCAAAAGACGCATAAAGCTTTTATCATGCCTATTATTAAAGAATGGCTCGATGCTTATCGTGGCCTAAGAGGAGTCTGGAATTCGGTGGCCATTGATATTCGTAAAAGATGTTTAAGTTCATTATTCTTATTATCATTATGTTTTAAACGCCAAATTTTATGGCAAGAAGAAGAAATCCGCTATGTGATTGTAAAACCTAAAAGTAATCATTTTGATGCATCAGCATTAGTTAGTGATCGACCTATTTCATTGGCGCAAATTAATCCTAATATTTTACGTGAGGTAGTTTTAAGTCGGAATTCAGAAGGCCGTAAACAAGAGGTTAAAGACATTTTAACTGATAATGGCTTTTCCAAAACCAAGGTTAAAATTACCGATTTACCTTACTGAAAACACTATTTAGTATTTTTATTAATATTTATATACTATGATATATAATATATAAATTGATTTTTGAAGGAGTATGTAAATATTAATAAGAATATCTACGAAGCACCAATTGTGGGGTTATTGTTAGCGATGAATTCTGGAGCAATTGATGCATATACTTTTTTACAACATGGTGAAGTCTTTGTTGGTTTACAAACAGGAAACTTTATTTTATTTGGTATTAGTTTAAGTAAGCTAGCATGGTGGCAATCATTACGTTATCTATTTTCCATTTTAATGTTTGCGCTAGGAGTAGTTTTTATCAAACATTTACAAGCTAGTCGTTATCGAGAGCGCAATATTAAAAGGATTATTTTAATTATTGATTTATTATTGCTAGTGGTTGTTGGAACTTTAGCTAATTTTATTTCTGATATTCTGATTGTGGGATTATTAGCGATTGCTGCTGCCGCTCAATTTCAAGAATTTAAATTAATGAATGGGAATCCGTTTAATCCCTTAATGATGACAGGTAATTTAAGAAAATTATTGGATAATTTTTATTCATTCTTGAGATTTAAAAATGTAAAGGCAAGACGCATTGCAATTGATACTTGTTTAGTACTATTTTGCTTTATCTTAGGCTCTTTAATCATGGGACTTTTAACAAATGTCTTTGATAAATATGCTATTTTCATGAATGTAATTATTATTTCAATTGTTTTATTAGTTACTAATCAAAAATTTAAGGTTTAAGCATTGTTCTTTAGACAATGCTTTTTTTGTAATAAAATAAATGTATTAATTAAATCTTAAGGAGTGTGAACAATGGGGAAGTATGTATTTCAACCAACTGCCATCGATCAATTAAAAGCTAATTATGATGTAGTAATTGTTGGTTCTGGTTCAACTGGTTTAGTTAGTGCGATTCAAGCTCATGAATTAGGTTTAAAACCAGTGATTTTAGAAAAAATGGATAAATTAGGTGGTAATTCAACTCGTGCATCTTCTGGGATGAACGCTGCTGAGACCGAAACACAATTAAAACATCATATTATTGATAGTTTTAAAGCTTTCTATAACGATACTTTTATCGGTGGCGATCAACAAAATAATCCTGAAATGCTTGATTACTTTACCAGTCATTCTGCATTATCAGTGGATTGGTTAGCTGATCATGGAATTGATTTGGATGATTTGACCATTACTGGTGGTATGCATACTAAACGGACGCATCGTCCTAGCTCGGGAGCCCCTATTGGAGCATTCTTAGTTACTAACTTTCTGAAAATTGTTGAAAAAGACCAAATTCCAGTTTTTAATAACGTTGATGTAGATAAAATTTTAAAAGAAGATAATAAGGTTACCGGCGTGAATGTGAAATTATCAGATGGTAATGAACAATCAATTCATGCAAAAGCAGTTATGTTAGCGACTGGTGGTTTTGGTGCTAGTAAAGAAATTATTGGTAAATATCGTAGTGATTTAACTCATTATCGAACTACTAATCAACCTGGGGCAACCGGTGATGGCTTAAAATTAGCCACTGATGCAGGAGCTGGTCTAGTTGATATGGATAAAATTCAAGTGCATCCTACTGTTCAACAAGATAATGATCATGCTTTCTTAATTGGAGAAGCTGTTCGTGGGGAAGGTGCCATTTTAGTGGATCAGAATGGTCATCGTTTCGTGAATGAATTAGATACTCGTAAAAATGTAACCGATGCGATTAATCAATTACCTGAAAAATCAGCCTATTTGATTTTAAATCAGGGGATTCGTGATCATGTTGGTGCCATCAATTTTTATGATTCAATTGGTTTAGTTATTCATGGGGATTCACTTAGTGATTTAGCTAAAAATATTAAAATAAATCCTGAAGAGTTAAATACTACATTAGATAAATGGAACCAAGCAGTTAGAACTCAACATGATGATGACTTTAATCGTACCACTGGGATGGATCGTGACATCAGTGCAGGACCTTATTTTGCAATTCACATTGCTCCAGCGGTTCATTACACAATGGGCGGAATTAAAGTAAATGCTAAAACTCAAGTTTTAAATGCAGATAATCAACCAGTCAAAGGTTTATTTGCTGGGGGTGAAGTTGCTGGAGGCTTACATGGTGATAATCGCATTGGTGGTAATTCAATTGCTGAAACCGTGATTTTTGGTCGCCAAGCAGGACAACAAGTATTTAAATATATTGATGAGAAGTAATCAAAAAGTCCTAAGCTAATTAATAGCTTAGGACTTTTTATTTGTTTGAAATAGTAATACCCATCCAGATGAGAATAATAATACCCAAGATATTAATAATATGATTATTCGGATGTTACTGCTAAATAATGCTGTAAATAAAGAAATAATCATTAGAGTAATTCCTAATATTCCCATTAAATTAATACTTATATTTTTAACTTTATATTTAGGTGTGAATACATTAATGATGTTAGTAGTTAATGTAATGCTTACTAAAGTTATAAATATAAACAATAATGTTTGAAAGATATTATTATCTGCTAATCCCACAAATATAAAGGCTGGAATGCCAATCAGTGTGATAATTGGCATTATAATATTAGCAAAGGATGTAAAAATTTTAATTTTATAGATATATTGTTTCCTCCAATTTTCATTTTATATTGATTTTATCATGCTTATTTTTATTTAGAAATTAAATATGAGATAATAATATATTAGTTATGTTATTGAAAGGGTGTTTTATATTCAAGCTAAAATGAACGCACTAAGAATTATATGTGAAATCTGGGATGTTTTATATGGATTAGTGATGGCATTGTTTCTTCCAGTAAGTTATTTTGTATTATTTGCTTTTATGGATGCCCCAATTCCAATGTCAGTCATATTAATTAGAAATTTAGTTTTTCTAGTTGGATTAATAGGTTTTTTAATTCACTATCTATTATTTAAGCAAGGTAAAAATAATGGTTATCGATTAAAGGGTGCATATTGGGAAATGATTGTTAACATTATTCCTGGTATTTATGGAATATTATTAATGATTAGTATCGATACATATATTCCAATAATTCTTATGGGAATTCTAGTGTTACCCATCGTTACCTCATTCTTTTCTTTCTGGAATTTATCTTCTGTATCTAAGTTAAGAAAATTTTAAAAAGCATTGTTCTTTGGACAATGCTTTTTGTCTGCTACAATATTTTTAGGAGATGAATTACATATGCATAGTGGAGAATTAGCTGAATGGGTTGCCGCTATAGCTGAATCTCTATCAGTTATTGTGGCACTTCTTTTACCATATTATAATAGTCATAAAGAAAAGAAATTAAAACGTCGTAATGTTAAAATTGTTATTAAGAAAATGACTGAAAGAGCCATTCGAGGTGATAAGGATGGCGTTGAACATTTACGTGCAATGTTAACGAATGTCTTGTTTAACAATTTGGATTCTCGATTAGAAGATATTATTGATTCTGGTCAACAAATTTATGAAATCTTAAAAGATCATCGTGAATTATCCAAGGAAGATATTCAACAACTTCATGATTTATTAGATCAAATTGATAATAAGTAATTAACAAAGTGCTGATATTTAATCGGCACTTTTTTAGCATAAGGTTACGAAAGGAAAATCTATGATGACCAAGCAAAATATTTTACCTACCCAAATTGAAGTTCGGGGAGGCAATGTGCATAATTTAAAAAATATAAATGTTGATATTCCATTGAATCAATTTGTTGCCATTTCTGGACCATCTGGTTCAGGGAAAAGTTCGCTTGCAATGGGGATATTATATGCAGAAGGTTCCAGAAGATATTTAGAAGCATTATCTACATATACTAGACGTCGGATTGGACAAACTGCACATACTAACGTTCGTGAAGTCCGTCATATTCCATCAGCAATTGCTTTAAAGCAACGTCCCAATGTTCCTTCTGAACGCTCAACAGTTGGTTCAATGAGTGAAATTTTTAATATTATTCGTTTGATTTTTTCACGCCTAGGGTCACCAGTATGTCCGAATGGACATCGAGTTGCACCTAGTTTAAAAATTGCTCAAGCAATGGATTTACCTAATGATGGTAAAAGTGGGATGGGTTTGATTAAATGTCCTACTTGTGGAATTGAATTTAGTGCTAAATCCGCTGAAGATTTTGCATTCAATGCTGGAGGTGCTTGTCCTAAATGTGATGGAACGGGGAAAGTTAGTGCGTTAGATCCAGATACTATCATTGAGGATGAAAATGAATCGATTGATGAAGGTGCGATTGCACCTTGGCATTTACCAGGGCGTAATTTTATGTCATCAATTGCTCAATCCTTAGGGGTACGTACTAATGTTCCATATAAAGATTTAACTGCTAAAGAAAAGCAAATTGTTTTACATGGTGAAAAGAAACAATATCCAGTTGATTTTCATACGTCTACTGGACGAGTATTTCATTCAGATAATGCTTTGTATGAAAATGCTTATGCATCAGTATATGATTCAATGAAAAATGCTAAAAGTTCACGTGCGGTGAACCGCATTAGTAAATTTTTCCACTTTTCAACCTGTCCAGTTTGCCACGGATCACGTTTGAATCCAGATTTATTAAATCAACTAGTTGCTGGTAAAAACATTGCTGAAGTTTCTGATTTAACATTAGGAGAATTAGCAGCTTTTGAAAAATCAACTAAGCAGTCATTACCAGATAATATGCAACATATGGCTGATATCTTGTTTGAAAGTTTAGACGATAATTTAAATCCTTTATTAGAACTAGGCTTAGATTATTTAACGTTATCGAGAAGTGGTAACACCTTATCAACTGGTGAATTACAAAGAATTCAATTGGCTAAAACTTTGCGAACAGAAACAACGGGAGTTTTGTATGTATTAGATGAGCCTTCGGTAGGCTTGCATCCCGATAATATTAAAGGTTTGATTCATATTTTTCATGCTTTAATTGCTCAAGGTAATTCATTAGTAGTAGTTGACCATGAAGTGAATATTATTAGTGCTGCTGATTGGGTCATTGAAATTGGACCTGGTTCTGGTGATGAAGGTGGCAATGTGATTGCGCAAGGAACACCTAAACAATTAACTCATAATCAACAATCATTAATTGGCCCCTTCATTGATGGTAAAGCTGATATTATGCATGCCAAAGTTCCAGCTAATGCTGATTGTGCAGATACTAATATTCGAATCAATGATTATTATAATTTGCATAATGTGCAAGCCACTATTCCTAGTGGTCAAATCACTGCAGTAACTGGGTTTTCAGGTGCTGGTAAGACCAGTTTAATCTTGAATAGTTTAGTTCCAGCTATTCATGAATATCAGCGTGGAAAATTACCTAAACAGGTAGCTAATTTAACAACAGGGATCCAACATATTATAAGTGTGGATGCTAAGCCAGTTGGTAAAAATGAACGTTCCACTTTAGCTACTTACACTACGATCATGGATCACTTAAGACATATGTTTGCTAAACTACCAGCTGCTAAAGATAAACATTATGGCATTGGAGCATTTTCCTATAACAACAAGCAGGGAGCTTGTCCTACTTGTGGCGGTCTAGGCAATATTCATTTGGATGTGCAATATTTGCCAGATATTGAGGAAGTTTGTCCTACTTGTCATGGCAATCGTTTTAATCCTACTATCCAGGAAATTAAATGGCATGATTATAGTATTGTTGATTTATTAAAATTATCAGTGAAAGATGCGTTACCAATTTTCAAAAATGTCCCATCGATTGAAAGCCAATTGAAAATTCTTGATGAAATTGGTTTGAATTATTTACATCTAGGAGAAAGTACACCTAGTTTATCTGGGGGCGAAGCGCAACGTTTAAA
Organism: Apilactobacillus micheneri; assembly: GCF_002993975.1. Taxonomy (GTDB): domain Bacteria; phylum Bacillota; class Bacilli; order Lactobacillales; family Lactobacillaceae; genus Apilactobacillus; species Apilactobacillus micheneri. Next base: position 94,427 of record NZ_POSO01000001.1, on the reverse strand, counting down.
ATTAGTTAAACATTTAAGCAATAATCAAAGTGCGACGATGTTCGTTTTTGATGAACCATCAGTAGGCTTACATCCAACTGATGTGCAAACCTTAATTGGTGTGGTTAATCAATTAAAACAAAAAGGTGCAACCATTATTCTGATTACGCATGATTTAGATTTAATGACCAATGCTGATTATATGATCGATTTAGGACCTAAAGGTGGTAACTTTGGTGGTAAAATTATGGCTTCAGGCAAACCCAATGCATTAATTAAAAATCCTGATAGCCTAACATTACAATATTTAGCTAAGCATTTTAAAAAGTTTAATCTATAAAAAAAGCATCCCTAAATTTATGAAAATTAGGGATGTCTTTTTATTTGTTTTCATAATATTCAATTTTTCGATTATTAATTGCTTGGCACTGACGATTATTATTACCAAACTGTTTAACAAACCAATCAACTTGGTTTTGACTAACTGTCATTGGACTATTAGTAATAACAATCCACTCAACATTTTCAGTTAATGGTGGGGTAGTTAATGATCCTGCATAATGAAAACCATTAGCTAAGTTTGGAATCCATTCTGTTAGATTAATTGAGACATCAGTTTCTTCATTAGGGACAAAGTTATTAATAATTTCTTGAAGTGATGCATCAGCATTACCAATTTGTACCAATAATGCAACAACCACAGTTTGACCAATCGCATTTTGATGTACTAAATGAATTTCAAAAGGAGCTGCTTCACCATTAACGGTGTGTTCAGCAGGGGTATGAAAATGAATTTGTTTAAAGTTAAATTCACGGTTGAATACAGTAGCATTACCCATTCCAGTTAATCTAATTGTGGTCCCATCATCAATTTCATTATTTAGTTGATAGAATTCATCTACACTGATTGGTAAGAATTCTTTATATTGATTTTGTTCATCAATTGATAAATCAATTGGTGATTGCATTTTGCCAAAACCATTCGGAAAATTTCCTTGATTATTATAATTTAACATTCTATGTCTTCTTTCTATAATTATGAAATTTAGCAGTCTCTCTAATTAATATGTTAATATAACATACATATAAAATAAACTGGAGGAACGTGACTTTGAAATTTACTTGGGCAAATAATGATAAAATTGAATATGGAATCAAGCAATTTTTAGTAAAAAAAGGTGTTAGTCATCGTATGTATAATGACTTAAAACATGATGGTGATATCTTATTAAATCATGATCATACTAAATTTGATGCTCAAGTAAAACCAGGGGATGAATTAACGGTCATTTTTCCTGATGAACAAAGTGATGACGAGGTTGCCTTTAGTGAACAACCAATTGACATTATTTATGAAGATGATAATTGGTTAGTGGTGAACAAACCAGCAGGATTAACTAGTGTTCCGGGGCCTTCAAATCGAGAAGATACATTAGTCAATCGTATTAAAGGCTATTTAAGAAAAAAAGGTAGTCATGATTTAAAGCCCCATTTAATCACGCGTTTAGATCGTTTTACTTCCGGATTAGTTTTAGTTGCTAAAAATCGATTAGCCAATAGTTTGGCGAACCAACAAGTAGCTAAACATCAAATTGAAAAATACTATTATGCAATTGTTGATGGTAAATTAGCGAAATCACATGCAATCATTGATCAACCAATTGGCAGAGTAGGCGATAATTTTCGTCGGGAAGTAATTGCTGATGGTAAAAATTCAGTGACTGAATATTGGGTTGAAACCAGTAGTTCTAATAACACCATGGTAAAAATTAAACTACATACTGGTAGAACGCATCAAATTAGAGTACACATGACTGCATTGGGGCATCCACTATTAGGTGATCAATTATATAATGGACCTTTAGATAGAGGGATCAAACGCCAAGCACTACATGCTTATTATTTAAAATTCCATGATGATTTATCCAATGTCGACCGTGAATTTAAATTAGATTTACCAGCCGATATGCAAGCAATTTTATAGTGGAGGATGGAAAAATGAATAAAGATTCACAAGAACAAGTAAAATGTTTAGCTGATGGGAAAACATATCTAAGAGATGAAGGGGTAATTTTAAAAGAGTTAGCCCAACCCATTTCGAATGCAATTAAGCAAGATTATCCTAAAGCTAAAATGAGTAGTTTCATTTGTGCTAATCACTTATTAGAATATCGTATGAATCGTGTGGATTCATTAATCAATTCAGATTTAAGACAAAGCCAAAAAATTAATCGTAAATTAACTAAAGCGTTAAAAGATGATAATTATGAAATCACCGATGTGAACGTATCGCTTAGTCAAAGCACTACTTTTGGTCAAAAAGTATCAGATGCAGTGGCCAAATTTGGTGGTAGTTGGACTTTTATTTTCATTTTTATAGCAATTCTGTTAACATGGATGCTTATAAATGGTTTAGCTATTTTTGGGATTCATTTTGATCCTTATCCATATATACTATTGAATCTATTTTTAAGTTGTTTTTCAGCGATTCAAGCGCCAATCATTATGATGAGTCAAAATCGTTCAGCCCAACGTGATCGTTTAGATGCCGAAAATGATTTCCACGTTAATTTAAAATCAGAACATGAATTACGTATTTTGCATGCGAAGTTAGATCATTTAACTCAAAATCAAATGCCCCATGATTTAGAAATTGAAAAATTACAACTACAAATTTTAGGGGAAGTACGGTCTGAACTAACTAACTTAAGAAATGAAAATATAAAATTAAAAGCACAATTAAAGCAACAAAAACAAAATTAGAGGTGAAAGATAATGGAAGACAATATCAAAATGGGAACTCCAGCTTTTAGTAAAATGATGTTTGTATTAAATACTCCTGTGACTGAAGCTAATCACAAGTACTATCGTTTCATGAATGAAGAAATGCAACAAATTGCAGAAGATATTTGGGCAATGCCTGCTTACATGAAGGAAAACGATGACTTTTCAATGTTCTTTATTATTACTAAGATTGAATCAGGTGAAACGGTAATTGCTTTTGCGGAAGGTCATTTACAAGAAAATGATTTTTCATTGGGTCAACCCATGTCATCAGGTAAAGGATTAAATAAGTTAAATGAACATGACACAAAGCGTGCTAGTTCAGTGCTTCATTTTATCAATCAAATTTCTAAAGCAGCTGAAGGTAACTGGCGCATGCTTGAAGATTAATGAATTAACATTCCATTTTAATGGGATGTTTTTTTATTTATAAAAAAGTATAAAATCCTTTGCATTTATTTAAAATGGTGATATTATCTTTAAATCGAGTTTTAAATAATTAAATTGATAAAGGGGGGCTTGATCATGTTAATGAGAAGAGCACACATCGAAGATTTTGCAGCAATCAAACAAATTGTTTTCGAAGGAAAGGAACTATTGGCTAAACAGGGTGTTAATCAATGGCAAGATGGTTATCCTAATGCTGATTCATTAATGAATGATATTCTTAACCAATGGACTGTTGTACTAGAAGAAGACGGAGAAATTTTAGGTACTGCTGCCGTCATTCCCGGTAAAGATAACAGTTATGAACATTTAGATGGTAAATGGTTATCAAATGGCCCCTACGTATCAATTCATCGGGTGGCTGTTTCAAGTCATCACCATGGTCGTGGCTTATCACAAAAATTATTTGAAGCCATTTATGACGTCGTAAAAAATGTAAATGGCATTAATAGTATTCGCGTGGACACTAATCCTGGTAATTTAGGGATGCAACATGTCATTAAAAAAGCTGGCTTTGTAGAAACAGGTAAGGTAGTTCCAATTTCTGCAACTGCCAACACCGAAATTAGAAATTTTGCTTACGAACGTTTAATTAAACAACCATTATTAGTTTAAAATACCAAAAGGTCGCTTTCTTTTAGAAAAGCGACCTTTTTTTGTTATATGTATTTATTGTATAATTAATGTATAGATAGGAGGGAATTTAAATGCATTCACATGATGAAGAACAAAACCAGATGACTGGTAGTCGCTTTTTATTTGTGACCGTTTTAAATTCATTAATTACGTTAGTTGAATTTCTAGGTGGAATTTTATCAGGTAGTTTGTCATTACTATCAGATGCCTTTCATAATTTAGGGGATTCAGCTTCAGTGGTAGGTAGTTATTATGCCCATCGTATTAGTGAACGTCCACAAAATAAATTTAATACTTTCGGTTATAAGCGTGCGCAAATTATTTCAGCATTTTTAAATTCAATTTTCTTGTTAATGATTTCGGCGGTATTAATTTTTGAAGCAATTCCAAAACTGTTTAAACCAGAACAAATTAATGGAAATTTGATGTTAATTGTTGCTGTGGTTTCAACAGTTGCTAATTTGATTTCAACTATTATGTTGAATCATGGTTCGAAAAATAATTTGAATGTTAGAGCTACATATCTACACTTGTTAAGTGATACTTTAGCCTCAATTGGTATTATTGTTGGTGGAATTTTAATTAGACTATTTGGTTGGAATATTATTGATCCTTTAGTAACCATTATTGTGGCACTATACATTATCTCTGAAACATTCCCAATTATCAGCAAGACCATTAAGATTTTGATGCAAGGGGCTCCACATATTGATTGCTATGCAATTCAAAAGGATTTATTAAATATTGATGGAGTAACCGGTGTGCACCATGTTCATATTTGGTCGGTTGATGAAAATAGCATTATGTTTTCTGCTCATATTAATATGCAAGACATGATGATTAGTGACGCTGAAAAAATATATGATCCAATCACTAAATTACTACATGATAAATACAATGTTGAACATGTCACTTTACAAGCCGAAGTTGAACGTGGCAAAAAAGAAGACTTGTTTTATGATAGTGGTACTGATATTAAATAAATTAATAAAAAAGCTCAGCCTCAAATTGAGGTTGAGCTTTTTATTTTATAATCCGGCTGGTACTTTATCGTATTTTGCTTGGTACCAATCTTCCCAAGGCATTTCAGAAGTACCATTAGCTAAAAAGTTAATATCTAAATCTTTTAATAGTTCACGGTAATTTTTACTGCAATATTTAACAGTATCTGCTGCAGCATGTTCAATTGATTCAAAACGATTGCGATATACTTCGCGGTCGATATCCCATAAGAAGGAATTATCAATATCTTGACTAATTAGTTCCATGTTGCGATCTCGATACATTTTGACAAAGAATTTACTGAAACCTTTGACACTATTTTCTTGAGATTGTTCGCTGAGTTGATCGAACTTGAATAACTTTTCACTCATATTTCCATCTCCAGTTTCTTATTACTTATGTAACCTACAACTCAATTATATATTTTTTATTAAAAAAAGTTAAATAAAAATGGTAAAATTGTATTAAATGCTGTAGTATTAAATATTAAAACCCAATGCATTTAGATTTTAATTTAGGAGACGCTGATAAGAATGACCCCAAAAAAAGAGGACTATTTAAAAATTATATTTGAACTAGGTGGAACTAAGGATAAAGTTTCCAATAAAAGAATTGCAATCAGTTTAGATATAGCTGCAGCCTCTGTAACTGAAATGGTAAATAAATTGCTTGAAGAAGGTTTGGTTTACCATGAACCTTATTCCGGTGTCTACTTAACAGAAAAAGGGATTAAGTTAGCTGAAGTTTTAGTTAGAAAACACCGTATTTGGGAAAGCTTTTTAGTTAATGAATTAAATTATCCACTTCCTGATTTAGATAAAGAAGCTGAAGTATTAGAACATGTTACAAGTGATCGTTTATTAAAAGCAATGTATGATAAGCTTGGTCATCCTACTCATTGTCCACATGGTGGAGTAATTCCTAGTATGGATGGTCACTATAAAGAAGACAGCCATTTGTTACTAAATGATGCTAAAGATGGTGATACGGTAATCGTTGATCGTTTTATCGATAATCATGATTTATTAACTTATTTAGGTGATATTCAACTTGATATTGGTGATAAGTTAAAAGTCATTAAGCATTCACCATTTGAAGGCCCAGTTACTGTACAAAATTTAACTGATAAACAAGAAAATGTAATTAGTTATAAAGCATCACATTATATTTTTATTAAGAATTCGAACGAATAAAACGAGGATAAGTGGATAACACTTAAAACTCGTTTTTTATTTATCTGAAAATAATCCATGTTATAATTTGAAATAATATTATTGTTACACAAATGTAGGTGAATTTTTTGAATGAAAAAAGGAAAAGCAAATTAGTGGTGGAAACCTGTTTATTAGCAGGTAAAATCATGATTGAAAATGGTTCTGAAATGGTTAGAGTAAACGATACAATCGATCGCATTTGTCATAATGCTGGCTTTTCTGATAGCCGTTCTTATGTGACTTTAACAGGAATTATAATGACAGTTAGCCCTAATATGGGTTCACAAGTTATTTCAATTGATAAACGTAGTTTCGATTTAGAAAAAGTTTCAGTAGTGAATGATTATTCTAGGCAGTTTCAGGCTGGCTGGATTACTTTAGGGCAGTTTTATCATTCTTTAAAACATATTGATAAACACGTAACTAGATATCCATTTTGGATTGAACTACTAGGGGCTGCAGTTGTCAGTGGCACCCTGGAAATTGTTTTTAGACATAACGCCTTTGACTTTTGGGCAGCTGCTTTTATTGGAGTTTTAGGTTGGCTCGTCTATAATGTTATCGACAAATATACTTCTATTAAGTTTTTGAATGAATTTATATCTGCATTAACCATTGGTTTTGCTTCTATAATTATGATTAGGATGCACTTAGCCAATAGTGCCGATGATTTAATTACAGGTGGATTAATGCCATTGGTTCCTGGAGTTCCTATTACCAACGCGGTTCGGGATGTTTTATCTGGAAATTTAATTTCAGGACCTTCTCGTGGAGTTGAAGCCATTATGAGTGCTTGTGCTTTAGGATTTGGTGTGGCGATGGCAATTAAAATCATGGGATGAGGTGTTTATTTGGGACTATTTATTAATATTGTTTGTGTTTATCTAGCAACAATTGGTTTTGGATTATTAGTTAATGTACCTAAGCGAGCACTTAACGTGAGTGGAATTGTAAGTGTTTCTGGTTGGCTTGTTTATTTCTACATTAATACATATATAAGTGGATATATTTTTGCCAATTTATTTGGAACTTTTACAGTCGGAATTTTAAGTATTTTCGCTTCACGTTATAAAAAAATGCCGGTTATTATTTTTAACATTCCAGCGTTAGTACCACTTGTTCCTGGAGGCCAGGCATATCAAGTTATGAAATCTTTAGCAACTGGTAACTTTATTTTAGCTAAGTCCAATTTAATCCAAGTTGTATTTATTGCAGGAGCAATTGCTTCTGGTTTCTTATTTTCTGAATTCTTAAACCAACTATATATTCGCTTTCGTGTTAATATGGCAAACAAAAAGAGCAGTGAAAAATAATTTTCATTGCTCTTTTTTATTATTGTCCTAAGAAGAAACTAAAGATTAAGACTAATAGTACAAACGTTGTGATATAAACGTATAACATATCATGTTCTTTATAAAATGAATATATTGAAACGATTACTCGTAAAACAGGGGTCAGAATTAAGCAAAATATTCCTAACATCATAATGGCATATGGCTTTAATTGGACAATGCCATGAAAAATTTCTTTAAATGATGAAGGATGATAATTACCAGCATATCCAGAATTACCAGTAATAAGGAACATTAGCAGGCCAATTATCATAATTGCAGCTGATATGATAACCCCAATTCTTAGGATTTTACCAATTACTAATTCAATTTCATTCATTTCTGCTTTAGTGGTTTGCTTAGAATTGTTCATTTGTTAACCTCCTAGAAACCTTTAATAACCATGCTAATACCAATATACAATAGTATTGGTACGAAACAGATTCGAATCCATCTTGCTGGTAAAATTTGCATGATTCTTGATCCGATTGTTGCACCAACTAAAATTCCTAATGCTAATGGTACTGCAATGTATGGCAAGATTGATCCATTAAAGAAATAAACAGTAGCAGATGCAGCTGCTGTAACTCCCATCATTAAATTACTAGTAGCACTGGAAGGCTTTAATGGCATTTTCATAAATGTATCCATGGCAATAACTTTAAATGCCCCGGAACCAATCCCTAATAATCCAGAAGCTAATCCGGCACCAAACATTACTGATAAACCACCAGGGATGTTTTCAACTTTATAGTCAATTTGTTTATGCTCAGCTTTATCATAATAGCTACCGTTTAAGCGCATTTTTTGAGCAATCCTATCATTTTTATTGCTAAGATTAGATTTATTTTTATTCATTAATTTGCGCGCCATGTTAAATGATGAAAATAATAATAGCAATCCAAATAATATGTAAAGATATTTTGGTTCTAAAATCCCGGTTAATAATGCTCCAGAAACGGCTCCGATAGTAGTAGCAATTTCTAAAAACATTGCTACTCGAAGATTTAAGACCTCATCTTTTAAATATGCAATTGTTGATCCAGAACTGGTAGCAATTACCACGATGACACTAGCTCCAATGGCATATTTGATGTCTAGATGACAAGCTAAAGTCAAAATAGGGGTGACAATAATTCCGCCACCTAATCCTAAGATAGCACCAGCAATTCCAGCAAATAGGCCAATGACTATCATAAGTATTACTGTTCCAATCATGATTTTGCCTCCTAAAATATTTAATTGTTTTTATTATAACAATGATTGAATTATATACCTTTGAAAGTGATTTTTATAATTTTTCTTAAAATATGAATTCATATATATTAGCTATGTTATACTAAATTTAAAACTTTTTTAGGGGGATTAAGGTTTCATGATAATTGATAAGGATAATAAAAGAATATTCAAAATCACTTTGGGATTAATATTATCATTATTTGTTTCTATTTCAGTGATTATGAATTCTGGTTATTTAAAATTTATTGATTCAATTATTATCGGATCAATTCAGAAGTCACAAGGTGGATTTAAAGAACAATTGATGCACCTATCGACTACATTAGCTAGTCCTAAAATGGATATTGTGTGGATATTAATTATTGCATTTTTCCTTTGGGGATTTAGAAATAAAATTGTTGCGCTATGGTCAATATTCACTATTATTGGTGGTGATGTTGTTGCCTTTATTGTTAAAAATATCGTTAGAAGACCACGTCCATCATTACATAGTGCAGCCGATACTGGATTTAGTTTCCCTAGTGGACATGTTTTTGGAATCTTTATTGTGATCAGTATTATATGGATTGTATTGGTGCCAATGATTAAGAGTTGGAAGAAGCAATTATTTATACAAATTATAACTTTTATTTTCTTATTGTTAGTGATGGCATCACGTATTTATTTGAACGCTCATTATCCTACTGATACTTTAGGAGCTGCCTTTGTTGCTTATACATGGGTACAAATTTCTGAAACATTTTATGTTAGATATGCTCAGCGCCTAAAAGAGCATTGGCGTCCAGTTCGTCGTTCATATTTATAAATTAAAAAGCTGATATCATTTTGATATCAGCTTTTTTTATAGAATTTGTTTTAACCAATCATTTGATAAATTAAACCATTTAGCAACGTGTGGATTATTGGAAGCTTCATTCCAAGCAGTAACTGAATTAGCTAATGCCATTCCATGAGGCCCATGATGAAAAATGTGTAATTCATTATCTATATTATATTGGTTTAAGCTCATTGAATATTTTAAAGAGTTATTAACTGGCACAAATGGATCATCTGCGGTATGCCAAATAAATGTAGGAGCATTAGTATCAGTTACATGTTCTTCAGCAGCTAGTTCTTTTTGATCACTAACCCAGTTATCAATAGTTTCTTTGTCACCTGGAAAACCAAGTGTTAAATCGGTCACCGGATAATTTAGAATAACTGCATTTGGTTTTAATATTTTGGCATCTGATACATCTACTTTATCCATTAACCACTTACTATCATAAAAGTCATTGTATAGACTGGTAATGTGACCACCAATTGAAAATCCAGAAATAACAATTTTATTAGGGTCAATGTTCCATTTTCTAGCATTTTTACGAATCATTTTAATAGCATTTGCTAATTCTACTAGTGGGTTAGGTAGTAATGGGCTTGCTTCTTGTTCAAAGGTATATCGAACAAAGAAACTTTGATATCCCTTAGCTGAATAATTTAAGGCAATACTTTCCGCTTGGACCATTGGAATGTGATTATAAGAACCTCCAGGAAGAATGATAATAGCGGGATGTTTGAAATTATTAGTTTCAACATCTGCAGGTCTAAGGTATCCTTGAATAAAAGCGTTTGAATTTTTACGAATTGATTCTTTTATTATTTTCATATTTACACCTCAAATATATAATATCTGTGATTATTTTAACGCAAGAATGGTGGTAATGTCTGTTGAAGAATATAAATATTAACTTAGGTGAAATTAAATTAGATACCTTAAATCCTAATGATTTTAAAGATTATTGGGAAATGATTGCTAATGATCAAGTAGCCAAAAAGACTGGTTTTGAACCAGTTAAAGATGAAAGTAAAGCTAAAATGATTTTCCAATCAGAAAATGAAGATCATGTTACTTTTGTGATTCGATTAGTAGATTCTGGTAAAGTTATTGGCTTAATTAATCTATTTCCCGAAATTGGTGAAAATTTTGAACCAGTTTATGACAATCTGGAATTAGGTTATTTCATGAATAATAACTATCAAAAAAGAGGTTATATGACAAAGGCTTTGTCAGCAGTTCTTGAAAATTTTGACGAAGCTTCTTTAATTGAAGCAACTGTTAATCAAAATAACGAGCCTTCAATGAAAGTGTTAAATAAACTAGGCTTTCATCAAATTGATAAATATGATGGTTATAAGACATTCGAATTAAAATTATCATAGTTATTGTTTAATTAACTTATATGTTATATAATTACTTAGTAAATCTAAGAAGAGGCGCAAATGACATTAATAACCAATCTTTGTCAATAAAGTGATGTATATAGATTGGTGAAAGGGGATTTTGCCGAAACTAATAGCTGCTTTATCAACTATTAGTTGGGGCTCAGTTGAATAAGCTGAGGACTGTCGTAGTTTTTCTACGGAGTGCTTTCTAGGATCAATAATTAAAATTTGATTGATTACGGATCTCTTCTTATATATAGGGGAGATCCTTTTTAGTTATTTTTCTGATGGCACCTCTTAGAATCATAAGAGAGGATGACATATTATGAGTGAAAAATCACAGGATAAAGGGGTAAAGAGACGACTTAAGACAAGACATGTTTCGATGATTGCCTTAGGAGGTTCAATTGGAACTGGATTATTTGTTGCTTCAGGTTCAGTTATTAGTCAAGCTGGACCAGGTGGAGCATTAGTTGCTTACTTCTTAATGGGACTAATGGTTTACTTTTTAATGACTAGTTTGGGGGAAATGGCTACTAACACACCTGTTTCTGGTTCATTTTCTGTGTATGCAGCTAAATATGTAGATCCTGCTTTAGGATTTGCGATGGGATGGAATTATTGGTTTAATTGGGCAATTACCGTGGCAGTTGATATTAGTACGGCTGCCTTGGTAATGAAGTTCTGGTTACCTAATATGCCAAGTTGGATATTTAGTGCGATTACTTTAGCACTAATATTATTAATCAATGCTTTATCAGTTAAAGCTTTTGGTGAAACTGAGTTTTGGATGTCATTGATTAAAGTTATTACTATCTTCGTCTTTTTAGGTGTAGGAATTTTAACTATTTTTGGTATTATGGGTGGCCATACCATTGGATTATCTAACTTCCACTATAAACAAGCACCATTTGTTGGTGGCATTCCAATGATTTTAGCAGTCTTTGTGGTTGCTGGGTTCTCATTTCAAGGAACGGAATTAGTTGGGATTACAGCAGGTGAAGCTGATAATCCTAGTAAGGCAGTTCCTCGTGCAATTAAAGATGTTTTTTGGCGCATTATTTTATTTTATATTTTAGCTATTTTTGTAATTGGTGCCATTATTCCATACACTAGTCCTGATCTATTAGGATCAAGTGCTAGTGACGTTGCAATTAGTCCATTTACAATTGTTTTCAAACGTGCAGGGCTAGCAGCAGCGGCTTCAATTATGAATGCGGTCATCTTAACTTCAGTAATTTCATCAGCTAATTCAGGGATGTATGCTTCCACTAGAATGCTATATTCCATGTCACATGAAGGGTATGCACCTAAGATTATGGGACGTACCAACAAGCGTGGAATTCCTTATCTTGCTTTGGGTGCAACTACTTTAGTTTCATTGGCTACATTTATTAGTAGTATTGCTGGACCACAAATTTATGTTTGGTTAGTAGCTGCTTCTGGTTTAACTGGATTCATTGCTTGGGTTGGAATTGCACTTTCACACTTTAGATTTAGACGTGCATTTATCAAACAAGGTCATAGTTTAGATGAACTAAAATACCATGCAACATGGTTCCCAACCGGTCCAATTATTACTTTAATTATTTGTATTTTAGTTATTTGTGGTCAAGATATTTCTTCATTTGTAAACTTTAATTGGCAACAAATTGGAATTACTTATATTTCAGTACCATTAGTATTTATTTTATATTTTGCATATAAATTCAAAAATCATACTAAGATTATCCCATTAGATAAAGTAGATGTTTCACCTACTGATTTAAGAGATAAAGAATAAAATTAAAGGATGCCTCTTATTTTGAATAGGGCATCTTTTTTACTGGTTTAAAATATTTAATGTAACTTTTTTAATTATGTATTAAAATATAAATATTATTGATTTATTTAAGGAGAATTACATGCTGGTACTAGCAGGAACTATTGGAGCAGGAAAGACTTCATTAACTAGATTATTGTCTGAACATTTGGATTCGACTGGCTATTATGAATCGGTTGATGATAATGAAATTTTGCCATTATTTTATAAAGATCCTAAACGTTATGCCTTTTTATTACAAATTTATTTTTTGAATACTAGATTTGAAAACCTTGAACAAGCACAAAGTGAAAAGTTAAGCGTGATGGATCGTTCAATCTATGAAGATTCATTGATGTTTAGATTGAATGCAGATATGAATCGTGCTACTGAAACTGAAGCTGATATTTATGATTCTTTATTGGAAAATATGATGGAAGAAATTCCCAATTCATCACTACAAAAGAACCCAGACTTATTAATTCATATTAATATTTCATTTGATACAATGTTAAAACGAATTAAAAAGCGTGGACGTAGTTTTGAACAAGTGGATAATGATCCAGGGTTATATGATTATTATCAGGATTTAAATGATCGTTATAATAATTTCTATAAAAATTATGACCAATCGCCAAAAATTCAAATTGATGGCGATAAATATGATTTTATTGAAAATGAGAATGATCGTAAAAAAGTTTTACAGCAGATTGATAATAAGTTAAAAGAATTGAATTTAAAATAGTTGATTATCTAAAATAGATGTAATATTATTATTTATAGATGTAAACGCGATGTATGTTTATTAGTAGACATCAAGAGATGTGATGGTTGGTGAAAATCACAAGTCGAAATTTCCGGCATACGAAAAGCGGGTAGGTAATGCTACACGGTAAGTGACCGTTATCACGATACGAGTGTTTAGTTATGACTAAGAACTTGGGTGGTACCGCGAAAAGAAGGCCTTCGTCCCAATTGGATGAGGCCTTCTTTTTTATTATCTATTACTAGGAGGTATTACTTATGTTAGACATGAAAATGATTAGACAAAATCCTGATTTTATTAAGGATAAATTAGCAACTAGAGGGATTAAAGCTGAAACTATTGATGAATTAATTGGATATGATGAAAAACGCCGTGAATTAATTCTTAAGAGTGAAACTTTAAAGGCTAATAAGAACAAAGCATCTAAGAAAATTGCCGAAGCAAAACGTAATAAAGAAGATGCAACAGATGCTATTAATGAAATGAAGCAAGTCGGTGCTGATATTAAACAATTAGATGCCGATCTAGAAAAAACTGAAAAAGATCAACATGATTTAGCTGCGCATTTACCAAATATTCCAGCAGATGGGGTTCCTGAAAGCTTAACTGAAGAAGGTGCCGTAGAATTACGTAAGATTGGTAAACCACGTAATTTTAAATTTGAACCAAAACATCATTGGGATATTGGCGAAAAGCTAGGAATTTTAAACTTTGATGCTAGTGCTAAAGTTGCTGGTAGTCGTTTTGTATATTACATGGGGGCAGGTGCTAAACTAGAACGTGCCGTATATAACTTTTATTTAGATCAAAACGATAAAGCAGGTTATACTGAAGTTTTACCACCATACATGGTAAATTCAGCTTCAATGTATGGAACAGGTCAATTTCCTAAATTCTTAGAAAATAAGGCCGGTTTTGAGATTGCTGATAGTGATTTAACTATGATTCCAACTGCTGAAGTTCCACTGGTTAATTATTATCGTGATGATGTTATTCCAACTGAAAAATTACCAGTTAAATTTACTGCTTTAACACCTGCATTTAGATCAGAAGCAGGTAGTGCTGGTCGTGATACTCGTGGTTTGATTCGTTTACACCAATTTAACAAGGTTGAAATGGTACAATTTACTAAGCCTGAAGATTCATGGGATGCATTAGAAAGTATTACTGAACATGCGGAATCACTACTTAAATTGTTGAAGATTCCATACCATGTTATTACTTTAACTACTAGTGATATGAGTTTTACTGCTGCAATGACTCATGATCTTGAAGTTTGGATGCCTGCTCAAGGTCGTTATCGTGAAATTTCAAGTTGTTCAAATACCACTGATTTCCAAGCTAGAAGAGCACATATCCAATACCGTGATGAAAATGGTAAATTACAATATGTTCATACATTAAATGGTTCTGGACTTGCAGTTGGAAGAACAGTTGCAGCCATTTTAGAAAATTATCAAAATGAAGATGGTACTGTTGATATTCCAGAAGTATTACAACCATATATGCATGGAATGAAGAAAATTAGTAAAGAAAACTAGTTTAATAATATTTAAAGAGCAATCATTGATTGCTCTTTTTTTATAAAATTTAAAATTAAGGGTAGACAATTCATCGTATGTTAGATATAATATTTTTTGTTGAGTTTTTTTGAAATAAACGATTTAATTAATTATTAAAAAAGTTGTTGACTTTATAAAAAACAAATGATACTATTAAATAGTTGTCTTGTTGAGATAACTTATCGGAATGACCTCATGGAGGATTAGCTCAGTTGGGAGAGCATCTGCCTTACAAGCAGGAGGTCACAGGTTCGAGCCCTGTATCCTCCATTGAGCCGTTAGCTCAGCCGGTAGAGCATCTGACTTTTAATCAGAGGGTCGCAGTTCGAACCTGCCACGGCTCATTACAATTAAAAAAGCAACTTGCGGGCGTGGCGGAATTGGCAGACGCGCTAGATTTAGGTTCTAGTTTCTATATGGAAGTGGGGGTTCGAATCCCTTCGCCCGCATTATGCATAGCATATGTTGCCGACTTAGCTCAGTTGGCTAGAGCGCTTCACTAGTAATGAAGAGGTCGGGTGTTCGAATCATCTAGTCGGCATATGCGGAAGTAGTTCAGTGGTAGAACATCACCTTGCATGGTGGGGGTCGCGAGTTCGAATCTCGTCTTCCGCTTTTTATATTGTAATATGCCTGCCGGGGTGGCGGAATTGGCAGACGCACAGGACTTAAAATCCTGCGGTTAGTAATAACCGTACCGGTTCGATCCCGGTCCTCGGCATTTAACTGAATATATTTTATTTTGCACCCATAGCGCAACTGGATAGAGTGTCTGACTACGAATCAGAAGGTTGTAGGTTCGAGTCCTACTGGGTGCATTTTTTATTTCCTCGGGAAGTAGCTCAGCTTGGTAGAGCACCTGGTTTGGGACCAGGGGGTCGCAGGTTCGAATCCTGTCTTCCCGATAATAATTTTATTTTGAGAAAATGATTTGACTATTAATTACTTTTGTAAGAAAGTAATGGCGTAGGAAAGTTGTTTTCTCATTTTTTGTCTATAAATAATTCAAAATACTTTTATTTTGTAGAATAACTCCGTATAATAAAAGTCAATATTAGTCAAAGATGGGACGGTTATTTATATGCAAGGTAAAAATCTGTCTGATGTTATTGAAGCGTATTTAAAGAAAATATTGGCTAATGATGAAAAAGTTGAAATTAGTCGATCTGATATTGCCAACCTTTTTGATGTAGTTCCATCTCAAATTAACTATGTTATAAAAACCAGATTTACCATTCAAAATGGTTACACTGTTGAAAGTAAACGTGGCGGTGGTGGATATATAAGAATTGAAAAGGTTAAGTTGCTTGATAATTTAGATATTTTGGATACACTGATTAATGCAATTGGTGATTCAATATCTCAACGTGAAGGTAAGGCAGTGATTGGAACATTGTTAGCAAATGAATTAGTTACTGTTAATGAAGCTGACTTGTTATCAGCTGCAAGTGATAAGCAAACTTTATCCATTGGCAATAAAGAATTAGAAAACGAAATTAGAGCTAAGATTATGGTCTCAATATTGAATCATTTGAGATACAAAAGCTAGAAAGTGGGGCTACTTTATGGATAATATTTTTACTCCAAGCGCAAAAAACGTTTTAATTTTAGCACAAGAACAAGCGAAAATTTTTGGTCACCAAGCTGTTGGAACTGAACATTTATTATTAGCTTTAACAATTGAAAAAAATGGAATTGCTTATTCAGCATTAAAACAAAGCGGTGTCTCTGAAGATGACGTCAAAGGTGAAATTGAACTTGTAATTGGTTATGGAAACTTTAAGGATCCTGATAAGAACACTTATTTACCATATTCTCCTAAGTCTCAAGGTGTACTTACACTTTCTGGACAATTAGCTAAAAGATATGGTTCTATCAAGATTGGAACTGAACATTTACTATTAGCATTGTTGGATACACCTGATATTTTATCTAATCGATTGTTAAATAACTTGGGGACTAATGAAACTTCAGTTCCAAATGTAAAAACAGTTTTATTACGTAAAATGGGTGTTTCTGCCAATGACAATACTAAACACATCCCATTCCCTGGTTCTAGAGAATCTAAAAATAAAGCAGGAACTCCTACATTGGATTCGCTAGCTACTGATTTAACTCAACAAGCTCGTGATGGCTTAATTGATCCTACTATTGGTCGTGATGGTGTCATTAAACGAGTAGTTCAAGTTCTAAGTCGTCGTACTAAAAATAATCCCGTTTTACTAGGTGAAGCAGGAGTTGGTAAAACAGCTGTTGTTGAAGGATTAGCTCGTAAAATGGTTAAAAAAGAAGTTCCAGAAGATATTTCTGGTAAACGTTTAATGATGCTTGAAATGGGTACTTTAGTGGCTGGAACTAAATATCGTGGAGAATTTGAAAAACGTTTAATGAAGATTATTCAAGAAATTAAAGCTGATGGTCATGTAATTCTATTTATTGATGAATTGCATACACTAATGGGCGCTGGTGGTGCTGAAGGTGCTATTGATGCATCTAACATTCTAAAACCAGCATTAGCTCGTGGTGAAATTCAAACTATTGGTGCTACAACCTTAAATGAATATCAAAAACACATTGAAAAAGATGGCGCTTTAGCAAGACGTTTTGAAACAGTTGATGTTCCAGAACCTACTAAAGAAGAAACCAAACAAATTTTACAAGGTATTCGTCCTAAATATGAAGATCATCATCAAGTCAAGATTACGGATGAAGCTATTGATAAAGCTGTTGACTTATCAACTAGATATATCAGTGACCGTTTCTTGCCAGATAAGGCAATTGACTTAATTGATGAATCTGCTGCAATGGTTAGAATCAATAACTTAGATGATTCAGATAAATTATCTGAAAAAGAAGCTAAATTAGATGAATACAAGAACAAAATGGAAGAAGCCATTGAAAGTCAAAAATTTGAAGAGGCTGTTAAGATTCGTGAACAAGAACAAAGCCTTCGTTTAGAAATTGAAGCTGAAGCATCTAAGCTAGAAGATAAAAAAGCTCAAGCTAAACAAAATCGTGACTATAATCTAAAGGATACTGGCGAAGATGTTGCTCAAATTGTTTCTGAATGGACAGGAATTCCAGTTACTAAAATGAAGCAATCAGATGCTAACCGCTTAGTTAACCTAGAAAATATTTTACACAAAAAGATTATTGGACAAGATGAGGCTGTATCTGCAGTTTCACGTGCTATTAGAAGAGCTCGTAGTGGATTGAAAAATCCAAACCGTCCAATTGGTTCATTTATCTTCTTAGGACCTACTGGTGTTGGTAAAACTGAATTAGCTAAGGACTTAGCTGAAGAAATGTTTGGATCAAAAGATGATATTATCAGAATTGATATGTCTGAATATATGGAAAAAACTTCTACTAGTCGTATGGTTGGTTCAGCACCTGGATATGTTGGCTATGATGAAGGCGGCCAACTAACTGAAAAAGTTAGAAGACATCCTTACTCAGTCGTTTTATTTGATGAAGTTGAAAAAGCACATCCAGATGTATTTAATCTATTATTACAAGTCTTAGATGATGGATACTTGACTGATGCTAAAGGTCGTCGTGTTGACTTTAGAAATACAGTTTTGATTATGACTTCAAACTTAGGTGCCACAACTTTACGTGATAAGAAGACAGTAGGTTTTGGTGCAGAGTCAGAAGATCAAGAAGCAAATCAATATAAAGAAATGTCAGCTACTATTAAGAGTCAAATGAGAAGATTCTTTAAACCTGAATTCTTAAATCGTATTGATGAAACTATTATTTTCCATGAACTTAATAAGAAACAAGTTCAACAAATTGTTAAATTAATGGCTAATGACTTACTTGTTCGTGTAAAAGAACAAGGAATCAATATTAAGGTAACTCCTAGTGCTGTTGATTTAATCGCTGAAAAAGGATTTAATCCTGAATTTGGTGCTCGTCCTATTAGAAGAACTATTCAAACTGAAGTTGAAGATAAACTTTCAGAAGCAATGTTATCTGGTGAAATTAAACCTGGTGACAATGTGAGTGTTGGAGCTTCAAAAGGGCAAATTAATATTGTTAAAAAAGAAAATAATAAAAAAGAAACTGTAAAATTATAGAATTTAAAAAGAGGAATTTTATTCCTCTTTTTTGTATAATCATTGACTTTATTTTTTGATACGTGTATTATACTAAATATGTAACTACGAAGTTAAATGTGTGCTGGCGATCTATTGTCCGTCAAGCATGCTTATAATTAACCAAAAATAAGTTTATTTAGTTTACTTATTTTGGTTTTTTTTGCTCATTTTTAGTAAAAATAGGCAAAAAAGTTAATTGTAATAAAAATGTAATATAATCCTTCGTAGAATATTTTGGAGAGGTGAAGAACTTGGCAGGACATTTAGTTAAATATGGTAAACACCGTATTAGAAGAAGTTACTCTCAAATCAAGGAAGTTCTTGATTTACCTAATTTAATTGAAATTCAAACTGACTCATACAAATGGTTTTTAGATGAAGGTTTGCGTGAAATGTTTAACGGCATCATGCCAATCGATGATTTTCAAGGAAAACTTTCATTAGAATTCGTTGATTATCAACTATTAGAACCTAAGTATACTGTTGATGAAGCGAGAGATCACGAAGCAAATTACTCTGCTCCGCTTCATATTACTTTAAAATTGACCAATCATGAAACTGGTGAAATTAAAACCCAAGATGTATTCTTTGGTGATTTCCCACTTATGACTGATCAAGGAACATTCATCATTAATGGTGCAGAACGTGTTATTGTTTCACAATTAGTACGTTCACCAGGTGTATTTTTCCATGAAGATAGAGCCAAAAATGGTCGTCTATCATATGGAACAACTGTTATTCCTAACCGTGGTGCATGGATGGAATTTGAAACAGATGCTAAAAATCTTTCATATGTACGAATCGACAGAACTAGAAAGTTACCTATTACTGAATTAGTACGTGCTTTAGGTTTTGGTTCTGATGATGAAATTACTCAAATTTTAGGTAGTAACGATAGTCTTTCACTTACTTTGGAAAAAGATGTTCATAAAGATACTGAAGATTCACGTGTTGAAGAATCATTAAAGGATATTTATGAACGTCTACGTCCAGGTGAACCTAAGACAGCAGATTCTTCACGTAGTTTACTAACAACTAGATTCTTTGATCATAAGCGTTATGATATGGCACCAGTAGGTCGTTACAAGACTAACAACAAGTTAAGCTTGAAGACCCGTTTACTAGGATTAACTCTTGCTGAAACATTGGCAGATCCTGATACTGGTGAAATTATTGCTAATAAAGGTACTGTTGTTGATAAAAACGTTATGAAGACATTGGCACCATACCTAGATCATGATGACTTTAAGGCTTATACATTCAATCCTTCAGAACAATCAGTTGTTCCTGAACCAATGACTGTACAAATTATTAAAGTTCAATCTGAAAATGATCCAGATCATGTTGTTAATGTTATTGGTAACGATAATATTCCATTAGATTACCAACACATTACTCCTGCTGATATTATTTCTTCAATTAATTACTTCTTCAATCTACAAGAAGGAATTGGTGAACCAGATGATATTGATCACTTGGGTAATCGTCGTATTCGTTCAGTTGGTGAATTATTACAAAACCAATTTAGAATTGGTTTAGCAAGAATGGAACGTGTTGTTCGCGAACGTATGTCAATTCAAGATACTAGTACCGTTACTCCACAACAATTAATTAACATTCGTCCAGTTGTTGCATCAATCAAAGAATTCTTTGGTTCATCACAACTATCACAATTTATGGATCAAACTAACCCATTAGGTGAATTAACTCATAAACGTCGTTTATCAGCATTGGGACCTGGTGGTTTAACTAGAGATCGTGCTGGATATGAAGTTCGTGATGTTCATTACACTCACTATGGTCGTATTTGTCCAATTGAAACTCCTGAAGGTCCTAATATTGGTTTAATCAGTTCACTTTCAAGTTATGCTAAAATCAATAAATACGGATTCATTGAAACACCATATCGTCGTGTTTCATGGGATAATCATAAAGTTACTGATAAGATTGATTACTTGTCAGCTGATGAAGAAGATAACTTTGTTGTAGCACAAGCTAACTCTCCATTAAATGAAGATGGTTCATTTGCTAATGACATTGTTATGGCTAGATACAAATCTAAGAATATTGAAACTAAGATTGAAAATGTTGATTACATGGATGTTTCTCCTAAACAAGTTGTTTCTGTTGCAACTGCATGTATTCCTTTCTTAGAAAACGATGACTCTAACCGTGCTTTAATGGGTGCTAATATGCAACGTCAAGCGGTTCCTTTGGTTAATCCACATGCTCCATTAGTTGGAACTGGGATTGAATATAAAGCTGCTCATGATTCTGGTGTTGCTTTAATTTGTAAACATCCAGGAACTGTTGAATATGTTGACGCTGACGAAGTTCGTGTTCGTCGTGACGATGGATCATTAGATACTTACAAGCTAATGAAATTCCAACGTTCAAATGGTGGTAAGAACTATAATCAACGTCCAATTGTTCGTGCTAATGACCATGTTGATGCTGATGAAATTTTAGCTGATGGTCCTTCAATGGAAAACGGTGAATTAGCATTGGGACAAAACCCAGTTGTAGCATTTATGACTTGGCAAGGTTATAACTTCGAAGATGCTATTGGTATTTCAGAAAGATTAGTTCGTGATGATGTATATACTTCTATTCATATTGAAGAATACGAATCAGAAACTAGAGATACTAAACTTGGACCTGAAGAAATGACTAGAGAAATTCCTAACGTTGGGGAAGATGCATTAAAAGACCTTAATGAAGAAGGAACTATTCGTATTGGTGCTGAAGTTCATGATGGTGATATTTTAGTTGGTAAAGTTACTCCTAAGGGTGTTACTGAATTATCAGCTGAAGAAAGATTACTACATGCAATCTTTGGTGAAAAATCACGTGAAGTTCGTGATACATCTCTACGTGTACCTCACGGTGGTGGCGGTATCGTCCAAGATGTAAAAGTCTTTACTAGAAAAAATGGTGATGAACTATCTCCTGGTGTAAACAAGATGGTTCGTGTATATATTGCTCAAAAACGTAAGATTCAAGTAGGGGACAAAATGTCTGGTCGTCACGGTAACAAGGGTACTGTTTCCATTGTTATTCCTGAAGAAGATATGCCTTACTTACCAGATGGTACTCCAATTGATATTCTATTGAGTCCAATGGGTGTTCCTTCTCGTATGAATATTGGTCAAGTTCTTGAACTTCATTTAGGTATGGCTGCAAGAAAACTTGGTATTCATGTAAGTACACCTGTCTTTGATGGTGCTCGTGATAAAGATATCTGGGGTACAGTTAAAGAAGCTGGAATGGCATCAGATGGTAAATCTATCGTTTATGATGGACGTACAGGTGAACCATTTGATAAACGTGTTGCTGTTGGTGTAATGCACTACTTGAAACTTGCTCACATGGTTGATGATAAGATTCATGCTCGTGCTATTGGACCTTACTCACTTGTTACTCAACAACCACTTGGTGGTAAAGCACAATTTGGTGGACAACGTTTTGGTGAAATGGAAGTTTGGGCTCTTGAAGCATATGGAGCTGCCTACACATTGCAAGAAATTTTAACTTACAAATCTGACGATGTTGTTGGACGTGTTAAAACATATGAAGCAATTGTTAAGGGTGAACCAATTCCTAAACCAGGTGTTCCTGAATCTTTCCGTGTTTTAGTTAAAGAACTACAAGCATTAGGTCTTGATATGAAAGTTCTTGATTCAGATAACCAAGAAATTGAACTTCGTGACTTAGATGGTGAAGATGATGAAGTTGTTAATGTTGATGCATTAAGTAAGCTGGCTGAAAAACAAAAGGCTGAAAAAGAAGAACAAGAAAACACTAAGTCTGATAAAACAAATACCAACACTAAGGAATAAAGAAAGGGGACTATCCATTGGTCGATGTAAATAAATTTTCAAGCATGCAAATCGGTTTAGCATCTTCTGATAAGATTCGTAGTTGGTCATTTGGTGAAGTTAAAAAACCAGAAACTATTAACTATAGAACTTTAAAGCCAGAAAAAGATGGTTTATTCGATGAAAGAATTTTCGGTCCTACAAAGGATTGGGAATGTGCTTGTGGTAAATATAAACGTATTAGATACAAAGGTATCGTTTGTGATCGCTGTGGAGTTGAAGTTACTCGTTCAAAAGTACGTCGTGAACGTATGGGACACATTGAATTAGCTGCCCCAGTTACTCATATTTGGTACTTTAAGGGTATTCCAAGTCGTATGGGACTTATCTTAGATATGAGTCCACGTGCATTGGAAGAAATTATTTACTTTGCATCATATGTTGTTACTGATCCTGGTGATACACCACTAGAAAATAAACAACTTATGTCAGAACAAGACTATCGTCAAAAGAAACAAGAATATGGTAATCGTTTTGAAGGTAAGATTGGTGCTGAAGCTATCAGAACCTTACTTAAAAACGTTGACGTTAAAAAAGAAGTTGCTGAACTAAAGGATCAATTAAAGAAAGCTACTGGTCAAAAACGTGTTCGTGCTGTTAGAAGACTAGATATTCTAGAATCATTTGTTAAATCTGGAAATGACTTAACATGGATGATTATGGAAGCTATTCCAGTTGTTCCACCTGATTTAAGACCAATGGTTCAACTTGAAGGTGGTCGTTTTGCTACTTCTGATTTGAATGATTTATATCGTCGTGTTATTAACCGTAATAATCGTTTGAAGAGATTATTAGATTTACATGCTCCTGGTATTATCGTTCAAAATGAAAAACGTATGTTACAAGAAGCGGTTGATGCTTTAATTGATAATGGTCGTCGTGGACGTCCAGTTGCTGGACCAGGTAACAGACCATTGAAGTCACTTTCACATATGCTTAAAGGTAAGCAAGGTCGTTTCAGACAAAACTTACTTGGTAAGCGTGTTGACTATTCTGGTCGTTCAGTTATTGATGTTGGACCATTCTTAAAATTCAACCAAATGGGACTACCGGTTCCAATGGCTCTTGAACTATTCAAGCCTTTCATTATGAAAGAATTGGTTAACCGTGAAATTGCTTCTAATATTAAATCAGCTAAACGTCAAATTGAACGTAAAGATGAAGAAGTCTTTGATGTCTTAGAAGATGTTATTAAAGAACATCCAGTCCTATTGAACCGTGCACCTACACTTCATAGATTGGGTATTCAAGCCTTTGAACCAGTGTTGGTTTCTGGTAAATCAATGCGTCTTCATCCATTAGCTTGTGAAGCTTATAATGCCGATTTTGATGGTGACCAAATGGCTATTCACGTTCCTTTATCTGATGAAGCTCAAGCTGAATCCAGACTATTGATGTTAGCTGCTACTCATATTTTGGCACCTCGTGATGGTAATCCTATCGTTACTCCTTCTCAAGATATGGTTATTGGTAACTACTACTTAACCATGGAAGAAGCTGGACGTGAAGGTGAAGGTATGATCTTCAATAATCCTGAAGAAGCTAAATTATCATACCAAAGTGGTTTAACTCATTGGCACAGTCGTGTTGGAATTGCTGCTAGTTCAATGCCAGAAAAGCCATTTACTGATGAACAAAGAAATAAGATTTTAGTAACTACAATTGGTAAGATTATCTTTAATGGTATTCTTCCTGATTCATTCACATATTTGAATGAACCAACTGATACTAACTTAAATGGTCATTTATCCGATAAATTCTTCTTAGAACCTGGGGAAGACATTCATGAACATCTAAAGGATGCACCAATTATTGGTTCCTTTAAGAAGGGCTTCTTATCAGATATCATTGCCGAAGTTTACAAGCAATATAAAGTTACTGAAACTTCACACTTATTAGATAAAATTAAAGATTTAGGTTACAACGAATCTACTAAGTCTGGTTTAACTGTTGGTATTACCGATGTTACTGACTTAAAAGAAAAGCCTGAAATTATTACTGAATCTCATAAGAAAGTTGAAAACATTACTAAACAATTCCGTCGTGGTTTAATTACTGATCATGAACGTTATGAAAGAGTTATTGGTGTCTGGAGTGACGCCAAGGATGAAATTCAAAATAAATTGATGGAAAGTTTTGATCCTCAAAATCCTATCTTTATGATGAGTGATTCTGGTGCTCGTGGTAATATCTCTAACTTTACTCAACTTGCTGGTATGCGTGGATTAATGGCTGCTCCTAATGGTGAAATTATGGAATTACCTATTACTGCTAATTTCCGTGAAGGACTATCTGTTTTGGAAATGTTCATTTCTACCCACGGTGCTCGTAAAGGTATGACTGATACGGCCTTGAAGACTGCCAACTCTGGTTACTTAACTCGTCGTTTAGTTGATGTTGCTCAAGATGTTATTATTCGTGAAGAAGATTGTGGTACTGATCGTGGTGTTATCGTTACTGCCTTGAAGCAAGGAAATGAAATGATTGAACCACTTTATGATAGAATTCTTGGTCGTTATGCTATGAAGACAGTTAAGAATCCTACTACTGGTGAAGTGATTGTTAAGCATAATCAAATTATCAATGAACCAGAGGCTCAAGCAATTACTGATGCAGGTATTAAAGAAGTTGAAATTCGTTCAGCATTTACTTGTAACACTGTTCATGGTGTTTGTGAAAAATGTTATGGACGTAATTTAGCTACTGGATCTCCTGTTGAAGTTGGTGAAGCAGTTGGTACTGTTGCTGCTCAATCAATTGGTGAACCTGGTACTCAATTAACTATGAGAAACTTCCATACTGGTGGGGTTGCTGGTAACGCTGATATTACTCAAGGACTTCCTCGTGTTCAAGAAATTTTTGAAGCTAGAAATCCTAAAGGTAAAGCAGAAATTTCAGAAGTTACTGGTACCGTTGACTTAATTGAAGAAAATCCTGCTGAAAGAGTTAAGGAAGTTACAATTAAAGGTGACGCTGATACCAGAACTTACAAGGTTCCAATCAATGCACGTATGAACGTTGCTGAAGGTGACGTAATTCGTCGTGGTGGAGCTATTAATGAAGGTTCTGTTGATCCTAAAGAACTTATTAAAGTTCGTGATTCATTATCAACAGAAGTTTACTTGCTAAGTGAAGTTCAAAAGACTTACCGTATGCAAGGGGTTGAAGTTAGTGATAAGCATGCTGAAATCATGGTTCGTCAAATGTTACGTAAAGTAAGAATCATGGATGCAGGTGACACTGATGTTCTTCCTGGTACATTAATGGATATTGATGCTTTCAAGAAAGCTAATGCTGATGCAATTATTTCTGGAAAGATTCCAGCAACTGCACGTCCAGTTATCTTAGGAATTACTAAGGCTGCTCTAGAAACAAATAGTTTCTTATCAGCTGCATCATTCCAAGAAACTACTCGTGTATTAACTGATGCTGCTATTCGTGGTAAGAATGATCCATTAGTTGGACTTAAAGAAAATGTTATTATTGGTAAATTAATTCCTGCAGGTACTGGTATGAAGACTTATGGTCGTATCGAACCAAAGGCCGATGAAAAGGAAAACAACGATAAATCAAAAGATGTTTACTCAATTGATGAAATTGACAAACGTATGAATGAAGAAAACGTTGACAATAAATAATAATTAAAAAATAGCAATTGCTAAAAAGCAATTGCTATTTTTGTATACATATAGATATTACCGTGCCAATAAATATAAATGGAATGAATGGAATCGTTTTAGTTTTTCTTTTTATCAAAATGAAATAAATTAAACATGTTGATGATGATAAAAGCGTAATATTTATTAATTGATTTATATTAAATACTAATGCACATATACTTAATACATCAATATCAGCCATTCCTATAAAGTTAAATTTATTATTAAAACAAAATATAAAAAGGTATATTACCATAACTATAAAGAATTTTTTTATGTTAAATGAAATTAATAGTGTTGATAACAGCAATAATAATATTGAAGATAAAGATACAAATTTATTTTTAAAATCTTGTACTGATAAAAATATTAGAATAAATAGAAAGGGGATATACTTGATATTTAACGTAAAAATATAAATCATCGTTGTTGAAACTATGGTTAATAATTCTATTAAGAAAAATGACCTATTTATTTTAAATTTACATTTTATACATTTTCCTAAAAGAAATATATAACTTATTATGGGAATTAAATCAAACCATTTTAAAATGTAACCACAATTATCACAGTGTGAGCGGGGGAATACTATAGATTGATGGTTGCTTATCCGGTATTCTACTAATGCAATAAAAGATCCGATAACTCCACTAACTATCATTATTATAAAAAATTCATATTTTAAAATTTACATCACCTCTATATTATATTTACGAAAATAATAAATAATTATTTGAAATTACATTGACGAGATTGTGTGCCCATGTTAATATTATCAAGTACTTATTCATTCGGTGAGTTTTGTTATAAAAAGAACCACCTGGATGTGTGGACTTAAAAATATAAAAAATTTTCGGAAGGAGGAATTTTTAGATGCCTACTATTAACCAATTAGTACGTAAAGGTCGTCATTCTAGAAGTTCTAAATCAAAAGCCCCAGCTTTAAACCATGGGTATAACAGTTACAAGAAGAAGCAAACTAACAACCCTGCTCCTCAAAAACGTGGGGTAGCTACTCGTGTTGGTACTATGACTCCAAAGAAGCCTAACTCAGCTTTACGTAAATACGCTCGTGTTAGATTATCAAACTTAATTGAAGTTACTGCCTACATTCCTGGTATTGGTCATAATCTTCAAGAACATAGTGTTGTTTTAATTCGTGGTGGTCGTGTTAAGGATTTACCTGGTGTTCGTTATCATATCGTTCGTGGTGCATTAGATACTGCTGGTGTTACTGATCGTCGCCAAGGTCGTTCAAAATACGGTACTAAGAAACCTAAAGAATAATTTTAATTAAAGCTATAATAACAAGGAGGATTTTTTAATGCCAAGAAAAGGAAATGTTCAACAACGTGAAGTTCTTCCTGATCCAATTTATAACTCAAAAATGGTTGCTAGCTTAATCAACCGTTTGATGTTAGATGGTAAAAAGGGAACTGCTACAGAAATTTTATATGGTGCATTTGACCTTATTAAGAAAGAAACTGGAAACGAAGCAGTTGATGTATTCGAAGAAGCTATGAAAAACGTTATGCCTGTACTAGAAGTTAAGGCTCGTCGTGTTGGTGGATCAAACTACCAAGTTCCTATTGAAGTACGTCCTGATCGTCGTGTTACTTTAGGTTTACGTTGGATTGTAAACTATGCACGTTTACGTGGTGAACACACTATGGTTGAACGTCTAGGACGTGAAATCATGGATGCTGCTAACAACACAGGTGCTTCAGTTAAAAAACGTGAAGACACTCATAAGATGGCAGAAGCTAACCGTGCATTTGCTCACTACCGTTGGTAATATAAACTTGTACAATTTTGTGCAATTGGATTAGTGGCTAATGGTATTAGCCACTTTTTTAAAAAGTGAATTATTGAGAGGAGAAACATTTTAATGGCTAACAACAAACGTGAATTCCCATTAGAAAAAACACGTAACATTGGTATTACTGCGCATATTGATGCTGGTAAAACAACTGCTACTGAACGTATTTTGTACTATACTGGTAGAATCCACAAAATTGGTGAAACTCATGATGGTGCTTCACAAATGGACTGGATGGTACAAGAACAAGAACGTGGTATTACTATCACTTCTGCTGCTACTACTGCTCAATGGAAAGACTACCGTATCAATATTATTGATACCCCAGGACACGTTGACTTTACTGCCGAAGTTGAACGTTCATTACGTGTTCTAGATGGTTCTATTACTATTCTTGATGCTGCTGCTGGTGTTGAACCACAAACAGAAACTGTTTGGCGTCAAGCTTCAGAATATAATGTTCCTCGTATTGTTTTTGCTAATAAGATGGATAAATTAGGTGCTGATTTTGCTGCATCAGTTCAATCATTACATGATCGTCTAGATGCTAATGCACATGCTATTCAAATTCCTATTGGTAAAGAAGATACATTCGAAGGTGTTATCGATTTAATCGATATGAAAGCCGATATTTATGATGAAGATAAATTAGGTGCAAAATGGGATACTGTTGATGTTCCTGAAGAATACAAAGAAGAAGCCGAAAAAGCTCGTCAATCATTGATTGAAGCTGTTGCTGATATTGATGATGATGTTATGGATAAATATCTTGAAGGTGAAGAAATTTCAAATGATGAAATCAAGGCTGCTATCCGTAAGGGTACATTAAATCTTGAATTCTTCCCTGTTCTAGCTGGTTCAGCATTTAAGAACAAAGGTATTCAAATGTTAATGGATGCTGTTCTTGAATACTTACCATCACCATTAGATGTTCGTCCTTACAAGGCAACTGATCCAGAAACTGGTGATGATGTTGAACTAAAAGCTGATGACAGTAAACCATTTGCTTCATTAGCATTTAAGGTTGCAACTGATCCATATGTTGGTCGTTTAACTTATATTCGTGTATACCAAGGTACTCTTGAAGCTGGTTCATATGTTTTAAATGCTACTAAGGACAAACGTGAACGTGTTGGTCGTTTACTACAAATGCATTCAAACCATAGAAAAGAAATTCCTGAAGTATTCTCTGGTGATATTGCTGCTGCTATTGGTTTGAAGAATACCACTACTGGTGATTCTTTAACTGATCAAAAACATCCTCTACATCTTGAATCAATGGTCTTCCCAGATCCAGTTATTAGTGTTTCTGTTGAACCTAAGACTAAGGCTGACCAAGATAAGATGGACATTGCTTTACAAAAATTAGCTGAAGAAGATCCAACATTTAAGGCTGAAACTAACAATGAAACTGGTGAAACTATCATTGCTGGTATGGGTGAACTTCACTTGAACATCATTATTGATCGTTTGAAACGTGAATTTAATGTTGAAGCTAAAATTGGTGCTCCACAAGTTGCTTATAGAGAAGCATTTACTAAGCCAACTAAGGCTCAAGGTAAATTTATTCGTCAATCTGGTGGTAAAGGTCAATATGGTGATGTTTCTATTGAATTTACTCCAAACGAAACTGGTAAAGGTTTTGAATTCGAAGACGCTATCGTTGGTGGTGTTGTTCCTCGTGAATTCATTCCATCAGTTGAACAAGGTCTAAAAGAATCAATGGCTAATGGTGTTCTTGCTGGATACCCATTAATTGATGTTAAAGCTAAGTTATATGATGGTAGTTATCATGATGTCGATTCATCTGAAGCTGCATTTAAGGTTGCTGCATCAATTGCATTGAAGAACGCTGCTAAAACTGCTGGCCCAGTTATTTTGGAACCAATTATGAAAGTTGATATTGTTGTTCCTGAAGAATACATGGGTGATGTTATGGGACAAGTTACTTCACGTCGTGGTAGTGTTGAAGGTATGGAAGTTAGAAATAAAGCTCAACTTATCCATGCATTTGTTCCACTATCAGAAATGTTTGGTTATGCTACTACCTTACGTTCTGCTTCACAAGGTAGAGGTACTTTCACAATGACATTTGATCATTACTCAGCTGTTCCTAAGGCTATTCAAGAAGAAATCATTGAAAAAAATGGTGGAAATGAATAATTTTATAATAAAAAGTGTTGAATTTATTCAACACTTTTTTTATTATGTAATTTAACAATATTTATTCTATATCTTTCATAAATAATTATGTAAAAGCCCTTGCGTTATTTGCATATTTTTTGTATTATATAGAGGTACCTGTTTGAGGGACATCTATGTTCCTGTACAGTTATCTAATTCAGGCTTTGATGTGGGAGGTTGCGACACACCCGGCCGCTTTGCATGATAGGGCGTGGCGGTAATTTCCACGGAGCTAGTCTTATTTTTAAATAAAGGCGAGGAGGGAAAACAATGGCAAAACAAAAAATTCGTATTCGTTTAAAGGCATATGAACACCGCACTTTAGACCAATCAGCTGAAAAAATTGTGGCTACTGCGCAAAGAACTGGTGCCAACATTTCTGGTCCAATTCCATTGCCAACAGATAGAACTGTTTATACTGTTCTAGCTTCACCACATAAATTTAAGAAGTCACGTGAACAATTTGAAATGTTAACTCACAAACGTTTAATTGACATCTTAAACCCAACACCAAAAACTGTTGATTCATTAATGAAACTTGATTTACCAAGTGGTGTTGATATCGAAATCAAACTATAATTAAAAATTACAATATATCGGAGGTGTACTCATGACCAAAAAAGGAATCTTAGGTAAAAAGGTCGGAATGACTCAAGTTTTCACTGAAAATGGTGAATTAATTCCAGTTACTGCTGTTGATGTAACACCAAACGTTGTGTTACAAACAAAGTCAACTGAAAGCGATGGATACAATGCTATCCAATTGGGTTACGATGACAAGCGTGATGTTTTAAGTAACAAGCCAGAAAAAGGTCATGTAGCAAAAGCAAATACAAATCCTAAGCGCTTCATTAAAGAAATCAGAAATGTTGAGCTTAGCGATTACAATGTAGCAGACGAAGTTAAGGCAGACATTTTTGAAGCCGGTGACATCGTAGATGTAACAGGAATTACAAAAGGTCATGGTTACCAAGGTAACGTTCATAAAGATGGCCAAGGTAGAGGACCTGAAACTCACGGTTCAAGATACCATCGTCGTCCTGGTTCACTTGGTGTTATTATTAACCGAGTTACAAAGGGTATGAAATTACCTGGTAGAATGGGTAACAAACAAGTTACTATTCAAAATCTTGAAGTTGTTAAGGCTGATGTTGACAACAACGTAATCTTAATTAAAGGTAACGTTCCTGGTGCTAATAAATCATTCTTAACAATTAAATCTGCTGCTCGCGGATCACAAAAATAAGAAAGGAGGAACCATAAATGACAAGCGTAGCATTATATAAACAAGACGGTAGCAAAAACGGCAACGTTGATTTAAACGATGAAATTTTTGCTATTGAACAAAACGATAGCGTTGTATTTGATGTTGTAACTATGCAAAGAGCATCTTTACGTCAAGGTACACATGCTGTTAAAAATAGACATGCCGTTAGTGGTGGTGGTAAAAAGCCATGGCGTCAAAAGGGTACTGGACGTGCTCGTCAAGGTTCAATCCGTTCACCACAATTTCGTGGAGGTGGAATCGTTTTTGGACCTACTACACGTTCATACGGTTACCATTTACCAAAGAAAGTTAGTCGTTTAGCTATTAAATCTGTTTTATCAGAAAAAGTTGCTAATGATGACTTTGTTGTTGTTGATTCATTAGACTTTGATGCTCCTAAAACTAAGGACTTCTCAGAATCATTAAACAAATTAAACGCTTCAGCTAAGACATTAGTAGTCTTGGAAGAAGACAATAAGAACGCTGCTTTATCAGCTCGTAACATTGATAATGTTGAAGTAATTAGCGCAAAGAGCCTAAACACTTTAGCTGTTGTTAATAGTAGCAAGATTGTCATCACAAAGGCTGCTCTTTCTCAAGTAGAGGAGGTGCTCGCATAATGGAATCACGTGAGATTATTTTACGCCCAGTTGTTACTGAACAATCAACAGCAATGATGGACAACAAAAAATACACTTTTGACGTTGACGTACGAGCAACTAAAACACAAGTGAAAAATGCAATTGAAGACATCTTTGATGTTAAAGTTGTTAAAGTAAATATTATGAATCTTAAAGGTAAGCTAAAGCGTCAAGGACGTTACGAAGGATACACTAAGAAGCGTCGTAAAGCTATTGCTACTTTATCAAACGATTCAAAAGAAATTAAATTATTTAGCGATAAATAAAATATAAACATAGGAGGGAAATACCGTGGCTATTAAAACATACAAAGCAACCACTAATGGTCGTCGTAATATGACTGGTCTTGATTATGATGTTATTACAACCTCAAAACCAGAAAAGTCATTATTGGCTTCCAAGTCACATACTGCTGGTCGTAATAATTATGGTCATATGACAGTTCGTCATCGCGGTGGTGGTAACAAAAACCAATACCGTATTATTGATTTCAAACGTAATCATGATGATGTTGATGGTACTGTAAAAACTATTGAATACGATCCAAACCGTACTGCTAATATTGCATTAGTTGTATATTCTGATGGTATCAAGAAATATATTCTTGCACCTAAAGGATTAAAGGTTGGCGATAAAGTTCAATCTGGAGAAAATGCTGATATTAAGGTTGGTAATTCATTACCACTTAACAACATTCCAGTTGGTACAACTATTCACAACATTGAATTAAAACCAGGTAAGGGTGGACAATTAGTTCGTTCTGCTGGTGCTTCTGCTCAATTGTTAGGTAAAGAAGGAAAATACGCATTAGTTAGATTAGCTTCTGGTGAAGTTCGTATGATTCTTTCAGTTAACCGTGCAACTATTGGAAGTATGGGTAATGAAGAACACTCATTAGTAAATGTTGGTAAAGCTGGTCGTAACCGTTACAAGGGTCAACGTCCACATGTTCGTGGTTCTGTAATGAACCCTAACGATCACCCTCATGGTGGTGGTGAAGGTAAAGCTCCAGTTGGTTACCCATCACCATTATCACCATGGCATAAGAAAACTAATGGTAAGAAAACTCGTAAGAGACAAGCTCGTTCCAACAAGTTTATTGTACGTCGTCGTAAAGGATCAAAGATGTAATAAACTGATATATACTTTTAGGTATATATTTCTCTATAACGTTATTGAAGAGGAGGTTTCATAATGGGTCGTAGTTTAAAAAAGGGACCTTTTGCCGATAAGCATCTTTTAAAGAAAATTGATGCTCAAAAAGACCAAGATAAGAAAGACGTAATCAAAACATGGTCACGTCGTTCAACAATTTTCCCTAGTTTCATTGGTTACACTATTGCTGTATACGATGGAAGAAAGAATGTTCCTGTATATGTACAAGAAGACATGGTAGGACATAAATTAGGTGAATTTGTACCAACTCGTACTTTCCATGGACATGGAAATGGCGACGATAAGAAAACTGTCTAAGCAAGGAGGATAACAAATGGCTGAACAAGTTACATCAGCACAAGCTACTGCTAGAACTGTTCGTATTGCCGCTCGTAAGGTCCGCCTTGTAGTTGATCTTATTAGAGGTAAAAGCGTTTCTGAAGCTGCTGGTATTTTGAAGTTCACTCCAAGAAGTGCTTCACCAGTTGTTTCAAAAGTTTTAATGTCAGCTGTAGCTAATGCAGAAAACAATTTTGATTTAGATCGTGAAGACTTGGTAGTAAGCGAAGTTTTTGTTAACGAAGGACCAACTTTAAAACGTTTCCGTCCTCGTGCTAAAGGTTCTGCTTCTCCAATTAACAAACGTACAAGTCACATTACTGTGGTAGTTTCAGAAAAATAAGGAGGGATTAGCCGTGGGTCAAAAGATAAATCCTACCGGATTACGTGTCGGAGTTATTCGTGATTGGGACGCAAAATGGTATGCTGAAAAAGCTGATTTTGCTAGCGATTTGAATGAAGACTTGAAAATCCGTGAATATATTAGCAAAAGACTCGCTGACGCTTCCGTATCAAGAGTTGTAATTGAACGTGCTGCAAAGCGTGTTAACATTTCAATCAACACTGCAAAACCAGGAATGGTTATCGGTAAAGGCGGATCAGAAGTCGAAAATCTTCGTAAAGAATTAAATGCATTAACAGGTAAAAGAGTTCATATCAACATTATTGAAATTAAGAAACCTGATTTAGATGCTAAATTAGTTGGTGAAAACATTGCTCGTCAATTAGAAGGCCGTGTAGCTTTCCGTCGTGCAATGCGCCAAGGTATGCAACGTGCAAGTAGAGCAGGTGCTAAGGGTGTTAAAACTCAAGTATCTGGTCGTTTAAATGGTGCTGACATGTCACGTGTTGAATCATATGCTGAAGGTACTGTTCCATTGCATACATTAAGAGCAGACATTGACTACTCATGGGAAGAAGCTCACACTACTTATGGTTCAATTGGTGTTAAAACTTGGATCTACCGTGGTGAAGTTTTACCACAAGTAGCTGATGATAAGAAAGATAATAATAAAGGAGGGAAATAAACATGCTAGTACCAAAACGTGTTAAGTTCCGTCGTGAACACCGTGGTAAACTACGTGGACATTCAAAAGGTGGAAACACTGTTGCTTTTGGTAGTTACGGTTTAAAAGCTTTAGATTCACATTGGATTACCAATCGTCAAATTGAAGCTTGTCGTATTGCTATTACAAGATATATGAAGCGTGGTGGGAAAGTTTGGATTAAAATTTTCCCTCATAAATCTTACACTGAAAAAGGTGTAGGGGTTCGTATGGGTAACGGAAAAGGTTCTCCTGCTGGTTGGGTTGCTCCAGTTAAGCGTGGAAAAATCCTATTTGAAATTGGAGAAGTTTCTGATGAAGTTGCTAAAGAAGCTTTGCGTTTAGCTTCTACTAAACTTCCTGTTCGAACAAAGATTATTAAACGTGAGGAAGTAGGTGGCGAATCAAATGAAGGCTAAAGAAATTAATGAACTAACCACTGCTCAAATGCATGAAAAAGAACAAAGTTACAAAGAAGAACTATTCAACCTTCGTTTTCAATTAGCTACTGGTCAATTGGAAAACACTGCAAGATTGAAGAAGGTTCGTAAAAACATTGCACGTATTAAAACTGCATTGCGTCAACAAGAATTAAACAAATAAGAATACGATAAAGGAGGTTAATGTTAATGGAACGTAATATGCGTAAGGTCTACAGAGGCCGTGTTGTTTCAGACAAAATGGACAAGACAATTGCTGTTGTTGTTGAAACTTATAAGACACATTCTACTTACGGAAAACGTGTTAAGTACTCAAAGAAGTACAAAGCTCATGATGAAAACAATGAAGCTAAAACTGGTGATATCGTTGAAATTATGGAAACACGACCATTGTCAGCTACAAAACATTTCCGCTTAGTTAATATCGTTAAAAAAGATGTTACTATTTAATATTTTAGAATGTTTTAATTTATCGTATTCTGAGTAAATACCGGAAGGAGGGTATTAGCTATGATTCAACAAGAAAGTCGTTTGAAAGTTGCTGATAACTCAGGTGCTCGTGAACTTTTAACTATTAAAGTTTTAGGTGGATCAAGCAGAAGATATGCAGGTATCGGTGATATTGTTGTTGCTACTGTAAAACAAGCAACACCAGGTGGCGTTGTCAAAAAAGGTGACGTTGTTAAAGCTGTTATTGTTAGAACTAAAGCTGTTGCACGTCGTTCAGATGGTTCATACATCCGTTTCGATGAAAATGCTGCTGTGTTAGTTCAAGACGATAAAAGTCCAAAAGGAACACGTATTTTTGGACCTGTTGCACGTGAACTACGTGACAACAAATTCATGAAGATTGTTTCTTTAGCGCCTGAAGTACTTTAATTAACTACTGTTAACCAAGGAGGTGCCAATAAATGTTTATTAAAACTGGTGACAAAGTTCGCGTAATTAGTGGTAAAGATAAAGGTAAAGAAGGAACTGTTACTAAAACTATCTCATCACAAGATCGCGTAATTGTTGAAGGTATTAACATTGTTAAAAAACATCAAAAAGCTTCTCAATCAAATCCACAAGGTGGAATCAATGATATTGAAGCACCTATTCATGTTTCTAACGTAATGTTAATTGACCCATCAACTAACGAACCAACAAAGGTTGGTTTCAAAATTGAAAATGGTAAGAAAGTTCGTATTTCCAAAAAATCTAACAAATCAATCGATTAATTTTAATTGAAAGGAGGATACCTTTCCATGTCAAACCGTTTACAAGACAAATACAAAGATGAAATTTCAAAATCATTAGTTGATAAGTTTAACTACTCATCAATTATGCAAGCACCTAAGCTTGATAAAATTGTTCTAAATATGGGTGTTGGTGACGCTGTTACTAATGCTAAGAATTTAGACGAAGCTGTTTCAGAATTAACTCAAATTTCTGGACAAAAACCTTTAGTAACTAAGGCTAAAAAATCAATTGCTGGTTTCCGTTTACGTGAAGGTATGTCAATTGGTGCTAAAGTTACTTTACGTGGTGAACGTATGTATGATTTCTTAGACAAATTAGTTAATGTTTCACTACCTCGTGTTCGTGATTTCCATGGTGTTAATAATCGTTCATTCGATGGCCGTGGTAACTACACATTAGGTGTTCGTGAACAATTAATTTTCCCTGAAATTAATTATGATAACGTTAATCGCGTTCGTGGTTTAGATATCGTTGTTGTAACTACTGCAAATACTGATGAAGAATCAAAAGAATTATTGACTCAATTCGGTATGCCATTTGCAAAATAATAGGAGGGTATAAATATGGCTAGAAAAGCACTTATTGTAAAGAGTGAACGTCCTGCTAAGTTTTCAACTAGAAATTACACTCGTTGTGAACGTTGTGGAAGACCTCATTCAGTTTACAAAAAATTTCATTTATGCCGTCTATGTATCAGAGATCTTGCTCATAAGGGCCAAATTCCTGGTATGAAGAAGGCAAGTTGGTAAAATTAACTTAGTAAAAAGGAGGTTACGTTAATGTCCATGACAGATCCAATCGCTGACTTTTTAACAAGAGTTCGTAACGCTAATATGGCTCGTCACGAATCTGTTGAAGTTCCAGCTTCAAAAATTAAAAAAAGCATTGCTGAAATTTTAAAACGTGAAGGTTTTGTTCGCGATGTTGAATATATGGATGATGACAAACAAGGTGTTATTCGTGTATTCCTTAAATATGGTAAAAACAATGAACATGTTATTTCTGGTTTGAAACGTATTTCAAAGCCAGGTCTACGTTCATATGTAAAATCTGATTCAATTCCTAAAGTATTAAATGGTTTAGGTGTTGCAGTTATTTCAACTTCTGAAGGTGTTATCACCGATAAAGAAGCTCGTGCTAAAAAAATTGGTGGAGAAGTATTAGCATACATTTGGTAATACTTTTCTCTTGAACTGGAGGTGTAATAAATGAGTCGTATTGGTTATAGAAAAATTGTTTTACCAGAAAGTGTTGAATTAACTACTGAAGGTAACAATGTAACTGTTAAGGGTGAAAAGGGTTCTTTAACTCGTGAATTTTCACCAAACATTAAAATGAATGTTAAAGATAATATCGTAACATTTGAACCTGCTGTGAGATATAGCAATAAGGTACGTGCTATGCACGGTACTATGCGTGCTAACTTAAATAACATGGTTGAAGGTGTAACTAATGGCTTTAAGAAAACCCTTAAATTAGTCGGTGTTGGTTACCGTGCTCAAGCTAAGGGATCAGTATTGGAAGTAAATGTTGGTTACTCAAACCCTGTTGAAATTCAAATCAATGATGATCTAAAAGTTGAAACCCCAGATAGTTTAACTATTAATGTTAGTGGTATCAACAAAGAACATGTTGGTGACTTTGCTGCTAAAGTTCGTGCTGTACGTTCACCTGAACCATATAAAGGTAAAGGTATTCGTTATGAAGGCGAAGTTGTTCGTCGTAAGGAAGGTAAGACTGGTAAATAATAAGTATTTGCTTGTTATTTAGTCAATTTTACAAATTCAATTAAGAGGTGACTATTTTGATTAACAAACCAGATAAAAATAAGACACGTCAACGTCGTCACTTGCGTGTCCGTAACAAGATCTCTGGTACTGCTGTGTGCCCACGTTTGAACGTATATCGTTCTAACCAAAACATCTACGCTCAAGTTATTGATGACGTAGAGGGTGTTACGCTTGCTAGTGCCTCAACTTTAAGTAAAGACGTAAATGGTGCAAACAAAACAGAACAAGCAAGTTCTGTTGGTGCTTTAATTGCAAAACGCGCTGTTGAAAAAAATATCAAAAATGTTGTTTTCGATCGTGGTGGATACTTATACCATGGACGTGTTCAAGCATTAGCTGATGCTGCACGTGAAAACGGATTAGAATTTTAAAAAAGGAGGAATAACCACAAATGGCAGAATTTATTGATCCAAATAAGTTAGAACTTGAAGATACTGTCGTTTCAATTAACCGTATTACTAA
This sequence comes from Apilactobacillus micheneri, assembly GCF_002993975.1. GTDB lineage: Bacteria > Bacillota > Bacilli > Lactobacillales > Lactobacillaceae > Apilactobacillus > Apilactobacillus micheneri. Next base: position 55,439 of record NZ_POSO01000001.1, on the reverse strand, counting down.
GGTAGTTAAAGGTGGACGTCGTCTACGTTTTGCAGCTTTAGTTGTTGTTGGTGATAGAAATGGACATGTTGGATTTGGAACTGGTAAAGCTCAAGAAGTTCCAGATGCAATTCGTAAGGCTGTTGATGATGGTCGTAAGAACTTAATTACTGTTTCAAGAGTTGGTACAACTATTCCTCATGAAATTATCGGTACATTCGGTGGCGGTAAGATCATGTTAAAACCTGCTGAAGAAGGTTCTGGAGTTGCTGCTGGTGGAGCTGTTCGTTCAGTTATGGAATTAGCTGGTATCGGCGATGTTACAAGTAAGCGTTTAGGTTCAGATACTCCAATCAATGCAATTCGTGCAACTTTTGCCGGATTAAAATCATTGAAGAGTGCAGAAAAAGTTGCTACTTTACGTGGCGTTTCTGCTCAACATTTAGCAGAATAAGGAGGGGTTTATAAGATGGCTCAATTAAAGATTACTTTAACTCATAGTGCAACTCACCGTCTCCCCAAACAACGTAAAATCGTTAGTGCACTAGGATTAGGTCGCATTAATAGTACTGTTGTTAAGCCTGATAACGAAGCAACTCGTGGAGCTCTATTCCATATTGCACACTTAGTTAAAGTTGAACAAGTTGATTAATAAATAACAAGGAGGTGCACTTTTATAATGAAATTACATGAATTAAAAGCTGCTGAAGGTTCACGTTCATCAAGACAACGTCTTGGTCGTGGATTAGGAAGTAAAGGTAAGACTTCTGGTCGTGGACAAAAAGGTCAAAAAGCTCGTAGTAAGACCCGTCTAGGCTTTGAAGGTGGTCAAATGCCTTTCTACCGTAGAATGCCAAAACGTGGTTTCACTAATATTAACCGTAAAGAATATGCTATTGTTAACTTATCTGTTTTAGATCAATTTGATGATGGTGCTGAAGTTACTCCAGAAACTCTTAAAGAATCTGGAGCCATTAAAAATGCTAAGAGCGGTGTTAAAGTTCTTGGTAATGGTGAAATCAGCAAAAAGTTAACTGTAAAAGCAAGTAAATTTTCAAATGCTGCTAAGTCAGCAATTGAAACGCTGGCGGTAAGATTGAGGTGATCTAAATGCTATCAACCTTGAAAAACGCTTTTAAAGTAAAGAGTATTAGAAATAAGATTCTTTTTACCTTAGGAGTTTTGATTGTATTTAGACTTGGAGCATATATTACTGTTCCTGGAATAAACGCCAAAGCACTCCAAAGCGTTGCTTCATCTGGTTTGGTTAGCATTTTAAACACCTTTAGTGGTGGTGGATTAACTAATTATTCACTATTCGCTATGGGTGTTTCACCATATATTACTGCACAAATTATTGTTCAGCTTTTACAAATGGATATTGTTCCTCGCTTTGTTGAATGGAGTAAACAAGGTGAAGTTGGACGTAAAAAATTAAATCAAGTTACTAGAGTTTTAACAGTAGTTCTTGCATTTGTACAGTCTATTGGAATAACAGCTGGATTTAATACTTTAAGTAGTTTGAACCTTGTTCAACATCCAGGTCCTTCTACTTATATAAGTATTGGTTTAATTTTAACCGGTGGATCAATGTTAACTACTTGGATGGGTGACATGATTACTGATCGAGGAATCGGTCAAGGTGTTTCAATGATAATCTTTGCTGGGATTATCGCTAGAATTCCTGTTGGAATTCAACAATTATATAAAGAATATATTGTTGGAGATACTTCTTCTCAATTATGGCAATCAATTATATTTATAATTCTATTGTTCATAATAGTTCTAATAATTGTTACATTTGTTACTTGGGTTCAACAAGCTGAACGCAGAATTCCAATTCAATATACAAGAAGAGAAACTGGAGCATCAGATAACAGTTACTTGCCTTTAAAAGTGAATGTTGCTGGTGTTATACCTGTAATTTTTGCCAGTTCGTTTATTTCAACACCTCAAGCTATTTTGATGTTTTTTGCAAGTAAACATTCTGGTGACGGTTGGTACAAGATTTTGAGTGATATTTTTAATATGCAAACTCTATCTGGTGCTACTTTGTATACATTCTTAATTGTTTTATTTACATTCTTTTATGCGTTCGTTCAGGTTAACCCTGAAAAGTTGTCTAAGAATTTACAAAAACAAGGTAGTTACATTTCTGGTGTTTGGCCAGGTAATGGAACACAAACCTATGTTTCTAAGTTGCTTATGAGACTTAGTGTTGTTGGTGCCTTATTCTTAGGAATTGTTGCTCTTATTCCTTTAATTGCACAAAATTTATGGAATCTTGATGAGTCAATTGGACTTGGAGGTACAAGTTTACTAATTGTTGTTGGAGTTGCTATCCAAACAATTAGTCAAATTCGTGGATTAATGATGAAGCAAGAATATGTTGGATTCATTCAAGATCCTAGACCTAAAGATTTATAAAATTTTGTGTAAGGAGGAAAAATAATATGACAATGAATTTGATTTTAATGGGTTTACCTGGTGCTGGTAAAGGTACTCAGGCTGAAACTATTATTAAAAATTATGGAATCCCACATATCTCTACTGGAGATATCTTTAGGGCCGCTATAAAAAATCAGACTGAAATGGGAATAAAGGCCAAACAATATATTGACAAAGGGAATTTGGTTCCTGATGATGTAACATGTGGAATTGTTAAAGATCGTCTTGCACAAGATGATACTAAAAAAGGATATATGTTAGATGGTTTTCCTAGAACTCTTGATCAAGCTAATGCTTTACAAAAGATTAGTAGTGATTTAGATCGTCCATTGGATGCTGTTATAAATATTGATGTTGACCCTAAAATTCTTATTGATCGACTTTCTGGTAGATTTATATGTAAAAATTGTGGAGCAACTTACCATAAACTATATAAAAAACCTAAGGTTGATAATACTTGTGATATTTGTGGTGGTCATGAATTTTATCAACGTAGTGATGACAAACCTGAAACTGTTAAAAATCGTTTAGATGTAAACATTAAAATGAATACACCATTAATTGATTTTTACAAAGGTCTTGACTTATTGTATACCGTTGATGGTAGTCAAAATATTGATAATGTTACTGAAGACATTGACAAAATACTCAAGAACCTATAATTTATTAAAATTTTAGAATGTTGCCGTAAGTTGGTTTATATGATAAACTAACTCATGTGTATTTGCGGTTTTATTAACGATTTCGGGATTAATACTACTTAATTTAATATTTTAATGTGTACCCAAAGTTTATAAAGAATCGTAGTTTCGAGGAGGAAATTCTTTGTCTAAAGATAATGTTATTGAAATTGAAGGTAAAGTAACTGAAACTTTACCTAATGCTATGTTTCGTGTTGAATTGGAAAATGGACATGAAATTTTAGCTCACGTATCAGGTAAAATTAGAATGCATTACATTAGAATATTACCTGGTGATCGTGTCACTGTTGAAATGTCACCATATGATTTAAGCAAGGGACGTATTACTTACCGTTATAAATAAGTAGTACTGTCTTTAAATATAGGAGGGTTATTATAATGAAGGTAAGACCATCAGTAAAACCAATGTGTGAAAACTGTAAAGTTATTAGAAGAAAAGGCCGTGTTATGGTTATTTGTTCTAATCCTAAACATAAACAAAGACAAGGCAAGTAATTTATTTAATATCACAGGAGGTGTATTTTAATGGCTCGTATCGCCGGAATTGATTTACCACGTGACAAGCGTATTGTTATTGGTTTAACTAGTATCTTTGGAATTGGTCAAAGTAGAGCTGCTGAAATTCTTTCAAAAGCTGGCGTTTCTGAAGATATTCGTGTTCGTGACTTAAGTTCTGAACAAGAAGAAAAGATTCGTGAAGTTGTTGACGGTTACAAAATCGAAGGTGACTTACGTCGTGAAGTAAGAATGAATATCAAGAAACTTCAAGAAATTGGTTCTTACCGTGGAATGCGTCATCGTCGTGGATTACCACTTAGAGGTCAACATACTAAAAATAATGCTCGTACTCGTAAGGGTAAAAAGACAGCTACCATCGCTGGTAAAAAATAATTAATAAAGGAGGTTAGTAAATCATGGTTCAAAAGAAAGGTTCACGTAAACGTAGAGCAAAGAAGAATATCGAAGCTGGTGTTGCTCATATTCATTCTACTTTTAATAACACATTAGTTATGATTACTGATATGCAAGGAAATGCTATTGCATGGTCATCTGCTGGTTCTTTAGGTTTCCGTGGTAGTCGTAAATCTACTCCATTTGCTGCTCAAATGGCTGCAGAAGCTGCTGCTAAATCATCAATGGAACATGGTATGAAATCTGTAGAAGTTGCAGTTAAAGGTCCTGGTTCAGGTCGTGAATCAGCTATCCGTGCTCTTCAATCAACTGGTTTAGAAGTTGCTGCTATTCGTGATGTTACTCCAGTTCCACATAATGGATCTCGTCCTCCAAAGCGTCGTAGAGTTTAATTTATGTTCATCATTTTAGATGGAAATAATTAATATTAACTCATAGCGTTTTGAAAGGGGTAGAAGATAAGAATGATTGAATTTGAAAAACCTAATATTCATAAGATTGATGAAACTGATAATTATGGAGAAGTTGTTGTTGAACCACTAGAACGTGGATATGGAACAACTCTTGGAAACTCGTTGCGTAGAATTTTACTTTCATCTTTACCTGGTGCTGCGGTAACAAGTATTCAAATTGATAATGTTTTACATGAATTTTCTACTGTACCTGGTGTAGTGGAAGATGTAACACAAATCATTTTAAATATTAAAAAGCTTTCATTAAAACTTGAATCATCTGACGATGAAGAAAAGTCAATGGAAATCAATGTTACTGGACCTGCACAAGTAACTGCTGGTGATATCCAAGCTGATAGTGATGTAACTGTATTAAATCCAGAATTACACATTGCCACTGTTGCCGACGGCGCTACATTCCATATGAGAATGACTGCCAATAAGGGTCGTGGATATGTTTCTGCAGATGAGAATAAGGCTCGTAATGATGGAATGCCAATCGGTGTCTTACCAGTTGATTCCATTTATACCCCAATCGAACGTGTTAATTATCAAGTTGAAAATGCACGTGTTGGTCAAAGATCTGATTACGATAAACTTACCTTAGACGTTTGGACTGATGGTTCTATCACTCCAAGTGAAGCTGTAAGTTTAGCTGCCAAGATTTTAACCGAACACCTTGAAATGTTTGTTGATTTAACCGATGAAGCTAAAAATGCTGAAGTTATGGTTGAAAAAGAAGAAACACACAAGGAAAAAATGTTAGAAATGACAATTGAAGAATTAGACTTATCTGTTCGTTCATACAATTGTTTGAAGCGTGCTGGAATCAACACTGTTCAAGAATTAACTGACAAAAGTGAAGCTGATATGATGAAGGTTAGAAACTTAGGACGTAAGTCACTTGTTGAAGTAAAACATAAGTTAGAAGACCTTGGATTATCATTGCGTAAAGAAGATTAGTATAAAGGAGGATATCCATTTATGAGTTACCGTAAATTACAACGTACCAGTGCACATCGTCGTTCATTATTACGTAACCTAACTACTGATTTATTAGTTAACGGTGAAATTAAGACTACAGAAGCTCGTGCTAAAGAAGTACGTTCAACTGCTGAAAAAATGATCACTCTTGGTAAACGTGGCGATCTTCATGCTCGTCGTCAAGCTGCTGCATTTTTACAAAATGTTGTTGCTGATGCAAAAGAAGATGGTGATGATGTAACTGTTACTACTGCATTACAAAAGCTTTTTGATGAAATTGCTCCTAAATATGCAGAACGTAACGGTGGTTACACACGTATTATGAAAACAATGCCTCGTCGTGGTGACGGTGCATCAATGGTTATTTTACAATTAGTTGATTAATTATTAATTAAAAATAAACATTTAAATAGCAACAATAAATCACTAGGTATATTAGTATAGAGCGTTATGATGATGGTTTGTCCAAGTCTAGCTTGAATGGAGTATAAAATACTTTGCACTGATATACTTATAGTGATTTTTTTATACATAAAATTATTTATTTAGAGGGATATCTATGGCAAATAATATTATTGATGTTAGAAATATAAGTTTTAAATATGGTGATGCAAATAAGAATGCCATTAACGATTTATCTTTTTCTATTGATGAGGGTGAATGGGTATCCATAATTGGTAAAAATGGTAGTGGTAAAACTACTCTAATTAATTTACTTGATGGTTTAATTAAATCTAATAATGGTGATATTATAGTAGATAATTTAAAAATAGATAATAAAAATTTAGACAATATTAGAGATAAAATAGGAATAGTATTTCAAAACCCTGAAAATCAATTCGTTGCATCTACAGTAAAAGAAGATGTTGCATTTGGCTTAGAAAACAGACAATACGATATTTCAAAAATGCATAAAATAGTTGATAATGCTTTGAAAGAAGTTGATATGCTTAAATATAAAGATAGCAACCCATCAAAACTTTCTGGAGGTCAGCAGCAAAGAGTTGCTCTAGCAGGTGTAATAGCTATATTACCAAAAATAATAATCTTAGACGAATCTACTAGTATGTTGGATCCTAAAGCAAAAAAAATAATAATAAATTTAATTAATAAATTAAGAATAAAGAATAAATTAACAGTTTTATCTATAACTCATGATATGAATGAAATTCAATATTCTGATAGGGTTCTTTTATTAAAAGATGGTAATCTTATAAAAAATATTTCTCCTTTAAAATTATTTAATGAATTAGATGATGTTGAAAATTATGGATTAGAAATTCCTTTTTCAGAGAAACTTAGATTACAATTGAAAAAAAATGGATTCAATATAGGAAACAATTATATTAATGATGAGGAGATTGTAAAATGGATAACTCAGTATTATTCAAAAATGTAATTTATAAATATCAAATGAATACTCCTTTTCAGCATACTGCACTTAATAATATAAATTTAAAAATAAAAGCGGGTTCTTTTGTTTCAATTGTAGGCAAGACTGGAAGTGGGAAATCAACATTAGTTAAACATATTAATGCACTATTAAAACCTAATTCAGGAACAATTAATGTTGGGAATTTTACCATTAATTCTAAGACTAATAATAAAAATCTAAAAAAATTAAGAAGAAAAGTAGGTATGGTGTTTCAATTTCCTGAACAACAATTATTTGCTAATACGGTTAAAGAAGATATTGCTTTTGGTCCATTAAATTTTGGATACGAAGAGAACAAGATTCCTAATATTGTAGAACATGTTTCTAAAATTGTTGGTATTGATAAAGATTTACTTAATAAATCTCCTTTTGAACTATCAGGTGGGCAACAACGTAGAGTAGCAATCGCAGATGTGTTAGCCACTAACCCAGAAATATTGATATTAGATGAACCAACTGCTGGATTAGATCCTGAGGGTAAAAAATTCATTATGAATTTAATTAATGATCTTAATAAGAATCAGGACATTACAATTATTTTAGTTAGTCATCAGATGGATGATGTTGCAAAATATTCAGATGAAGTTATTGTTATGCAAGATGGTAACTTAGTTAAACAATGTTATCCAGATGAATTATTCGCTAATACTAATTTGTTAAAAAAATATGATTTACAGATGCCTGTTAGTGTAAAAATTAATTTGATGCTCAATGAAAGAGGATTTAAATTAAATGATTTACATTTAGATGAAGATGATTTGATTAATGCTATTATAAATAAATTAAAGGAATGTTAGTTGCCTATGGACAATTTTATATTTGGTCGATATTTACCAATGGATTCAATTATTCATAAAATGAATCCAGCGGCTAAAATATTTTTATGTTTTTATTTTGTTATATTAGTTTTTTTTGCTAATAGTTTATTGAGCTACTCTGCAATGTGCTTATTTGTAATTGTTTTAATATTTTTATCTAAGAGTCCTATTAAAATGTTTTTTAAAGGAATAATGCCTTTAATATGGATAATATTGTTTACAATTGCTATACAAATATTATTTAGTTCTGGCGGAGAGATGATTTACAAAATTGGTATAATTAATATAACTACATTTGGTATAAAAAATGCAATATTTCTTTTTATGAGATTTATATTAATCATTTCTCTTTCTACAATTTTAACTATTACTACTGATCCATTAGAAATATCTAGTGGAATTAGTATTTTGTTAAGGCCTTTGAAAAAATTGAAATTTCCTGTTGAAACATTTTCTCTTATGATTTCTATTGCATTAAGATTCGTTCCCACCTTAACTGATGAAACAAAAACCATTATGGATGCTCAAAGATCCAGGGGAGTTGATTTCGGCAGTGGTGGTTTAGTTAAAAGAGTAAAATCATTTATTCCATTATTAATACCACTGTTTGTTAGTGCTTTTAAACATGCTGATAATTTAAGCATAGCCATGGAATCTAGAGGTTATCGAATAAATAATAGAAGGACTCATTATAATAATTATGGTTGGTCTAATTTTGATACATTATCATTATTTTTAGCAGTGTTCATTTCTATGATTATCTTTATATTAAGAAAGTAGGGGGGTAAAAATTTGAGTCAACGTTATAAAATAATAATGGCATATGATGGTACTAACTTTTCTGGGTTTCAACGTCAACCTAATGAGAGAACTATAGAAGGAACTTTAACTAAAGTAGTTAATAAAATGGCCAAAAGCCCCAAAGAACATATATCAGTTTATGGTTCTGGTAGAACTGATGCTGGGGTGCATGCTCTAGGTCAAGTTGCTCATTTTGATTTTCCTTATGATTTAAAAGAAATTAATATGTTGAAAGGTCTTAATAGCATGTTACCATTAGATATTAAAATCTTAGATGTTAAAATAGTTAGCTCTAATTTTCATGCTAGATATGATGTTTCAGGTAAAAAATATATGTATCGTATGTATCTGGGAGAATTTAAAGATCCATTTAAAAGGTTTTATACAGCTCAATGGAAATTTCCAGTTGATATTAGTAAAATTAACATTGCATTGAATGATTTAATAGGGGAACATGATTTTACAAGTTTTGTTGCATCTGGATCAAGTGCAAAGACTAATGTTCGTACAATTTATGAGGCTAAATGTAATTTTAATTCTGATAAAAGTGAAATAATTTTTGAATTCTATGGTAATGGATTTTTATACAACATGGTTAGAATTTTAGTTGGAGTTGTTTTAGAAATTGGTGCTGGTAAGCGTAACGAGCATGATATTTTAAGACTTTATAAAATAAAAGATAGAAATGAAGCTCGAAGAACTGTACCAGCAAGCGGATTATATCTAAAGCACGTTTACTATGAAGGTGACGATCCTGATCATCCAACTAAATTACCATATCACCAAAGATAATTTTTATGGTTGACTTTTTAGAGCGAACTTTGTATCATTAGTTATGGTATTGTTTGCCCCACGATAAGCCCCGGAAACTTATATTGGTGTCGAACAAACACAGAAACATGGAGGAATATTAAAGTGCGTACAACATATATGGCAAAACCAGGTGAAGTAGAACGCAAGTGGTACATTATCGATGCAACTGATATCAGTTTGGGTCGTTTAACTTCTACAGTTGCTTCTATTTTACGAGGAAAAAATAAACCAACATTTACACCTAATGTAGATACTGGTGATCACGTTATTGTTATTAATGCTTCTAAAGTTGCATTAACAGGTCGTAAAGCTAGTCGTAAAGTATACTCCCACCACACAGGTTATTTAGGTGGTCTTAAACAAAAAACTGCTGGTCAAATGTTAGAAGATACTCCAGAAAAATTAATTGAAACATCAGTTAAAGGTATGATGCCTGATGGATCATTAGCTCATAAGCAATTGTTACATTTACATGTACATGCTGATGGCAATCATGGTCATGAAGCTCAAAACCCTGAAGTATTAGACATTAATAACCTAATTTAAGGAGGAAACTTAATTGGCTCAAGTACAATATCGCGGCACAGGCCGTCGTAAAGACTCAGTTGCTAGAGTACTTTTAGTACCAGGAACTGGTAAAGTAGTTATGAACAAAAAAGCTATTGAAGATTACATTCCATTCCCTAACCTAAGAGCAGTGGTTATGCAACCATTCAATGTTACTGAAACTTTAGGTAACTATGATGCTTTAATCAATGTTAATGGTGGAGGATTCTCAGGACAAGCTGGTGCAGCTCGTCATGGGGTTGCTCGTGCATTACTAGAAGTAGATCCTGATTTCCGTGCTCCATTAAAGAGCGCTGGTTTATTAACTCGTGATGCTCGTATGAAAGAACGTAAGAAACCAGGTCTTAAGAAAGCTCGTAAGGCTGGTCAATTCTCAAAACGTTAATATTTATTTTAATATTAAACTTTCAAGGTACTTTTCATTTATTGAAAAGTACCTTTTTATTTTATTAAAGATTACTTTAATACACATTGATATATCATTTTTGTATAATAATCAATAAAGTCTATTTTACAAAAAGGAGATGTAATTATTAATAATAAAAATTATAATATAAATATTTTAACGATGTTTATAGCAATTATTCTAATCCAAACTACTATTCCAGGAATTGGTAATATTCCAATTGGTCCTTTGAGTATTACTATTATTCCTATTACTATTATTGTTGCTTCAATCTTATTAGGCAGCAAAAATGGTGCAATCCTTGGTGGTGTATGGGGAATAATAACATTTATTAGGGCTTTTTGGTGGCCAACTAGTCCACTGGCTGTTTTTGTTCTGATTAATCCTATAATTTCTGTATTACCTAGAATACTTGTTGGCTTAGTTTCTGGTTTGTTTTACCATAAATTGGTAAAGTATAAGATTAATAATAAGTTATTAATGTCATTATCAGGAATTATTGGATCCTTGATCAATACGATTCTTGTATTATTTTTAATTTATATTTTTTATAAAAATGATTCATTTAATATTTATCATATTAATACCAATGAACTTTTACCATATTTATTGGGAATTGCTGGAACTAACGGATTAATAGAAGCTGTTTTATCTGGGATATTTGTTCCACTTATTGCTGTTCCATTACAAAAAATAAAAAAGTAGTGATTTTTTATATCACTACTTTTTTTCGTCTTTATTATCTTCTTTTTTCTTAGCTTCTTTACTGTTATGATCACTCATTTTAACCATCGTTAACTTTTTATTGCTAACTACGACTTTATCATGATACTTATCTTCTAATACTGGATCATTTGATTTAAATGCGATTAGATAAGCATTGTTATATGCTTTCTCAATTGTTCCATTAAAAACATTTTTTTCAAGTTTAAATGATACTTTATCTCCAATATCAAATGGTGACTTGTCATTACTTGTTAATTTATCCTTTACCAAAGATATACATCTCCTAACCTATATCTTAAAAGTAACTAAAAAAATTTGATTTGTCAATTTTTAGCTATGATATTGCTATTTTTGTGTTAAATAGTTTAGAATTATAAATAAATATGAATAGAGATGATAATGATTAAAAAAAGAAAAAATAAATTTACCATTAACATTGGTTGGTTGATTTTAATTTTAACTTTAGTATTTATTATTTTCTCAGTAGGCTATTATTATTACGAAAATAATTATATGTATAATATCTATAATCAAAAAAATGTAATAAAAAATCATCGTAATTTTATTAATAGATTATTACCATCAGTTACTGATGCACAAAGGAAATATAATATTTTAGCTAGTATCAGTTTGTCTCAGGCAATATTAGAATCTAATTGGGGTAGTAGTAAACTGGCCACTAATTATAATAATCTATTTGGTGTAAAGGCATATAATAAACAACCTTCAGTTAAATTATCCACGAATGAATTTGTAAATGGGAATTTCATAAATATTAAAGGATACTTTAGAGTATACAAAAGTTGGGATGATTCTGTACAAAGTCATGCTAAACTATTAGCCAATGGAACTAGTTGGAATCAATATCAATATCAAGATGTCATAAATTCAGATAATTATATAGAAGCAGCTCATAATTTACAAATTGATGGATATGCTACTGATCCTAAATACACTAATAAAATAATTGAAATAATAAAAAAATATCATCTAAATCAGTATGATAAAGTCAACAAATAAGGAGAGTTACTATGAAAGCATTAGAAGAAAAAATCAACAACGAAGGTCGAGTTTTATCAGGAGACATTTTAAAAGTAGATAATTTTTTAAATCATCAAATTGATCCAATTTTTATGAATGAAATAGGAAAAGAATTCGCCAAACTCTTTAAAAATGAAAATATTACTAAGATTTTAACTGTAGAATCTTCTGGAATTGCACCGGCCGTACTTACAGGCTTACAAATGAATGTGCCAGTTGTTTTTGCTAGAAAGCATAAAAGTCTAACACTTAATGACAACATATATTCTAGTGATGTTTATTCATATACTAAACAAACTAACAATAAGATTAGTATTAATAAAAGATATATTGACGAAAATGACAATGTATTAATCATTGATGATTTCTTGGCTAATGGACAAGCTGTACTTGGCCTTTTAGATATCGCTAACCAAGCTGGTGCTAATGCTAAAAATGTTGGTATTGTAATTGAAAAAAGTTTCCAAAAGGGTCATGAATTAATTACACAAAAAGGTATTAAATTAGAATCACTGGCTAGAATAGCATCATTGAACGATGGAAAAGTTACTTTTGAATAGATAATAAAAGTCGGTGATTTTACCGACTTTTATTTTACAATGAAATGAAAATAAGTATAGCTATGATATAATTGATATACAAATAAATTGAGAGGATTGTGTTATTTTGCCAGTAAATGATGTAATTTCCGGAATGAATAATAAACAAAAAGAAGCAGTATTATGCACTGAAGGTCCTCTATTAATTATGGCCGGTGCTGGTAGTGGTAAAACTCGTGTTTTAACCCATAGAATTGTATATTTAATTGAAGAAAAACAAGTTCTTCCATGGAATATTTTAGCAATTACTTTTACCAATAAAGCAGCTAGAGAAATGAAAGAACGTGTAGCTAGTCTTTTAGACTATGGTGGTAATGAAGTATGGGTTTCAACTTTCCATGCATTGTGTGTAAGAATTTTAAGAAGTCATATTGATAAGATTGGATATAATCGTGCATTTACAATTGCAGGCAGTAGTGAACAAAGAACACTTGTTAAAAGGATCTTAAAAGATTTGAATATTGATCCTAAAAAGAATGATCCTAGAGCAATTTTATCAACCATTTCAAATGCTAAAAATGATTTAAAAACTCCCGCTGAATTTAATGAAAGCTTAAATCATACTAGTCCTTTTGAAGAAGTAGTGGGCCAAGTTTATACCGAATATCAAAAAAGATTACATAATAATCAAGCATTAGACTTTGATGATTTAATCATGATGACTATTCAACTATTCGAAGAAGTTCCTGAAGTTTTAGATTATTATCAAAATAAATTTCATTATATCCATGTTGATGAATATCAAGATACGAATGAAGCTCAATATAAGCTAGTAACGATGTTAGCTAAAAAATATAAAAATATTTGTGTTGTTGGTGATGCTGACCAAAGTATTTATGGTTGGCGTGGAGCTAACATGAATAATATCTTAAATTTCCAAAATGATTATAAAAATGCTAACACAGTAATGCTTGAACAAAATTATCGTTCTACTAAAAATATTTTAAGTGCAGCTAATGATGTAATTAAGAATAATGTTTCTAGAAAAGAAAAAAATCTTTGGACTGATAATGATGAAGGAGATAAGATTTCATATTATCGTGGTCAAAGTGAAGTAGATGAAGCTCATTTTGTGGTTACTCAAATCAAAAAAGTCATTGAAGAAAAGAACTATTCATATAATGATTTTGCTATTCTTTATCGTACAAATGCTCAATCACGTATCATTGAAGAAACTTTTTTGAAATCTAATATTCCATATTCGATTGTTGGTGGACATAAGTTTTATGATCGTAAAGAAATTCAAGATATTTTAGCTTATTTAACTTTAATTGCTAATCCTAGCGATTCTATGAGCTTAGAAAGAATTATCAATGAACCTAAACGTGGCATTGGCGCATCTAGTATTGAAAAATTAAGAGTTTTTGCTCAAGAAAACAATTGGAGCATGTTAGAAGCTACAAAAAATATTGAACTTAATAACACTTTATCAAATCGTGCTCGAACTGCTATTGATCAATTTGGTCGATTAATGACTGGACTCCAAAAAATTGCTATGGAAAATAAAGTAACAGATGTTACTCAACATATTCTAGATGATAGTGGGTATTTGGATAATTTAAAACAATCAAAATCTCTAGAGTCTAAAGCTAGAATTGAGAATATTGAAGAATTCATTTCTGTTACTCAACAATTTGATAATAACCATGATGATAATGATGGAGATGAATCATTAACTGATTTTCTTGCAGACTTAGCTTTAGTATCTGCTCAAGATGATGTTGATGAACAAACCCCACAAGTTACACTAATGACATTGCATGCTGCTAAGGGGCTAGAATTTCCAGTAATATTTTTAATGGGGATGGAAGAAGGTATTTTTCCATTAAGTCGTTCTTTAGAAAAAGAAGATGAATTAGAAGAAGAACGTAGATTAGCATATGTTGGTATTACTAGAGCACAAAAAAAACTGTATATTACTAATGCATTTTCCAGAATGCTTTATGGTAGAAGACAGACCAATCCAGAATCTCGTTTTATTGATGAAATATCTGATAATTTAATTCATTCTGAAAATGATTTTTCTAAGAACAATTCATTAAGAACACCTTTCGATTCAGCTAGAAGTCGTAGATCACAGAATTTTGCAACCCAAAGATCTTATCACCAACCAACTCAAAAAGTGCAAAAACCTAAAGGTAGTGGTGCTGATAAGAAGTCATGGAATGTTGGAGATAAAGTTCAACATAAGGCTTGGGGAACAGGTACTGTTGTCAAGGTTAATGGAACTGGCGAAGATACAGAACTAGATATTGCTTTTCCAGATCAAGGATTAAAGAGATTGCTTGCTGCATTTGCACCAATTCAAAAAATTGAAAAATGATTGATTGAAAATTGAGGTGAAATAAATGTCAGATAAAACTATAAATGAAATGAATGAATCAGAAGTAGAAAAAACATATGAGAAACTTAAAAATCAATTAAAATTATGGAGCCGTCAATACTATTATGAAGATCAGCCCAGTGTTGAGGATCACATATACGATCAAAATTATAGAATGTTACAAGACATTGAAAATAAATACCCCGATTTGATTACTTCTGATTCACCTACTCAAAATGTTGGTTCTAAAACTTTACCTGGCTTTGATAAAGTTAGACATGATGTACCGATGTTGTCATTAGGTGATGTATTTTCTAAAGAAGAATTATCAGAATTCATGGATAATTTGGATAATAATTATCCTTCAATTGATGAATATAATTGTGAATTAAAGATTGATGGACTTGCTATTTCTTTACTATATAAAAATGGTAATTTGGTTCAAGGATCTACTAGAGGTAATGGTTTTATAGGAGAAGATATCACTGAAAATCTAAAGACTATTAAAAGTATTCCCCACAAATTAAATCGCCCAATCGACATTGAAGTAAGAGGGGAATGCTATATGCCTAAGGAATCTTTTGCCAATTTAAATGCAAAACGTGAACATGATGGAAATTCAACATTTGCTAATCCTAGGAATGCAGCTGCCGGTAGTTTAAGACAACTAGATTCAAGTGTTACTGCTAGTCGTAATTTGAGTACATTTATGTATAATGTTGCTGATTATAATGATTTAAAAGCTAATACTCAGTCAGAATTGTTAAATGAATTAAAATCTTTAGGCTTTAAAATTAACCCAACTTATGAAGTTGTTAAAAATATGTCTGATGTTGATAAATATATCGACAAGTATACTAATAAACGCGATGGTTTGAGTTATGGAATTGATGGCATTGTCATTAAAGAAAATAATTTATCGTTGCAAAAAGACATTGGTAATACAGTAAAAGTTCCTAAATGGGCAATTGCTTTTAAATTTCCTCCAGAAGAAGTTGAAACTAAGCTTAATGATATTGAGTGGACGGTTGGTAGAACCGGAGTAGTTACTCCAACTGCTATTATGGATACAGTTAAATTAGCAGGAACAACAGTCTCTAAAGCATCACTGCATAATCCTGACTATTTGAATGAAAAGGCAGTAAGACTTGGAGATACAGTTAAGCTACACAAAGCCGGTGATATTATTCCAGAAATATCTGAATATATTGCAAGTAAACGTCCAAGTGATAGCAAACCATATAAGATACCAACTAACTGTCCTTCATGTGGTGATAAGTTAGTACACTTAGATGATGAAGTAGCATTACGTTGTATTAACCCCAAATGTCCAGCTCAATTGACGGAACAGATTAATCATTTTGCTTCAAGAAATGCTATGAATATTGATGGTTTAGGTCCTAAAATAGTTCAACAATTATTTGATAAAGGGTTGCTTAATGATATTGCTAGTTTATATAATTTGAATCGTGAACAATTAGAAACCTTGGACAAGTTTGGAACCAAATCTGCTACTAATTTATTAACAGCCATAGATAATAGTCGTAGTAATTCAATGGAAAGGTTACTTTTTGGATTAGGTATTCGCCATGTAGGTTCGAAAGCAGCTAAGTTAATATCGGAACATTTTGAAAACATGCATGCATTAATAGTTTCTAGTGTTGACGATATTTCATCAATTAATTCAATTGGAGATACTATTGCGCAAAGTATAGTTACTTATTTTAATAATCCAGAAGCTAAACAGCTTATTGAAGAATTAAAATCATTGGGAGTTAACATGAACTACAATGGTAATCAGGTTGCTTCTGATGTTGTTCAAAATTCTGTATTTAATAATAAAACAATTGTTTTAACCGGAAAATTATCTAAGATGAGTCGACCTAAAGCATCAGAATGGTTAGAAAATCATGGTGCTAAAGTTACTGGTAGGGTATCTAAAAGTACAGATATTTTAATTGCTGGTAAAGACGCTGGAAGTAAATTATCCAAAGCTGAAAAATATAATGTATCAATTTGGAATGAAGATCAGTTCATTGATGAAATGAATAATAATTAATAATTTGTGGAGGCAAGCAGATTGAATAAGCTAAAAGTTTTGTTCTTGGTAATGTTTAGTTCAGTTTTATTAGTTGCTTGTGGAAATAATAACGAAAATAGTTCAAGTAATTCTTCCGGAACTCAAGTTATTTCACAAACAAATAGTAATTATTACCAAGGAGTAATTAAAGATGGACATTATTTGACCAGTAAGTCACGTGGTGTTTCTGTTCAACAAAATGATAATCAATTGAATTTAAAAGGTTTTGAAAATGGATTGCTAGGAATATCTAAACAACATTTTCCAACTGATGACTATATTCTACAAGAAGGTCAATATATTAATACTGATACTGTAGAAGATTGGTTAGGACGTAAAAGTAAAAATAATCCAGATGGATTAAATCCTGCTGGTAAGGACACTAAGGAACCATTGTATCTTCAACAAATGGATGAACAAGACTTTATGACTGAAGATCATAATGCACTTAAAATTAAAGGGATGACTATAGGATTAGGCCTTAATTCCATTTACTATTATCGTAAAGAAGCTTATGGGGCAGTTTATCAAAAGAAATTAAACGATTCAGATATTATTAAACAAGGAAAAGACATTGCAAATAAGATTCTTCAACGTTTAAGAAAAAATAAACAATTAAAGAATATTCCAATTGTTTTTGCATTATATAAGCAAGCACCTAATGATAGTCTAGTTGGCGGTAACTTCTTTGCTTCTTCTGTGAATAACGGTAGTTCTATTAAGAGTTCAGATTGGAAATCGTTAAACATTAAAAACTATGTTCTACCTGCTGAATCTACTAAGGGTGTGAATAATAATGATGAAGACTCTTTTGAAAACTTTAAAAATCAAATTCAAAAGTTTTTCCCTAATTTAAGCGGTGTTACTGCTCAAGCTCACTATGTTGATAATAGCTTACGGGGTATGCATATCAATATTACTACTCAATTTTATGGACAAAGTGAGATCATTAGTTTTACTCAATATGTAGAAAATATGGCTGAAAAGTACTTACCAAACAATATCCCAATTGATATTCAAGTGAGTTCAACTGAAGGCATGCAAAGTTTCTTATCGAGAAAAACTGGCGATAAGAATTTCTATACGCACGTTTTCACTAGTTATTAAAATTAATTAAATTATTGTGTTAAAATATTTTATAAGTGAATGTAAGATATATTCAATAAAGAAAGAGGGAGCTATTCAATGTCTGAAAAAATAAGTAAAGATACAGTAAGTCATGTTTCTTCATTGGCTAAGTTAGAATTAACTGATAAACAATTGCCTTACTTTACTGATCAATTAGGAAATATTATGGGAATATTTGATTCCTTGAATGAAGTTGATACTAATGATGTTGAACCAACATTTAGCGTAACCGATCAAATTAACGTTATGAGAGAAGACGTTGCTGATAACTGGGGAGAAAGAGATCAATTATTACAAAACGCTCCCGATGTTGCTGATGGTCTAATTAGAACACCAACAATTATTGATGAAAGTGGGGATTAATTAAATGAATTTTTTGAATAAAGATATCACTAGTATTCATCAAAGTTTAGTTAATGGTGACATTACTGCTGAACAATTAACAAAAGAAGCAATTGAAAATGCTAAAAATAATGAAAAAGATATTAACGCATTTATTACAATTGATGAAGAAAATGCAATTAAACGAGCTCAAGAAATTGATAAACGAGGAATTAATCCTGATAACTTATTATCTGGAATTCCAGTTGCAATGAAAGATAACATGTTAACAAAGGGTGTTTTAACATCTGCCGGTTCTAAAATGTTATCTAATTTTAAACCTATTATTAGTGGGACTGCTGTTAATAAAATGTTAGATGCTGATACTATTAGTATTGGTAAAACCAATATGGATGAATTTGCAATGGGTAGTTCTACAGAAACATCATATTATGGCAGAACTCATAATCCATGGAACTTAGATAAAGTTCCAGGTGGATCATCTGGTGGTTCTGCTGCTTCAGTTGCATCAGGAGATGTACTGGCTGCTTTAGGATCTGATACTGGTGGATCAATAAGACAACCAGCTGCTTTTAATGGCATTGTGGGGATGAAACCTACATATGGTCGTGTATCTAGATGGGGATTAATTGCTTTTGCATCTAGTTTTGATCAAATTGGTCCCTTAACTAAAAATGTTTATGATAATGCACTTGTTTTAAATCATATTGCTGGTCATGATGAACATGATTTAACTAGTTCGGACAAAGAAGTTCCTGATTTTACTAGTAAAATTGATTCTGGTGTAAAGGGCATGAAGATTGGTTTGCCTAAGGAATATCTTGGCGAAGGTGTTAGTGATGATGTGCGTGAAGCCATTAAATCAGCTGCTGATAAATATCGTGAAATGGGTGCTGATGTGGAAGAAGTATCATTACCACATAGTAAATATGGAGTGGCTGCTTACTATATTATTGCTCCTTCTGAAGCATCATCTAACTTACAAAGATTTGATGGTATTCGTTATGGATATCGTTCAGAAAGTGCTAAAAACCTTGATCAATTATATGTTAAAAGTAGATCTGAAGGCTTTGGTGATGAAGTAAAACGTCGTATTATGTTAGGAACTTATTCACTATCTGCTGGGTTCTTTGATGCTTACTTTAAGAAAGCTGCTGAAGTTAGAACTTTAATTAACAAAGATTTCCAAAATGTATTCCAAAATTATGATTTAATTCTTACACCAACAACACCAACTCCTGCATTTGGTTTAGATGAAGAAAAAGATCCATTAACTATGTATATGAATGATATATTAACTATTCCTGTTAATATGGCTGGCTTACCTGGTATGTCATTACCAGCTGGTTTTTCAAATGGTCTTCCAATCGGAATGCAATTGATTGGTAAACCCTTTGATGAAACTACTATGTATAAAGCCGCATATGCCTTTGAACAAAATACAGATTTTCATAAACAAACCCCTAAGATTGGAGGAGACAAATAATGAATTTTGAAACTACTATTGGACTAGAAGTTCACGTTGAATTAAAAACAAATTCTAAAATCTTTAGTCCTTCTCCTGTTGGTTATGGTGCAGAATCTAATTTAAACACTAATGTTATTGATTGGGGATATCCTGGAGTATTGCCAACTACTAACAAGGGTGTTGTTAAAGATGGAATTATTGCTGCTTTAGCTTTACATGCTAATGTTAACCAACACCCTCATTTTGATCGTAAAAACTATTTTTATCCTGATAATCCTAAAGCCTATCAAATAACTCAACAAGATACACCAGATGCTACAGATGGTTGGATAGAAATTGATGTTGATGGCAAAAAGAAAAAAATTGGTATCGAAGAAATGCATATTGAAGAAGATGCTGGTAAAAATAGTCATGGTAAGAATTATTCTTATGTTGATTTAAACCGTCAGGGAACTCCTTTAATCGAAATCGTTTCAAAACCTGATATTGCTTCACCTGATGAAGCTTATGCATATCTTGAAGCATTAAGACAAAGAATTCTATTTACTGGGATTTCTGATGTTAAGATGGAAGAAGGTTCTATGCGTGTTGACGTTAACATTTCAATTAGACCATATGGTCAAAAAGAATTTGGTACTAAAGTAGAATTAAAAAACCTTAACTCATTCAATTATGTGAGAAAAGGTTTAGCATATGAAGAAAAACGTCAACGTCAAATTTTAATGTCTGGTGGTAAGATCCAACAACAAACTAGACGTTTTGATGAAAATAATGGGACTACTATTTTGATGCGTGTTAAGGAAGGATCCGATGATTATAGATACTTCCCAGAACCAGACTTACCATCATTAGATATCTCAAATAAATGGATTGATGATATCAATTCTAAGATGCCTGAGATGCCAACCAGTCGTCGTAATCGTTATATTAATGAATTAGGACTAACTGATTATGATGCAATGGTGCTAACGCAAACAAAGGAAATGTCTGATTTCTTTGATAAAATGATAGAATTAGGTGCTGATTCTAAAATGGCTTCTAATTATCTACAAGGTAATGTAAATGCTTATCTAAATGACAAACAGGTTGATTTATCTCAAACTGAAATTACTCCAGAAAACTTGACTACTATGATTAAGTTAATTGAAAATAGTACTATCTCTAGTAAAATGGCTAAGAAAGTATTCAAGGCTATTACTGAAGGTAAGGAACCTGAAAAATTTGTTAATGATAATGGAATGGTTCAACTGTCAGATCCAAAGAAACTACAACCAATTATTGACGAAGTATTATCTAATAACCCACAATCAATTGAAGACTTCCATAATGGAAAGGATCGTGCAATTGGTTTCTTAGTGGGTCAAATTATGAAACAAACTCGTGGTAAAGCCAATCCACAAGTGGTAAATAAATTATTAATGGCTTCAATGAATAAATAAGATTAGGGGAATTATAATGCGAAAGCGAGCACGTGTAATATACAATCCAACATCTGGGCGGGAAGCTTTAAAACAGAATATGATTGATATTCTCGGTGTTTTTGAAAAAGCTGGTTTTGAAACTAGTGCATACGCAACAACTCCTAAACCTTTTTCAGCCAGAGAAGAAGCTAAGCGAGCTAGTTTAGATGGTTTTGATTTGGTAGTTGCTGCAGGTGGTGATGGAACTATTAATGAGGTTATTAATGGGATTGCACCACTTGAGAAGCGACCTAAACTAGCAATTATTCCTGCTGGCACAACTAATGATTTTGCTAGAGCATTGCATATTCCTAGAGAAAATCCTGTCGCTGCTGCTAAAGTTGTTTTAAAACATCAAAGTTTTAAGATGGATATTGGTAAAGCTGCTAACAAATATTTTATAAATATTGCTGGTGGTGGTTTGTTAACCGAATTAACTTATGATGTTCCATCTGAATTAAAAACTATTTTTGGTTATTTAGCATATTTAGTTAGAGGAGCTGAATTGTTGCCACGTATTAAACCTATTGATATGGATTTAGAATATGATGGTGGTCATTTTAAAGGAAAAGCATCAATGTTTTTGTTAGCGATGACTAATTCTATTGGTGGTTTAGAACAAATTGTTCCTGATGCTAGATTAGACGATGGCAATTTTACAATGATTATTGTAAAAACTAGTAATATTGTAGAAATCGTTCAATTGTTGGCAAAAGTTATTAGTGGTGGTCGTCATATACATGATCCAAGAATAATCTATAAAAAAACAAATAAATTAATAGCTAATCCAATTAAGGACAAAATGCAAATTAATTTAGACGGTGAGTATGGTGGCGATGCTCCTATGACCTTTAAGAATCTAAAACAACATATTGAATTTTATGCAAACATGGATGAAATTCCTACTAAATCCATTAGTTATGATGAAGTTAAAGCTGAAAAACAATTTGTTGATAAAGTTGATAAATTATCTTAATTAATTTTAAAAATTAAAAGTTTTGTTGTATTATATTATGAAGGTACAACAGAACTTTTTTATTTATTAAGGGGAAAATATGAAAATTACAGCACCAGTTGAAAAAAATGAAATGTACGATGTTAAAATCATCGACCTTACTTATCAAGGTATGGGTGTAGCTAAAATCAATGACTTTTCAATTTTTATTGAAGATACATTACCAGGTGAAGAAGCTACAATTAAAGTTATTAAAATTAATAAGAATTTTGGATTTGGAAAATTAGTTAAACTGATTACTAAGTCTAAAGATCGTGTTGAAAGTGTTGATAAAGATTATACTCGCACAGGAATTGCACCTCTTCAGCATTTAAAATATGACGCACAATTAAAATTTAAACAAAGTCAGATTCAAGAACTATTTAATAAAGCTAAAATGAATGTTGAGGTATTACCTACAATTGGTATAGACAAACCTAGTCATTATCGTAATAAAGCTCAAATTCCAGTTAAGAAAATTAATGGTAAATTGGAAACCGGTTTTTATCGTAAACACTCACATGATTTAGTTCCTATTGAAGATTTCTATATTCAAGATCCAGAAATTGATAAAGCAATTGTTGTCGTAAGGGACATACTTAGAAAATATCATGTTGCTCCTTATGATGAAATTAATCATAGTGGTGTTATCAGAAATATTATGGTTAGACGTGGACATTATAGCCATGAGATGATGATTGGTTTGATTACTCGTACTAAAAAATTACCAATGGTAGATATGATTACTAGTGAAATTGCTAAAGCATTACCAGAAGTAAAAAGTATCATGCAAAATATTAACCTAACAGATGGTAATGCTTTAATGGGGAAGAAAACCATTTGTTTATATGGTAGTTCTCACATTGAAGATCAATTATTAGGATTGAAATTCTACATTTCATTAACTTCTTTCTATCAAGTTAATCCAACACAAACTGAAAAATTATACTCATTAGCGGTAGAAAAAGCACAATTGGATGGTAAACAAAACGTTATTGATGCTTATTGTGGAATTGGTACAATTTCATTAGCAATGGCTAAAAAAGCAAAAAAAGTATATGGTGTAGAAATTGTTAAAGATGCAATTGAAGACGCTAAAATTAATGCTCAAAAGAATCATATAAACAATGCTAAATTTGTTACTGGTAAAGCTGAAGAACAGACGGAAAAATGGCAATCACAAGGGCTAAAATCAGATGTTATTGTTGTTGATCCACCACGTAAGGGACTTGCATCATCATTTATAGAAAGTGCAGTTAAAGTTGCACCAAAGAGAATTGTTTATGTATCATGTAATCCATCAACTTTGGTACGTGATGCAAGAAGACTGTCTGAATACGGATATGAAATTAATCAACCAATTCAACCAGTGGATCAATTTCCACAAACCGTTCATATTGAATCAGTAACAGTTTTTGAAAAGAAATAAATAAAAAAGCTTGAAGAATAATTTTCTTCAAGCTTTTTTATTTAACTATTATTTTTTAAATGTCTTTGTTGTAAATAATAAACTGGGATTCCTAATACCGTTAGTAATATACCAACTAATGCTAAACCGGTTTGAGATATGATGGTTTCAAATAATATGAAGATTCCACCAACCAGTGCAATAATTGGGATAATTGGGTACCAAGGAACTTTATATGGTCTAATCATCTCTGGCTCTTTTCGACGTAATCTAAATACAGCGATGAATAATAGACAGTTAAATATCCACATAACAAATACCAACATATCAGTTAGTAAATCGAAACTACCTGCGAATATCATTAAAATAGCAATAAATAGTTGGAAAAGTCCAGCTACATATGGAACTAATGTTTTTTTGGTTAACTTTGTAAATGCATTACTAAAAGGTAATGATTTGCTTTTACCCATTGCATAAGGGATTCTCATACCACTTAACGTATATCCATTTAAGGATCCATAAACAGATACTAAAATTCCAATAGTAACTAATTTTCCTCCCAATTCACCAAATAATTTAATGGCTGCTTCTGATGCAGTATTTTGATTACCTGCAATTTGGTCAATTGGCAATGTTTTAAGAAATACCACATTAATTAATGTATAAATAATTGTAATGAAGCTTAGTCCTAATATAATGGCTTTGGGTAAATTCTTTTTAGGATTTTTAATTTCTCCAGCAACATCACAAACGCCAATCCATCCATCATAAGCAAACATAGTAGCTAATAAACCGGCACCAAATGCTGTCCATAAACTATCATGATTAATAGGGGAAATTGGGAATAATGATACATTAACTTCTCCTGGAATAAATAGTCCAATAATAGCAATAATAAAAATAGGAATTAATTTAAAAACTAATGCAATAGTTTGAACATTTCCACTTACCTTTGATCCAAGTAAATTAATTATAAGTATACTTAGAGCACATCCAATAGCAATTGGATTTAATAGGCCACCATTTAGGTGGAATAAATTAATAATTTGTGTTGAAAAAACAATCGATTCAGCTGCAATATTAGCTGGATAATAAACTAGTATTTGCGCCCATCCCATTGAAAAACCAGTTAAGGGTCCGTAAGTATAATCTAAATATTTAATTGCACCACCAGTTTTAGGAATTGCGGCTGCTAATTCTGATACAGTCAAACCAGCACAAATTGTCAATAATCCACCAATAATCCACGCTAATATAGTTAATGTAAAAGAATGGGTGCTTTGTACAACACTGGCGGTTTTGAAGAATACACCACCACCAATAACTGTTCCCATGACTGTGGCAAGGGATGCCATCATCCCAATACCACGTTTTAATTCATTTTCCTGCAATTTTCTTCCTCCAATAACTTTTGATAAAAAAGGTCAGGCATTAATTAGCCTAACCAATTTTAATTATTTATCTTTTGCAATATCATGTTTACGCTGGAATTCAGCGATATTTTTATATTCACTTTGTAATTGACGACTTAAACGAATGTATATTGGAACTAATTCACGATATGCTTCATAATTATCAGGGTTTGGTTTGTGAGCATTAGTTACACCAACAAAATCTTTAACTTTAGCTAAATCGTCAATGATTCCTAAACTATACATACCAAGAGTTGCTGCACCTAGGGCAGTTCCTTCAAAACTTTCAGGAATGTTAACGTTTTGTTCAAAAATATCAGCTAACATTTGACGCCATAATTCTGAACGTGCAAAACCACCAGTAGCTTGAATACTTGTTGGCTTACCAACAACTTCTTCCAAGGCTAAACTTACGGTATATAAATTATATACGATTCCTTCAAGTGCAGCACGAATCATGTGTGCTCTTGTATGAATTCTAGTTAGTCCAAAGAATGATCCACGAGCATTTGCGTCCCAAATAGGAGCTCTTTCACCACCTAAGTATGGATGGAAAATTAATCCATCTGATCCAGCTGGAACTTGGGCTGCAATCTTAGTCAACAAGTCATAAGGATCCATGTGCATTTGTTCAGCAGTAACTTTTTCAGGAGCACACAATTGATCTTTTACCCAACGGAACACAATTCCACCATTGTTAACAGGTCCACCTACAACCCATTTACCAGGTGATAAGTAATAACAAAATACACGTCCTTTAGGATCAATTTTAGGTTTATCAGTAACAACACGTACAGCACCAGATGTACCGATAGTGACAGCTACAACGCCAGGTTGAATAGCGTCTACACCTAGATTAGCTAAAGGACCATCAGAAGCACCAATTACAAATGGTACATCTTCATCGATTCCCATTACCTTAGCATATGCTTTATTCATGCCCTTTAATTGGTAAGTTGTATCTACTAGTTCTGGTAATTGGTCACGAGAAACGCCAGTTAGTTTTAGCGCTTCTTCATCCCAATCCATATTAAATATATTAAACATACCAGTTGCATTAGCGATTGAATAATCTTCTTTTAATTCACCAAACAATTTATATAAAATATATTCTTTTATACCGACAAACCATCTAGTTTTGTCATATAAGTCTTTTTTATTATCTTTTAACCACATAATTTTGGTTAAAGGAGTCATTGGGTGAACTGGGGTACCAGTTCTTTCATATAATTCTTTAGCTTTACCAGATGCTTTTAATTGATCTGCATAATCAACTGAACGATTATCAGCCCAAGTAATAGCACGTGTAAGTGGTTTATGATTTTTATCTAATAGTATTAAACTATGCATAGCGCATGAAAAGGAAACACCTTTTAATGTACCATTTTTTAAATCAGCTTTTCTTAGTACTGAAGTAATTCCAGAAGCCATCGCAGAAAAAATTTCTTCTGGGTCTTCTTCAGCCATATCTGGGGTATCTTGATATAAAGGATAACCATTATTTGCATATCCTTCTACTTGTCCATTAGTATTATATAAAAGTGTCTTAACACTAGTGGTACCAATATCTACACCAATGATGTAGTTCATTTGCTAAACTTCCTTTCAATATTAACAGAATAGAATCGTTTATTTACTAACTAATATAAATTAAATTTAACATTTATAAAGTGAAGTTTTAAATAAAAGTCATTATTAAGTTATTGTTTACCGCTTTCATTATATTGAAAAAACAGCTCCATTCAAGCTATTTATCTAGTTTTATAAGAAAATATGTAGTAACCTTGTTTATAAAGTAAGGTGATTATCGATTAAAAGTAGAGTTGATTTATATAGCAATAAAAATAAACCTAAAAATTATAAATTATTTATTGTCATTATTTCAGTACTTTTTGTTTTTCTCATTATATATTTTGGAATTAAACAATATAATAGTTATTTAATTAATAAGTATAGTGTTCGTGGAGTTTTAGTTAGTCAATCGGATGGATACATCGATTTTGTTTCTTTAGCTAATAATGATCAAAAATTTGTTTATATTAAAGCTAGCCAAGGATCGACTTATACTGATAATAATTTTTCGAATAATTTTAATCGAAGCCAAGGTTCTGGGATGCAAATAGGTGTTTATCATGTTTTTAGTACCCAAAGTAAAATTAAAAGTCAATTATTGAATTTTACTAGGGAAGTAGGACCTAATTATGGTTCTATTCCACCAATGGTATTTGTGAATTCTAACCTTAATAATTTACAAAAGGATCAATTATCTAAATTTGTTTATATGATACATCGCTATTACAATACAAACTTAGTTATTAACTGTAATAATGATATATTTAATTATTTGCATAAAAAGAATCCATATATTAGCTTATTAAGTAATAATCTAAATGATTCAAAAGCTACTTTTGTTTCAATTGATAATCATTCTATAAACCTTGATGGATCTAATATATCATTGAATCAGGTAGCCTTTAATGGTAAAAATACAGATTGGGAACGCTATCTATTAAAAAGTCGCAATCGTTAAAATATTTATGAAATAATTTATGGTTTTTGATAAAATTAAGTATTAATAAGAAAATATAGGTGAAGTAAATGTTAGAAAAATTCGAAAGATATTTTAAAAAGTTGGGCTATGACAAACCTACTTTAATTCAGTCAAAAGTTTATCCACTAATTGAACAAAATAAAAGTGTTTTGGGATTATCACCAACCGGTTCAGGGAAAACAGTCGCATTTTTAATGCCCAGTTTATTAAATTTAAATTTAGGTGAAGGTAGTCAATTAATGATTATTGAACCATCGCAAGAACTTGCAATTCAAACTGCACGTGTTGCTAGAAATTGGGCTAATTTGTTAGGACTAAAAGTTTTAGCTTTGACTGGTGGAGCTAATATAAAGCGCCAAATTGAACGCTTGAAAAAACATCCTGAAGTAATTGTGGGCACAGCTGGTAGATTAAAAAATTTAATTGATGATAAAAAATTAAAAACCCACTTATTTAAAACAGTTATTATTGATGAAGCTGATGATTTGTTACAAGGGGAAACTTTAACAACTGTTCGTGAAATTGTTGATAATATGATGTCTGATGTTCAATTAGAATTTTTCTCTGCAACTGAAACTGAAATTTTAGAAGAATTGGACCACTGGTTTGGGAACCGTAACATTCAAAAAGTTGATGTTAGAAATGAAGATGAAACTCAAGGTGTTGTTAAGCATGGATTAATGCAAGTTTTAAGAAAAAATCGTAATAAGATGCTTGCCAGATTACAACATGTACCTAATTTCAAAGCTTTAGTCTTTTTTAATCAAACTGTTGATTTAAATAAAACATATAGTTATTTTGTGCATAATCATTATACTGGAGTAGCAAAATTAACTAGTGATCAAAATCAAAATAAGCGTGAAAAAGCAATGAATGATTTTAGGTTAGGTCGAGTAAAACTATTGTTTACTACTGATGTAGCCGCACGTGGCCTGGATATTCCTAAATTGCCGGCTGTTGTTAATTATGATTTGCCTGATCAAGAAAATGAATATATTCATCGTGTTGGACGTACTGGTCGTATGGGCGAAAATGGTTTAGTTATTAATTTTGGTGATGATCATGATTTAAGAGATTTGAAAAATTTACTTAAAAATTATCAATATGATTTAAAACCAATTTACTTCTTGAAAAACAAATTAGTCGATGAAATTCCTGAATCAGTAATTAAAGCTGAAAAAATGAAGAAACTTGCTGAGAAAAATCAGCCAAAACAGGAAGTTAATGTTCCAAAGCATTCCAATAAAAAAGCTAATTCTATTAAAGCTTCCCCTAAAAAATCAAATTCAGCTACTTTAAAAAACAAAAGAAAGAAGAAAAATAAGCATACAAAAAATAAAGGTATGCGCAAAAAATGGCGTAATTTAGATAATAAAAATTCTAAGTAGTGTCTTTACTTTGTGTTTATTAAATGCGACAATTATAAATGTTGCAAATGGCCTCATAGCACAACTGGATAGGGCGACCGCCTCCTAAGCGGCTGATCTCGGTTCAAGTCCGAGTGAGGTCATTTTAAACTTAATTTTTAAAGCTGTTCATTAATTTAATGAGCAGCTTTTTTTATTTCCAAATAAATTTACAATAATTTTACATAAAAACCATATTATATTTACAAACCCTTGCTATACTTTGTTTGTAAATTAGATTGATTCATATGGGAGGCTTCATTATGTTAAATGTTAAAAAGTTTGTATCCATTATTTCTATTATGATTATTTCTGGTCTTGTTTTAACAGCCTGCGGTAGTAATACTTCCAAGTCAAAAATAACTGCAGTAGGTTCGACAGCTTTACAACCCTTAGTTGAAGAAACTGCTAATGAATATCAACAAAATAATGATAATATATCAATCACTGTTCAAGGCGGTGGTTCAGGAACCGGTTTAAGTCAACTACAATCAAAGGCAGTAACAATTGGTAATTCTGATGTATTTGCTGAGAATCAAAACGGCATTGATGCAAAAAAGATGATTGATCATAAGGTAGCTGTTATTGGAATGGCACCAGTTGTTAATAAAGCTGTTGGTGTGAAAAATTTATCTATGAAACAGCTAAGTGATATTTTCACGGGTAAAGTAACCAATTGGAAACAAGTTGGTGGAAAAGATCAGCAAATTAAAGTAATTAATAGGGTTAAAGGAAGTGGAACTAGAAAAACATTTGAAGCCGATGTTTTAAAAGGAAAATCTGCAATTAAATCACAAGAACAAGACTCCAATGGAACTGTAAAGAAGATTGTTTCAAGTACGCCTGGAGCAATCAGTTATTTAGCATTTTCATTTATGGATGATAATACGCTTCAACCAATTTCAATTGATAATGTAAAACCAAATGATAAAAATGTTGAAGACAATTCTTGGAAAATCTGGTCATATGAACATATGTACACTAATAAAAATATTGATAAATCAACAAAAGCATTTATAGATTATATAAATTCAAAAGAGGTTCAAAATAATTTAGTTAAGAAACTAGGTTACATTAGTATTCATAATATGAAGGTTACTAAAGATGCTAATAATCAAATAGTTAAATAAACTTTAGATGAAAATGTTGGATAAATTTGATCCTTCATTTTCGTTTATGGAGGATAAAACATGGAAATAAAGAAAAAACTATTAAGGTCATCTAAAGAGACTAGACAAGATAAATTAGGTAAGAGTATTAGTTATCTTAGTATTGGATTTATTATTTTATTAGTCTCTTTAATCCTATATTTTATTATTTCAAAGGGTTTATCTACATTTACCCAAAATAATGTTAATATTTGGGATTTTTTAACCAAACAAGATTGGTCACCTTCCTCAATTGGTAAAGATGGCAAGCCTGAAGTAGGAGCATTGCCTATGATAATTACTTCATTTGGGGTAACCATTTTATCAGCAATTTTAGCGACACCATTTGCTATAGCGATTGGAATATATATGTCAGTGATTGCTCCTAAAAAAGGTCGCAAATTTTTACAAATAATTATTGAAATGCTAGTGGGAATTCCATCAGTAGTTTATGGATTTTTGGGATTAACTATCATTGTGCCAATGAATCGTCATTTATTTGGGGGTACTGGCTTTGGAATTCTATCAGCCACATTAGTATTATTCGTTATGGTATTACCTACGATTACATCTTTAACTGTTGATAGTTTAAATGCAGTGCCAAAATATTTATCAGATGCTTCTTTGGCATTAGGTGCAACTCGTTGGCAAACAATTTATAAGGTTATATTAAGAGCGGCAACTCCTGGAATCTTAACAGCAATCATTTTTGGAATGGCAAGGGCATTTGGAGAAGCATTAGCTGTTCAAATGGTTATTGGTAATGCTACTTTAATGCCTAAAAATTTAATTACACCAGCATCTACTTTAACTAGTCAATTAACGACTGGAATTGGTAATACTGTTATGGGGACTTTAGGCAACAACGCTCTTTGGTCATTAGCATTAGTCTTACTTTTAATGTCATTAGTTTTCAATATTATTGTAAAAATGATTGGAAAGAGAGGAAGTATTAAGTAATGAATCCAAAAACAACGAATAAAATTGCGATTGGATTGATTTATACATTCGTAGCAATCGTAGTTGCAATTTTAGTATCATTGATTGGTTATATATTAGTAACAGGTGTACCTCATATTTCATGGCATTTTTTAACTTCCAAATCACAATCTTTTTTATCTGGCGGTGGAATTAGAGATCAATTATTCAATTCTGTTTACTTGTTGTTTTTAACATTGTGTCTTTCTTTTCCTATTGCTTTAGGGTCAGGAATATATTTGGCCGAATATGCACTCAAAAATTGGATTACAGAGGTTATTAGAACCACAATTGAAGTTTTAAGTTCGCTACCTTCAGTCGTGGTTGGATTATTTTGTTACTTATTATTTGTAGTTCAAATGCACATTGGATTTTCTATTTTGTCAGGTGCAATTGCTTTAACATTTTTCAATTTACCTTTATTGACAAGGAATATTGAAAATTCGTTAAAATCTGTATCACACTTACAAAGAGAAGCCGGTTTGTCATTAGGATTGTCACAGTGGAAAACAATTACAGGTATCATTCTACCAGCAGCCGTCCCTGGAATTATTACGGGCATTATTTTAAGTGCTGGAAGAGTTTTTGGAGAAGCAGCTGCTTTAATTTATACTGCTGGTCAAAGTGCTCCAATAATTGATTATACTAATTGGAATATTTTCTCTTCTTCAAGTTTTTTAAATCCAATGAGACCAGCTGAAACATTAGCTGTTCACATTTGGAAGGTTAATTCTGAAGGGATAACTCCAGATGCCAATCTAGTTTCTAGTGGATCATCAGCAGTATTAATTATTTTAATATTGTTATTTAATTTATTAGCACATTGGATAGGAAATCGTTTATACAAAAAGATGACTTCTAATTTTTAAATGAGGGTTAATAATGAAAGAATATAATCTAAATGAAAACTTTATTGCCAAATTTGATAATGAAAAAGCAATTGTTACTGATAGTATTGATGTTTTTTACGGTGATCATCAATCCATCTTTGATGTTAATTTAGCTTTTCCTAGATTTAGTATCACAGCATTAATTGGATCTTCTGGTTCTGGTAAATCAACCTTTTTAAGATGTCTTAATCGAATGAACGATTCTATTGCCAATGTTGATGGTAATATTATGTATCGTGATGTTGATATTAATAGTAAAAAAGTTAATGTTTATGAGGTTAGAAAACAAATTGGAATGGTTTTTCAAAGACCTAATCCTTTTGCAAAAACTATTCGTGATAATATTACATTTGCGCTTAAAAAACATGGAATTAAAGATAAAAATGAATTAAACAGAAGGGTGGAAAACAGTTTAAAAGAAGCTGCATTATGGGATGAAGTAAAAGACAAATTGGATAACAGTGCACTTTCTCTATCTGGTGGACAAGCACAAAGGTTATGTATAGCCAGAACAATTTCTATGCAACCTGATATTTTATTATTAGATGAACCAGCTAGTGCTTTAGATCCAATTTCAACTGTTAAAATTGAAGAAACTTTAAAAAGCTTAAAATCTAAATATACAGTAATTATAGTTACTCATAATATGCAACAAGCTTCTCGAGTAAGTGATTATACTGCATTTTTTCATTCAGGACATGTTCTAGAATTTGATAAAACTGCTAGTATCTTTACAACTCCTAAAATGCAAGCAACTGAAGATTATATTTCTGGTAATTTTGGATAAGGTGATAATATGACTGGTATTTTGCAAATTAAAAATTTACATTTATACTATGGTGAAAGTGAAGCTTTGCATGGGTTTGACTTAAACTTCAATGAAAATGAAATCACTGCTTTAATTGGGCCTTCTGGTTGTGGTAAATCCACACTTTTGAGATGTTTAAATCGTATGAATGATTTGCGACCCAATGTAACTATTAATGGTAGCTTTAAATTTGAAGGCAAAGATATTTATTCACCATCAATAGATTTAACAGAACTTCGTAAAACTATTGGCATGGTGTTTCAACAACCCAATCCATTTCCATTTTCTGTTTATGATAATGTAGCATATGGATTAAAACTTGCGGGTATTAAAAATAAAAATAAAATTGATAAGATTGTAGAAGAAAGCTTAAAGGAAGCTGCGGTATGGGATGAAGTAAAAGATAATCTTAATAAAAGTGCTCTATCTTTTTCAGGTGGTCAGCAACAAAGAATTTGTATTGCTCGTGTATTAGCAGTCAAACCTAAAATTATTTTAATGGATGAACCAACTAGTGCACTTGATCCAATATCTAGTTCTAAAATTGAAAATACATTGGTTAAACTAAAAAAAGATTTCACAATTATTATGGTTACTCATAATATGCAACAAGCTTCGAGAATTTCTGATAAAACAGCATTCTTATTAAATGGTGATCTAATTGAATATGATTCAACGCAAAAAATGTTTGTAAATCCATCAAACAAAAAAACGAGTGACTACTTGAACGGTGAATTTGGTTAGGAGGTTCATTATTATGAATGATTCATTTTTAAAAGAGTTAAAGAAATTACAACGTACTTATATGAAAATGGGCATCACGGTTAGCGATCAAATATATCAATCAATTAAATCCTTTACAGATAACGATCAAAAATTAGCCAGAAAAATTGTTGAAAAAGATACTAAGGTGAATGATGAAGAAGTTGATTTAGAAAAAGAATCTTTAAATTTAATTGCTTTAAAACAACCAGTTGCAAATAATTTTAGAGCAATTATTTCTTTATTAAAGGCTAGCTCTGACTTGGAGAGAATTGGTGATCATGCCTCCACAATTGCTAGAGAGACATTAAGACTAAAGACTGAAAATAGAATGCCTGACGTTAATGCCTCAATTTCTCAGATGTCTTTAAAAATTAGAGGAATGTTGGAATCATCATTAGATGCTTATGTACATGAAGATGAACAAGCTGCCCGTTTAATAGCTGAAGAAGATTTATTGATAGATAAAAAATTTGTTTTAGCTAAAAATATCATTATTACAGATATTGAAAAAGATAATAACAAAATTGAATTAGTTAGCAGCTATTTAATGGTTGTTCGACTACTTGAAAGAATTGGCGATCATATCGTAAATTTATCAGAGTGGATTGTTTATAATTCAACTGGTAAGATAGTTGAACTCAATCCTGGTAAAATAGAGCCAGATCTTATTGCGGAAGAAATTAAAAAAGATATTAAATAAACGGGAAGTGAAGCATCACTATGAATAGTATTCTACTAATTACTAATAATTTAAAATGGTCATCTGAAATTAGTCATTCAGCTGCAGATAAAGGATTCTTTGTTAATAATTTGAGTAACCCAGATATGGATGATTTAGATTTATTCTTAAAAAAAGATAAAGATGCTGCTGTTATTTATGATTTATCAGTTAAAGATGACTTTAAAAAAAATTTAGAATTTATTAGCAAGATTAGAGATAACTTTTCTAAACCCGTTATTATTAGTGCCTCTGATTACATTGAAGCAGATGAGCGAAAACTTTTTGCCTTAAAGGTTGATGACTATATTACTAACGTTTTGAATGCAGACAGAATTTTGCTACGAACTATTCACTTAATTGAATTATATAAAAGGTTAGTTTCAGAGAATATTAATAATTTTAAAAAATATATTTATAAAGATTTTGAAATTAGTTTAAAACATTTTCAAGTTAAATATTTGGGAACAAAAATGGATTTAACACCTAAAGAATTTAATATTTTTTATTATATGGTTCGTCATCATGACCAAGTTCTAAGCCGAGAACAAATTTTTAGAGGTGTTTGGCGAGAAGATGGGAATGATGCAGATTTATTTATATCTTCAAGGATTGTTGATATGCATGTTAGTCATTTAAGAGATAAGTTAAAGGCATTACCTGGAAATAATGTTTTTATTAAAACGGTTAGAGGATTTGGATATATTTTAAATTAGAAAATAAAAAAGGGCGCCTTTACGGGCGTCCTTTTAATTTATCTTTTATAAGAATGCAGTAGCAGTAGCTGCAGCAACAATTAGTATTAAACCTAATAATGTAACGACTAGTTCTTTTCTTGTTTTACTTTCATGTAAGAAGTAAACACCAGTTAATGTGGCTAATACCACTGATGTTTGTGAAAGCACAAATCCAGTAGCTAAACCGTTCATATCAGGTTGTGCAGAAATTAAGTAAGTTAATGCAGCAAAAGCAAAGAAGAATCCAGAAATAATTTGTAAATATGATTCTTTTTGTTTAAATACATTATCTTTTTTAATATTAATTAAGCAGTAAATAACGGCCGTTATAAACATTCCAAGAGCTTGTGGTAAAAATGCTTCTTTACCATTTATTTGAGCAGCTTGTGGTGCAGCAGAGTATAACCAGTAACCAATAACACCAATTAATAATAATACAACTGCGTTTCTTAAATCTTTTGATCCTTGTTTATCGGGATGTTCTTGCCAAGCAGTCATAGTAGCACCAATAATAATTACTATTAAAGCGATAAATCCAATGATTCTGCTAGTTGTTCCAGCCCAATCGCCTAGTGCGAAAACTCCCCACAATGCAGTAGCAATTAATTGTAAAGCGGTGGTAATTGGCATTACACGAGATGATCCAATTAACTTAAATGACTTAAAAGACATGATTTGTCCAAAAGACCATCCAGCACCAGAAATTAGTGATAAAACAAATTTAGATCCCATTGGAATAGAATTACCAGAAATTAATAAGTAAACAAAAGCAAAAATAAGAGTACCAAATGTGGCACCAACAATTTGATTTGTAGGCTTACCACCAAATTTGGCAGATACAGTAGGGAATAATCCCCATCCTAAAACTGGTCCTAGACCAACTAATAAAGCAATAGCGCTCAAAATTCTTCCTCCTCCATTTAAAGATATTTAAAAATAATATCATAAATTAAAATGATTATATATAGAAATTAATTAAAATATTATTCGCACAATGATAATGCTTCTCATAACAATATAACACATAATAAATTCAAATTGTAAAATAAGCTATGAAATCGGTTTCATTATTTTTGATAATATGATATTATTATTTTTATTAAATATAAAGCGCTTTCAAGAAAATAAAACATAAGGGAGTAATTAAGCATGCCATTTATAGTTTTAGTATTAGGAATATTATTATTATTATTTTTGATTATTAAATGTAAACTAAATACATTTATCTCTTTAATAGTTACGTCAGTTTTAGTTGCATTGGGATTGGGAATGAATCCTGCTGACATTGTGACTTCCATAAAAAATGGAATTGGGGGATCACTTGGCGAATTAGTTATTGTATTTGGTTTTGGTGCTATGATTGGGCGACTAGTTTCAGATGCTGGTGGGTCATATCGCATTGCAAGGACTTTAATAAGTTGGTTTGGTAAAAGAAAGCTGCAATTTGCAATTGTAGTTGCCTCGTTTATTATCGGAATGTCCTTATTTTTTGAAGTTGGATTGGTATTATTAACGCCAATTGTATTTGCTGTAGCTTTAGAAGCAGATGTACCATTCGTTTATTTGGGAATTCCAATGGCTGCTGCTTTATCAGCTACACAAGGATTTTTACCACCCCAACCAGCGCCAACTGCAGTGGCATCAGCATTAGGAGCTAATATCGGTCAAATGCTGTTATTAGGTGTGATTGTTGCTATTCCTGGTGTGATTGTTGCTGGTCCTATTTTCACAAAATTAGCTAAAAAATTTGCTCCTGAAACATTTGTTGTAAAGAAATCTTTACCAGCCTTTGGCGAAATTAAAGAATATGATTTAAAAGATACACCTAGTTTTGGAATTGCAGCATTTACTTCCTTATTACCAGTTATCTTAATGGCCATAGCAACTATTTATGACATGGTATTTAATGGTGGAAAGGCACAACCTAATCCTCATGGATTTGATGCTTTTATTACGATGATTGGAAATCCAGTGATTGCGATGATAATTACTTTGTTATTTGCTATTTGGTCAATGGGCTTTCATCGTGGCAAAAAAATGGAAGATATTACTAATACGGTAACTGAAGCCATTAAATCTATTGCAATGTTATTAATGGTTATTGGTGGTGGCTCCGCTTTTAAACAAATTTTAATTGATGGTGGAGTAGGTAAAGCGGTTCAAGATATGATGTCACATGCTAATTTATCTCCAATCATTTTAGGATGGTTAATTGCGGTTATATTACGTGTATCATTGGGATCAGCTACAGTAGCAGGCATGACTGCCGCTGGATTGGTCACACCATTAATGCATTCTCTAAGTGTTAATCCTGTATTAATGGCACTTGCCATTGGTGCCGGTTCATTGGCAGCATCTCATGTTAATGATGCTGGATTTTGGATGTTTAAAGAATACTTTGATTTAGATGTGAAACAAACTTTAAAGATATGGACAACTTTAGAAACCTTAATTTCTGTAATTGGATTATTGATGGTATTAATTTTAAGTATATTTGTTCATTAATATTATAAAAATAAAGCTACCAATCATTTTAAATGATTGGTAGCTTTATTTATTTATTATGATTTATAAAAACAACGAATTTGGACCAAAAGTAGTTAAAGAGAATAACAATTATTTGTGCTAATATTTTAACAACATTGAAACTGCCATGCATTAATGTTTGTCCAATCCAAATAACAATTTCTTCTAAAACTAAAGATGCAAATCTACCAAAGGTAAAAGAACCCATTTCTGTAAAAAATTGTTTGATATTATTAGCACTTGAGTGAAATACCCATTTACGATTAGTA
Organism: Apilactobacillus micheneri; assembly: GCF_002993975.1. Taxonomy (GTDB): domain Bacteria; phylum Bacillota; class Bacilli; order Lactobacillales; family Lactobacillaceae; genus Apilactobacillus; species Apilactobacillus micheneri. The sequence goes on along the minus strand of NZ_POSO01000001.1, from coordinate 17,346 downwards.
AAAAATGCAAATATTACACTAGCTAACCAAGCAATTGCTGTATTCCAAAAACTATCAATATAAGTATATTGATTTAATAAAAATGCGACTAATAAATCAACAAGTGTTGTTAACACTCCCCAAAAAAGATATGAGATAACTTCTTTGTTCTTTTTATATAATTTGACTAGATTATTCAATTTATTTCTTCTCTTTTACAATATATTTTGGACGGTGTTTAGTTTCTAAATAAATTTTACCAATATAATTACCTACAATTCCTAGACAGAATAGTTGAATTCCATTAATTAATAAAATAATGGATACTAATGAAGGCCATCCAGCAACGGATCCACCAAATATGATGGCTCTAAATATAACTAAGATTAATCCTAATATAGATAAGAAGAATGATGTTCCACCAACCCAAGTAGCAATTTTTAACGGAACATCTGAAAAATCTACAATTCCTTCTAAAGAATATTCCAATAATTGGTATAAAGACCAATGTGAGGTTCCAGCTGCTCTTTCAACACCATCGTATTCAATGTATTTAGTTTTAAAGCCAACCCAACTAAAGATCCCCTTAGTAAATCGATTGTATTCTTTAAGCTTTAATACATTATCAACATACTGTCTAGTCATTAAACGATAATCACGTACATTTTGTTTGATTTCTACGTCCGACATCTTATTAATTACCTTATAAAACATTGATGAAAGGAATGCTCTTATAGGATTTTGCTTTCTTGTCTTTTGAACACAACCAACAACATCATAATCATCATCTTTTATGTACTTAATCATTTTAGGAAGCAGTGCGGGTGGATCTTGTAAATCAACATCCATTACAGCAACGTAATCACCACCAACATTGTCTAACCCAGCAGCCATTGCAGATTCTTTACCAAAATTTCTAGAAAAAGATACATAATGCACATTTTCATCTTTTTCATTTAATTTTTTAATAAGATTTAATGTATTATCAGATGAACCATCATTAACAAACCAATATTCATGATTATAATTTAAATTATTTTTTTCATTTCATTAAAAACACGTTCTACTTCTTTATAAAATAACTCAATTGAAGGTTCCTCATTATAACAAGGAACAATTAAACCAATAGTTTCCACTTTATAAACCTCCATAACAATTTAATTTTATTTTACCATAATGAATAATATTTTCATGTTTGTATATAAAAAATAATATATTTATAAATTTTTGTACATAAGCATAAAATCGTCATTTTAAAATTATTTTGTTATAATTAAATTAATGAATACAAGTTTCTCGGGGGATTTAAATTGAAAAAACCAATTAAAGTAATGACTGTTTTTGGTACACGTCCTGAAGCTATTAAAATGGCACCAATCATTTTAAAGATGAAGGAAGAAAAAGAAAACTTTGCACCAATTACGGTTTTAACCGGTCAACATAAAGAAATGTTGGATCAAGTGATGGATATTTTTCACATTGTACCTGACTATAATCTACATGTGATGAAAGAAGAGCAAACCCTAAGTTCAATTACCACTTCAGTAATAAATAAGTTAGATAATATCATTAATAAAACTAATCCAGATGTTATTTTAGTTCATGGTGATACTACTACTACCTTTGCAGCTTCAGTAAGTGCCTTTTATCATAAGATACCACTGGGGCATGTTGAAGCAGGTTTAAGAACTTGGGATAAATATTCGCCATATCCTGAGGAAATGAATCGTCAAATGACGGATACATTGTCAGATATTTATTTTGCGCCTACTGAATTAAGTAGAAGTAATTTACTAAAACAAAACTTTAACGACAATAGAATTTATATCACTGGAAATACAGCGATTGATGCGTTAAAACAAACAGTTGATCAGAATTATCATCATGATGTTTTAGATGATATTGATAACAATCATCGTATTATTTTGTTAACTATGCATCGTCGAGAAAATCAAGGAGAGCCCATGTATCGTGCATTTACTGCAATTAAAGAAGAGGTCATTAAGCACCCAGATATTGAGGTAGTATACCCAGTTCACCTTAGTCCAGTAGTGCAAAAAATGGCTCATGAAGTTTTCGATGGTTGTTCAAGAATTCATCTTGTTGATCCTTTAGATGTAGTTGATTTTCATAATATGTCTGCTAGAAGTTATTTTATAATGACGGATTCTGGTGGGGTACAAGAAGAAGCACCTTCTCTAGGAAAACCGGTACTAGTTTTAAGAGAGCATACTGAAAGGCCTGAAGGGGTCAAAGCAGGAACACTTAAATTGATTGGTACTAGTTCAACAAAAATTAAAGAAAGTATGGAACAACTATTAGATGATGAAGATATTTATAAAAAAATGTCTCATGCTAAAAATCCATATGGTGATGGTAAAGCCTCAGATCGTATTTTAAAAGCACTAGACACTTTTATTAACGAAGAATCAGGTGTTGAAAGTAATGGAAATTAATAGGTATAAAAATTATTTAAAACGGTTAATATCAATTGTTATGAATCGATATAAAAAATCAAATGCTGGAGATTCTGCTATTGTCATTGCCTTTTATGCTTTGTTATCATTATTTCCAATTACAATTATTGCTGGTAATTTATTGAAACTGTTTAATATTAATCAATACGAAATAGTTGACTATTTAGCACCACTTTTACCAGAAACTATTTTGCATACGATAACGCCAATTATTTCATCAGCTTTAAATGGGGCTAGTGGTAATAATCTATCAATTGGGTTAATTTTGACTATTTGGTCTGCTAGTCGGGCATTAGCTGCTTTTCAAAGAACCGTAAATCGTGCTTATGGTATTTATGAAACTAGTAGTTTTATGAATAGAATTGTTTCTTTTATTTGGATGTTATTGTTAATTGTTTCTCTAGGTATATTTTTAATATTCTTTGGTTTTGGTAAAGTTATTATTACATATTCAGCGAACTTTATTGGTTTGTCGCATGTTATAACTAATCTGTTTATAATACTAAGAATGCCATTAACCATATTAGGAATATTTTTGTTAATATTAATTCTTTATTATTTTGTACCAAGTGTTAATACTAAATGGCGTTATGTATGGCTAGGATCAACAGTTGTAACAATTGGAATGATTGTTCTTTCCAAAGGCTTTTCAATCTATTTGCATTATTTTGCTAAAAGTATGGATGCTTATAAAACTTTGGGTGCTTTTGTCATCTTAATGTTATGGCTTTATATGATAGGCAATATTTTAATAATTGGTGCTGTTATTAATGCTTCGTTTCAAAATAGTTTTAATGACAAAATTGAAAGCCAAGGCTTTAAATTAAAGTCTTTAATTCAAAGAAAAAATAAATAAAAAATCGTTGATTAATAGTCAACGATTATTTTTTAAGATTATTATATTTATCTACTAACTCTTTGGACATTTTATCAAGAGTTTTAATATCATTTTCATCAGGCTCTAAGTTAATTTTGACGCCTTCTGATCCTTGAATAGCATTTGCCTTTTTGAATTGATCAATGAACTTATCAACGGATGTGTTGTATGAATCTTCATAGAAATCATCGCCTGATCCAGCAACACCAAAGACCTTATTCGAAAGATCCATATCTGCTAAATCGTCAAAGAAATCCAGACCTTCTTCAGGAAGGTGACCTTCATCATAAGTATAAGCACAAACTACACAAATATCAGCATTTAATAATTCTTCTGTGTCAGTTTGTGAAATTTCAGTTTCCTTGACTTCAGCACCTAAATCTTCTAAGCCTTCAGTAACAATGTCTGCCAAATCTTCATTATTACCAGTTATGGTTGCAAATACAACATGTGCTTTCAATATTTTAATCGATCCCTTCTAAATATTAATCAAATATTTTAAACATTCATATAATAATTATACTAGGAAAGTGAAAAACTATGAACCCAAAGATAACTAAAATTTCTTCACAAAAACGTAAAGGTCGTTTCAACGTATATATCGATGATCATTATGCTTTTCCAATTAGTGAAAATGTAATGATTAAGTATCGAGTATTTAAAGGTATGGAGGTAGATGAGAAACTTAAGCATGAGTTAATTAATGCTGATAATATTTCTAAATTATATAGTAAAGCTATCGACTTCTTGTCGCATCAATTAAGAACTGAGAACGAAGTTGTAAAAAAGCTAAGCAATTTTACTGAAGATGATTCTGAAATTGAAACAGTAATTAATCAATTAAAAGACCAACATTTAATTAATGATCAAAATTATGCCGATAGTTATGTTAGAACTGAAGTTAAAAAACAAGATAAGGGTCCCTCGAATGTATTTTTTAAATTAAAATCTAAGTCAGTTAGTGAAGATAAAATTCAAAATGCAATTGAAAATTTTTATAGTGATGAAGATGCAATGGACAACTGTATTGTCCAAGCTAAAAAGATTTTTAATAAACATAAGCGGGATGCATTTAAAAACAGAGTCCAGAAAACTAAAGTGAATTTAATAAAAAAAGGATATAGTACTGATACCGTAATATCTGCAATTGATGCTTTAGCTTTAGAACCTGACGATGAACAACAAGAAAATTTATTGGAAGAACAAGGTGAAAAATTTTGGTTACGCAATAAAAAATACGATAATCAAAAAAGAAGCTTAAAAACTAAGCAGTCACTTTACCGCAAAGGCTTTAATATTGATGATATTAATCACTTTATAGATTCCAAGCTTAATAATTTTTAAAATGTTATAATTTATCCTAAAGAAGGAGTTAATTTATGTATGATTAATAAAATAAAAAGTTCATCATTAATTTTATGGACGATAGAGTTATTGTTGGTAGTTAGTATTATCTTTATATGTACTAAATTAGATTTTATTTTCTCGCCAATTGGGACATTCTTTTCGGCGGTATTTATTCCTATATTAATCGCTGGAGTTTTATTTTATATGTTGAATCCAGTTGTTAATTTGTTAATGAAAATTCATATTGGTAAAAGAAATATGTCTAGACTAATGGCAATAATACTTGTTTTTGTATTATTAGGTTTATTAATTTTTTATACTACATATTCTCTTATGCCTAGAATTATTACCCAGGTGACTAATTTATTTAATAATTTGCCATCACTAGCTAATGATACAACCAACTATCTAAAGGGTTATTCACACAAGGGATTTATGAAGAATGTATATTTAAGTGACTATGTAAATAAATTTCAAAGTTATATATATTCTTATGCTCAGAAATTTTTAAGTGGATTAACGAGTAGTATTGGTTCTGTAATTTCAATGGCGGCATCAACAGTGGTTGTTTTGATTACAGTACCAGTAATGTTATTTTATATGTTAAAAGATGGACACAAATTATTACCAGGGATTGCAAAGGTTTTACCACCTAAACGTCGTGACAACACAATAGATTTATTAACAAAAATGAGCAATACTATTTCTAACTATATCGGTGGTCAAATGATTGAATGTCTATTTGTTGGAGTATTTACATCAATTGGATATATCTTAATAGGACAAAAATATGCTTTATTATTAGGATGCTTTGCTGGAATATGTAATATTATTCCTTATGTTGGACCTTATATTGGAATTATGCCTTCATTATTTGTTTCCTTATCCGAAGATATCACTAAAGTAATTGCTGTAGTGATAGTAGTTTTAATTGTTCAACAAATTGATGGTAATTTAGTTTATCCAAATGTTATTGGAAAATCTTTGAATATTCATCCACTAACCATTATAATTATTTTATTAGCAGCTGGTAATATTTCTGGCTTGTTAGGGATGATTTTAGCCATTCCATTATATGCGGTTGTTAAAGTAATCGTTCAATACGTATATTCTATATGGCTATTACAACGAGAAAAAGAATAGCACACATGCTAAGAAACAGGAGATTTTATGAAAAAAGTAATTACTTATGGAACCTTTGACCTATTACATAAGGGTCATGTAAGGTTATTAAAACGAGCAAAGGCATTAGGTGATGATTTAACTGTATGTGTATCAACTGATGAATTTAATGCTGAAAAGGGTAAAAAAGCATATACTTCTTATGAAGATCGTAAATATGTATTAGAAGCAATTAGATATGTTGATCATGTTATCCCTGAAAAGGGATGGGATCAAAAGATTAAAGACGTTCAGGATAATAATATTGACATCTTTGTCATGGGTGACGATTGGAAAGGTCAGTTTGACTTTCTAAAAGATTATTGTGAAGTAGTTTATTTACCAAGAACTGAAGGTATCTCAACCACTAAAATCAAGCATGACTTAGGTCTTAATGATGATAAAAAATGGGAAGCTAAATAAATAATATGAAACATCCTTAGGATATTATATTCTAGGGATGTTTTTTATATGTTACAATTAAAATTATATATTATTTTAAATACGGAAGGATTCAAAAAAATGAGTAGTAATAAAAGCTTAGACAAAAGTGTAGATAAAAGACGAACTTTTGCGATTATTTCTCATCCGGATGCTGGTAAAACAACAATTACTGAACAATTACTTTTGTTTGGGGGAATTGTTAGAGAAGCTGGTACAGTTAAGGCTAAAAAGTCAGGTAACTTTGCCAAATCAGATTGGATGGAAATCGAAAAGAAACGTGGTATTTCTGTAACTAGTTCAGTTATGCAGTTTGATTATGCAGGTAAAAGAATTAATATTTTGGATACTCCTGGACATCAAGATTTCTCAGAAGATACTTACCGTACTCTAATGGCAGTTGATTCTGCTGTTATGGTAATTGATGCCGCTAAGGGGATTGAACCACAAACTAAAAAGTTATTCCAAATTTGTAAGATGCGTGGAATTCCTATTTTCACATTTATGAATAAAATGGATCGTGATAGTAGAGATCCAATGGAACTAATTAGTCAATTGGAAGATGTTTTAGGAATTGAAGGATATCCTATGAACTGGCCTATTGGTTCGGGTAAAATATTGAAGGGACTATATGATCGATACAATAAGAGAATTGAATTATATCGTCCAAAGGATGAAAACAAGCCTTATCTACCACTAGATGATGATGGCAATTTATTATCACCTGATCCAATTACTGATGACACTATTTACCAAGATGCTAAAGAAAGTATGGATTTAATTACTGAGGCTGGAAATCCATTTGATGAAGATAAAATAAGAAATGGTGAACAAACTCCTGTATTCTTTGGTTCAGCTTTAGTTAATTTCGGGGTTAAGACATTTTTAGATGCATATTTAAAATTTGCTCCTAAGCCAAGTGAGCATGAAACTACAAATGATGTTGATGTTAAGCCAGATGATGAACAATTTTCTGGATTTGTATTTAAGATTCAAGCTAATATGAATCCTAGACATCGTGATCGTATTGCTTTCGTTCGTGTTTGTTCTGGAATGTTCGAAAGAGGTATGGATGTTACTTTGGATAGAAATCAAAAGAAGTTGCGTTTATCTAATGTTACTGAATTTATGGCTAATACTCGTGAAAATGTAGAAAATGCGGTTGCTGGTGATATTATCGGTTTATATGATACTGGTAATTTTCAAATTGGTGATACCATTTATTCTGACAAACGAAAGATTGAATTCACTAAGTTGCCACAATTTACTCCTGAAATGTTTATGAAGGTTTCTGCAAAGAATGTTATGAAGCAAAAATCATTCCATAAAGGAATTAAGCAATTAGTACAAGAAGGTGCCGTTCAACTTTATACTGCTTATACTACTGGTGATTATATTCTTGGTGCTGTTGGTCAATTACAATTTGAAGTTTTTCAATTTAGAATGCAAAATGAATATAATTCGGAAGTAGTAATGGAACCAATGGGACATAAAACTGCTCGTTGGATTGATCCATCACAACTAGATGAAAAGATGTCTTCTTCTAGAAACATTTTAGTGAAAGATACTAATGATGAACCATTATTCTTATTTGAAAATAAATTTGCTGAACGTTGGTTTGCAGATAAATACCCAGATGTTAAATTAACTTCAAAATTATAAAGAAAAAAGCCTAATCTTTTAAGATTAGGCTTTTTGTATGTCACTTGATTTTATATAGTATAAATTGTTAATTTCATACCAAAGAATATTTTCATTGTCTAATATCGAATGAGTAATCATAACTTTTTTGCTTTTTACATGATCGTTAATAATTTCTCCACCAGGATAGTTAAATATTTGAGTCCTTTTTGTTTTTAAAAATGCTGCTGCATTCATTTTTTGAAATTTCCAATTATTTGTATTAGTTAGTTTCTTACCAAAAGGATAATAAATTTGGGTAAATTCTTTATCTATGATCCATTGATCACTTCCAATATTTAGCCAGATGGAATCATTCTTTTGTAATTTAGCAAAAATCTTCCAAGTACTATTTTGTGGAATAAATCCTATGAGTTTTGATAATTCAGCATTGTCGAATACCTTAGTAATTTGACTAGTTTTAATATAGAAATTTACATTAGTTAATTGCAACCAGTCATATTTTTTGTAATATAATACTACAGATTGTACTTTATTATTAAATGTTCCATTTAAATTACCACTATGAGATATATTTTTATATCCATTTATTTTGGGAGGTTTAACTTGGTATAAACTGTTTATTTTACCAGTCTTAATTTCAGGAGATTTAAGTAATAAATAATTTTCGATATTTATAAAGAATACACTAACTGGTTTTCCATATAATTTTTGATATTCAATAAAGACTTCATTATTATCTACAAAATATTTTAAATTGCCGGTTATATTATAGATGACATAATTTTTGAAACTAGGAATTATATAACTATGTCTTGTATTTTTAGGACCATAAAATATTTCATCTTTTGCTAGTTTCTTACCATTTTCATCTATACAATGTACCTTCATTGCATTTAGTGGGAGGGTGTTTTCTGATTTTTGGCTTTCGTTATTTAAATTTGTTTTTTTGTAATTATTTCTTTGAAAATTATTTTTTATAATTTTTTTAAATATTTTAAACAATGCATATCCCTCCCATACATTATAATAACATATGAGAGTTTAATTTTTACTTTTCAATTACCTATAATTTTTAATTAATATACAAATTTATCGCATTAATATGTTTTATTATTAAACAATCATATATAATAGAGAAGAAAGAAGGAATATTATTATCAATGAGCAAAAATATACTGAATTATTAAATCAACTAAAAAATAATGAAATTAGTAAATTAGTGATAAAACCAGATGAATTTCTTGATTTTCAAGTTGCATTCATGAATTTTGATACTAGAAAAAGAGTTTCTGGCAAAGCGAGTGAAAATGGAATAATCACTTATACTTACTTGTCTGATAATAATTCTGATAATTAACAAATCTTGTATTTTATAAAATTAATTGATATTCTAAAATTATTATGTAAATAAGAGGAGATTTTAAAATGGAAAAAAGTCAATTTAAAATAGTTTCAGCAACAGGAATTCATGCACGTCCAGCAACATTGTTAGTTCAAACTGCAAGTAAATTCAAGTCTGAATTAAGCTTGACTTATCAAGACAAGTCAGTTGATTTAAAATCAATCATGGGTGTAATGTCATTAGGAGTAGGCCAAAATGCTGATATAATTGTTTCAGCAGAAGGTGACGATGAAAAAGACGCAATTAATGCAATTTCAGAATCATTTAAAAAAGAAGGTTTAATTGATTAAGAATGCTTAATTATGAAGGAATTGCAGCCAGCAAGGGGTATGCAATTGCTAACGCATATAAATTAGTGCACCCCAATTTGTCTTTTTCTACAATGAAAATTGGTAATCCTAGTAAACAAGTTAAGCGTTTAAATAATGCTATTAAAAGAGCTGTCAATGACTTAAACAAAATTGAAGAAGTAGTTATTACTAATATGGGATCGGCTTCTTCAGAAATATTTAAATTACAAGCAACTTTTATTTCAAGCCCAAACTTTATTAATGAAGTTTCTAGCGTTATTATCGATAGTAAAGTTAATGCTGAAACTGCTGTAAGTGAAATATTGGAGCGCAGGATTAGTAAACTTAAGAATGCTGGTAATGGTAAATTTGTGTTAGATAAGATCAAAGACATAGATGATATCAGAAAAAGATTGCTTGCTTATTTATTAAATAAGAACATGTCTGATTTAGCTTTGATTCAGTCACCTGTGATTGTTGTTTCAGAAGATTTAACACCAAATGACATTATTCAATTAAGTAATAAAAATGTTAAAGGGGTTATTGCTGACTTAGGTACAAATACTTCACATTCCGCTATTTTGACAAAATCTTTAAATATTCCATCCATATTTGGCTTAAATAATATTAGTAAGAATGTTTCTAACGATGATTTAATTATTGTTAATGGAATGTCTGGCGAGGTAATTGTTAATCCAAGTAATGAACTGGTTAAAGAATATAGTCTTAAGATAACTAAGTATAATCAAACTGAAAAGCCACTAGATAAATTAAAAAAACGAAATGCATTTACAAAAGATGGTAAAAAAATAGGGATTAATGCAAATATTTCTAGCCCTAAAGAAGTTAACTTGATAAAAAATTATATGATTGATGGTATTGGGTTATATCGAACTGAGTATTTATACATTGATTCTTATTCTTTACCTACCGAAGATGAACAATTTAATGTCTACAAAAATATTCTTTCTTCAATGAATAATAAACCAGTAGTGATTAGAACTTTAGATATTGGTGGAGATAAGCAGGTTCCATATTTAGATAATAATGATAGTAGTGAGAGAAATCCTTTTTTAGGTAATCGATCGATTCGTTTTAGTTTGTCTAAAACAATTATTTTTAGAACTCAAATTAGAGCTTTATTGCGTGCATCTATTTATGGAAATCTTTCTATCATGTTTCCAATGATTTCTGAATTAAATGAATGGTATAAAGTTAAAAAGATAATTAATGAAGAAAAGAGAAAATTGGATGATGGAGGCATTGCTTATAAAAATCCTAAATTAGGAATTATGGTTGAAGTACCTTCTGTTGCTATAATGGCTGATCAATTTGCTAAAAATGTTGATTTTATGAGTATTGGAACTAATGATTTAATTCAATATGTAATGGCTGCCGATCGTGGAAATCCAACGGTTGCAGCTTTAGATAATCCTTTAAATCCAGCTTTATTAAGAATGCTTGAAAGAGTTGTTAATGTTGCTAATGCATATAAGATGGATATTTCTCTTTGTGGTGAAATGGCATGTAATCGATATGCTTTACCTATTTTAATAGGGATGGGTTTTAAAAATTTGTCTATGAATATTAATTCTACTTTAGACGTTAAGGCCTTACTTAGTTTATTAGATTATAGTTTAATGCAAAAAATGTCTGAAGAAATTATTAAAAATGCATGTACGGTTAAGGATGTTATTAAAATAGAACAACGATTTATAAAAATTTAATCACTTTTTGAACTAAAGAATGCTTTGTAAATATAATTCTTTAGCTCTTTTTTTATTCGACTGTTTGCAAAGGCAAGACCAAAAACATATAATTACAATAAATTGAAAGCTTAAAAGGAGGTGGTGGTATTTTGAACATTGGAATATTTACTGATACTTATTTTCCGCAAGTCAGTGGGGTGGCAACATCAATTAAAACTTTAAAAGATCAATTAGAAAATAATGGTCATCAAGTTTATATTTTTACTACTACTGATCCGCATGTATCCAAAAATACTTATGAAAAAAATATATTTAGATTTTCTAGTATTCCATTTGTTTCTTTTACAGATCGTAGAATAGCTGTTAGGGGAATGTTTCAAGCTTATCAAATAGCTAAGAAATTAAATTTAGATATAATTCACACACAGACAGAATTTTCCATGGGAATGATAGGAAAATTTGTTTCTAAATTTTTAAGAATTCCCTGTTTGCATACATATCATACTATGTATGAAGACTATCTACATTATGTTGCTAATGGGAAATTATTAAAACCGGTGCATGTTAAAGAAGCAACTTTGGCCTTTTGTCATAATATGTCAGGGGTGATTGCGCCTAGTAAACGTGTATTGGACACTTTAGTTAGATATGGAATAAAGAGTCCAATTAGAATTATTCCAACTGGAGTTAATATTAATAAATTTGATGTTAATCCAGAAAAGAGCCTTAAAAGTGAGCTAGGTTATAAAGAAGATGTTCAAATACTGTTGTCAGTTAGCCGATTAGCATATGAAAAAAATATATCTGGCTTAATTGATATAATGCCTAAAATTATTAATGAAAAACCAAAAACACAATTAATGATTGTTGGTGATGGACCAGCTAAAAAAGATTTGGAACAACAAGTACAAAAAATGAATTTATCTAATAATGTTAAGTTCATTGGTGAGATTAGTAATGATAGGATTAGTTCTTATTACCATTTAGCTGATTTATTTGTTTCTTGTTCTAGTTCTGAATCACAAGGCTTAACTTATATTGAAGCAATGGCTTCAGGTGTAAAAGTTGTTGTTACTTCTGGCCCATATACTGATGATTTATTAGATAATAAGGCCTTAGGAATGACATTTTCAAGTGAAGATGAATTTGTCTCAGATATACTAGGGTACTTAGATAATAAAGTTCAATTTAAGTCAAATGATGCTAACAACATCAGAGCTAAGAAGCTTCATGAGATTTCTGCACAAAACTTTGCTGATCGTGTGATAGCTTTTTATAAAAACGCACAGATTGAATACAATAATCAAATTAGAAACTCGACTAGAATAAACGATTAGGAGGGCTTATGTTAAATATCAATATGCTTTCTACGGCTGATAAAGTCAAAGGTCAGGGAGTGGGAAGCGCTTATCTTGAATTGATTTCAATGCTTAAAAAACATTTTCCAAATGAATTTAATATTGAAATCAATAAGCATGGTAAATCTCAAATCACTCATTATCATACAATTAATCTTAGTTATTATTTTTCTACTTTTCTTTCTAAACGCGGGAGAAAAATCGGTTATGTTCATTTTTTACCTGAAACATTAGAAGGAAGTTTAAAGTTACCTAAACTAGTTAAATGGATTTTTTACAAATATGTCATTGCTTTTTATAAAAGAATGGATCATATTGTAGTTGTCAATCCAACCTTTATTCCAAAATTAGAAAAATATGGTATATCTAAAAACGATATTACTTATATTCCCAATTTTGTTAGTAAAAAGGAATTTTATCCTCTATCAGATGAAAAGAAAGCTGATATCAGAAAAAATATGGGTTTTAATAGAGATGATTTTATAGTAGTAGGTACAGGTCAAGTTCAAACAAGAAAAGGTGTCTTAGATTTTGCTAAACTTGCACAGTCTAATCCAGATGTTCAATTTATCTGGGCTGGTGGATTTTCATTTGGCAAAATTACTGATGGTTATAAGCAACTAAAATTATTAGTTGATAATCCACCTAAGAATCTACATTTCCCAGGAATAGTTGATCGCAATGTGATATTTAAATATTATAATATTGCAGATCTATTTTTATTGCCTTCATATAATGAACTATTTCCAATGTCAGTTCTTGAAGCCTTTTCTTGTGGTACACCAGTTATGTTAAGACATCTTGACTTATACAAGAAAATTATTGAGGGCTATTATGTTCCATTTGACAACTTTGATGAAATGGATGCTCAACTTAAAGAATTAAAAAATAATCATAATAAATTAGAAGCTTTATCTGATAAATCGCTTAAAGCTTCTGAATATTATTCTGAGGAACATTTAGCATCAATATGGTATGACTTTTACATATCTCAAGCAAAAGAAGGTTAAAAATGTCAAAAAAAATGCAATCACTTTTGTTATTATGTTTCTGTTTGGTGCATTTATATTTTGGTACTTTATTAGAGACATTCAAATTAGTGTTTTGATTCAAGACTTTTTCACCATTAATTGGTGGTGGATTTTAGTAGCATTTATGTGTATGGCACTTTATTTAGGGCTAGAAGCAGTTATTACTAAAATAATCGTTAACACACAGTCGAAGCGTTTTACTTTTAAAGATGCTCTAAGAGTTCCTTTAGTAGAACAGTTATTTAATGGTATTACGCCATTTTCTTCTGGCGGTCAACCAGGTCAGTTATATGTATTGGTTCAAACAGGAGTGGATGCAGGTAAAGCCAGCTCTGCTCTTTTGATGAAGTTTATTATATTCCAAGGGATGATTGTATTAAACTTTATAATGAGTCTTATTGTTGGATTTCAATATATTGAAGAAAAACTTCATTATCTTGCTATTTTTGTTATTTTTGGATTTATTATTCACTTATTTGTAATCGCGATTTTACTATTAATTATGTATTGGTACTCATTTACCAAAAAAATGATTGACATAGTTATTAGGCCGGTTCGCCTTTTCATTAGTAATGATAAATTTGTTAGTTTTAAGAATATGATTGATGAAAAAGTAGATAATTTCCACCAAGAAAGTGTAAAGATAGCTAAGCAATGGAAACTTATGTTTAAGATTATTATTATTACATTTTTCCAACTAGCTTTTTATTATCTTATCCCTTATTTTATAATGCTGTCACTAGGATTTAGTAAGGTAAATATTATTGTTGTGGTTAGTTTACATGTTTTAATATTTATGATTATATCTTTGTTTCCTATTCCTGGTGGAGCAGGTGGGGCAGAATATAGTTTTGAGGCTTTGTTCAAAAGTTATATAACTAACAGTACAAAACTAGTTTTGGCACTTATAATTTGGCGATTGTTGACTTACTATTTAGGAATGATATTAGGTGCGATAGCATTATTTATTAAACCAGATAAAATTTCTAAAAAATAAATTTATTTTCGGAGGCATTGATAATGTCCAGTAACATTAAAAATACCAGAAGATTTATTAATACTAAGTTTGGATTCTTTGTATTAACTATTTTACTTTTCTGGTTAAAAACTTATATTTCATATCGAATGGATTTTACTTTAGGTGCTAAGGGTGGAATCCAAGAATTTTTATTAGCAATCAATCCGATACCAGCTGCATTACTTATTTTTGGAATAGCGCTCTATTTTAGAGGTAAGTTGGCATATTGGTTAATGTTAATTATTAATTTCATAGAATCAATATGGCTGTTTGCTAATATTGTTTATTACCGAGAATTTTCTGACTTCTTATCTTTTGGAGTTATTAAAGGTTCCGGTGATGTTCAAAATAATCTTGGTAAAAGTCTAGCAGAAATTATTCATCCACTAGATTTTATTGTATTTGCGGACATAATAATCTTAATTATCCTATTGTTATTTAAGGTAATTAAAGTTGATCACTGTCCGTTTAAAAAGAAGAATGCCTTTGCGGTAACTATTTTGTCTATCGTTTTGATTTTTGCAGAGTTTGGTATTGCAAATGCTAACCGTTCTGGGCTATTAACTAGAACTTTTGACAATAATTACATTGTTAAATATTTAGGACTAAATGAATATGCTGCATTTAATGGTTATCAAACATATAAAGAAAGTAAAACTCGTTCTGAAGCTAAGCCATCTGATATGAATGATGTTCTTAAGTATCTAAAAAATAACCGTAGTTCACCTAATATGGAATATTTTGGTAAGGCTAAGGGCAAAAATGTTTTTATTTTGCATTTGGAAAGTTTTCAACAATTCTTAATGAATTATAAAGTGGATGGTAAGGAAGTTACGCCTAACTTAAATAAATTTTATAATAACAAAAGTACGCTTTCTTTTGATAACTTTTACCATCAAGTATCTCAGGGGAAAACCTCTGATGCTGAGATGATGCTAGAAAATTCATTATTTGGATTACCACAAGGCTCAGCAATGGTTAGCTATGGTAGTCAAAACACTTATCAAGCGGCACCTGCAATTTTGGCTCAAAATGGGTATAGTACTGCAGCATTTCATGGGGATGTTCCAAGTTTTTGGAATCGTGACAATACTTATAAGTCTTGGGGATATCAATATTTCTTTGATTCAGATTATTATACTGAAAAGCCTTCATATAGTGTTGGGTATGGACTTAAAGATAAAATATTCCTAAAAGATTCTGCTAAGTATATTCAACAATTGCCACAACCATTCTATGCTAAGTTAATTACATTAACTAACCATTATCCATATGAACTTGATAAGCAAAATCAATCTTTCCCAGCAACTAAGACTGGTGATGATACGGTTGATCCTTATGTTCAAACAGCTCATTATTTAGATCAAGCTTTTGGAGAATTTGTTAACTACTTGAATAAGACAGGCTTGATGAAAAATAGTATGATTGTTCTTTATGGTGATCATTATGGTATTTCTAATAATCACAGACCTGCGATTGCTCAATTATTGCATAAGAAAAATATTAATAGTTATGATTTAGCTCAATTCCAAAAAGTGCCATTTATGATTCATATGAATGGCTTAAAAGGTGGCATTAATCACACTTATGGTGGTGAAATTGATGTGTTACCTACATTGCTACACTTATTGGGTTACAAGGATAATAATACTATCCAATTTGGTAATGATCTTCTATCTAAGCATCGTAATCAAGTAGTTGCATTTAGAAACGGTGATTTGGTTTCTCCTAAATATACTGTTGTTGGTGGAAACATATATAATACTAAGACTGGGTCAATTATTAATCCTAGCACTAATCAGAAGAAAGAAATAAAATCTATGCAAGATCATGTTACAAATGAACTTTCCTTATCAGATAGGGTTGTTTTGGGTGATCTTTTGAGATTTTATAAGCCAAAAGGATTTAATACAGTCGATAAAAAAGACTTTAATTATAAGTATTCTGCTGCAATGAAGCAATTAAAAGAAGCTAATCAAAAGAAGCATTCTGACTTGCTTAATAAATTGCATACTAATGATACTGAAAATCTATATAAAACAGACGCTCCTGAATTAAAATAGGTAATATAAAAAGAGTATTCACATAATAATACGTGAATGCTCTTTTTTGTTGACGTTTTATGTTTATATTGGTATTATTATATCTGCTGTTATTGGTTTATAACATTTAACAAAATAATTGTAAAAAGTTATTGACGTTATTTTATAGCTTTGGTATTATTATAAATGTCGTTGAAAAGAACAAGTTAGTTATTGAAAATAATTATAAAAAGTTGTTGACTTTCACTTGTTAAGATGGCATAATGATTAATGTTGCGTTGTTGATATGACAAAGAGCAACAAATTAATTCAAAAATTTAATTATAAAAAGTTGTTGACATTAAGTTGATAAGCTGATATAATTAAAGAGCTGCTTGTTGAAAGCAGTTAACTGATAAGTAGATCTTTGAAAACTGAACAAGATTGATAATCGATGATGTGTAAGGATTCTTATGATTTAGATCATAAGAAATTAAACATTGCGAAGTCAATTCGCTTATAAAAAACAATTAATTTGATGAGCTAGTTAAAAGCTTTTCATCTATAAGATGAGAGTTTGATCCTGGCTCA
>NZ_POSO01000009.1 GCF_002993975.1 Apilactobacillus micheneri | reverse complement strand
GCGGTCTTGAAAACCGCTAGGTGGGTCAAACCACGCGAGAGTTCGAATCTCTCATTCTCCTTATTATCGCGGGATAGAGCAGTCTGGTAGCTCGTCGGGCTCATAACCCGGAGGTCGTTGGTTCAAATCCATCTCCCGCAATTATGGTTCGTTGGTCTAGTTGGTTTAGGACGCCTGCCTGTCACGCAGGAGGTCACGAGTTCGAGTCTCGTACGAACCGCTTTAATATGGCTCGGTAGCTCAGTTGGTAGAGCAACGGATTGAAGCTCCGTGTGTCGGCAGTTCGATTCTGTCCCGCGCCATTTATTCAAATATTATTATGCGGGTATAGTTTAGTGGTAAAACCATAGCCTTCCAAGCTATTGTCGCGAGTTCGATTCTCGTTACCCGCTTTTGTAATGGGCCTATAGCTCAGTTGGTTGAGAGCGCACGCCTGATAAGCGTGAGGTCGATGGTTCGAGTCCATTTAGGCCCATTTTGGAGAAGTACTCAAGTGGCTGAAGAGGCGCCCCTGCTAAGGGTGTAGGTCGGTTTTCCGGCGCGAGAGTTCGAATCTCTCCTTCTCCGTTGCGACCCGTTGGTCAAGTGGTTTAAGACACTGCCCTTTCACGGCAGTAACATGGGTTCGAATCCCGTACGGGTCATCATTTATATTATCGCGGGATAGAGCAGTCTGGTAGCTCGTCGGGCTCATAACCCGGAGGTCGTTGGTTCAAATCCATCTCCCGCAATTATGGTTCGTTGGTCTAGTTGGTTTAGGACGCCTGCCTGTCACGCAGGAGGTCACGAGTTCGAGTCTCGTACGAACCGTATTTATAAAAGATCATCCTTATGGATAATCTTTTTTTGTTTTAAATTTTTTAGACCCGTTGGTCAAGTGGTTTAAGACACTGCCCTTTCACGGCAGTAACATGGGTTCGAATCCCGTACGGGTCATTTATTTATATGGAGAATTACCCAAGTGGCTGAAGGGGGCGGTCTTGAAAACCGCTAGGTGGGTCAAACCACGCGAGAGTTCGAATCTCTCATTCTCCTTAATAAAAAAAGAG
>NZ_POSO01000004.1 GCF_002993975.1 Apilactobacillus micheneri | reverse complement strand
TGTATGGTTGAGATAAACGCTRRAAGCATCTAAGTGTGAAACCCACCTCAAGATGAAATTTCCCATTCCTTTATGGAAGTAAGACCCCTAAGAGATGATTAGGTAGATAGGCTAGAAGTGGAAGTGCAGCAATGTATGGAGCGGACTAGTACTAATTGGTCGAGGACTTAACCAAGTAAGGTTGTTCTCTAAAGAAATAATAATATCTAGTTTTGAAAGAACGAAGTTCTTTCAGATAAATAGTGTGGTGGCGATAGCTAGAAGGATACACCTGTTCCCATGCCGAACACAGCAGTTAAGCTTCTAAACGCCGAGAGTAGTTAGAGGATCGCCTCTTGCAAGGGTAGGAAGTTGCCGCGCTTATTATTCCGAATTAGCTCAGTTGGTAGAGCACCTGACTGTTAATCAGGTTGTCGTCAGTTCGAGTCTGACATTCGGAGTATATTAGAAAGTGCTAACTTTTGTTAGCACTTTTATAGTATCTAATTAATTTTGCCGGCTTAGCTCAGTTGGTAGAGCATCGGTATCGTAAACCGGCGGTCACAGGTTCAAGTCCTGCAGCCGGCATAAAAAAGCCAAATTGTTTAAAAACTATTTGGCTTTTTTATATTTTTAAAATTAAAAATAATTATGTTAAAAGGGAGTGATTATTACTTGAAAAAAAGTAATGATATTTCTAATAATCAACCGCAAGGATTATCTTCACTTATAACTACGGAAACTTTTGAAAGATTTACATATTATGGTACAAGATCGACATTACTATTTTATATGTATTATTCAATAAGCAGTGGTGGCCTAAATTTATCAACTTCTACTGCTGCTTCTATTTTTTCGATTTTTGGATCGATGGTTTATCTTATTTCTGTATTTGGAGGATATATAAGTGATCGTTTTTTAGGTAATCAATCTACGGTATCTTTAGGTGCTATATTAATTATATTTGGACAAATATTTCTTTCTATTCCATTTTTTAATTTATATTTATTAATTCTTTCATTGATCTTTTTGACATTTGGAACTGGTTTATTAAAACCGACAATATCTTCAATGATAGGTAACTTATATGGTAAAAATGATAAAAGACAGGACTCTGGATTTACATATTTAATGTCTGGCATTAATTTAGGCGCTTTACTTTCACCAATTATTATTGGATTCATAGGAACACATATTAATTTTCATTTGGGTTTCCTATTTGGGGCTATTTCTATGATAGTTGGTTTGCTGATATATCAAAAAGGTAAATTCAAATATATTAATGATGATAATATTTATCCATCTAACCCGATTGAACCTTATGATATCAAGAATATATTAATTAAATCATCAATATGTTTAATTGGAGTATTTTTAATCTCATTATTAATGTTTGAACTTGGTTCTTTTAATATTAATAATCTAATAACTTTTATAAGTATATTAATAATTATTATTCCATTTTTATATTTCTTATTTATATTCTTTAGTAATAAAATTAACGCAAAAGAAAAACATAATTTGTGGATATATTTATTTCTCTTTATATCGGCAACTATGTTTTGGATTATTGAAGAACAAGGATCTACAGTATTTGCTATGATGGCTAATTTTAATACAAATAATAATTTTCATGTTAATTTTTATATATTAGAATTGATATTATTTTTAATATTTTCAATATTTATTTTTAAAAATAAATTGAATATTAAAATGTTATCAACTTGTTTATCTATTTTTGTATTTATTTCTATATGTATGTATATCTTTTTTAATAACTTATACATACATATTCCTTCTTCTTGGTTTCAATCCATTAATCCATTATTTATATTAATTTATACGCCTTTATTTGCTATGATGTGGAAAAAATTTCATTTTTCATCTATTATTAAATTCTCTATGGGAATTGGGTTTGCAGGACTAGGATGTCTATTCATGTTAATACCACTTATCTTTTTGAATAGTATTAGTAATCCTATATGGATATTAATTTCTATAGGAATTGTAAGTATTGGAGAAATGTTAATATCGCCAATTGGGTTATCTGTAACTAACAAATTAGCTCCTAAATACTTTAAATCACAAATGATGGGAATGTCATATTTATCATATGCAAGTGCCCAAGCAATTAATTCTCAAATAATAAAATATTACTATTTAAGTCCGGCAACTTATTTTACAATTCTAGGTATTTTTGGATTATCTATAGGGATATTATTAATTTGTATATATTTTTTTATAAAAAAATAAATTATTTTGTAAAAAGTATTGACTATTTATGTATAATTAGATATTATATTAATTGTTGGTTATGAGAGACCAACGCAATAACTTGATTAATTAATATTAAAAAAAGTTATTGACAAATATTAATTATAAATGTTATTATTAATATTGTTGATTAATTTAATATCTTTCGGAGGGGTAGCGAAGTCTGGCTAAACGCGGCGGACTGTAAATCCGCTCCTTCGGGTTCGGTGGTTCGAATCCACTCCCCTCCATATTATTGGGCTATAGCCAAGCGGTAAGGCATCGGGTTTTGATCCCGTGATGCGCTGGTTCGAATCCAGCTAGCCCAATCTTTGATGACTAACTTGTAAAAGTTAGTCATTTTTTATGTTATAATTATGATATTATCAAATTCGGAGGGAATATATCATGAAAATAGGATTTATTGGTATTGGTTCAATGGCAAAAGCTATGATTAAAGGATTTGTAAATTCAAAAAATATTAATTCTAATGATATTTTGATTCATAGTAAGCATGCGGATAATTACATTAATTTTGCTAAAGAATATGGATTAACAGCCATGAACAGTAATGAAGAGTTAGTTAAAAATAGTGATTGTATTGTTTTGGCTGTAAACCCCAACCAAGTGATAGATGTTTTAAAAGACATCAGAGATCTATTATCAGTAGGTAATAAAATATTATTATCTATTGTATGGAATTATAGCTTAAATCGACTAGAAGAACTAACTGACTATGATTTGCCTATTTTTAGAACGGTTCCTAATGTAAACGTTGAAGTTAATGCTGGTAGTCTGTTATATGCATATAATGAAAATGTTAGTGAAGAAACCTTAAATGATATTTTATCCAATTTTAAACTATTAGGAGAAATGATTAATTTAACGGAAAATAAATTAAATACAGCAGGTGCACTTGTTGGATGTACACCAGCGTATGCTTACTTATTTGCTGATACTTTTAGCAGAATTGCTGTGAAGTACGGCTTAAGTAAGAGTGAATCAAATAAAATGATTGCACAATCCATTAAAGGTTCTATGGATATGATTAGTAAAAGTGATTCTAATCCAACCGACTTAATGGATGAAGTATGTTCACCAGGTGGTAGTACGATTAAGGGACTACTTGCATTGAAAGAAAATGGCTTTGAAAATGCTATTGATAAATGTTTTGATGCCACTCAAGATAATTAACTTGTGAGGAGGCTTAAATATGGCTTTACCAATTTATATCCAAATTCATAATGAAATTAGAAAAAATATTGAAAATGGTACTTGGAAGTTGGGGATTAGAATTCCTTCCGAAAGAGAATTATCTGCACAATTTAATGTTAGTAGAATGACTCTACGTCAAGCAATTCAAACTTTAGTTGATGAAGGAATTTTAGAACAACGTGTAGGTTCTGGGACTTTTGTTGCTAATGAGAAAGTGCAAGAAAAAATGTCTGGGGTTACTAGTTTTACAGATATTATGTTAGCTCAAGGAAAAGAACCTTCTAGTAAAACAATTTCTTACCATTCATTAGAACCATCTTTGAGTGAAATTGAAAAGCTAAAAATAAACCAAAGTGATAAAGTTGTTCGAATGGAAAGAATTAGATATGGTGATGGATTGCCTATATGTTTTGAAATTGCTACGGTTCCAGAAAAAATAGTTCAAAATTTAAGTAAAAATGATGTGACTAATTCATTTTATGCTTCTTTAAAGCATAAACTAGGTTTGATTCCTAAAGTTTCAAAACAAACCGTTTCTGCAACCTTAGCATCTGAAAAAATTGCTGATTATTTGGATATTAAAAAAGGGGACGCAATTTTGTTACTGCGTCAGACCACTTCGTTACAAAATGGTGAACCTTTTGAATATGTTAGAACTCAATATGTTGGCGAACGTTTTGAATTCTATTTAGATAGTAAAAAGAGTACTCTTGAATAAATCTATTCATGAGTACTCTTTTTGTTTTGTTTTTTAACTAAGTAGATGAATTTTGGTAATGCTAGCATTCGCTTAAATCGAGATGGTTGTTTGATTAATCGATATAGCCATTCAATATTATGTTTGATCCAAAACTGTGGTGCTCTATCTGTATGTCCAGATAAAACATCAAAACTGCCACCTAATCCGATCCACAGACTATTTAATTTATTCTTATATTTAAATATAAAATCTTCTTGTTTAGGAAAACCTAATGCTACAAATACCATATCAGGTTTTTTGTTAATAATATCTTTAGCTATTATCTCATCATTTTTAAAATATCCATCTTGTAGACCTTTTATTTCTAAATTTGAATATTTATCCATTAATATTTTTTCTAGGTCTTTAATTACTTCTGGTTTGGCTCCTAAAAAATATGCCGATTTATTATTTTTATTACCCCAAGCTAGTAAGTCTAATAGGACATCATAGCCAGTGATTCTTTCAGGCATATTATCACCTAAAATTTTTGCGCCTTTTAGGATACCAATACCATCAGGTACTAAGTAATTAGCAGCTTTTACTTTTTTACTGTATTCTGGATGATCTAAAGCATAAGTTATAATTTCTGGATTAGCTGTTACTACAAATGTATTTTCTTTATTATTAATTCGATCTTTTATGTTATTTAGGAAATCTTTAAAAGTTGTATTTAAAAAATTAAATCCTAAAATATTAGTTTTGTTATTTTTCATTTTTTTCCTTTCAAAGTGAATTATATATGAATATTTCTTTAATTAATGATAAAATAAAAGACAATAAAAAGCGATAATATTAGGAGGATTTAGTGAAATATGGCAGTTAATTTTGATAATTTAACATTGCACACGGATGCATATGAACTTAGCATGATGCAAACATATTTTCAACAAGGCTTACAAAATCGTCATAGTGTATTTGAAGTTTATTTTAGAAAAATGCCATTTGAAAATGGATTTGCAATTTTTGCAGGTCTAGAACATGTTATTAACTATATTAATAATATCAAATTTACAGATGATGATATTGATTTTTTGAGAAAAGATGGTAATTATAGTGAAGAATTTTTATCATATTTGAAAAATTTTCATTTTACAGGAACCATTCGTTCTGCTGTTGAAGGTGATTTAGTATTTAATAATGAACCTATTATGCAAGTTGAAGGTAATGTTTGTGAATGTCAATTAGTTGAAACTGCAATTTTAAATATTGTTAATTATCAAACATTAATTGCTACAAAAGCTGCTAGAATTAGATTAGCATGTGGTGATGATTCACTTATGGAATTTGGTAGCCGTCGTGCTCAGGAAACTTCTGCTGCATTTTGGGGAGCTCGTGCTACTTATATTGGGGGATTTGATGCTACTTCAAATGTACTTGCAGGTAAGGCATTTGATATTCCTGTTAATGGTACACATGCACACTCATTAGTAGAATTCTTTCAAGATGATTATTTGGCATTTAAAGCGTATGCTGAAAGTCATTATAATTGTGTTTTCTTAGTAGATACTTTTGATACACTTAAGAGTGGAGTTCCTAACGCTATTAAAGTAGCTAAAGAAATGGGTAACAAAATCAACTTTGCCGGAGTTAGAATTGATTCTGGTGATATGGCTTATTTATCCAAAAGAGTTCGTGAAATGTTAGATGAAGCTGGTTTTCCTAATGCTAAGATTGTCGCATCAAACGATTTAGATGAAAAAACTATTACCAGTTTAAAAATGCAAGATGCCAAAATTGATGTATGGGGAATTGGAACTAAATTAATTACAGCTTTTGATCAACCGGCTTTGGGTGCCGTTTATAAGATGGTATCTGTAGAAAACGATGAAGGTAAGATGATTGATACTATCAAATTATCTAATAATGCTGAAAAAGTTTCTACGCCTGGTAAAAAACAAGTTTGGCGTATTACTGAAAAGAAAGATGGAAAATCTGAGGGAGATTATATTACATTTAGTGATGAAGATCCTAGAAAACAAGATAGTTTGTATATGTTCCATCCTCAATTTACTTATATTAATAAAACTCTAAATGATTTTGATGCTAAACCATTATTACAAACCATTTTTAAAGATGGAAAGCTAGTATATAATCAACCTAGTTTGTCAGAAATAAAAGATTTCTCTACTAAGGCTTTATCTTCATTATGGCCTGAATATAAACGTGAATTGAATCCACAAGAATATCCAGTTGATTTATCTTTAAATTGTTGGAATAATAAGATGAATATTATTAAAAATGTACATGAAAAAATTAAGAATAGAAAAGGTGAATTTTAATGCGTTCAATGCAAAAGCAAATTATTGACGACTTAAAAGTAAAGCCATCAATTGATCCAAAACAAGAAATTAGAAATAGAATAGACTTTCTAAAAAATTACATGAAGAAGTTTTCATTTTTAAAATCATTAGTCTTAGGTATTTCTGGTGGTCAAGATTCAACACTAACTGGTAAAATTGCTCAATTGGCTATTAGTGAACTTAGAGAAGAAACTGGGAACAATGACTATAAATTTATTGCGGTTAGATTGCCTTATGGTAAACAAGCTGATGAATCAGATGCTATGGATGCAATTAAATTTATGAATGCTGATAGTGTAATTAGAGTTGATATTAAATCAATGGCTGATTCTGCCGTTGCTGCGGTTGAAGAAGATGGTCCTGAAATTTCAGACTTTAATAAAGGTAACATCAAAGCCCGTGAAAGAATGATTGCGCAATATGCAATTGCAGGACAAGAATCTGGTGCTGTACTTGGCACTGATCATGCTGCGGAAGCCATTTCAGGTTTTTATACTAAATTTGGAGATGGAGCTGCTGATATTACACCAATTTTTGGTTTAAATAAACGTCAAGGCAAGGAGCTTTTAAAACTATTAAACGCCCCTGAACATCTATATGAAAAAGTGCCTACTGCTGATTTAGAAGATAATCGTCCTGCATTACCTGATGAAGTGGCTTTAGGTGTTCGCTATGATGATATTGACGATTATTTAGAAGGTAAGGATGTTTCTGATAAAGTTGCTGCAATCATTGAGAATCGTTACAAAAATACGGCTCATAAGCGTCACTTACCTATTAATATTTATGATGATTTTTGGAAATAGAGAGGAATTTTAATAATGAAAAAAACAAAATGCCAATGTATGCTTCACTATTATCAGACTTGATTTCTGGTACTAATGAAACTGGAGAAAAAATGAGTAAAGATTATGAACCACTTGAAGCAGCAATGAATAAAAATGATTTAAGTAATATTGATTTAAAGTCTACTAAAGATACCTTTCAAAATGGTACTGATACTTATCAAACTTATTTAGATCAATTAAATGATGCTGACGTTCCTGCTAAGGCATTAGGAATGCATTCTAACTTAAAATCTGCATATGCTAACTATGTAAAGGGATGCCAAGACATGGTAGATAGCATCAAAGATGATTCAATTGATGATGATGCTTTTAAAGCCGCTGGTGATTTACAACAAGCAAGTATTGAAAAAGTATTTAAGTATGCACAAAAGATTATGATGACTGCTTAATTTATAATTAAAAGTAGTTGGCAATTTTTTATTGCCAACTACTTTTTTTGATAAAAAATTCAATGATATAATATTCATAGTTAATTTAATTAAAGGGGATTATTCATTTTGAATTCAGAAATTACAAAAGTAGTTGCTAAAAATTTAAATAATTTTACAATAAAACAAATTAATGCAGTTTTATCTATGCTAACTTCTGGTAATACGGTTCCCTTTATTGCTAGGTATCGTAAAGAACGAACTGGAAATTTAGATGAAGTACAAATTCGTTCAATTGAAGACGAAAATACAAGAGTTACTAATTTGTTTAATCGCAAGGACGAAGTAGTCAAGTTAATTAATGAACAAAATAAATTAACTGATCGTTTATATAATGACATTATTAATGCAGAGACTTTACAACAAGTCGAGGATTTATATCTGCCTTATAAAAAGAAACGTATGACTAAAGCTGATATTGCTAAACAACAGGGATTAGAACCTTTAGCTCAAAAGATATTATCATATGATGATTCTTTTGATCAGCAAGCAACATTTTTTATTGATATAAACAAAAAATTAAATAGTAGAGAAGATGTTTTGTCAGGAGTTCATGAAATATTGGCAGAATATTTTGGTAATGTTGCTAAATATCGTGATTGGATTCGTCAATACACTAATAGTACCGGTCTTTTAACTAGTAAAATTAAAAATAATGCTAAAAATAAAGATGATGATCAAGTATATAAAAATTATTATGAATTTGAAATCCCCATTAAAAAAGCTAAAAGTTATCAAATTTTAGCAATCAATCGTGGTGAAAAAGAAAAAATACTAACAGTAAAAATAGATGTTAATAAAGACAAAGTTTTTAAATATCTATCTAACCAAATTAATGGTAATATGCATGGCAAAGCAGCTAATTTTATTGAAAATAGTTATCAAGATGCTTATGATCGATTTATCAAGACCGCAATCAACCGAGAAATTAGGAACCAATTGACAGAATCCGCTGATGAACATGCGATTCAAATCTTTGGTAAAAATTTATATAACTTATTAATGCAATCTCCATTAAAAGGCAAGATAGTCATGGGTTTTGATCCTGCTTATAGAACTGGATGTAAATTAGCAGTTATTGATGGGAATGGGAAATTTTTAGATAAGCTAGTCATTTATCCCCATGCACCAGCTAGTAAAAATGAACGCGAACATGCCTTAAAACAATTCATTGATTTTATCAAAAAAATCATGTTGAAATGATTGCGATTGGAAATGGTACTGCTAGTCGTGAATCAGAACAATTTGTAATCAAAGCCATAAAAAAAATAAGCTGGCCAATTTATTACGTAATTGTAAATGAAGCTGGAGCTTCCGTTTATTCTGCTAGTCAAAACGCTCGTGACGAATTTCCTAATTTTCATGTTGAAGAACGCTCAGCAGTAAGTATCGGGAGAAGACTTCAAGATCCGTTAGCTGAATTAATTAAGATTGATCCTAAATCAGTAGGTATTGGTCAATATCAACATGATCTGCCGGAAAAGCAATTAGATAATAAGCTTGATCGCATCGTTGAAACAGCTGTAAATAAAGTAGGGGTTAATGTTAATACTGCTAGTGTAGAACTTTTAACACATATTTCTGGGATGAATAAAAATGTTGCAAATAAATTAGTGGCTTATCGTAATGAAAATGGTGAATTTAATAATAGAAAATCCTTGGCAAAAGTTCCTAGATTAGGTAAGAAAACTTATGAGCAAGCAATTGGTTTTTTAAGAGTTATTGATGGTGATAATCCTTTAGATAATACTGATATTCATCCTGAAAGTTATTCAATTGCTAAAAAATAATTAATATGACTAATATGGATTTAAATATGATGGGAACAAATCAAATGAAAGAAAAATTAAATTCTATTGATATTGCCCAATTTATTAATGATAATCATTTAGGTTATGAAACGGTAAATGATATTTATCAAGGACTAATTCAACCAGGTAGAGATTTTCGTGATAACATGCCTAAACCAATATTAAAACAGGATGTATTGACAATTGATGATCTATATAAAGGCTTAAAATTACAAGGAACAGTTCGTAATGTTGTTGATTTTGGAGCTTTTGTTGATATTGGTGTAAAGCAGGATGGATTGGTTCATATTTCTAATATGAGTAATAAATTTATTTCAGATCCCAATTCAATTGTTTCAGTTGGTGATATTGTTACAGTTTGGATTAAAGATATTGATATTGATCGCAGTCGAATTCAGTTAACGATGATCAATCCCACACAAAATGGATAAATTATGACAGATAAAGAATTGCAATTATTAGTCGAAAAAATTTCTTTAAGTTATTTTGCTAAAAAATTTAATCATAAGGCTTATTTTAATAATAGATTGAAAACCACTGGTGGTAGATACCACATTCAATCTCATAATATTGATATTAATCCTAAAATTTTAGAAGAACATTCATATCAAACATTATTAGGGGTAGTAAAACATGAGCTGTGTCATTATCATTTGCATTTAGCAGGTTATTCTGGTAAACATAATACAGTTGCATTTAAACAAATGTTAAATGCAGTGGGTGGTTCTAGATATGCACCTGCTCCTAAAAATAAGAATGTATTGAAATATGTATGTAGTAATTGTGGACAAATTTATTTAAGAAAAAGAAGAATTAATACGAATCGCTATGTATGTAGTAAATGTCATGGAAAATTAATTAAACGGGGATGATTTATTTGGATAAGAAGTTAATTGTTAGAGTTCCAGCCACTTCATCTAATTTAGGTGCTGGTTTTAATTCTTTAGGAATTGCTTTTCATTTATACTATACAGTAATTGTTGAAGAAGAAATGGATGAATGGCAAGTTAATCATGCATTGGGTAAAAAGATTCCACATGACGAAAATAATCTAATCGTCAAGACAATTTTGTCAATTGATCCTAATATTCATCCACATCAATTGACCGTTATGTCAGACGTTCCGATGGAAAGAGGAATGGGTTCTAGTACGACTGCATTAGTAGCTGGTATTAAAATTGCTAATGCTTTAGGGCACCTAAATTTATCTCTAGATGAACAAATTGACATAGGGGCAAAATTAGAAGGACATCCTGAAAATGTTACTTCTGCAATTTTAGGTGATTTAACCATTTCAACTTTTGATGGTGATAGATGTACTACTGTAAAAGCATCAATGCCTAAAAATATTTCTGTTTTAATGTTTATTAATAAACATTCTGTAGTATCTAAACAAGATTTACCAAAAACAATTAATTTTGATGATGCTATTCAATCAAGTAGCTTTGCTAATGTATTCGTTGCTTCCGTTATGAGTGGTGAGTGGAGTAAAGCAGCAGAAATGATTGAAAAAGATAAATTTCATGAACATTATCGTGAAAAAGATGTGCCAGAGTTAAGTACAATTAGAAAATATGCACATGATATTGGAATTCGTGGTACTTATATTAGTGGGGATGGTCCTACTATTGCTACATTTGGAACTGAAAATGAGTTATATCAATTAAGGGATATTTTAAATAGTCATCATTTAGATGGCGATTTAAGAGTACTAAAAATTGATTATAACGGAGCTTCAGTTAGAGGAGAATAACTGATGTTTGCTACAAATAAATTTGTCAAATTAATATAAATTGACTATAATATTATTTGTAGTTGATTAAGCGGCCATGGCGGAATTGGCAGACGCGCAAGATTAAGGATCTTGTCGGGAATTATCTCGGTGGAAGTTCGAATCTTCTTGGCCGCATAAATAAAAAAGGTACCTTCGATAACTTCGAAGGTACCTTTTTTATTTATTAATATGATGTAGCAGCAGTATTATTAGTATTATCGCTAGTTGAATTTGCACTATTATCACTAGTAGTATCTTGAGTATTATTTAAAACACTAGAAGTACTTAATCCTAATGTTTTTCTAATATCATTTGAAACATTTAATAACTCTTGTTGTGTTGGTACTTCATAGTCAACACCATTAACCATTGCAGATTCACCTTGAAGAGTTTGTGATTTAATGTGATGAGTTGCATCGCCATATCTTTCACGTAATGCAACCATATCATCAAACTTCATATCGGTTTTAAGTTTACCTGAAATTGAGTTTAATATTTCTTTATATCTTGGTAATGAAGAAATATTCATTCCTTTAATTACTAATTTTTGTAGAACTTGTCTTTGTCTAGTTTGACGACCATAGTCACCTGCAGGATCTTGATGACGCATTCTTGAATAGTCAAGAGCCTGAGCACCATTAAGAGTTACGGTTTGACCCTTAACAACGTTAGCATTTCCATATTTGAAAGTTAAAGGAGGAGTAACAGTAACACCACCAACAGCATTTACCATTTGTTCTAGTCCACCCATGTTAACAATTGCGAAGAAGTCGATTGGAACATTTAATAAGTTTTGAACAGTTTGAACAGCACTGGATGCACCACCAATTGAATATGCAGCATTAATTTTTTCATAAGGCTGTGAGTCACCAGGAACAGTTACTTTAGTATCACGAGGAATACTTGTTAAATGAATGGTTTCTGATTTGGGATTAACTGTTGCTAAAATCATAGTATCAGTTCTTCCTGTATCATTACGTCCTAATGCACCAGTATCAGTTCCCAAAAGTAAAATTGAGACTGGCTTATTTTGAGCAATAACATTAGAAACATTTCTTTCTTTATGTTCAACACCAGGTTCATATGCTTTGTTAGCAGCTGATTTCATATTTGTATAAACATTATAAGCACCAATTAATCCTAGTACCAATACTATTAGGAATATAAAGAATGCAATCCAAGCACCACGATGCTTCTTTTTCTTAAAATGATGTTGATTATTTTGTGTTCTAGAGTATGCTTTATTTTTATCATTATTGTTTTGCATGTTTTAGTCATTACTCCTTTTATTTAAATGTGATCAAAATACTAATAATTTATATTATAAACGCATTTTATCAAAAAAAAATAAATTTCTCGATATTTTTTAGATATATAAAGGTTATGATATAATTTTATCGTTTGATTGATAAACGATTTTTCTAATAAATGCACTTAAGTACGTAGTTTATCAATTTTTATATAATTTGTAAATTTATAAGGAGCGAGATTTGTTTTGAAAAAAACTTTTTTGTATGTTTTGATATCTACATTTATGTTTAGTTCAATGGAAATTGCACTAAAAAGTGTAGGTAATGCTTTTAGTCCTATTCAATTAAATTTAATTCGTTTTTTTGTTGGAGGATTAGTTTTACTACCAATTGTTTTAAAAAATAAAAATACTGTTAATAACAGTAAATGGAAAAGTCTAGGGATATTTGCCCTGACTGGTTTTTTATGTGTTGTATTTAGTATGACGCTATATCAATTGGCAATTGTTTATGATCAGGCTGCAACGGTAGCAGTTTTATTTAGTTGTAATCCAGTTTTTGCAATATTATTTGCTTTTATTATTTTACGAGAAAAAATTAATCGATTAGGTTTAATATCATTAGTTATTTCGATAATTGGTTTATTGATTATTGTTAATCCAGCCAATCTAACTAATCCTTTAGGTTTAACTTTAGCTTTAGGTTCAGCTTTGACTTTTGGTCTATATAGTATTGTATCTCGTTGGGGCTCATTTGTGAGCGGATATGGTGGATTAGCTTTAACTTGTTATACTTTTTTGGCAGGATCTATAGAACTATTTGTGTTGATTTTAATTACCCACATTCCATTTGTTGCTAATTTTATGAATTCAGTTTCATGGTTGAAGTCATTTGCTAATACACCAGTACTACAAAATGTTAACCTTCACTATTTTTGGATGTTATTATTCATTTGTGTATGTGTTACTGGTGGTGGATTTGCCTTTTACTTTTTAGCAATGGATCGAGCAGGGGTTTCAATTGCCTCATTAGTGTTCTTTATTAAACCTGGGCTAGCACCTATACTTGCAATGATGTTAATCGGTGAGAAAATTAGTTTAAACACTTGGATTGGAATTATTGTAATTTTAATTGGTTCTGTAATAACATTTATTGGTAGTCAGCTTGAACAAAAGGAATCTGACTTAAAAGAATAAATAAAAGAGATGATAATATGTCATATTTAGTAATTATGCGACATGGTGAAAGTGAGGCCAATCGAGATAAAATATTTACTGGCTGGAATGATGTTCCTTTAACTGCAAAGGGAATTGAACAAGCACATTATGCTGGTAAATTAATTGAAGAATTGAATATTGATTTCGATGATGTTCACACATCATTTTTAATGCGTGCAATCGATACTGCACATATTGTCTTAAAAGAGATTCATCAAGAATATATTAATGAACATAAAACATGGCGACTTAATGAACGTCATTATGGTGCTTTGAGAGGTAAGAAAAAAAGTTATATTAAAGAAAAATATGGTGAAAAACAATTTAAGTTATGGCGCCGTAGTTTTTCAGCAGTACCTCCACTACTTAAAAAGTCAGATAACGAATTACGTTATGCAAAAATTGGTATCAAAGAACCACGTGGTGAAAGTTTAAAAATGGCTTATAAAAGAATATTAAGCTATTGGATCGATGGTATTGCACCAAAACTATTAGATAATCATAATCAATTAATTGTTGCTCATGGATCTACTTTAAGGGCTTTAATTAAATACCTAGATAAAATATCAGATAAAGATATTGATAAAGTAGAAGTACCTAATGGTAAACCAATTGTTTATGAATTTGATAGTCGTTTAAATATAATTAGTAAAAAAATGATGAAATAAAAAAGCAATGATAAAGATCATTGCTTTTTTATTTCATCATTTTTATTTTTCATAGAAGGCAAGTGTACCCATTGGATCCCATGGATCTAGTACAACTGGGTCTTTTGCTTGAGCATCTTTTAATTCATCTGATAAGTATTTCTTATTAATAACAACTTGGTATGCAAAACGTCTGAACCATGATTCGCTCATTACAAAGTAACCTTTTGTACCAACTTTGTTACCCCATGAGTTTTCAACTTTCCATTTAGTAGGTTGACCATCAACAATATCAACACCAGTTAATACCATTGCATGATCCATAACACTTTCTTTGTAGTCTAATTGTTCAGCTTTTGAAAGTGATAAGTCAGTATCAAATAATTCATCTTTTGAGTATAATCCATCATCCATAATACCCATTTTTCTATCTGAATTTTGAACAACATCACTACCAAACCAAACACTTTCACCATTTTGAATTTGTTTAATTGCTAATTTTTCAAAAGTATCAATATCAATATTCAAATGTTTAACTTGGCGGCCACCAACAACATTACCTAACATATCAATTGTGTATGTTTTATTATATGGCTTATCGTCAGTAGGGGAATTAATGAATGATACGTAATCTTCTAAGTTTAGGTTTACATATTTATCAAAGAATTTATTTGGTGTTAAATTCTTATCAATATGATAATTTTTATCATGATCACGATATTCAAAATTAAATTCTTTAGTAGGTTCACCTAATGTGTAAACTAAAATGCGGTAAATATCATTTAACATTTCATCCTTAGCGCTTTCAACATCTGAACCATCTTGAGCTAGTTTACGTAGTTTAATAGCATCTTTTCTTAACTTAAGATTTAAAACTGAATTTAAGTCAGTAGTATCATTACTATTAAATGTTTCAGGCATTGCTGATTGAGGAACAACTCCGTATTT
Source organism: Apilactobacillus micheneri (assembly GCF_002993975.1). Taxonomy (GTDB): domain Bacteria; phylum Bacillota; class Bacilli; order Lactobacillales; family Lactobacillaceae; genus Apilactobacillus; species Apilactobacillus micheneri. The sequence continues at coordinate 205,142 of NZ_POSO01000004.1, read as the reverse complement.
TTCAATAACAGCACATAGCATGTCCCATTGACCACCATCTTGTTGAGGAGTTTCAAGTAACCATGCTACCCTTCTTGAAGTTAGTGGTTGATCTGCGGTTTTAATAATATTTTCTAAGAACCAATTTGATTTTTCAAATTTATCCCAGAAAGTAGTGTAAATTTGAGATAATTCAAAATCACCATTTAAATTAAAGTTTTTAGCTAAATTATGTCTCATAGTGTTTAATGCAGCGAAAATCCAGCAACGACCACTATGTTTTTGATTAGCAACTTCACCAGTATCTAATTCTAATGAAAATACAGGATCCATTTTACTTACAGAACTATAATTAGAAGATGTTTTGGCAACACCGTCGTGACTTATAGCACGTTGTAAGATTTTTGCTTCTTTACGATTATCTAAATCTTTTTGGTACTTTTTAACATTGTCTAAACTAATACTCTTTCCCATGATAATTCCTCCTTATATACTTTAATATTATAGACCTTTTTTCTAATTTTATAAATGCAATTTCCAATAAAAAGACCCAATTACTTTTTTGTAATTGGGTCTTTTTATTAAAATTAAATTAGAAACTATCTTGCTTGATAAGTTTTAGAACCATTTTCGTTACCAACAATAACAGTATTTACCATGTCTAAAAATAATCCATGTTCTACAATTCCAGTTAAATTATTTAAAATTTGTTCTAGTTCATGTGGGTGTTCTATTGAATGCATTTTTAAATCAATAATATAATTGTCGGCATGAGTAAGAACGTGTCCACCTTTAGCATTAGTGCGAAATTGTGGTTGGTATCCCATGTCATCTAATCTTTTGAATAGATGGGTACTTCCATAGGGTGTAACTTCAAGTGGCAAAGGAAATGATCCCAAGTTTTTGGCCATTTTAGTTTTATCAACAATCCAAATATTCTTCTTAGAATTGATGGCAACAATTTTTTCTCTTAAGTGCGCAACACCGCCACCTTTAATTCCTTGAAAATTTTCATCAATTTGATCAGCTCCGTCAACTGTCAAATCAATATGATCAACATCATCGATGCTTTTTACATCAATACCTAAGTCACGAGCTCTTTTGGCGGATCGATTAGAAGTAGGGACACCAATTATGCGAAGTCCTTCTTTAGCAACTCTTTTTCCTAATGCATCTAAAAGATATTTAACTGTAGAACCAGTTCCTAGTCCAACTGTCATACCATCTTTAATATACTTAACAGCTTCTTGACCAGCTACTTGTTTCATTAATTCTTTATCCATAATCTTTGCCCCTCTAAAATATTGGTAAATGAATGTGGGATAAGATAATACATTATCCAATTTAATTTTCGATTTAAGACTAATTTAACCTAATATGATTAAACTATTAGTTACTATAATTTTCTATTTTAATAGCATGTTTGTCAAATAAAATATTATGTTTATTATACTTAATATTTGCTATAAAATAGGTACTATAATTATAATATAAATAATAGGATGTGTATGTATGAAACGTGGATTTCAAGTTATATCAAAATATAAAAATGATGATATTCATTTACCATATCGTGCCACTAAACAAGCTGCAGGTTATGATATTGAAAGTGCATGTGATTTTAAACTACCCTCAATTTGGAAAATAGGTTTTCTAAAGGTCTTGTGGGCAATTAAACATGAAAAGTCTGTATCAGAAAAAGACATGCAAAAAGCTAAAGAAATTTTGAAACCATATTTAGTACCTACTGGGATTAAAGTTTATATGCAAAGCAATGAAGTTTTTATTATTGCTAATCGTTCTAGTGGCCCATTAAAGCGCAATATGGTATTGCCTAATGGAATTGGCGTGATTGATGCTGATTACTATAACAATGATAATAATGAAGGTGAATTATTCGTTCAATTAACTAATTTTGGTCTTACTGATCGTAAGATTAAAAAAGGTGAAAGAATTGGACAAGGAATCTTTATGCCATTTTTAACTGTTGATAATGAAGAAAACACAGGTGAAACTAGAACTGGTGGTTTTGGTTCATCTGGTAAATGATTTTTTAATGAAAGGTAATTATATTGGCTAAACCAAAAACTCAATTTGTTTGTCAAGAATGTGGATATATTTCACCTAAATATTTGGGGCATTGTCCTAATTGTGGCAAATGGAATACATTTGAAGAACAAACAGCGCAAAAAGAAAATAATAGCTTGAAGTCCACTCGTAGAATGGATTTTAATGGGAAACAAGCTAAACCAGAATTAATTAGTGAGGTTTCTTATGATAAAGAAAATCGTTTTGAAACTGATTCTGATGAATTCAATCGTGTCTTAGGTGGTGGAGTAGTTCCAGGTTCATTAATATTAATTGGTGGAGATCCTGGAATTGGTAAATCTACATTACTTTTACAAATTTCTGGTCAATTAGGTAAAAAAGACCAAACCATTTTATATGTTTCTGGAGAAGAAAGTGCCAGTCAAATTAAAATTAGAGCTGAGCGATTAGGTGTTGAAGGTAAAAACCTTTATTTATATCCAGAAACAGATATGGGAGCTATTAAAAGTGCAATCGATGAATTAAAACCTGATGCAGTAGTAGTTGATTCAGTTCAAACCATTTCTGAACCGGAAGTGGATTCAAGCATTGGCTCAGTTTCACAAGTACGTGCAATTACTTCTGATTTAATGTCGATTGCAAAAACTAATGGCATTACAATCTTCTTAGTTGGTCATGTGACTAAGGGTGGAGCAATTGCCGGCCCTAAGACTTTGGAACATATGGTTGATACAGTTCTTTATTTTGAAGGTGACATGCATCATTCATATCGAATCTTACGAGCAGTGAAAAATCGTTTTGGATCAACTGATGAGTTGGGAATCTTTGATATGCAAGAATCTGGATTAGAAGAAGTTGCTAATCCATCAGAAGTATTTTTAGAAGAAAGACTAAAAGATGCAACTGGATCTGCAATTGTAGTTTCAATTGAGGGAACCAGACCTATTTTAGTCGAAATTCAAGCTTTAATTACACCTTCGGTTTTTGGAAATGCACAAAGAACTGCAACCGGTATTGATCGTAATCGAGTAGCAGTTTTAATGGCAGTTTTAGAAAAAAGAGCTGGTTTGATGTTACAGAATCAAGATGCATTTTTAAAAGCAGCCGGTGGCGTTAAATTAAACGAACCTGCTATTGATTTGGCTGTCGCAATTGGGATTGCTTCAAGTTATCGTGATGTTGGGACCAATGCATCAGAATGTTATATCGGTGAAATTGGCTTAACTGGCGAGATTAGACGAGTAAATCGAATTGAACAACGAGTTGCAGAAGCTAAAAAATTAGGATTTAGTCGTGTGATAGTACCTAAAAATAATTTACAAGGTTGGAAAGTTCCTAATGGTATCGATGTTGTTGGAGTTTCAACTTTATCTGAGGCAATTAAGATAGCCTTGAGATAAGTGTTTTGAAAGGGGATGAATAAGTAAAATGAAAGCTTTTGATAGATATACAGTTGTACAACTAATATTTATTATTGTTGGTGGCACATTAGGTATAATTTATTTGCCAGTCCTATGGTTAGCTATTTCTGTGGAAAACGTTAGTTTACTAAATAATGGTTTTGTTAATTCAATTTTAGGAGCCATTATTTTCTTCATATTATCTCTAATCTTTGGAAGAAGAATTGTTAAAACATTAAGTAAACTGGAAAAATATTTATCTAGTAAAAATCCATTTTATATTTTAATGGGCACAATTGGCATGATTATTGGCTTAGTTTTAGCTATTTTAATATCAATTGTATTATTCAGAACGCCATATTTCATAACCAATACTCTAATCCCAGCTTTACTAATGATTGTTTTTGGTTATTTGGGATTTGTTTTAGGAACTACTAGACTGAATGATTGGAATAAAATATTTCATTTTAGTTTAAAAAAAGCTACTAATACTTTTAGCAACAGTACGAAAAAAGATAAAAGTTATAAGATTTTAGATACTAACATTTTGATTGATGGTCGTATCTATGAATTAATTAAAACTGGATTCTTAGAAGGAACATTATTAGTACCTAAGTTTGTATTGTATGAGTTACAATATATTGCTGATTCCAGTGATAGCGCTAAAAGGGTTCGTGGACGTCGCGGCTTAGATATTTTAAATAAGTTACAGACTGAAAAAATAATGCCAATTGAGATTACAGATAAAGACTATAAAGAAATTCCAGAGGTAGACAGTAAATTAATTCAACTAGCTAAAAATGTTGATGGTGAAATTGTTACTAATGATTATAACTTGAACAAAGTAATTAAATTTCAAAGGGTTAAGGTATTAAATATTAATGAACTAGCAAGTGCATTGAAGCCCAGTTATATTCCAGGAGAACATCTTGAAGTTATGATCCTAAAGAAAGGGACCGAAAGAAGTCAGGGTGTAGCATATTTAGACGATGGAACAATGGTAGTTGTGGAAGAAGGTAAAAATTATCTTAATAAACGACTAACAGTTGAAGTGACAAGTTCCATTCAAACTGATGCTGGTAAAATGATTTTTGCTAAGATAATCAATAAGTAAACCGTTCATAAGAATTTTTTGAACTCTTTATTTTTACTAATAATAATTGTAAAATTAAAATGATGCTATTTTACAAGAAGAGGAGAAATATCATTGGCTAATAAAAATATTCGTGTTAGATATGCACCAAGTCCTACTGGTCATCTACACATTGGTAATGCAAGAACAGCAATTTTTAACTACTTATTTGCTAGACATAATAAGGGTAAGTTTATTATTCGTATCGAAGATACCGATACTAAACGTAATGTAGCTGATGGTGAAAAAAGTCAGTTAGATAATTTAAAATGGTTAGGTTTAGACTGGGATGAAGGTCCTGATAAGCCTGGTAAATTTGGACCATATCGTCAATCAGAACGTCGTTCAATTTACGACCCATTAATTCAACAATTATTGGATGAAGATAAGGCATACTATTCATACAGAACAGAAGAAGAACTTACTGCCGATCGTGAAGAACAACGTGCTCGTGGTGTTATGCCTCATTATGAATATGAATATGAAGGCATGACAGAAGAAGAAATTCAAAAATCAATGGCTGAATCAGAAGCAAAAGGTTTAAAACCAGTTATTCGTTTCAGAGTTCCTAAAAACCATACTTATGCTTGGGATGATATTGTTAAGGGACATGTTGAATTTAATTCAGATACTATTGGTGGAGATTTTGTCATTGTAAAACGTGATGGAATGCCTACTTATAACCTTGCCGTTATTATTGATGACCATATGATGAAAATTTCACATGTATTTAGAGGTGATGACCACGTTGCTAATACACCAAAACAATTAATGATGTATGAAGCATTTGGTTGGGATGCCCCTAAATTTGGTCACATGAGTTTAATTACCAGTGCCGGTACCGGTAAGAAATTAAGTAAACGTGATGAATCTATTATTCAATTTATTGAACAATATCGTGACCGCGGATACCTTCCAGATGCAATGTTCAACTTTATTACATTGTTAGGTTGGTCACCAAAGGGTGAAGATGAAATCTTTAATAAGCAACAGTTTATTAAGATGTATGATGAAAATCGTTTAAGTAAATCACCAGCTAATTTTGATAATAAGAAGTTAGAATGGATTAATAATCAATATGTAAAATCTGCGGATGAAGACGTTGTTGTTGATCTTGCTTTACGTCAATTAATTGATAAGGGCAATATTGAAAAAAATCCTGATTCTAAAACTGTTGAATGGGCACGTAAATTAATTGTTACTTATAAACAACAAATGAGTTTTATGGCTCAAATTAATTCAATGGCTTCAGTATTCTTTAATGAACCAGAAGAAATTTCTGGAGAAGCATTGGAAGAAATCAGCAATGATACTGCTCCAGTAGTATTGAAAGAATTTTCATCAAGAATTAAAGATGTTGCTATTTTTGATAAAGTTGAAATTCTTAAGACTATTAAATCAATTCAAAAAGATACTAAAATTAAAGGTCGTCAATTATGGATGCCAATTAGAATTGCGGTTACTCACGAAATGCACGGACCTGAACTTCCAGAATCTATTGAATTAATTGGTCGCAAAAAAGCATTAAAACATATTGATGAAACTTTAAAGCAAATTAATCAATAATAATATTTTATTAAAATATAAATTGGTCTTGTTAGATGATATTCTAATAAGACCTTTTTTGTTTGATAATGAAACTGAAAAAATGGCTCAAATTATGATAAAATAAACTAAAAGTATAAATAAGAAATAGGGGTGCCAAAATTGTTAAGGATCTATAATACATTAAGTCAACAAAAAGAAACATTTGAACCAATTAAGCCAAGAGTGGTTAATATGTATGTGTGTGGTCCTACAGTTTACAACTATATTCATATTGGAAATGCTAGAAGTGTAGTTGCATTTGATACTATTCGTAGATACTTTGAATATTGTGGATATCATGTTAACTATATTTCTAATTTTACTGATGTTGATGATAAGTTGATAAAGGCAGCTAATGATCAAAATATGTCAGTTATGGATTTGGCTGATAAATATATTGAAGCTTATAAAGAAGATGTAAAAGCTTTAAATGTAGAACCTGCTACCAACAATCCCCGCGCTACTGATAATATTAATGGAATTATTGATTTTATAAAAACATTAGTTGATAAGGGATATGCTTATGAATCTGATGGGGATGTTTATTATCGTGCACGTAAGTTTAATGGATATGGAAAATTAGCTCATCAAAGTATTGATGATTTAGAGTCTGGAGCTAGTCAGCATGTAAATGATGAAGAATTATCTAAAAAAGACGATCCAATTGACTTTGCATTATGGAAAAAAGCAAAAAATGATGAAATTGCTTGGGATTCACCATGGGGAAAAGGTCGTCCAGGTTGGCATATTGAGTGTTCAGTTATGTCCACCAAATATTTAGGTGATACGATTGATATTCATGGTGGGGGAGAAGATTTAGAATTTCCTCATCATGAAAATGAACGTGCTCAGAGTGAGGCCAAAACCGGTAAAAAATTTGTTAATTATTGGATGCACAATGGCTTTGTTACCGTTGGAGATGAAAATGAAAAAATGAGTAAGTCTCTAGGTAATTTTGTAACTGTCCATGACATTATTAAGAATGTAGATCCACAAGTTGTGCGTTTCTTAATGTCTACTACCCAATACAGAAGACCTATTCAGTATAATCAAGCTAATTTAGATGCTGCAGCCAACAACTTGAAAAAAATAAAAAATGCTTATAATAATCTAAATTATCGTTTAAAAGATGCTGATTCTTTTAATGATCCTAAAGTAGATCAAGAAGTTAGACAGATTCAAGCAGATTTTCAAGATGCAATGGATGATGATTTTAATGCACAAAATGGTATTGATTGTGTTTATGAATTAGCTAAATTGGGTAATGTATATGCAGAAAGACCAATTGTTTTTGAACAAACAGTTAAATTAATATTGAAAAAATTAATCAAGATGGCATCAATTTTTGGTGTTAAGTTTGAAACTGATGAAGAAATCAATGATGACAAAATTAACAATTTGATTAAGGAAAGAGATCAAGCAAGAGCAAATAAGAATTTTGCCAGAAGTGATGAAATAAGAGCAATCTTGAAATCTAAGGGCATTATTCTAGAAGATACTGCCCAAGGAACAAGATTTAGAAGGGAATAATTTAATTAATGGAAGAACAAGTACCTAATTACAAACAATTGAATGGTATTGCTTTAGCTTATTTGGGTGATTCTGTATATGAAGTTTACATTAGAAAACATCTTTTAGCATTGGGCATTACTAAGCCTAATCGTTTACAAAAGATTGCTAGAAAATATGTTTCTGCTAAGGCTCAAGCTGCTTTAATTGATTTAATGAACCAAGAACATATTCTTAGTGAAGAAGAGGAATCTGTTTTTAAACGTGGTCGTAACTGTAAAAGTTATACCCATGCTAAAAATACTAGTGTATTAACTTATCGTTACTCCACAGGTTTTGAGGCAATGATGGGTTATTTGTCATTAAGTGATAATAATGAACGTTTGCAAGAATTATCTAAGTGGTGTATTGAAAAAGTTGATGCAGGGAGGCTAGAATATGAAAAATAATGATGAACAAAATCAAAGTGAGTTTATTATTGGTCGTCATCCAGTAGTATCTGCATTAAGAGGTAAACAAGAAATTAATAAAGTTTTCTTACAAAATGGTATTCATAAAGATGAAAAAAGTGTAGAAGAAATTATTAAACTAGCTAAGAAAAAACATTTAGTAATTTCAATGGTGCCTAAGCAAAAGTTAGACTTATTATCTGATCATCAAAATCATCAAGGAGTGGTGTTATCAATATCTCCATACAAATATGCAAGTATTGATGAATTATTTGAACATTCAAAAAGTAAAGACACAGAGCCCTTCTTTTTAATTTTAGATAATATTGAAGATCCACATAATTTAGGATCTATTATTAGAACTGCTGATGCCGCTGGGGTTACTGGTATTATTATTCCCAAACATCGTGCTGTTGGTTTAACTGCAACTGTTGCTAAAACCTCTGCTGGAGCGATTGAAAGAGTACCAGTTGCAAGGGTTACTAACCTAATTAATACTGTTAATGAACTAAAAGACCGTGGAGTCTGGATTTTTGGAACTGATATTAAGGGAACTGATTATCGTCATTGGGATGCTAAGGGATCATCGGCTGTAGTAATTGGGAATGAAGGAAAAGGAATTTCTCCATTACTTAAGAAAAATGTTGATGAAATGTTAACCATTCCTATGATAGGTAATCTTCAAAGCTTAAACGCTAGTGTAGCTGCTGGACTTTTAATGTATCAAGGATATAGTTCTAGACATCCACTATAGGATATTTTAAAAATGAAAAAACAATTATTGTTATTAGACGGATATAATATTATTGGTAATTGGCCAGAATTAAATCAGTTAAAGCTTGCTGATCGTCTAGCAGATGCAAGAGATGAATTAATATCAATCATTGCGGAATATAAAAAATATCGTGATTTAGATATTTCTATAATTTTTGATGCAATGTATGTTCCAGGGTTATCTAAGAAGGACACCAGACATAACTTAAATATTATTTGGACCAATAAAGATGAAACAGCTGATAGTTATATTGAGGCTTATGCTCGTCGTAAACAATCAAGGTTTGTTCAAGTGGTTGTGGTTACCAGTGATCAAGCAGAACAATGGACCGTTTTTTCAGCAGGTGCATTAAGAATTTCTGCAAGAGAATTGCTAAGGGACGTTAAGAGATCCAAGCAAGAAATTCAAAGTCAGGTCAACACTTATGCTAATAATGCATATGTTAGAAATAATCCTTGGTCTGGTAATCAACTAATGGAACTAGAAAAGTTAAGAGATAATCTTTCTAAATAATATTAAAATATTAATATTAATATTTTGGTATATGTATCAAATCTGATTATGAGAACTTAAGTTCGCTTGTACTTTTATTTTTATATGTGTAAATTAATTTTTATAAATTTTCGTAGGGAGAAATTATGAATAATTGTTTAATTGATTTACAACTTATTAAAAATTTTAAGAACGGACATGATGAATACTTTGATGAACTTTTTATAAAATATAAACCGATTGTTAAAAAGCTATGGCATCAATATTATTTTAATGACATTGATGAAGATGATTGGTTCCAAGAAGCAAGAATAACGATGCTAAAAATTATTGATAAATTTGATATAAATCGTGGGACATCCTTTGGAATGCTTTATAAAAGAAGTCTTAAAAATCGATTGTTTGACATATTAAGAAAAAGTAAAGCAAAAAAAAGAATGCCCATCGATAAGAAAGTATCATTTAATGTTAATGAGGAATACTATAGTAACTGTGTTGAAGATTGTAGAAGATTACATCCAGAATTTTCTTTAAAAATGGATGCAGTTAGGAAAAAATTAGTTACCCGGTGTTCTATGTTTGAAAAAGAATTATTATTTAAAATGTCGAGTTCTAAATTAGAATCTGATGATTATCAATTAGTTAAGTTTAAACAAATTAATAAGATTAATGATGAACAATTTAGAAATTGTTGTTCTAGAATAAAAAATAAACTTAAAATTATTTTGGTAGAAGAAGGTATTTTAAAGGATGATCGTAAAATTGACGATTAAAATTTAAAATGATATTATTTATCTATCAGTTTAGGAGGGTATGCCTTGCCACAAAAGAAGGTTTCATTAGCATGTGAAGTTTGTGGTTCAAGAAACTATACAACTAATGTTAAGAAAGATCATACTAAGCGTTTAGAAATTAAAAAGTATTGTAAAAACTGCAATAAATCAACAATTCATAAAGAAACATTTTAATACGGGGGAAATTACAAATGAAGTTAATTAACTTTTTTAAAAGTGTTGGCACAGAAATGAAATTAGTTGTATGGCCAAATAAACATCAAACAAGAATTGATACTTCAACTGTTGTGGGAATGTCAGTTGTTTTCGCAATTTTCTTTGCAATTATTGATTGGGCTATTCAATCAGGTTTAACATTTATTTAATTAAATATTTAATTAAAATAAAATAAATGATATTATGTAATTAATGTGGAACTTCGTTTAGGCGAAGTTTTTTTGTTTGGAAAAAATTAAAAGGAGCTAAATTTCAATGGAATCAACACAAAAACAATGGTATGTAATTCATACTTATTCTGGATATGAAAACAAAGTAAAAACTAATTTGGATTCTCGTAAAGAATCAATGGGAATGGAAGACTATATTTTTCAAGTAGTAGTTCCTGAAACTGAAGAACACGAAGTAAAAGATGGTGTTGATAAAGTTAAAATGGATAAAACATTCCCTGGATATGTTTTAGTTGAAATGGTTATGACAGATAAAGCTTGGTATATCGTAAGAAATACCCCAGGTGTTACTGGATTTATCGGTTCACATGGACAAGGTAGTAAACCAACTCCATTACTTCCAGATGAAGTAGATTACATTTTGAGTCAATTAGGTGTAGAAAAGAAACATCAAGATTTAGATGCTGAAGTTGGCGATACTATTACAATCATTGATGGTGCCTTTGCTAACTTGACTGGTAAAATTGTTGAAAAAGATGAAGAAAAAGGTAAATTGAAAGTTGATATTGATATGTTTGGTAGAGAAACAACTGCTGAACTTGATTTCAACCAAGTAAAACCAATCAGATAATTTAGGGTTGTACAAATTATCTAAACATGATATATTATATTTTGTATGTTTATGCATACTTGTTGTGGGAGGAGAAATCTAATCTCCAATTTTTACCACACACGGACTTAAGGAGGTATGTCTCGTGGCTAAAAAAGTAGCTAACGTAGTTAAATTACAAATTCCTGCGGGTAAAGCAACACCTGCTCCTCCAGTTGGACCTGCATTGGGTCAAGCTGGAATCAACATTATGGGATTCACTAAGGAATTCAATGCACGTACTGCTGATCAAGCAGGCATGTTAATTCCTGTTGTTATTTCTGTATATGAAGATCGTTCATTTGATTTCATTACTAAAACCCCACCTGCTTCAGTATTATTGAAGAAGGCTGCTGGTGTTGAACATGGTTCTGGTGAACCAAATTCTAACAAGGTTGCTAGTGTAACTAGTGATCAAGTTAAGGAAATCGCCGAAACTAAGATGAAAGATCTAAACGCAGCTGATGTTGAAGCCGCAATGCGTATGATCGAAGGTACTGCTCGTAGTATGGGATTCACTGTTGAAGGTTAATTTCATATTCAACATGTAAGTACCATAACACCTGACTAATTCAGATGTTATGTGGGAGGTTTATCCGTTACAACCACAATTGCAAGGAGGAAAACACAGATGGCTCAAAATAGAAGAGGTAAAAAGTATCAAGATGCTTTAAAACAAGTAGATCGTAATAAATCTTACTCAGTTGAAGAAGCAGTTGAACTTGTTAAAAAAATTGATTTTGCTAAATTTGACGCAACTGTTGAAGTTGTATTTAATTTAGACGTTGACACAAAACAAGCAGATCAACAATTACGTGGTGCTGTTGTCTTACCAAACGGTACAGGTAAAGACCAAAAAGTTGTTGTATTTGCTAAGGGTGAAAAGGCTAAAGAAGCTGAAGAAGCTGGCGCAGACGTTGTTGGTGAAGCTGACTTAGCTGAAAAAATCCAAAATGGTTGGCTAGACTTTGATGTTGCTATTGCAACACCAGACATGATGGCTCAAGTTGGTCGTTTAGGCCGTGTTCTTGGACCAAAAGGTTTAATGCCTAACCCTAAGACTGGTACAGTTACTATGGACGTTAAGAAAGCTGTTTCTGATTCAAAATCAGGTAAAGTTACTTACCGTACTGACCGTGATGGTAACGTTGCAGTTATTATTGGTAAGTCATCATTTGATGCTGACAAATTAGTTGGTAACTTCAAGACAATTGAAGATTTAATTGTTAAGAATCGTCCAGCTTCTGTAAAAGGTTCATACATTACTAACTTATCAATTTCAACTACATTTGGCCCTGGTGTCAAAGTTGATCTTGACTCATTCTAAAGTTAAGTAATTAATTTGGAATTTAAAAATCCCTATTGACCATATTTTTATTATGTGGTAAATTATTATTGCTAATTAAATATGACTTCTACCTAAGACTCGGGTGGTATTTAATACCTTAATATCCTGACGAGGACTTTAAAACGGTTTCTCTATGTCTGGGTAGGCATGGGGATTTTTTATTAAATCCCAAAAAAATTTGGGAGGTGAAATAATGCCAAAGAAAGCAGTTATTGATGCTAAAGCTAAACGAGTAGAAGCTGTTACTGAAAAATTTAACAATGCTACTTCTGCTATCATTATTAACTATCGTGGTTTAAACGTTGAAGAAGTTACTGATTTACGTAAACAATTACGTGACTCAAACGTTGCTTTCAATGTTATTAAGAATAACATCGCTGTTCGTGCTTCTAAAGAAGCCGGATACGAAGAATTAGGTGATTTATTTAAGGGACCTACAGCCGTAGCATTCTCTGATGAAGATCCTATTGCTCCAGCTAAAATTTTAAAGAATTTTGCTGATAATACTGATGCTGTTGAACTTAAGGGTGGAATTCTTGAAAATAAGGTTGCTAGTCTTGACGAAATTGAAGAATTTGCTTCATTACCAAGTCGAGAAGAATCTATTTCTACTCTTGCCAACATCTTACAAGCACCTGTTCGTAAATTTGCTATTGCAGTTAAAGCAGTTGCCGAAAAAGATGATGGAGACGCAGCTTAGTTTCTAAATAAAAATTATAACTATCCAAATTGGAGGAAAATAAAATGGCTTTTGATAAAGACAATATTATTGAACAAATTAAAGAAGCTTCAATCACAGACCTAAACGACTTAGTTAAGGCAATTGAAGAAGAATTCGACGTTACAGCTGCTGCTGCTGCACCAGCTGCAGGTGCTGCTGATGGTGGCGCTGCTAAAGATTCATTCGACGTTGAACTAACTGAACCAGGTAACCAAAAGGTTAAGGCTATCAAGGTAGTTCGTGAAATCACTGGTAAGGGTCTAAAAGACTCAAAAGACCTAGTTGATGGTGCTCCTTCAGTAATTAAAGAAGGCGCTAAAGAAGACGAAGCTAACGACATCAAGTCAAAACTTGAAGAAGTTGGCGCAAGTGTTACTCTTAAGTAATAACTTTCTTTTAAAAAGACGTACAACATTTGTTGTGCGTCTTTTTTGTTAAAACTTGTTAACTTGTTTATAAATTGAGATAATAATATTAATAATATTATTATGGGGGAAATATATTTGAAAACTTTTTTTCGAAGATGTGCTGATTGGATAAATCGACACATGACAATAGTCAAAGTACTATTCGTTATATTTGTTTTAGGTGTTGTTATTCATGTTGGAATTTCTGAAGGATCAGAAATTAGTGGACATAAGATGGCACAAAGTTTTGCTACACAAACACCAATGTCGCTATTTATAATGATGATATTAGGGTTTATTGCAGTCTTACCAATGTTAATTTATGATTTTACAATTGTTGATTTTTTACCAGGAAAATTTAAGAAAACATATATTGCTAAAACCGGTTGGATTACCAATACACTTACTAATATCGCTGGCTTTGGTGGTGTTTTAGGTGCAAGTTTAAGAGCCAATTTTTATAGTAAAAACGCTACCAAAAAACAAATTTTATATGCCATTTCTAAAATAGTTATATTTTTATTGGCAGGTCTTTCAACTTATTGTTGGATAGCTTTAATAATGATGTTTTCTTTTGGATTTGGCACTAATTCTTTTGATTGGTGGTGGTGGATAGTATTGATCTTAGGTGGTTTATACTTTCCATTATTACTTTTAATTACTAGAAAAACAAATTTGGATTACTTTAAAGATTTAAATCTAAAGTTAGAATTAAGATTAGTTATTGGTTCATTATTAGAATGGTTTGGTTGTGCATCTTTCTTCATGATTATTGGATTGTTTATGCATCAATCTATTAATATTATGGCAGTTTTCCCTGTATTCATTGTTGCCAATGTAATCGGGGTTGCTTCTTTAATACCGGGAGGAATAGGTAGCTTTGATAGTACAATGATGGCTGGATTATTGTTTTTAGGAGTTTCTCCTAGCAGTGCAGTAGTTTGGCTATTATTATATAGAGCGTTTTATTATATTCTGCCGGTTGCTTTAGGGATTATTTTCTTTATCGCAGATTTGTTGCAAAGGTTCAACGAATTTTTGGATGATATTCCCAAAGTAATTTTACAAAGAATTGCACATATATTTATAACTATTTTTATGTATTTTTCTGGAATAATGATGTTGTTAGTAGCAGTTATTCCTAATTTAGTTTTAGTAAATAAATTTTATCTATCTTTAGAACCTTATACATTTTACTTTTTAGATCAATTAACAACTATTATCGTATCCTTCTTGTTAATTGGTTTTGCTAGAGGTTTTGGATCTAAAGTCAAAAAAGCTTTTTGGCCTACAACCATTTTATTAGCTATTTCTATTGGAAATACTCTTTGGAAAGAAGATTTTCCTACTAATATGGTAATTTTATCATTGTTATTAGTATTTGCACTATGGTTAAGCTATGGCGTCTTATATCGGGAAAAATTTACTTATTCATGGGGACATATCATAATAGATTTTGTTATTTTTGGTCTTGCTTTTATCTTCTATGGTTTAATTGGTTTATTTACTAATTTTCAATTTACTAAATTTCCATTTCATTTTGCTAATTCGTATCTATTTCCATCACCTCAGGTTTGGTTTGCTGGATTCTTAGGACTAATTTTAGCTTGTTTAATTCTAATTTTGACTTATCGTTACTTATCTTATACTAAAACCCAATGGTTAGATCAACCTTTTGATTCTAATCGGGTCTTTAATGTAATTAAAGCGTATGGAGGTAATGAGGTTAGCCATTTGGCATATGTTAGAGATAAAGATATTTATTTCTATCAAGAAGATGGTAAAGATCAGTTATTCTTTATGTACAAGCGTCGTGCAAATAAAATTATCATTATGGGTGAACCTATTGGTAATATGGATAAATTAGACGATGCAGTTGATCAATTTATAAATGATAGTGATAATTTAGGATATTCATTAGTATTTTATGAAATTGGTGAAGAACTAACGATGTTGTTGCATGAAAAAGGTTTTAGTTTTACTAAGGCTGGAGAAGAGGGGCATGTTGTATTAAAAGACTTCTCCATTTCAGGTAAAAAGCATCGTGGTGAAAGAGCTCTAATGAACAAATTTGATCGTGACGAATATAAATTTGAAATCATTCGACCACCATTTTCAAATGAGTTTATTAAAGAATTAAAAGTAGTATCTGATCAATGGTTAAAAGGAAATCCTGAGAAAGGTTTTTCATTAGGTTATTTTGATAAATATTATTTAAGTCAGGCACCGATTGCTATTATGAAAGACAAAAATAATAAAATTGTTGCTTTTGCTAATATTATGCCAACTGGTGATCATGAGATGACATCAATTGATTTAATGAGATCAAGTAATGATGCACCTTCAGGTATAATGGATGGTATTTTCATTAACTTATTTAATCACGTTAAAGATCAAGGATATAAATCTTTTAATTTAGGAATGGCTCCACTATCTAATGTTGGGGAATCTAAATATAGCTTCATTGATGAAAAAATTTCTAATTTGATTTATAAATATGGAACTGCTTTCTATAGTTTCCAAGGTCTTCGTTCTTATAAAGAAAAATATGTACAAGAGTGGGCACCTAAATATATTTCTTATCGTCGAGGTAATTCATTAGTATTTACAATGCTTCAATTACTTATATTAGTAAATGAACATATTGATACCAATAAGAAGCCAAGTTTCTTTAAGAAATATTTTAAATAATATAAAATAAATGCTCTAAATGATTGAATAGATCGTTTAGAGCATTTTTTTGTAACAAAAAATGATGTATTCATTTTAATCTGAATACATCATTTTAATTTAGTCATTTTAATGTTTAGGGTACCAAATCTTATAATCGTCTTTTTTCATTGCTTCAACTTTACCTAAACGATAACCATTACCAACTTGTGAGAAGAAGTCATGATTAGCAGTAGAAGTTGAAATTCCGTTCATAACAATTGGGTCAACATCTTCACTAGTATCAGGGAACAATGGATCTTGACCTAAATTCATTAATGCCTTGTTAGCATTGTAACGAATGAATGCTAATACATCGTCTGTCCAGCCAACTTGATCATATAACAAGTGAGTGTATTTTTCTTCATTTTCATATAAGTCGTATAAGAAATTATACATCCAATCTTTTAAATCTTGTTGTTCATTTTTACCTAATTTGTTAAAACCAATTTGGAATTTGTATCCAATATAAGTTCCATGAACAGATTCATCACGAAGAATTAATTTAATAATTTCAGCAACATTAGGTAGCTTATTATGACCTAGATACCATAATGGTGTATAGAATCCGGAATAGAATAAGAATGTTTCTAGAAATACACTAGAGATTTTTTTCTTTAGTGTATTACCATCATCATGGTATAAATTATAGATTTTCTTGGCTTTATTTTGTAAGAATTCTTCAGAGTCACTCCAGTCAAAAATTTCATTAATTTCTTCGGGAGTATTTAATGTTGAAAAAATTGAAGAATAACTTTTAGCATGGACAGATTCCATAAATTGAATATTATTTAAAACAGCAGTTTCGTGAGGAGTCACAATATCCTTTCTCAGAGCTGCCATTCCATCTTGTGATTGAAGGGTATCCAACAAAGTTAAACCACCAAATACGTGTCCAACTAACCATTTGTGGTCATCATCTAAAGTACGCCAGTCAGCTAAATCATTTGATAAAGGAATACGGGTATCTAACCAAAATTGTTCAGTTAATTTTTCCCAAGTTGCTTTATCAATTTGATCACTAACAGCATTCCAATTGATTGCTTTATAATTATCCATCTTACTTAGCTCCTTACTTAATTAGATTGAGCAACTTTCACACTCATTAACACCAACTTCTTGGTTATCATCAGTGTATGTTCTTACATAATACAATGATTTTATACCCATTGCATGTGCATAATTTCTTAAAATATTTAAATCACGAGTTGTCATCTTATCAGTACGGCCATCTTTCCATTCATATAGTCCTTCAGGAATAGTTGAGCGCATAAATAGAGTAAGACTTAAACTTTGATCGACATGTTCTTGTGCAGCTGCGTAAATATTGATTACTTTACGCATATCAATATCATATGCTGATTTGTAATATTTTAATGTTTCATTAGATAAGTATGGAGCAGGGTAATAGATTTTACCAGTCTTAGATTCATATCTTTCTTCAACCTTACTAATAATAGGGTGAAGACTAGCTGTTGAATCATTAATGTATGAAATAGAACCATTAGGAGCAACTGCTAATCTATTTTGATGATAGATACCATCTTTCATAACATCTTGTTTTAATTCATTCCAATCATCTTCATTTGGAACAAAGACATTTTTAAAGATAGATTTAATTTTATCTGATTTTGGACCCCAATATTTATTAGTGTATTTATTGAAGTATGATCCATCAGCATATTTACTATTTTCAAAATTGCTGAAAGTTTCTTTTCTTTCTCTAGCAATTTTATTAGAAGCAACTAAAGTCCAATAGTTAAGTAACATAAAGTAAACATTAGTAAATTCAACAGATTCATCTGAACCATATTCAATTTGATTTTTAGCTAAGAAACTGTGTAGCCCCATACCACCTAGACCAATACTATGTGACAATTCATTTCCACGTTGAATAGAAGGTACAACATCAATATCTGAATGATCAGTTACAAATGTTAATGCTCTAACCATAGAATCAACTGATTTACCAAAATCAGGACTATCCATTAAATTGACAATATTTGTTGATCCTAAATTACATGAAACATCGGTACCTTTTTCAATATAATCTTGTTTATTATCAACAGTTGATGGTTGTTGTACTTGCATAATTTCTGAACATAAATTACTCATCACAATTTTTCCATCGATTGGATTAGCGCGATTAGCGGTATCAATATTCATGATGTAAGGGTAACCTGATTCTTGTTGTAATTTACTAATTTCAGTTTCAATATCACGAGCTTCAACTTTTGTCTTTTTGATTTCATCATTTGCGACCATATTGTCATATTCTTTTGTAATATCGACGTATGAGAAAGGTTCGCCATATATTCTTTCCACATCATATGGGCTAAATAGGTACATATCTTCATCATTTTTAGCCAATTCATAAAATTTATCTGGAACTGTAATTCCTAATGATAAAGTTTTAACACGAATTTTTTCATCAGCATTTTCTTTCTTAGCAGATAAGAAAGAAATAATATCGGGATGAAATACACTTAGATAAACAGCACCAGCACCTTGTCTTTGTCCTAATTGATTAGAATATGAAAAACTATCTTCTAATAGTTTCATAACAGGTACTACACCAGAAGCAGCGCCTTCGATATGTTTAATCGGATCACCAGCGGCACGTAGATTTGAAAGATTAATTCCAACTCCACCACCAATTCTAGACAATTGTAGGGCAGAGTTAATAGTTCTTCCTATTGTGTTCATGTTATCAGTAGGTTGAATTAAGAAACATGATACAAATTCACCACGACGTTTTCTACCAGCATTTAAAAATGAAGGAGTGGCTGGTTGGTATCTTTGATGGACAATTTCATTTGCTAAATCTAAAGCTAATTCTTCATTTCCATCAGCAAATAGGAGTGCATTCATTGCTACACGATCAATAAATTGTTCAAGATAATATTCACCATCATTAGTTTTTAAAGCATATTGAGCGTAAAATTTATATGCAGCCATAAAAGATTTAAAGTGGAAGTTTTGTTCTTTTAAGTATTGATATATTTTTTCAATAAATTTGAAATCATATTTATCTACGAAATCTTTTTCAATATATTGGTTTTTAATTAAATAATCAAAACGTTCTTTTAATGAAGAAAACTTTTTTAAGTTAGGTTCTACATTTTCTTTAAGAAAAGCATCCAAAGCTTCTTTATCTTTATTCAATTGGATCTTACCATCTTTAGGGATGTTAATTTCGTTATTTAAATCATAATAAGTAACATCTTTTAGGTCCTTTAATGACATTTACAACCACTCTTTCATAATTTTTTGATTATTAGATAAAATATGGCGAGACCATTAGCGGTTTCGCCAAAAATTAAATTTTATAATATAATGTATTTATTAACAACTATGCTAATTGACTTAATTGATCTGGTCTAAAGCCTGAAATAGCATTCATACCTTCAGCTTCAACTACAGGTAATGACATAAAACCTTTTTCTTTTAGGTAGTCAACATATTCTGGTTGTTCATTGATATTTTTTTCAACAAATTCAATATTATGTTCTCCTAAGAAACGTTTAGTCATTTTGCATTGCATACAGTTATTTTTTGAATATACGGTAACTTTTTCCATGATATAATGATCCTTTCTAGTTGTTAATTTATTTTTTTATTTCCGTCCATCGGATTAATTTATATATAAATTCTACACCAGAAAATTAAAAAATCAAACATAAAAACACCATATTTAGTATTGAAAAATTTCTAAACATACCAAGTATAGTGCTTTATTGATTTTAAAAAATTTTATAAATATTTTTTTAGAAGTGAGTGATATAAAAATGAACGAGTACTATTATACACCTAACCCAGATGTTGTCCATGAACTCCACACATGGAAATATGAATTGTTGGGAAATGATTTGAAATTTACTACTGATAATGGTGTTTTTTCAAAAAGAACAGTTGATTATGGATCATCAACCTTAGTTAAAAATATAAATATGGATAAAATACCAGCTGGTAATATTCTAGATTTAGGTTGCGGATATGGACCAATGGGGATTGCGTTAGCTAAAAACTATCCAAATCGTATTTTTGAAATGGTAGATGTGAATAATTTAGCTTTATCTTTAGCTCAAAAAAATGCCGAACAAAATTCAGTTAAAAATGTTAAAATTCATAATTCAGATATTTATGAGGATGTTAAAGATAGATTTGCTGCTATTTTAACTAATCCGCCCGTTAGAGCCGGTAAAAAGGTTGTAAATGATATGATTTCAGGTTCTTTAGAGCATTTAGTGAAAAATGGTACGCTAACAGTGGTTTTGCAAAAAAAACAAGGGGCACCATCGGCTAAAAAATTAATGAATTCATTGTTTGGAAATTGTAAAATCATTCGTAAAGACAAGGGATATTACATTTTAGAAAGTACTTTTGAAGGTTAATTTATTATGAATGAATATTTTATGAAAGAAGCTTTATATGAAGCTAAAAAAGCTAGCTTGATTAATGAAGTTCCCATAGGTGCAGTTGTCGTTAAAGATAATAATATTATTGGTCGTGGTCATAATTTAAGGGAACATAGCAATAATGCTCTTGATCATGCTGAAATTATTGCAATTGATGATGCCTGTCGTTATTTAAAAAGTTGGCGATTAGAAAATTGTGATTTATATGTAACAATTGAACCATGTTTAATGTGCGCAGGAGCGATAATAAATTCTAGAATTAAAAATTTATACTATGGAGCACCTGATTATAAAGCTGGAGTATCTGAAAGCCTTTATCATATATTTGATGATCAAAGATTTAATCATCATGTGAATGTAGAAAAAGGTATTTTAGCTGATCAAGCTAGTTATGCAATGAAAACTTTTTTTAAGAAAGCTAGAAAGCGTAAAAAGTTATTAAAAAAATTAAACAATAGTCTTGATAAATAATAATAAATCAGTTAGTATTATTTATGTCGAAAGACCTTGAAGCAAAGTTGTGTTTACGAACCGTGTCAGATCCGAGAGGAAGCAGCACTAAGTATTCTACGCTTGTGCTTCTTGTTTTTTATGTAATTAAACTCTTAGTCAATTGATGGCTAGGAGCTTTTTTTTACTCCAAATAATTTTTTAGTTTATGTATGCAATAGCATAATTGTTAAATAGCATATATAATATAATTAATATTTAACATTTGAAAGGGAGTTTTTCATGAGCTATCAAGCTTTATACCGTGTTTGGCGTCCGCAACGTTTTGATGACGTAATTGGTCAGGATGTTATTACTACTACTTTAAAAAATGCAATCATTACTAATCAATTAAGTCATGCTTATTTATTTGCGGGACCTCGTGGAACTGGAAAAACTTCGGCTGCTAAAATTTTAGCTAAAGCTATTAATTGTCCCAATAAACAAAATGGTGAGCCTTGCAATGAATGTGATATTTGTAAAAGCATTACTAATGGAACTTTAAACGATGTAATCGAAATTGATGCTGCCTCAAATAATGGGGTTGAAGAGATTAGAGAAGTACGTGATAAGGCTAAATATGCACCAACAGAAGCTGAATATAAAGTTTATATTATTGATGAAGTTCATATGCTATCAACAGGTGCTTTCAATGCTTTACTGAAAACATTAGAAGAACCACCTGCACATGTTATCTTTATTTTAGCTACAACTGAACCACAAAAGATTCCAGCTACCATTATTTCAAGAGTTCAAAGATTTGATTTTAGAAGGATTACTTCTAAAGATATTTTAGATAGAATGGAATTTATTTTAAAACAAAAAAATATGGACTATGATGATAAGGCTTTAAAGGTAATCGCTAAGTCAGCTGAGGGTGGTATGCGTGATGCTTTAAGTATTTTAGACCAGGTTTTATCATTTGGTTCTGATCATGTGACTTATGAAAATGCATTACAGGTTACTGGAAGTGTGACTAAAACAGTCATGACTAAATATTTGTATTGTGTTATTCAACATGATGTCAAATCAGCATTAATGAATGTTCAAGACATTTTAAAAGAGGGCAAAGATGCTAGCAGATTTATCGAAGACTTAATCAATTATTGTCAAGATATTCTATTGTATCAACAATCTCCTGAAATGGTTGAATCCGCTGAGTTAGGAATTATTGATGATGATTTTAAAAGTTTATCTAAACAAATTAATGATCAAATAGTTTATAAAATGATAAACCAGTTAAATGATGTTCAATCACAGATGCGCTATACAATGCATCCGGATGTATATTTAGATGTTTTAACTGTTAAATTATCTAATAATTATGATGTTAAAAATGAATCTAGTGATGATAATTCAAAATTAAAGCAACAAATTCAACATTTAAATGAGCAAGTTTCTTCATTAAATGATCAGATCAATCAATTAAACAGTGGAAGAAGTAAGCAACCAATAAGTGAGCAACAAACGGTATCTAATCAAAGTGCTGAAACAATTAATAAACCTAAAGCAAAAACTTCTAATAAGGGAGCAAGAGTCAACTTAAGTAAAGTTTATCCAGTGTTGGATAATGCTACTCGTGAAAACTTAAATAATTTGCAAAATATTTGGGATGAATTATTACAATCATTGGATGTTACGCAACGTGCGATGATGCATGTTTCTAAGCCAGTTGCTGCAAGTAGCAATGGTGTAATTGTTTCTTTTGAATATCCTTTCTTATTCCAAAAAGCTAATTCAGACACTGAACTTAGTGATGCATTAGAAAATGGAATGGATCGTATTTTAGGTTATGTTCCTAAAATTGTATTTGTGCCAAGTGATAGATGGCCAGAAATTAGAAAAGATTATTTAGTTAATCGAAAAAATAATCATGAAGAATCCGAAAATAATAATGATTCAGAACATTCTACTATTGAAAAAAATGAAGAAAAACATGATAATAATGTTGAGAACAATCCAGATGATTCAGAGATTGTGAAAAAAGCCAAAGATATGTTTGGTGATGATATTATCAATTTAAAAAATGATTAAGGAGATATAAGACTTATGATGAATGGTATGAACATGGGAAAGATGATGAAACAAGTTAAACAAATGCAAAAACAAATGGGTGCTGAACAAGAACAAATCAATAGTAAAGAATTTACTGGTAAGGCTCCTGAAGATATGGTTAAGGTAGTTTTTTCTGGTGATCGTAAAATGAAAGATATGCAAATTAAGCCAGAAGCTATTGATCCAGATGATCCAGACATGATGTCTGATTTAGTAATTAGTGCGGTTAATGATGCACTATCACAAATTGATAAAGAAACTCAAGATTCATTAGGTAAATACACTAAGGGAATTCCTGGGATGTAATTTTATAAAGAAGGTATATTATGCAATATCCTGAACCAGTTGCTAAGCTAATCGATAGTTTTATGCGCTTACCTGGAATTGGGCATAAAACAGCGATTAGATTAGCTTATTTTGTAGTAGATATGAATGCTGATGATGTTTCCAAGTTTTCATCTGCTTTGAAAGAAACTAAAGATAAATTAAGATATTGTTCTATATGTGGAAATCTAACTGAAGAAGATCCATGTGTTATTTGTAAGGATAAAAGTCGTGACCAAAATATTGTATTGGTTGTAGAACAGCCTAAAGATATTATGGTTATGGAAAAAATGAAAAGCTATCATGGCTTATACCATGTACTTGGTGGAGTTCTTTCTCCAATTGAAGGTACTGGGCCAGAAGATTTGAACATTAAATCTTTAATTAAACGATTACAGACTAATTCCAATATTAAAGAAGTAATCATTGCAACTAATGCTACGCCTGAGGGTGAAGCTACAGCTATGTATCTTTCCAGGTTAATCAAGCCAGCTGGAATTAAAGTTACTAGATTAGCACATGGACTATCGGTTGGCAGTGATATTGAGTATGCTGATGAAATGACTTTGTCTAGAGCGGTTTCTGGTAGAACTGAAATATAGAGGTGTTAAAAATGTTAGGTTTTAGAAAAAATTTTAAAAATGTGGGTGCACAATATGATGAATTTCTATTAGATTCTATTGATCGAGCAAAAGATCAATGGGATAAGGCTCAAGAAACTGAAAGAGCAGTTTCAGAAATTGATGAAGAAATTATCGCTCAAACTCAATTATCTAAAGCCAAGTATTTATTTTTATACCGAGAAGCAAGAGAACGTAATGTTCATAACAATAGAATTCAATCTTCAGTAATAGATTATTAAATAAAAAAGTGTTAAAGTCTTTTTCAGATTTTGACACTTTTTTTCATTTGTTGAAAAGTAAAAATTAAAGTACAATTGTTACATAAATAAAAAAAGTGAGTGAATTAATATGGCAGGTAAATTTGTTACTTTTGAGGGTCCTGATGGTGCAGGTAAAACGACTGTACTAAATAAATTATTAGATAATTTACAACTTAAATTGGGATCTAAATTAGTTACCAGTCGTGAACCTGGTGGTAATCACATTGCTGAAAGTATTAGAAATGTGATTTTAGATCGTGAAAATACTAAAATGGACTCTAGAACTGAAGCATTATTATATGCAGCCTCTAGAAGACAAAATATTGTCCAAACAGTCAAACCTGCTTTGAGCGAAAATAAGTTAGTAATATGTGATCGCTTTTTAGATAGTTCGATTGCTTATCAAGGCGGTGGTCGTAAAATTGGTGAACAACTAGTTTATGATATGAATCAATTTGCTACTGAAGGATTCTTACCGGACTTAACAATTTATTTTGATATTCCAGTTGAAGTTGGATTAAAAAGAATTGCTAAGAATCGCAATGCTAATGATATTGATCGATTGGATGTTGAGACAGTCGATTTTCATAAGCGTGTTCATAAAGCTTATCAAGACATTGTTCATGATAATCCTGGTCGGGTAAAAGTTGTTGATGCTACTAAGCCAATAGCAGATGTTTATAGTGATGTTTTAAGTATTATGAAAAAACATGTTAATGAATTTATGTAACAACAATTTTAAGGAGTGAACTATAATGAAATTATTAATTGTAATTATTCAAAATAAAGATGCTAATAAACTTCAATCTCAATTCGTAAAAAATAATATTCAACAAACTAAGTTATCCACCACTGGTGGTTTTTTAAAGTCTGGTAATACTACTTTTATGATTGGAATAAAAGATGAAAGAGTACAAGAAGTTCTGGATTTGATTAAGAAAGTTTCTAGAAAGCGCGAACAATATATGACCCCTCCAGTTAATTTAGACGGTGGAGTATCTGATGCTTCTTACCCCGTTAAAATTGAAGTTGGTGGATCTATTGTTATGGAAATGCCAATGGATAATCTTTATCATTTCTAATTGAGGTAATTTAATGAATGAAAACAACGTAATTAATGAAGTAACTAGTAAACAACCTCGTCTATCTGAAAACTTTATTAAGGTTATTACAAGAAATGAATTATCTCATTCATATCTATTTAATGGCGAATCTGGAGTTGGTAAGTTAGCTCTTGCTTTGTTTATTACGATGGGAATTTTTTGCCCTAATCGTAAAAATGGCTATCCTTGTGGACAATGTAATGAATGTCGGCGTATTACTGAACAGCAACATCCAGACGTTGTTATTATAAAGCCTGATGGTCAAAGTATAAAAGTTGATCAGGTTAGATATTTAAAAGATGAATTTTCTAAAAGTGGTCTTGAAGGAAACAAAAAGGTATTCATTATTCAAGATGCAGAAAAAATGACTAGTGGAGCTGCTAATAGTCTTTTGAAATTTATTGAAGAACCTGGTAACAATATTTTTTCATTTCTACTAACTACTAATATGAATTTGATTTTACCTACAATTATTTCTAGAACTCAAGTTATTGAGTTACAACATTTGGATACCGATTCTTTTGAAGACAAGTTAAGTAAGATGGGTATTCTCAAAAGCCAATTGCATTTAGTTAATAAATTAACTAACAGTACTGAAATGGTAAAAGTTTGGCAAGAGGATGATTGGCTAAGTAAAATGCAAAATTCAGTTGGAAATTGGTTTGATTTAATCGTAAATAATGATGCAGAAGCATTTGTTACCATTCAATCTAATTTCATGCCATTAGTAATTGACAAAGATCATAGAGCACCGGTTATTAATATGATGATTGCCATTTTTGAAGATGTATTAAACTATAAATATTTAAAACTGGGTCAATTTAGCTTTCCAAATAACGAAAAAAATATAGAATTACTTGCTAATAAAATTTCATCTAAAACCTTAGTTCAAATTTTAAAAATCATTTTAGGGTGTAACAAACAAATATCAATTAATGTTAGTTTTCAAAATATATTAGAATCGATAACACTGAAGATTATGAACATTTTAAACCGATAATTAATTTAAAAAATGGAGTGGATTTTAATTGGATAAACGTGAATTATATGATGGATTCAAAAATATGGAAGCACAAACTCAATTAATGCTAACTAAATTTTCTGAATTAAGAGAGGGTTTAGCTGAAGTGTTAGAAGAAAACGCGGAATTAAAAATTGAAAATCAACATCTCCATGAATTTATAGAAGAACAAAAAATTGATGATAAAAACGTTGAAAGTATTAAAGAACCCCGCTTGTCTAAATCACGTAAAAATTTAGAAAAACTTTACAATGAAGGCTTTCATGTATGTAATCAATTTTATGGGACTCATCGTGAAGATAATGAAAGCTGTATCTTCTGCAACGAAATTTTAAATAGATAGTTTTATGGAGGATTAAATTGAATATTCAACATAGTTTTACTGGAAACAATGATAAAGGTAAACTTTATTTAGTTCCGACACCAATTGGAAACTTGGATGATATGACATTTAGGGCGATTAAGATATTGAAATCAGTTGATATTATTGCAGCTGAAAATCCTAGTCATACACAACAGTTATTAAATCATTTTGAAATTGAAAGCAAAAAAATTAGCTTTAGAGAAGATAACAAAGAACGTCGTATTCCTGAATTAATTGAAGAACTAAATTCTGGTATTTCAATTGCTCAAGTTAGCGATGCTGGAATGCCATCAATTAGTGATCCAGGACATGAATTAGTTTCTGCTTGTGTGGAAAATGATATTAGTGTTGTACCATTGCCTGGTGCTAATGCTGGAATTACTGCATTAATAGCTTCTGGATTAAACCCACAACCATTTTATTTTTATGGATTTTTAAAACGAAAAAATAGTGATCAAATTAGTGAATTAGAAAATTTAAATAATCATAAAGAGTCGTTAATAATTTATGAAGCACCCCATCGTTTACTTAAAACGCTAAAAAATATTAAAAAGGTTATGGGTGTTGATAGAAAAGTAGTTCTTTGCCGTGAATTAACTAAAAAATTTGAAGAATTTACTCGTGGAAGTATTGAAGAATTAATTAATTGGGCAAGTAATAATCAAATACGCGGTGAATTTGTTATTATTATTGATGGTAATAATAATCCTGATAACGTTGAGGAAGATGCTTTATCAGTATTATCTATTTCGGAACAAGTTGACCATTTTATTAATCATGATATGAAACCTAATGCTGCAATTAAAAAAGTTGCTAAAATCCACGAAGTTAGAAAGCAAGAAGTTTATAATATATATCATGAAATTAAGAATTGAGGTTTAACTATGGAGCCTACAGAATATAGTGAAAAACATCGAGTTACTTATTATGAAGCTGATTTTACTAAAAGAATGACTTTAGCAATGATGTTAGACGTTATTATATTAGCTTCTGAAGACCACAGTGATTATCTTGGAGTTGGTGCTGATTTTGTTAGAAAATTCGGTGTTACTTGGATTGTTATTCAATATAATGTTGATATTAATCGGATGCCAACTGTGGATGAAGAAATCACTGTAACTACTAAATCCAAATCATATAATAAATATTTTGCCTATCGTGAATTCAAAATTAAAGATGAAAATGGTGATCTTTTGGTTCACATGACAGGACTATGGGCAGTTATGAATTATGAAGCTAGAAGAATTGCCTCAATTCCTAGTGAGATAGTTACTCCATTTGGTGCTGAAAAAGTGAACAAAGTGCCAAAATTAATGAAACCACTTAAAGTGGACTTAGATAATTCTAATCATCGTCGATTTAGTGTCAGATATACTGATATTGATTCAAATAAGCATGTCAATAATGCTCATTATATGGACTGGATGATTAATGTATTACCTTCAGAGTTTTTAACTACCCATTCACCCGTTCATTTTGACTTAAGATATGAAAATGAAGTTAAATATGGTACTGATATTGAAAGTCATTACAATATGGAAAAGTTAGAAAGTGGTAATATTTTAACTAAACATGAAATTATGAGTGGGGATAAGCATTGTACAGTTGCCGATATCATTTGGCAAAATGACTGATTAAATTAATAGACGTTTTCATTTTTTTATGGAGATGTCTATTTTTTTGTTATAATTTAGTTTGTAATTTTAAAATAATATAAAATCAAGGGGATCGAAGATTAAATGAAAGTATTGGCTTTGGACACATCTAATCGACCATTAACGGTTGCTATTTTAGATTATGATCGTGTTTTAGCAACAGAATCAACTACAGTTCATCAAAAACATGCTGAATATTTATTACCAATTATTGACGAATTGTTTCAAAAAGTTGGAATGAAACCTAAAGATTTACAGAGAGTGGTTGTTGCTAATGGTCCTGGTTCTTATACAGGAATTCGTATCGCAACAGCAACTGCTAAAACTTTAGCATATACTTTAGGAATTGATTTAGTAAGCGTTTCTAGTTTGTTAACTTTAGCTCTTAATGTACAACTAGAAGGTAGCTTAGTTATGCCAATCTTCGATGCCAGAAATAACAATGTCTTTACAGGACTATATAAAATTGAAAATGGGATGCCTAAAGCAATTATTAATGATCAACATACTGATTTTGATAAGTGGTTATCACTGGTTGGAAGTGTTGATTCCAATATTTATGCGGTTGGGGAGACCGAAAACTTTTTAGATAAACTTAGCGAAAATTATGGTGATAATCTCAAATTGTTAGATCAATTTGATAATTTACCTCAAGCAGCTAAATTAGGTATTTATGGACAAAAACAAGCTCCAATTAAAGATATCCATAGTTTTGTACCTAATTACTTACGATTGACTAAAGCAGAAGCAGATTGGAAGAAAAATAATCCTGAGGAAGAAGAAACATCATATGTTGAAAAATTTGATTAATTGGTATCGAAAAACTTTTCTTAACACTAATAAATCCTTTAAAAGGGAATGTTTAAAAGTTAAAAATCATAATGTTGAGATCAATGATCATAAATATTATGTTGCAAAAGCAATGGTTACAGACATTCCTGATATCATAAAAGTAGAGAAATCAGTTTATAATGGAGCAACGCCTTGGACAGCAGATGTATTTGAGACCGAATTACGTCCACGTGATGATCGATTCTATTTATTAGTAAGATATCGCGATCAACTTGTTGCTTTTATCGGTAGTTCCTTGAATGATAAAGCAAAAGATTGCCATATATCTAATGTTGCTGTTTTATCTGAATTTCAAGATCGTGGATTAGGGTACTTTTTAATCGCTAAGGTTATCCAAAAAGCACGTCAATTAGAATATGAAACCGTTTCTTTAGAAGTACGTTTAAGCAATGTTAGAGCGCAAAGATTATATTCTGATTTGGGATTTAAGAAAAATGGTTTAAAGAAAAATTATTATGACGATGATAACGAAGATGCATTGGATATGGTTTTAGACTTAAATTTGTATGAAACCATTCCTAATAATTTTGGAATTTAATATAGAAATGAAGGTATTTTTTTGGAACCACATATAGTAATGTCTTTTGAATCTAGTTGTGATGAAACTAGTGTGGCTATTATTGAAGATGGTCATAAAATTTTATCAAATATTGTTGCTACACAAATAAAAAGTCATCAACGTTTTGGCGGAGTGGTACCAGAAGTGGCTAGTCGTCATCATATTGAAGAAATTACTATTTGTGTTGATGATGCAATGAGAGAAGCAAATGTAACTTATGATGATATTGATGCAATTGCAGTCACTTATGGTCCTGGATTAGTAGGTGCCTTATTAATTGGGGTTACTGCTGCTAAAACAATTGCTTGGGCTCATGATATTCCATTAATCCCAGTCAATCATATTGCGGGTCATATTTTAGCTGGTCGTTATGTAGAAAAAATTGAATATCCTGCATTAGCATTAGTTGTTTCTGGTGGACATACAGAATTAGTTTTAATGCCTGAAGAAGGTGAATTTAAAATTATTGGTGAAACTAGAGATGATGCCGCTGGTGAGGCTTATGATAAGGTTGGCCGAGTCTTAGGAATTAATTATCCTGCTGGACCTAAAGTTGATGAAATGGCATCAAAGGGAAAAGATACTTTTGATTTTCCACGTGCTATGGAAAAAGACGATAACTTTGACTTTAGTTTTAGTGGATTAAAAAGTGCATTTTTAAATACAACACATCATGCTGATCAGATAAAAGAAAAATTAAATAAGGATGATTTAGCAACTAGTTTTCAAGATGCAGTTGTTGATGTATTAGTGTATAAAACTAAGCGAGCATTAGCTAAATATCCGGTTCATCAACTTATATTAGCAGGCGGAGTGGCTGCTAATCATGGACTAAGATCTGCTTTAGATAAAGCAATTAATGATGTTCCAAACACCCAATTGGTAAAAGTGCCATTAAAATTATGTGGTGATAATGCTGCGATGATTGGTGCAGCAGGTTATGTTTTAGCTAAAAAGAATATTTTTGCAGGTGTTAACTTAAACGCAGATCCTAGCTTGGACTTTGATTTGTTAGAAGATAAATAAAAAAGGCATTATCGTAAATTCGATAAATGCCTTTTTTATTCAATCTTAAGACTATATTCTTCCCATTTATTTTCTTTTTCTGTAATTTGTTTATTGATATCATCTAATTTTGCTTGTAAATCATTTAATTTATCAATATTTTGCAAGTTTTCTGGTTTAACCATTGATTGCTCAAGATCTGTTTTATTTTGATTTAAATTATCTAAATCGGTTTCTATCTTTTCAATGATTCTTTTAATTTTACGCTCTTCTTTTTGTTGATTTTTGTTGATTATGAATTGTTTTTGATTATCAGATTGAACATTAGCTTCTTTATTATTATCTTCTTTTGCTTCTTCACGCTGTTTAATGGCTAATTGTTCTTCTTTTTTCTCTACATAATAATCATAGTTACCTAAATATTCTTCAGAACCATTATTTGTTAGTTCAATAATTGAAGTTGCAATTTTATTAATAAAGTAACGGTCATGAGAAACAAATAGAATAGTACCGTCAAATAAATTCAAAGCATTTTCTAAAACCTCTCGGCTATCAATATCGAGATGATTAGTAGGTTCATCCAAAATAAGAAAATTATCGTGGTGCATTGCTAGTTTAGTTAATAACAAGCGAGCCTTTTCTCCACCAGAAAGGGTACTTACAACTTTATCAACATCATTACCTGAAAATAAAAAGCTACCTAAAATTGATCTAATATGTTGTTCAGTTTGGGTAGGGTAATCGTCCCATATTTCATCTAAAACAGTTTTTTTGTAATGTAGTTTTTCTTGGTGCTGATCATAATAACCAATTTGTACACCAGTACCAATATTAATTTTTCCAGTTATTTTTGGTATTTGTTTAATTATAGTTTTTAATAAAGTGGATTTTCCAACACCATTAGGTCCAATTAATGCAACTGCCTGATGTTTTTTTATATCCAAATTTATATTATTGCTTATTTTTTGATTATTATATCCAATTGTAAGATCACTAACTTTTAAAACTACATTTCCACTTTGCTTGTAAGGTGAAAATGAAAATTTAGCGGCTTTTTCTTCATTTTCAGGGGCATCAATACGCTCCATTTTTTCTAATTGTTTACGACGAGCTTGTGCTCGTTTGGTTGTAGATGCTCTTACAATATTTTTCTTAACAAAATCTTCCATTTTATGAATTTTCTTTTGTTGTTTTTCAAAATTTTTAAGTTGAATTTGATAATTTTCCTGTTTTTGTTTGACGAAAGAAGAATAATCACCTTTATATGCATCTAAATGTCCATGATTTAAATCATAAACTTCGTTTACAATTTTATCCATAAAGTAGCGATCATGTGAAATGATTAATAATGCTCCTGGATATCCCTTAATGTAATTTTCTAACCAAGATATAGTTTTAACGTCAATATGATTAGTAGGTTCATCAAGAATTAATAAGTCTCTTTTTTCCAATAATAATTTAGCCATAGCTAATTGAGTTTGTTGACCACCAGATAATTCATTAATCTTTTTATTATATGAGTCTTTTTTAAAACCAAATCCCGCAAGTACTGACCTAATCTCTGCTTCATATCCAAAGCCATTTTTGGCTAAAAAAGTTGCCTGTAATTTATCATATACTTTACTAATCTCTGCTAGCTTTTCAGGGTTATCAATGACTTTAGGATCAGCCATTTTTTGTTCATATTCGTGTATTTTTGTTTCTAATTCACGTAGCTCTTTAAAAACAGATTCCATTTCTTCTATAATAGTTCTTTTTGACCTTAAGCCAGTATTTTGGGCCAAATACCCAATTGTTAAGCCATTTTTAGTTGTAACGTTTCCTTCATCAATCGATTCTTTACCTAAAATCATCTTTACTAATGTTGATTTACCAGCACCGTTACGACCAACTAAGCCAACTTTACCATTTTCTGGAATGCTCATATTTACATTTGTGAAAAGATCTTCTCCACCAAAACGTTTTGTTAACTTATTAGCTTGTAAAATAATCAAACTATTCACCTCCTGTAAGTGATTATAAATATAACAATACTAGTCATTTTAGCACATAACGTATATATTATTAAAATTATACAACTATAAAAGATTGAAAAGTATTTCACAATCAATATTTTTGTGTTAAAATTATAGTTCGTTATGTGTAAAACTCAAGAGGAGGCAATGGACATGAAAATTCCTAGGGCAACAGCAAAAAGATTGCCTATGTATTATCGATATCTTAGTGGATTGCATGGTGCGAAAGTTAAGCGTATTTCTTCAAGTACTTTTGCCGATGCAGTTCAAGTTGATTCAGCAACAATTAGAAGAGATCTTTCTTATTTCGGTGCCCTTGGTAAACGTGGCTATGGATACGATGTTGATGACTTATTAGATTTCTTTAAAAAGATTTTAAATCAAGATCATTTAACAAATGCAGCATTGGTAGGATTAGGTAACTTAGGCCAAGCATTATTGCATTTTAATTTTCACAAAGATAGTAATGTGAGAATTTCTGCAGCATTTGATATTCATGATAATATGATTAATACTGTTCAAAGTGGTGTACCAGTATATGATGTTAATGATCTTGAAAAACAATTAAGTGAACAACAAATTGAAGTTGTTATTTTAACAGTTCCAACAGGAGTAGCTCAAAAAATTTGTGATCAAGCGATTGCTGGTGGAGCTAAGGGAATTATGAATTTCACTTCTAAAAGATTGTCAGCTCCTAAAAATGTCAGAGTACAAAACGTAGATTTAACAAATGAATTACAGACACTTATTTACTTTATTGAACATTATGATAATTAAAAATAAATACTAATTTCTAAGTACTTTCATAAATTATGAAGGTACTTTTTTATTAAGCATCTTTCTTGCATTTAATCATAAAAAATAATATATTAATAATTGTAATTAGCACTCTTTTATATTAAGTGCTAACGGTTATTAAATGTTAATTGGAGGGATAGTAACAATGTTAAAACCATTAGGTGATCGTGTTGTTATTGAAACACAAAATGAAGAAGAAAAGACGGTTGGTGGCATTGTTTTAGCTAATAATGCTAAAGAAAAACCACAAACTGGAAAAGTTATTGCTGTTGGATCTGGACGTATTCTAGATAATGGCAAAACATTAGAACCATCTGTTAAAGCTGGAGATAAAGTACTATTTGATAAATATTCTGGAACTTCAGTTGACTATAATGGTGAATCTTACTTAATTTTGCATGATAAGGACATTGTTGCGATTATTGATTAATAAAAATGAATTATTAAAAATTTAATGAGGTGAAGTATTTATGGCTAAAGAAGTAAAATTTTCTGAAGATGCTAGAAATTCAATGCTAAGAGGTGTTGATAAATTAGCCAATACTGTAAAAACAACTTTAGGACCAAAGGGTCGTAATGTTGTTTTGGAAGAATCAGCTGGTAATCCTAACATTACTAATGATGGTGTAACCATTGCTAAATCAATTGATTTACAAAATCATTTTGAAAACATGGGAGCTAAATTAGTTTCTGAAGTTGCTTCAAAGACTGATGATATTGCTGGTGATGGTACTACTACTGCTACTGTTTTAACTCAAGCAATTGTTAATGAAGGGATGAAGAACGTTACTGCTGGTGCTAATCCAGTTGGCATTCGTCGTGGAATTGAAAAAGCTACTAAGGTTGCTGTAGATAAGTTACATAGCATGTCACATGAAGTTAAAAATAAGAATGATATTGCTCAAATTGCTTCAATTTCTGCAGATAACCCTGAAGTTGGTAATCTAATTGCTGATGCTATGGAAAAAGTAGGTAATGATGGAGTTATTACTGTTGAAGATTCTCGTGGTGTTAACACTACTATGGATGTTGTTGAAGGAATGCAATTTGATCGCGGATACATGTCTCAATATATGGTTACTGATAACGAAAAAATGGAAGCTGATTTAGATAATCCATATATTTTAGTAACTGATAAAAAGATTAATAACATTCAAGAAATCTTACCGGTATTACAAGCAGTTGTTGAACAAGGTCGTTCATTATTGATTATTGCTGATGATATTGGTGGTGAAGCTTTGCCAACACTTGTATTAAACAAGATGCGTGGAACATTTAACGTTGTTGCCGTTAAAGCTCCTGGTTTTGGTGATCGTAGAAAAGATCAACTACAAGATATTGCTACTTTAACTGGTGCAACACTTCTAACTGATGACTTAGGGATTAATTTAAAAGATGTGAAAATTGATCAATTAGGTCAATCAAATAAGGTGAACGTCACTAAGGACAATACAACCATTGTCCAAGGTTCTGGTGACAAAGACCAAATTGCTAAACGTGTAACTGAAATTAAAAACCAAATGGATGCTACTACATCTGATTTTGATCGTGATAAATTAAGAGAACGTCTAGCTAAGTTGGCTGGTGGAGTTGCAGTAATCCGTGTAGGAGCTGCTACTGAAACTGAACTAAAAGAACGTAAATACAGAATTGAAGATGCTCTAAATTCCACTAGAGCTGCTGTTGAAGAAGGTTTTGTCCCTGGTGGTGGAACTGCATTTATCAATGTTTTAAGAGATATCAGTTCTATTGAAGCTGACGGTGATGAACAAACTGGTGTTAATATTGTTTTGAGTGCATTGGAAGCTCCAGTAAGACAAATTGCTCATAATGCTGGTGTTGATGGTTCAGTTGTTGTTGAACACCTAAAAGATAAAGATAAGGGTGTAGGATATAACGCAGCAACTGGTAAATATGAGGATATGATTAAGGCTGGGGTTGTTGATCCAACCAAAGTATCTAGATCAGCATTACAAAATGCAGCCTCGGTTTCTGCATTGTTGTTAACTACAGAAGCAGTAGTTGCTGATATGCCTAGCGAAAATGATGGTGGTAATAATACACCACAACCAGGTATGGGCGGCATGATGTAGTCATTTAATATAATATAAACAAAAAAGGATTCCTTTTGGAATCCTTTTTTGTTTATCAAACTTGTTTTTGATTGTGCATATTTGTATAATTTAGTTAATATAAATTTAATTGAAAGGAAAACGATTAATGTTAAAACTTGAAATAATCGTTTGCTTATTTGCGACTTTAATAATTTCAGCTGTTCTAACTCCATTTATTAGGAAATTAGCTTTTAGATGGGGAGCTCTTGATGATCCAAATAAACGAAGGATGAATAAAATTCCTATGCCCACTTTGGGTGGTTTAGCAATCTTTGCATCGTATACATTTTCGACAACTATTTTGTTAAGAAAACAGATGCCCACACATCAGCTATATGGAATGCTTGCTGGTGAAGCGATAATAATATTAACTGGTGTTATCGATGATATATGGGTCCTTAAACCTCGTCAAAAAGTTTTGGGCATAAGTTTAGCATCCATAGTGGTTTTCTTTTTAGGTAGCGTTCAGATGAACACAGTAACATTACCATTTATCGGAACTTTTGGTCTAGGTTGGTTTAGTTTACCAATTACTTGGATTTGGATTTTAGCCATTACGAATGCTGTTAATTTAATTGATGGGCTTGATGGATTAGCCACTGGAGTATCGGCAATTGCACTAACTACCATGGGAATTACAGGGATGTTTTTCTTAAATGTAGGTAATACATATGTATCTATTATGATATTTGCACTAGTTGCATCTTGTTTAGGCTTTTTACCATATAACTTTTTTCCTGCAAGAATTTATTTGGGAGATACGGGATCATTATTTATTGGCTTTATGATTTCTATATTCTCTTTAAATGGTTTGAAAAATGCTACCTTTATTACCGTAATCATCCCAGTTATTATTTTAGGGGTGCCAATTACTGATACCATTTATGCTATTTTAAGAAGGTTATTAAATAAACAAGCTATTTCACATGCTGATAAAAAGCATTTACACCATCGTTTAATGCAAATTGGTTTAACTCATCGTCAAACGGTTTTAGTTATTTATGGAATTGCTTTAATCTTTTCATTTATTTCATTACTATATCCAATTTCAACAATGTGGGGTTCTATTCTACTTACAATTGCTACA
Organism: Apilactobacillus micheneri; assembly: GCF_002993975.1. Taxonomy (GTDB): domain Bacteria; phylum Bacillota; class Bacilli; order Lactobacillales; family Lactobacillaceae; genus Apilactobacillus; species Apilactobacillus micheneri. Next base: position 168,014 of record NZ_POSO01000004.1, on the reverse strand, counting down.
CTATTAGGACTTGAATTATTTGTGGAATCTATTGATTTAGCTGGTAAAGGTAGGCAACCATTGTTAAACGCAATTAAGAAAATTGTAAAAGAAAATACTAGTAAAAGTAATCACTAAAAAAGATTGATTCTGTTTAAGAATCAATCTTTTTTATTATCTTTATATGGATCAAAATCTACTTCAAAATATTTTTCATCACCGTCAACCATACTAACGCGATTATTTAATAAATTAACGATATCTTGTTTAAAAGCTTCAATATAATGATTATCGATAGCTACAATGACTGAAACTTTATCAGTATATTGAGTATCAATAATATTAATATCATTTTCATTTAAATGATATTGCAATTGATCAAATAATTTATAATCTACATTAATTGTAATTTCAGTTTGTAAAACTTTTTCAATTACTCCGACGCTTTCAATTGCCTTAGTGGTTGCATTACTATAAGCGCGAATCAATCCACCCGCACCTAGTTTAATTCCACCAAAATATCTTGTAACAACGGCAACTGTATTATGAATACCAATCATTTTAATTGCATCTAAAATAGGGACTCCAGCTGTACCAGATGGTTCTCCATTATCACTAGCACGTTGAATATGATCATCCTGCCCAATTACGTATGCATAGCAATTATGGGTGGCTTTTTTATTTTCTAACTTGATGCTTTCAATAAAATTATTTGCTTCTTCTTCATTTTGAACTCTTGCAATATTGCAAATAAATCTTGATTTTTTATATCAATTTCATTTGATCCTTTTGTTTTTATTGTTAAATAATTTTTTTGCATTTTTAAAGAACCTCTTATATTAATTTTTTTATTTTTGCGTATTTATTAAGTATGATTAAAAATTTAGTGGAATTATATGGAAGACAAATTGATGAAACAGTGATTGATTCTAAATTATTGAAATCTAGTTTAATAAAAAGATATTTTCCAATTGAAGTACATAATAACCATATTCATTGTAAACGATGTGGACAAGATAGCAATAAAATAAATGCTGAATTACCCAATGATAATTATTATTGTCCAATTTGTATAAATCTAGGTAGAGTAACTTTCAAAAAACGATTATGTTATCTAGATGAACCTAATAATTTTAAAAAATCAAATCCGATATTAACATGGGAAGGTCAATTAACCAATTTACAAAAAGACTGTTCTAGAGATATTATTGAAGTTTTTAACCAAAACAAGAAACACTTATTATGGGCAGTCACTGGTGCTGGAAAAACTGAAATGTTATTTAAAGGGATTGAAGAAGCGATTAAACAAAATAAACGTATTTGTATCGCTTCACCAAGAGTTGATGTTTGTAACGAGTTATTTCCGAGAATTAAGGCTGCTTTTAAAAATACTGATATGATTTTATTACATGGACGTCAAGATGAAGAATACCGATATACTCAAATTACGGTATGTACAACCCATCAATTATTGAGATTCTATCGTGCTTTTGATGTGCTAATTATTGATGAAGTGGATTCATTTCCATATGTATCAGATGCAGGGTTACATTTTGCAGCTCAAAATGCATGTAAAATTAATTCTAGTTTATTATATCTAACTGCGACTCCATCCGAAGATTTAATCAAATTAGTTAAATATAATGAACTAAATATTAGTTATTTACCATTACGTTTTCACCAACATCTATTACCCGAAATTAATAATAAATTAATAGGAAATTGGCGTTTAAGGATTAATAAACAAAAACTACCGTTTAAACTTTTAAGTTTAATTAATAATAAAATAAACAGTAACCAGAGATTTTTATTATTTGTGCCACGAGTTAAGGATTTAAAGCCTTTGTCTGATTTGCTAAAAATGAAATTTAATCCTCAACTATGGGAAACTGTCCATTCAACTGATGATAAACGAATAGAAAAAGTGCAAAAGATGCGTGATGAAAAAGTATTATTTTTGATTACTACCACGATTTTAGAGCGAGGGGTTACCTTTCCTGGAATTGATGTAATTGTTTTGGGTGCTGAAGATAATATTTTTTCAACTTCTGCTTTAGTTCAAATTGCAGGAAGAGTAGGGAGAAAAAAGGATCGTCCTTTTGGTGAAGTTACATTTTTAATAAACTATTATACAAAAACTATAAAAAAGGCAGTTAAACAAATCAAATATATGAATAAACTAGGACAGAAGTTATTATGAAAAATAAGTGCTTGTGGTGTAACAAATCTATAAACAATGAATTAACATTATCTTTCATTCTTAGTTTTAAAAGCTATCAAGAACAATCTTTATGTAATGAATGTTTGCATTTATTTAAAGCCATTAATAATGATTTATGTTGTCATATGTGTGGAAGAAGTGGAACGTTTAATTCCAATAAATGTTCTGATTGTTTAAGATGGCAAAAAATAGGAGATTCTTTAATTAACCATTCTTTTTTTCAATACAATGATGTAATGAAAGATTATATGCAAAAATATAAATTTAATGGTGATTATCGATTAAGAAAAATGTTTTGTAAATATTTTGAACAATATTTAAATTCTGATATGATAATTATCCCAGTTCCTGTTAGTGATAAAACATTTAATCAAAGAGGTTTTAATCAAGTAGAAGGATTCTTAGAAAATGTTGAATATTTAAATGCTTTATTGGTTAATGAAGATAAGCAAACACAATCGCATTTAAATCGTAAAGACAGAATTAGTACAAAGCAACCTTTTAAGTTAAAGCATTCAATGAAAAATAATATTTTTAATAGAAATATTATTATAGTTGATGATATTTATACTACAGGAACTACAATGCGACATGCAGGTAAATTATTGATTGATAACGGGGCTAAAAACGTTCAAGGATTAACCTTAGCAAGATGATTTATTTGTTATGTTACTTTTAGGTTATAAAACATAAAACTATTTTTAAAAGTGGTAATAAAATGTTAAGATAATATAGTATATATTAATTAAAATCGGATTAAATTAAACAAAATTAAAAACGAAAGGGAATTTATTAATGCCTAATATTTTAAAAAAATGGGTTGAAAGCGATAAGCATGATATCAAACGTTTAAGTAAGTTAGCGGATAAAGTTGATAATTATGCTGATGAATATCGTAAATTAAGCGATGAAGATTTAAAAGCTAAAACTCCAGAATTTAAAAAACGTTATCAAGATGGTGAAACGCTAGATGATCTTCTTCCTGAAGCATTCGCTGTTGCAAGAGAAGGAGCTACTCGTGTTTTAGGTCTAACTCCATTCCATGTTCAAGTTATGGGTGGAATTGTGCTTCATGAAGGAAGCATTTCTGAAATGAAAACTGGTGAAGGTAAAACATTAACTGCTACTATGCCTGTATATTTAAATGCATTGGCTGGTAAGGGTGTTCATGTTATTACAGTTAACGAATACTTATCCAAGCGTGATGCTGAACAAATGGGTGAACTATATAACTGGTTAGGCTTAACAGTTGGTGTTAACTTAACTGAAATGAGTGCTGAAGAAAAACGTGAAGCATACAATGACGATATTACTTATTCTACTAATAGTGAAATCGGATTTGATTATTTACGTGATAATATGGTTGTTTACAAAGAAGATATGGTACAACGTCCATTGAACTTTGCTATTGTCGATGAAGTAGACTCTATTTTAATTGATGAAGCTAGAACCCCATTAATCATTTCTGGTCAAGCTAAAGGTTCACAAGAATTGTATATTCAAGCTGATCGTTTTGCTAAAACTTTAAAAGACAAAGATGATTTTAAGATTGATTTGGAATCAAAAACTGTTGCTTTAAAAGATCAAGGTATTGAAAAGGCTGAAAAGTACTTTAACCTAAAGAACTTATATGATACTGATAATACAGCTCTAACTCATCATTTGGATGAAGCATTACGTGCTAACTACATTATGCTTAAAGATAAGGATTATGTGGTTTCTAATGGTGAAGTATTAATCGTTGATTCATTTACTGGTCGTATTATGGAAGGTCGTCGCTTTTCTGATGGGTTACATCAAGCAATTGAAGCCAAAGAAGGCGTTGACATTCAAGAAGAAAGTAAAACTATGGCTAATATCACATACCAAAACTTATTCAGAATGTACCATAAGTTAGCTGGTATGACTGGTACTGCTAAAACAGAAGCTGATGAATTTAGAGAAATCTATAATATGGATGTTATTTCAATCCCTACCAATAAACCTGTAGCCAGAGTTGATGAACCTGATTTACTATATCCAACGCTTCAATCTAAATTCGATGCAGTTATCAGTAAAATCAAGGAATTACACAGTAAGGGACAACCAATGTTGATTGGTACCGTTGCTGTTGAAACATCAGAATATCTAGATAATAGATTAACTCAAGAAGGAATTCCACATAACGTCTTAAATGCTAAGAATCATGCTAAAGAAGCTGACATTATTTCCAACGCTGGACAAAAGAATGCAGTTACTATTGCTACCAACATGGCTGGTCGTGGTACTGATATTAAACTTGGACCGGGTGTTGTTGAACTAGGTGGATTAGCAGTTATTGGAACTGAACGTCATGAATCAAGACGTATTGATAATCAATTACGTGGTCGTTCAGGTCGTCAAGGAGACCCAGGTCTTTCACAATTCTATCTTTCATTAGAAGATGATTTAATGCGTCGTTTTGGTTCTGACCGTATTAAGAGCTTCTTAGAAAATATGAAAGTTGATGGCGAATCTGCTGTTATTAAGAGTAGATTAATTACTAAACAAGTTGAATCAGCTCAAAAGCGTGTTGAAGGTAATAATTATGACTCTAGAAAACAGGTTCTTCAATATGATGATGTTATGAGACAACAACGTAATGTTATCTATGGTGAAAGATATCAAATTATCGAAGAAAATAAATCTCTTAAATGGGTATTAATGCCAATGATTCAAAGAACCGTTAATAGAATTGTTAACTTGCATACTCAAGGAGATAAGAAAGATTGGGATTTAGATACTATTTTAGATTTTGCTATTAGTGCTTTAGTAAGTCCTGATCGCATCAGTTTAGATGATTTAGAAAATAAATCTGCTGATGAAATTAAAGACACTCTAATGAATCTTGCTAAACAAGTATATAAAGAAAAACAAGATCAATTATATGATCCTAATCAAATGCTTGAATTTGAAAAGGTTGTTATTTTAAGAGTTGTTGATTCACACTGGACTGATCATATTGATGAAATGGATCAATTGAGACAATCAGTTGGTTTAAGAGGTTATGGTCAATTGAATCCATTGGTTGAATATCAACGTGAAGGTTATCAAATGTTTGAAGAAATGATTTCAGATATCAACTATGATACAACTAGACTATTTATGAAGGCTGAAATTAGACAAAACATTGAAAGATAATTTTAAAAACGGGGATGGACTTGTATAGTTCCATTGCCGTTTTTTACATAAGGAGTAAATAATTTATGGAATTAAAAGATGCAAAAGATGAAATTAACAAAATAAAAAAAGCCATTGCTGGTTTTAGGGGGTCGCTTTGACTTAGATTCATTATCTGAAAATATTGAGATTAATGAGTCTAAAATGGCAGATCCTAATTTTTGGGATGATCCTAATAAAGCTAAAAGCTTTATTGAAGAAAACAATAAACTTAAGAAAAAGTATGACAATTTTAAGGTAATTGCTGAAGAAAGTGATGACTTAGAAATAAACTTGGAATTACTTGAAGAAGATAATGACCCTTCAATAATGGAAGAATTTGAAAATAATTTAACTAAGACTAAAAAGCATTTAGAAAATTATCGCTTAGGCATGCTGTTAAATGGTAAATATGATGGCAATAATGCTATCTTAGAAATTCATCCAGGTGCTGGTGGAACTGAATCTCACGATTGGGGAATGATGTTACTTCGCATGTACACCAGATGGGCTGAACAACATGAATTCAAATTAGAGACTTTGAATTATCAGGTTGGTGAAGTAGCTGGAATTGATAGTGCGACGTTATTAATTTCTGGTGAAAATGCATATGGATATTTGAAATCAGAAAAAGGTGTGCATCGATTGGTTAGAATTTCTCCATTTGACTCAGCAGGTCGTCGTCACACATCATTTGCCTCAGTTGATGTAATGCCAGAATTAGATGATTCAGTAAACATTGATATTAATCCTGCTGATTTAAGGGTAGACGTTTTTAGAGCCAGTGGAGCTGGTGGTCAACATGTTAACAAAACTTCATCTGCGGTTCGAATTACCCATGAACCTACTGGGATTGTAGTTGCTAGTCAAGCTCAACGTTCACAGCTACAAAATAGGGAAACTGCAATGAATATGTTAAAGTCCAAGTTATATGAATTAGAAGAAGAAAAGAAGGCTGAGCAAAAAGCTCAACTAGAAGGTGAACAAAAAGAAATTGGATGGGGTTCACAAATTCGTTCTTATGTTTTTCATCCATATTCGATGGTAAAAGACCATCGTACAGGCTATGAAACTGCTAAAGTACAAGATGTTATGGATGGAAAATTAGACAAATTTATTAATTCGTATTTACAATGGAAATTAAGCAAGCAGAACCCAGATTAACTTAGGAGACAAGCAAATGGATTATTTATTAACATTATCTATAATTTTTATTCAACCAGTTCTTTGGCTGGGCATAATTAAAGTTCTTTTAAACAATAAAAAAAGACTTTCACGTGAAAGAAATTCTTTTAATACTGCTATTTATCAAAATAATTTTGAATTAAAACATTTTTTACTAGGATTTTTACTTTTCGGTATTTTTGGATCTATTTTATCAATTTTAGTTGGTACATTTATTTCTGTTCCATGGATTATTTTGTATGAAGTACTACTATTATTAAATATTGTGTTGATTCCTTATAGATTATTTCCGATTATAATAGCTGGAATAACAACTTTAATTACAATGATTCCTAGTATATTTGATTATATTAATGACAACTTTGATTCTTCAATTGATTTATCAATGACTGCCAATCAAAACATATTATTTCTAATTAGTTTAATCATTTTAATATCCGGTTTATTTTGGAGACACTTTGTTGGCCGTTATAATACCCCTGAAATATCGAAAAATAAACGTGGAAACCGTGTAGCTGGATATCTTTTAAATGAAATGACAGTTTTTCCATTACTCGTTTTAATTCCTGGTGACCAATTGCAAAAAGCAATTTCATTTTGGCCTACTTTCATGGTAGGACATCAATCGTTTAGTTTATTTTTATTACCAGTACTTTTAAGTGCAAAAATGAAAATATTCAAGAATGTTCCTTTAAAGATTACAAAAAAGATTGGTAATTCAATCATTAAATTAGGTATTTTTGGATTTATATTAACAATTGTCAGCTATTTCTTCCCAATTATTACTTTATGTTCAATCGGAATCCTTATTATTGTTTATTTGTTGATTTTAATTAGAATCAAATTACAAGACCTTAAATCCAAAAAATGGTTTTCTGATGCAGTTGAAGGCGTTAGTGTAATTGGTGTTAGGCCATCTACTCCAGCTGATAAAATGGGGGTTGAAATTGGGGATCGTATTGTTGAAGTTAATAACAAAACGGTTCATAATGAAAATGAATTTTATGAGGCAATTTTATCTTCACCTACATTTTGTCGATTAAAATTAATAAATAGAAATGACCGAATTAAAATTACTGAATCAGCTATTTATAACGATTCACCAAATGAATTAGGGGTTGTTTTGTTTAAATAAATTATTTTTATTAAAAGGATTGTATTTAAGCATAAAAAGTGTTTAAATGTTTAACTCAAAGGAGTTGTTAATAAAATGAAAAAATTAACTAGATCAAAAACAGACAGAATGCTAACTGGAGTTGCCGGTGGAGTTTCAGAATATCTAGGAATTGATTCTAGAATTATAAGAATAATTTTTATTATTCTTGCTTTCTTTCATGGCATTGGATTACTTGCATACTTGATTTTGCTTGTTTTAATGACCAATACTCAACAAACAACTGGTCCTTTTGATGGGATGTTTAATCAATACAAGTCTAAAGAACAATCAACGACTAAGAATAACGATAAAAGAAAAAATTTAAAAGATGTTCAAGAATTTGATCATAAATAAAGGAGACTTACAATGGGATTTTGGGGTCGTTTATTAGTTAATACCTTATTATTTATAGCTATTGCAGGTTTCTTTCAAGGAAGTTTTTATGTCGCTAGTTTAACAACGGCAATTATTGCTGCTTTTGTATTGGCGATTTTGAATACTTTGGTAAAACCGGTATTGTTTATTCTTTCATTACCAATTAATATTTTGACATTGGGATTGTTTAGTATTGTCTTAAATGCATTTATGTTAGAAGCAACCTCATATATTGTTGGCAGTGATTTCCAATTTACTTCTTTTGGGATGGCAATGCTAGTATCTATAATAATGTCAATTTGTAATGCGGTGTTATCTAATAATCAATCAACTGAATAATGTTAAAATAAGTAGGTATTTAATAATATCTACTTATTTTTTATTTTTAATGTGCTTTTAAGATTAAAAGATAATAATTAAAATGGTAAAATAATAATAACATAGGAGGTAAACGTATGACTTATAATGTTAGTGTTGCTGACTTAGTTGAAAACACACATCTAGATATTTTTTATGGTAAAGAGTATTTAGATAGACCTATTACTACTAGTGACATTTCAAGACCTGGTTTAGAGTTAACTGGATATTTTAATTATTATCCGGCTAAAAGAATTCAATTACTTGGAATTACTGAGACCTCATATGCAAAAGGCATGAATAGTGCTGATCTTTATGAAGTTATGAAAGAAATGTGTCACCCAGAAACCCCAGCTTTTGTGATCTCGACTCAATTAGATCCGCCAGATGAATTAATTAGAGCTGCTAAAAATAAACATATTCCTATTTTAGGATCAAAATTAACAACTTCTAGAGTTTTAAGTAATATGACTAATTATTTAGAAAGTAATTTAGCCGAAAGAAAATCTATGCATGGAGTTTTAGTTGATGTTTATGGATTAGGTGTTCTGATGACTGGTGATTCAGGAGTCGGTAAAAGTGAAACCGCTTTGGAATTAGTAAAACGTGGCCATCGATTAATAGCTGATGATCGAGTGGAAGTATACCAACAGGATGAACAAACATTAGTTGGACAAGCTCCACGTATTTTACGTCATTTATTGGAAATCCGTGGAATTGGGATTATTGACGTAATGAATTTATTTGGTGCAGGAGCTGTACGTTCAAAAACCAAAGTTGATTTAATTGTCCATTTAGAAAACTGGTCTGATAATAAAGATTATGATCGATTAGGGAATTCTAATGAAACTAGACGGATCTTTGATGTTGATGTTGAAAGAATTAACATTCCAGTTAAAACTGGACGTAATTTAGCAATTATTGTTGAAGCAGCTGCAATGAACTTTAGAGCTAGAACAATGGGATACGATGCAACTAAAGTATTCAATGATAATCTAAATAGCTTAATTAAAGAAAATTCAAAATCTAATGGTTAATTAAATATTGAATGGAGGAGATCTTATTTCGTTAGCTTTAAATCCGATTGCATTTAATTTGGGATCGATTCAAGTTCATTGGTATGGAATTTTTATTGCCAGTGCAGTGATGATTGCGGTTTATCTTTCTGTTAAAGAAGGTTCAAAACGTGGAATTATTGCAGATAATATTTATGACATGATTTTATGGGCATTGCCTGTTTCAATTATTTGCGCTCGTATCTATTATGTAGCATTTCAGTGGCCATACTACAGTCAACATCTAGATGAAATAATTAAAGTTTGGGATGGCGGAATTGCCATTTATGGAGCTTTAATTGGTGCTGGCTTAGTTGTATTTTATTATTGCCGTAGTAAATTTATACCGGTTTGGTTGATGCTAGATGTTATTGCTCCAACTGTAATAATGGGACAAGGAATTGGTAGATGGGGTAACTTTATGAACCAAGAAGCTTTTGGTAAAATTACAAGTTTATCTTTCTTACAACACTTACATTTACCATCATTTATAATTAATCAAATGTTTATTCAAGGTTCATATCGTCAACCAACTTTTTTGTATGAGTCTATTTGGGATATATTTGGTTTTATATTACTAATGAATTTAAGGCATATTAATAAATTCTTTAAACGTGGTGAAGTCTTTTTAGGTTATGTAATTTGGTATTCATTTGGAAGATTTTTTGTTGAGGGAATGCGTACTGATAGCTTAATGGCCTTTGGTGATATAAGAGTTTCACAATTATTATCAATTGTTTTATTTTTCGGTTCTATTGGTATTATTATTTATCGTAGAAAGAAAAATCCAGATTTACCATATTATCTTGATGGTAGGTCAATAATTAATAAGTAATATAATTACAAGGAGATTTTATAATGGTAGAAAAAGTAGCAGTTTTAGGTGCAGGATCATGGGGTAGCATGTTAGCCAATATCTTATCTGAAAATGGTAACGAAGTTCGCTTATGGTCTTACAAACCAGCTCAAGTTGAAGAATTAAATAACAAACACACTAATACTAAATACATTGAGAATTTTACATATTCTAAGGATTTGGTAGCTTATTCTGATATGAAGGAAGCTATTAATGGGGTTGACGACATCTTATTTGTGGTACCAGCTCAAGTTACTAGATCAATCGCTCAAAAAGTAAATAATATTTTGGCAGAATTGAATATGAAAGTAAATATTATTCATGGTAGTAAAGGAATTGAGCAAAAGACCTACAAACGTATGTCTGAAGTCCTTGCTGAAGAAATTGATCCTAAATATCGTAAATCGATTGCTGTAATATCCGGTCCTAGTCAAGCTGAATCGGTAGCAAAACATGATATTACTTTGGTTACTACTGCTTCAGAAAACATTAAAGATGCTGAACATGTTCAGTCTTTGTTTATTAATGAATATTTTAGAGTTTATACTAATGATGATATTATAGGTGTTGAAATCGGTGCAGCTTTGAAAAATATTATTGCATTAGGAGCGGGAGCACTTTATAGTTTAGGATATGGTGATAATACTAAAGCAGCTTTAATGACTCGTGGCTTAGCAGAAATTTCTCGATTAGGAACTTCATTTGGTGCCAATCCATTAACATTTACTGGGTTGTCTGGGGTTGGTGATCTAATAGTTACAGCAACAAGTAGTGATTCTAGAAACTGGCGTGCTGGATATCAATTAGGACAAGGTAAATCATTAGACGAAGTTATTGAACATATGGGAATGGTAATTGAAGGAATTGCTACCACTAAAGCTGCCTATGAATTAGCAAAACAACGTGGTATTGATATGCCAATTACATCAGCTATTTATCATGTAATAAACGATGAATTAACTGTTAAAGATGCAATTAATAATCTAATGCATCGTGAAGGTCGAGCAGAATTGGACTAAATATGGTTTAAGGAGAATTTTTTATGAAAAAAATTAGAAAAGCAATCATCCCAGCTGCAGGTTTGGGAACAAGATTCTTACCAGAGACTAAAGCAATGCCTAAGGAAATGCTTCCAGTAGTTGATAAACCTGCCATTCAATTAATTGTTGAAGAAGCAGTTGCTTCTGGAATTACTGATATTTTAATTATTATTGGAAAAGGTAAACGTGCAATTGAAGACCATTTTGATTCTAATACTGAATTAGAATTAAATCTTGAAAAGAAAAATAAGATGAAAATGTTGGAAGCTGTTAAGAAAACTAATGGTTTAAACATCTATTTTAAACGTCAAGAACACCCTAATGGTTTAGGGGATGCGGTTCATACTGCCAAGAGTTTTGTTGGGGATGATCCATTCGTTATTATGCTAGGTGACGATTTGATGCAAGACAAGACCCCATTAACTAAGCAATTAATTGATAGTTATGAAAAAACTAATTCTTCCACCTTAGCTGTTATGAAGGTTCCACATGAAGATACTTCTAAATATGGGGTTATTAATCCCGCTAAGGAAGTACAAGATGGATTATATGATGTTACTAGCTTCGTTGAAAAACCTAATCCAGAAGATGCTCCTAGTGATTTAGCAATCATCGGTCGTTATTTATTAACTCCAGAAATATTTGAAATATTGGAAAATACTAAACCAGGTAAGGGTAATGAAATTCAATTAACTGATGCTATTGATACTTTGAACAAAAATGGTAAAGTCTATGCTCATGAATTTAAAGGTTCTCGTTATGATACCGGGAATAAATTCGGCTGGTTAGAAACTAATATTGAATTTGGTTTGCAACATCCAGAAGTATCAGATCAATTGAAACAATATATTAAGGATTTAGCTAAGAAATTAGACTAATATTACTTTGTGTGCAAAATAATAGACAAATTTTTCTTTTGCTAGTAAAGTAGTGCTTATTGAAAAAGAGAGGAGCTGAAATTATGGAAAAATATGATGTAATCGTAATTGGTGCAGGTCCTGGTGGAATGACTGCAGCATTATATGCTTCTCGTGCAAATTTATCTGTTTTGATGATTGATCGAGGCATTTACGGTGGCCAAATGAATAATACTGCTGAAATTGAGAATTATCCTGGCTTTAAATCAATTTTAGGTCCAGATTTAGCTAAAAAAATGTATGAAGGTTCAATTAACTTTGGTGCAAAATATGCATATGGGACTGTTGAATCAATTGAACAATCGGGTAAAAATAAGATTGTTAAAACCGATCAAGATAGTTATGAAACAGGCTCTGTTATCATTGGAACTGGTTCTCAATACCGTAAATTAGGCGTTGAAGGTGAAGATGAATACGGTGGCAAAGGTGTTTCTTACTGTGCTGTATGTGATGGAGCTTTCTTTAAAAACAGAGAAGTTGTCGTAATTGGTGGTGGTGATTCAGCAATTTCTGAAGCTTTATACCTTGCTGGTATAACTTCAAAAGTTACTGTTATCCATCGTCGTGATCAATTAAGAGCACAAAAGGTACTTCAAGATCGTGCATTTGCAAACGACAAAATTAATTTTATTTGGAATACTAATGTAACTGAAATTATTGGTGATAATATGAAGGTTACAGGGGTTAAAACATTGAACAATCAGACCAATGAAACTGATGTTGTTGATACTAATGGAGTATTTATTTATGTTGGAAATAATCCAATGACCGAACCATTCAATAATTTAAATATTACTGATGATAAAGGTTGGATTAAGACCAATGAACGTATGGAAACTTCAGTACCTGGAGTTTTTGCAATTGGAGATGTTCGTTCAAAAGAATTAAGACAAGTTGCAACTGCCGTGGGTGACGGTGGAATTGCTGGTCAAAATGCTTTTGAATATGTATCATCATTAGAAAAATAATTAATAAAAAGGAATGCTTAAATAGCATTCCTTTTTATTATCTTGGCGGATACGTATTAATTTTAGAATGTATGTTCGTGTGTTAAAATATATACAAAATTATAGGGATGTTTAAGGGCTTATAATTTAAGCTCTTATTTTAATGAGAAAGTGAGGGCTTTTATTGCAAATTAAACGAGAAAAAAATAACCATTTTGATTTAGTTTCTAAATATAAGCCAACTGGAGATCAACCAGAGGCAATTAAAAAATTAACCGATGGTATTGAAAATGGCCAAAAATCGCAAATATTATTGGGTGCTACTGGTACTGGTAAGACATTTACGATTTCAAATGTTATCAAAAATGTAAATAAACCTACATTAATTTTATCTCATAATAAAACTTTAGCTGGCCAATTATACGGTGAATTCAAAGAATTTTTCCCTAATAATGCAGTTGAATATTTTGTTAGTTATTATGATTATTATCAGCCGGAAGCTTATGTACCTTCAAGTGACACTTATATTGAAAAAGACTCTTCTGTAAATGACGAAATTGATAAGTTACGGCATGCTGCTACTAATGCACTCTTAACTAGAAATGATGTTATTATTGTGGCTTCAGTATCATCTATTTTTGGTTTAGGGAGTCCAGAAGAATACTATAAACATACGGTATCTTTACATGTAGGGCAACAAATAGAACGTGATGATGTTTTACGTCAGCTTGTAGATATTCAATTTGATCGGAATGATATTGATTTTCAACGTGGTCGCTTTAGAGTTCATGGTGATGTGGTAGATATTTTTCCAGCTTCAGGTGATAAACATGCACTTAGAGTTGAATTTTTTGGTGATGAAATTGATTCCATTAGGGAAATTGATACATTAACAGGTGAATTTTTAGGGAAAAAGAATAACGTTATTATTTTCCCTGCGACTCACTTTTTAACCGATGATCAAAATTTGGATCGTGCTTTAGCCAATATTAGAAAAGAAATGGATGAACAAGTTGCTAAATTCAAAAGTGAAGGTAAACTTGTTGAAGCCCAACGCCTAAAACAACGAACTACTTATGATGTTGAAATGATGGCAGAAATGGGATATACCAATGGGATTGAAAATTATTCTAGGCATATGGATCATCGTAAACCAGGTGAACCACCATATACATTACTTGATTTCTTTCCAGATGATTATTTATTAGTTGTTGATGAATCTCATCAAACTTTGCCTCAAATTGGTGGTATGTATAAGGGTGATAAAGCTAGAAAAGAACAACTTATTAAGTATGGATTTAGATTACCTAGTGCTTTAGATAATCGTCCTTTGAAGATGCCTGAGTTTAAGAAACATATTAATCAAGCTGTTTACATGTCAGCTACGCCTGGTCCTCGTGAACTAGAAATGACTGATGAAAAGAATATTGTGCAACAAATTATTCGTCCAACTGGTCTTTTAGATCCTACAGTTGAAGTTCGTCCAATCATGGGACAAATGGATAACTTAGTTGGTGAAATTAATAAAAGAATTGATCGAGACGAAAGAACATTTGTTACTACCTTAACTAAAAAAATGGCTGAAGATTTAACAGATTATTTAAAAGATTTAGGAATCAAAGTAGCATATTTGCACTCAGATGTTAAAACTCTGGAACGGACTAAAATTATACGTGACTTAAGATTAGGTAAATATGATGTTTTAGTGGGAATTAATCTTTTAAGAGAAGGTATTGATGTTCCGGAAGTTTCTTTAGTTGCAATTTTGGATGCTGACAAAGAAGGTTTTCTAAGAAATGAACGTTCATTAATTCAAACGATTGGTCGTGCAGCCAGGAACGAAAATGGGGCTGTTATTATGTATGCCGATACAGTAACTGATTCAATGCAAAAAGCAATGGATGAGACTGCTAGAAGAAGAAAAATTCAAAAAGCATATAATAAAGAACATGGGATTACCCCACATACTATTAAGAAACCAGTTCGTGATCTTATTAAATATGATAATAACGATGATGATGAACCAAAAGAAAGTCATTCATTTGTTGAATCTGATTTCCAAAAGATGACTAAAAAAGAACAACAATCAATGCTTGAAACTCTAAATAAAGAAATGCGACATGCTGCAACGAAATTAGATTTTGAACAAGCTGCTTCTATTCGTGATACAGTTATGGAACTTAAGAGTCAAATGAAATAAGTAAGGAGTGATTTCTTGCCAAACGATAAAATTATTATTAAGGGTGCTCGTGCCCATAATTTAAAAAATATTAATGTTTCAATTCCTAAAAATAAATTAACGGTAATGACAGGACTATCTGGATCTGGTAAAAGTTCTTTAGCTTTTGATACTTTGTATGCTGAAGGACAACGTCGTTACGTTGAAAGTTTATCATCGTATGCTAGACAATTTTTAGGCCAAATGGATAAGCCAGATGTGGATTCTATTGAGGGATTAAGTCCAGCAATTGCGATTGATCAAAAAACAACTTCTCATAATCCTCGTTCTACGGTAGGAACCGTTACTGAAATTAATGATTATTTTAGACTTCTATGGGCTCGTGTTGGAACCCCTATTTGTCCTAACGACGGAACTAAGATTACTCGTCAATCCATTGATCAAATGATCGATGAAATTATGGCATTACCAGAACGTACTAAATTACAAATTCTTTCACCAGTCGTGCGTGAAGAACGTGGTCAACACAAAAAGACTTTTGAAAAGATTCAAAGAGAAGGCTTTGTTCGTTATCGTGTTGACGGTGAAGTCCATGAGTTAGGCGATGGAGTAGAGTTAGAGAAAAATAAGCGTCATAATATTGATATTGTTATTGATCGAATTATTGTAAAAGATGGCATTAAGTCAAGACTATCTGATTCTCTAGAAACTGCGCTAAGATTAAGTGGTGGGTATGCAGTCGCTGATTTAATGGGACATGGAGATAATCTTATTTTTTCAGAACATTATGCATGTCCTTTATGCGGTTTTACCATTAGCGAATTAGAACCCCGTTTATTTTCATTTAATTCTCCAATTGGTGCCTGTCCTGATTGTGATGGATTAGGAATGAAATTAGAAGTAGACGAAAGTCTAGTTATTCCTGATCAGAATAAAACTCTAAATGAAGGCGCAATTGAACCATGGAACCCAATTAGTTCTAAGTTTTATCCAAGCTTGTTGGATCAAGCTTGCCATGCTTTTAAAATTGATATGGATACGCCTTTCAAAAAATTACCTAAGAAGCAACGTGATATTATTTTAAATGGCTCTAAAGGAAAAGAATTTCATTTTCACTTTGATAGTAATTTCGGTGGTGTACGTGATACTGATGCACAATTTGAGGGGGTCTTAAATAATATCGATCGTCGCTATCATAGTACTAATAGTGATTTCACCCGTGAACAAATGCGTAAATATATGACAGAATTAACATGTCAAACTTGTCATGGCCTACGTTTAAATCGTGAAGCTTTAAGCGTTAAAATTAATGGCAAAAATATTAGTGAAGTTACTAATCTAGACATCAATAAAGAATTAGAATTCTTTAAATCTTTGACATTTGGCGAAAAAGATACCGTAATTGCAAAACCAATTTTAAAAGAAATTATTGATCGTTTGTCTTTCTTAAAAAATGTTGGTTTAGATTATCTAACATTGTCTAGAAATGCAGGAACTTTGTCTGGTGGTGAATCACAAAGAATTCGCTTAGCTACTCAGATTGGTTCTAACTTATCGGGTGTTTTATATGTATTAGATGAACCATCCATTGGATTGCATCAACGTGACAATGATCGTTTAATTAGTTCATTGAAATCAATGCGTGATTTAGGTAATACTTTAGTGGTAGTTGAACATGGTGAAGACACGATGGAAGCTGCTGATTATATTGTAGATATTGGGCCAGGTGCTGGTGCTAATGGTGGTAAAGTAATGGCTGTTGGAACCCCAAAAGGAATTGCCAACAATGATAATTCTTTGACTGGTCAATATTTATCTGGAAAGAAATTTATTCCAGTACCATTGAAACGTAGAAAAGGGAATAAAAAGCACATTAAAGTAAAGGGTGCTGCAGAGAATAATTTAAAGAATGTTGATGTTGATATTCCATTAGGTGAGTTTAATGTTGTTACTGGAGTTTCTGGTTCTGGTAAATCAACTTTAATTAATCGTGTTTTGAAACGAGCCTTAGCGCAAAAACTAAACAATAATTCAGAAAAACCTGGTAAATATAAATCTATTTCAGGTTATAAGAATATTGATAAGTTAATTAACATTGATCAAAGCCCAATTGGTAGAACACCACGTAGTAATCCTGCTACTTATACGGGTGTTTTTGATGATATCCGTGAATTATTTGCGGAAACTAACGAAGCTAAATTAAGGGGATATCAAAAGGGCCGTTTTAGTTTTAATGTTAAAGGTGGTCGTTGTGAAACTTGTCATGGTGATGGAATTTTAAAAATTGAAATGAATTTCTTACCTGACGTTTATGTACCTTGTGAAGTTTGTCATGGTAAACGTTATAATAATGAAACGCTTGAAGTGGAATATAAAGGTAAAAATATTGCTGATGTTTTGGATATGACAGTTAAAGAAGCTTTATCATTCTTTGAAGCAATGCCTAAAATTACAAGAAAACTTAAAACCATTGATGAAGTTGGTTTAGGTTATGTTAAATTAGGTCAATCAGCCACAACTTTATCTGGTGGTGAGGCACAACGAATGAAATTAGCTGCTGAATTATACAAAAAATCAGCTGGTAATAACTTATATATTTTAGATGAACCAACTATTGGATTACACACCGATGATATTAAGCGTTTATTAGTGGTTCTACATGAATTAGTCGATCAAGGTAATACAGTTTTAATTATTGAACATAATTTGGATGTTATTAAGACTGCTGATAATATAATTGATTTAGGACCAGAAGGTGGTGAAGGTGGCGGTAATATTATTGCTACTGGAACTCCTGAAGAAATTATTAAACAAAAGGATAGTTATACTGGACAATATTTAGCTCCTGTTTTAAAACGTGATACCAAAAGAACTAAAATGAATAAAAAATAAAAAGGAGTCTCGGACTCTTTTTTATTTTATTTATAAATGACACACCCGGGTATGTGTGTTAAAATATCATGAGTTATTATATTGAACGAATAAATTATTAAAGAAAGGCGGGAATATTTAATGAGTAATGATTTAAATAACCGTCCTAAAATTGTAGTTATCGGTGGTGGAACCGGACTACCAGTTATACTAAAAAGTTTAAAAGAAAAAAATGTTGATATTACAGCTATTGTGACAGTTGCCGATGATGGAGGTTCTTCTGGTAAAATTCGCAATTATATGGATGTGGTACCTCCAGGTGATATTCGTAATGTATTAGTTTCTTTGTCAGACTTACCTAAGTTAGACTTAGATTTATTTCAATACCGTTTTAATAACGGTGATGAATTTTTATCCGGCCATTCAATTGGTAATTTAATTATTGCAGCTCTAACAGAAATGAAAAATGGAGTTGATAATGCAGTTGAAATTATTAGTAAGATGATGAAAGTTAATGGACATGTTTATCCGGCCTCTAGTCAAGATTTACAATTATGTGCTGAGTTTGATGATGGTACTAAAATGGCTGGTGAATATGAGATTACTTATGCTGATAAAAATATTAAACATGTGTGGGTAGAAAATATTAGTAGTGATGAGCAGCCTAAAACTAATCAAAAAGTAATTGATGCGATTATGAATGCTGATCAAATTGTGTTAGGACCTGGCAGTTTATTTACTAGTATTTTACCGAATTTAATGATTGAAAATTTGGGACATGCAGTTATTAATTCACCATCTAAGGTAGTTTATATATGTAATATCATGACACAAAAGGGTGAAACTGATCACTTTACCGATGCTGATCATGTAAAAGTTTTAAATCGTCATTTGGGATGTAATTTTATTGATGTTGTTTTAGTAAACAATGCATCAATTCCTAATAACTATATTGATAAAATAAAATGGAATGAAATATCTAAACAAGTTACCCACGATAAAGTTGGCCTTGAAAAACAGCATTGCAAAGTCATTCAAGATAACTTTTTAAAGTTATCTGATGATTGTGCTTTTCATAATGGCAAATTAGTATCTGATACGTTAATTAAACTAATAAACAATAAAGATTGGAGTGATTAATAATGTCATATGCAAGTGAAGTAAAAAAAGAGCTAACCACTTTAGAAGTTCATAAGAAAAATGCTAAGGCCGAATTAATGGCCTTAATTCGAATGAATGGTTCAATTTCTCTATCTTCAAATAGAGTGTTATTAAATATTCAAACTGAAAATCCTGCAATTGCGCGTAGAATTTATAGTTTGATTTTGAAATTCTACGATGTGGAAAGTAAACTAGTTGTTCGTAAGAAGATGAAGTTAAATAAAAATAACATTTATATAGTAAGAATTATGTATCAAGTTAAGGAGATTCTTGATGATTTAAAAATATTCGATAATTATCAAATTGTTGAAACAGTTCCAACTGAACTTTTAAAAAGTGATTCTCAAGTAAGATCATATTTAAGAGGAGCTTTTTTAGCTAGTGGATCTGTTAACAATCCTGAAACTTCTCGTTACCATTTAGAAATATATTCATTATATGAAGAACACAATGATATGATTTCTGAAATGATGAATAATTATGGTCTTAATTCTAGAACTACTGAACGTAGAAGTGGCTATATAACTTATTTAAAGGAAGCCGAAAAAATTGCTAATTTCTTACAATTAATTGGTGCCACTAACGCAATGTTAAAATTTGAAGATGTAAGAATTATGCGTGATATGCGTAATTCGGTTAATCGTTTAGTTAATTGTGAAAATGCTAATATGAATAAGGTTGCCAATGCATCCACAAGACAATTAACAAGCATTCAATATATAGCTAATACAGTTGGTTTGAAACAATTACCCAAAAAACTTTATGATGTGGCAGTTACTAGGATTCAAAAACCAGAAGTTAGTTTAAAAGAATTAAGTGATTCTTTACCTGATGGCAGTATTTCTAAATCAGGGATTAATCATCGTTTAAGAAAAATAAATGAGTTCGCTGATAGAATTAAGAAAGAGGCTGAAGAGGAAGCAGCTGAAACATAAAAAAGCATCTGGAATAATTCCAGATGCTTTTTTATTAACAATAATTATATTATTTATTTCTTTTCTGAACTATTTTTCATAATTGCATCAATTAAACCATAATCAACTGATTCTTGAGCACTTAAGTAATGATCACGTTCAGTGTCATGATTAATTTTTTCAATTGATTGACCAGAATTTTCAGCCAAAATTTCATTAATCATATGACGAGTCTTTAGAATTGATTCAGCAGCAATTTCAATTTCGGTTTGTTGACCTTGAGCACCACCAGATGGTTGGTGAATTAATACTTCTGAATGTGGTAAAGCAAAACGTTTACCCTTAGTACCAGAAGAAGCTAAAACACTGGCCATTGATGCAGCCATACCCATTACAATGGTTTGAACATCTGCTTTAATAAATTTCATAGTATCATAAATTGCCATTCCGGCAGTTACAACACCACCAGGAGAATTTATATATAAGTAGATATCTTTATCAGAGTCTTGGGCATCAAGGAATAATAATTGGGCAATTACTGTATTTGCCATATTATCTTCGATAGGACCTGATAACATAATAATACGATCTTTTAATAATCTTGAGTAAATGTCATATGCACGTTCACCATTAGATGATTGTTCAATGACTGTTGGGACTAAATTCATATTGTTTCCTCCCCATAATTAATTTCATTTTAAAAAGCTGTAACCAATTTTATATTATTGGTCAATCAAGGTCAAACGATTTGTTTAATATAATGCACTTGAAGGGAATCGAACCCTTAACTTAAGAACCGGAATCTTACGTGCTATCCATTACACTACAAGTGCATAAAATTACTATAAATGAATAAGCTATAAAATTCAAGATAACTATTTTAACTATTGATTTGCAAAGTAAAAACACGATTGATATACTGAATTTGTAGAGATTAATGCTATTTTATTTACAAATAATTATTATAAATTAATAATGAAAATTATTTTAAATTAGTTAGCCGGTTTTATAGACTATCACTTGAAAAAGTAGTAACATTAGCTCTGTACGTAGTACTTAAATTTATTTCTCTAGGAGGAAAACAGTTATGACTGTAAAAATTGGTATTAACGGTTTTGGTCGTATTGGTCGTTTGGCTTTCAAACGTATCAACGAACTAAACTCAGATGAAATTGAAGTTGCTGCTATCAATGATTTAACAACTCCTTCAATGTTAGCTTACTTATTAAAATATGATTCAACACATGGTAAATTCCCTGGTGAAGTTTCATCAACTGATAAAGGAATTGTTGTTGACGGTAAGGAAATTCCAGTTTACGCTGAAAAGAATGCCGCTGACCTTCCATGGGTTAAAAATGATGGTGTTGACTTTGTACTAGAATGTACAGGTTTCTACACTTCAGAAGAAAAATCACAAGCTCACTTAGACGCTGGTGCAAAACGTGTCTTGATTTCAGCTCCTGCTGGTCAAATTAAGACTGTTGTTCCTGGTGTTAACTTAGATACATTGAACTCAGATGACAAGATTGTTTCAGCTGGTTCATGTACTACAAGTTGTTTAGCACCTATGGCTTACTTCTTAAACAAAGACTTTGGTCTTAAAGCCGGTACTATGACAACTATTCATGCCTTTACTTCTACTCAAGCTATCCTAGATGGCCCTCGTGGTAAGAAGTTCAGAAACAACCGTACTGCTTCAGTAAACACTATTCCTCATTCAAGTGGTGCTGCTAAAGCTATTGGTTTAGTAATTCCTGAATTAAATGGTCATTTACAAGGTCACGCACAACGTGTTGGTGTTGTTGATGGTTCATTAACAGAATTAGTTTCTGTATTAGACAAGAATGTTACTGCTGATGAAATCAATGAATCAATGAAGAAATATGCTAAAGACAATGATGCCTTCGGTTACACTGAAGACCCAATTGTTTCAACTGATATTATTGATGATTCACATGGTTCAGTATTTGATCCAGGTCAAACTGAAATCACAGCAAATGGTGACACTCAATTAGTTAAGACTGTTGCTTGGTACGATAACGAATGGGGCTTTACTTGCAACATGGTTCGTACTTTACTACACTTTGCTGAACTTTAATATTAAATTAATGCTTTTATAGCAAAAAAGGTGGAGGAGGCATTTGCCTCCTCCATTTTTTATAAAATATTTTTCATTATTCTTTAAAAAAGAAGCTAAATGAATTATATTTAATATGTGATTTATAATAACAATTTTTTTGAGGGGGTAGTCTAAATTGGCTAAGACAGTTGTTTCTGATTTAGATTTAAATGGCAAAAAAGTTTTAATGCGTGTCGACTTCAACGTTCCTGTTAAAGATGGCGTTGTTGGTGATACTAGTCGTATTGTTGGTGCTATTCCAACAATCAAATATGTAATTGAACATGGTGGTAAAGCTGTGTTATTTTCTCACTTAGGTCGTATTAAGAGTGAAGATGACAAAGAAGCATTATCATTACGTCCAGTTGCTGAAAAGTTATCTGAATTAATTAATAAACCTGTAACTTTTGTTCCTGAAACAGAAGGTAAAAAGTTAGAAGATACTGTTAACAACATGAATGATGGCGATATTGTTTTAGTTCAAAACACTCGTTATGAAGATGTTGTTGATGGTGAAAACGTAAAACGTGAATCCAAAAATGATCCTAAGCTAGGCCAATACTGGGCTTCATTAGGTGATTGCTTCGTAAATGATGCATTTGGTACTGCTCATCGTGAACATGCTTCAAATGTTGGTATTGCACGTGCAATGGAAGCTAATAATAAACCAGTAGCTGCTGGATTCTTAATTGAAAAAGAAATTAAGTTTATTGGTGGTGCTGTTAACGATCCTAAACGTCCATTTGTTGCTATTCTTGGTGGTGCAAAGGTTTCTGATAAGATCGGTGTTATTGATAACTTACTAGGTAAAGCTGATAAGATTATTATCGGTGGTGGAATGACTTATACATTCTATGCTGCCAAAGGTTACTCAATTGGTAACTCACTTGTTGAAAAAGACAAGATTGATACTGCTAAAGAAATCTTACAAAAGGGTGGTGACAAAATTGTCCTACCTATCGATTCAGTAGTTGCTCCTGAATTCAAGAATGATGCACCTACTGAAGTTGTTACTGATAATATTCCTGATGGCCAAATGGCTTTAGATATTGGTCCTAAGAGTATCAAACTATTCGAAGATGTATTAAGAGATGCTAAAACAGTAGTTTGGAATGGACCTATGGGTGTATTTGAAATGAGTAACTTTGCTAAAGGTACTCTAGCTGTTGGTAAATTCTTAGGTGAATTAAAAGATGCTACTACTGTTGTTGGTGGTGGTGATTCAACTGCTGCTGTTAACCAATTAGGCGTTGCTGATAAATTATCACACGTTTCAACTGGTGGTGGAGCTTCACTAGAATACATGGAAGGTAAAACTTTACCAGGTATTGCTGCAATTACTGATAAATAAAGAATTTTTTCTAAAAGAGCTCGATATTTTATATCGAACTCTTTTTTTTATTTATGATAAAATTGAATTACTTAATTTATTTTACCTGAGTGGTATTATTGATTATAAAGATTAATATTTAATTTTATTAAATATTGAGGGGGAAATAATAATGAGGACTCCTTTCATAGTGGGTAATTGGAAAATGAATTTAACTCTTGAAGAAGTTGATAGCTTTTTAGATCAAATTACTAACAAATTACCTGATAGTAACCAAGTTGAGTGTGCAATTGCAGCATCACCAATATTTTTAGAGACTTTAACTAAATATTGTAAAAATAGTCCTTTAAAATCATCTGCTGAAAATTGTTTCTATAAAGATAAAGGAGCTTATACTGGTGAAGTTAGTCCTTATGCTTTATCTGAGATGGGGGTTAATTATGTTATGCTTGGCCACTCAGAAAGGCGTAAATATTTTAATGAGACCAATAAAACCGTAAATAAAAAATTAAAAGCTGTACTACAAAACCATATGATTCCAATTATTTGTTGTGATGAAACAATGACCAAACAAAAAACTGATGATCATATGGACTGGGTAGTTAATCCGGTTGCAGAATCATTGAATGGGGTTTCATCTAAGGATGCACAAAATGTAGTAATTGGATATGAACCTAGCTGGGCAATTGGAACTGGTAAATCTGCTAGTGTTTCAGAAACACAAGAAGCTTGTTGCTTAATTAGAAAAACGATTGCCGAACTGTATGACGAAAAAGTGGCTAGTAAAGTTAGAATATTGTATGGTGGTAGCGTTAATGACAAAAACGTACAAGAATTGATGCAACAAAAAGATGTTGATGGTGTTTTAGCAGGAACTGCTAGTTTAAAGCCAAAAGAATTTCTAAAAATTGTTAATTATTCAAAATAATTCGCTTTTTATAAGGAGTTTGTGTTGAAAGTTTGTCTTTAAAATAATAAAATGAAAGTAGCCTTGATTCTGAGGTAACAACTTTCATTAAGGAGAGAATAAAATGTCAATTATTTCAGATATTTATGCTCGAGAAGTATTAGATTCTCGTGGAAATCCTACAGTTGAAGTAGAACTATATACTGAAGCAGGTGCAATGGGTCGTGGAATCGTACCTTCAGGTGCATCTACTGGTGAACACGAAGCCGTTGAATTACGTGATGGTGATAAGAACCGTTACATGGGTAAGGGTGTTACTAAGGCTGTTAACAACGTTAATAACATTATTGCTAAAGAAATTGTTGGTTATGACGTAACTGATCAATTAGCTATTGACCAAGCTATGATCAAATTGGATGGTACACCTACTAAAGGTAAGTTAGGTGCTAACGCTATTTTAGGTGTTTCATTAGCTGCTGCACGTGCTGCTGCTGATGAATTAGGTGTTCCATTATATAACTATCTTGGTGGTTTTAATGCTCACGTATTACCTACTCCAATGATGAACGTTATCAATGGTGGTGAACATGCTAATAACAAGGTTGACTTCCAAGAATTTATGATTATGCCTGTTGGTGCTGAAACTGTTAAAGAAGCTATCCGTATGGGTTCTGAAACATTCCACAACTTAAAGGCTATCTTAAACGAAAAGGGTTACTCAACTGCTGTAGGTGACGAAGGTGGTTTTGCTCCTGATTTGAAGAACAATGAAGAACCATTTGAAATCTTAGTAGAAGCAATCCAACGTGCTGGTTACAAGCCAGGTAAAGATGTATCAATTGCATTTGACTGTGCTGCATCAGAATTTTATGATGCTGATACTAAGAAGTACAACTTAGTAGGTGATGGTAAATCATACTCTGCTGATGAATTTGTTACATTACTAGAACAATTAGTAGACAAATATCCAATTATTTCCATCGAAGATCCATTGGATGAAAACGAATGGGAAGATTGGCAAATGGCTACTAAGCGCTTAGGTAAGAAAGTTCAAATCGTTGGTGATGACTTATTCGTAACTAACACTAACTACTTACGTAAGGGTATTAAGATGGGCGTTTCAAACTCAATCTTAATTAAACTTAACCAAATCGGTACCTTAACTGAAACTGTTAATGCTGTACAAATGGCTAAGGAAGCTGGATACACAGCTATCATTTCACACCGTTCTGGTGAAACTGAAGATACTACAATTTCTGACTTAGTTGTTGCTATGAATGCTGGTCAAATTAAGACTGGTTCAATGAGTCGTGGCGAACGTATCGCTAAGTACAACCAATTAATGAGAATTGAAGACCAATTAGGTTCAGTTGCTCAATACAAAGGTGTACACTCATTCTACAACCTAAGTGAAGAAGCACGTAACAATATTATTAACAAATAATTTTGTTATTCATAATAATAAAAAGCATTAGGCATGTTTATGTTTAATGCTTTTTTTATTTTAATTATGGTATGATTAAATTATTATACTTTAAGGGGTAATTGACTTGAAAAATGATAATATTAAACGCTTCAAATCAGTTTTATACGGAGCTTTAATTGGAACTTTAGTAGGATTCTTTATTAGCATTTTTAGAATATTAATTGAATCCTTATCTGGAATATTATTAAAAATAGCTATGTATGCTAATCATAATTTTTTATCTTTAATATTATTAATAGCTATTAATTTACTGTTTGCAATTATTACTTATCAACTAATATTATCTAATTCTGACATTAAAGGATCAGGGATTCCACAAGTCGAGGGTCAACTCGCCGGAGAAATTGATTATAAATGGCTACCTGTATTTATAAAAAAATTTATTGGTGGTGTTTTATCTATTTCCAGTGGTTTATTTCTTGGAAGGGAAGGGCCATCAATTCAGTTAGGTGCTACCTTAGCTCAAGGAATAGCTAAAATCACTCACAAAATTGGTGTTGATAGAAAGATAATGATTTCTGGTGGTGCAGCAGCTGGATTATCTGCAGCGTTTAATGCACCTATTGCTAGTACTTTATTTGTTTTAGAAGAAATTTATCATAATTTTTCTACTTTAGTTTGGACTGTTGCATTGTCAGCAGCAGTTGCATCTAATTTTGTTTCAACAGCTATTTTTGGAAAAACACCGGTTTTACATATGCAATATTTTCATGTTATTCCATTACACATATATCCTTATTTGATTGGTTTAGGAATATTTTTAGGCCTTTTTGGTAAAATGTATGAATTTTTTACTATTAACATTAGTAAATGGTATGCTAAAATTAAATTTCTGCCACAATGGATCTTTTCGATAATTCCTTTCCTATTAGTAATACCAATTGAAATGTTTGTTCCTAAAGTTTCTGGTGGTGGAAGTACATTAGTTTTAATGATTGCTAAGCAATCACCATTAATATCAATTTTGCTATTTTATTTTGTATTACGCTTTATTTTTTCAACCATTTCGTATGGTACTGGCACCCCTGGGGGGATATTTTTACCAATGCTTTCTTTAGGTGCTATTTTAGGTGCTTTATATGCAAAAGCATTAATTAATTTTAATTTAATGCCATCATATTTATTTGTTAATTTTATTATTGTTTCAATGAGTGCTTATTTTGCTTGTATTAGTAAATCACCTTTTACTGCCATATTATTGATTACTGAAATGGTTGGTTCTTTGCAGAACTTAATGGCTTTATCGTTTGTTACATTAGTTGCATACGTGGTTTCTGATTTAATGAATAGCAAGCCAATTTATGATGAGATGCTAAATAATTTATTAAGTCCACAAAAGCAAAGTAATCTTGGTGGATTATTTACAATTAATTATTCGGTATTTGTAGGATGTAAAATTGATGGTAAAATGGTTAAAGAAATTACTTGGCCTAAAGACACGATTTTAAGTTCAATTGGTCGTAATGATGAAAAAATTATTCCTAATGGATCTACAGTCATTAAAGCAGGGGATAATTTGAAAATATCGACCAATTATAATAATCGCGGTTACGTACATTATTTTATGGATAAACTGGTAACTAATAGTTAACAAAATTTATTACTAATTGGAAAGATTTGTTTTATATGATAAACTAAAATATAAAGCTATCAATTATTGATTTAAAACCTATTTTAGGTAGGAGGCAACGAATTGTATAATTTATTAATGGATATAATTTGGATTGACAGTGTTTTAATAATCATTGCCGTATTAATGCAACCAGCTAAAACCAATAATGATGCAATGTCATCATTGAGTGGTGGAGCTGATGACTTATTTGCTGGCTCAAAGCCTCGTGGATTTGAAGCCTTTATGCAAAAGGTTACTGTTGTTTTATTAATTATCTTTTTTGCGTCTGCATTAGCCTTAGTATGGCTATCATCGCATTAAAAAGAATGACTCCTGTAAAATTTACAGGGTCTTTTTTTATATTTATTTAATAAAAGATAGTATAAAAATGTTAAAATGACTTATAGAAGTATGACGGAATTTGATTAAGTTCAAAAATAATAAATTAATGAGGAATCGATATTGGAAGATAATAATTTAAAAAATGAAGTCCAAGCGGTTTTAAACAAGTTTCCTAGTCAAACATTTGCGGTTGAAGAAATTGCTGATGAACTAGGCTATCACGGTGCTAATGCATTTACTCTCATCGTGCAAACACTTGCTGTCTTGGAAAGAGAAAAAACTGTAATTGTTACCGAAGAAGGTAACTTCAAATTTAATGAAGAAAATGAAAAATTAGAAGGTATTTTTCATTCAAACCCCAAAGGTTTTGGTTTTGTTAATTATGATGATGATTTAGACGACGCCTTTATTGCTCCTGGAAATACTATGAATGCAATGAATGGTGATACTGTTGAAATCAAAATTGTAAGAAAAGGTGACCAAAATTCAGGTAAGGGTCCTGAAGGTAAAATTGTAGACATTATTGAAAGAAATTATGAACAAGTAGTTGGTGAATTTACTCGTACTGATGATGATCAAGGATATATTGGTCAAGTTAAGTTAAAAGAAAAGAAATTAATTAACTATAAATTCTATGTTGTTGGTGTAGGTTTGAAACCAACACCAGGAGAAGTTGTTACCGCTGAAATCACTGAATACCCAAATGAAGATCATCCTGATTACATGGTAGGAATTGCAAAAGAAGTAATCGGAAGTGTTGATGATCCAGGTATTGATATTTTACAAATTGTGTATGCTCATAATATTCCATCACAATTTCCAGAAGATGTTTTACAAGAAGCGGATGCGATTCCAGAGGAAATTAGTGAAGAAGAAATGAAGGGTCGCGAAGATATCACTGATCAAGATTTAGTTACTATTGATGGTGAATCTTCTAAAGACTTGGATGATGCTGTTACTGCATGGAAATTACCAAATGGTAACTATCATTTAGGTGTTCACATTGCCGATGTATCACACTATGTTAAACCAGGTAGTTTATTAGATGAAGAAGCATATAAACGTGGAACTTCAGTTTATTTAACTGACCGAGTTATCCCAATGTTACCTCGTCGCTTATCTAATGGTATTTGTTCATTGAATGAAGGACAATTAAGACTATGTATGAGTTGTGACATGGAAATTAATCCTGAAGGACATGTTGTTAAACATCGCATTCATCCTAGTGTTATGAAATCAACTGCTAGAATGACATATAAAGCTGTTAATGACATTTTGGAATCAGACGACGAAAAAACTAAAGAAAAGTACTCCCGTTTAGTTCCGATGTTTAAAACTATGGGTGAACTACACAAAATATTATATAAACAACGTCGCCGTCGTGGTGCTATTGATTTTGATGACAATGAAGCAGAAATTATCGTTGATGATAATGGACACCCAATTGATATTCAAGTTCGTGTCCGTGGTTTAGCAGAAAAAATGATTGAATCATTTATGTTAGCTGCCAATGAAACTGTTGCAAAAAACTATTGTCAAAAGCATGTACCATTTATCTATCGTGTCCACGAAACTCCTGATGGTGAAAGAGTTAAAAACTTCTTTGAATTCTTGAGTGCATTTGGTATTGATATTAAGGGTGATCCAGATCACTTAAAACCTAAGATGTTACAAAATGTTCTAAAGAAAGTTGCTGGTAAGCCTGAAGAAGCTGCAGTATCAGTTATGATGTTGCGTAGTTTAAAACAGGCTAGATATACTGACCAACCATTAGGTCATTTTGGATTAGGTGCTGAATACTATACTCACTTTACATCACCAATTAGAAGATATCCTGATACTATGGTTCACCGTTTGATTCATCATTATGAAGATAATGGAATGGGTAAGGCAGCTAAAGAAAAATATGGTAACTTACTAGAAGAAATTTCAGTACATTCATCTAAATGTGAACGTCGTGAAGTAGATGCTGAACGTGATACTGATGCAATGAAGAAAGCTGAATACATGGCTGATCATGTTGGTGAAGAATTTGATGCAACGGTTAGTTCAGTCTTGAAATTTGGAATGTTTATTGAATTGCCAAATACGGTAGAAGGATTAGTTCATATTAGTCGTATGAAAGATGATTACTATGAATATATTGAAAAATTCTTAGCGTTAGTTGGACGTAATACACATCGTACTTACCGTATTGGACAACCAGTTCGTGTTAAAGTTGTTAATGTTGATGTCGACCAAAGTGCAGTAGATTTTGATATTGTAAATCCACAGGATACACCAATGTCTAAATTAAGACCTGAACATAAGAATAATGGTTCTCGCGGTGGCAATAGACGTAATCGTCGTAACGGCGATAAAAAGGGTCACGGCAAATTCAACGGTAAACGTTCTAACAGAAACGATAATCATAAAAACAATCATAGAAGATCTAACCATAAACGTTAATTATCCTAGATCTTAGAGGTGATTTTAAATGGCTAAGAAGAAACAAAATGCAAAAAATGCTAATCTAATGGCTCAAAATAGAAAGGCCAGACATGATTACCGTGTTTTGCAAACTTACGAAGCAGGAATTGCTTTAACAGGAACTGAAATTAAGTCAGTTAGAGCACATCGAGTAAATTTAAAAGATGGGTTTGCTCAAATTCGTAATGGACAAGCTACTTTGATGAATGTTCACATTAGTGAATATACACAAGGTAATCAATTTAATCATGATCCATTACGTAATCGTAAGCTACTTTTGCATAAACAAGAAATTAAACGATTAGCACGTGAAACTGATAAAAAAGGAATCACTCTAATTCCTCTAAAAATGTATATTAAGCGTGGCTTTGCTAAAGTTTTAATTGGTGTTGCTGAAGGAAAACATGAGTATGATAAGCGAAATACAATTAAAAAACGTGATCAACAACGTGAAATTTCTCGTGTAATGAAACATTATTAACTATAAATAAAAGCACTTCCTATTTTGGAAGTGCTTTTTTGTAAATGTAATTTGGATATTAATTGTGATAAAATTAATGCGAGGTGTTTAGACATGAAACCTTTTATTCATAATGATTGGTGGGAAGTTTTACAACCAGAATTTGAAAAAAGTTATTACCAAGATTTAAGAAAATTTTTAGTTAATGAATACAATCACTATGATATTCATCCAGCAGCTGGTAAAATTTATGAAGCTTTTGAATGGACACCATTTAGTAAAGTGAAAGTGGTTATTTTAGGTCAAGATCCTTATCACGAACCTAATCAAGCTCATGGATTAAGCTTTTCAGTTATGCCAGGTGTTAAGTTACCGCCATCATTACGTAATATTTATAAAGAATTACAAGATGACTTAGGAATCAAGCCAGTTAATCATGGCTATTTAGAAAAATGGGCTAAACAAGGAGTTTTGTTATTAAACTCTGTTTTGACAGTTAGAAATGGCCAAGCTTTTTCCCATAAAGGTAAAGGCTGGGAACAGTTGACAGATGCTGCAATTAAAAAGTTATCAGCACGTCCAGAACCCGTCATCTTTATATTGTGGGGTGGAGCAGCTCGTTCTAAAATTAAACTAATTAATACTGATACTAATATTGTCATTCAATCTGCTCATCCTAGTCCATTGTCTGCATATCGTGGATTTTTTGGATCTAAGCCGTTTTCTAAGACTAATGATGCTTTAAAAGCATTGGGAGAACAGCCAATTGATTGGCAATTACCAGAACATGTATCAATGAAATAATTTATTAGGAGGCTTTTATATGAGCAATTTATTTGATGGATTAAGAAATGATATTAAGGGCAAAAATAAAAAAATTGTTTTTCCCGAAGGATCTGATGAAAGAATTATTGAAGCAGCTTCACGTTTAGCTTCTGAAGATTTAATTACACCTATTTTATTAGGAAATAACACTGATATTTCAAAGCATGCTAATGGTGCTGATTTAAGTAAAGTACAAATCATTGATATCAATGATTATCCTAAAGATGAATATGAAGCAATGTTAGATGCTTTAGAAGAACGTCGCAATGGTAAAAACACTCGTGAACAATTATCAGAATGGTTAAATAATGAAAATTATTTTGGAACAATGCTAGTTTATATGGGTAAGGCTGATGGTATGGTTTCTGGAGCAGCACATGCTACTGGAGATACAGTTAGACCAGCATTACAAATTATTAAAACCAAAAAAGGAATGCGTAGAATTTCTGGTTCTTTCTTAATGCAAAAAGGAGATACTCGTTATGTATTTGCTGACTGTGCGATTAACTTGGAATTAGATGCAGCTGGCATGGTTGAAGTAGCTAAACAAAGTGCGGAGACTGCTAAAATGTTTGGAATCGATCCTAAAGTTGCATTTTTAAGCTTTTCTACAAAGGGTTCAGCTAAGGGTGAAATGGTTACTAAAGTGCAAGAAGCTGCTAAGATGGCTCAAGATGAATTAGATTGCCCATCTGATGGTGAACTACAATTTGATGCTGCACTTGTTCCAGAAGTGGCAAAAAAGAAAGCACCTACATCTGGAGTTGCAGGAAACGCCAATGTATTTGTATTTCCTGAATTGCAATCAGGAAATATTGGCTACAAAATTGCTCAACGCTTAGGTGGATTTGAAGCATTTGGTCCAATTTTACAAGGAATGGCTAAACCAGTTTCAGATTTATCAAGAGGTTGTAATGCTGAAGACGTTTACAATGTTTCAATTATTACTGCTGCACAATCTTTAAAATAAGGAGGTTAATA
Source organism: Apilactobacillus micheneri (assembly GCF_002993975.1). Classification (GTDB taxonomy): domain Bacteria; phylum Bacillota; class Bacilli; order Lactobacillales; family Lactobacillaceae; genus Apilactobacillus; species Apilactobacillus micheneri. The sequence continues at coordinate 135,093 of NZ_POSO01000004.1, read as the reverse complement.
TATGAAGTTTAACGTTAATACTCCAGAAGAGACCATGAGTTATGGTAAAAAAATCGCTGATTATTTAAAACCTAAAGATGTCATTTTATTAGACGGTGATTTAGGTGCTGGTAAGACTACTTTTACTAAGGGGCTTGCTGAAGGACTAGGTATTAAAAGGAACATTAAAAGTCCGACATTTACAATTATTAGAGAATATCAAGATGGACGCTTACCTTTGTATCACATGGATGCATATCGTTTAGACGATGGCAGTGGGGATGAATTAGGTTTAGAAGAATATTTTAATGGTGATGGTATTAACGTCATCGAATGGTCTAATTTTATTGAAAATGAATTACCTAGTGATTATCTTAAAATCATTTTTAAACGTGATGATTCTAAGGGTGATAATTATCGTACAATTGATTTTCAGCCTAAAGGTGAACACTTTAATAATATTATTAAAGAAAGTTATCTTGAAAAATAATGGAAAATAAAATTGATGTAAATATTACTTTGGCAATGCCTGAAGATGCTGAAAATTTAATTAATTTATTGGAACAATTAAAAACTGAATCTGATACTTTCACGATTGATCCAGAACTTGGTGAAATGAGTGTTCAACAGCAAGCACAACAAATCATGTTAGTTAATCAAACTCGTGGAAATGTCATCTTATTAGCTAAGCATTTAGATAAAATTATAGGTTTAGTAACTGTCCAAAATCTAGATGATTCAGATTTAGGCGAATTGGGCATAGCAATCATTAAAAAATATTGGAACTATGGATTAGGTACTGATTTAGTTAAAGAAGCTATTCATTGGGGATCTAACTATAGTAATTTGTCTACAATTGCATTAATTGTAGAGAAAAGGAATCATGCAGCTGTGCATCTATATCAGAAATGTGGCTTTATGTTTTCTAAAAAACGTTTAATTAATATTCATGAAAATTACCATTCTACTTATGAAATGAATATAAAACTAAAAAAATAATCTGCTTAAATTAATAAGCAGATTATTTTTTTACTTTTATGAATTGTTTTATTTCGTCATCGCCAAATTCTTTTTGTTGTTTAATCAATATATTGGCACATGCTAAACTATCATCTAACGCATTATGATGATGATGCAAATCAATATTCATGTTTTCACATACAGTATTTAATTTATGATTTTCAAATTCTGGGAAGAAGTATTTTGAAGTTTTTACAGTATCTAAAGTCAGATATTTAGGGACAATTAAATCATATCTTAATAGAGTATTCTTTAAAACGCTATTATCAAATGAATTATTATGTGCAATTACCAGTTTGTCATGACTAAAGAAATGATTAATAATTGGCCATATTTCTGGAAAAGTAGGTGCATCAGCAACATCTTCTGCATGTAACCCATGAACTTTGATATTTCGCCAATTAAATTCGACTTCTGGATTTATAAGCGTATAAAATTCATCAACAATTTTATTATTTCTTACTACTGTTATTGCTAATGAACATGCACTTGCACGTTTATTATTAGCTGTTTCAAAATCAATTGCAGTAAAATTCATTTATAAACTCCTTAATATAAAATTTATACTTAAGTATAACATGGTAACAAAGTCTTTTATCGTGTTAAAATTAAAATATAAAATATATTAAGGAAATTGATAGCTATGAAAGAAAAAGTAAAAATATTAAAGAATGAATCATTATCAAAATATACATTTACAAAAACTGGTGGCCCAGCTGATTTATTAGCTTTTCCAAAATCTATTGATGAAGTTCAAGAATTATTGCAATTGGCTAATTCTGAAAATTTGCCAATTACAGTTCTTGGGAACGCAAGTAATTTAATTATCAAAGATGGTGGTATTCGCGGCCTAGTAATTATGTTAACTGATATGAATAGTATTGAAACTACTGATAATTTGGTTATTGCTGATGCTGGTGCAGCATATATTGATGTTACGATAGCTGCACAGAAGAGCAGCTTATCAGGTGCTGAGTTTGCAGCAGGAATTCCCGGTAGTGTAGGTGGGGCAATATTTATGAATGCTGGAGCATACGGTGGTGAAACTGATCAAATTGCTGATAGTATAGTTGCCTTAACACCAAATAATGAAATAAAGATAATCAAACATGATGAATTGGACTTTGGATATCGTCATAGTTCCATTCAAGATAATAATGACATTGTTTTACAAGCAACTTTTAAATTAACGCATGCCGATAAGCATGATATTCAACTTAAAATGGATCACTTTAATTCTTTGAGGGCTTCAAAACAACCACTAGAATTACCTTCTTGTGGGAGTGTTTTTAAAAGACCTAAAGGGTACTTTGCTGGTAAACTAATACATGATTCTGGATTACAAGGTTATCAATCTGGTGGTGCTCAAGTATCTACTAAACATGCAGGCTTTATTGTAAATGTTGGTAACGCAAGTGCTACTGATTATCTTAATGTAATTCATCATGTTCAAAAAATTGTGTATGATAAGCAAGGAGTTAAGTTAGAAACTGAAGTTAGAATTATTGGAGAAGATAAATAAGGAGTTAATTTTATATGGAACTTATTGAAATTATTTTGCTACTAACAATTATTTTGCTATCGTCTAATATAATTCACCATTATGTTCCAGTAATTCCAGATAGCCTTATTCAAGTGACTTTGGGATGTCTATTAGCCGTTATATTTGGCTTTAACATTCATCTAAGTAGTGACTGGTTTTTATTGTTGTTTATTGCCCCCTTACTTTTTAATGATGGTCGGCGTTTCCCAAAAGATGATTTATGGGAATTAAGATGGCCCATTTTTGCTAATTCTATATTGTTAGTGTTTATAACAATGATATTAGGTGGATTAGTTATTTATAAAATGATTCCATCAATGCCATTACCAGTTGCATTTGCTTTAGCTGCTATTTTGTCACCAACTGATCCTATTGCAGTTGAATCAATTGCTAAAAAGGCTAAATTACCGAAAAATATTTTACACTTAGTTAATGGTGAAAGTTTAATTAATGATGCTAGTGGACTAATTGGATTCAAATATGCAGTAGCTGCGACTGTCTATGGTTCTTTTTCTTTAAAAGGTGCAGTTACTGATTTCTTTTACATTAGTATTGTTGGTGGCGTTATTGGAATTATAACAATGCTATTTATTTTATTTATTCGTAAGTTTTTATACGAAAAAGGTTTAACGAATGTTCCATTTAACATTGTTTCTCAAATAGCATCGCCATTTCTAATATATATGTTATCTGAAGAAGTATTTCATGCTTCAGGAGTAATTGCTGTTGTAACTGCAGGAATTATTTATCACTTAAAAGCATCAAAGTCCAATGCTTCTTCTGCTGAATTAGATATAATGAGTGAACATACTTGGGATGTTATCATTTATCTATTGAACGGGATCGTGTTTATAATATTGGGAATTGAAGTTCCGTTTGCAATGGGAACTGTAGTTAAAAGCATGCAATTTAATACTTGGATATCTATTGGATATGCAATTATAACTTGGTTAGTTTTATTAATTATTAGAATTGCTTGGATTATGATATATGAGACCTTTACTACGTTTATTTCTGAACATAGATTTGCTCCAATTGATATTAAAACTGCCGTTATTGCAGGACTATCAGGGGTTAGAGGTGCAATCACAATGGCTGGTGTGTTATCCATACCATTTGTAACTAATCAAGGAATACCATTTCCAGATCGTGCTTTGATTTTATTTATTGCATCAATCGTAATTATTTTAAGTTTACTTGCTGCAGTTATAATATTACCTTTGATTCCCAGTGATAATAATCAAGTTGTTGAGTACAATAACAATAACTATTGGAATGAGGGTAAAACGCGTATTTATATGTTGAATTTTGCCATTGATAGTATTAAAAAACATAGTGCAGAAGATAAGCATATTAGTAATGTAATTATTGATCAGTATCAGATGATTATTAAGCAATTTTCCATGACACATATTAGTAAAATGGAAAAAGATATTCGTCTTGCAGCAATCAAATATGAAAAAGTAGCAATTAAAAAATTAATGGCTCAAGGACAAATTTCTAAAAAAATGATTAATGCAGTTAATTATGAAATTAATCATCGCGAAATTAAAAATTTGAATCAGTCTAATCAATCTAATGCTAAATTAGAATTGGTATCATCATACCAAACTTTAAAGCTATGGCTCTTCAAGCAAAATAATGATGAAGAGATTAATAAACAAATGCGTAAAATACTAATTAAAATAAATAGTTATACAATTGAAAACTTAAAACAACTTTATAATAAATATGATGAAGATGTTGTTGAAACGATAATTGATGAATATTTAAACTATAATGAAGCATTGAAGACAAGCCCAATTAATTATGATGCAATGTATCGTAAAATTAGAGTTAGGGCATTAGGTGCTCAAAGAATAGCTATTCAAGAATTACTTAACGATGAAAAAATCGATTGGAAAACAGCATCTGATTTAAGACAAGAAATTAACTATCTTGAAAATCTTGAATTAGATTCATAAAATATAAAAATCACCCACATATTATGTGGGTGATTTTTATTAAAAGTTATTTTTAGCATCTTTGATTATTAGATTTATTATCCAATATACAAATGTTTGGATGATTGTTAAAATTATTACAAACACAATCATATGAGGAGTCCACATGTTGATTAAAGGATTAATTAATAATTTTGGTGACAATAGTAAATATATTGTATGAAATCTTAAAAATCTTCCTATATAAATACCAATTGAAGCAAGGATATTAAAAATTATGATTAAAGTTATACCAAACAATTTATTTTTAATATGCAATTTATTTTTAATTTCATGAACTATTTTAAATAGTCCATATAATCCGATCAATGAACAACCTAAGGCACTTATTATTAAATATGAATAGCTTAGCCACATATTACTCGACAAACGCAGTAAACCTTCGTTTGTATATGGACTTAGTAATGATAGATGAAATAAATCAGTTAAAAGGTATGGTGCGTTTGGATAAAATATTAACCATAGTATTAAAATAGGCCAGAATATCCAAGATTTTTTAACATGTTTATTCGTAAGTTCCAAACTCAATTCAATTGGAATGTAACCCAAAATAGTATTTAAGATTAAAAAGCCAAAGGGTGGTTTTACCATAAAATATAAGAAAATAATCCATGCAATGAAGACTATTCTGATTTGCCATTTTATATTTTTAAACATTATGCAACCTCTTAAGATAATTTATTATTACTATTTTATATTTTAACGCGAAAGCTAATTTTATTGAACAATTAAAAGCTAAAAATTACAATGTAATTATTAATATTAAAAAGTCACAATGTTGAGTGATATAATATATATGGTTAATTAAATATGGAGGAATATTTATGAGCATAAATTTTAGTAGTATATTTACTCTAAGCAACCTTTTAGATGTATTAGTTGTTTGGTTTATTATATATGAAGTAATTGTCTTACTTAGAGGAACGAAGGCAGTTCAGTTATTTAGAGGAGTACTGGTAATTGCTATTGTAAAAATCATTAGTATTATTTTTGGTTTGACTGCAGTATCCTGGTTAACTGATCAAGTTATAAATTGGGGAGTTATTGCCATTATCGTTATCTTCCAACCAGAAATAAGACGTGGTTTGGAACATATTGGTCGTGGTTCAATTTTGAAACATACGCAAAACCAAAATGTTGAAAATCAAAAGATGATTACCGCTTTAGATAAAGCAATTCAATACATGTCTAAACGTCGTATTGGTGCTTTAATAACAATTCAAATGGATACAGGATTAGAAGACTACATAGAAACTGGTATTAATATCGATGCTGATGTCACCGGTGAACTATTAATAAATACATTTATTCCTAATACTCCATTGCATGATGGTGCTGTTATTATCAGAAACAATAGGTTAGCAGTAGCTGCTGCTTATTTACCATTATCTCAAAGTAATTTAATTCCAAAAGAATTAGGAACGAGGCATCGTGCTGCTGTTGGAATTTCAGAAGTTACTGATGCACTTACGATTGTTATTTCAGAAGAAACTGGTGAAGTTTCTATCACTAAAAATAATGAATTACTAAGAGGGCTTACTCAAGAAGATTATATTAAGTTCCTAAAAGATCAATTGATTACTAAACAGGATTCTGTGAACAAGAATTTCTTTACCACTGTTGGTACATGGATTGATAAAATGAATCTTAAAAAGAAAGATGGAGGTAAAAAATAATGAAAAGATTAGATAATCCTTGGTTTTTCAGACTAATTTCATTAATTTTTGCCATCCTTTTATTTGTTTATGTTAATCAAGGCAAATTTTTTGGGAATAATAATAATTCTACTGATAGTTCAATCACTCAATTAACTGCAACTAAAAATTCAACTTTATCTTTACCATTACAATTGAATTTTGATAATAATAAATATTTTGTGACTGGGTATCCTGAAAAAGTATCAGTTAAAATTAGTGGTCCAGCAGCTTTAGTTACCACTACTGTTAATACACAAAACTTCAAAGTATATGCTGATCTTTCAAGATTAGGAGTTGGCCATCATAGAGTCAGAATTTATCAAGATGGATTGAATGATGAATTGAAATATAAGACTAATCCTTCTTATATTAATGTTAATATTCAGCCTCGTAGGACCACTGAATTTCCAGTAAACGTTAAATATGATGATTCAAACATTGCTGATGGATATCATGCGGGGAAAGCTGTTCTAGGTAATGATAAAGTTAAAGTTACGGGTGCCGAAAACGAAATTAATAAGATTAATAAGGTAGTTGCCGAGTTAAGCATTCCTCAAGGAACTAACAAAACTGTTAATTCTTCCGTTATTCTTGAGGCCTTAGATGCAAAAGGTAAAATTGTTAATGTAATTTTGACGCCTTCTACAACTTCTGTTAATTTACCAATAAGCAGTGGAAACAATAAAAAAGTGCCAGTCAGTTTGCATACAGAAAACGCATCTTCTGCAAAAAAATATACTTTAACGCCTGAAAGCAAAAGTGTTAAGGTATTTGGGACATCCAAAGAATTGGATAACATTAAGGAAGTAAAGGCATATGTTGATGTTTCTGGTATAAATAAAGAAAAGAATGTTAATGTTCAATTAGATAAAAATTTAAATCATGTATCTGGATTTGATCCTGATAATATTAAAGTCAAAGTTAAAACTAATTAGAAATAAATAGTCCTATTAAATGGACTAGAAATGGAGATATTATTATGAAATATTTTGGAACTGATGGGGTTAGAGGAGTTGCTAATGAAGACCTTAGCCCTGAATTAGCATTTAAATGTGGTCGTGCTGGTGGATATATTTTAACTAAGCACAGTGAATCAGAAGGACAACCTCAGGTTTTGGTTGCTCGTGATACTAGAATTTCTGGTCAAATGTTAGAAAATGCATTGGTTGCGGGTTTGTTATCTGTTGGAATTGAAGTATTACAATTAGGCGTTGTTACTACTCCAGGAGTTGCTTATTTAGTTAGAACTCAAGGAGCTGCTGCTGGTGTTATGATTACTGCATCTCATAATCCTGCAGAATATAATGGGATTAAATTCTTTGGTTCAGATGGTTATAAATTATCAGATGATTTAGAAGAAGAAATCGAAAAAATATTAGAAGAGGATAAAGATGATTTACCTCGCCCATCAGCCAAGGGATTAGGTACTGCTGATGATTATTCTGAAGGTAGTCAAAAATATATTCGTTTCTTAGAACAAACAGTTCCAGAAGATTTATCAGGAATGAATATTTGTGTTGATTCCGCTAATGGTGCTACTAGCAGATTAGTATCTAGATTATATGCTGATTTAGGAATTGATTTTGATACTATGGCTACTACTCCTAATGGCATTAACATTAATGATCAAGTTGGTTCTACTCATCCAGAACAATTACAAAAAATGGTTGTTGATAAGGGTGCTCAAATTGGTTTAGCATTTGATGGAGATGGTGACCGTTGTATTGCTGTTGACGAAAATGGTGAATTAGTTGATGGTGATAAGATAATGTACATTTGTGGAAAATATATGTCCGATCATGGTCGTTTGAAGCAAGATACAGTTGTAAGTACTGTTATGAGTAATCTTGGTATGTATAAGGCAATGGAAGCCAATGGTATGAAGAATGTACAAACTAAGGTTGGGGACAGATATGTGGTAGAAGAAATGAATAAATCTGGATACAATCTTGGTGGTGAACAATCTGGACATATTGTTTTCTTAGACTTTAATACTACTGGAGATGGATTGTTAACTAGTTTACAACTACTACATGTAATGAAAGATACTGGTAAGAAATTATCAGAATTAGCTAGTGAAATTAAAAAGTATCCACAAAAATTAATTAATGTTAAAGTATCTGATAAACAACATGCTCTAGAAAACTCAAAAGTTAAGGATGTTATTTCCAAAGTAGAAACAGAAATGAATGGTGATGGACGTGTACTTGTTCGTCCTAGTGGAACTGAACCATTATTACGTGTAATGACTGAAGCACCAACTCAAGAATTAGTGGATGGCTATACCAAACGTATTGCTGATGTAGTTCAACAAGAAGTTGGAATTGAATAAAAAAGATTAAAGGCCTTTAAAAGGTCTTTTTTTATAAATTTACATACAACTATACCAATTTATTCTTACTAATTGACATATATTGTAAATCATTGTAATCTATTACTTGTCTTGAAAAAAATACAATATGAATGTCTATACCAATTATAAAATTGAAAGGAACATAAAATATGTGTGGAATTGTTGGGGTCGCAGGAAATAAAAATGCGGTTAATATTTTAATAAATGGTTTACAAAAGCTTGAATATCGTGGATACGATTCTGCTGGTCTTTACGTAAGTGATAAAGATGGTAAAGATTGTCTAATTAAAAGAACTGGAGCTATTTCTAATTTAAAAAAGGCTATTGGTTCAGACGTAAAAGGAACTTCTGGAATTGGTCATACTCGTTGGGCTACTCATGGTGGAGTAACGGTAGAAAATGCTCATCCTCATTACTCACAAGATGATCGTTTTTATCTTGTTCATAATGGAGTTATTGAAAACTATAAAGAGTTAAAGGAACAATATTTAAGTGATTTTACTTTTACTTCTCAAACTGATACTGAAGTAGTTGTACAATTAGTCGATTATTTTGCAACTAAAGAAAACATGAATGCTAAAGATGCATTTTTAAAAACTTTGTCATTATTAGATAAAGGATCTTCATATGCATTTCAATTAATGGATCGTGAGGAACCAGATACTATTTATGTTGCTAAAGATAAGAGTCCTTTATTAATTGGAATCGGTGATGGTTGTAATGTTGTTTGTTCAGATTCATTAGCAATGTTAAACGTAACTCATGAATTCTTAGAATTAAATGATGGTGATTTTGTTACTGTCAAACCAGATTCTATTGATATTCAAGATAAGGATGGTAATAAGGTTACAGACCGTAAACCATTCCACGTTGATATTGATGCTAGTGATACAGATAAGGGTACTTATCCATACTACATGCTTAAAGAAATTGATGAACAACCTAATGTTATGAGAAAACTATCTTCTGAATACTTAAATGAAGATGGTAATCCTGAAATCGAAGAAGATTTATTAAAATCAATTAAACAAGCAGATCGCTTATACATTGTTGCTGCTGGTACTAGTTATCATGCTGGTTTAGTAGGTAAAAATTTATTTGAAACAATGGCTCAAATTCCTACTGAAGTTCACGTTGCTTCTGAGTTTGCATATAATATGCCACTCTTATCAAAGAATCCATTTTTTATTTTCTTAAGTCAAAGTGGTGAAACTGCTGATAGTCGTGAAGTATTAGTTAATGTTAGCAAAGCCGGTTACAAGAGCTTAACTATTACTAATGTTGCTAAATCAACTTTATCACGTGAATCAGACTATACTTTATTATTACATGCGGGTCCTGAAATTTCCGTTGCATCTACTAAAGCATATACTGCTCAAATTGCTGTTGAAGCTATTTTAGCTAAAGGTTTGGGTGAAGCAGATCAAATTAAAGCGGCTACTGAATTTAACTTAAGACAACAATTAGGATTAGTTGCTACAGGGATGCAAACAATTGTTGACGAAAAAGAAAAAATGAATCAACTATCCCAAGACTATTTTGTAAATGCTAGCAAATCATTCTACATTGGTCGTGGAATTGATTACTTTGTTTCATTGGAAGCTGCCCTTAAACTTAAAGAAATTTCATATATCCATGCTGAAGGATTTGCTTCTGGAGAATTAAAGCACGGTACAATTGCTTTAATTGAGGATAAGACTCCAGTTATTGGAATTATTACTCAAAAGAATACTTCTAATTTAACTAGAAGTAATTTGGAAGAAACAATGGCTCGTGGATCTAAAGCTATTACAATTGTAACCAAAGCATTGGCTAAAGAAGACGATGATATTATCATTCCTGATGTAAATAGTATGTTAACACCATTATTAAGCGTTATTCCTGCTCAACTACTTGCTTACTATACAAGTTTGAATAAAGGATTAGACGTTGATCATCCTAGAAACTTAGCTAAAAGTGTTACTGTTCAATAAAATAATAAAAAAGCATTGGGATTTCATCCTGATGCTTTTTATTATATAAATGTTTTTGTTTTGTAATAACGATTTACGCATAGTGATGTTATAATTTTATTTAAGGGTATATAAATATTTATCTTATTAATGTTATAATACCGAAGATTGGAGTTCGATTTATGAAATTTACTAAAAAAAGATCAAATAATTCTAAGTCACAAGCTAAAAAAGATAAGACTTGGGAAAAATTTAAAAATCAACAAAATAAATTAAGCGCAGATAAGCGTGGCATAAGAAGATAATATACATAAACATGGAGGAAGATTATGCGAAATAAAAATATTGCAAAGGCTTTTCTATCAGTTATGACTGTTAGTGCAGTTATGACTTCTTTTAAAGTGTTAGATGTTAATGCAGATGATAATAATCAGTCCAACAATTCTAGTGTTGATGTTAGTAATACTAATAATGTAAGCGTTATTTCTAGTGAATTAAATAGTCAAAACTTTTTTGATAAACTTGGTCCATTAGCACAAAGAATTGCTAATAAAAATGACTTATATCCTTCATTATTACTTGCACAAGCAGCTATTGAAAGTGCTTATGGGCAAAGTTCTCTAACCCAAAGCAGTAATAACTTATTTGGCATTAAAGCTACAAATGGGCAAGGTATTAACACCTCAACTACTGAATTTAGTAATGGAAATAGTTATACAACAAATTCTACTTTTAGTACTTATCCTGATTTATTAAGTAGTCTACAGGGATATGCTGATTTCTTAAACAATAATATTAGATATTCAAATGTTCATCGATCTATGGCCCCAACAGTTGAGCAAGCTGCTATTAATATTCAAGCTGATGGATATGCTACTGATCCAGCTTATTCCAACAAATTAATTTCATTTATTAATCAAAATAATTTAAAAACTTACGACTCTGGTTCAGTTCCATCTAATAATAAACAAGATAATAACACACAAAACAATATTAATAATCAAAATAATAATTCTAATCAATCACAACCCGAACAACCAACACAACCAGTAACACGACCTGAACAACCTAAAAAAGAAAACATTACTAAGTATGTTGGATCAGATGGTAAAGAAACTTTCAAATTATCCAATAAATATAGAACATATAAATTATATAATCATGTAAAGGGAACTACTCGTAATATCAGGTCTTATGGTTGGAATAAATCTTTAAATTCCAGTAAGAAAGTATTTGTTGATTGTTTGGGCATTCGTAATTATGGTAAAAATGAATCTAAATGGTATCGAATTAGACTATCAGAACATTCAAAGAAAAAATATTGGGTATATTCAAAGGCTTTAGAGATGCCTAAAGTTAATTACATTAAAGAAAATAAAGAAGTTACTGTAAATACTAATACTCATAGCAATGTTTATAATCATGTATTTAATTCACCATATTTGAGTAAAAAGGTTAAGGAAAATAAGGATTTGGTTGATGACAGCTATCATACTAGTGCGAAAGCCATCATTGATAATGATGGAGTAAGAACAGAATGGTATCGAATCTATATTCCAGGGACTGGTAATGCTTGGATTAAGTCAAAAGACTTATCAAATATAACCAGACATAAAGAATTTAAAAATAATTATAATAACAAGTCTGGATATGCTTACCTTAACAATTATGGTAAATATCGTCTTTATAATGATATGCCAGGGTCATCTAAGAGAGCAAAAGTTACTAATTGGGATGACGTAAAAGTACCTAGTGATTATTTAATTACTTATGATAAATCAGGTGTAAAAGGTAAAGATAACACCAATTGGTACCGTATTAACTTAAATAATAAAAACTATTGGATTGCATCAGGGGCTTTAAAGTTTTAGTTTAGCTTTTTAGTTATACTTTGATTTGATATAATACTCTTGTAGTTTTATAATAAACAAACTGAATAAAATTTTAGGAAGTATAAAAATGACAGAAGATTATAAAATTAGGGTTCAAAATGTAACAAAAGAATATGACTTATTTAAAACTCAAGCTGATAAATTAAAATCATTTTTTTCGATTAAAACTAATGTACCTCATTTTTGGTCTTTAATGGGAATTTCTTTTGATGTCAAACCAGGAGAAACTTTAGGATTAATTGGGGTTAATGGTTCAGGTAAATCCACTATATCAAATATAATATCTGGTATTATTCCACAAACTAGTGGTTTTGTTGATGTTAGAGGAGATACATCTATTGTTGCAATTAGTGCTGGTTTAAGAAAAAATTTAACTGGTCGTGAAAATATTAGATTAAAATCATTAATGCAGGGTCTTACTAATAACCAAATTGATAATATGATGGATGATATTATTTCTTTTGCTGATATTGGTGATTTCGTTGATCAACCGGTTAAAAGTTATTCAAGTGGTATGAGATCTAGATTAGGATTCTCAATTGCTGTTCATATTAAGCCTGATATTTTGATCATTGATGAAGCACTATCTGTTGGGGATGATACATTTTATCAAAAATGTGTTGATAAAATTGCTGGTTTTAAAGCTGAAGGTAAAACCATTATTTTTGTTAGTCACTCTTTAAGACAAATTGAGTTACTTTGTGATCGTGTTGCCTGGATTAATTATGGTGAATTAAAAACTATCGGTAAAACTAAGGATGTTACTAAGAAATATCGTGAATTTACTAAATGGTTTAAAGGTCTATCCAAACAACAAAAAGTTGATTTTGAAACTGATAAAAAGCAAATTCAAAAAGACTTTGATATTAATAAATATCAAAATCAGGTAATTGAAACTGAACAAAAAGAACATCCTGATGAAAAAAGGGTAGCTGCAAAAATAAAGAAACGTTTCTATAGTTCTGTTATTAGTGAAAAAATGCCCAAATTAACGGTTGCATTTACTTGGTTGGTTGTTTTTGCAACTATGTTTTTCTGTTTAGTAAATATTTCTGGTCATTCGATTAGTCATATTGTTAAAAATCCTTCTTCAATTGTAAAGCCTTCAAAAACATTGAAGTTGCCTGGTAAATTAGAACAGGCATCAGGTATAAAAAAACATCATAAAACTCAAAAAATGAGTGTAAAATAATAAAAAATCCGTTTATGCGGATTTTTTAGTAAGGAGATATTATGTAATGTCTGAAGAATATAAAAGTGATGAAACATTAGATTTAATTGAACAAATTACTAGGCTAGATGGAAGCAAGTATATGGAAATCAGTAACATGGTGCAGAACGGTCGAGCTGAATTAGCTGCAGAGAAAGGATTTATTAAAGAGGTTAGAATTCTTCAATTAAACATTCCTCATTCTGATCATGTTGCAAATTATGAAGACTATATTAACAAAAATTATACGATGCCAGATGAAAACTTAGATCATTTTGAAGAATGGAAAAAGAACGACGAAATGAAACAAGAAGTTCAAATGATTCTGAAAGAAAATCACGTTGGATAAAAAAAGACTGCTGAAAGAATCAGCAGCCTTTTATATTATGTGTCCACTCATATGTTACAGAAAATAATAGCAAGAAAAAATTAAGTAACATTTAGTGGTGAATTTGAATATGTATTTATAATTATAACGTAAATTATTAAGTAGTTCAATGTAAGATTATAGACAATTAGTTATGTTAATATATTAGATAATTATATGTTTTTAAGGGAGAGTAGTTATTTGAATTATTTAATTGAACTAATTTTAATTTTAGTTTTTACAATAATATTTGGTAAGCTATTCCAAAGGCTTGGCTTACCAGGGGTAGTGGGACAATTAATCAGCGGAGTATTTTTGGGTCCATCAATCTTAAATATTGTTCATACTGGCTCTATAATTAGTACTTTTTCAGACATTGGCGTCATTATATTGATGTTTATTGCTGGATTAGAAAGTAATTTAGATCTATTAAAAAAATATTTAAACCCCAGTTTATTGGTTGCAATTTTAGGAATTCTAGCACCTATCTTGTTCATGTACATTGCCGGTATTATGCATCGTTTTTCTAATGTAGAAAGTTTGTTTATTGGAATTATTTTTGCGGCTACTTCTGTTTCTATATCGGTTGAAGTTTTGAGAGAAATGAAAGAACTAGATAGCGTTGAGGGAATCACTATTTTAGGGGCTGCAGTAGCTGATGATGTTTTATCAATCTTGGCTTTGAGCTTTGCAGTATCTTTCTTTGGAGTTAGTGATGATAATAATGCTAATATTATTATCACTATCTTACTTCAAATTGGTTTCTTTATCCTTGTTTATGTTTTATATAAAGTAATTACCAAATGGTTAAATCTTTTTATAAAAAAATTTAATGTAGGAATCACTGAAATTGCTATGATTACATGCCTAGCATTATCTTATTTGGCTGAAGAAACATCTTTAAGTACCATTACAGGAGCTTTTTTTGCTGGTATTATATTTAGTCGTACTGATTTCAAAAAAGATATATCTAATAAATTTGAAAATATTGGATATTCATTATTTATTCCAGTTTTTTTTGCTAATGTAGGATTAAATATGGAGCTAAGCGGGATTGTAAATAATTTATTAGTTTTTGTTATATTTACTGTATTAGCAGTTATAACTAAATTTTTTGGCGCAATGTTGGGTGCTAAAATAAGTAAATTCAATTCGATATCTTCAATGGAAATTGGTGCTGGAATGATTAGTAGGGGTGAAGTTGGACTCATTATAGCTGGCATTGGATTAAATGCTCATTTGATTAGTGAAGGTTATTATTCAACTATAATTGCTTCAATAGTTGCTACAACCTTAATAGCACCTATCATTTTAAGAAAAATTATTTTAATAAAGAAGAGATGATACAATGAATTCATTCACTAAGGAAATGTTACTTAATTTAGGATTATTGGTATTTCCATTTATATTTATCATAAGTGGAATAAGTGATTCATCACCGGTCTTATATATTGGTATTATGCTGTTAGGAATTATTTGTATATTGATGGCACCAATATACGTTTATTATTGGTTTAACAATTCTAAGGGCCTTTGGTATCGAAAAACACTTGCTATTGTTTATATTGTTGTATTATTAGCATGTATCAATTCATATATTTTTTAGCAATAAAAAAAGATTTACCAACTTAATGGTAAATCTTTTTATTTACTATTTTTTTCTAGAATGAATTGAATGATATATCTTTCTTTGTACTAAATATTGATCATGTTGCATTGTTATAAACAATGGTGAAGACTCTTCAATTACATTACTGAATTCTAATCCATACCATGAAATAGGAGAAGCAGTAATATTTTGTAAGAATATTCTTCCAGAAATTAGTTGACGATCAAAGGCATTAATTTCAGAATTCAATGCTAAATCAGAAGGTCTTTCATTAATAATAACAAATTTAAAATCACCAACATTACCAGGAACATTAGTTGATGAGTAATGTTGCTTTTGTGGATCAATTACGCCTTGTTCTATTAGGTAATGAACGATTTGATGTAGATAAATACTTACACTTTGTTGTTTTCTAAAACCTAAGTAAAGTTGAATATCTACAACATTCTTAGTATCTAATAAATCAACAGTATAATTACTTTCGTAAGGATTATTAGTTTCATTAACCGTTACAAACCAATAAACTTTGGCACGTTTAGGTTCTTTATCTAGAATAGAATACATAGTACTACGTTTGATTTGATAATCATTCTTAATTTTAGTCATATAAACTAAGTTAGATGTATACAAAGGAATTGAATCATCATTACTTAATTCTGATAATTGTTTACGATAATCCAATAATGAAACATATTCACTTTCTTTTTCATAATGATCACGACGTTTGTTACCGAAGTACCAAAGAATCATAACTAATAAAATAGAAAGCATAATAATTAGGGTTACATATCCACCATGCACGAATTTAACAACACTTGCTAAGAAGAATGTAAATTCGATTACTGCAAAGAATAGCGCAATGAAAAATGCAAAGACACGTTTAATCTTTGATGACAAGAATTCAAATAATAATAAAGTAGTCATTAACATCGTAATTGTAATTGCTAATCCGTAAGCTGATTCCATCCGTTCTGAACTTCTGAAGAACCATAATACAATAAATGTAACTATACATAAGAACCAATTGACAGTTGCAATATAGATTTGACTTCTTACATTACTTGGATGCTTAACAATCATTCGAGGTAAGAACTTCAAACCAATTGCTTCATCTACTAATGTAAATGATCCTGTAATTAATGCTTGTGATGCAATAATAGCTGCTAATGCCGCAATTGCAATTGCAAATCCACGTAAACTACTTGGTAACATATCATAAAATGGATTTAAATTTTTTAATCCGGCAAATGCAGGATTATGGGAATTTTTAATAATCCAAGCACCTTGACCTAAATAGTTAAGAATTAATGAAATATATACAAATGGCCAAGTACCATATATGTTCTTTTTACCAACATGTCCCATATCAGAATATAATGCTTCAGCACCAGTGGTTGCAAGAAAAATACTACCTAAAATAAAAATACCCGATTTATTAGTAGGGCTAAATAGAATTCTTACAGCATAGATTGGATTAAAAGCCTTTAGAATCATAGGATAATGTAATAAATTAATAATTCCCATAATTGCTAAAAATGAGAACCAAACTAGCATAACAGGTCCAAAAGAATTTCCAATAATTCCAGTCCCAAACCTTTGAATAATAAATAGAACTAATAATACACAAGATGTAATTATTACAACATCTTGTTGGGAATTACTGAAAGAGATGGCCCCAAATGATTGTCCCTTCAAACCTTCAACAGCAGAAGTTACGGTAACCGCAGGAGTTAGAGTACCATCAGCTAAAAGGGCAGCTCCACCAATTAAAGCTGGCCAAACTAACCACTTTGCTCGACGCCTTACTAATGCATAAAGAGCAAAAATACCACCTTCACCGTTGTTATCGGCTTTCATTGTAATTAGGACATATTTCACGGTAGTAATAATCATAAGGGTCCAAATTATTAGTGAAATAGATCCTACAATGTAATCTGGAGTAATGTCAGACATTTTTCCGGCATCACCGATAATTGCATTCATTACATACAAAGGTGATGTACCAATATCACCATAAACAATACCTAATGCGATCAACATTCCGGCAAAGGATAGCTTATCAAATTTAGCTTTCATAACTAAATCCTCCAAATAAATATAAAATTTTATGTAATTTTTACCTAATAGAATACAACATACCACTAAATAGGCATACTTTAAAGAAAAAGTAGAAAATATTAAAATAAATGTTAAATTATATATAAAGATAAAAAAATTGCAATTAAAAAATGAGATGAATTTATAAATGAATAAAATTAAAAATAATATTTTTTATGACCCAATACTTAAAATTGTTATCGTGATACTTATTATAATGCTGTTTATTGGCACTCCTAGAATGAATGATATTAATTTCACTACCATTATATCCTTATTTACTATGATGATGTTAGTTTCAATTATTAAGTCTCTAAATATTTTAAAATTTTTTAGCGATTATATAATTAACATATCCCATAGTACTCGACAAATAGTTTCTTTGATGACAATATTTTCTTTTCTGGGGTCCATGCTAGTCACAAATGATATCGCAATTATCACTTTAGTACCTTTATATATAGAAATTGCTTATACACAAAAATTATCAATTCCATATCCGGTAACATTGATTACAATTGCTGCTAACTTAGGTAGTTCTGTAACTCCATTCGGTAATCCACAAAATGTATTTTTATTATCATATTATCATTTATCAATTAATCAATTTTTTAATCCAGCTTTTATAATTCTATTATTAGGAATGTTTATTTTAGGGTGTCTGGTATTATTTGTAAAAAATAAAAAAATTAATGCCAACGATTTATCAAAAATTAACTTGGATTACAAAAAATGTTTGCCAGTGATTATATTAATAATCTTTATCTTTCTTGGCATATTTGAGGTAATTAATTTATTGATTCCTTTTGCAATAACCCTAATTTATGGAACTTATATTAATCGTTCAACAATTATTGATGTAGATTATTCATTATTATTATCTTTTGTTGGATTTTTTTTGATTGTTGGTATTTTAAGTCGCAACCAATTGGTTATTAGTGGCTTGAATCATTTACTGAATACATCACATCAAGTATTTTTTTCTGGGGCATTAATTAGTCAAATCATTAGTAATGTTCCAGGAGCAGTCTTGATTGCAAAATTTACTAATGATTTTTATCCATTATATTTAGGTGTTAATATTGGCGGATTAGGTAGCTTAGTTGCATCTTTAGCAAATTTATTAGCTTTTAAGCAAGTTCAAAAATATGCAGATAAGAGTAGTTGGCCATTTTTAAAAATCTTTACATTAACTAACATTGTATTGTTAATACTATCCATAATATTAATTAGTTTTATAATATAGAAACAAATTATTAACGTTTTTTTATAATGTATGTAATAATTTAAATAGTTAATAATTAGAGAGGAATGATTTCAATGTATACAGATCTTAAGGGAAAAGTTGCAGTTGTTACTGGTGCCTCAAAAGGTATTGGTAATGCTGTTGCTACTCGTTTAGCAAATGAAAACATGAAGTTAGTATTTAATTATAATTCTGACGAAGCAGGAGCTCAAAAAGCTGTTGATCAAATTAAGCATGAAGGTGGAGACGCTGTTGCCGTTCAAGCCAATGTTGCTAAAGAAGAAGATATTCAAAAGTTAGTAGATACTGCTGTTGAACATTTTGGGACTTTAGACTTATGGATTAATAATGCTGGTATGGAAAAAGAAGCTCCAACTCATGAATTATCATTAGATGATTGGAACAAGGTTATTAATGTTAACTTAACAGGTACTTTCTTAGGTACTAAAGCTGCTTTAAATTATTTCTTAGATAATAATAAACAAGGTAACATTATTAACATGTCTTCAGTTCATCAACAAATTTCATGGCCACATTTTGCTGACTATGCAGCATCAAAGGGTGGTAGTAAATTACTTACTGAAACAGTTGCTAAGGAATATGCTGAAAAGAATATTCGTGTAAATGCAATTGCTCCAGGTGCAATTAATACACCAATTAATGCTAAAAAGTTTGCTGATCCAAAGACCTATGCAGAAACTGCTGAATTAGTTCCAATGGGTCGTATTGGTAAGCCAAATGAAGTTGCTGCTGCGGCTGCTTGGTTAGCATCTGATGAATCATCATACGTAACTGGTGACACAATCTTTGTTGATGGTGGTATGAAGTTATATCCAGCATTTAATAATGGTCGTGGATAAAATTAAAAATAATCTTATTATATAAAAAAGGTTCACTGATTGGATTCAGTGAACCTTTTTTTATAACGCTTTAAACCCAAAATCTTTGGGTTGCATTAGGACCTCAATAATTGGATATATCATTAAAATTCCTAAAAAGATAAATCCATATTCATATGCGATATTAACACTTACAAAAGTTGATAATGCAGATACAATTACTGAGATAAGTGAAACTCCTAATCCCTGTGCCATAGTCTGTAATACTGAGCTTAGAGTGTTAGCAGAATTTCTTTCGTCCATGGGAATTTCCGAAAAAGTGACTGCATTATAACAAGTTAGTGCCAAAGATCGACCACAACCCGATAACAATGCTAATAATGCAATAATTATACCGCTTGTATTTGGACGGACTAATGCAATTAATGCAGTACTAATAGCGACGGTAATTAATGCTAAAATTAATGACCATTTATATTTAATTGCTTTAATTATCATATTGGTAAATGGTTTGATTCCGATATTACCTATAAATACAAAAATTACATAGTATCCAGCAGTTAATGCGGACCAATGGAATACAGTTTGTAAATAGATAGTTAATAAATATGGTAATGCACCGACAGATAGCCATAAAAAGGTTCCGCCAGTTTGATAAATTCGAAATGAACTGACTTTTAAAGCCTTTATTTCAAATAATGGTTCTTTTGTTTTTGATAAATGGTATCCAACTAATAAAATCATTAACAAGCCAATTATTACTAAAATACCTGATAACTTCCATAAATGTTTACCATAAGTTGCTATTTCTGCACCAATTAAAATTAGTCCAGATGACATAGCAATCTCAATAAAACCTAACAAATCAAATTTACTGCGTATCTTATTATCATCTTTTTCGATTAATTCATTTCCAATGATTACGGCAATCAAACCAATAGGAATATTAAGCAAGAAAATCCACTGCCAACTAAGATATTTAACAATAAATCCTCCTAACATTGGTGCGATTGCAGGTGCAATTAAAGCAGGCCAAACTAAATAATTGGCCATTTTTAGTAATTGATTAGATGGAGTCTTTTCTAACATAATTAATCTAGCAGTGGGGGTCATTAATGACCCAGCAAAACCTTGTACAAAACGACTAATTAGTAGGAAAGAAAATGTTGGAGCAACGGCATCTCCTAATGAACTAAGTACAAATAATGATGTTGCTAACATCCAAGCATTTTTTTTACCAATTCTTTTGGCAATCCATCCACTTAATGGGATGAAAATAGCCATGGTAATGAAATAAATACTAACAGTTAAAGACAATGAGTTAGTTGGGACATCCAAACTTTTACCAATATATGGTAGGGCAGTTGTTAAAATAGTTGCATCTAAAAATTGCATAAATAAGCTTGATGCCATTAAAATAGCTACTTTTTTATAATTATTAATATTAAGCCAAATCCTTTCTTCATAATGATAAAAACATATATAATATATTGTATCAGTACTTAAATTTTACTATCAATTATTTAAGTTAAAATAATTATACAAAAATGAGGGATTATCTTTGAAGAAGGTACATAAATTAATTGATTCAACTTGGATTGAATTGGTTGATGCTAACACTAAAGAGGTAGTTAACACAATTGATGATTATAAATTACCTAACATCCTAAAAGGATACATGCTTGATCGACATGAACATTCTCGTTTTGAATATGATTCTGTGAAAAAATATTCAGTTTTGATTGCACGTGCATTGATAAGCGGACAAGATGAAAATGTTGATACTTCGCCAGTAGTTGCTGCATTCACTGAAGATGTTATTATAACTAAAAGTGATTCTAGATATCGTGTTAAACAACAAAGTAGTTGTAATAAATTTGATGTTATTTTTAGTATCTTAGAAAGAATTAATAAGCCATACATGAATAAATTAGATGAAATCAACGAAGATGTTGAACATTTACAAGGACTACGTAAAACTGTTAATAATAAACAACTTAATGAAATTGCTATTTTAAAAAATGACTTAGTCTACTTAAAATCATCTACAGCTGCTAATATTATGGCTATTAATCAATTACAAAAATCTAGTGATAATTTTGTAGTTCCAATTACCTTTAATAATCATCAAGATCAGCATATTGATGATGTTGTTGTTGAATATAGTGAATGTAAATATATGTTTGATGTTAATGATGAAATTGTTAGTCAGATTGAAGACACTTACAGTAATATCATTAATAATAATTTAAATGAGACTATGAAAATTCTTACTATCTGGTCTTTAATCCTTGCAATCCCACCAATTATTAGTGGATTTTATGGGATGAATGTTGGATTGCCTTTTGCTAATAGTAGTTGGTCATGGTTATTTACAGTATTTATTACATTTGTGATTATTTATCTAATGATGCATTATTTAAGAAAGCATCATGATTTATAATTATTTCCAAACAAACTCAGTTTGATTATCTGGGTTTGTTCTTTTTATTACTTGATTTTGATTTTTAGTATTAATGAATGAAGTAAATAAGATTAATGAGATAGTAGTTATTAAAATCAACTGTTTTATTATCCTTTTTTTCATTTAAATCACTTCCATATATTTTTTAATTTATTGTAAATAGAGATACTTAAAAATAACTTAAATGAAAATTAATGAAAGCGCTTTACTAAAATCGATTCCAAATGTATAATAATAAATATACAAAATGATATATAGCTTTTATTTAACTTTAATTATAAAGAAGTGCATAATTAATTTTGTAATCAAATGAGAAAGAAGTGTTTCTAATATGAGTTTGAATATTTTAATCGGAATACTTCCCGCGTTATTGTGGGGGGTTGGACCTCTAATTGCCACTAAAGTTGGTGGTCGTCCAATTGAACAAGTTATGGGTACTGGATATGGACAAGTTATTGTTGGATTAATAATTTATGCATTTACTAGACCATCAATCTCTTTCCAAGAATTTCTATGGCCTTTCTTAGGTGGAATGGCTTGGTCATTTGCTCAGTTTACTCAATTTAGTTCTTTCCAAAAAATGAATGTTTCTTCAGCAATGCCTATTTCAACAGGATTGCAATTAATTGAAATCCCATTATGTGGTGTTATTTTTTGGGGTGAATGGGGCTCTCTTGATGCTAAAACAATTGGTTTTATCAGTATTGCTCTATTAATTATTGGAGTATTTTCTACTAGTTATGTTGATAAATCAGTTTCTAGAGTGAAGATGAATTATAAAGCTGGTATTCCATTATTACTTATTGGATCTTTAGGTTACACAGCTTGTTCTGTATTCCCTAGAATTCCAAATGCTTCTGGAATTGTTGGATTATTACCTCAAACAATTGGTATGTGTTTAGGTGCTATTGTTATTTCATTTATTATGAATGGTAAGAGTAGTGTTCAATTAATGAAATCTAAGTTTACTATTAAGAATGGAATTATTGGACTACTAGGTGGTTTAGGTACCTTAGCATACTTAACTTCATTAAGTCTAAATGGTGTTGCAACTTCATTCCCATTAACTCAAATGAATGTTGTTGTTTCAACACTAGGTGGTTTATTAATCTTAAAAGAACACAAAAACAGAAAAGAATTATTATTCACAATCGTTGGATTGATTTTAATTGTATTTGCTGCCGTTATGATTGGTAGATTATCATAATTTAAATTATTTATAAAAAAGACTGATTTTTATGATCAGTCTTTTTTATATTGGAATATCATTAAAAATTTATTAATTTATTTTAATTATTATGTTATTATTATTCATAATATAAGAATGAATGGAGTGAAGTATTATGGATTTTAAGTTTTCAAATCGCGTACCCAAACAAAACAATGATGTGGTAGGTGAAATTTTAAAGGTAGCTGGGGATCCTAAAATTATTTCATTTGCGGGAGGTCTACCTGCTCCAGAATTATTTCCAGTAAATGAAATGAAAAAAGCATCTGACAAAGTTTTTGAAAAACATGGCCAAGATGCTTTACAGTATACTGCTTCCATTGGTAATTCGAAATTAAGACAATTAGTAGCTAATCGAATGGATTCTCATAAACATATTAACTGTAAATCATCAAATATTTGTATTACTACTGGATCCGAACAATCTATTGATTTAATTTCTAAGATGATGATTAATCAGGGTGATGTGGTTTTAGTTGAAAAACCTACATATCTATGTGCATTGGATGTATTTAGAAGTTATGGAGCTAAAATTGTTGGTGTAGATATGGACGAAAATGGAATGAAGGCTGATTCTCTAGAAACTGCCTTGCAAAATTATCCAAATGTAAAGCTTATTTATACCATTCCAAATTTTCAAAATCCAACAGGTAGAACGATGCCTACTAATCGTAGAAAAGAAGTTGCCGATTTAGCAAGCAAATATGATGTTATGGTAATGGAAGATGATCCATATGGTGAAATTCGTTATTCGGGAAAATCTATTGATCCAATTAAACATTTTGATAAAGATGGGCATGTCATTTATATGAGTACTTTTTCTAAAATATTGGCACCAGGAATGCGTTTGGGATGGATTATTGCTGATGAAAAATTTGTAAATATGTTTGTTGTAATGAAGCAATCTGCAGATTTGCATTCAGATAATTTGTCCCAATATATTGTTGCTCAGTATATGGAGGACAATAACTTAGATCTTCATATTCAAAAAATTCGCGATGCTTATCATCGTCGTGCATCAATGATGTTAAAAGAAATTGATAAACAATTTCCAAGAGGTGTTAAGCATAGTAATCCAGAAGGCGGGATGTTTATATGGGTTGAAGTACCTGGCAATATTAATACTATGGAATTATTTAAGAATTGTGTTAAACATAATGTTGCTTTTGTTCCAGGAGAACCATTTTATCCAGATGAAATTATTCCAGGAACTTTTAGACTAAATTTTTCTAATATGAAAGATGACCAAATTCATGAAGGAATTCATAGAATGGCTGATGCTATCTCTGAAATGATGGAAAAGTAACTATGTAAAATAAAAAGACCAATTATATTAGGTCTTTTTTATTTGATAAAATTTTTACCAAAAATTTAAAGTAGGGCCAATCATATAAATACCAAATATCATAACTATTAGGCAACAAATAATAACCAGCCATTTATAAAATCCATGCATTTTGTATTTATTGGGAAGGGCTTTGTTTTCTAACATTAATAAAAATCCTAATACAATTGGAGTCATTAAGGCATTTAATACCTCGATAAAAATAGTAATATCAATCATATTTTGCATAAATAAGACCATAATACCGCTAATTAAAAATACAGATACATATATTAAATAAAAATATAAATTTTTACGACTTATTTTGTAATTTAAACTATGAGGAACGTTTAAGACTTCAGTAATTCCCCAGGTACCAGCTAATGCTACAACAATGGCTGCGACAAAGGCACCACCAATAATACTTAGTCCAATTATGATTTTTGCTGTGTTGATACCAGAAAAGTTGCCTAATTCACTAGCTAAATCTGCGACTGAGTTTAATTTTATTATGTTATTTTTGTTTGCTACTATTGCAGCAAATAAAATAATATATCCAATCATAATTGCCTGAGTGATGATGGTACCAATAGCTGTATCATATTTTTCTTCTTTAATCATATTAGGTTTTAATTGTTTATCAATAACAGCACCTTGTTGATAAAATATCATCCACGGCATAATTACTGCACCTACATTCGCAGCAATTAAGTATATGTAATTTGGATCATTTATTGGTAGTTTAATAAATCCGTTTATAATTTGACTTGATGAAGGGTGGACGAAAAACAAACCAATAATAAATACTAATTCAAAAAGGCCAACAGCAATTCCAATATGTTCTACTTTTTTGTAACTGCCATTTAATCCAATTAACGATAATAGAATAATTGCAAATGGAACTGTTATCCATTTAGAAATGCCAAATAATTCACCAACTCCAGCAATCCCTATAAATTCAGTTATTAAAGCGCCAATCACCGATATAAATAAAGTTACGGCTGACAAGTAAGCCCATTTTTTACCAAAATGTTCACGGATTAACTCACCATGCCCCTTTTTAGTAACTATACCTAATCTGACAGTCATTTCTTGTGCCATATATAAAATTGGGATTAAAATAATTTGTGGCAAAATCATGGAATATCCATATTGGGCCCCAGATTGAGCGGCAGTTATTAAGCAACCAGCATCAGTGTCTGCTAACATAACAATTAACCCAGGGCCAAATATTTTAAGCCATCTTTTTATTTTCATATATTTTTTACTATTTTGTGATTTAATTTCTTCGATATATAATCGCTCCTAAAAAAGTCTGGATTTACATTTTAGCATTTAAAAATTAAGTTATTGAGTCTTTATCTGACTATATTTCTGTGGTATAAATCTTATCAATCTAGATTACCAATTATATTTTTATGAAAGGAGAAATGAACTTGTCTAATATAATTAAAATCCTTGAATCAAAACAAAATTTACTTAAAGTAACATATCGTGGTGAGTTTGGTTATTTTTTTCCTTCTACGAATTTAGTACAAAATAATACCAAAATTAAATCCTTTATGGATGCAAAAACAGAATTATTAGAACAATTAAAAATCAATAATATTATGACTGTTCCAATTGAATTTGATATAGACAATGAATTATTTGTTATTCAATTGATTAATTATAATTTTAAAGAATTAGGTGTTTTTAGTATTAATAATTTAGGCAAAATAAAAGAGATAACAGATTATTAAAGTATCTGTTATCTCTTTTATTGTATTAACAAATTAGAATGGTGCGTTTCCTGGTTCACGTGGGTAAGGGATTACATCTCTGATGTTTTCCATACCAGTTACATACATAACTAGTCTTTCAAATCCAATACCAAATCCAGAATGCTTAATTTCACCATATTTTCTTAATTCAGCATACCAAGCATATTCTTCAGGTTTTAAGCCAAATTCATGAATCTTTTGATCAAGGACATCTTCACGTTCTTCACGTTCACTTCCACCAACAATTTCACCAATTCCTGGCACTAAACAATCAGAAGCGGCAACTGTCTTACCATCATCGTTATCACGCATATAGAATGCTTTAATATCACGAGGATAATCAGTTAAGAAAGTAGGGCGTTTATAAATTTCTTCACATAAGTAACGTTCATGTTCAGATTTTAAATCCATACCCCATTTAACCGGAATATCGAACTTTTCACCAGATTCTTGCAATAACTTGATTGCATCAGTGTAAGTTACGCGAGCGAATTCTTTACCGGCAGTACCCTTTAATTTTTCAATTAATCCAGGTTCGACATTTTTGTCTAAGAAGTTTAATTCATCTTTAGCATGTTCTAGAAGGTAATTGATAACATATTTTAATAGACCTTCAGCACAATCCATCATACCTGGTAAGCGAGTATATGCCATATCTGGTTCAATCATCCAGAATTCTGAAGCATGACGAGGGGTATGTGAATTTTCAGCTCTAAAGGTAGGACCAAAAGTATATACATTCTTAAATGCCATGGTAAAAGCTTCTTCTTGTAATTGACCACTAACAGTCAAATTAGTAACAGTTTTGAAAAAGTCTTTTGAATTATCAACATTACCTTTATCGTCTTTAGGTAAATTATTCATGTCTAAAGTGGTGGCACGGAACATTGCTCCAGCACCTTCAGCATCACTACTAGTAATGATAGGGGTATTAACATACACGAAATCATTGTGTTGTAGATATTCATGAACAGCGAATGCTGCTAATGAACGGATACGGAATACAGAGTAAAAGGTATTAGTTCTTGGACGTAGATGAGCAATTGTTCTTAAGTATTCAAAACTTTGTTTCTTCTTTTGTAATGGGTAGTCAGCATTGGAATGACCAACTAGTTCTACCTTTTGTCCATGAATTTCAAATGCTTGTTGAGCATCTGGAGTTTTAACAAATTCACCTTCAACAGTAATTGTTGAGGCAATAGGTAATTTACTAATTTCTTCAAAGTTAGGGTTATCTTTTTTCAAGATAATTTGAGCACTTCTAAAGCATGAACCATCATTTAATTCAATAAAACTAATATTCTTTGATCCACGAATAGTTTTTACTGAACCTTCAAGAGCAACTGTTGATTTGTCTTCGATATCTTTGTCATATAAATCAATAACGCTTAGTTGTTGCATATAAATTACACACCTTTCTAATTTAATTAAATACAATAAAATAAAAAGAGCCTTCATCCATCAAAGGACGAAAGCTCTTTTCCGCGGTACCACCTAAAATGCCTTTTTAAATAAGGCCACTTTTTCATATAACGTATGAAAAACGTTTATTCCTACTTAAGTTTCGAAATAAAAACAAATAGGTGTTATTCCTAAATAACAATATTATTAAGCTCTCACTATCCTTAACTCGCTAAAAATTTGTAGTTTAGTACTCATCCATATTTATAGTATTTAATATATAAACTTATTAACAATTAAATATTAACACTAAATGGTAAATATATACAATACTATTTCTTGCAAATTTATTATGAGTTGACTTGTTAGGAAAATAAGAATTATATGATTATAATTAAATTATTTAAGGGGATGTTTAGAAATGTTAGTTTCTACTACTGAAAACATTGGCACCAACTATGAAGTGCTGGGAGAAGTATTTGGTGTAACTACACAATCAAGAAATCTAGGCAGTAATATTGCCGCTGGTCTAAAAAATCTTGTTGGTGGAGAAATTAAAGGATATACCCAAATGCTACATAATTCTCGAGAAGAAGCTATTCAGAGAATGAAAGATGAAGCAAAAGGTAAGAATGCAGATGCCATTGTTATGATGAGATTTGACTCTGGATCGATTGGTAATGATATGCAATCAGTTGTTGCATATGGAACGGCAGTTAAATTTATTCAGTAATGTAAAGTTAATAATATTTAGCTATAAATTATATGATTGATAAGTTATAATATCTGCGAGGTGATATAAAATTATGAAAATATTTTTGCATAGGTTTATATCTTGTTTACCTTATTATCAATTAAAGTAGTTTTAATAATATTATTTTAACTATATTAAATTTGAAAAGGTAGATATAAATGAATGATAAAGAAAATTACCAATTAACCGTTGATCAAATAATAGAAAAATATAATATTAAAGATATAAAAGCTGGTTTGAATGATGAGCAAGTTCGTAATCAGTTAGATAAAGATGGACTAAATAAAATTGAAGTTGCAAAAGAGCCTAAATGGAAACTATTTGTGCGCCAATTTAATAATATGATTATTTATATTTTAATGGTGGCGGCATTAATTACTTTATTGATGAGTCATTACTCTGATGCTCTGGTTATTGCTTTAGTGGTAATTATTAATGCTTTAATTGGATATTACCAAGAAGCGAATGCCTCTGAAGCTTTGGAAAAGATTAAACAAATGCTATCAACAAAAGCAACTGTTTATCGTAATGGTACTCGTGATGACATTTCTGCAGAGCAGCTAGTAGTTGGTGATGTGGTTTTCTTAGAAGCAGGTGATAATGTACCTGCTGATTTAAGAATCTTTGATGCTGATAATTTAAGAATTCAAGAAGCAGCACTAACCGGAGAACCTGATTCAATTGAAAAAATTGAAGGTGTTATTGATAATGATAAAACACCTTTAGCTGAAAGAAAGAATATGGCATATGCATCAACCTCAGTCACATCTGGTAGTGGTAAGGGAATTGTTGTTGATACCGGTGCTAGCACAGAAATCGGTAAAATTTCTTCTGAAGTAAGTAATACCAAATCTAGAAAATCACCATTAATGATTGAACTAGATAAGTTAGGTACCCAAATTACTTATGTAATTATAGCGGTTTCAATTTTGCTATTTATACTAGGTCTGTTTATGGAAACTTATTCATTATCAGTTTTAGCTTTAGCAGTTGTATCAATGCTAGTTGGAGCTATTCCTGAAGGATTACCTGCAACAACATCTGTTGTTCTTGCAATGGGTGTTATTGATATGGCTAAGAAGAAACATACTATTATTAAATCACTTCCTGCGATTGAAACATTAGGATCAGTTGATGTCATCGCAACCGATAAAACAGGAACGCTTACTAAAAATGAAATGACTGTTAAAAACATTATCATTAATGATAAAAATTATACAGTTACTGGTGATGGATATGATCCTAAAGGACATATTCAACTTAACGGTGAAAATATTAAAATGGATTCTAAAATGAAATTGTTTTTAGAATCAGGTTATGAAGCAAATGATACTGTTTTAACACATGAAAATAACAATTGGGAAATTAATGGTGAGCCAACTGATGGGGCATTCTTAACTTTGTACCATAAGGAATTTAATTATCCTAATCATGCTAATTACCAAGAAGTTGATACATTACCATTTGATTCTGATTATCGTTACATTGCTAAGCTAGTTCGTGATGAAAACGGTCAAAAGAAGATTTTTATTAAAGGTTCTCCTGATAAATTATTTAATATGACAGATAAAAATGATAGTTCATTTAATGAAACATATTTAAATAATCAAATTAATGAATTATCCAAGCAAGGAAAACGTGTAATTGCTGTTGGATATAAAGATGTTGCTGATGATGTAAATGAAATCACTCATGAGATATTGAATGAGTGCATTACATTCTTAGGCTTAGCAGCTATTATTGATCCACCAAGAGAAGAAGTGATTCAGGCACTTAAAGAAATGAATTCAGCCGGAGTTCGTTTAAAGATGATAACTGGTGATAATCCAATTACTGCTAAAGCTATTGGTGAACAATTAGGCTTAGCTGACCAGATCAGTGCAGTAACCGGTGCACAATTAGATGAAATGTCTAATGAACAATTTAAAGATGCAGTATTAAATAACCAAGTATTTGCTAGAACAACACCTAAAAATAAAATGGATATTATTCAAGCCCTTGAAGATGCTGGCAAAGTAACTGCTATGACCGGGGATGGAGTTAACGATGCACCAGCTTTAAAAAAGGCAGATATTGGTGTAGCGATGGGAATAGAAGGTACCGACGTTGCTAAAGATTCTGCTGATATGATTCTGACTGATGATAATTTCAGTACAATGGCGGTAGCTATTAAAGAAGGTCGTCGAATTTATGACAACATTAAGAAGAGTATTCTATTCTTATTACCAACTTCATTCGCTGAAGGTTTGATTATCGCATTTACGATTTTGATGAATAAAGAAATGCCATTACAACCAACGCAATTACTTTGGATTAATATGGTTTCAGCAATTACCATTCAATTTGCTTTCATTTTTGAACCAGCAGAAAATGGAATTATGAAACGTAAGCCTCGTAATAATCAAGATAGCCTATTAAATAAACATGATGTTTTTCAAATGATTTATATTTCATGTTTGATTGCGATTATGGGGATTGTAGTATTTGAATGGTTAACTGGTCATGGATATGCTGAGTCAGTTGCAAGCACAATGGTCGTTAATGTGGTAGTATTTGGTAAAATATTCTACTTGTTTAATATTCGTACTAGTAAACCAGCAATATCTAAAGAAATATTTACTAATATAAAAGCTTTCTGGATTATTGGTTTAATGATTGTATTACAATTAATCTTGACTTATGTTCCATTTATGCAATCATATTTCTATACTTCTAACATTAGTTTATTAGACTGGTTAATAATTATTGCTTCTGGAGCTGTAACATTGATTGTTGCAGAAATTGGAAAAATGATTCGAATGCGTTTAAAATAATTAAATGATTTATTATTAAGTAACTGCTATTAATTAGTGGTTACTTTTTATATTTTGGGCAGTTTTTGGTTGTACAAAAATATTTTTATAAAAAAGTCCATTAAATAACTTTACTGAACTTTTATTATTTATTTTGATATAATTATTAAACAAACAGGGAGGTATTTATAATGAAAGAGTTTGACTTATATGTAGTTCGTCATGGACAAACTTATTATAATATATATCGTAAAATGCAAGGTTGGAGCAATACTCCCTTAACTAAACAAGGAATTGATGATGCACAAAAAATTGCGGATAAATTATCTGGTGAAAAATTTGATGCAATTTATTGTAGTGATATGGAAAGAGCTAGATATACAGCAAAAACTATTTGTGATAATAATCTTTATCATTCAAATACTGACACTATAGTAGATACTCCATTATTGAGAGGGGTATTTTATGGTTCTTTTGAAGGTAGTAATATCGATACAACTAATTATACTTTAGCCGCTTCTAATAAATTTGACTCTTATTCTAATATGGTTAAACAATTAGGATCAGATGGGATAAAGGATGCTTTTCATGAAATGGATCCTTTCCATCAGGCAGAAAATAGCAAAGATTATTGGAAACGTTGGGATAAAGGACTCCAGGAAATTATAGATGATCCTAATATTCAAAATAACGGTAAAGTATTATTAGTTAGTCATGGACCAGCAGTACTTAGTTTAGTTGATCGTTTTGCTAATGGTAAGTTCGATGTTAGCAAAAGACCAGAAAACGGCAGCTTAACTAAATTACATTTTACTTCGGACGGAAATTTTGAAGTGACTGGATATAATATTAAATAAATATATATAAAAGATGTTATCTGATAATTTTGGATAACATCTTTTTTTGTATATTTATAATTAAGTATTGACTATTACGTTAAGTCATAGAAGATAATGAACTTGTTGGAGGAAATAGTACTATGAAATATTCAACAAAAGAAATAGCTGAAATGTCCGGACTAACAGTTAGAACTTTACATTATTATGATGAGATAAATTTATTAAGCCCTAAAAGATCATCAAATAATTATCGTGTATATGATTCAAGTAATGTTGTAATTTTGCAAAGAATACTTTTTTATAAAAATCTAGGATTTAGTCTTAATAGAATAAAGACTATTTTGTCTTCAAGTAATTTATCTTTTTATGATGAATTACAAACGCATCTTAATCATCTATTAAATAAAAGGGAAAGTATTGATAACAAAATTAAAATGATTAAAAGGGTCCAGAAGGAGAATACAAGTATGAGTGATAATGAAAAATTATCAATTTTTAAGCAAAATCATATTAATAGTAATGAAAAAAATTATGGTAAAGAACTAAGACAAAAGTATGGATATGATTTTATGGATTCATGTAATCAAGACTTTTCCAACTTGTCAGAAGAAAATATAAAATATTACCAAAATATTGGTAATAAAATAATTAATTTATTAAGCAATAGTGTGAAAAATAATGATAGTAGCAACGACAAAGAGATATTTGATCTACACCAAAACTGGTTAAAGTTAATAAATAAGAATTATAGTAAGGATTACCATAAATATATGGCTAAACTTTATTTAAATGATAAAAGATTTACTGATTATTATGATTCTAAAGCAGGTATAGGTGCTGCTAAAAAACTAAGTTCTATTATTTATAATTATTTATCATAGATTCTTTATAATGTTAGGTGTCTTCAATTTTGAGGGCACCTTTTTTAGTGATTTTATTTTAAATAAAAATGATATACTTTAATTATTCATTACTTGGAAGTGATTTTATATGATTATTAGGTTATTTAAGTATGAGGATGCCAAAGAAGTATCAAATCTTGTTTCAAAAACAATGATGACTAATAATATTAAAGATTATGATATTGATTATCTAAGAAAAGATATAGGTGAAAGAACTCCTAAATTTTTTATTGATAGATCCAAATATTTACATTGTTATATTTGTTTAATTAATAATAAAATAGTTGGTACTGGTTCAATTGGACCTTATTGGGGTAAGAGTGATGAAAGTAGTCTTTTTAATATTTTTGTTGATCCTGAATTTCAAGGAAAAGGAATTGGAAAAACTATTATTAATACACTAGAAAATGATATTTATTTTAAAAGAGCTAAAAGAGTTGAGATTCCTTCATCTATTACTGCATTGAATTTTTATAGGACAATGGGATATGACTTTAAAAATAATAATAACAAATTAGATGATGAAAGGTTGTTTAGATTAGAAAAATTCAATTATAAATAATAAGCAAAAATATTAAATTTTATAAAAAATAATATTTTAAAATAAACCACCTTATAAAAGTCATTTTTAGTTTCTAACCCTTTTAAAGCATTCAAAAACTATGGGTGCTTTCATTTCTCTTTGTTTTAAATCTAATCCTGATCTATTATATATTTTATGTGCAATATCTTCTATTAAGTATTTAATATCTGGGTCAACTTTTAATATTTTATTCATTATTGATTCAGCTGAACTTCCTACAACATCATTAATTCCTTTATTTTTATTCATAATAAATGCCTCCAATATCTTTAATTGATTAAATAATAAATTCTGGAGTGAACTCTAGGTCAAGGAGAAAAACATGAAAATTGGTGAATTTTCTAAAAAGGTTTCATTATCTATTGATACATTAAGGTATTATGAAAAAATAGGGCTTATTTATCCTAAAAGGGATGAAAATAATATAAGAGAATATAACTATGATGATTTTAAATGGGTAGAGTCTATTAAAAATTGAAAAGAACAGGGATGCCTATAAAACAAATTAATACTTATGCTATTCTTAGAAGAGCTGGAATAAGAACTATAGATACTAGAATCGATATGTTAAATAAACAAAAAAATACTCTTTATAAAAAAATGTCAGAAATTGAACATTGTATTTATTTTTTGGATTCTAAATTAGATCATTATTATAATATAAAGAATATCAAGGGCTTTAAAAACTAACTGTATTGATTTTCATATGTTAGGTGTTTTCAATTTTGAGGACACCTTTTTTTATTTATGATGATTAACAATTTAAATTGTTTTATTTCCAAATTAGAAAACGCAAAAATTCGTTATCAGAATATATCTTGCTACTGGTTGTCAGTTGGTTACCCTAGGGTAGCTGAAAATTAAGCCAACCTGTTTTGTATAATCCAAAGTAGGGGTAGCCGAATTTTCGTCCACCGTTATTGGATATTCGAGAAACGGTCAGAAATCTATTAAATTAATGTTTATGTGGGTATGCCCAAAATTGAGCATACCTATTTTATCCATATATCGTTAATTATGTTAAAATAATTATTGTTTTCATATTAGATATAACAGTAGTCCTTATTGGGGCTACTGTTTTTTGTTCTTTTATATTATAATATCATTATCTAATATGAAAATAAGGAGTATATTTATGGATTCATCTAATATGAAAAAAAATTCTAGATCTAGGAAAGTTTTTTTTAAAAAATGTTTTTAGGAGCTAAAAATAAAATAAATATTAATCAAAAACTAAACAATATATTTGTTAATTATAAAAATCGTAATTATAATAATGTAAATGTTTTGAATATAAACGATATGCAAATATATTTAGCTGGTATTAAATATGAAGATTTACCAAATTACAACGTTCCATTATATTTATTAAATATAGAATGTATAGATAGAGATTCAAAAATTGTGTATGGCGATATCAGTAAAGATTTTGCTCACAGAAGAGTAGAACCAAGTAATATTAACAAAAATAATAATACTGGTAGCATGATTTCTTCTCAAATAGCTATTGATCCATTAAGGCAAATAGTAGCTATAACTAGAGGTAATAATTCTATAAGTCAACAAAATATAAAAAGATTTTTAAAAAATTTACTTGAAACAAATGCTATGTCTTTTAATCTAATATTAAATAGAAAAGCAATGAAAGATATAGCTAATTATGATTTAGTTACGAAATTAGATTATTCTATAGCTAGTCCAAGCAATTTTGAAAATATTGATGAACAAGATGAAGATTTAATCAATCAATTTAAGTATGCTAATAATTTACAGAGTGATTTTGTAACAACAACTTTTAGAACTCATTTATCTAATAAAGATAGTATATTAGAGAAAGTAAGTGGTTTGTTGGGCATTCATAGTAAAAAAGCAAAAGTCAGAAAATTAAATGTATCTGGAATGAAAGATGGCAAAGAAGATTCAATCGACTTAATAAAGAATTCTTTATATTATAATGGTAGTATTCATTATGATGATTCTATTGAAATAGAAGATATATTTAATTTGTTAATTTATTCATTTCAACAGAATTACGATTTTATACAAAAAAGTTATTTAATTGAAAATAATTTAGATTAATATTTTTACAATGGTAGGTGATTTATTTATGAACCTAACTAAAAATAAACCAACAAAGTTCTTGTTCAGAAAAACGTTTATAATAAAAGTCAGTATATTTTTGATATTTGTTTTTCTTATATTTATTAAATTTTCTCCTTCTAATATTGCCAATTTTAATTCTGTTATGAGCGGGTGCTTATCTTTTTCATCAATATCTTCATCACTTATATTTGGTAGCTTTTCTTTTATTAATTATTCTGATGGAAAAGCATCTGAAATTGTTAAAAGTATGAATGGTAATATTAAAATAATGAGTAGATTGTTGTCATCATCTGCTATTTTATTTTTGGTTTCAATTATTTCTTTATTGGAACTTATGTTATTTAAATTTAACAGTGTTAGTTTTTTATCAACTTTATTAACATCTCTATGGTTATCTTTACTTTTATATGGCGCACTTTGTGTTTTTTACATTTTTGATGTTATATTCTACTATTTAAAATTAAAGAAAAATGTAAAGTGATTTTATTAAAAATCTATAAATCTTGTACTCTAGACTAATAAATATAATAATATCATTAGATTAACATCTATTTGGGTGTGCCCAATTTTGGACATGCCCTTTTTGTATATCGCGACTGACATTTTTACCCTTAATATTTTTAGTTATAATTCTAAATTGGTTTCTGATAATTTATTTCATTCATTGCAATGTGGTGCTAAATTGGTACTTCATTGCATACATAAAAAGTGTGAAAAATATGGTTGGAAATTTTGTTTCAACCCTTAACACATTGACTCTGATTGCCTTTATAGAGGCTTTTATTGGTGCATATATTAAACATATGAGTGCATACATGAATGCAACTTTTACTACAGATAATTACAGTTTGATTTTATGTAATAATGTCGTGTTTTGCGATTGTATTAAGGGGTCGCTAAAATGGTGACCCCTTTGTATTTTATTAAGGTTTATTTAATTTACATACTCCTTACCAACTTCCCAAAATTGGCAACTGGTAGAACGAATCGTTATGCTAGATCATACTTTGCTACCCAGTTTTATGGATATTAAATGGGGTGTTTACCTTAAACACTCCTTATTTTGATTATTCCAAAATAGAACAAGCCGATAGCGGTAATCCTTAAAAATGTGGAATACGGTAGTAGGTGCCAAAACACCACCCCCTACGCTTAAATATTTTAGTTGCGGAGTTAAATTGGCTTGTCAGATACTAAAAAAAGCTACCGATAATTAAACCAGTAGCTGATTGATAGAAATGTATGAATTATGTTGGATAAGTCCATAGTACATTGTTATTTAGTTTATTGCTATTATCGTGTTTAACAAATTAGTTAATTACGAATAGCCCAACGCAAAATTGCGTCCGTTAGCCCAAACCAAAAGTGGTTTCGCTTATCCATATAAATGGTAAGTAGACAACAACGGACTTTGTAGCATGTATTTAAGGTCGAGAATCCTATTTTAGGACTTTCGAGGATATGAACCAACGATAAGGTCAATATGACCTCATGAGAGCTAAATATTGAGCTTTGATTGTTGATTTAATGCTATTTTTCCAAAATGGGAAACCTAAATAACTAATATCATGGGCTTTCCCTAAATTAGGGCAAGCCAATTATAAATATAAATTGCTTACGGTAATAGAATTACATCATTTATTCATTAGTATCGATACAAAGTAAAATGTGTTTACAAAACCATAGATTATAAGTAAAGCCATTAATGAATAAAACACTTTTGAACTTTGTAACAATTTTTTTGAATATCCACTAACAAAAACAACTAGTATTATTAATATCATTAAAACATTAAAAATCTCCATTTGAATATACACAACCTTTTTAACTATATTATTACAACTATATTATTACACTTTGATAGTAAATAAAAAAGCCACTCAATAGAGTAGTAGCTTAGTAATCCCGTCCCACACGTACATATTTAATTTTAAATTATGTTTTTTTGAATGCTAAAATGAATGCCATTGAATGCCAAAGTGAATGCTATAAAATTATACTTAATTTATTCATTTTATCCTTGAAAACTAATAAAAAGGTTGCTATATCAATGCTTTTAATCACTGATTATAACAACCTTTAATCATCTAATGGAGTCGGCGGGATTTGAACCCGCGTCCGAGCATATCGCCATTCGAATTTCTACGCTCATAGGAGTATTATTTGAATTTCACTAATCAAAACGCCATACACCAAGGCTATCATGATTAGCTAACCTGATTAATCTCTTCTACCAACTTCAAGTGTGAGTTGAATAGCGTAACCTATTTCATATAAAACCCAATGTTAACCCATAGGTAAAGCTAAATCGGATTGCTACAAGGCGCCTATTAAGCAGCCATAAAAGTAGCGTTGTTTGAATTTTCGTTTGCAGTTAAAATTTAAAACTGGACGGTTTTGCGTAGACGCCGCTACGTAACGCCATTCGAATTCGAACTATACCCGTCGAATCCATAACGACCCCAAAACTTACATAATTAATTTTACCATATTATAAGATTGTGTAAAACATTTATAATTCTCAGCATAAAATATTAATAAAATTAACTGATTATTGTTATAATTAATGTATTGAGGGTGAATTAATGAAAGCAAATGCAATCGCAAGTGAAAGAATAAATCCTTTCTACGTGAGGTTGAAACATCTCAAAATGGAAAAATGGTACGTTAATGAAATGCAAGAAGCTAAAAGTAAGCGTTGTCCATTTTCCAAGGAAAATAATTATAATAAGTTAGAAATAGATAAAATAGGATTTTATAAAAAGCAATTATGGTTTCACTTCTGTGGAGTGGTCAATGAAGGTTGGGTATCTCATAAGTTTGTTAGGAAAAATTATCGTTTACTGAAATTACATTTTAAAGTTGATCATCAATATGATAATGCTGTTGTAGCTGCACAGAATCTTTTATCATATTCTGGTTATCATTTATCAATTGATGAGGTTATTAAGTTTTTAGATAATAAAAATTCATATAAGCCTAATGACTTTTTTAGATTATTTATTAATAATAAAGGGTCTTTTAAACTGCTTAATAATAAGTCATATCGTCGAATTAGGGGACAATTATTAAGAAATCGTCCAGTTATAATGTGGTTAGATGATAATCAACATTGTGTGATGTTAATTGGATTCAACCGAAAAGTATTTTTCTATAAAGATGCTTATGATGGATTAAATAAGACTATTAGTGTTAGTCAGCTTACTCATAGATGGAAAAAAAGTGGATATTTAGCATTTAGCTACTAATAATAACAAAAAAGACAAGTCATTTAATGACTTGTCTTTTTCTAATAATCACCCGCATGGGTCTCGAACCCATAACTCCGCCTTGAGAGGGCGACGTCTTAAACCAGTTTGACCAGCGGGCAATAAATATTAACAATAATTATGTTACTTGAAACTATTAAGATTGTCAATCGTTCAATAGTGTTGACAGTTTTATTGCATAAGTTTAACATTAATAAATGTAATATATTTTTGGGTATTCGCCAAATTGGTAAGGCAGCGGACTCTGAATCCGCAATCTACTGGTTCGAGCCCAGTATACCCAATTATTAAACGTCGCATTGTGCGACGTTTTTTTATTTTCTATATAGAAGATTATTTAATTTAAATTTTAATCAATAAATATTAGAATAATACTAATTGTATTTTTTAAAATTTATAAATATATATAAAGAAGGAGTGAAGATTAACCTTGATAAAATTAGCTAAAAAATATTTAGTTTGGAGTGCAGTGCTAGCAGCTGTGCTATTTTTAGTGGTTCAAGTATCTTGTGATTTATACCTACCAACTGTTACTTCAAATCTAATTAATAATGGGGTAGCTAAAAATAACGTTCCTTACATTTGGAGTGAAGGATTTAAAATGTTATTTGTTACCTTTATCGGTGTAGTAGCTGCTGGTGGAAATATTTATTTTGCGGCAACTCAATCCCAAAAAATGGGGAAGAAGATTCGTTCAGCAATGTATCGTAAAATAATGTATTTATCTGATCAAGATTTGGATAAATTTGGTGACGCATCACTAATTACTAGAAATACTAATGATGTTGTTCAAATTCAAAATGTAATGATTCAGGTTTTAAGAATGATGATTATGTCACCAATTATGCTAATTGGTGCTATGTCATTGGCTTTCTTTAAGAGTCCGCGATTAACAATTGTTTTCTTTGCTGCTTTAGTTGTGCTAGCAATTGTAGTTGCTATTATTATGTCATTTGCTGGTCCTATGTTTAAGAAATTGCAAGGTCAAACTGATAAACTAAACTTAGTATTCAGAGAAGGTTTAACTGGCGTTAGAGTAATTAGAGCATTCAATCGCGATGATTATGAACAAAATCGTTTTGATAAATATAATACCAAATATGCTAGTA
This sequence comes from Apilactobacillus micheneri, assembly GCF_002993975.1. GTDB lineage: Bacteria > Bacillota > Bacilli > Lactobacillales > Lactobacillaceae > Apilactobacillus > Apilactobacillus micheneri. The sequence continues at coordinate 94,755 of NZ_POSO01000004.1, read as the reverse complement.
CTGGAATTCGTGTATTTATGCTAGTTTCTCTAATGTTTCCATTGATGACTTTTATTTTAAGTGGAACTAATGTTGGAATCGTATGGTTTGGTGCCAAAATGATTGCCAATAGTGGATTAGATGTTGGTAACTTAGTTGCATTCATGACTTATGCTACTCAAATCTTAATTAGTTTTATGATGTTATCATTCCTATTTGTCTTTATTCCTAGAGCACAAGCCTCTGCTTCACGTATTAATGAAGTATTCGATGTTAAAAATTCAATCAATGATCCTAAGCATCCTGATAAGATTGAAAAGGATAATAATACTTTAAGTTTTGACCATGTTGATTTTAAATATCAAGATTCCAAAAATCTATCACTAAAGGACATTAACTTTTCAGCTAAAGCCGGTCAAACAGTTGCTGTAATTGGTGAAACTGGTTCTGGTAAATCTAGTTTAATTGATTTAATTCCAAGATTATATGATGTTACTTCTGGTGCTATTAAAATCAATGGTACTAATATTCAAGATATATCGCAAAAAAATCTCCATGCTTTAATCTCTTTAACTCAACAAAAGGCAGTCTTATTTACGGGTACAGTTAAAGAAAATATGCAATATGGAAATGAAAATGCAAGTGATGAAGAAATATGGCATGCATTAGATTTAGCCAAAGCTTCCGACTTTATTAAAGAAGAAGGGGGCTTAAATGCTAAAGTTGAACAAAATGGTGAAAACTTTTCTGGTGGGCAAAAGCAACGTTTAGCTATTGCTAGAACCATTCTAAAAGATGCTGCAATTTATATTTTTGACGATTCATTCTCAGCGCTTGATTTCAAAACTGATGCTGAATTAAGACAAGGTCTAAATAAAGACGAAAAAATTAAGCATGCAATTACTGTAATTGTTGCACAAAGAATTTCTACAGTTGCAGATGCTGATTTAATTTTAGTATTAAATAATGGAGAATTAGTTGGTGCTGGAACACACAAAGAATTATCCAAAGATAATCCATATTATAAAGTTATTTTAGACTCTCAAATCAAGAAGGGAGGATCCAAATAATGGAAAATAACAATAAAAAACGTGCTGACAACTTTTGGGGTTCTACTTGGCGATTAATAACATATGTTAAGCCTTGGTTAATTGGAATTATCTTTACTTTAATCATGGCAGTTGTTGCAACAGTTTTGCAGATTGTTACTCCTAAAATTTTAGGTGAAGCCACTACTGAAATTTATAAAGGAATTATGAAGGCCTTTGAAATGAAAAAGGCTGGGCTACATGTTGGAAGTATTCCAATTGATTTTGGTGCAGTTGGTCACATTTTACTAGTAGTGGGATTTTTATATGTTGCTGCTGCTTTATTTAACATGGGACAACAATTTATTATGACTTACATTTCTCAAAAGGTTGTTTATCAATTGAGAAAAGATATGAAGTCTAAGTTAAAACGTTTACCAATTTCATATTATGATACCCATGCTAATGGGGATGTTATGTCTACAATGATTAACGATATGGATAATATTTCCACAATGTTGCAAACTAATTTAACTCAATTAATTACCAGTGTCTTGTTATTCTTTGGAGTACTTTATATGATGACAACTATTAGTTGGTCTTTAACATTAGTGGCTTTATGCACATTCCCATTAATTGCAGTTATTGTAGGAGTAATTACTCCTCGTTCTCAAAGATTCTTTAGTAAACAACAAAAACATTTAGGTCAAGTTAATAGTCAAGTTGAAGAAAACTTTGCGGGTCGTAATATCATTAAAACTTTTAACCGTGAAGAAGAAACTATTCAACAATTTGAAAAAGAAAATGACAAATATTATCAATCTGCTTGGAAAGCTCAATTTGTTTCAAGTTTCATGTTCCCATTGATGAATTTTGTTAAGAACTTAAATTATGTATTTGTTGCAGTTTTTGGTGGAATCAAGGTTGCTGCTGGAACCATTGCTTTAGGTAATGTTCAAGCATTTCTACAATATGTAAATATGTTTAATCAACCTATAACTAATTTGGCTAATTTAACTAATACTATTCAGTCAACCATTGCTTCTGCTGAACGTATTTTTAAAATTCTTGATGAACCTGAAATGCAGGATCAAACTGTTAATAACAAAATTGAAGATACTAATGATGAAATCACTTTTGAAAATGTTGACTTTAGATATTTACCTGATACACCATTAATTCAAGATTTTAATTTACATGTTAAACAGGGCACTACGGTTGCGATTGTTGGACCAACTGGTGCTGGTAAAACCACTATTATTAATTTACTTGAGAGATTTTATGATATTGATTCTGGTTCTATTAAATTTAAGGGTAAGGATACAAGAGACTTTAGTAAATCGGAATTACGTTCACATATTTCAATGGTCCTTCAAGATAGTTGGCTCTTTACTGGAACGGTTCTTGATAATATTAAGTATGGAAATGCGAATGCAACTGATGAAGATGCCTATAATGCAGCCAAAGAAGCACAAGCAGATGGCTTTATTCAAAAACTTCCAGATGGTTATAACACTATTCTGAATGAAAATGCTACTAACATTTCACAAGGTCAACGTCAGTTAATTACTATAGCTCGTGCCTTTGTTGCTGATCCGGAAGTTCTTATTTTGGATGAAGCAACTAGTTCAGTCGATACTAAGACAGAATCAATGATTCAACAAGCTATGGATAATTTAATACAAGGACGTACTAGTTTCGTAGTTGCTCACCGTTTGTCTACAATTCAAAATGCTGAAAAAATCATTGTAATGAATCATGGACAAATCATTGAAACTGGTGATCATAATTCATTGATGAAACAAAATGGTTTTTACGCTGACTTGTATAATTCTCAATTTATAGGTAATAATTTATAAATTAAGCATTTAAAATAAAATCAAGTTATAATGTAATTAAATAAAACACTTTCGATAAATCATTAGTTTATGATGTAAATTCGAAAGTGTTTTTTATATGAAATAATAAATCAGGTGAAAATTATGGATTATCCAAAAACAATTGAAATGGTAAATAGACTAGTTGATGATGGGGTTGTTCCTGGAGTTAATTATGCCTTTATTGATGGCAACAAGGTAGCAAGACATTTGATTGGTAACAGTGAATTAGTACCTAAAAAAATAAAATTAAAAGATAATTTAATATATGATATGGCATCAATCACTAAAGTTGTTGGTACCACAATGGTAATTTTAAAATTAGTTGATGATAACCAACTTAATATGGAAGATTCTATTAGTAAGTATTTACCTCAATGGAAATATCCAAAGGTAACTGTGCGAAATTTAATTACCCATACTTCTGGAATTGAAGGGTATATTAATAATCGCAATAACTTAAATCATGATGAACTGATTAAGGCATTACTTGAGTTAAAAGCAGGAAAAGGTTTGAACCATGAAATGCACTATGCTGACGTTAATTTTATTTTCTTAGGCTTAATTGCTAAACAAATTACCGGAAAATCAATTCACGACTTAATTACTGAATGGGTATTAAAACCATTACACATGAATAATAGTTCTTTTGCTCCAAAAGATAAGCACAAATGTATTCCTACAGTTTATGATGATAAAAAAGGCTTATTACAAGGTTCAGTTCACGATCCTAAAGCACAAATATTAGGATCAGATTGTGGATCAGCAGGATTATTTAGTAATATGGATGATTTAATTAAATTTGTGCATGCTATTTTATATCCTGATGACAATCCAATTATTTCATCAGCATTAGTAAAACAATTTTATGATGATCAAACTTATTCTCATGCTTTAGGACGTAGTTATGGATTCGAATTGCTTCACTATCATGGAATGAAATTTATATGGCAGTCTGGATATACAGGAACATTCATGGTTATAATCCCCAAATTAAAACGAGCAATGATCTTCTTATCCAATCGGGTTCATCCTAAAGCACCAAATGAATATTATATTGAAAGAAGAAAGCCTCTAATCGAAACCTATTTAGATGAAAATAAAAAAGCTTGGAAATAAATTCCAAGCTTTTTTGATTAATAAGATTTTTCAACATCCATTTGTTCTAGTCTTGAAAAGTCATCATTAGGATAACGTCTTTTTAGTGCTTTAATTAAAATATGTTTAGCAATGATGTTATTTCTAGCTAAAATTGGTCCATGAAAGTAGGTACAATAAACATTTTTGTAAATAGCACCTTCAGCTTTATCTTGACCATTGTTACCATAACCTTTTTCAACATCACCTAAAGGACGTTCTCCTTTGCCTGTGTAAGTGACACCTTGGTGATTTTCGAATCCATGGTATTGTTCACCAGTTTCTTCATTTTTAATTAAAATGTTACCAATGAAACGATTATCATGTTGTTGTTCTGTATAATGATCTAATACGCCAATACCAGGAATTTTATCGCCATTAGCATCAATATAATATTTACCTAGTAGTTGAAAACCACCACAGATTGCTAATAGACAACCATCTGATTCAATAAATTTTTTGATTTCATCTTTTTTAGTTTGAATATCTTTTGAAACAATAGTTTGTTCAAAATCTTGGCCACCACCAAATACAGCAATATCATAATCATCTGCTTTAAAGCCTTCATCTAAGCTGACCACGTTAGATTGCACATCAATCCCCATTTTTTTGCCATAATATTTTAAAACTAAAATATTACCTAAATCACCATAGGTGTTCATTAAATCGCCATATAGATGAGCAATATTTAGTGTATATTTATTTGCCATTATTCAATGCCTCCCTTGATGTATCCTTTTTCTGCAAAATCTTTTCTAAGTTTCATCATTGCAGTATAAGTAGCTAAAATATATACCTTATTTGTTGGTAAGTCTGGGATGTCATTTACTACTTTTTCTAGATCTGGCTCAACATCATGAATGTTTTCATCAACACCAGCTACTTTTAATCTAAAGGTAATATCACGATATCTTTCGCCACCTGTGATATATTTTTTAATTGGCATATCCTTTAAGCGTTCAAATTCGCCATCCCAGATCCAACTAGTATCAATTCCATCAGCATAGTTAGCATTTAATAGACCAATAAATGAAAACTCTTCTTTTTCTTTTGAAATCATATCAATAACTTGATTCAATCCAACGGGATTCTTAACTAAAATTAAAGTAACATCTTTGCCTTCAACATTAATTTGTTCTTGGCGACCAAAGACTCTTTCATTAGAATGAAAAGCTTCAGCAGCTTTTTCAGGTTCAATCCCTAAAAAGCGGCCGACTGAATATGCAGCTAGTGCATTATAAATGTTATAAACGCCACCAATACCGATTGATAATTCTTGTCCATCCACAGTAAATGATGATGAATTAGGAGTTAATTGACCCAATTGGGTTAATTCATGACTTAAAATGGGACGCTTAAAACCGCAATGAGGACAGAAATAATTACCTAAGTTAGCATAACTAATATAGTGATAGTGCAAAATGTTTTCACAAACTGGACATAAAATACCATCAGTATTAGGTTCTGCCTTCATATCCTTTTCATCATTATGATTTTTAAATCCATAATATATTTTAGGATTAGGTAAGTCTACAGAATTAAAGATAGGTGCATCACCATTAGCGATAATAGTAGCTTTGGGTGCTAATTTCACACCATCAATAATCTTTTTGTAAGTAGTATAGATTTCACCATAGCGATCCATTTGATCACGAAAAATATTGGTAAAGACAAATGCAACCGGTTTAATATACTTAGTTAATTTAACTACATTTGCTTCATCCACTTCTAAAACTGCAAGTGGACGTTTATTCTTATTATTTTTGGCTTTTAAAAAGGTAGTAACTAATCCTTGTTCCATGTTAGATCCAGAAGGATTGGTTAATACATTATCGTATTTTGTTTTTAAAACTTGGACAGTAAGGGCAGTTGTTAAAGTCTTACCATTAGTACCAGTAATAACAACTACATCATAGTTTTTTCCTAAATGTTTTAAGATAGCAGGATCAATCTTAGTAGTTATTTTACCTGGTAATGAACTTCCACCATTCATGAAAGTATGTAAGAACCAGTATGATGATTTTCCAGCAATAGTTGCTAGTTCGCTTCTAAGTGACATTGTGAATGCGCTCCTTATTGATATAATATTCAAAATTTTATCACACTTTACTATTATAGACCGTAAAAGTGCATATAATTATGTCAATTTTATTAACTTTATTTCATACTATCGAAATTAGTCTGTAAATCAGCTATAATAATAATGAAAATAAAAAGAGAAAGCGAGTTGTACCATGGCTCAACTATATTATCGTTATGGGGCAATGAATAGTGGTAAAACTATTGAAATTATTAAAGTTGCTCATAATTATGAGGAACAAGGTAAATCAGTAATTATTATGACTAGTGCTCTAGATACCAGAGAAGAAAGAGGAACCGTTTCTTCAAGAGTAGGTTTAAGTAGAAGTGCGCATGTAATTGATACTCAATCTGACTGTTTTGAAATGGTAAAACAAATTAATCCAGATGCCAGTTGTATTTTAGTTGATGAAGCACAGTTTCTAAGTAGAGCAAATGTACTACAATTTGCTAAAATTGTTGATGAACTGAATATCCCAGTAATTGCTTTCGGATTAAAAAATGATTTTCAAAATAAATTATTTGAAGGTTCTGAAAACTTGCTCCTTTATGCAGATAAAATCGAAGAAATGAAAACAATTTGTTGGTTCTGTGGTAGAAAAGCCATTATGAATTTACGCTTTCATGATGCTAAACCAGTTTATGAAGGTGAGCAAATTCAAGTTGGCGGTAATGAATCATACTACCCAGTTTGTCGCAAACATTACTTCAACCCACCATTAGATTTAATCGGAAAGTGAGGACTTTAATTTATGGATGAAATATTTGAAAAGTTACAAGCGGTTGTTGACCGTTATGATGAATTAAATGAATTAATTAGTGATCCAGAAGTGATTGCTGATACAAAACGTTTTATGGCTTTATCTAAAGAAGAAGGTAGTCTTCGTGATATTGTTAGTGAATTTAATAAATATAAAAAGATTACTGCTCAGTTAGATGAAGATAAAGAAATGCTAGCTGAAAAGTTAGACGATGATATGAACGAAATGGTTAAAGGCGAAATTAGTGAACTTGAACCACAAAAAGCAGAATTAGAAGAAAAAATGAAAATCATGTTATTACCTAAAGATCCTAATGATGATAAAAATATTATTATGGAAATTCATGGTGCTGCTGGTGGTGACGAAGGTAGTCTATTTGCTGCTGATTTATACGATATGTATATTCGTTACGCTGAAAAGCAAGGTTGGAAAACTTCTATTATTGATCAAAGTGATACTGAAGTAGGTGGTTTTAAAGAAATTGCCATTATGATTCAGGGTGAAAAAGTTTACTCTAAACTTAAATTTGAAAATGGAGCTCATCGTGTACAACGTGTGCCTGCAACCGAATCAGCAGGCCGTATTCATACTTCCACTGCGACTGTTGGGGTTATGCCTGAAGCTGAAGATGTTGATATTGATATTGATCCTAAAGATATCAAAACTGATGTTTATCGTGCTTCTGGTGCTGGTGGACAACATGTTAACAAGACTTCATCTGCGGTTAGAATGACTCATTTGCCTACTGGAATTGTAGTTGCTATGCAAGATGAACGTTCACAACAACAAAACCGTGCAAAAGCAATGCAAGTTTTAAAAGCTCGTGTTTATGACTATTACCAACAACAAGAAGAAGATAAATATGATTCCGAAAGAAAGGCTGCCATTGGTACTGGTGATCGTTCCGAAAGAATTAGAACTTATAATTATCCACAAAATCGTGTAACTGATCATCGTATTGGTTTAACTTTAAATAAGTTAGATAAAGTGATGAATGGAGATTTGGACGAAATTATTGATGCCTTAATTGTTTCTGACCAAGCTAAGAAGTTGGAGCAGTTAAAGAATGAATAAGATGACATATTTTGAAGCCCAAAAAAGGGCTTCTTTGTGTATAGAGGATAAAAATTTGGATAAAGAAATTGCCAAATTTTTGATGATGGAAAGATTTAATTTAGATACTACTCACTTATTACTTCATTATCGTGATGAAATGAACGAAAATGATTTAAAACAATATTTTAATGACGTTAATAAATATATTGAGGGATACCCTCCACAATATATTATTGGTAAAGCTAATTTCTTTGGACATGAATTTTATGTTGATAGGAATGTCTTAATTCCACGCCCAGAAACAGAAGAATTAGTTGAATGGGTACTATCTGACTATGGTTCCAAAGATAAATTAAGCATTTTAGATATGGGAACAGGTAGTGGAGCAATCGCCGTTTCATTAAAAATGGAAAAGAATAATTGGAATGTTGATGCTGCTGATATATCAGATGGTGCTTTATCAGTTGCTAAAAAAAATGCTAAAGCTAACCAAGTTGATGTAAAATTTATTAGTAGTGACTTATTTGAAAATATTAATCAAGATTATGATGTAATAATAAGTAATCCTCCATATGTAGCAGATGATGAACTTAAGTATATGGATGCTAGTGTTATTCAATATGAACCGCATGAAGCATTGTTTGCTAAAAATCATGGCCTATTTATATATGAAAGAATTGCTAGTTATATTCAGTCTATCTCATTTCATCATCATGGTGATTTATATCTAGAAATAGGTTTTAAACAAAAATCAGCAGTTGTCGATATTTTTAATAAAAAACTGCCTAATGCTTTGATTACTACCAGGGATGATTTTTATGGTAATCCTAGAATGGTAAGAGTCAGATATTAAAAGGAAAGTGATAAATTATGGATACAAATATTTATACTAAAAAAGATTTAAAGCTTGCTGCTAAGGACATTAATGATGGTCAATTAGTATCATTTCCAACAGAAACTGTTTATGGTTTAGGTGCAGATGCCACCAATGAAAAAGCAGTTAAAGCAGTATATGCTGCAAAAGGCCGTCCAAGTGATAATCCTTTAATTGTGCATGTTGACGGACCAGATATGGTTAAACAATACGCCCAACCATTATCGAAAGAAGCACAAAGTTTATTAGATACTTTTTGGCCAGGACCATTAACAATTATTTTTAAATTAAAACCTGATGTTTTATCTAAAGCAGTTACTGGTGGCCTAGATACAGCTGCTTTTAGAAATCCTAACAATGATGTGACATTATCATTAATTAGAGAGGCTGGAGTGCCCATTGTAGGTCCTTCAGCTAATACTTCTGGTAAACCTAGTCCAACTAAAGCAGAACATGTTTATCATGACTTAAAGGGAAAAATTGCAGGAATCTTAGATGATGGTGAATCTAAATATGGTGTTGAGTCTACAGTTTTAGATATGTCTACTGATAAGCCAGCTATTCTTAGACCAGGTGCAATTACTGCAGAACAAATTTCTAAAGTCATTCATAAGCCAGTTTTGGATCAAAGAACTAAAGTGGCAGATGATCAAGTTCCCAAAGCTCCAGGTATGAAATATAAGCATTACGCACCTAATGCTCAAGTTTATATTGTTGATGACGAAGATGAATGGCAAGAAGCAGTTGATTGGGCTGCTAAACAAGACCATCCAGTTGGTATTATGGCGGACAATCATAATATTAATGGTTATGATTGGTCAGATAATGTTGAAACTTTTAGTTTAGGCGATAACGTTAATTCTGCTAGTCATTTATTATTTGCCGGATTAAGACATTTTGATAATGAACCAGAAGTTAAATCGATTTTAACTCAGGCATTTTCATCTGATGGAATTGGTGAAGCTTATATGAATAGACTAAATAAATCAGCTGGCCAAGTTCATTTTCATTTAAGATAAAGATGCATTTTTATTATTTATAATTTATACTTTAGATGTAACTTATATTTAGTAACCTATATTTGGAGGAGAGAACGCCATGAATTATGATTATGTAAATGTAGATAAAGAATTGTGGAATGCAATCCATGATGAAAAAGATAGACAGGAACATACTATTGAACTGATTGCCTCTGAAAACATTGCTTCAAATGCTGTGATGGCAGCTCAAGGTTCGGTATTAACTAATAAATATGCTGAGGGTTATCCAGGTAAGCGATACTACGGAGGTTGTGACTTCGTTGATGTTTCTGAAAGCCTAGCAATTGATCGTGCCAAAAAATTATTTGGTGCTGAATATGTCAATGTGCAACCACATTCAGGTTCACAGGCTAATCAAGCTGCGTATGCTGCATTTTTAAAACCTGGTGATAAAATCTTAGGAATGGATTTAAATGCTGGGGGTCATTTAACTCATGGTGCTAAAGTTAACTTTTCTGGGAAAATTTACAAATCATATTCTTATGGATTAGATCCTAAAACAGAGGAACTAAATTATGATGCTATCTTAGAAGAGGCTAAAGAAATTAAGCCACAACTAATCGTTGCCGGAGCTTCTGCATATAGTAGAACTATTGACTGGAATAAATTTAGAGCAATTGCTGATGCAGTGGGCGCATATTTAATGGTAGATATGGCTCATATTGCAGGTCTAGTTGCAACTGGATTACATCCTAGTCCAATTGGCATTGCTGATGTTGTTACAACGACTACCCATAAAACTTTAAGAGGCCCTCGTGGTGGGATGATCTTATCACAAGCAAAGTATGCTAAAAAATTAAATTCCTCATTGTTTCCTGGTACCCAGGGTGGTCCTTTAGAACATGTCATTGCTGGTAAAGCAGCTTGCTTTTTTGAAGATTTGCAACCATCTTTTAAAACTTATTGTGAACAAGTAATTAAAAATGCTAAAGCAATGGCTGATGAATTTAAAAACTCTCCAAATATTAAAGTAGTTTCAGGTGGAACCGATAATCATTTAATGGTCTTAGATTTAACTAATACGCAATTGAATGGTAAGGAAACTCAAGCATTATTAGATACATTAAAAATTACAACTAACAAGGAAGCCATTCCTGATGAACAATTAAGTCCATTTGTTACTAGTGGATTAAGATTAGGGACTCCAGCAATTACTTCTCGTGGTTTTAATGAAGATGATTCAAGAGAAGTTGCCAGATTAATATCTAAAGCAATTGAAAATCATGATGATTCTTCTGTATTAGATAAAGTTAAAGAACAGGTACATTTATTAACAAGTAAACATCCAATTTTCAAATAGAAAAAGAGGTATTATATTAGATGGGTAATTTTGAAGTTATGAATCATCCTTTGATTCAACATAAATTAACAATTATTAGAAATAAAGATTGTGGAACTCGTGAATTTCGTGAAGTTGTCAATGAAATCGCTACTTTATTAGCATTTGAAGTTTCTCGTGATATGCCATTAGAAGATGTTGATGTAAAAACTCCAGAAGGGGTTGCACATGCAAAACGCTTAGCAGGCAAAAAAGTGGCCGTTGTTCCAATTTTAAGAGCAGGTATTGGAATGGTTGATGGAATCTTAAACTTGATTCCTGCAGCCAAAGTTGGCCATATTGGAATGTATCGTGATGAAAAAACACTTGAGCCCCATGAGTATTTTGTGAAGTTACCTAGTGATATTGATAAAAGACAAATTTTTGTCGTTGATCCAATGTTAGCTACTGGTGGTTCTGCAATTATGGCAGTAGACGCCTTAGTTAAAAGAGGCGTACCTGAATCTAATATTAAGTTTGTTTGTTTAGTAGCTGCTCCAGAAGGAGTTAAAGCTTTACAAAAAGCTCATCCTAATATTGATATTTATTCAGCTGCACTAGATGATCATTTAGAAAATGGTTATATTGTTCCTGGTTTAGGGGATGCTGGTGATAGGTTATTTGGAACTAAATAATTATAAAAAGAAGTTACTGTTTTTTTGCAGTAACTTCTTTTTTTGTATATAATAATCAACAATTAATATTCATATTTTATTTTAGCTATGTTTATTGATTTTTATTTTGAAATAACCATCGAATGGTGGTAAGATTTTAATGTATTTTACAATAAAATACATCATCTTAGAATTCATACTTACATCGTTTTTATTAATGATGTATAGTAAGCTAAGAAAAGGGGTGATATTCTGTGAATGAACCTGTTTCCACTTTTAAGCTTTTTGGTTTAACCTTTGATATTGGTAACATGGTTTCTTTAGTTGTAGTTGCTGCAATCGTATTTTTCTTTATATTTGCTTTATCTAGAAAACTACAAATTAAGCCTACTAAGAAACAAAATGTTCTAGAAATGATTGTCGAATATACAAACGGATTATCTACAAATTCGCTTTCTGCAAAGAATGCTAAGCCTTATGGATTATATGCATTTGTTTTATTCGTATTCTTATTTATTTCTAATCAATTAGGATTATTCCTAGAAGTTGCTTATAATGGAGTTACTTATGTAAAAAGTCCCACTTCCAATCCAGTTGTCACAATGACATTAGCTGTAATGGCTTTGGGTCTGGCTCATTTTGCAGGAGTTTCAAAATTAGGTTTTAAAGGGTACTTCTCAAGTACATATTTAAAACCATTTAAGTTATGGTTACCATTGAATATCTTCGAAGAGTTTGCGAACTTTCTAACTCTTGGCTTGCGTCTATTTGGTAATATATTCGCGGGTGAATTGCTACTTGGAATGGTTAGTAACTTAGCCTTTTCTCACGGAGTAATTATGGTGATTCCTAGTTTCATTTTAGGATTACTTTGGGTTGGTTTTTCAATCTTTATCGGAACTATTCAATCATTAGTTTTCGTAATCTTAACTTTCGTTTACATTTCTCAAAAGATTCAACCTGAGGAATAATTTTTTCTATTTTTAAGGAGGATTTTATCATGGGAGCAATTGCTGCTGGTATTGCCGTAGCCGGTTCTGCTATTGGTGCAGGTATTGGTAATGGTGTTGTTATTTCTAAATATCTAGAAGGAATGGTTAGACAACCAGAAATGACTGGTCAATTAAGAACTAACATGTTTATTGGTGTTGGTTTGGTCGAAGGTTTACCAATCATTACATTAGTTATGGCATTTATCTTAATGAACAAGTAATTTTTATATAAATATAACTTTTTTAAGTAAGGAGGTGTCAATAGATGCTTTCACAAACATTATTTTCTTCTGTTGCTGCAACAGAAGAAGGTGGACTAGCTATTGGTAATATTATCTTTACTGCTATTGTATTTATTGTATTAATGGCATTAATTAAGCACTATGCTTGGAAACCATTATCTGATGTAATGACTAAGCGTGCTGATAAGATTTCTAATGATATTAGTTCAGCTGAAAAGTCTCGTAAAGATGCTGAAAAATTAGCTAAAAAACGTGAAGTTGCTTTATCAAAATCACGTGATGATGCTAACGACATTATTAGTAATGCTAAAGATTCAGCACAAAAACAAAGTGAACAAATTGTTTCTGAGGCTAGAAATGATGCACAAAGTGTTAAAGCTTCTGCTCAAAAAGATATCGAGCAAGAAAGAAAAGATGCTTTGGCTAACACTAAAGATGATGTAGCAAACTTATCTGTTGAGATTGCTTCAAAAATCATTCAAAAAGAATTAAAGTCTGATGATCAAAAAGCATTGATTGATTCTTATATTGAAGGGTTGGGGAAGCAAAATGCTAGATAAGATTACATTTGCAAAACGTTATTCAAAAGTAATTTTTGAACTATTAGATTCTAATGATCAAGTTGAAGATGGCTATAATGAATTATTGCAAATCAAGCAAGTATTTGAAAATAATTCAGATTTAGGCAATTCTTTAACCGATGTTAGTTTCCCAGAAGAATATAAAAATAATTTAGCTAAACCTTTGATTGAAAATGTTGATATTGATGTTATTAAAAATCTATTGAATGTTTTGTTATCAACTAATAATATGGATGAAATTAATATGATTGTTGATGAATTTGAACAATTATATGATGAAAAGAACAAGATTGTTCGTGCAGTAGCTATTACTGCGGTTCCATTATCAGATGAACAAACAGCAAAATTATCCGATACTTTTAAAGCACGTATGAACGCAAAAAAAGTTATTTTAAATAACAAAATTGATCAAAGTATAATCGGTGGTGTAGTTATTAAATCATCGAACGTTATTTTTGATGGAAGTGTAAGTACAAAGATTAATAGTATCAAGAAACTTCTATTAAATTAATAACAATATCTATCGAAGAGGTGAAACTTTTATGAGCATTAAAGCTGAGGAAATCAGTGCTCTAATCAAGCAACAATTAGCTGGCTACAAAGATGAGCTATCTGTTGATGAAACAGGTATCGTTACTTATGTAGGTGACGGTGTTGCTCGTGCTCATGGCTTAGATAATGCGTTGTCTGGTGAGTTGCTTGAGTTTGAAAACGGGATTTTCGGTATGGCTCAAAACCTTGAAAGCAATGATGTAGGTATTGTTGTTTTAGGTGATTGTACTGGAATTCGTGAAGGCGCTACTGTAAAACGTACCGGCCAAATCATGGAAGTTCCTGTTAGTAAAGATATGATTGGTAGAACTATTAATTCATTAGGTCAACCAATCGATGGTAAAGGTGATATTAAAGCAGAATCATCTCGTCCAATTGAAAAGAAAGCACCAGGAATTATGGACAGACAAAGTGTGTCTGAACCATTACAAACTGGTATTAAAGCAATTGATTCATTAGTTCCTATTGGTCGTGGTCAACGTGAATTGATCATTGGTGATAGAAAAACTGGTAAAACTTCAGTTGCTATTGATACAATCTTAAACCAAAAAGATCAAGACATGATTTGTATTTATGTTGCAATTGGTCAAAAAGATTCAACTGTTCGTTCACAAGTTTCAACACTTGAAAAATATGGTGCAATGGATTACACAATCGTATTATCTGCTGGTCCATCAGAACCAGCTCCATTGTTATACATTGCTCCTTATGCAGGTGCTGCAATTGGTGAATACTTTATGAATCAAGGTAAGCATATTTTAGTTGTATATGATGATTTAACAAAACAAGCTAATGCTTACCGTGAATTATCACTTATTCTTCGTAGACCACCAGGTCGTGAAGCTTATCCAGGTGATATTTTCTACACTCATTCACGTTTATTAGAACGTGCTGCTAAGTTATCAGACAAATTAGGTGGCGGTTCAATGACTGCTTTACCAATTGTTGAAACTCAAGCAGGAGATGTTTCTGCATATATTCCAACCAACGTAATTTCTATTACTGATGGACAAATCTTCTTAAATTCAGATATGTTCTATTCAGGTACTCGTCCAGCTATTGATGCCGGTACTTCAGTATCTCGTGTTGGTGGAGATGCACAAATTAAAGCTATGAAGAAAGTTGCTGGTACTTTAAGACTTGATTTAGCATCATATCACGAACTACAAGCCTTTGCTCAATTTGGTTCTGATTTAGATGATGCAACTCAAGCTAAATTGAATCGTGGAGCTCGTACTGAAGAAGTTCTAAAACAACCTCTTCATGCGCCACTACCAGTTGAAAAACAAGTAATTATCTTATATTGCTTAACTCATGGTCATTTAGATAACATTGAAGTTGACGATATTGCTCGTTATCAAAATGAATTATTCGAATATTTTGATGCTTCACACCGTGACTTATTAGATTCAATTGTTGAAACTGGTCAACTACCAGATACTGATAAGTTAGATGAAGCAGTTAATGCTTTTGATAATTCATTTCAACCAACTGAAACTAAAAAAGATACACAAAATAACTAGCTTGAAGGATGGTGATAACTAATGGCTGAATCTATTAATGAAGTTAAACATCGTATTGCATCAACAAAAAGTACACATCAAATTACAACTGCAATGCAAATGGTTTCGACTGCCAAGCTAAATCGTATTCAAAAGCATTCAGTTTCATATGAACAATATGTTTCTCGTGTTAAGTCTGTTGTAATGCATTTGGCTCAGTCACATTTGTTAGACAACATTAATTCCTCAAGTAATGCAGACTCAGGTAAAGCTAAAAAGACTGCATATCTAGTTATTACTTCAGATCGTGGAATGGTTGGAAGTTACAATAGTAATGTAATTCGTGAAGCCAATGCGTTTATTGAAAAAAATACTCCTAATCCTGATGACTATATGATTTTATCTGTCGGTGGTAATGGAGCTGATTTTTACAAGAATCGCAATGTTAATGTTGCTTACGAATATCGTGGTGTTTCTGATATTCCTACATTTGCTGAAGTCAGAGAAATTGTTAAAACTGCTAATTCTATGTATGAAGATGGTGTATTTGACGAATTATATGTTTGTTATACTCATTTCATCAATAGAATCTCTTCAGAATTCAGAGCTGAAAAAATGCTACCAATGGATAGTGAAGCTATGAATGAAGGAGCAAGTAAAGATGTTAAAACATCAAAAATTAGTGCAGAATATGAAGTTGAACCTGATAAACAGGCAGTATTGAAGTCTATTTTGCCTCAATATGCTCAAAGCTTAGTTTTCGGTGCTATTCTTGATGCTAAAACTTCTGAACATTCAGCAAGTTCATCAGCAATGCAATCTGCATCTGATAATGCTGAAGATTTAATTTCAAAATTAGAATTACAATATAATCGTGCAAGACAAGCTGCTATTACTACTGAAATTACTGAAATTGTTGGTGGTCAAGAAGCACTTAAGCACTAATAACAAAAGACATGATGGGAGGAATTAACGAAAATGAGTACTGGTAAGGTTATTCAAGTTATTGGACCAGTCGTTGACGTTGAATTCCCAACGGACGCTGAATTACCTAACATTAATACTGCACTTAAAATTAACAAGGGCGAAAACGAAAGTTTAATTACTGAAGTTACTCTTGAATTAGGTGACGGAGTGTTAAGAACCATTGCTATGGACGGAACTGATGGTTTACGTCGAGGCATGGAAGCTGAAAATACAGGTGCACCTATTTCTGTACCTGTTGGTGAAAACACTTTAGGTCGTGTATTTAACGTTCTTGGTGAAACAATTGATGGCGGTCAAGAATTTGATAAAGATGCAGAACGTTGGCCAATCCATAGACAAGCACCATCTTATGATCAATTAAATCCATCTGCTGAAATTCTTGAAACAGGAATTAAAGTTATTGATTTATTAGCACCATATATTCGTGGTGGTAAAGTTGGATTGTTCGGTGGTGCCGGTGTTGGTAAAACTGTTTTAATTCAAGAATTAATTCATAATATTGCTCAAGGTCATAATGGTATCTCAGTGTTTACCGGTGTTGGTGAACGTACTCGTGAAGGTAACGATATGTACTTTGAAATGAAAGAGTCAGGTGTTCTAGACAAAACTGCCATGGTTTATGGTCAAATGAATGAACCACCTGGTGCACGTATGCGTGTTGCTTTAACTGGTTTGACTATTGCTGAATACTTCCGTGATGAAGTAGGTACCGATGTTCTATTATTCATCGATAACATTTTCAGATTTACTCAAGCTGGTATGGAAGTTTCCGCATTACTTGGTCGTATTCCATCTGCCGTTGGTTATCAACCAACATTAGCTACTGAAATGGGTCAATTGCAAGAACGTATTACATCAACTAAGAAGGGTGCTATTACATCTATTCAAGCTGTTTATGTTCCTGCCGATGATTATACCGACCCTGCTCCAGCTACAACATTTGCCCACTTGGATGCAACTACTAACTTGGAACGTTCATTAACTCAACAAGGTATTTATCCTGCTGTTGATCCATTAGCATCAACATCATCTGCTTTGGATCCATCAATTGTTGGAGATGAACATTATAAGGTAGCTACTGAAGTTCAACAAGTATTGCAAAGATACCATGAACTTCAAGATATCATTTCTATCTTAGGTATTGATGAATTGTCAGACGAAGAAAAGACTATTGTTGGTCGTGCTCGTCGTATTCAATTCTTCTTATCACAAAGTTTCAGTGTTGCTGAACAATTTACTGGTTTACCTGGTAAATATGTTCCAGTTGATCAAACTGTTGCTGGATTTAAAGCTATCTTAGATGGTAAGTATGATGATCTTCCTGAAGATGCATTTAGAAACTGTGGTCCTATTGAAGACGTAGTTGAAAATGCTAAAAAGATGAAGCAAAATAACTAAGGAGGGTTCTAATTGGCTGATAACTCAGTATTGACCGTTAGTATCGTAACTCCTGATGGTAAAGTATACGAATGTGAAACTGCTACATTAGTCGTTGTTAGAACTATGAGTGGTCAATTAGGAATTATGCCTAATCATATTCCTGTAATTGCTTCATTGGAAGTTGACGAAGCAAAAGTTACACATGACGGAAAAGAAGATGAAATTGCCGTAAACGGAGGTTTCGTAGAATTTTCTGATAACAATTTAACTATTATTGCTGATAGCGCTGAAAGACAAGGAGACATTGATGTTGATCGTGCTTCTAAAGCTCAACATCGTGCGGAAGAAAAGATTCGAGAAGCTCGTGAAAAACACGATGATCAAGAAGTCTTACGCAGTCAAGTTGCCTTAAGAAGAGCTGTTAACAGAATTAATGTTGCAAAACATTAATACAAAGACCTACAAAAATTTTGTGGGTCTTTTTTACATATTTTGTAAAAAGACAAAGTCATATTTTTATGGTATAGTTTTGATAAGAAAATGGTGAAATTATGCAAATAATAAACATTAATAACATAATAGATATAGTAATTCAGCTATTTTTTATTAGTATATCCTTTTGGTGTATAAAAGATATTCACTTAGAAAAATATGTTCGTATGCATGAGAATCAATTTAAGGTTTTACTAACATTATTGTCAATAATGCTGGGCTTTTCATGTGGTTCATTTTTTATATGGATAATTAATATATTCTATAGTTTTAGCTGATTAGTTTAATTAGGAGGTCTACCATTGGATAAAATAATTGTAAATGGTGGTAATAAATTAGCTGGAGAAGTTAATATTGAAGGCGCCAAAAATGCAGTATTGCCCATTATGGCATCGGCTATTTTAGCGGATGAAGGAGAAACGGTTTTAAATAATGTTCCACTATTATCTGATGTTTTTATAATGAGTAAAGTATTGAAATACTTAAATTTAGATATTAACTTAGATACTGATAATAATTCGATGCATTTAAGTGCTTCAAATGATATTTTACCTGAAGCACCATTAAAATATGTTTCTAAGATGCGTGCATCTATAGTTGTAATGGGACCCTTATTGGCAAGATTAGGACACGCTAAAGTTGCTTTGCCTGGTGGATGTGCAATTGGATCTAGACCAATAGATATTCATTTAAAAGGTTTTGAAGCTTTAGGCGCTAAGATTAGTCAGCATGATGGTTATGTTGAGGCTTTTTCAGATGAAGGTCTTAAGGGTGCTAATATTTATTTAGACTTTCCTAGTGTTGGTGCAACCCAAAATCTTATGATGGCTGCGACCTTAGCTGAAGGAGAAACGGTTATTGAAAATGTTGCTAGAGAACCTGAAATTGTTGATTTAGCCAATATTTTAAATAAAATGGGTGCCAAAATAACCGGGGCTGGTACCAGTAAGTTAAAAATTAAAGGTGTTAAGCATCTACATGGTACAACCCATAATGTATTACAAGATCGTATTGAAGCTGGAACTTTTATGGTGGCAGCTGCATTGACTCATGGCAATATTTTAATTAAAAATGCTGAAAGTCAATATAATGAACCATTAATTTCTAAAATGAAAGAAATGGGTGTAACTATTAAAGAAGAAGATAATGGTATTAGAGTTATTGGCCCTGATAAATTAAAACCTGTAGATATCCAAACATTGCCTTATCCAGGTTTTCCAACTGATATGCAACCACAAATGATGGTGCTTCAATTGGCTTCTAATGGTAATAGTATGTTAACCGAAACCGTTTTTGAAAATCGTTTTATGCATTTAGGTGAACTTAGTCGAATGAATGCTAAATTTCATATTAATGGTCAAACAGTTATTTTAAAAGGACCTACAGAATTTAGTGGTGCTGAAGTTTCAGCAACTGATTTAAGAGCTGCTGCAGCGTTAGTTTTAGCTGGATTAATAGCTAATGGTCAAACTCAAGTTACTAACCTAAAATATTTAGACCGCGGATATTATGATTTTCACGATAAATTAAAGAGCTTAGGTGCTGATATTAAAAGGATTTCTTTGGATACAGAAGATGAAATTACTGAGTAGTTTTTTGGAAAAATAATCTAATATCTTAAATAGTATATTCTATAAATATGATATAATATATTAATACAAGTTGATTCAGGAGGAAAATGAAAGATGGTAAAAGATATCGGCATTGATTTAGGAACTGCCAATGTTTTAATATATGTAACTGGTAAGGGAATTGTTTTAAATGAACCTTCAGTCGTTGCAGTTGATATTCAGACTAATAAGGTATTAGCTGTTGGTTCTGAAGCTTATAGAATGGTTGGTAGAACTCCAAGTAACATTAGGGCTATTCGTCCATTAAAAGATGGAGTTATTTCAGACTTTGATGTAACTGAACAAATGCTTACTTATTTTATTAATAAATTGAGCGTTAAAGGTTTTATGTCAAAGCCTAAGACTATGATTTGTGCACCTACTAATATCACAAACATTGAAAGAAAAGCTATCATCCAAGCTGCTGAAAAAGCTGGTGGTGGAAAAGTATATATTGAAGAAGAACCTAAAGTTGCAGCTATTGGTGCTGGTATGGATATCTTCCAACCTAAGGGTAATATGGTTATCGACATGGGTGGAGGAACATCTGATATTGCTGTGATTTCACTGGGTGACATTGTTGCAAGTAAATCTATTCGAGTTGCCGGTGATTCTATGAATAGCGAAATTGCTGCTTATGTTAGAGATAAGTACAAGATGGTTATCGGTGAACATACAGCTGAAAAGATCAAAATCCAAATTGGTACTGCTACTGTTGATGAAGACGATGTTAAAGAAATGGAAGTTAGAGGAAGAGACGCAATTGGTGGAATGCCAAAATCTATTACTTTAACTAGTCCAGAAGTACAATCTGCTATTTCTGATATCGTTAAACAAATTATTGAAGCTGCTAAAGATGTATTAGAAGTAGTACCACCTGAATTGGCTTCTGATATTGTTGATCGTGGAATCATGTTAACTGGTGGAGGAGCTTTATTAAGAGGCTTAGACCATGCAATCTCTAAGGAATTAACTGTACCAGTTATCATTTCAGAAAATCCTTTGGATAATGTTGCTAAAGGTGCAGGTGCTTTATTAGAACATATGAACAAAACAGAAAAGCGTAAAGATTAATATAAGAAGTAATATAATGACAAAAATTTTATTATTTTTAGTTGGTGTTTATAAAAAGTGGATTTCGCCTTTATTTCCACCCGCATGTCGTTATTACCCTACATGTTCAACTTATATGATTGATGCTATTAAAAAACATGGTCCTTTCTTAGGCTTGATTATGGGAATTTCTAGAATTCTTCGATGTCAGCCATTTGTTAAGGGTGGATATGATCCAGTTTCTGATCATTTTACTATTTTTAGAAACAAAAGAGCGAGTGATGAATATCGTCGCTCTATGAATTTGAAGTAGCCGATCTTTATTTATCGACTACTTTTATTTTTGGAGGAAAATATGTCAAAATCAAATAAAAATGTTAATGTTAAATTAGATACCAAAAAAATAGATGGAACTGATTGTGAAGTTTTATCTATTGGTAAAAAAGAAGTAGGTTATATCAAACCAAATGATGAATCAAAATTTGATGTCATTTTTGGTGAAGATGTATTTCACACAAAGAGTATCGATGAAGGTGTTGAAACATTAATTAGTCAATATCATTTACATCGAGGTTAATTATAAAATTTAATAAGGTGATGATTTAGATTGTTGAATAATTCTAATGAAAATGACAATGTTGATTCTAGAATTGACTGGCAAATAATCATTTGTGTATTATTATTAGCACTAATTGGAATTGGTTCTATTTTTATTGCCGTTTCTCATGACTCTTATTCAGGAGCTATTGTAAAGCAAATAATAACTCAATTTTTATGGTATACAATTGGAACAATTGCAATAGTAATTATTATGCAATTTGATTCTGAACAACTTTGGAAAATTGCCCCAGTTATTTATTGGGGTGCATTGCTGATGTTGGCTTCTTTATTGGTTTTATACAGTCGATCCTTTTATATTCAAACAGGAGCTAAAAGTTGGTTTCAGTTAGGATCTTTGACTTTTCAACCTGCAGAAGTTATGAAACCTGCATTTGTTGTTATGCTAGCAAGAGTAATTGTCGAACACAATCGTAATTATGGAGAACATTTAGTTAAAACAGATTTTTGGTTATTATTAAAGATGATTCTTTGGACATTACCAATTTGTGTTTTATTAAAAGTTGAAAATGATTTTGGTACAATGTTGGTTTTCTTTGCAATGCTCGGAGGATTAGCTATCGTTTCTGGAATTACCTGGAAAATTCTTGTACCAGGAATTATTTCTTTTATAACAATTGGTGGAACGGCTTTGATTTTAGTTATAACTAGTGGTGGTCGTAAAATATTAGAAGCAGTTGGTTTTCAATCTTATCAATTTGACCGTGTTAATGATTGGTTGGATCCATCTAATCCATCTAATTTAAGTGGTTCTGGTTATCAGTTATGGCAAAGTATTAAAGCAGTTGGTTCTGGTGGATTTGGTGGAACAGGATTTAATGTTTCGCATGTTTATGTACCAGTTCGTGAATCAGATATGATTTTTTCAGTCATCGGTGAAAACTTTGGATTTATCGGTGGGTTAGTATTGATTGGATTATATTTCTTCTTGATTTACCGTATGATTAGAGTAACTTTTGAAACCAAGAATATATATTATGCTTATATTGCTACTGGAATTATCATGATGATACTATTCCATGTGTTTGAAAATATTGGTATGAGTATTGGATTATTACCATTAACTGGAATTCCTTTACCATTTGTTAGTCAAGGTGGTTCAGCATTGATTGGTAATATGATTGGAATCGGCTTAATTATGTCCATGCAATACCATAATTATGGATCGATGTTTAGTTCTAGCAAAGATTTTTCATAGTATTTTATTGACTTTGTAAAATATTATTTGTATACTTATTAAAATTTGATGAAAAGATGAGTAAATAATTAATGAATGAATAAGAGAGCTTTTTAATGCTGAGATAGAGCCTTTCATTATTATTGAATATGGTCTTTGTTTTATCTTTATTAACGAGTTTTAAACAAATTAATAATGTTTAGCAAGCATTATTTTGCCAAGTATAATATACTTATTGAGATTATTGTTGTGAGACAATAATGAACAAAGGTGGTAACACGAAGCTCTTCGTCCTTTACTATTAACTTAGTAGAGTGCGAAGGGCTTTTTTATTTATGAGGGGGTAAGTTTATTGATAAAATTTAAAAATGTTTATAAAAAATATAAATTAGATAAAAGTATTTTAACGGCTGTAAATGATGTTAATTTTGAAGTAGATGATGGGGAAATTTATGGTATTATTGGCTATTCTGGAGCTGGTAAAAGTACATTAGTAAGAATTCTTGATGGTTTAGAAGCACCTACTTCAGGTTCAATTGAAATTAATGGAAAAGATATATCTAAATTAAGCAATAAGTCATTAAGGGAACAAAGAAAAAAGATTGGAATGATTTTCCAACACTTTAATCTTCTTTGGTCTAGAACTATTATCGAAAATGTTGAATTACCATTAGAAATATCCGGGATTAGCAAAGCAGAAAGAAGGAAACAGGCAGAGGAATTTATTAAATTAGTTGGCTAGAAGGCCGTGAAAATGATTATCCTTCTGAATTATCTGGTGGTCAAAAGCAAAGAGTAGGTATTGCAAGAGCATTAGCTAATAAACCAGAAATACTAATATCTGATGAAGCTACTAGTGCCTTAGATCCTCAAACTACTGATGAAATTTTAGACTTACTTTTAAAAATTAATAAAGAATTAAATTTAACTGTCTTATTAATAACTCACGAAATGCACGCAATTAGAAAAGTTGCTAAGAAAGTTGCAGTTATGGAGGAAGGTAAGATTGTTGAACATGGGGATGTTTATGATATCTTTCAAAATCCTAAACAAAATATTACTAAACGTTTCGTAAATGAAGATAATCCAGCTTCTTCAGGTGAACTTAACATGACGGTTGATGATATCTTGGATAAATATCCAAATGGAACTGTGCTTAAATTATCTTTTAAGGGCAACCAATCACAACAACCAGTTGTTTCTAATATGATGCGTGAATTTGATACTTTAGAAATGAGTATTATTGAAGCTACTATTCATCAAACCCAAAGTGGTTCAATTGGATCACTAATAATTCAACTATTGGGTAGTCCGAAAGATCAAGATAAAGCTATTGAATATTTAAATTCATTAAACATTGAAACTGAGGTGATCAACCGTGGATAATCAAGGAATTCAATCATATTTTCAATTAAAAAATGTTAATTGGTCAGCTATGAGACAAGCAACCTGGGAAACAATTTGGATGACAGCATTATCAATGATTATTGTCGCAATTGTGGGTATTATTTTAGGTTTACTTTTATTTGAAAGTCATAATAAAAAAGGCATTGGATGGAAAATATTAAACTGGATCATTTCCTTTTTTGTAAATGTATTTCGTTCAATTCCATTTATTATCTTAATTGTATTATTACTCCCATTTACAAGAGATTTAGTGGGGACAATTATTGGTCCTAAAGCTGCGATTCCTTCATTAGTAATTTCTGCAGCACCATTTTATGCAAGAATGGTAGAAGCCGATTTTAGAGAAGTTGATAGTGGAGTTATTGAAGCTGTGAAATCAATGGGAGGAACTAATTGGGATGTCATCTTTAAAGTTTTACTTCCTGAAAGTACACCTGCATTAATTGCTGGTGGAACTGTAACTGCTATTTCATTAATTTCTTATACTGCAATGGCTGGAGCTATTGGATCAGGTGGTTTAGGATATTTAGCATACCTAGATGGTTTCCAATCCAACAATAATACGGTCACTTTAGTTTCAACTGTGATTATTTTGATCATTGTTTTAATCGTACAGACTATTGGTGATTTAATAGTTAAGAAAACTGACAAACGTTCATTATAAGGAGGATTAATTATGAAAAAAATTGTATCCTTCGGTTCAGTAATAATTTTATTTATTATTTTATTATTTTTAGGACCTGGTAATTACAAAGCTAAAAATACTTTAAGAGTAGGAGCTTCTAACATTCCGCATGCTGAAATATTAAGGCATGTAGAACCTATCTTGAAAAAAGAAGGTATAAAACTGGATATTGTTACATTTCAAGACTATGTATTGCCTAATCGT
Source organism: Apilactobacillus micheneri (assembly GCF_002993975.1). Lineage (GTDB taxonomy): Bacteria > Bacillota > Bacilli > Lactobacillales > Lactobacillaceae > Apilactobacillus > Apilactobacillus micheneri. The sequence goes on along the minus strand of NZ_POSO01000004.1, from coordinate 69,510 downwards.
GCTTTAATTGGTAAGCAATTAGATGCTAATTATTTCCAAACACCAGCATTTTTAGATCAATGGAATAAGCAAAATGATGCAGATCTAGTAAATATGGGCGCTGTTCATTTGGAACCAATTGGAATTTATTCTAAGAAGGCAAAAAGTTTATCTCAACTAAAAGATGGATCTAAAATTTTGGTAAGTAGTAATGCTCCTGATTACGGACGAATTATTCAATTATTCCAGCAACAAGGTTTAATTAAAATCAAAAAAGGTGTTAATATTTCTCAAGCTACTTTTAGTGATATTACTTATAATCCTAAACATTTAAAATTTCAAACAGGCTATGAGCCTAAAATTATGCCATTAATTTATAATAACGGTGAAGGTGATGCAGTAGCTATCAATTCTAATTATGCTGTACAAGGTGGTTTACAACCTGATAAGCAATCTATTGCGCTACAAAAGGCAACTAAAGACTCTCCTTACAACAATATTGTAGCTGCTAGACATAATGATCGTAATAATCGAGAAATTAAATTATTAGTTAAGGCTTTACAGTCTAAGTCAACTCAAAACTGGATTAAAGATAAATATAAGGGTGCAGTTTTACCTGCCGAAAAATAAATAATCTTTTATGAAGTACTCATTTTTTGAGTGCTTTTTTTATTGACAAAGTTATTTAGCATATATATAGTTAGTTATATAAGCAACTAACTAAAATTGCATTGGAGGTGCTTACATGCAATTTGACTTTCAAAGTCCGGAACCCATATTTTTACAAGTTTCAAATCAAATTGAAGATGCTATTTTTACAGGGGCTTTTAAAGAAGGAACTCAGATTCCATCAACTACAGAAATATCGAAAACATTTCAAATCAACCCAGCAACTGTACTAAAAGGGATGAACCTTCTAGTTAACAATAATTTATTAGAAAAACAAAGAGGACGTGGAACATTTGTTACTTATGGAGCTCAACAAAGAGTAATTAATGAACGTCGAGAACATTTCTATCACGATTATATATTGAATTTAATCAATGAATCTAAAAAATTGCATTTATCTAAAGATGACATATTGGAATTAATAAAGAGGGGTTATGACAATGGATAAACTAGAAATTAAAAACTTAAATAGGAATTTTAAATTTGGTAAACAAAAGGTTTTAAAAAATATTAATGTATCTTTTTTATCTAATAAGATTTATGGATTATTTGGTGAAAATGGAGCTGGTAAATCCACTTTGATGAGCATCATTGCTGATTATAATTTTCCAACTAGTGGAGAAGTCTTATTAGACGGTGAAAATGTTCACGATAATGATAATGCACTATCAAAAATTTATTATATGAATCAAAATAATATGTATCCTAAAAATGAAAAAATTAAGAAAATATTTAAATTAACTAAAGCAATTTATAAAGATTATGATTCTCAATTACAAGAAAAATTGGTAAACGAATTTAAATTAAACATTAAATTACGTTTTGATAAGTTATCAACTGGATATAAATCAATTGTTAAAATTATTATTGCTTTATGTGTACCATGTAAATTTGTTATTTTAGATGAACCTACTTTAGGCTTAGATGCCAGGAATCGTGATATATTTTATCGTGAATTAATTGAAAGTTACAGTGCAAATCCTAGAACTTTTATTATTTCTACACATATTATTGAAGAAATTGACAAGTTAGTTAGTGATGTTGTTATGATTGATAATGGTAAAATCGTTTTAAATGATACGGCAGATAATATTCGTTCAAAAGCATACTCAGTTAATGGCCCTATTGACTTAGTTAGTGATTATACTAAAGATCTGTCAGTTATTGGGAAAGAAGAATTAGGCCAATATGTAACAATCGATGTTATGGGATCATTACCTAATAAAGAAGTTCCTAGTGGTGTTAAAATAACAAAAATTGAATTACAAAAGTTAATTGTTAATTTAATGAATAAGGATGGTGCTAATGATAATTAAAGAAACAGCACTTTATAAAAATATTATGAAAAGATATTTTTTATATACACTTATTTACATGGCCATATTATTCTCGATTAATATCTTACTGAATCGTATGAGATTATTAGAAAACTTGAGTCAAATAAAAACTACCTATTTATCATTTATAGTTGTTATGATTTGTTTTAATTATTATTTATTTAAACTTTCAATTAACTTTGGGATAAGCAGACAATCTTTATATAAAGTTAAATTATCATTATTATGTTCAATTGCTTTTATTGTTAATATTATTACATTTTCAACTAATCTATTAGTATATTTTTTTGATAAGAAAGATTTAAATTCATTTTATATTGGTCTGTATTACGGATTCTTTCAAAATAATATATTTGATTTTACTTTTATGTTTGTTTTTGGAATCATTTTTACATTTTTTATATTTATTATTTTTAATACATTAGGAACTTTATTATCACTTTTGGGGGTCGTTGGTAAAATTATTTGTTTAGTTTCTATTTATGCAATGTTTACTTTGCCACTTATGTTAATAGGTATTTACCATGATTTTATCAGTACAGATTTTAGTGTTATAAACACAATTTTTTCGATTGTTACCGGAATCCATACTTCTAATAATAAATGTGGAAATCCAATTAATATGTTAGTAACTTTAATAATAATAATTATTATTATGTTATTTATTAATTATAAATTAACTAAAAGATATCAAATTAGAAGATAGTTTAAGGAGGTTATTAGTTATGAAAGAAAAAGCGTTGTTTAATTCCATTAGCAAAAGAAATTATTTTTGGGCGACTTTAATTGTATTATTTTTTTTATTATTAGATATAATTTTTAGTGGTAGTTTATCTGATGGATTTTTAAATAACATAAAGTCTTTTCCAACTATTTTAAATTTTTGTTTATTAATTTTGTTATCTAGAAATTATGATACTTTTAAGATTGCAATCCAAAGTGGAATTAATCGTAAAAAAATTTGGAAAATGAAGATTTGGCTTATTTTATCATCAGCAATTATTGTAAATATATTTAATTTTATAATTCAAATGATTAGATTTAATATAAACGATATTTCATCTAGCGATTGGTTTTTTAATAATTATTATAATTTCTTTAGTAATAATATTTTGAATATTATTTTTATGTTTATTACTGAATTTACTTTGGCAATGTTTTTAATGATGTTAGTTAATACTTGGGGCAGTTTTATGTCACTATTTAATCGAATGTGGAAGACAATTATTTATGTTTCCATTATTGGGTTATTCATTGCATTTGGGATTAGTTTAGATCAAACGGTTATTTATAATATTTTTGATTACTTAATATTTAGTCATAGTAATAGCATTAATAATTTCTTTCACTTAATTCTAGGTATTAGCAATGACGGCAGTAATAACAATCCTATCATTTTAATCATTACATTAATAGTTTTCACAATTATACTTTCGTTTGTTAATTATAGTTTAACCAAACTACAACAAGTAAATAGATAAATAATTGAATACAAAATTTTTTAAAATATGATATACTATAGTTTCAAAGATTAATTATAGGACGGTTATAAAAATGGCAAATAAAACACATTTAGCACTATTATTTGGTGGAGATTCATCAGAACATGATGTTTCAAAACGTTCAGCACATAATATTTATGATGCAATGGATAAAGAAAAATATGATATTAGTTTATTTTTACTTACTAAGAAGGGTATTATCTTAAGTAATGAGGCTTCTCATCGTGTTTTCAATGGTGAACCAGAAGATGATGTTGTAAAAGAAGAAATGTCTAAATTAGATTTTTCAGATCCTTTGGCACCAATCAAAAATCTATCAGAAGTTAAAGATATTGATGTATTTTTCCCTATTATTCATGGTAATTTAGGTGAAGATGGTACTATTCAAGGTTTATTAAGACTATTGCATAAACCATATGTTGGTAGTGGTATCTTAGAATCAGCTATGGGCTTTGATAAAGACATTACTAAAAAAATGTTAAATCTTGCAAACGTTAGGAATACTAATTATCAATTAATTACTCCTGATAATAAAGATGAATGGTCATATGCTAAGTTGCAAGCAAAATTTGGCGATGTAATTTTCTTAAAGCCAGCTAACCAAGGATCATCAGTTGGTATTCATAAGATTACCAATGAACAAGAATTTGAAGATGGCTTAAAAGATGCATTTAGATATGATTACAAAATTCTTGCTGAACAATCAATTGATGGTCCAGAAGAATTAGAAATCTCTATTTTAGGTAATGAAAAACCTATTGCTTCTAAATTAGGTGCAATTAGAGTTCCTAAACAAGATAAATTCTATACTTATGACAATAAGTTTGTTGATGCTAGTCAAGTTATTTTTGATATTCCAGTAGATGTTTCAACAGAATTATCTGATGAAATTACTGATATGGCATTAAGAGCTTATAAAGCATTAGGCCTTAAAGGTATGGCTCGTATTGACTTCTTAGTATCTAAGGACGATGTACCATATCTTGGAGAGGTTAATACTCTTCCTGGATTCACTAATATTAGTTTATATCCACAATTATGGGAATCATCTGGTATTAGCTATACTGAATTGATTGATCGATTAATTGATTTAGCATATGCTGAGTTTGATCGTCAATCTAATATTATTCATGATTTTAAACCATTATCATAATATTTTTAAAAGTACTCATTTGAGTACTTTTTTATTTTGAATCATTTGTTAAATAATATTCGTATATTATGAATAATGGGAGGGGACAATTTTTGGTTGAAAGATGTGATTGGGCAAAAGATAATTCAAAATTATTAATATATCATGACAAAGAATGGGGAGTTAAAGAAACCAATAATCGAAAATTATTTGAAAAACTATCCCTTGAAATTATGCAAGCGGGGTTGAAATGGACATTAATCCTAGATAAAAGGAACGAAATTATAAAAGCCTTCGATGATTTTGATATTGAAAAAATTTCTGAATATAGTATTAATGATATTAATCGTCTAATGAGTAATAAAAATATAATTAGAAATCAAAAAAAGATAGAAGCAATTATCTATAATGCAAGAATATGTAGATCCATCGATTTAAAGAAATTTATATGGGAGCCATTTAATTATAGTAGGTTGGATCATTTACTACACACGGGTGATTATAAATATATAGATTCTTTTATATCTAAATATGTTTTGCAATTTAAAAGGAATGGGTTTAAAAGAATTGGAAATAAAACGTTATATTCCTTTTATCAAGTAATTGGTGTGATTAATGATCATGAATTAAAATGTTTTTATCATAATCGATAAAAAAGTGTTGATTAAAAATAACAAAGGGGTATTATAAGTAAGTAAACATACTTACGAAAGGGTATACAACAAGGTGTATACATAATTTAATCACCATGCAGAAAAGTGGCGCATTAATAAAAAAGTCCAGGATTATTATGGGCATTACGCAAGTCGAATTAGCTAAAAGAACCAATTGTACTCAAACTACTATTAGTAATATTGAAAATGGTAATCATAAGACTGATATGCATACCATTTCATTAATATCTGATATATTAAATATTCCAATCGAAAGTTTTTCTAATGATACCTTTCAACTTACACATCGTAAATTGGATAAAATTTATGAATATATTTTAGACGGTAAATTAGATTCTGCTAAGCATTGTTTGGATGGAATTATTGCTTTTAATATTGATGATACTATTACAAAAGGTAAATATTATTTTTATAGTGGCTATATTACTTTTTATCAGCAAAAAGATTATGTTAAAGTAATTCCTTTAATGTTAAATGCATATTACTGTTTTTATAAGGATAAAAAAAATCTATCATATTATGTTTGGACATGTAGCTATCTTGCTAAATCATATTATTTAATAAATAGTTATGATGAGTCTAATTATTATATTAATAATGCATTAACAATTATTCATGCAGATGATAGTATTGACCATTCTCTGGAACATATAAAAGATGCTTACAATATGTTGCATTATGTTTTATGCAAAATTAAGAGATTTAAAGATGCAAAATGTATATCTAATTTAATCGAATACCGAGAATTAGCCTTTATTTCAAACTTTGAAATTATTTTAAGAGATCATAAAAGAAATAGACCTGATGATGTTCAATTTAATAACTTATGTAATTATATATGTAGTTTAGGAATAAAGTTACCAAATAATTTTCAAAAACTTGTTGAAAAACATAATTTAGAATAAATAAAAAAGCTCAAATAAATGAGCTTTTTTATTTATTCTTTATTTTGTAAATCTGTTTTTACCATTAGAACATCACAACTTGCTGATCTTGTTACATATGAAGCTACGGAACCAATTAAAATTCTTTCAGTCATATTCTTACCGTTAGCACCAATCATGATTAAATCCGTATTAAATTTTTTGACTAAATCTTTTGCAATAATTGATTTTGGCATTCCATATTCAATAACATAATCAACATTTTTAACTCCGGAATCAATTGCTGTTTGTTTATATTTATCTAATGTCTTTTTTGCATCAGAGGTTAATTCATCTAACATTGATGTATCGAAAGTGGCTAAATCGTTAAAAACTCTTGTATCAATAACATGTGCAATGTGTAAGCTAGCATTGTTTCTTTTGGCTACTTCTACTGCTTTATTGAAAGCTAATTTAGAATATTTTGATCCATCAATTGGAACTAAAATTTGTTCGTAGTTTTTTAACATATTATGCACCCCAATATTTATTTTTGTGGTAGAAATTTAATTAATGTTAATTCCATCACTAAGGACATTATACAACTAATGATTAATATTATGATAATAAATGGAATGCTATTTATTATTATTGATATTAAAGATAATATTGCTAAACCAATAAATATTAGACCGTAGTTTTTAACCATTGAGCTTAATAAATTGTTATTTTCAGGATGAAGTAACATGAATGGTTTATTACGATGCTTATATAGATATATCCCCATTATTGATAGGATAATTGTAAATATTATCATCAAAATTATAATAATCATTTTGATCCTCCATTATTTTGTCTTTGTGCATTGATTAATTTTTCATATTGTATTTTATATGCAGTTTCAATTTTTCCATTACTCTTTGGTTCATAATATTCATCATTCTTTATTTTATCGGGTAAGTATTGTTGCTTAACCCAATCATTTGGATAATCATGAGCATATTTATAATCAATGCCATGGCCTAATTTTTTGGCTCCAGAATAGTGTGAATCTTTTAGATAATTAGGTATTTCTCCATAGTTACCACTTTTAATACGTTCAATAGCACTATCGATAGCTTTAATACCAGAATTAGATTTAGGTGACAATGATAGTTCAATAATTGTATCTGCTATTGGGATTCTCGCTTCTGGTAACCCAACTTTATTTGCTGCATTAATAGCTTCAACAGCTCTAGCACAAGCAGGAGGATTAGCCAATCCAATATCTTCATAAGCAATAACCATTAATCGACGGCTAACAGAATTTATATCTCCAGCTTCCAATAGCCTAGCTGCATAATGTAAGGCTGCATTTACATCGGATCCACGGATAGATTTTTGAAATGCTGATACTACATTATAATGAGCATCACCATTTTTATCTTGAGTTAGAGCTTTCTTTTGTAAACATGCCTCTATATCTGATAATGTTATTTCTACTATACCTTCATTATTGATTTTGGTAGATTTAGCAGCTAATTCTAAAGCATTTAATGCACTTCTTAAATCACCATTTGTACTATTAGTTAGAAAACTCATGGCATCGTCATTAATTTTTATATCCATATTACCTAGTCCATCATTTTTATCCTCTAATGATCTTTTTATTGCATTGTGAATATCATTAGAAGTTAGGGGATAGACTTCAAAAATTTGAGTTCTACTTCTTATAGCAGGATTAATATTTATATATGGATTTTCAGTAGTTGCACCAATTAAAATAATATTTCCGCTTTCTAATAGTGGTAACAAAAAATCTTGTTTGGTTTTATCAAGTCGATGTATTTCATCTAAAAGTAATACTACAGTACCTGACATTTTTGCTTCTTCAGCAACTATTTGCAAATCTTTTTTAGTATCAGTGGCAGCATTTAGTTGTCGAAAGGCATATTTTGTAGAACCAGCAATTGCGCTTGCGATACTTGTTTTTCCGGTTCCAGGAGGTCCATATAAAATCATTGATGATAAGATTTTGGCTTTAACCATTCGATTAATAATTTTTCCCTTACCAACTAAATGTTGTTGACCAACCACATCCTCAATCTTTTTGGGTCTCATTCGATAAGCTAAAGGATGCAAATAATCACCACCTTAATTATTTAAAAATATTTTTAATTTTATCCATAAATGAAGACTTTGAATCCTTTTTAATTGAATCATTTTTTTGTGAATCATTATTATGATTATATTTATTTTCAAAATCTATTTTATTAATATTAATGGATTGTTTATTAGCGTAAACAACACCATAATTTTCAGGTTCAGTTTTATAAAATGAATCAGTTTTTATAACAAATTTTATATTATTTTGTGAAGCTAATTTAATAAAAGGGGAAATTAAATCGTGTGATAAATTTCCATTTAATATTAGTTGATAACTAGAATTATTTTCAAATTCTTTATTTAAATCTTGAATGGCATTAGAATTACCTAAATCTTTTATTTTAATTGCAAATGAAACTCGTTCTCTAAAAGTTCCTAAATACTTTCTTTGTTCGTCTGGGTTTACTTTAGGAGTGCCTCCCATTGAAGACTGTTCTAATCTATCATTTACATTATTTTCGCTCATAATAAAACTCCTTTTTATTTGCACTTAATAAATGCCATTCTATCATTTATTAAATAATGGTAACAAAAAAGTGTTTTGCATAAGCAAAACACTTTCGATAAAAATGAAATATTGAATTATAGTTTGTTGTAGTATTCAACAATAAGTGAAGCATCAATATCAGCATTCATTTCATCACGTTGAGGTAATCTAGTGATTGAACCTTCAAGTTTGTCAGCATCAAATGATACGTATTGTGGACGACCAACAACGGCGTCAACAGCATCTTTGATGATTTGTAGATCTTTTGATTTTTCACGAACTGAAACAACTTGACCTACTTTTACTTCGTATGAAGGAATGTCAATACGTTTACCATCTACAGTAATGTGACCATGGTTTACTAATTGACGAGCTTGACGACGAGTGGTTGCTAAACCTAAACGGTAAACAACGTTATCTAATCTACGTTCTAGTAAAATCATGAAGTTATCACCGTGACGACCTTCTCTAATTTTACCTGCACGAGTAAATAATTTTGAGAATTGACGTTCAGTTAAACCATACATGTAACGTAATTTTTGTTTTTCCTTTAATTGAGTACCATATTCAGATAATTTACCACGACGACCTTGACCGTGATCACCTGGTGCGTAAGGGCGACGAGCTAATTCTTTACCAGTACCTGATAATGAAATACCAAGACGACGTGAAATTCTCCAACTAGGACCTGTATATCTAGACATAAAAATATCCTCCAATAAATTTGTTTTGGAGTAAAATAATCATTTATATACTTAGTATTCGTGCATATTGTTTTGCGATTTTCGCTTCAGCAGCCGTGAAGTTACTAGTAGGACCAATGTTGCGGCATCAATATGTTGACGAGCTTACCGTATATTGCTGCATTATTTTACACAAAAAGTATTCTACGTTCATTTTTATACTTTGTCAATATTCAAATGATTAATGAACACTTTTACAAATTCTCTTAATATATTTTCATCTTCTATTGAAAAACGATTTAAAATAGGGGCATCAATGTCTAACACACCATAATTCTTGCCATCTTTCATAATAGGTATAACAATTTCAGATTTGCTATCTGAATCACAAGCAATGTGTCCGGGAAATTCATTAACATTTTTAACTCGTTTTGTTTTTTGTTCTTTTAAAGCAGTACCACAGACTCCACGGCCATTTTTAATATGAACACATGCTACTTTTCCCTGAAATGGACCAAGAATTAGTTCATCATTTTGTTTATCATATAAATAAAATCCAGCCCAGCTGATATCTTTCATGCTTTGCATTAACAGTGCGGATGCATTCGCCATATTAGCAATATTATTATTTTCGTTACTTAAAAGTGCATCTAATTGTTTAGCAATCATTGATTTAATTTCGCTCATATTTACTACCTACCTTATAAATTGTTTATTAGGTGTTTTAATAATCTTTACATACTGATATAATTTAAATATATATGGAGTTATTCTATTATTATTAAAAATAAATTACAAATAAAAAATATTATTAAATAAAAATTAAGGGGACATACGATAAAATGATTGTAATAGTATCTGCTATATTAGTAGTTGCCATAATAATTATGCTAATATTAGTTGTTTATCAAAAAAGTGTTTTGAAAAAGATTCAAGATGCTATTAATAAAAAGGACACTTTAAGTAAAGCACCAATTGGTGACAATATTGAAGCTACTTCTAAATTAAATTTAACTGGTGATTCTTTTGATCAATTTAATGATTACAAAGAAAAATATGAAAAGATCATCAATGATGATTTACCAAGCATTAATGTTGCATTAAATGATGCCAACAGTAATGCTAAGACATTTAGCTTATTACAGGCTAATTCATTATTGTCCGAATCTGTTAATTCACTTAATGAAATTGAAGATTCTATGGGTAAAATTGATGATGGCTTAAATCAACTTAAAGATTTGGATGAGCAGCATACAAGAGCTATTGATGAATTAGATAAACAAATAAAAGACTTAAATAAAAACATTTTATCTAAGAATTATTCTTATGGTCCTAGTAGTGACAAAATAGAAGATGAGTTAAGCAACATCAAATCTGAATATCAAGAATTTATTAAGACTGTTGAATCAGGTGATCAATATACAGCTGATGATATCTTAAATAGTTTAGTTAAAAAAATTGAAATAATTGAATCGTTAATGAAAGAAACGCCTAAGCTTTATTTATCTTTATCTAAAGACTTTCCAAAACAAATTGATGAAATTGATCGTGGCCATAGAACTATGATTGAGACAGATTATAATTTCTCAGATGATAATATTGATGAAAATATTGAAATAATAAAATCATCAATTAATAAAGCTATTTCTTTGCTTTCTGACTTAAAGATTGATGATGTTAAGCAAGAAAATTATAAAATTGAAAAAACTATTGATTCTATGTACGAAATGATGGAAAAAGAAGTTATTGCTAAACGTAAAGTTCGTAAAAACATTAAATTAGTTTATGATTATATTTATCATGCACGTCGTCAGAATCATATGTTACTTTCAGAACTAGATCAATTAAGTAAAAATTATACTTTAGAACATGATGAAATAAAAAAGGCTAAGTCATTTTCACAACAAATTCATCAAATTGAAAATATTTATAATAATGATTATCAACTTATTATGGACAAAAAAGCCGTTTATTCTGAAGTTCAATCTCATCAACAAGATTCTAAAAAACAATTAAGTGCTATTGAAAAAGAGCAAAAAGATATTAATGATTCTGTTGCTGATTTAAATGAGGAAGAAAATACAGCACGTGAATTAATTCAAAAATTTGATTTTCAACTTTTAAACATTCGTCGTAAAATTGATAACTTAAATTTACCTGGTTTACAAGATGATTTTATGGAAAAATATAAGTATTCTTACAAAAAAGTTTCTGAATTAGGTTCTACTATTAATCAAGTTAAAATTAGTATGGATGAAATTAATAAAAAATTAACTACTATGGATAAAGCTATGGAAGAATTAATTTCTGACACAGAAGAAATAGTAGACAATGCAATTTTGGCTGAACGATTGATGCAATATGCTAATCGATATAGAAACAATAATGAAGAAGTTAATGCTGCTTGTGTTGAAGCAAAAAATCATTTTGATAATGACTTCGACTATGAAAAAAGCTTAAAAATTATTTCTTCTGCAATAGAAAATGTTGATTCAGGGGCTTTCAATCGCATAAAGAAAGAATACTATCAAAATAAGCAAAATGAATCGAAAAAAAATTAAATTGATAAAGAAGTGATGTCTATAAACTAACATTACTTCTTTTTTTCTGTTATAATTATAAGATTGTTTATTTTATTACTTTGAGTAAGTATTATGAAAAGAGGGTCGAATAATAATGATTTATTTTGATAATAGTGCTACAACTAAGCCTGATTTGAGTGTTGTTGATACTTATTCTAAAGTCAGCAAAAATATTTGGGGTAATCCATCTAGTCTTCATCAATTTGGAGAGCAATCTTTTAATCTTTTAGAACAATCTCGTCAGCAGATAGCTAAGATATTAAACGTCTTTCCAGATGAAATCTTTTTCACTGGTGGAGGTACCGAAGGCGATAATTGGGCTATTAAGGGTACAGCAATGGCCAAAAGAAAATATGGTAATCATATTATTACTTCTTCGGTTGAACATCCCGCAGTAATAAATTCTATGAAACAACTAGAAAAGTTAGGCTTTGAAGTGACATATCTACCTGTAGATCAAAATGGAAAAGTAAGCGTTGAAGATGTTAAAGCATCAATCAAGCATTCTACGATTTTAATTTCCATTATGGCTGTTAATAATGAAGTTGGTTCAATTCAACCAATTGAACAAATTGGTGAATTATTAACAAAATATCCTACAATTCAATATCATATTGATGCAGTTCAGGGAATAGGGAAAGGCTTGCATGATATCATATTTAATGATCGTGCCGACTTGATAACTTTTTCTGGCCATAAATTTCATGCACCTCGTGGTGTAGGCTTTATGTATAAGCGTCGTGGTAAAAAAGTTGAGCCACTACTAGCAGGTGGGGGACAAGAAAAGAACTTAAGAAGTAGTACAGAAAATCTTCCTGCAATAGTAGCAATGGCTAGAGCTTTGAGGTTACTAACTGATAATGAAAAAGAAAAAGTTGCAAAGCAAGCAGAAATCAAAAACTTTATTTTCAATTATATTTCTAAATTTGATAATGTTATAACTTTTTCTAAAGATAATGCTGAGTTTGCTCCTCATATCTTGTGTTTTGCAATTAAAGGAGTAAGGGGAGAAACAATTGTTCATGCATTTGAAAGCTATGGTATATTTATATCTACTACTAGTGCGTGCTCATCTAAAAAGCATTTAACTTCTAGCACTTTAACAGCAATGAAGATTCCCGAAGAAGATGCTACTAGTGCGGTTAGAATTTCATTGGATGAAAATAATACAATGGATGAAGCTAAGAAATTTATTCAAATTTTTGATATACTTTATGAAAAGTTTAAGAAAATTAATGCTTAGAAAGGAATGAATCGATGCAATATACTGAGATAATGGTTCGATACGGTGAATTATCTACTAAGGGTAAGAACCGTAAAGATTTTATTAAGCAACTTGGTAAGAATGTTAAACGAGTTTTGCATAATTTTGATCATCTTAAAATTAATGCTAGAAGAGATCGCTTGCATGTAACTTTAAATGGTGAAAATTCTGATAAAGTTATTGATCGTTTAAAAGATGTTTTCGGGATTGAAACTTTTTCTCCTGCTATGAAGGTAGAAAAAGATATAGATGCTGTAAAAAAAGTGGCTTTAGAAATGGTTAAAGACCAATATAAACCCGGTATGACATTTAAAATTGACACTAGACGTCAAGATAAGAATTTCCCATTAGATACTCATGAAATCAATGAAGCACTGGGAAGTGCAATTGTTGATAATATTGATGGAATAAAAGCTAAAATGAATAAACCCGACATTACTATTCGTGCAGAATTTAGAATGAATGGGGTTTTCTTGTCTAGCTTAACAATTCTTGGATCTGGAGGTTTGCCAGTTGGTACTGGTGGACGTGCAACTATGATGTTATCTGGTGGAATTGATTCTCCAGTTGCATCATATTTAGGGATGAAACGTGGTGTTAAACTAGATATGGTTCATTTTTATAGTCCTCCATATACTAGTGAACAAGCTTTAGCCAAAGCCAAACAATTAACTGAAAAATTAACTCGTTTTGGTGGTAATATTCAATTCCTTCAAGTACCATTTACTGAAATCCAAGAAGAGATTAAGGAAAAAGTTCCTGAAGGATATTTAATGACTGTTCAACGTAGAATGATGTTAAGACTAACTGCTGCGTTAACAATTAGTAGACATTGTAAAGGTATTTTTACTGGTGAATCATTAGGCCAAGTAGCTTCTCAGACATTAGAAAGTATGATGGCAATTAATGATGTAACTAATATGCCAGTTTTAAGGCCATTAACTTCATTGGACAAAACTGAAATTATTAGAATTGCTGAAAACATTGATACTTATGAACTATCTATCATGCCATTTGAGGACTGTTGTACTGTATTTACACCACCAGCACCAAGAACTAAACCTAATTTATATCGCACAAGAGAATGTGAGAACATGATTGATGTAAAAGGTCTAATGGAACGTGCTCTAGATAATGTCAAAATTGTTGATATTAAACCAGGAGAAGAATTCTTAAATGCTAATGAAGATGTTTTCTCTGAATTACTATAAATTTATTTTATAATTATTAAATGAATAGGAATGATTTAAAATGGAATTAACATTTTTAGGTAAAAAAGTTAATACTGATGGTGAACCAATTAATGTTGGTAATACATTACCAGACTTTAAAGTTTTAAATTCTAATAATGAAACCGAAACTAATAAAGACGTTTTAGGTAAAATTACTGTAATTAGTTCGGTTCCAGATATTACATCCGATGTATGTAGTTTAGAAACGAAGAAGTTTAATCGTAAGGCTGATGACTTTTCAAATGTAAACTTTTTAACTATTTCTAAAAATACAGTCGATGAACAAAAAGACTGGTGTTCTGCTAAAGGTGTAAAAAATATAGAATTATTATCAGATAAAGATTTATCTTTCGGTAAAGCTACTCATACTTATGTTCCAGATATTGATGCTTTAGCTAGAATGATTTTTGTTCTGGATAAAGATGGTAAGGTAGTTTATCGCCAAGTAGTTCCAGAAATTGGAACACTACCAGACTTCAATGAAGTTTTGAAATCTATTGAAAAATTAAGTAACAATGTTGACGACTAGTCAAAAATTGTCTAATATATAGTTATTGATAAAGAAAGTGTTGAACAAGAGAGTATTTTTAAAATAATGTGAACAGAAAGAAAATTAATTGATGAAAAATTTTCCTTTATTTTAAATTGAAGGTAGCTTGGGAGCTTTCATATTGAACTTAGAATAGATATGAACGGGACCATCGTTAAATGGAATTAAGTGAGAATATTAATTGTTTTAGTATTCTAAATTAGGTGGTACCACGAGCACTTCGTCCTATTGGATGAGGTGCTCTTTTTTTATAATTTGGAGGGAAATTATGTCTAGAGAAACAGAAATGTCAACAAAGTATGATCATAATGCTGTTGAACAAGGTCGTTATAAAACTTGGCTAGACGAAGATGTCTTTAAACCAAGTGGTGATAAAAAAGCAAAACCATATTCAATTGTTTTACCCCCACCAAATGTTACTGGTAAGTTACATTTAGGCCATGCCTGGGATACAACTTTACAAGATATGTTAATCAGACAAAAAAGAATGCTTGGTTATGACACTGTATGGGTTCCAGGAATGGATCATGCTGGAATTGCTACTCAAGCTAAGGTTGAAGCTAAGCTAAGAGAACAGGGTATTACTAGATATGATTTAGGCCGTGAAAAATTTGTCGATAAAGTTTGGGAATGGAAAGATGAATATGCTGCTACTATTAAAGAACAATGGGCAAAAATGGGCCTTTCTTTAGATTACAGTAGAGAACGTTTTACTTTAGATGATGGATTATCCGATGCTGTCAAAAAAGTTTTCGTTGACTTATACAATAAAGGGCTAATTTATCGTGGACAATATATTATTAACTGGGATCCACAAGCACAAACAGCCTTATCAGATATTGAAGTTGTTCATAAAGACGATAAAGGTGCATTTTACCATGTTAAATATCCATTTGCTGATGGAGTAACCTTTGATGGTAAAGATTATATTGAAATTGCTACTACTCGTCCCGAAACTATGTTTGGGGATGTTGCTGTAGCAGTTCATCCTGATGATGAAAGATATAAAGAATTAGTTGGTAAAAAGATTGTAGTCCCATTAGTTAATCGTGAAATTCCAATTATTGCTGATAAATATGTAGATCCTGAATTTGGAACTGGAATGGTTAAGATAACTCCTGCTCATGATCCTAATGACTTTAAAGTTGGTAACCGTCATGATTTAGAACGCATCAATACTATGAATGGTGATGCTACTATGAACGAAAATGCCGGTAAATATAATGGCATGGATCGTTTTGAAGCTAGAAAAGCAATGGTTAATGATCTTGAAGATCAAGGTTATATGATAAATATTGATCCTATCGTCCATGCAGTTGGTCATTCAGAAAGAACTGGTGTGCAAGTTGAATCAAGACTTTCTACTCAATGGTTCGTAAAGATGAAACCATTAGCAGATCGTGCTGTTGAAAATCAATCAACTGATGATAAAGTAAACTTTATTCCAAAACGTTTTGAACATACATTCACTCAATGGATGGATAACATTCATGATTGGGTTATTTCACGTCAACTATGGTGGGGCCATAGAATTCCTGCTTGGTATAACAAACAAAGTGGAGAAATGTATGTTGGAATGGAAGCACCTAAAGATGCCGAAAAATGGGAACAAGATCCTGACGTGCTAGATACTTGGTTCTCATCTGCATTATGGCCATTTTCAACTTTGGGCTGGCCTAATGAAAATTCAGAAGATTTCAAACGTTATTTCCCTACTAATACTTTAGTTACTGGATATGACATTATTTTCTTCTGGGTTTCACGTATGATTTTCCAAAGCTTAACATTCACTAATGAACGTCCATTTAAAGATGTTTTACTTCATGGTTTAATGCGTGATGCACAAGGCCGTAAAATGAGTAAATCATTGGGCAATGGAATTGATCCAATGGAAGTTATTGACAAATATGGTGTTGATGCACTTAGATGGTTCTTAGCTACTGGTAATACTGCTGGACAAGACGTTCGTTTTAGTTATGAAAAAATTGAATCAGCATGGAATTTCATTAATAAAATTTGGAATGCTAGTCGTTATGTAATTATGAATCTTGGTGATATGGATAAGCCTGTATTACCTAATAAAGATCAATGGAATTTAGCTGATCGCTGGATTTTAAGTCGTTTGAATAATGTTGTAACTCAAGTTACAGATTTATTTGAAAAATATAATTTTGGTGAAGCTGGTCGTTCTTTATATGACTTCATTTGGAATGACTTTTGTGATTGGTATATTGAAATGAGTAAGGAAACTCTTAATGGTGAGGATGCGAAAGCTAAAGAAAATACAAGAAATATTTTAGCCTATGTATTAGATAAGATTCTAAAATTAATGCACCCAATGATGCCATTTGTTACTGAAAAGATTTGGTTAACTATGCCTCATGAAGGAAAATCTATTGTGGTTGCACCATACCCAGTTGAACACAAAGAATTTAATGATGCTCAAGCTGAAAAGAATATGTCTGCATTAATTGAACTAATTAAGGTTGTAAGAAATATTCGTGCCAAAGCTAATGCTCCAATGTCATCATCCATTGATTTGTTGATTAAAACTGATAATGATGATTTGAAGGATATCTTTAACACTAACAGACACTATATTGATCGTTTCTGTCATCCAAAGGAATTTAGTGTAGGTTCTGATGTTGATGCACCTAAACTTTCAATGACTGGAATTATTACCGATGCTGAAATTAGTATTCCTCTAGCTGAACTCGTTGATTTAGACGAAGAAATTAAACGTATTCAAAAAGATATTGATAATTATACTTTTGAAGTTCAACGTGCTGAGAAAAAACTAGCTAATAAACGCTTTGTTGATAATGCACCAACGCAGGTTGTTGATGCTGAAAAAGGTAAAAAATCAGATAATGAATCTAAATTAGAAGCTGCTAAACAAAGACTAGAAGATATTAAAAATCAAAAATAGTTAAACAATAAAAAGCCGAGCTTAAGCTCGGCTTTTTTAGGAGAAATAATAAAATGAATTATGAAGAATCTTTAAATTTCATTCACGGTAGACAAAAATTTAAAAAACATCCCAATTTAAATACTATAAAACTATTACTGAAAAAATTAAATAATCCACAAGATAAAATTAATGGTATTCATATTGCTGGTACTAATGGTAAAGGATCAACCCTGGCATTCTTGCGCAATATTTTTCAAGCAGAAGGATTAAAAGTTGGATCATTTACATCACCATTTTTAATTCGTTTTAATGAAAGAATTAGTGTGAATGGTGTGGCGATTAGTGATCAAGAAATTATTGAATTAGTTTCAAAGATTAAACCAATTGTTGACGATATGGACAAAAATCTTAAAGATCTTGGACCAACTGAGTTCGAAATTGTAACTGCAATGATGTTTTTATATTTTGCTAATAATCCAGTGGATATTGTATTAGTAGAAGTAGGTCTAGGAGGCTTACTTGATTCTACTAATGTTTTTACTCCTAAAGTATCTGTAATTACTACCATTGGTTATGATCATATGAAGATATTAGGTAATACTATAGGTGAAATTGCTAATCAAAAAGCTGGTATTATTAAAGATAAGGTTGACTGTGTTGTAGGTAAACTACCTAATGATGCTTTCAATGTAATTAATCAAGTTTGTCAAAAACATAAAAGTAAATTATTTGTTCCGGAAAAAGATTATTTCATTTCAAATTGTAAGGAAACATCATGGAAGGAAGATTTTTCTTTTTCCAATGACTTAGTTTCATTGAATAACTTAACGATTAAAATGTTAGGTCAATATCAAATTGATAATGCTGCTTGTGCTATTGAAACTTATATTAGATATAAATCTATTAATAACCAATCAATAGAATATAAGATATTAAAAAAGGGATTAATGGAAACTTTTTGGGCAGGTCGTTTTGAAAAATTAGATGAGAATCCAATAGTAGTAATAGATGGAGCTCATAATGAACCTGCTATTTTAGAGCTATCTAAGTTATTAAAAAATCATTTTTCGAATAATGAGATTTATATTGTGCTTGCAATTTTGTCAGATAAACAGTATCTAAAAATGATTAATACACTGGCTGGCATTAGTAATGTTCATTTAATACTAACTGAATTTTCAGGCCCTGAGAATCGTAAAGCTGCGGATATGAATGATATTTTAAAAGCTGTAAATGCTAAACATCCAGTAAGGTTTGTGCCAAAATGGAAATTGGCAATAATGAAAAGTGTTAATGAGATGTCTAGTAATGACTTACTATTAATTACCGGATCATTATATTTTATATCAGATGTTAGAAAACTTTTTTATTAAATTTTTAAAACATTAATGATAAATAATTTAAAATCGTTTACACTAGGGTATGTTATTATAATTTTAGAAGAGATAATTATGATATAATAATAAGGTGAAAAAAATAATAAGCCAACCAAATGAATTATGAAGGGATGAAAAATTGTGTTTGGATTTGGAACTAAAAACATTGGAATTGATTTAGGAACTGCAAACACAATTGTTTATGTTGATGGTAAACAAATTGTGTTAAGAGAACCTTCAGTTGTCGCTAAAAATACTAAAACTGGAGAAATTGTTGCGGTAGGGCAAGAAGCAAGAGATATGATTGGACGTACTCCAGCTAGTATTTCTGCTATTCGTCCAATGAAAGACGGAGTAATTGCTGATTATGATACTACTGTAACCATGTTAAAATATTATATTAATAAGACTATTGGTCATTCAGCTGGTAAACCATACGTAATGGTTTGTGTACCAAGTGGGATTACTGCTGTTGAAAAACGTGCAGTTATTGATGCTACTAGGGTAGCTGGAGCTAGGGATGCTTATGTAATTGAAGAACCTTTCGCTGCTGCTATTGGTGCTGGACTACCAATTATGGATCCTACTGGTAGTATGGTAGTTGATATTGGTGGTGGAACAACTGATGTTGCTACAATTTCACTTGGTGGAATTGTTTCCAGTCGTTCATTACGAGTAGCTGGAGATCGTTTAAACGATGCAATTGCTACATATATTCGTAAACATTACAATTTGTTAATTGGTGAAAGAACTGCTGAAAAATTGAAATGGGATATTGGTTCGGCTTCACTTGAAGCAGCTAAAGATATTGAAAATGTTACTATTCGTGGCCGTTATTTATTAACTGGTTTACCAAAGAGCATTGAAATTTCAGCTGAAGATGTGGCTAAATCAATCGAAGAACCTATTCAAGAAATTATTAGTACTGTAAAAGAAACCTTGGAAGAAACATCTCCTGAAATTTCAGCTGATGTTATTGATCATGGAATTGTTTTAACTGGTGGTGGAGCTTTACTTAAAAACTTACCACAAGTTATTTCTGAAGCAACTAAAGTACCTGTTTCTATCGCTAAGACCCCGCTTGATTGTGTTGCAATCGGAACTGGTGAATCATTAAAGAATATTGATGTTATGAAGAGAAAATAAATTAATTTAAGTGGGGAGATTTAAAATCTTCCCACTTATTTATTAAGTCCGGAGGAATTAAAGATGCATAAGTTTTTCTCCAATCGTAAATGGGTAATTATAATTGTTTGTATTGTTTTAGCGCTTGGATTTATGACTTTATCGGTTAGCACTAGAAACAATCGTTCAATGCCTCCCTTTATTCAACGATTTGGGAACGATATTGTTGGTATTACAAGTACAGTTGTTGCTTTTCCAGTTAATACTGTGCGTCATGGATCAGAAAATATTAACAACTTAATTAATACTTATAAAGAAAATCAACAATTAAAATCTCAAGTATCAACTGTAGTTTCAACTAAAGTTAAAGATCAAGCATTACAACAAGAAAATGCACAGTTAAAAAGACAACTAAAAATGAACGCTAGTTTAACTGATTATCAAGCAATTACTTCAAATGTATTATCTAGAACACCTTCTGCTTGGCAGAGCCAATTTATTATTAACAAAGGTAGTAGTGCTGGCGTACAAAAAAACATGCCAGTATTAGGCGGTAATGGATTAATTGGAAGAGTTTCAGAAGTTAACACTACTAATAGTAAAGTTGAATTAATTTCAGATAATTCTGATTCTAGTAATAAGTTCTCAGTAGCAATTACCAATAAAGATGGTAAAACTGTTAATGGTTTAATCAATGGTTTTGATAGAAATACTGGCGAACTAATAATGGGACACTTGAATACTGAAATTAAACTTAAAAAGGGTGATAAAGTTTCGACTAATGGTCTTGGAGGCATTACACCTAAGGGACTTTATGTCGGATCAGTAGCTAAGAATACTACTGATGATTATGGAACTTCATCTAAAGTTTATATTAAAACTCCAGCTAGTATGAATGACTTAGAAGTTGTCACCGTAGCTGCTAAGAAAGAATAGGGAGGATATAAATATGCTAAGTCACTCTCCTTTAAAATATATTCTACCAATTGGAATATTTATTGCATTATTTTTTGATGGATCAATTTCCTTAGTATTCAGTCATTTATTATTTAGTAATTACTACTTTATTCCTCAACTAACATTCTTATGGTTATTTTTTGCTATGTTTTTCATACAAAGAATTAATATTAGAATTGAATTGTGGGCGGCACTAGCTGGATTGATATTTGATATGTATTATACTGGTATTATAGGTGTATATTTATTTATATTTCCGCTAGCAATATATATAGGTAAAAAATTATATAAATTACTTTCTGTCGATATTTTTAGTGCAATTTTGATTTATTTTATTGATTTATCAATAATCTATTTGTTATCTTTTTTTGCAAATAAATTACAAAATTTAACTAGTATGTCAGACAGCTTTTTCTTAGTTCATGTCTTGGGACCTACGCTAATAATTAATATTATATTTTTAATTATTTTATACATCCCATGTCAAATTTTATTTGAACGTTTAGATTAAAAATATTGAAAGAGGAGCAATTGATTAATGCAATCGGCTGTGTTAAAGGGAACTCAATCTGGTTATGAAGTAATTTTAGATGAATCTTCAAGCTTAGAACAAATTAATATAGATTTAAAAAATCTTTTAAATAGGTTGAGTGAAAACAATTTAAAAAAATCAGAAAATATTAAATTAAATATTCGTATTGGTAATCGTTTATTTTCTCAAGAGCAAAAAATATTATAATAGATAATATAAATAGTTATCATGGTTTATCAGTTGGACATTTTATTTCCAATGTTTTAACTAAAGAAGATGCAAAAGCTAAATTTAAACAAAAGTATATTGAACCAATGAGCAAAACTATCCGAAATGGGCAAGAGGTAAATGTCGATGGAGATGTATTATTTTTTGGAACTGTTCATGAAGGTGGTAAACTATTTGCATCAGGTAACATTTATAATATGGGTAATGTTAAGGGAATTATTCAGGCAGGATATCCTGATAATGAAGATAAATTAATTATTGGTAATTTACATAACGCTCAACAAGTTAGAGTTGGTGAGCAATATGATATTGTTTCAGATAACCCAATTGATGATGAAGAAAATACGGTTGTTTATGTTAATGATTTACATCTATTGAGTTATGGTAAAATTAATGATTTAAAAGAAATTAATCCAAAGTTTTTTAATCGGATTGGAGGTATTATTTAATGGGAAAAGCCATTGTAATTACATCAGGAAAAGGTGGAGTTGGTAAAACTACCTCTAGTGCTAATATTGGAATTGCTTTAGCAATGATGGGTAAAAGAGTTTGTTTAATTGATTTAGATATTGGTTTAAGAAACTTAGATGTTGTTTTAGGTCTAGACAATCGAGTTATGTACGATATTGTTGATGTTGCTGATGGAAGAGCTAAATTAGTTCAAGCATTAGTAAAAGACAAAAGATTTGATGATTTGTTATATCTTTTACCGGCTGCACAAAATACTGATAAAAATGCTGTCAATCAAGAACAAGTTAAAGATATTGTTGATGAGTTGAAGCCTGACTTTGATTACGTGTTCATCGATTGCCCTGCAGGAATTGAACAAGGATTTATTAATGCTGTTTCTGGAGCTGATGGAGCAATTGTGGTAACAACTCCTGAAATATCTGCCGTTAGAGATGCTGATCGTGTTATTGGTTTGTTAGAACAACATCCATTAAAAGAATCACCTAAATTAATTATAAACAGAATTAGAACCTCTTTGATGCAAGATGATAGTTATATGGATATTGATGAAATAACTACTCATTTAGGCATCGATTTATTGGGTGTGATTCTTGATGATGATAAAGTTATCAGTACTTCTAATATTGGTAAATCCATTGTTATGGATCCAGAAAATCCAACTGCACAGGGCTATCGCAATGTTGCAAGAAGATTAGAAGGAGAAACAGTTCCTCTTATGAACATTCATAATTCAGCTAAAAAAGAGGGCTTTTGGAGCAAACTGACCCATCTATTTAGTCATAAAAAATAAATTAAATTTGATTTAATCATTAAATTAAGTTATTCTTATTTTTATAAATTAAAAAAATTATGATCAGAAGCACGTTAAATGATAATTTATAGAGAGTCTATTTGTGGTGAAATTAGACAATTATTATTAACGTTTCACGTCTGTAAATTGTTATTCTGAAGTTATTAAGAATAGACCGGTTTTAATCCGTTATCTTTTGAGTTTTATACTCAACAAGCTACTTTATGCGAGTAAAGTAGAAAATTAGGTGGAACCGCGTTTGAACGTCCTTTTAGTGAATTAACTAAGAGGACGTTTTTTTATTTAAGGAGGTCGATATTAAATGCATTATATATTTGAAATACTACCATCATTATTTTCTGGAGTATTAACAACTTTAGAAATATTTGGGTTAACTTTATTAATTTCAATTCCATTGGGAATTTTAGTTTCATTAGCTTTAACAGGTAAAAGTTTTATAAAATCTATTTTCGAATTTTATGTATGGATAATGAGGGGGACACCTCTATTATTGCAATTGATTTTTATCTTTTATGGTTTACCCATCATAGGAATTGTTTTTCCACGTTTTGAAGCAGCATTAATTGCATTTTCTCTAAATTATGCCGCATATTTTGCTGAAATATTTCGTGGTGGTTTTCAATCAATCCCTCAAAATCAATTTGAGAGTGCCAAAATGTTACGTTTATCTAACTGGCAAACACTACGAAAAATTATTATTCCACAAGTTTTTAAAATCGTTTTACCATCAATTGGAAATGAAGTTATTAATTTAGTTAAGGATTCTTCCTTAGTATATGTAATTGGAATTGGTGATTTATTGCAAGCCGGTAATATCGCTACTGCGAGAGATGTCACTTTATTACCATTGATTTTAGTAGCAGTGTTTTATTTGATTTTAACGGCATTATTAACTTTAATTTTACGAAAATTAGAAAAACGTTTTAATTACTGGAAATAGGAGGCGATTTTAATGTTTCAAATAGAAAATCTAAATAAAAGTTTTCAAAATAAACAAATAATTAAAAACATGAATTTGTCTGTAGATAGCAACGAAATTCTTGGAATAGTGGGACCTTCAGGAGCAGGTAAAACTACACTATTAAGATGTATCACGGGATTAGAATCATTTGATTCAGGTGATTTTTACATTGATGGTAAGAAGTTTGATCCTAGTGATAGTTCTGAATCTTTGATAGGAGTTGTTTTCCAAGACTATGGATTATTTCCTAATTTAACGGTTATTGATAATATAACTTTAGCTCCTCAATTAGTTTTAAAGAAATCAAAAGAAGAAGCAGAAAATGAAGCTCAAAAATTAATTGATCAATTAAATTTAAGTGGTAAGGAAGAATTATATCCATATCAATTATCTGGAGGGCAAAAGCAACGTGTAGCAATTGTTAGGACTTTAGCTATGCATCCTAAAATTATTTGTTACGACGAACCGACTTCTGCCTTGGATCCCAAATTAAGTGAGGAAGTTGGAAATATTATTTTGAACTTAAAAAATAAAAACATTACACAGTTAGTTGTAACTCATGATATCCAATTTGCTAATCAAATTTCTGACAAAATAAAAGAAGTAAAACCAATTTAAGAGGTGAATGACTTATGAACAAGAAAGTTTATAGCATTCTAATATTGCTGTTATCTTTTTTATGTGTGATGACTCTAACTGGATGTCAGTCTTTAACGCAAAGAGCCAATACGCAAGATAATTGGAGTAAAATAAAAAAAGATAAGAAAGTTACAATTGGACTTGATGTGACCTTTGTACCAATGGGATATGAAAATAAAAATGGTCAAATTACAGGATTTGACGTTGATTTAGCTAAAGCAGTTTTCAAAAAATATGATATTAAACCAATCTTTCAACAAATTGATTGGTCAATGAATGTTACTGAATTGCGCAATGGAACTATTGATTTAATTTGGAATGGATTTTCTGCAACTCCAGAAAGAAAGAAAAATGTTGCATTTACTAAACCATACTTATCCAATGAGCAAGAACTAGTTACTTTAAAGTCTTCACATATTAATAATTTCAATGATATGCATAATAAAATATTAGGTGCTCAAAGTGGATCTTCTGGATTAAATGATATAAATAATAATCCTAAAGTTTTAAAAGATAAAATTAAAAATAATTATCCAATTTTATATAACTCATTTACTAATGCTTTTATTGATCTAACTCATGGTAGAATTGATGGTTTATTAATAGATAGTAACTATGCTAATTACTATATTGCTCATCAATCTGATCCATCAATGTATAAAGTATCAACGGGTAAATTCCCCAATGAAGAATTTTCTGTTGGATTGCGTAAGGGCGATAAAACAATGAAGAATAAAATCAATGCTGGTCTTAGTGAACTAGCCAAGACTGGTGAATTGAAAAAAATTTGTCATAAATGGTTTGGTGAGAAATATAAATCCCCATTATTAAACTTAGAAAAACAATCACAACAAAAGGAAGGTTAAATATTGCAAAAATATATTTCAAATGGAGTTAGTTTGAATACTATTCATGATGATAAATTTAAAACAATCACAATTACTTGTGATTTAATCGAACCTTTGAATATCAATAATTTTGAAAAAAGGGCATTATTGGCAGAACTTTTTGAAACTAACAATGCAGATTATCCAACACAAACAAAACTTGCTCGTCAATTATCTAAAATGTATGGGGCTAGTTTTGGTACTAATTTATTGAGATATGGAAACTTATCGGTTATTAGAATAAATTTAAGCATCCCTAATCCTGAATTTATTCCGGGGAATTCTTCATCATTGTTAAAAGATGCTATTCAATTTTTAAATTCAATTTTGATGCACCCATTAATATCTAATAATGCTTTTGATAATGATACCTTTAATTTACAAAAATCAAATATGCAAAAATATATTTCTTCAGTTGCTGATGATAAACAATATTATGCATCAATTAAGCTTAAGAAATCTTATTATCAAGATGATATTAATCGAGGTAAATTTTTATTTGGGGATGTTGATCAATACGATAAAATTAATTCTTCTGACGAATATAAATACTACCAAGATGTTATAAAAGATAATAACATTAGAATTTCTGCGCTAGGTAAATTTGATGATGATAAGTTAATTTCATATATTAATGAAATTAATTTATCTGATCGTGATGAAATTTATAAAATAGATTGTTTTAAGCATAATGATAATGCAATTGAATACATTACTGAAAATACAAATGCTACACAAAGTAATCTTAATATGGCATATAATTTGCCTATTTATTATGATTCTAATGATTTTTTTGCAGCATTGCTGTTTAATGCTATTTTTGGTGGTAGTGCTCAATCCAAATTATTTAAAAATGTTAGAGAAAAATATAGTATGGCATATTATGCAAATAGTATGTTTAATTCTTTGAATGGAGTCATTATGGTGAACTCCGGAATTGATGCCAATAATGCTGAAAAAGTGCAGTCCATTATCAATGAACAATTGGTTTCTATTCAAAACAAAGAGATCAATCTTGATATTTTAAACAGTATTAAATCTGAGATGATCACTGCTAAAAGATCTATTTTGGATAATCCTAGACAAAGTTTAGAACAATCATTTGTTAATTCGTTATTAAATAAAAAATGGAATTTTGAAAAATGGCGTAAAAATATTGAATCAATTAATGTTGATCAAATTGCGAATGTTGCTAAAAAAGTTCAGTTACAAACTGTTTTTTTATTGAAGGGAGATAATAAATAAAAATGATAGAACTTAAATATCCTCAATATAATGAAACTGTTTATAAAGAACAATTAGAAAATGGGCTAACAGTGGTTATTGAACCGAAAAAAGGTTTTCAGAAAACCTATGCTTCTTTAACTATAAAATATGGTTCAATTGATAATACTTTTATTAGTTATGATAATGAAAAAAAAGAGATGCCGGCTGGAATTGCACATTTTTTAGAACATAAAATGTTTGATAAAGACGGCTATGATGCAATGGATGTTTTTTCCAAGTATGGGGCTAGTTCTAATGCATTTACTAGCTTTAATCGTACTAGTTATTTATTTTCTTGTACTAACTATGTTAATGAAAATTTGAATACTTTACTTGATTTTGTTCAAATTCCTTATTTTAATGAAAAAAAAGTTAATAAAGAAAAAGAAATTATCGCTCAAGAAATCAAGATGTATAACAATGATCCTAATGCTGCATTATATTTCAATACAATTCAAAATATGTATCCTGATAGTCATCTTAATGTTGACATTGCTGGAACTGTAGAGTCTATTAATAAAATCACTGCTGATGATTTATATACTGCTCACAAGACTTTTTATCAGCCAGCTAATATGCAATTAAACATTGTTGGAAATGTTGATCCTGATGAAGTAATTAAAATCATTAAAGAAAATCAAGATAACAAGACTTTTTTACCTGCGAAAGATATTGAAAGAATTCAAGTTCCTTCTAAAAAAATTAATAACTCGAATCGAAGACAAATGGATGTTTTTAACCCTAAAGTTGCTGTTGGAATTAAGGGAGATTCAGCATTAGGCAAAAATATTAAGTATGAGCTTTCAATTTCATTACTATTAGAAATATTATTTTCTGAGGATTCTGATAATTATGCTTATTTGTATAATCATGGCATTATTGATGACTCCTTTGGATTTGATTTTGATTGCAATAGAAACTTTAATTTTTCCATTATTGCTGGAGATACTGAATATCCAAAAGAATTTATAAATAACATCAAAGATATTTTGATGAACGCAATTAATAATTTAGATAATTATACTGATGATTTAGAGTTAATTAAACGTGAAGAAATTGGTCAACACATTTTGATTATGAATTCTATTGAAGCTACAGCTAACAATTTAGGGGATAGTGATAATAATTTTATAAATTTATATGATGAAATTAGGCTAATTAATGATATTACTATCAATGATTTAAAGGAATATGGTGCTAAGTTGTTATTAGGCGATAATATTATTTCTAATATAATTATTCCATATTCTAATAAATAATTATTTTAATTCCTAAATTTTCATTATGTTGTGATATACTAAAATTATGAAAAATATATTTAAGTGGAGTAATTTCTATGGCAAAAGACGAAAATAAAGAAGTAGAAATCGGTAAATCACTACATGATGCACGTGTTGCAAAAGGTATGTCATTAGAAGATGTACAAAAGATTACCAAAATTCAGGCTCACTATTTGGAAGCAATTGAAAATGAAGATTTTTCAGAACTACCAGGTGATTTTTATGTTAGAGCTTTCATTAAACAGTATGCAGATACTGTAGGTATCGATGGAATGGAACTGCTCAATGAACATGATGATAGCTTACCTGATACTCAAACCGAAGAATATAGTCAAAAAGTATCAGAAGATACTTTATCAAAACGATCTGAGCGTCAAAATAAAGAAGAAAAAATTAATTCTTTTAGAAAATTTGTTCCAATTGTTGGCGTTGTTATTGTTGTATTAATTGTTATTTTTGTTATTTGGGGAGTTGTTGCTAAAACCAATAAATCTGCAGATACAAATATTAATAGTAACAATAGTTCTGTTTCAGTTAGTGGTTCTTTTGAAAAATCTGAATCATCAAATGCTGATAATAATAAAAAACAAGACAAAAAGCCTGCTCCTAAGAAAAATATCAATAAAACCTCTATTAAAAAGGTTAATGCAACTGAATATGAAGTTAGTGGTAGTAAGGAAAATACTATTACATTAGATGCAAGTAATCGTGCTTGGTCATCTATTTCAACTAATGGTAAGTCACTATTTTCAGGTTCACAAGAATCTGGTAATAAGAAATCTGTTAAATTACCTAGTGGAACTAAAGATGTTTCTATGTCATTAGGAAATGTGCCATCAACTAAGATTTTAATTAACAATAAGTTGTTAAATCTTGATAAGAGTGTGCCTATGACTACTGTTTTAAATATAAAATTTAAATAAAAAATGGGGCTTAATAGCCCTTTTTTTAATCTGAAATATCAAAAAAGGAGTATTATATTTTGAATTTACCTAATAAATTAACATTGATTAGAATTATTATGATTCCCATTTTTATTTTATTATTGGCATTTCCTTTGAATTTAGGAACTACTATTTTATTTGGTACAACGGTTCCTATCGTTAGAATTATTGGTGCTATTATATTTGCATTAGCATGTATCACTGATTTCTTAGATGGGCAAATTGCTCGTAGACAAAAGCTAGTTACAAATTTTGGAAAGTTTGCTGATCCATTAGCTGATAAAATGATTGTAATGTCTGCTTTCATTATTTTGGTATCATATGGTTTAGTTCCCTCATGGGTAGCTGCAATCATTGTATGCCGTGAATTAGCAGTTACTGGACTAAGATTAATAGCCGTTGAAAATGATGGTGAAGTGATTGCTGCAGCCTGGCCTGGAAAAATTAAGACTGCAAGTCAAATGATTTCAATTATCTTGTTACTAATGAATGATTTCATTACATTACCATTTAATATTGGATTAGGAACAATTATACTGTATATTTGTTTATTCTTTACAGTTTATTCAGGGATTGAATACTTTGTAAGAAGCAAAGATTTATTTTCTGATTCTTTTTAAATAAGTATAGTTTTTTACGTATTTAATATTGAAAGGTCGAAATAATAATGAATATTGATTATTCAATCATTAAAAGTCTTATTAAAGATAATATATCGATTACAGCCGCTGAAAGTTTAACTGCAGGCATGTTTCAATCCATTTTAGGAAACGTTTCAGGAGTATCTGCCATTTTTCCTGGTGGATTTGTTACTTATTCTAATGCTGCCAAAGAGTTATTATTAGATATTCCAAACGATATTATTAATAAAAATGGAGTTGTGTCTGATAAAACTGCAATTTGGATGGCTAAGCAATCTAAGACAAAAATGCATACTAACATTGGAGTTTCTTTCACAGGGGTAGCAGGTCCTGATTCCTTAGAAAATAATCCTGCGGGAACCGTTTTTATAGGAATAGATTTTTTAGACCAATTACCTTATGCTCAAGAGTTTCACTTTGATGGAAATCGTAATGATGTAAGGGTTAAATCTGTGAATGCTGCCCTGAAAATGATTGCAGATGAGTATAATAAATAGCGCGAACATTTGTTCCTTTTTTACTTGCTTTTTTTAGTATAGATTAGTATAGTATAAATATTGAATATTTAGGAATGAAGTATTTTTTAAGGAGGTCATTGAATGGCTGATGAACGTAAAGCCGCTCTAGATGGTGCTTTAAAACGAATTGAAAAAGAATTCGGTAAAGGATCCATTATGAGAATGGGAGATCGTGGAGACACTAGAATTTCAACAATTCCAACTGGTTCACTTGCATTAGATAATGCACTTGGAGTGGGTGGATTCCCTCGTGGAAGAATTGTGGAAATTTATGGCCCAGAAAGTTCCGGTAAAACAACACTTGCATTACAAGCAGTCGCTGAAGTTCAAAAACAAGGTGGGACTGCAGCATATATTGATGCTGAAAACGCTCTAGATCCAGTTTATGCTAATAATTTAGGTGTTAATATTGATGATTTATTATTATCACAACCTGATACTGGTGAACAAGGACTTCAAATTTGTGATGCTTTAGTTTCTAGTGGTGCCGTTGATATAGTAGTAGTTGATTCTGTTGCTGCATTAGTACCACGTGCAGAAATTGAAGGTGAAATGGGTGATGCCCATGTTGGACTACAAGCTCGTTTAATGTCACAAGCCCTTAGAAAATTATCTGGATCTATTAATAAGACTAAAACTATTGCTCTATTTATTAATCAAATTAGAGAAAAAGTTGGAGTTATGTTTGGTAATCCTGAAACTACTCCTGGTGGACGTGCTCTAAAATTCTATTCAACTATTCGATTAGACATTAGAAGAGCAGAACAAATTAAGAATGGTACTGATGTTATAGGTAATCGTACCAAGATTAAAGTTGCTAAAAATAAGGTAGCTCCTCCATTTAAACGTGTTGAAGTTGATATTATGTATGGTAAAGGTATTTCTCAAACCGGTGAATTGGTAGACATGGCTGTTGATCAAGATATTATTAATAAGTCTGGTTCTTGGTATTCATATGGTGATGAACGTATCGGACAAGGTAGAGAAAATGCTAAGCAATACTTGGTCGATAATCCTGATAAAATGAGTGAAATTAATAAAAAAGTTCGTGTTGCTTATGGCATGGATGAAGATGACTCAAAAGAAGAACCTGATGATACTAAATCAGAAGATAATAAGCAAAAAGAGAGTAAATAATCAATAAAAATAGAGTTATTTAGTTATAATGCTAAATAACTCTATTTTTTCGCTTAATATCGATGTTTATTAAAGTAGATATATTGACACTTTTATCAGTAAAATTTAAAATATAGTAGTACTTAAATAATTTAATTACACTTAAAATATAATTTAATTCATTTTTTGATGGTTTGGAGGTGTAACTTAATTTTATGAATTATATATTAATTGATATAATCCTCGTAATCATCGCTGTTGTTTTAGGTGCTTTTGTTGGTATGTTTTTACACAAAAACATAGTTGAAAAGAAATTGGCTATTGCTCACAAAAGTGCTAAAGACATCTTAGATAATGCTAAACGACAAGCAAAAACATCTTCTAAAGAAAAAATTCTTGAAGCTAAAGAGAAGAGCAATCAGTATCGTTCTAATATTGAAAAAGAAATTAAACAAAGACGTCTAGAAGTACAGAGACAAGAAAATCGTTTAATTCAACGAGAAGATGCTTTAGATAGAAAAGATGATGCTTTCGATAAAAGGGAAGATTCTCTTAATAGAAGAGATGAAAAACTTAACGCTAATCAAAAGAAGTTGGAACAAAAACAGCAGGAAGCCGATAGATTGGTTGAACAACGCCAAACTGAATTGGAAAAAATATCCGCACTTTCTCAAGACGAAGCTAAGGACTTGATTATTAAAGAAACTAGTGATCAATTAGCAGATGAAAGGGCTAAAATGGTTAAAGATAGTTATAATGAAGCCCAAAAAGAATCAAGTAATAACGCTAAGAATCTTGTGATTGAAGCAATACAACAAAGTGCTGCTGATATTGTTTCCGAAACTACTGTTTCAGTGGTTACTTTACCAAGTGATGATATGAAAGGTCGTATTATCGGTAGAGAAGGTCGCAATATTCGTACATTTGAAACCCTCACTGGGATTGATTTAGTCATTGATGATACTCCAGAAGCTGTTGTATTGAGTGGATTTGATCCAATTAGACGTGAAGTTGCTAAAATGGCATTGGAAAAATTGATTAAAGACGGTCGCATTCATCCAGCTCGTATTGAGGAAATGGTTGATAAAAGTCGTCGTGAACTTGACGAAAAAATTCAAGAAATCGGTGAAGAAACTGTCTTTGACTTAGGAATTCATTCTATGAATCCTGAAATGATTGGAATGATTGGTAAATTACAATTCAAAATTTACTATGGCAGAAATGTATTGAGTCATTCAATCGAAGTCGCAAAATTATCTGGTGTATTAGCATCTGAACTAGGCGAAGACGTTGTTTTAGCAAAACGCGCAGGATTATTACACGAAATAGGTCGTTCTGTTAATAATGAAACTGAAGGTTCTCATATTGATATTGGAATTGATCTGGCTAAGAAATATCATGAAAGTCCCGCTATTATTGATTCAATTGCCAGTGATGATGAAAGTAGAAAACCTAAGTATATTATTTCAGAATTAGTAAGTATTGCTAATAAAATTGCAATTTCTAGACCGGGAGCTAAAAGCAAGTCTTTGGAAAGTTTCGTTCATCGTCTTGAAAGTCTTGAAAAAATTGGTGATAGTTTCGATCAAGTTAAAAAGAGCTATGCTATTCAAGCAGGTCGAGAAATTCGCATAATTGTTAAACCAGATAAACTATCTGATACTCAAGCAATTGTTTTAGCAAGAGACATTAAGAATAAAATTGAATCTGATATGGAGTACCCAGGACATATTAAGGTAACCATCATTAGAGAAGTAAGATCAATTGAATATGCAAAATAAAAAAGGCCATTTGGCCTTTTTTATTTTTATTAAATCGGTGTAAAATTAATTACATATATATAAATGAATTGAGGATAAATATGAAAATTTTATTTCTTGGTGATGTTGTTGGAAATATCGGAATGAAAATGATAAAACAATATCTACCAATCTTAAAAAGAGATTATAAACCACAATTAACAATTGTTAATGGAGAAAATGCTACATCCTTTGGTCGTGGAATTAATCGCAAGGTTTATAAAGATATTATGGATTCTGGAGCTGATGTAATTACTCTAGGTAATCATGCATGGAATAATGAGGAAATATTTGATTTTATAGATGAAACTAAAAAATTAGTTCGTCCTTTAAACTTTCCGGGTAAAGATGTTCCAGGAAATGGTTATACTATTATTAACGTCAATGGCAAAAAAGTTGCTGTAATTAATTTACAAGGACGTATTTTTATGGATCCGATTGATGATCCATTTAGAATGATTGACGAATTAGTCAATAAATTAAGTTCAAAAGTTGATAATATATTTGTTGATTTTCACGCTGAAACAACCAGCGAAAAGCAAGTTATGGCTATGTATTTAGACGGCAGAATTAGTGCAATGGTAGGTACTCACACTCATGTTCAAACTAATGATAATCGTATTTTGAAAAAGGGAACTGCCTTTATGACTGATGCAGGTATGTGTGGACCCACAGATGGTGTTTTAGGGATGAAATATGAAAATATTATCCATCGCTTTTTAACACAACGTCCCACTAGATTTGAAGTCGAAGAAAACGGCGGTGGAATTGTTTCTGGTTGTATTATTGATATTGATAATCATAGTATGAAGGCTAAATCTATAAAGAAAATATTAATTAGTCCAGATCATCCTTATCAAGGATAGGATTTTTAGTAAGGAAGGTATCTA
This sequence comes from Apilactobacillus micheneri, assembly GCF_002993975.1. Taxonomy (GTDB): domain Bacteria; phylum Bacillota; class Bacilli; order Lactobacillales; family Lactobacillaceae; genus Apilactobacillus; species Apilactobacillus micheneri. The sequence goes on along the minus strand of NZ_POSO01000004.1, from coordinate 35,059 downwards.
ATGGTAAAATCGGCGAAATTAACACCAATGATGGAACAATATCAAAAAGTTAAAGATCAATATAAAGATGCTTTTTTATTTTATCGTTTGGGTGACTTTTATGAAATGTTTAATGATGATGCAGTAAAAGGAGCACAAATATTGGAACTAACATTAACGGCTAGAAATAAAAATTCTAGTAATCCAATACCAATGTGTGGAATTCCTCATAAAGCGGTTGAATCTTACATCAATACTTTAGTAGATAAGGGTTATAAAGTAGCCATTTGTGAACAAATGGAAGATCCAAGAGTTGCCAAGGGAATGGTTAAACGAGCAGTTACACAATTATTAACCCCTGGAACAAAAACTGAAACTGGTGCTGAAAATGCCAAAAATAATAATTATTTAACTGCTTTAGAGTACGACAAAGATAGTAAAAAGTATGGCTTTGCTTATGCTGAACTTTCTACTGGTGAATTAAAAACGAGTGTTTTAAGTAATGTTGATACTTTAATTAATGAAGTTATGAGTTTACAAACTAAAGAAATTATTGTTGATGATAATGTTTCAGAAGATGATATTAATACTTTTAATAAATTAGGAATTTTAGTGTCATATCAATCTGACATTGATATTGAAGATGATATGAATAATTTAACCAATAATTTGATTAATAGTTTAGAAAAAAAGACAGCTGAACTTTTAATCACTTATATTATCAAAACTCAAAAGCGTAGTTTATCTCATATGAAGGCGGCTGAATCTTATCGTCCTACTGAATTTTTAAAATTAGATCATAACTCGCAGTATAATTTAGAGTTGAATAAAAATATTCGTACCAATAAAAAATCAGGTAGTTTATTATGGCTTTTAGATGAAACTAAAACTGCAATGGGTGGTCGTAAACTGAAAACATGGTTAGATCGTCCATTAATAGTTAAAAAGCAAATTATTCAACGTCAAAATGCGGTTCAAGAATTACTAGATCATTATTATGAACGCAATGAAATTAGTGATATTTTGGTTAAAGTTTATGACTTAGAAAGATTAGCTGGAAAAGTGTCTTTTGGTTCTGTGAATGGTCGTGACTTGATTCAATTACAGTCTTCTTTGGAACAAATTCCTAAGTTAAGGTATGAAATAGCATCAATGGACGCTACTTCTTTTAATGGTATTTATGATGCCTTAGATCCGGTGGATGATGTTGCACAAATGATTAATGATTCTATTATTGATGAACCACCAATTTCAGTTACTGATGGTGATTTGATTAAAGATGGATATAATAAAACTTTAGATGATTATCGTGATGCAATGAATAATGGTAAAAAATGGATAGCTGAGCTTGAAAACAAAGAGCGCAATGCAACAGGTATCAGTAACCTTAAAATTGGATATAACCATGTTTTTGGCTATTATATTGAAGTTTCTAAGGCTAATTTAAATAAGTTACCAGAGGATCGTTATGAGAGAAAGCAAACTTTAACTAATGCTGAAAGATTTTCTACACCAGAATTAAAAGAAAAAGAAAAATTAATTATTGAAGCGCAAGAAAAATCTAAAACATTAGAATATACGATATTTAGTAAAGTACGTGAAAACGTAAAAAAATCAATTAAAAGATTACAAAAATTAGCAACTGCAGTGTCAACCCTTGATGTGTTACAAAGTTTTGCAGTTATATCTGAAAATTATCGTTTAGTTAAGCCATCTTTAAATGATAATCATGATTTAGAAATTATTGATGGCAGACATCCAGTAGTTGAGAAAGTTATGGGGCATCAATCATATGTGCCAAATAACGTAAAAATGGATCCTGATACTAATGTATTATTAATTACAGGTCCTAATATGTCTGGTAAAAGTACTTATATGCGTCAATTAGCATTAGCAGTTATCATGACTCAGATAGGATGCTTTGTTGCTGCTAAATCAGCTCAAATGCCAATTTTTGATAAAATATTCACTAGAATTGGCGCAGCTGATGATTTAATTTCTGGTGAAAGTACATTCATGGTGGAAATGAAAGAATCTAACGAGGCAATTCAAAATGCAACTGAAAATAGCCTGATTTTATTTGATGAAATTGGTCGTGGAACTGCTACCTATGATGGAATGGCCTTAGCTCAATCAATAATTGAATATGTTCATAATAATATTCATGCCAAAACTCTATTTTCTACTCATTATCATGAGTTAACTGAACTAGAAACGACTTTACATCATTTAACCAATGTTCATGTTGGAGCTGTTGAAAAAAATGGTGAACTTGTATTTTTGCATAAAGTCAAAAAAGGTGCTGCTGATAAATCTTATGGAATTCATGTTGCTAAATTGGCAGGTTTACCTGATAAACTGTTATCACGTGCAGATAATATTTTGGAAACACTTGAAAATAAAGATGATGATAATGAGAAAGTGATGAACATTCAGACCTCACCAGTTGCAAAAGATGAAACTAAAAATGATGAAGAAGAACATCAATTATCATTATTTAATGATGACAATCCTAAAAATAAGAAACAAAATGTTGCAGATATTAAAATTATTAATGAAATTAAGCGTATGGATTTAATGTCTAAAACACCAATGGAAATTATGAACGCTGTTTATAAGTGGAAACAAAAAATTGAAAAATAGTGAATGGAGGGGATTATTTGTCAAAAATTCATGAATTAACACCGGTTTTAGCTGATCAGATTGCTGCTGGTGAAGTTGTTGAAAGACCTGCTTCAGTAATTAAAGAATTAGTGGAAAATTCTATTGATGCCAAAAGCACGCAGATTGATATTAACGTTAAGGATGCTGGGTTAAATAGTATGCAAGTTGTTGATGATGGTATCGGAATTGAAAACGATGATATTAAATTGGCTTTTAAGCGTCACGCCACCAGTAAGATTAATAATCCTCAAGACTTATTTAAAGTTCATTCATTAGGTTTTCGAGGTGAAGCATTGCCTTCTATTGCATCTGTTTCGGATGTGCAATTAAAAACTTCTACCGGGGATGAAGGTACTAAACTTCATATTAGAGGAAGCAAGATTGAATCTATTATGCCTTCTGAATCTAGAAGAGGGACATCAATCACAGTTAGTGATCTATTTTATAACACTCCAGCAAGATTAAAATATATGAAGTCCTTACAAACTGAATTAGCTAAGATTACTGATATTGTTGATAGGTTAGCAATTGGGCATCCCAATATTGCCTTTTCACTTGTGCATAATAATCGAGAACTAATTCGTACTTCGGGTCGTAATAATCTCCAACAAGTAATTGGCGATATTTATGGTGCTAGAAATTTAAAACGAATTATTAAAATCAATAATCAAGATGATGACTTTAAGATTAATGGTTATATTAGTTTGCCAGAATTAACTAGGGCATCTAGAAACTATGTCACCATTATTTTAAATGGCAGGTATGTGAAAAATTATAATATTTTTAAAGCCTTAACCGATGGATACGGATCTAAATTAATGGTTGGACGTTATCCAATTGTCACTTTAAATATCAATTTAGACCCAACTTTAATTGATGTTAATGTTCATCCAACCAAACAAACGGTGCGTATCAGTAAAGAAGAACAATTATGCAATTTAATTTCTAAAACTGTTTATGATGCTATTTTTCCACAAAATTTAATTCCAGATGCGATGAATCGTGATCGATCAGTTAAACCACATTATGAAACTAGTCAAATTCAAATGGATTTAAATAAAGCATCGACTCACCATCCAGTAAGTAGTCTTGAAAAGTTTAAAGATAATAACAAAAGTTATGATTTGGACGACACAATTGACGAATCGGTGAAATCAGATGTTGAAGCTAGTAATGTAGAAAACTCGATTATTATTAAAAATAAGTCTGATTTAATTAGTTCTTCAGTAATTAACTTTAAAGAAAAATATGATAATGAATCAGATGCTTTACCATTTGGAGAAACTAAATCTGAATTAAATTCTGATGAATCTAATTTGGATGATGTTGAAGTAACTCGTTTTCCTAATTTACGTTATATTGGTCAATTACACGGAACTTATTTAATTGCTGAGTCAGATAATGGAATGTACATTTTAGATCAGCATGCTGCTCAAGAAAGAATTAATTATGAAAAGTTTAGAACTGAAATTGGGGATGTTTCAGATGATCAACAAAACTTGTTAGTGCCAATAGTTCTTGATTATCCAGCATCAGATGCAATTATTATTAAACAAAAAATTGATGTTTTGCACAGTGTTGGAATTAATATTGAAATTTTTGGTAAAAATAGCTTTGTGGTCAAACAACATCCAACTTGGATTAAGGGTTCTGATGAAGAAGAAACAATTCGATCAATGATTGATTGGGTTATTGAAAATAAAAAGATATCAGTTGCATCATTTCGTGCTAAAACTGCGATTATGATGAGTTGTAAACGTGCAATTAAAGCTAACCATCACCTTGATCGTAAGCAAGCAATTAATTTAATTGATAATTTATCAAAAGTTCAGAATCCATTTAATTGCCCTCATGGTAGACCAGTATTAGTTTCATTTTCTAACGCTGATATGGAAAGGATGTTTAAACGTATTCAAGATCCACATAAAAGCGAATAATTATTTAAAAGGATGTAAAAAATATGTATGAATATTTAAAGGGAATCATAGCAGATGTAAAACCCGGATATGTTGTTATTGATGTTTCAGGAGTAGGGTATTTAGTGCATACTTCTGATCCTTATCGCTATTCTTCTGATGAAGAAAAAATAGTTAAGATTTTTATTTATCAAGCAGTAAGTGATTCATCACAGACTTTATATGGATTTTATACTAGAGAAGAGAAAAGTATTTTTGAAAAATTACTAAGTGTTTCTGGTATTGGACCTAAGAATGCACTAGCAATTTTAGCTGGCAATGATCCTAAGTCTTTAGTGAAAGCAATTAATGAAGAAAACGTTACTTATTTAACTAAATTTCCTGGTGTTGGGAAGAAAACAGCTAAACAAATTATTTTAGACTTAAAAGGAAAGATTGACGATCTTGCACCATCGTTATTTGATGATGTGGATGAAGCTAAATCAAATGATACTAATGATTCAAATAATCAAGAATTAAGCGATGCATTACAGGCATTAGAAGCTTTAGGATATACACATCGTGATGTTGAAAAAGTTAAGAAGAAGTTGTCTAATGAAAAATCCATGACCACTGATGAATACCTAAGTAGCGGACTAAAATTATTAACCCAATACTAAAAGGAGGAATACTAATATGGACGATAATCGAATTGTTTCTGGTGACAGTGCCAGTGATAATGAAGAATCAGTTGAAAAATCTCTACGCCCACAACATTTATCAGAATATATTGGTCAAGATGATTTAAAATCAGAATTATCTGTTTATATTAAAGCGGCTAAACAAAGAGAAGAGTCATTAGATCATGTTTTACTTTATGGGCCTCCTGGATTAGGTAAGACGACTTTAGCAATGATTATTGCTAATGAAATGGATGTTGGTATTAAGACCACTAGTGGTCCTGCAATTGAAAAACCAGGTGATTTAGTAGCTTTACTGAATGAATTACAACCAGGTGATATTTTATTTATTGATGAAATTCATCGATTACCTAAAATGGTTGAAGAAATGCTATATTCTGCAATGGAAGACTTTTATGTTGATATTGTTGTTGGTCAAGGACCAACGGCACATCCAGTTCATTTTCCATTACCACCATTTACTTTAGTTGGTGCTACAACTAGAGCAGGAATTTTATCAGCACCATTTCGTGATCGTTTTGGCATTGTAGAGCATATGAAATATTATGAAACTAAAGATTTAGAAGAGATTGTAAAACGTTCGGCTGATATTTTTAACGCTGAAATTGTTGCAAAAGGAGCTCATGAAATTGCTCGTCGTTCTAGAGGAACTCCTAGAATTGCTAATCGTTTACTAAAAAGAGTACGTGACTTTGCACAGGTATCTGATAAAGAAAATATTGATGTGGAAATTGTTGATCATTCTTTGAATATGCTAGGTGTTGATGACGAGGGACTAGATAGCACTGATATAAAATTATTGAAAACAATGATTGTATATTACAATGGTGGACCGGTAGGATTAAATACATTGGCTGCTAATATTGGTGAAGAAACTGATACAATTGCTGAAATGTATGAACCATATTTGTTACAAATTGGTTATTTAAAAAGGACAGCTCGTGGAAGAATGGTTACCGAAGCTGCATACAAACATTTAGATTATCCAATTAATAATAATTAATTTATGGTAGACTATTAATAGTAGTTCTGATAACCTATTATATAGAGATGTTATGAATTGAAAGAGTAGGTGAAAATAATGGGTAATTTCGCAGGATTTGGAATTATGATCGTCCTTTTTGCTGTTATGTATTTCTTGATTATTAGACCACAAAAGAAACAACAACAAAAGCATGCCGAAACTTTAAAGCAATTACAAAAGGGTGATCATGTTGTTACAATTGGTCGCCTTCATGGTGTAGTTGATGATATTGATACTGAAAATAAGACTATTACATTAGATTGTGATGGTATTTACTTAGTATTTGATATGAACGCAGTTGCCAAGGTAACTGAACGTGTTGGTGAAGCAACTTCAAATGATGATAAAAGTTCAGAAAGTAAAACTGAAGAAAAATCAGAAAAAGAAGATTAATTCAAAAAGCAATTTTCAAGATAATGAAAGTTGCTTTTTTTATTTCTAATAATTTTATTTAAACATTTTAAGCGTGTGATATAATTATTAGATATATTAAGATAAGAAATAGATTGAAGGTCATTAGTTATAGTTATGCAAAAAATTTTAAAAGCATTTAATTTATCAACCGAAAAGAAAATTATTAAAGCCATTTGTGATTTTGATACGATTATCATTCATCGTCATCAAAGACCAGATCCAGATGCTTATGGATCTCAAATGGGATTAGCAAATATTATTAAAACATCTTTTCCTAACAAAAAAGTTTATTGTGTGGGTAAACAATACCATGGTTTTGACTGGTTAGGTAAGACTGATAATATTGACGATGATGTCTACAAAAATGCATTAGTAATTGTTTGTGACACTGCTAATCAACCTCGTGTTGATGATTCTCGTTATACTAAGGGTAAAATGATGATTAAAATTGATCATCATCCTAACGATGATCAGTTTGGTGATATTATGTGGGTTAAACCGGAAGCATCAAGTACTTCTGAGCTTATTTATGATTTATATGATGCTTCTAAGAAACTAAAAATTAATGATGAAGCTGGCCGACTATTGTATGCAGGAATTGTTGGAGATACTGGCCGATTTAAATATCCTTCAACGTCTGCTAATACTTTTAGGGTAGCTTCTGAATTAGCAAAATTAAATTTTTCTACAACTGAAGTTAATAATATCGAATCTGAAATTGATATCCCATTAGCACGTTTGTCAGCTTATGTATACGAAAATTTAAATATTAAAGATAGTGGAGCAGCTTACTTAATATTAAGTGATAAAGTCCTAGAACCATTTAATTTAGGGGATGAGAGTACTTCTGCGGTTGTTCCATTACCTGGAAATATTAAACAGGTTAGTTCATGGGCAATTTTTGTTCAACAAAAAGATGGTAGTTATCGCATTAGACTACGTTCTAAGGGACCATCAATTAATGAACTAGCTAAGAAATTTGGTGGCGGAGGTCATCCATTAGCAAGTGGAGCTGTTGCTAAAGATGATGAGGAAATTAAGCAGGTCATCGAACAATTAGATACGTTAGTTGCTGATTATAAAGGAGATAAATAATGACAACTACTTTTAAGCAATACAATTTTAAGCCATTTATTATGAATGCCTTAGATGAATTAAATTTTAAAGAACCAACAAAAATACAAGAAAATATAATTCCCGAAATTATGAAAGGGAGAAGTGTAATTGGTCAATCTGCTACTGGTAGTGGTAAGACCCATGCCTTTTTATTGCCTATTTTTGAAGAAGTTAATCCTGATGAAAACAGTGTTCAAGCAGTAATTACTACGCCAAGTCGTGAATTGGCTTATCAAATTTATGAAAATGCTAAGCAATTAGCTAAACATAGTGATCAAGTTATTCATTTGGCCAATTATGTTGGTGGTACTGATAAAAAACGTCAGATTGAAAAATTAAAAAATGAACAACCACAAATTGTAATCGGGACTCCAGGAAGAGTTGCAGATTTAATTAAAAGTCAACATTTAGATGTTCATACAGCTAAAAACTTAGTGATTGATGAAGCTGATATGACAATGGATTTAGGTTTCTTAAATGAGGTTGATACCATTGCTGCTAGTTTTGGTAAAGATGTTCAAATGATGGTATTTTCAGCTACTATTCCACAAAAGTTACGTACATTTTTGAAAAAGTATATGACTAATCCATATATTGAAAATATTCCAAATGCTTCTGTAATTAATCCTAATATTGATAATTTATTGATATCGACCAAAGGTGAAAATCGTAATGATTTAATTTATAAGTTAATTACGATGGGTGAACCATATTTAGTATTGATTTTTGCCAATACTAAAAAAAGAGTTGAAGAGCTATATGAATATTTACGTAATCAAGGATTAAAAGTTGGAATGGTATCGGGTGCTTTGACTCCTCGTGAACGTAAGCGTATGATGAAACAAATTCAAAATCTTGATTTCCAATTTGTAGTGGCTACGGATTTAGCTGCTCGTGGTATTGATATTGAAGGGGTATCTGATGTGATCAATGATGACATTCCCGAAGATTTAGAATACTTTATTCATCGTGTTGGTAGAACTGGTAGAAACAATATGTCTGGAACTGCTATCACTTTGTATGATCCAGATGAAGAGGATGAAATTGATGCTTTAGAAAAAATGGGGATTTCATTTAAACCTAAGGCTATCAAGGGTGGTCGTATTGTAGATACTTATGATCGCAACCGTCGTAAATCTCATCGTCGTGGTCATGATAAACTTCAACCAAACATGATTGGTATGATTAAGAAGAAAAAACGTAATATTAAACCTGGTTATAAACGTAAGATTAAGAATGAATTAAAACGTAATGATGAAATGAATCGTCGAGTTGAACAACGAGAAGAAGGTCGTCGCAAACGTAAGTCAAGAAAGAATAGTTCTCAACGCTATAGATAATTATTGACACCATTTTTAACAAATTTTATAATCGTATATGAGAATGACGAAGAGAATATATTTATATTAAATAACTATTTAAGAGACATCTTGGCTGGTGCGAAAGGTGAGTTATTTTTATAAATGCTGTCTTTTTATGATGAATTGAATCGCTACTCAGCGTTATTGAGAATAAAGAGGTAAACGAAAACATCGTTGCAAGTAAAGTGGTACCGCGTGTAAGCGTCTTTACTGCAACGGTGTTTTTGTGCTTTTTGGAGGAAAATTATGAAAAACTTAAGTAGTAGTCAAATTAGAGCTATGTATTTGGACTTTTTTAAGCAACATGGTCATACTATTGAACCTAGTGCTTCATTAGTACCTAAAGATGATCCATCCTTGTTATGGATTAATTCCGGTGTTGCTACTATGAAAAAATATTTTGATGGTAGTGTGGTTCCTAAAAATCATCGTTTGACTAGTTCACAAAAGAGTATTAGAACTAATGACATTGAAAATGTTGGTAAAACTGCTCGTCATCATACCTTATTTGAAATGCTAGGTAATTTCTCAGTGGGTGATTATTTTAAAAAAGAAGCCATTACTTGGGCTTTTGAATTATTAACTTCATCAGATTGGTTTGGCTGGGATAAAGACAAATTATATATGACTGTTTATCCTAAGGATACTGATGCTAAAAAATACTGGGAAGCTGCTGGAGTTGCTCCAGATCATTTAATTGATATGGATGATAATTTTTGGGATATTGGTCAAGGACCTTCAGGCCCTGATACTGAAGTCTTTTATGATCGTGGACCTGAACATGATGATTTAAAACCAGATGACCCAGAAAACTATCCTGGTGGTGAAAATGAACGCTACCTGGAAGTATGGAATATTGTATTTTCACAATTTAACCATAAACCTGATGATACTTATGAACCTCTACCAAGAAAAAACATTGATACTGGGATGGGGTTAGAACGTGTAACTTCTATTTTTCAAAATGCACCAACTAACTTTGAAACTGATTTATTTTTACCAATTATTCATAAAACTGAAGAATTTAGTAATAATAAAAAATATGGTGTGAATGATCAAGATGATGTGGACTTCAAGATTATTGCTGACCATGCACGTGCGATTACATTTGCTATCGGCGATGGTGCACTTCCATCTAATGTTGGTCGTGGCTATGTTATTAGAAGATTAATTAGAAGAGCAATTGTTTCAGGACATCGATTAGGAATTGAAAAAGATTTCTTATACAAATTAGTACCAATTGTTGGTGAAATAATGAAATCTTATTATCCAGAAGTATTAGAACAAAAGGATTACTTGGCAAAAGTTATTCATTCTGAAGAAAAACGATTTAATGAAACATTATCTGATGGTTTAGACTTATTAAATAATCTTTTAGATGGATTAAAAGAATCTGACGATAAGGTTGTTAGTGGAAAAGATGCATTTAAGCTTTATGATACTTATGGATTCCCATTAGAAATGACCAGAGAATATCTAAATGATGAAGGCTATTCTGTTGACGAAGATGGCTTTAAATCTGAAATGCAAAAGCAAAAAGATCGAGCACGTAATGCACGTGGAGATAAGAAATCAATGGGTGTACAACGTGACTTATTAATTGAAATTAAGACACCAAGTAAGTACGTTGGATATGATCAACTAAGTGTTCCTGATGCTAAATTGCTTGACATTATCGTTAATGAAAAATTAGTTGATTCAGTTGATAAAGGAATTGCTGAATTTATTTTTGATAAAACTCCATTTTATGCTGAAATGGGTGGACAAGTTGCTGATCAAGGTATAATTAAAGATGCCAATGGTGATATTTGTGCTAAGGTAACTGATGTGCAAAATGCGCCTAATGGTCAGAATTTACACACTGTTGAAGTTCTAAAACCTATGAACAAAAATAATAGTTATTCATTAGATGTTGATCGTCATTTCCACAGTAAAGTTGAGAAAAATCATACTGCCACTCACTTGTTAGACCAATCATTAAGAAATATCTTAGGTGATCATACTCAACAAGCTGGATCTTTAGTTGAACCTAATTATCTAAGATTTGATTTTACTCATTTTGGTTCAGTTACTGAAGATGATTTAAATAAAGTTGAAGAACTAGTTAATGAACAAATCTTTAAGGAATTACCTGTTAATACTGTTGAAACTGACCAAGAAAATGGTAAAAAAATGGGAGCAATTGCCTTATTTGATAATAAATATGGCGATAAAGTAAGAGTTGTTAGTGCTGGTGATTTTTCTGTAGAATTTTGTGGTGGAAATCATGTTAAAAATACTAATGAATTGGGCTTATTTAAGATTACTTCTGAATCTGGAGTTGGTGCTGGAGTAAGAAGAATTGAAGCCGTTACTTCTGGTGATGCGTTTAAATATTTGAACAATGAAGAAAATATTTTGAAACAAATTGCTATTAATACTAAGACCAATAAACTTGAAGAAGTTCCAAATAGAATAAATCAACTACAAGAAGAAATTAAAGAATTGCAACAAAAACAAGAAACTTTAGAAACTAAAATTGCCAACCAACAAGCAGATTCTGTATTTGAAAATGTACAAAATGCTGGCAATCTAAAGGTAATTACAGGTGTATTAAAAGTTTCCGGTATGGGTCAATTAAGACAGTTAGCTGATACTTGGCGTAATAAAAATCTCTCAGATGTGTTAGTATTAGGTACAAGCATTAAGGGTAAAGCTAATTTAATTGTTGCCGTTAGTGATGATCAGGTTAAAGCTGGTATCAAAGCTGGAGATTTGATTAAAGCTATTTCTAGTGAAATTAATGGTGGCGGTGGTGGCCGTCCTAATTTAGCACAAGCCGGTGGATCTAATCCAGAAGGACTTGCTAAGGCTATGGATGCTGCCATTGAATGGTTACAAAAATTATAATATTTTATAATTAATGTTTTATTGAAATTATGTTATCTTACATCATAGATATAGAGGTGTTTTGGAATGAGTGCTTCAGATAAAACAATGTATTTTGATTTAAATAATAATACTCCTAAGGATGTTCATGATACTTTATTGTTAGTATATAAATCTTTGGAAGAAAAGGGGTATGATCCATATAATCAAATTGTAGGATATCTTATCTCAGGAGATCCTGCATATATTCCTCGTTTTAATGATGCAAGGAATCTAATTCGTCGTTATGAAAGAGACGAAATTATTGAAGAATTAGTTCGTTTCTATTTGGTTAAGAATAACAGTGAGGATAAATAGTTTATGAGATTAATGGGAATGGACGTTGGTTCTAGAACCGTTGGAATTTCTGTTAGTGATTTATTGGGATGGACAGCTCAAGGAGTTGAAATTATTCCGATTAAAGAAGAAGAAGAGGAATTTGGTTTAGATCGCGTTGATCAATTAGTTGAAAAATACGGTGTACAAGGATTTGTGCTCGGATTACCAAAAAATATGAATAACACTTCCGGACCTAGAGTCGATGCATCAAAGCACTATGGTGAACTGTTAAAAGAAAAGTTTGGTTTACCAGTTGATTTTGAAGATGAACGATTGACGACTGTTGAAGCAGAACGGATGTTAATTGAGAAAGCTGATACTTCTAGAAAAGGTCGTAAAAAGGTCATTGATAAGATTGCTTCTGAATTAATTTTGCAAACTTATTTAGATCGTAAAGGTAAACTAACAAATATATAGAGAGAAGGCTTATTAATGAATAACGAAGAACAAACACAACAAATTACAATGGTTGACGAAAATGGAAATGAAGAATTATATGATGTTTTATTCACTTTCCAATCAGAAGATTATGGAAAATCATATATTTTACTTTATCCAGTTGGTAAATCAGATGACGATGAAGTAAACATTGAAGCTTATGTATTACCAGATGATGATGATCCTACTGATCCTCAAGGTGGAGATTTAAAAACTATTGATTCTGATGAAGAATGGGATATGGTTGAATCTGTCTTGAACACATTTTTAGCTAAAGATGATGACAAAAAAGAATAATTATTATTCATTAAAAGGGTGTCTTATAGGACGCTCTTTTTTTATGCATAACTGTTTTAAATTTATTTTTATGCTAAAATAGTGATTGAATAATCAGGAGGTTTGTGTAACATGACTAGTGCAAATCAGCGCTTTAAAGCAAAAATAGACAATAAAACATATACATTTGTAGGTAAAAGTTCAGTTGAACATATGAAAACAGTTACCGAATTAATGAATGAACAATTAAATCAATTAAAAGAATTATCACCTGATATAGATAAGGCTGATGCTGCAATATTATTGGCATTTAACGCTTTTTCGGAGCAGGTAAAATTGCAAAATAAGATTAATCAATTAGAAAAAAAGGACTATAAAGAATAATGTTATTTACAATTATTATATCTTTAATACTTATTTTTAGTATTTACAGTGGATATAAAAAAGGATTAGCACAAGAAATAATCAGAATTATTGGATTCTTAGCTACTTTATTATTATCATTGCTTTATTCAAGAAATTTGAGTGATATTTTATTTTCCCATACTAATATTATTAGTAATCATCTCTTATGTAATAGTATTAGTTTTTTAATATTATTTATTATTCTTTCTGTGGTTGTGAGATTTATTATGAGAATAATAAACCATGTAACTTCTATTCCAGTTATTCATGAATTAAATTCCTTTGGTGGAGCTCTTATTAGTTTTATAATTTCATATTTTATGATTTTTTTAATCTTAAATATTATACTAGTTCTGCCCGATAATAATATAAAGAAGCAATATTATGATTCTAAAGTAGCTACTTTTGTTGTTAATAGAACACCATTGTTATCACATGATTTATATAAGAAATGGTTAAGATAAGGAGGTATTATGCCAATATGGATACTAAAGTTTTTGATACTTTAGAATACAATAAAATAAAAAATAAAATTTATGAGTATTTAACTACTAAAAATGGTAAAAATGAATTATCTTCGTTGGTTCCAACTAACAACGATAAGTCTATTAATCTTTGGTTGGATGAAACTGACGATGGAATGCATGTTTTACGTTTAGATAAAGAAATATCGATTCCTAAATTGGATGATATAACTCCATATATGAAGAGATTAAAAATTGATGCTACTTTAAATGGCAGTGAACTATCTAAAATTAATAAAGTTTTAAAATCTGCTAATGCTTTAGTATCTTTTTTTGACAAAATGTATGAAGACCATGTTTCTTTTAAAAGACTTTATGATATTGTTGATGAATTTCAAACTATACCCACTATTTCAAAACAATTATCCTTTTCAATTGATGATGAAGGAAACATATTAAGCTCTGCATCGAAAGAATTAAATGGCATTCGTAAAAGAATTGATAAAGTAAAAACAGACATTCGTAATATTATGAATGGGTACACCAAAAAACAAGCTAAATATTTAACTGAGCCAATAGTAACTATTCGTGAAGATCGCATGGTTATTCCGGTTAAATCTGAATATAAAAATAAGTTTGGTGGAATAGTTCATGATCGTAGTTCTTCCGGACAAACTTTATACGTAGAGCCTAGTTCTGTAATTGGATTAAATAATGAACTTAGACAAAATCAAATTGCTGAAAGACAAGAAGAAAGACGCATCTTAATTGAATTATCTGACTTAATTAGACCATATCAATGGGAAATAATTAATAACTCTAAAATTTTAGGTCATTTAGATTTAATAAATGCTAAAGCTAAGTATGCTCGTAAGATGAAAGCAACTAAGCCTTTAGTCTCTACAGACAATAGGGTTAATTTAAAACAAGCTAGACATCCACTAATTGATCAAGATAAAGTGGTTGCTAATGATTTAAAAATTGGTGAATATAACCGTGCAATTGTTATTACTGGACCTAATACTGGTGGTAAGACTATTACTATTAAGACGTTAGGTATTTTACAATTAATGGGACAGTCTGGTTTATTCGTTACTGCTAATGAAGAATCAACAATTGGTGTTTTTGATAATGTTTTTGCTGACATAGGTGACGAACAGTCTATTGAACAAAATTTAAGTACTTTTTCATCACATATGGATAACATTGTCGATATTTTAAATAATCTTACTAGTAAAAGCTTGGTTTTACTTGATGAATTAGGTGCAGGTACTGATCCTAAAGAAGGTGCGGCACTTGCTATTTCTATCTTAGATAAAATTGGTGAAGTTAATTCTGAAGTTGTTGCAACTACTCATTATCCCGAATTAAAAGTTTATGCTTATAATCGTGTAAAAACTACTAATGCTTCAATGGAATTTGATGTTGATACTTTGCAACCAACATATCATTTATTAATGGGAATTCCTGGTCAAAGTAATGGGCTTAATATTGCAGAGCGCTTGGGATTATCAGATCAGATTATTAATGAAGCTCGTTCATTAACTGATCAAGATAGTCAAGATTTAAACAATATGATTGTTGAACTAACTGATCAAACTAAACAAGCTCGAGAAAATGCTGAATATTTGAGAACACAGCTAGCTGATGCCACTAAATTGCATGCAGAATTGAGCGATAAATTTAGTAAGTATCAAAATCAAAAAGAACGTCTTGTTACTGAAGCTAAAGAAAAGGCTAATGAAATTGCTAAAAAGGCTAAAAATAAAGCTGATCATATTATTGCAGAATTACACAAAAAACAAGATCAGATTGGTAAAGTTTCAGTTAAAGAAAATGAATTAATTAACGCTAAGGGTGAATTAAATTCATTGAGACAGGATATTAGTTTATCTAATAATAAAGTATTAAAGAAAGAAAAAGCTAAGCATGATTTTCACAAAGGTGACGACGTACTAGTTAAATCTTATGGCCAACGTGGAGTATTAATGAGTAAAATGGGTAACCATAGTTGGGAAGTACAGCTTGGTATTTTAAAGATGAAAATTGATGATACTGATTTGGAAAAGGTTAAACCCGAAAAAGAAAACAATTTTACTACGCGTGTAAAAAGGTCTGGTTCATCTGGATTATCGACTACCCTTGACTTAAGAGGTCACCGTTATGAAAATGCAATGCATGAAGTAGATCAATATCTGGATTCAGCTGTATTAGCTGGCTATCCTTCCATTACTATTATTCATGGTAAAGGAACTGGAGCCTTACGTAAGGGTGTAACTAATTTATTAAAACGTGATCGCAGAGTTTCTGACTTTGGATATTCTGCGCCTAATGCTGGTGGAGATGGATCTACGGTTGTTAAGCTAAGATAATATATCGTATAAGACATATTATTTGCAATCTTATATTAAAATGCTAAACTTACTTTTAGTAAATACGAAGGAGGTTATTAATATGGTTTCCGAAACTACAGATAAGACTTTTGAAAAAGATACTTCTGATGGGGTTACTTTAACTGATTTTTGGGCAACTTGGTGTGGTCCTTGCCGTATGCAATCACCTGTTGTTGAACAATTGTCAGAAGATATGGGGGATAAAGTTACCTTTAATAAAATGGATGTTGACCAAAATCCTGAAACCCCTCAAAAGTTTGGGATTATGAGTATACCTACTTTACTAGTTAAAAAAGATGGCAAAGTTGTTGATAGCATCGTTGGCTATCACAGCAAAGAACAATTAGCTAAAATTTTAAATCAATATCTATAATTAACAAAAAAGACAACTTGTTTTATTACAAGTTGCCTTTTTTTAGTTTGAATATAAATCAAAATTTGAAATATCATCAGAATCATTAGTAGGACTTTTTGGATCCATATGTACTCTAATTGTTACTTTACCATTTTTTTCTTCCTTGGGATTCATTTCAGCTTCTGCAATAACGCCCATTTGTTGTTGTGCAATTTGAGCTAAAATGCCCGCTTCAAACATAAAATCAGCATCAGCTGAAGATTCAAGTCTAGCTTTCACTATTTCTCCACTTAAAGTCCATTTTATTTCATGTTTATTTTCTGAAATAATTGATAGCTCGCCTAAGCCGGATTGCTTAAAAAATAAACTAACATCTAAAGCATCTCTAAGTGGAAATCTTCGTGCAATTTTTTTCCCAGCCCAATAAAGGATACTATGATCATCAGTACCTAATAAATCTTTTATCAATATATCTCTTAATAATTCTTGTCCCCAATATTGACTAGTAGATTTATTACCCATGATTTTTTTATAAAGATTATTATTCATACTTACTAACCTCAATTCCTTTTGTCATTTTTCATTATATTATAATTTATCATTGATTTGTATATTTTATCCAAGAAAATTTGGAATGTGTTACTAAATATCGTTGCTAGGTTGCTCAAAACTTCCAAAAGGATGATAATATATATTTAAACACTTTTTGAAAGAAGGTTAAGTAATTGGATAAACGTGCAATTGGTTTTATGGATTCAGGTGTTGGGGGACTCACTGTGGCTAAGGAGGCTATTAAACAATTTCCCAATGAGAATATTATTTACTTTGGGGATGAAGCTAGATTGCCATATGGTGAAAAAAGTCCTGAAGAAATAAAAAAATTCGCTCAACAAATTTCCGATTTCTTGATTGATAAGGGAATTAAGATTTTAGTTATTGCATGTAACACCGCTACTGCTCATGCACTATCCTTATTAAAAGATACCTTAGACATTCCAGTTATAGGTGTAATTTATCCTGGTAGTTTAGCTGCAGTTAATATTTCTAAAGAAAAGCGTATAGGTGTAATTGCTACTAATGGAACCATAAAAAGTAAAGCTTATGAAAAAACTATTAGTTCGATTAATAATGATGTTAAAATTTTTAGCCTAGGTTGTCCTAGATTTATTCCAATGGTTGAAGATGGACATTATAAGAGTCAAGAAGATCAGAAATTAGTAACCCAAGATTTAATGCCTATTATAAAAGATAATGTTGATACTTTAGTAATGGGATGTACCCATTATCCAATTATGCGTAAATTAATTCAAAATGCTGTAGGTGCTGATGTTAGATTAGTTGATCCAGGAATTGCTGTAATTAAAGATATTAAGCAAACAATTGATGAATTAAACTTAAAAAATAGTTTATCGCATACTAGAACATTAAACTTTTATACCACTGGTTCTGTTGAAAAATTCCGCTTCGTAGCAGAAGAATGGTTAGACCGAGATATTGATATTAAAAAAGTTTCTTTGAAAACATTGGAGGAATATTAATGTTAAATACGATTGTAATTGCTACTAATAATGAAAATAAAGCTATTGAATTTAGAAATATGTTTGCATCTAAAAATATTAATTTTAAGACCTTAAAAGACTTTCCAGAAATAGGCGCTATTAAGGAAGATGGTAATTCTTTTGAAGAAAATGCTACTATTAAGGCACAAGCTGTTCATAGGATGACAAATTTGCCAGTTCTTGCTGATGATTCGGGATTACAAGTTCATGTTATTAATGATGAACCTGGCATTTATTCAGCTAGATATGCCGGTGATCATGATGATTCTGCTAACAATAAAAAATTACTAAACAAATTATCAGGTAAAAAGAATCGAAGTGCTAATTTTAAGACTTGCCTGGTTTTAATTAAACATGATGGTAAAAAATTAGTTGTTAATGGGGAATTGAATGGTACTATTTTAGAAGAATCCAGGGGAGACAATGGTTTTGGATATGATCCATTATTCTATGTACCTAGTATGGAAAAGACGTTGGCGCAAATGAATAGAACAGAAAAAAATAAGATTAGTCATCGTGGTAACGCAATGAAAAAGTTGTTCAATGAATTTGACAATTGGTGGCTCAACTAAATGTTAACTAATTGTAAAATTTTTACGAAAATGCTATTCTAAAAGCATAGTATAAATAAGGGGGAGGAATTGTATGACAATAGGAGCTCTAGCTGGTTTAATTGCTGCAATTGCATTTTTAATATTAGCTGTAAGTGCTGCGTTTGTTTTAATTAAACTTTCAAAAACCGTTGATGAGGTTAATAAGAATATTAACTCAATTTCTCAAGATGTTAATGTTTTGTCTAAGCAAACTGAAGAAATTATGATCAGTTCTAATTCTATGATTAAAGATTTAAATGAAAAAGTTAATACATTAGATCCTGTATATCAAGCTGCTGCTGATGTTGGTCAAAGTGTTTCTGATTTGAATAGTGCTACTCAAAGCTTAACAAAGAAATTTCAAGAGAGAAACAAACCTTCTTTTCTTGAAAAGCTAGCAGGTATAGGCTTTAAAGTATTTAGAAAATAAGGAGAGTGTTTTTTATGAAAAAAGCAGGATTATTTTTTATGGGACTAACTGCTGGAGCTGCGGCAGCTGCTTATGTTGCTTATCGTAAATTAGATGACGACAAAGCCAAAAAATTAGTAGATACTACTAAAGATGCAGCTAATAGTTTGAAAGATCGTGCATTAGACTATGCGTTTTATGCTATGGATTCAGTAGATGATGCTAAACAATCATTACAATCTAAGACTTCAGATGCTACATCTAAAATTAAAGATGCTGCAGGCAAGGCTAATGATAACGTAATGAATAAGGCTCAATACTACTATGATGAAGGTAGTACTCAATTTCATAAAGCTGCTAATAATTTAAGAGAAAAATCTAAGGATGTTAATAATAAAAATAATGATGATAACGAAGACGTTGTCGTAGATCCTGATTTTTTAAAAAAAGATAGTGACAAGTAATTGAACAAAAAAGACTTAGAATTAATTAAAATGATTAATCCTAAGTCTTTTTTGCTTACTTGTTATTTTTATTTTAATCTGCTATATTTATACAATAAATGAAAGCGCTATAAAACTTTCTATTATTTGTTTAGAAAGGATTAAAATATGAATAAGCAAAATATAACTATTTATGATGTTGCTAGGGAATCTAAAGTTTCAATGGCAACAGTTTCAAGAGTTTTAAATGGTAATTCTAATGTTAGACCTGCCACGAAAAATAAGGTAATGAATGTAATTAATAAGATGGAATATCGTCCTAATGCTGTCGCTAGAGGATTAGCTAGCAAAAAGACTACAACTGTAGGAGTTATTATTCCTGATGTTACTGATGAATATTTTGCATCTTTAGCCAGAGGTATAGATGACATCGCTTCTATGTATAAATATAATATTATTTTAGCCAACTCAGACGATGATTCATCTAAACAAGTTAAAGTTTTGAATAATCTATTGAGCAAGCAAGTTGATGGTATTATTTTTATGGGAAACGAGATTAATGATAAATTACGCCAAGAATTTAAAAATTCTAATGTTCCTATAGTACTAGCTGGATCTGTAGATGAAAGTAATTCTGTTCCCAGCGTCAATATTGATTATATTTCTGCTGTTAAAACTGAGACTAGTAAATTAATTAACAATGGTAATAAGAAAATTGCTTTTATTTCTGGTTCTTTAAATCAGCCAATTAATTTAGATTATCGATTAGTGGGATATAAAAAGGCCCTACAAGAAAAGAATTATGTATTTGATAAGTCATTGGTATTTTCGACAAATGGTAATTATCAATCCAGTTATAATTTAGTTAATAGTATTTTATCTAAAAATATAACAGCAGCAGTTGTTACTAATGACGAATTGGCTGCAGGTTTACTAAATGGTTTAACGGATCTGAATATTAAAGTACCAGATGACTTTGAAATATTTACTAGCAACGACACCAAAATATCAAGATTGGTAAGACCTCAATTGTCATCAATAACTCATCCGTTATATGATGTTGGAGCTGTTGCGATGAGATTACTTACTAAAATAATGAATAATGAAGATGTTGATAAAAAACAAGTGCTATTAAATTATGATATTGTTGAAAGACAATCAACAAAATAGTAATGTACTTGATTATTAATATTCGCATTGATATAATTAATATGTTTGTAAAATGAAGAATTTGAATTAAACGAGAGGAGTGCTGAGATCATGTCAGGACATTCAAAATGGCATAACATACAAGGTCGTAAAGGTGCCCAAGATAAAAAACGTGGTAAGATTTTCCAAAAGATTTCACGTGATTTATACCAAGCAGCTAAAGCAGGGGGTGCAGAAGTAGATGGTAACCCTCAATTACGTTTAGTTATTGATAAGGCACATGCTGCTAACATGCCTAAAGATAATATCCAACGTGCACTAGATAAAGCAACTGGTGTTGGTGGAGCTAATTATGAAGAAATAACTTATGAAGGATACGGACCAGCTGGTACAGCCGTTATGGTTTCTTGTTTAACAGACAATAAAAACCGTACTGCTGCAGCTATTCGTTCTGCATTCACTCATCATGGTGGATCTCTAGGTTCTAATGGTTCTGTTTCATATATGTTTGATCGTAAGGGTTACATTGTAATTTTACGTGATGGCTTAGATGTTGATGAAGATGATATGTTAATGGATGCATTGGATGCTGGTGCAGATGATATGAAGGCTAGCGATGAAAAATTTGAAATTTTTGTTACTCCTTCAGATTTAAATGCTGTTCGTGATGAATTGCAAAAGAAATATACACTAGATACTGCCGAAGTAACAATGTTCCCACAAACTGTTACTGAAGTTCCTAGTGATAAAGCATCACAATATACTGGCTTAATTGATGAATTAGATGAAAATGACGATGTTCAAGACGTCTATGAAGCTGCTAAGTTACCAGAAGATGCTGAATAATTAAATAATGATTTAAGATGTGTAGTTATTCTACACATCTTTTTTTTATAAAAAATACATACACTTTTTTGCGAATATATTAGTGGAGGATATTTATATGAAAATGAAGGAGTACTTTAATGATTTAATTAATCATGCCATTGATATTAAAGCAAGTGATATTTATATATTTCCAGCAGGTGATAATTTTAATATTAAAATGCACACGAATGTAAGAATATTAGAACATTCAGTAATAGATAGTTCTTTTTCTAAAACTTTGCTTAATTATTGTAAATATATATCGAATATGGCTATTAGTGAAAATAGAAGGCCACAAATAGGTTCATTTGTATATAAATTAGATAGTCAAAAATATTATTTAAGATTTTCATCGGTTAGTAATTTTAGTAATAAAGAATCGATGGTAATTAGAATTATTTATAGTATAGAAGACTCTGATTTGAGTTATGCAGATTATAATAATTTGATATCTCTAAAGAAAAGATTCTACAAAGGAGGAATGATTTTGTTTGCAGGTCCTACTGGTTCTGGAAAAACAACATCGGCTTATAAATTAGCTAAAAGCATTAGTCCTAAAAAAATTATAATGACGATTGAAGATCCAGTAGAAATAATTGAAGATGAATTTTTACAATTACAAGTAAATGATTCTGCTAATATGGGATATGATGAGCTGATTAAAGTTGGGCTACGGCATCGACCAGATATATTTATTATTGGCGAAATAAGAGATACTAGAACTGCTAATGCTGCAATAAGAGCCGCACTTTCTGGCCATTTAGTAATCAGTACTATTCATGCCAATAATAAAAATGGGGTAATTAATCGTTTAAAACAATTAAATGTTGATTCATCGGACATAAATCATGCCATTAATACAGTTGTTTACCAGAAATTAGTAAATGATAAAGATGGAAATATGACTGCATATATGGATATAAATGAGGAGTAGTAAATTTTGTTTAATACAAGACTAAAAGGACCAGAACAGCAGCTATTGTTTAAAACGCTTAGTGAACTATTAGATTCAGGATTTAACCTTAAGGAATCATTAATTTTCATAAAACAAACAACAATTAAGGAAAATATTATTGATGATGTTTTATCAAAATTGGAACAAGGATATCACTTTAGTTATAGTATTAGAAAATATATAGATGGTGAATTTTATAATCAAATATATATTAGTGAAAAGAATGGTAACTTGATTAGCTGCTTAAAAGAAATAAATAAATATATTTCTATTAAAAATAAACAAAACAAAAAAATACAAGAAGTTTTAATGTATCCGTTATTTTTAATATTGATGCTTTTAATGGCATTAATTGGTATCAATAAAGTCATTGTTCCACAGATAGGAGCAATCGGTAGTGTTGAAAAATATGATTTAAGTTATTTATATTTTTTTATATTATTAATATTTATGTTCTTATTGCTAATTTTTATTTATTACAAAAGTTTATCCTTTTTAAAAAGAAAAGAATTTTTAATTAAAATACCTTTTATTGGGAAAATATATCAGTATTATATGGGATATTATTTGTCATATAATTTATATTTAATGTTAAGCAATGGTATTGATATTAAAAATATATTATTTATAATGAATAGCTTCGACAAATCAACAATTATTTATTCATTAAGTAATGAAATAAAAAAAGAACTAGAAAATGGGATGAATTATACAAAACTTATACAAAAATATAATTTTATCCCTAAAGAATTTATTTTATTTTTGTCACAAGGTAATTCTAAGGGAAAAATAATTAACAATTTATTTATGTTTTCAAGACTTCAATTTGAAGACATGATTAATAAAAGTAATCGTTTGATTAACTTAGTTCAACCAATTTTATTTTTATTAATTGGTATCGGAATTATATTAGGATATTTATCAATTTTGATGCCCATTTATAACTCATTAAGGGGAATATAAACATGAAAATATGTAAAAAAAGATCTGGATTTACTTTAATTGAAATGACCATTGTATTATTCATTATTTCATTATTAATTTTAATAATTGTACCTAATTTAAATGGTCAAAGAAAAAAGGCTGAATCTATTCATAACAATGCAATGATATCTTTGGTTCAAAGTCAAATCGATGCTTATCTGATTGATAAGGGTGATGCTAATGTTACGTATCAATCTTTGAAGGAAAATGATTATTTGAATTCATCACAAATTTCACGAGCAGAAAAACAGGGCATTAATATTGATAATAATAAAGCAATTAAAAAAGAGTAAGTTTGGATTTACTAATATCGAAATGATTATTGTATTAATGATTACTTCTTTGTTTATAGGTATTACACTTTTTATTTATCCTAATATTAAAAATTATCAGCGTAATGATGAACAAAAATTTTGGAATTCTTTTAAATATCAATGGGATAGTATTGTTATGTCTACAAAAATTAACAAAAATGAAAAATCTAAAATAACAAGTACAATTATCGTAAATAAAAATAATGTTCATTTTATTTATTGGAATGGTGTTAATAAATCTCTTAATATCCCGAATACTATGAGCATTTATGGTAATTCTTATATAATTGATATTAAAAGTGGTGGGTATGTTGCTCCTGCAACTTACCGTTGGCATTCTAATCTGTTAAAGAATGATTATATACAAACTTTTCAGCTTGGATGGGGTGTATATCATATTGAATAAAAATTTAGATGGGTTTGTGATTATAGATAGTTTAATAGCAATTATTTTAATTACTTTAGGTATATTATTTTATATTGAATGTGATCAATCTATTAATAATGGTATAAAACATGCTGAAAATCATTTAATCGAAAGTAGAAAAAAATATGAGAATAACCTTAAATAGAAGAGGTTTTACAGTAATAGAAAGTATTATTGGTTTATTAATTTTAAGCTTAATTGCTATGATAATTAATACCACAAATTTGTATATTAATAATTCTGATAGACACCAAAGAAGTGAGATTATTAATTATCACGTTTTTTTAAGCACAATTGAATCTAAAAAGTTAAATTTAAGAGTTGTTAAAATAGATGATAATAATATAACCTTAATTAATCCATCAAATCATAAAGAATATAGGATTCAAACCTATAAAAATATGTTAAGACTTTCTGGCAATAAAAGTGGACATGTACCAATCTTAGAAAATATTGCTTCAACATATTTTAGTATTCATAAAAATCATCTGTTTATTAAGTTGAAATTTATTAATCATCAAGAATTTGAAAGTGAGACTTCTATTGAAAAAAGTTAAACATAATGGTTCTGCTACAATGATTGCATTAATATTCTTAATAGTTTTATCAATTATTTTATCAATTAAATTTTTAAATTATAATGCTGAAATAACTACAATTAATGAATTAATAAAAAATTATTAATATAAGTAATTATTTGTTTATCTTGAATTAATTAATAATAATCTGGTAATATTAAACTTGTATTAAATCTTTTAAGGGAGTGAGAATACTGGCTGAGAAAGATACAGAAACTTTGTTTAATGTATTGGACAAATCTACTGAAATATTGAAAAAAGAATTAGATGTGTCATATTTAGATGCCTTTATCGAAAATGGTGATAATATGATAAATAATAATACTGTTCATGTTGAAGATGATAAGCCTAATGAAGATATAGTTTCTAAATTAGAAAAGCTGTATAATAAAGTAGATTATAATTCTATAGATGCTGAGTCAATTAGAAAGGCTATTCAGATGGCTATGATTAAAGCAACTAAAGAAGATGCTGTTCAAGCAAATCATCAAATAACTCCTGATACAATTGCCTCAATTATGGGATATTTAATTATTAGACTATATAAAAATAAGTCTAATTTAAGTGTGCTTGATTTAGCTGTTGGAACTGGTAATTTATTAAGTACCGTTATTAATCAGTTATCAGATGCACTTAAAACAAATATACATGGTGTCGGTGTCGATAATGATGATTCTATGTTGGCTATTGCTAGTTTAAACTTTCAAATGCAAAATAAGATTGACGATGTTGAGTTAATTCATCAAGATGCAGTTGATAATTTATTGGTGGATGATTCAGACTTAGTTATTTCTGATTTACCGGTTGGTTATTACCCAATTGATGAAAATACTAAGAATTATAAAACTAGATCTAATGATGGTCATTCATATGCACATCATTTGTTGATTGAACAAGGGATGAACCATGTTAAGCCAGGTGGATTTGGTGTTTTCTTAGTACCAAGTAATCTTTTTAATACTCCTGCAGCTAAGGAATTATTAAAATGGAACCAAGATAATGCATATATGCAAGGGTTATTAAACTTACCTAAAGAATTATTTACTAATGTTAAAGCTCAAAAAGCTATTTTAATTTTACAAAAACATGGTAATGATGCTAAACAAGTTGATAAAATAATGTTAGGGGAATTTCCTTCTTTCAAAAATCCATCAGCTTTCCAAAAATATTTAGCTGAAATTGTTGAATGGGAAGAAAATAACTTACTAAAATAAAACAAATTAAGGAGAACTATTATGGGAAAGTCTATTGCTATTAATGCTGGAAGCTCCACATTAAAATTCAAATTATTTGAAATGCCTTCTGAAAAACTAATTTCAAGTGGTGCCATTGATCGTATTGGTTTAACTAAATCTGATGTTGCTATTAAATATGGTGATGGTAAGAAATTCCATAAAACTATGGATATTGAAAATCATGAAGAAGCTATTAAATTAGTTTTAGATAAACTACTAAGTTTAGATATCATTGATGATTACAATGAAATTACAGGTGTAGGTCATCGTGTTGTTGCTGGTGGTGAATTCTTTACTGATTCTGTTGTTATTACTGATGATGTTTTGAAAAAACTTGAAGAATTATCAGAATTAGCACCATTACATGAACCTGCAAATATTTTAGGTATTAAGGCATTCAAGAAGATTTTGCCTAATGTAATTAGTGTTGCTGTTTTTGATACTTCATTCCATACTTCAATGCCAGAAGAAAATTACATGTATGCTTTACCATATAAATACTATCGTGAACATAAAGCTCGTAAATATGGAGCACATGGTACTAGCTACCGTTATGTTTCAAGTCGTGCTGCTGATATGCTTGGTAAACCACTAAAAGATTTAAAATTAGTTGTAATGCATTTAGGTGCTGGTGCCTCTATTTGTGCTATTGATCATGGAAAGTCACTTGATACATCAATGGGCTTTACTCCAGTAACTGGTGTTATGATGGCAACTCGTTCTGGCGATGTTGATCCTTCATTACTTGCATATATTATGGAAAAAGAAGGCATTACTGATGTTAATGAAATGATTAACATTCTAAACAAGAAGTCTGGATTGTTAGGTGTTTCTGAAGTATCAGCTGATATGCGTGATTTGGAAGCTGTAAAAGCTGACAATCATCAAGCTGAATTAGCTCGTAATATGTACATGAATCGTATTATTAGATATGTTGGTCAATATGTTGCTGAAATGAATGGTGTAGATGCTATTGTATTTACTGCCGGTGTTGGTGAAAATGATATTGGCATTAGACAAGAAGTAGCCGACAAATTAAGTTACTTTGGTGTTGGTGTTGATCCAGAAAAGAACCATATTCGTGCTGTAGAAAGAGATATTAGTTCTGATGATTCATCAATTAAGACTTTATTGATTCCAACTAATGAAGAATTAATGATTGTTAAAGATATTGAAAGACTACGTAAATAATTAATAAAAAGGAACTCATTTTGAGTTCTTTTTTTTATTTCATTGATAGATGAATAAAATTCATTTAAATGTCAAAATCATGAATAAATGTTGACAAAGCAATATTTATAAAGTAAATTTTTCTTTAAATTACTTTTACTACAGTATCTTATAAATAATTATTATGTATAATTAAATTAGTAAAGGGAGTGCATAGACTTATGAAAGATACGCCCAACAAAGATAATGAACAATTATCTAAGGGATTAAAGAATCGTCATGTTCAGTTAATAGCTCTTGGAGGAACAATTGGAACAGGACTATTTTTAGGTGCTGGTGAATCAATTCAGTTTGCAGGTCCATCAATTGTTCTTGCTTATTTGATAGCCGGAGTAGCTGGATTCTTCATTATGAGATCTCTTGGAGAATTATTATTATCTGATGTTAATTGTCATTCATATATTGAATTTATTGATAAATATTTAGGTAAAAAAATAGGCTTCGTTGCAGGATGGACTTATTGGGCCTGTTGGATTTCAATTGCGATGGCCGAAATTACTGCTGCTGGTTTGTATGTGCATTTTTGGTTTCCAGGAATACCACAATGGGTAACAGGTTTATTTTTACTTATTGTATTATTTTTGGCTAACTCAATTAATGTTTCTGCTTTTGGCGAAACTGAATTTTGGTTTGCTTTAATAAAAGTAGTTGCAATCTTAGCCTTAATAGCTACAGGTGTAGTTTTAGTCATAATGAATTACAAAACACCAGTAGGACATGCTAGTTTAAGCAACTTATTTGGAAACTCAATGTTTTCACATGGCCTTAGTGGTTTTCTTTTAAGCTTTCAAATGGTTATATTTAGTTTTGCAGGAATCGAAATGATTGGAATGACTGCTTCTGAAACTAATGATCCAGAAAAAGTAATCCCTAAAGCAATTAATGAAGTCCCATCTAGAATACTAATTTTCTATATTGGTTCATTAATAGCTTTAATGTGTATTTATCCATGGAATCATATTAATGCTGCTTCTAGTCCTTTTGTACAAGTATTTCAAAATATAGGGGTTGGTTCTGCCGCCGCAATTATTAATTTTGTTGTACTGACAGCTGCTGTTTCAGCATGTAATTCTGCTATTTTTACAACAGGAAGAATGATTTATTCATTAACATATGGATCTAAAAAGCCTTTAGGAAAGCAATTAGGATCTTTAAATAAACATCAAATTCCTTCTAAAGGTATTTTATTTTCTATTGTAATAATTACACTTTCATTAATTTTAAATGCTTATATGCCTGATGGTGTATTTCAACTAGTTTCTAGTATTGCTACTACATGTTTCTTATTTATTTGGGGATTGATTGTTTTAGCCCATTTAAAATATCGTAAAGTAGTTTCAAGTAAAAATGAAACTAACAAATTAACTTTTAAGATGCCATTTTTCCCTTATTCTAATTATTTTGTTTTAGGATTCTTGGTTTTTGTAGCAATTGTAATGTTATTTAGAATGAATACTTTATTTGCTCTGATTGGTTCAATCGTTTGGATTATAACATTATACATTATAAAATCATTAACAGATGAAGTTCATCAAAAAGATAATTCCAATTTTGGAGTTATCTTTTTATTTTGCAATTTATATTTTTACGTTTATTGTTGTAATATATAGTTAGTTAATATTGAAAGGGAGTAATTATATTCAGTACTTTATTTCTGATACGCATTTTTTTGATAAACATATGTTAGGTATTGATGACTTTGCTCCAAGACCTTTTTTCTTTGTTGATGATATGAATAATAAAATTATTGATAATTGGAATAGTAAAGTTCAAATTAATGATACGGTATACCATTTAGGTGATATTGCTGTACATCACATAAAGCCAGCAAAGAAAGCCTATGAAGCAATTTTTAATGTTTTGAAAAAATTGCATGGTAATTTAATTTTAATTAAAGGTAATCATGATAGTCGTGATTTATTTAAGTTCTTAAGTAATCATAACTATTACATTAATGGAAAACTTAAATTTGAATTTCATGATGTTGGTGTATTAATAAAGATGAACCATTGTCAGTACTACATGACTCATTATCCAATGATGATGGGTAAGGTTGAAAAAATTATTAATCTTCATGGCCATATTCATCATTATTCGGTGCCAATTAAAGATGATTTGAACGTAGGTGTAGATTCTCCAGAATTAGACTATTTAAAATCAAAACCATCTTTTGGTGCTCCATTATCTGAATCTGAAGTACAGGAGATGGTTTTGGGTAAGAGTATTGACTTTGCGAAAAGACATTGATTAGGAGGTAAGTGAATTGTTAGATAAAATTGCTATTTTGCATACAAACGATTTACATTCTCATTTTGAAAATTGGCCTAAAATTGTTAGATATTTGGCCTCAGAAAAACATAAGCTAGAAAATCAGGGCTATTTTGTTATAACTGTTGATTTAGGGGATGCAGTGGATCGTGCTCATCCGTTAACAGAAGCAACTGATGGCAAAGCGAATATAGATTTATTAAATCAAGTTCATTACGATGCTGCCACTATTGGAAATAATGAAGGATTAACTAATAGTAAAGATGAATTAAACCATCTATATGACGATGCTAACTTTGATGTAGTTTTGGATAACTTGTTTGATCTAAAAACTGGTAAACAACCAACTTGGGCAAAAAGAAAAAAGATTATTAAAAGTAAAAATGGTACTAAAGTAAAATTACTAGGGTTAACGGCTCCTTATCATTCTACTTATGAGTTAGAAGGATGGAATCCTGTTGATGATCAAAAAATTATTCCTGATCTTATAAAAAATGATAATGACAATTATGACGTGATGGTCTTGCTATCACACTTAGGTGTTACTCAGGATCGTTTAATTGCTAGTAAGTTCCCACAATTTGATATTATTATTGGCAGTCATACACATCATTTATTTAAGAATGGTGAATATGATAATAAATCATTATTAGCTGCAGCTGGTAAATATGGTCATTATGTTGGAGAAATTAAGTTATCCGTATCAGATGGTAAGATTACTGATAAGGTTGCTTCAGTGGTTAAAACATCAAATTTACCAGAACAAGCTGATGATGAACATTATATCCAAGGATTAGAAGAACGTGGTGAAAATATATTAGCACAATCGAAAGTAGCAGATATTCCTTATAGCATGCATACATCATTAAGAGGTGAACCTTCTATTATGAAAGAAGGTCTCGAAGCTATGAAAGAGAAAGCTCAAACAGACGTTGCAATTATGAATGATGGGTTATTTCTAGATGATTTACCTAAAGGAATAGTTGATAAAAATCAATTGCATAAAATCCTTCCTCACTCTATGCATGTAATGAAGACCACCTTAAAGGGTTATGATTTATGGCGTATGATGATGGAAATGGAAAAAATCGTAAATTTTTAATTCAATTTGAACAAAAAGGAATGGGATTTCGTGGTAAATACTTTGGTGAATTAAATTATTCCGGTATTGATGTTGATATGAAGACCCGTAAAGTTTTTTATAATGGTAAAATTATTAAAGATAATGATAGTTATGACATTGCCTTATTGGATCATTATTCATTTATTCCATTTTTCCCAACTATTGCTATTGTAGGTGATAATCATATTTTATATGATCAAACATTAAGGGATGTATTTGCCACTTATTTATCAAAAAAATATCCTTTAAACAAAAAAGATTAGGAGAGTTTTATTTGGATCGTAAGACTATTGAAGAAACAGTAGAAGAAAATAGATCATCTAAAAAGCCATTGGCAAAAATATCACAAGAAAATGATGATAGACTGCTCATTAATGGACATGATTATGAAATAATTAAGAATGTTGAAAATTGTTTTGATTTAGAAATCTTTAAACAACAATATAATCCAATTTTCAGTAAATATAATTATATTGTAGGTGATTATGCTTATGGGGTTCTAAGATTAAAGGGTTTTCTTAAAGATGATGCTAAAGTACCCCCACAATATCAATATAGCTCAATTGAAGACTACATTTATGAGTATGCTAATGTAGGTGCTAAGTATTTTGTTATTAATAATTTAGAAGCTAAAAATAACTTTAGAAATAGTCATTTCAGTAAAAAGCGTCGCAATCCTCGTAGAAAACGTAAAAATAGAAATCATAATTTTGAAGAGAAAGTAACTAAGCATAAAAAGCCTATTAACAAGCGTAAACATATGCGTATTACTAAAAGTGATGGTAAGGGTAAGCGTCATTTTACAATTAAACAGGGAGATTAGTTATGAAAAAATATAATGGATACTTTATTGATTTAGATGGGACGATTTATGCAGGTAGTAAAAGAATTCCTGCTGCAAAAAGATTTATTGAAAGATTACAAAATAAGGATATTTCTTTTATGTTTGTTACTAATAACACTACTAAAATGCCTATTGATGTTGTTAAAAACTTATCTGATAATCACGACATTCATGTAAGAGAAGATAATGTTTATACTGCTGGATTAGCAACTGCTGATTATATGGACAAAATTGCTGGAAAGAAACGCAAAGTTTATGTAGTGGGGGAAAAAGGTTTAATCACTGCTTTAGAAAATAATGGATTTGAAATTGTATATGATGAACAACCAGATTATGTAGTAGTTGGTTTGGATTCTAATACTGACTACGATAAATTAAGTAAAGCTGTATTGTACATTAGAGCAGGTGCTAAATTTATTGGTACAAATCCTGATAGTAACATTCCAAATGAAAAGGGGATGCTTCCAGGTGCTGGTTCTTTAGTTGATTTGGTTAGGTATGCAACACAAGTTGATCCAATATTTATTGGTAAACCTGAAAGCATTATTTTAGAAAACGCATTAGATAAAATTAAATTAAATAAAGATGAGGTCGTAATGGTTGGCGATAATTATATGACTGACATTTCTGCAGGAATTAATTTTGGCATTGATACTTTATTAGTTTATTCAGGACTATCAACTAAAAATCAAGTTTCTAAGATGAATATAAAACCAACTAACGAAATTGATTCATTGGATGATTGGATAGTTTAGAATGTTTAAATTTAACTGTATTAATATATTAAGTATTACTCTTATTCTTTTATCTGTAATAAGTTTAGGTATATTTATAATTATAAATATACCTTTTTTATACTATTCGTCGATATTAATGTTTCACATTGATATTAATTCCCATAAAACAATAAATGAGCTAATGAATAATTATTATAATATTGTTACTTATTTACAATCTCCTTTTATAGATCATTTAAATGCTAGTTTTCTTATAGATAGAAGAGGAATTCATCATTTTTATAATGTAAAGCAATTAGTTATTTTTAATAACTTATTTATGTTTTTTTCTTTGCCAATCTCATTAAAAGTTTATTATAAATATGCAATTAAAAAATTTATTAGTTTATGGATCAATTTTTTGAAATTAACTATTTATATATCTATTTTTATGTTTGTTTTAATTATTCTTGATTTTAATGACATTTTTATAAAATTTCATCAAATATTTTTTAACAATAATGATTGGATATTTAATATTAAACAAAATCCTATTATTTTAGCTTTTCCTGACAGATACTTTTTTGTATGTTCATTAGGATTATTTTTTATATTCTTGTTTTTATGTTCTTTTATTTTAAGCAAGGGTAAAAAAGAACTCCAATAAAAAAGAGCGGAATATTATTCCACTCTTTTTATTTTTGTTTTTTCTCTTTTATAAAAGCTACTATTCCAGGTATTAAAGTAATTAATATAATTCCAATGACTACTACTGAAAAATGTTCTTGAACAAATGGAATGTTACCAAAAAAGTGACCAGCACCACAACAAAGTAGTACCCAAACTATACATGCTGATAAATTATACTTTATAAATTTATTATATTTATAACCACTTGTAGCAGCAATAAAGGGGGCTAATGTTCTAATGATTGGCATAAATCTAGCTATGAATATTGCTAATATACCATATTTATCAAAAAAAGATTTTGCCTTATCTATTTGTTCCGGTTTTATAACTTTTGCTACCCATTTTTGTTTTGTTATCTTATAACCTATTTTATCTCCTAAATAGAAGTTTAAAGTATCACCTAAAAATGATGCTAATAGGAATACAACTATAAATATCCAAGTATTTAAATGATATTGAGGATTTGCTGAAATAGCTGATGCTGCAAATAGTAAAGAATCGCCTGGTAAAAATGGCATAATAACTACTCCTGTTTCTACGAATATAACAGCAAAAAGTATAATATATGTCCAATTACCAAAATAAGTAACCAAATTGATTATATGATTATCTATATGGAGTATAAAATCTATTAAAGTATTCATATTTTTCTCCTTAATTTAAATGTATAGAGTAATTTTACCAAATTTATAAGAATAAATGCATAATAATAAAATAAATTATGAAAAAAGACTTATCATTTATCCAATTTTATTTTATTATATTATATGTTTGTTAAATAAATAATTATTTGGAGGAATTTACTATTAATTATCCGCAGTTGAATTTAGATGAAGAAAATGGTCCTTTAGCTATTATAAAGACTAATTATGGTGATATTGAAATTAGATTATTTCCTGAACAAGCACCAATGGCAGTTGAAAACTTTACTAAACTTGCTGAAGTAGGTTATTATGATCAAATTAATTTTCACAGAGTTATTAAAGACTTTATGATTCAATCTGGTGATCCAACTGATACAGGTGCTGGTGGTGAAAGCATTTGGAATCAACCATTTGATGATGAATTTTCTGACGATTTATATAATTTTAGAGGTGCATTATCAATGGCTAATGCCGGTCCTAATACTAATGGTAGTCAATTTTTTATTGTTCAAAATAAACATTTAGCAGACAATTTAATAGAACCTATGAAAAAGTCTAAGTTTGCTAGTGAAGTTATTGATGCATATAAAAATAATGGTGGAACTCCATGGCTAGATTTTAGACATACAGTTTTCGGTCAAACAATTAAGGGAATTGATGTAGTTGATAAAATAGCGGATGTTGAAGTTGATAATAATGATCGCCCAGTTTCAGAAGTTTTAATAAATAAAATAGAAATATATAAATAGTTATTGACTATATTTTGTTTTATTGGTATTATTATTTTTGTTGTCATTTACGACATGCTTTTATATTTTATTTATTAAAAAATGTTGACTTTAAATTTAGCTTTTGATATTATCTTAGTTGCTTAATTTTAAATTTGTTAAACATTAATTCAAAATTAATTATAAAAAGTTGTTGACTTTCATTTTTTAAAATGGCATAATAATTAATGTTGCGTTGTTGATATGACAAAGAGTAACAAATTAATTCAAAAATTTAATTATAAAAAGTTGTTGACATTAAGTTGATGACCTGATATAATTAAAGAGCTGCTTGTTGAAAGCAGTTAACTGATAAGTAGATCTTTGAAAACTGAACAAGATTGATAATCGATGATGTGTAAGGATTCTTATGATTTAGATCATAAGAAATTAAACATTGCGAAGTCAATTCGCTTATAAAAAACAATTAATTTGATGAGCTAGTTAAAAGCTTTTCATCTATAAGATGAGAGTTTGATCCTGGCTCAGGACGAACGCTGGCGGCGTGCCTAATACATGCAAGTCGAACGAGT
>NZ_POSO01000003.1 GCF_002993975.1 Apilactobacillus micheneri | reverse complement strand
GTCGAGGACTTAACCAAGTAAGGTTGTTCTCTAAAAGAAATAATAATATCTAGTTTTGAAAGAACGAAGTTCTTTCAGATAAATAGTGTGGTGGCGATAGCTAGAAGGATACACCTGTTCCCATGCCGAACACAGCAGTTAAGCTTCTAAACGCCGAGAGTAGTTAGAGGATCGCCTCTTGCAAGGGTAGGAAGTTGCCGCGCTATATTATGGAGGATTAGCTCAGTTGGGAGAGCATCTGCCTTACAAGCAGGAGGTCACAGGTTCGAGCCCTGTATCCTCCATATATCGAGCCGTTAGCTCAGCTGGTAGAGCATCTGACTTTTAATCAGAGGGTCGGCAGTTCGAACCTGCCACGGCTCATAAAACTAAATAGTTTTTATTTATGCCGACTTAGCTCAGCTGGCAGAGCATCTGTCTTGTAAACAGGGGGTCGGAGGTTCGAATCCTCTAGTCGGCATTTATGCGGAAGTAGTTCAGTGGTAGAACATCACCTTGCCATGGTGGGGGTCGCGGGTTCGAATCCCGTCTTCCGCTTTGTCAATTCATTAATATGCCGGGGTGGCGGAATTGGCAGACGCACAGGACTTAAAATCCTGCGGTTAGTAATAACCGTACCGGTTCGATCCCGGTCCTCGGCATTTATATTGCACCCATAGCGCAACTGGATAGAGTGTCTGACTACGAATCAGAAGGTTGTAGGTTCGAGTCCTACTGGGTGCATATTTCGGGAAGTAGCTCAGCTTGGTAGAGCACCTGGTTTGGGACCAGGGGGTCGCAGGTTCGAATCCTGTCTTCCCGATTAGGGTCAAAGTGCTCTTGTTTTTAATTGTTTCGCGGTGTAGCTCAGCTGGCTAGAGCGTCCGGTTCATACCCGGGAGGTCGGGGGTTCGATCCCCTCCGCCGCGATTTAGGGCTTGGACCTTTAGCTCAGTTGGTTAGAGCAGACGGCTCATAACCGTCCGGTCGTAGGTTCGAGTCCTACAAGGTCCATATGATGGGTCTTTGATTTTATTATTTACATGGAGAATTACCCAAGTGGCTGAAGGGGGCGGTCTTGAAAACCGCTAGGTGGGTCAAACCACGCGAGAGTTCGAATCTCTCATTCTCCTTATTATCGCGGGATAGAGCAGTCTGGTAGCTCGTCGGGCTCATAACCCGGAGGTCGTTGGTTCAAATCCATCTCCCGCAATTATGGTTCGTTGGTCTAGTTGGTTTAGGACGCCTGCCTGTCACGCAGGAGGTCACGAGTTCGAGTCTCGTACGAACCGCTTTAATATGGCTCGGTAGCTCAGTTGGTAGAGCAACGGATTGAAGCTCCGTGTGTCGGCAGTTCGATTCTGTCCCGCGCCATTTATTCAAATATTATTATGCGGGTATAGTTTAGTGGTAAAACCATAGCCTTCCAAGCTATTGTCGCGAGTTCGATTCTCGTTACCCGCTTTTGTAATGGGCCTATAGCTCAGTTGGTTGAGAGCGCACGCCTGATAAGCGTGAGGTCGATGGTTCGAGTCCATTTAGGCCCATTTTGGAGAAGTACTCAAGTGGCTGAAGAGGCGCCCCTGCTAAGGGTGTAGGTCGGTTTTCCGGCGCGAGAGTTCGAATCTCTCCTTCTCCGTTGCGACCCGTTGGTCAAGTGGTTTAAGACACTGCCCTTTCACGGCAGTAACATGGGTTCGAATCCCGTACGGGTCATCATTTATATTATCGCGGGATAGAGCAGTCTGGTAGCTCGTCGGGCTCATAACCCGGAGGTCGTTGGTTCAAATCCATCTCCCGCAATTATGGTTCGTTGGTCTAGTTGGTTTAGGACGCCTGCCTGTCACGCAGGAGGTCACGAGTTCGAGTCTCGTACGAACCGTATTTATAAAAGATCATCCTTATGGATAATCTTTTTTTGTTTTAAATTTTTTAGACCCGTTGGTCAAGTGGTTTAAGACACTGCCCTTTCACGGCAGTAACATGGGTTCGAATCCCGTACGGGTCATTTATTTATATGGAGAATTACCCAAGTGGCTGAAGGGGGCGGTCTTGAAAACCGCTAGGTGGGTCAAACCACGCGAGAGTTCGAATCTCTCATTCTCCTTAATAAAAAAGAGTAGATACATATTTATATGTACCTACTCTTTTTTGTAACTCAGTGATATGTTACTTAAATCTTTTATATTACATTTATTAAACCATTTACTGAAGTCTGAAGAATTATTCCATTCAGTCATAATTATCAATTGCTTTTTACCCGAAACTTCTTGTAAAAGTTTAACTGAATTGATATTTAAGTTTATATTATTACTTAATTCCTTTAGTTTTGAATTAAATATTTTTTCGTTGTTTTTATCTAAATTAAAATAAAGATAATTAATAAAATTACTTATATTATTAGTTCCTTTTTGGAAAATAATTATATATTTAATTGTATTATGAAATATTGAGGGTTTATTACTCTCATCTATTATTTGATATTGACCATAAGTATTCATTGATTTAAAAATTGATAATCTTCTATCAGGGTGATTATTAGATATTTGTTCAAGAATATTTTTACTGCCAAAAGTTACTTTTATGTTATTTGTCATTATTTGCTCCTAGTTGTTAAATGTTTTACAAACTACATTTATATATTTACACTAAAAGTATATTTAAACAAGTAAGAGGAGTTAAAATATGAAGATTAGAATATTAGGATATTATGGTGGATATCCATACGATGGAGTTGGAACTAGTGGTTATTTAGTTCAAAGTGGAAATTTTAATTTATTGTTAGATTGTGGCAGTGGCGTTTTATTAGAACTAGAAAAATACTTGGATCCTTTACAATTAGATGCAGTTTTATTATCACATTATCATCATGATCATAAAGCTGATGTTGGGGTTTTAGAATATTATTGGCAATTGCATTCTGAAAATAGAAAAGAAAATACTCTTCCGATTTATGGAAATATAGATGACAAAATAAATTTTGATGGACTTACTTGGAATGATGACACAAAAGGTATTCCATATCATGAAAATGATACATTAAATTTAGGACCATTTTTAATTGAATTTATGAAAACTCAACATCCAGTTTCTGCTTATGCGGTTAAAATTATTGAGAAAAGCACTAATAAAATATTTGTCTTTACTGCTGATACAAAATACTTTGATGGTTTAATTAATTTTTGTAAGAATGCTGATTTATTAATTACTGATACTAATTTTTATAAAAATAAGCAAGGAACTAAATGGCATATGACTTCTGAAGAATCTGGATATTTAGCCAAGCAATCTAATGCTAAAAATGTTATCATTAGTCATCTACCACAATATGGTAGCCTTAATCAGTTATTATATGAAACAAGAGCTGAAGCTGGTTCTAATATAAACGTAAAGATTGCTAAGTTAGGGTTACAATTTAATATTTAAGTTAATATTGTTTACTTATAGTAACAATATGATATAAAATTTATATGTAGAAGAGGTGTGCCTAATTATGGAAATGCAACGTATAAATGAAGATACAATCAAAGTTATGATAAGTAATGACGAATTATCTGAACGTGGAGTTGATGTATTATCTTTACTTGGTGATGAAGATCGTATTGAGTCTTTTTTGTATGGAATCTTAGAAGAAATTGATGCTGACAAAGAATTTAAAGATACTTCTGCTGTTACATTTCAGGTAGTTCCTAATAAATCTGGATTGGAAATGTTTATCAAAAACAATCATTTAAGTGAAAATGATATTGATAAAAATAATTTATCCAGTGGTAAAATTAGCAAAGAAAAACTTTCTGAAATTACTGATAAAGATAATAAGTTTGAAGATCCTTCTTTAGAAGGTATAAGTAATAATATCAAAAACAAAATTGACGAATTTAGTAAACTATCATTAACCGATGAAAGTAAAAATAATATATTAAATTATTTAAAAACACTAAAAAACAAGGTTGATGAATTAGAAGGTAAGAATGAAAATCATATGGTCAACAGTTCTATATCTCAATTAGTTAATGCTGCAAAAGGTATGGATAAAAATAGTAAGCCATCTAATCATATGGTTAATAATATTGTCCTTAAATTGAATTCATTTGATGATTTGGTTAGTTTATCTAAAGCTTTAAATAATAATATGCCAGAAACATATTTATACAAATATGAAGGTAGTTATTATTTATATATGTCGTTACCAGAAGGGTATAACGAAGACGATGCTCTTGTTTTTCAAAGAGATGTTGCGGTAGCACTGGAATATTCATCAAAGAGTAATATTTCTTTATCTAATTTGGAAGATAATGGTAAATTAATGATTTCAATTAGTGCATTACAAACAATAAAAAAATACTTTGCATAATTTAAAGCCAGTAGATTTTTCTGCTGGCTTTTTGCGTATATAAAATAATAGGGCGATAAAAATATTAACAGCAATTTATAATAATCAATTAGTTTTAGCTATTAATTCATCTAAAAACAAAAAATATCTTTGTCCAATATGTAAATCAGTAGTTATTTTAAAAAGAGGTACTGAAAAGATCAGTCATTTTGCTCACTCTAAAAATAACGATTGTCCCAATCTTGGTGAACATGAAACGGATGAACATTTAACTGGAAAAATAAATTTATTTAAATTTATTAATAATAACAGCACGAAAATTGAATGTTTTATTACTAAAATTAATCAAAAGCCAGATCTCATTAATAATAAAATAGCATTTGAGTTTCAATGTAGTCCCATAACTAAAAAAAGACTTCTTGAAAGAATTAATGGCTATAAAAGTTTAGGAATACATTCATTATGGATACTAGGACAAAATTATAGAAAAAATTTAGTAGTAAAAACACTACTAAATTTTTTATTATTCTTTTAACATTGGTTTTTATATTTTATTCTTGCACAATAGTGGTTATGTAGAAATTAGATACAATTGTTTAGAAATAAATGGAATAATCAATTATCAATCTAAAATGATATATTCATTCAAAGAACTTTTATCTTTTATAAAAAGTAGACAAGCTTTATTGCAATACAATAATAATCTAAGACAAATCAATTATTTATTAAGAAATTTTAGAAAAAATATGATATTAGGAAACAAAACAATTCTTAATCTTCAAAATGATTTTTATTTAAAAGGTCATAATATTGATGGAGCTCCATTAGTATGTAACGAAAAGTATTTTTCTTACCCAATTTTTGATAATAAATTCTTTTTATGGAAAATTATTTGTTTAAATAACATTGAAGATGGAATTAATTCGGAATATTTATTCAAAACTTTGTTTAAGTTTACATTTCCTTTAATAGAAAATATAAATATTTTTTATAAACATGAATTTAAAACTTTTATTAATATTCTGGTTAATGAAAATATTATTAAAATTGAAAGCAATATTATTCATTTATTAAAAGATCCCATATGGTTTAAAGATTATTTAGACAGAGAAAATATTCAAAATAAAAAAGACCTTTAAAATTTAAATAAAAAGGTCTTTACTTAACTATATGAAATCCAGAATTTTTGACTGATTTTTTTTGAGATTTTTTCATCATATCTTTTAAACTATCTTTTGTTAAATCTTGATTGCAACAAGCGTTAAATAGTCCAGAATAGCAAACATTACTGGTTAAAACACCACTATTTGGTTTATTACAATTAAATATAACAGCAGACGCGGGTTTTTTAATTTTCATGTTTTTAACAATCTTTTGATCTTCTTCCACAGTATTTTTAGCAAGACTAGATCTACGATCTTCTTCAAACATTGGTATATCTAAATTATGTTCTTTAGCTGTTTCTAATGACAAACTGTCTGTATATTTTATACCTTGATCTAAGATTTTATTTTGCATATCCATGAAAAATGATTTTCCATTTTTCATACCTTGGAATAATGCTGCTTTATAATCTAAAACTACATCATGATATAAATTATACAATTCATTTGAAGATAATACTTTTTTTATTTTATTATTCGAATGACAAAAATCAGTTTGGATTACTTTTAGGTTATATATAGGAATGAATTGAATCTTAAATTTTGAATCAATATCTTTTGATAACTTTAAGACAGTTTTTTCTGACTTTTCGCATTCTTTGCATAAAGGATCTACAAAAAGAAATATTTCAAACAAAATTTTACCTCCCTCAAATAATCAAAACATCTTTACAAATATATACAACACTTAGCATACCAAATTATTTACTAATTACAATAATTTTGCTTTTATGTATATAAATTTTTTACTTATATTAAATTATGGTAAAATAATTCAATGAATGGCTTAAATAGAGGAGGTTTTCCTAGTGGTAAAAAATTGGGAACATTTTTTATTTCCTTATGAACAAGCAGTAGGGGAACTTAAAATAAAATTACGAGGAATAAGAAAAGAATTCTTGCAATTTGGTAAAAGAAGTCCAGTAGAGTTTGTTACTGGTCGTGTTAAGCCTGTATCAAGTATTAAAGAAAAAATGAATCGAAGATATATATCTGAAGATCGCTTATCTCAAGACATGGAAGATATTGCCGGTTTAAGGATAATGTGTCCTTTTGTTGAAGATATTTACCAAGTAGTAGATATTCTGCGTAAAAGAACAGATATAAATATTTTAGAAGAACGTGACTATGTTAATAAAGAAAAATCTAGTGGTTATCGTTCATATCATATTGTCTTTGAATATCCAGTTGAAATGTCAACTGGAGAACATAAGATATTATCGGAAATTCAAGTCAGAACTTTAGCTATGAACTTCTGGGCAACGGTTGAACATTCTTTAAATTATAAATATAATGGTGTTTTTCCAGAAGAATTAAAAAAACGTCTACAGGAATCAGCCGAAACTGCATTTAAATTAGATGAAGGTATGTCAGAAATTCGCGATGAACTAATTGAAAAACAATCTGAAAACCACAAAAATAATAGGGATGATTAATAATGAGAGTTTCAATATATAGTAATGATGGTTCAACTTCTAATGAAGTTGCAAGTCAACTAAAAGAGAAAATTGATAATTCCTCAAAATTACAATACGATGGACTAAATCCTCAAATTGTAATATCTGTTGGTGGTGATGGTACATTATTATCTGCATTTCATCATTATAATGATTCAATTAATAATATTAGATTTGTTGGAATTCATACTGGGCATTTAGGATTTTATACCGATTGGAGAGACTATGAAGTTCAACAATTGGTAGATAGTTTAGAAAATGATAATGGTCAAAGTGTTAGTTATCCACTATTGTCTATAAATATAAATTATAAAGATGGTGGGCCATCTGATAGTATGGTTGCCTTAAATGAATCAACGCTTAAAAGAATAAATGGAACTATGGTTACTGACATAAATATTAAAAATGAATTTTTTGAGAAATTTAGAGGTGACGGATTATGTGTTGCTACTCCAACTGGATCTACGGCATATAATAAGTCAGTAGGTGGAGCAATTATTAGTCCTGAATTTGATGCTGTTCAAGTTTCTGAAATGGCTTCTATAAATAATAGGGTTTTTAGGACTTTAGGTTCTCCAATTATTATTCCTCCCGATGAATGGATCACAATTATTCCTGATAATCCATATCATAATATTTTGACTTGTGATCAATTGGTAGTTCAAAATAGACCAATTCAATCTATTACTTATTCTATTTCAAATGATCGAATTTATTTTGCTCAATATCGACATACTCATTTTTGGAAAAGAGTAAGCAATTCATTTATTGGGGTACATGATAATGACTAAATTTAATTGGGTGAACCATAACATTGAACCAATAAGGTTAAGAACTTTTCTTGGGTCTAAAGGTGTCACTAGAACATTACTAAAACAAGTTAAGTTTCACGGTGGGATGATGTTTGTAAACAATAGTGAAAGATACGCTAATTTCATGTTAAAAAATAATGACAAAATTAAATTAATTTTGCCTCCTGAAATTAGTGGTGATTACTTTAATGTTTCTAATTTACCCATAGACATTATTTATGAAGATGA
The DNA here is from genome assembly GCF_002993975.1 of Apilactobacillus micheneri. Classification (GTDB taxonomy): domain Bacteria; phylum Bacillota; class Bacilli; order Lactobacillales; family Lactobacillaceae; genus Apilactobacillus; species Apilactobacillus micheneri. Next base: position 358,885 of record NZ_POSO01000003.1, on the reverse strand, counting down.
ACATTTTTTGGTAGTGAATAAGCCAGCAGGGGTACCGTCAATTCCTTCAAGAATTTACACTGATGATACATTAGTTAATCGTGTTAAGGGGTATTTTCAAAGAAAACAATATGAAAATCAAAAAATACATATTGTTAATCGATTGGACATGGATACTAGTGGCCTAGTCATTTTTGCAAAGCATCATTTTGCACACTCAGTATTAGATAAACAATTTAAAGATGACAGTATTCAAAAATATTATATTGCTATTGTACAGGGTAATATTTACTCTAAACATGTTGATATTAATTTACCTATTGGTAGACAAAATGATTCATTTGTTAAACGAACCATTAGTGATGGTGGAAAGATGTCTAGGACAGAATTTTGGGTTAATAAAAGGATAAATGGTTTAAGTGTGCTTAAAGTTAAATTACATACAGGAAGGACTCATCAAATTAGAGTTCACTGTAAAGCAATTGGTCACCCTTTAATTGGTGATTGGCTATATAATCCTGATAATCACATTATGAATAGACAAGCTTTACACTGCTATAAAACCATTTTTTATAATCCGTTTGTTGATAAATATGTTGAGTGTAATGCACCATTACCAGAAGATATGAAAAAAATTATTAAATAAAAGCTCCTTTATAAAGGAGCTTTTATTGTTGTCTATATTAAAATTTTGCTTATATGATATACTATAATATTGAATAGAAGGAGATTTAATTATGAAAAAAATAGAAATTGCTAAGCAATTTTTATCAGACAATATTAATTTATTTAAATGCCCTGCATGTGGTAAAGGTTATAAAAAAATCAATGATTTTTCTATTGTTTGTCCTAATAACCATTCTATGGATATATCTAAAAAAGGAACTTTATATTTTATCAATCATAAAGTTAACACTGAATATGATAAGAAAATGTTAGTTTCTAGAAGAAAATTGATTAATGCAGGATTATTTGATGGTATTATCAATAAAATATCTGATTTAATACCTAGTGGGAAACAAACCATTTTAGATATTGGTAGTGGTGAGGGAACTCCTATAAAAAAACTTGAGGAAAATAGAAACAATGAAGATAGTGCAATTGGTTTTGATATATCAAAACCAGGGGTTAATTTATCAACTAGTGAATTAAGCAAAAATTTATTTTATTGTGTTGCTGATTTAGCACAATTACCATTTAATGATAAAAGTATTTCAGTTGTTATGGATATGTTTTCTCCATCTTCTTATGAAGAATTTAATCGAATTATCAAAAAAGATGGTCACTTAATAAAAGTGATTCCTAATTCTAATTATTTAATTGAGTTGAGAAGAAAATTGTATAAAGATGATCATAAAAAGCAAGATTATGATAATACTAAAGTTTTAGATTTATTTATGGAACACTATCCTAATGCTGTTAAACATAATGTTAAATATACTTTTGCTTTGCCTAAAAGTATTAGACAAGATATGATTTTAATGACACCTATGCATTGGGGTAAAAATGCTATTAATTTAGAAACAGATGAAATAGAGAATTTAAATTCAATTACAGTTGATGTAACAATATTAGATAATAAATTTTAATATAGGAGATAGTATAAATGACTAATCATATTGTTTTATTTGAACCACTTATGCCTGCTAATACAGGTAATATTGCCAGAACTTGTGCAGGAACTGATACCACTTTAGATTTAATCAAACCACTCGGATTCTCTGTTGATGATAAACACTTAAAAAGAGCTGGATTAGACTATTGGAATAAAGTTAATATTAATTATCATGAAAGCTTACCTGAATTTATGGAGACATTAGGTGATAAGGATAAATTACACTTAGTTTCAAAATTTGCTAGTAAAGATTATACTGATTGTGATTATTCAGACGATAATTATAATAATTACTTTATGTTTGGCAAAGAAACTACAGGTTTACCTGAACCATTTATGCGAAAAAATAGTGATAAAGCTATTCGTATACCTCAAGACGACACTCATATTAGAGCTCTTAATTTGTCTAATACTTGTGCAATCGTTATTTATGAAGCACTTAGACAACAAGATTTTCCAAATTTAGAAAGAAGTCATGAATATGAACATGACAAATTAAAATAAATAATTTAAAGGAGTAATATATTTGGCTAGAAAACGAAAAAATAATTCACATACAAAAAGATCAAATAAAAATTTATTCTCAATTGATAAAAAATATAATAATTATTTATTTGGCTTATTTATGATATTTATTAGTTTATTTAGCTACTTACAATTAGGATTTTTAGGTATTACTATTAATAACTTTTTTCGTTTCTTTGTAGGTGACAGTGTTGTTATTTTTTATTTAATTACTTTAATTACTGGCATCATATTTTTAATAAAAGGAAACAATCTTAGTCTAAATAAGAGAGTTATATCAGGCGTGATTGTTACATATTTAGGTATATTAATGTTTTTATCTGCACTTTATTTTTCTGGATATAATAACAGCGATTTTATTAGACAAACATTGAATATAATTTCTAACGACTTTATAGGAATGAAATCTAATAGTTCTGTTGGTGGTGGAATCATTGGAGCTTCCTTATTGACGATTTTTAACTTTTTAGTTTCTATTCTAGGATCTGAAATTATTTCTATTATCATGATAATTATTGGTGGTTTGATTTCATTTAACGTATCAATGAATCAAATATTTGATAAATTTCAAAAGCATTCAGAAAAATTATCAGAAAAAATAGGTGAATCTTCACAAAAAATAGGTAAAAAGGTTCATGATATAAATAATAAAAAACAAGTTAAAGAAGATACTGATGATAAAAATTTAAAGCCAGATAATAAGACTCCTAAGCCTAAATTATCTGGTTGGATGGATTCATCAAAGAAAGATACAAAATCTGTATCCAAAAAAGAAAATATTGAAGAACCAAGTGATGATCTTAAAGACAATGATAAAGATTACAAATTAGCTAGTGAATATAATAATGATAATAAAAAATCTGAAAAAGTTTCTGATGTTATTAATAAACAAAAAGATAATTTTGATGATCCTATTATAGAAAATAATAGTGAAACTAACGACGAAGAATATGATTTACCATCGTCTAATCTATTATCTGAAATTAAACAAACTGATCAATCTGACGAATATAAGGCCATCGATAAAAATACTGTTATATTGAAAAAAACGCTTAATAGTTTTGGCGTTGATGCAGAGATAAAGAATGTTAGTTTAGGACCATCGGTAACTGAATATGAACTTCATCCTGCAATTGGTGTAAAAGTTAGTAAAATTGTTAATTTGGCTGATGATTTGGCATTGGCCCTTGCCGCTAAAGATATTAGAATTGAAGCGCCTATTCCTGGAAAATCTTTGATAGGAATTGAAGTTCCTAATAAAAATGTTTCAACAGTGTCTTTTAAAGATGTTGTAGATTCTCAAGATAAAAATCATAGTTTACTGAGTGTTCCTTTAGGAAGAAATGTTAATGGGGATGTTATATCTACTGATTTAACTAAGCTACCGCACCTATTAATTGCAGGATCTACTGGGAGTGGTAAATCTGTTGCTATTAATGGAATTATTACTAGCATCTTATTAAATGCTAAGCCTAGCGAAGTTAAAATGATGCTTATTGATCCTAAAAAAGTTGAACTAGGTGTATACAATGGGATTCCTCATTTATTAACACCAGTTGTTTCTGAACCCAAAAAAGCAGCAAGATCATTGAATAAAGTTGTTACTGAAATGGAAAATAGATATGATTTATTTGCTAAAAATAATCAAAGAAAAATAAGTAGTTATAACAAATATGTTAAAAAATTAAATAAAGAAGATGGTGGAGACCGTCAAACATTACCATACATTGTGGTAGTAGTTGATGAATTGGCTGATTTGATGATGACTGTTTCTAATGAAGTGGAAAGTGCAATCATTAGATTAGCTCAAATGGGGCGTGCTGCTGGTATTCATATGATATTAGCTACTCAACGTCCCTCAGTAGATGTTATTACTGGTTTAATTAAATCTAATGTGCCATCTAGGATAGCGTTTGCTGTTTCTAGTGGTGTTGATTCAAGAACTATTATTGATACAAATGGTGCTGAAAAGCTACTTGGACGTGGTGATATGTTATATCTACCTGTGGACAAAAACAAACCAGTTCGTATTCAAGGGGCTTTCATTTCAGATGATGATGTTGAAAATGTTGTTGATTATATAAAAGAACAGCAAACTGCAGATTATGATGATTCAATGATGGTTTCTGATGAAGATATTAAAAAAGAAGAAGAGGTTGAAGATCAAGATGAATTATTTGGTGATGCTTTAAAATTTGTTATTCATGAGCAAAAAGCAAGTACTTCATTATTACAACGTAATTTTAGAATTGGCTATAATAGAGCTGCTAGGATTATAGATGATTTAGAACAACGTGGTTATATTGGACCTCAAGAGGGCAGCAAGCCACGACAAGTTTATAAGCAATCAAATGATGATTCTGATTAAATAAAAAATGGAACCATTATAATGGTTCCATTTTTTATTTATTAAATTTTTATTGTAGCACTGTGTATAATGAACCTAGAACTAATCCACCTAAAGTGGAAATAATCATGATCCAAACGAAAATCATTGTAATGATTTGAAATCTAGATTTTTTCTTTTTAGCCATTAATTGCACCACTTTCTTAAAATATATATTATCAAGTTTACATTTGATATCTTTATATTGCAAATTCAATTAATAATATGAGAGGAGTTGAATATAATCGGTCCTTTTAAGTTTTTAGCATTAATATTATTTCAATCAATCTTAATTTTTATAATATCCCTAGTTTTTAATGCAATTAAAAAATCCCTTGGTAAACATTTTCCAGCCAATTTTAATTCAAGTGATTTATTTCCCTTTATTTTTGGATTATATATATATCAAATATCCTTGGATAAACATTCAATTTCTTGTTTACCACAAGTATTAATGTTTTGGCTAATTTTAGGTATCATATTTGGAATATTTTATTTAATTAGATTTCAGGAAGCTAGTATATTAAAATATTATAAAATATTCTGGAAAATGGGTATTATATACATGTTTGTTGCTTGGATTGGCACAATTATTTTTTACGGATATCAAATCTTATAAAAGTCATCTTTTTTTAGATGGCTTTTTTATTATAATTAATAGTGATATTGTGGTGGAACAAAGTCTTTTTGAGTGTTAAAATCTAATTAAGTAAACTTTATATTATATATAAACAAAATATTAACAATAAAAAATTTTATTAAAGAATAAAGAGGTGAGTTATATGGTTAAATTTAATCACGAAACGGTACTACTTAACGAGACAGTGGATGGATTAGATATTAATCCAAATGGTGTTTATGTTGACTGTACATTAGGCGGCGGTGGACATAGCCGTAAAATTTTAGAAAAATTAGATAAAGGCCACTTGTATTCATTTGATCAAGATCAAGTTGCGATTGACTATAACAAAGAAAATTTAAAAGAATACATAGACGATGGTAAATTATCATTTATTAGGGATAATTTTAAAAATATTACTAAGGATTTAAATGAATTAGGAATCTATTCTGTTGATGGAATCATTTATGATTTGGGTGTTTCATCACCTCAATTTGACGATGCGAGTCGTGGCTTTAGTTATCAACATAATGCTCGATTAGACATGCGGATGGATCAAAGAAATTCATTAGATGCTTGGCAGATAGTTAATGAATGGCCATATAATAAATTAGTCAAAATTTTCTTTAGATATGGTGAAGAAAAGTTTTCAAAACAAGTTGCTAGAGCTATTGAAAGCAATCGTGAAAGACATAGTATTGATACTACTGAAGAATTAGTAGAAATTATTAAGCAAGGAATTCCTGCTGCTGCTAGAAGACATGGTGGACATCCTGCTAAAAAGGTTTTCCAGGCATTAAGAATTGCTGTTAACGATGAGCTTGGTTCATTGGAAAGTTCATTAGAAGATGCAATTAAACTGATTGGATTTAATGGAAGAATATGTGTTATTACTTTTCAATCACTTGAGGATAGATTAGTTAAAAATATGTTTAAAGAACAGACTACTATTATGGATTTACCACATAACTTACCTATCATTCCACCAGAAATGGAACCAGATTATAAACTAGTTAGTAGAAAACCTATTTTACCTAGTGATGAAGAGCTTAAAGAAAATCATCGTTCGCATAGTGCTAGACTAAGAATAATACAAAGGATAAGTAAATAATATAGAAAAGAGTAATTGGGATGTCACAAAATAATTTAGCCAGAAAGAAATATAATAATTTTTATAATGGTAATACCAATAAAAAGAAAAATATTAATAGCACAGAAAAAATTAGTCTTTCTTTGTCTAAATTTGAAAAGGTGCTTTTGGTTACCGGAAGTGTAATTTTATTTACATTGATGTTATGTTTAGTTGGTGAAAAAATAAGTTTAAGTAACCATTCGACTAGTTTGCAATCAGTAGAAAATTCTTTAAATAAGGTTAACTCTGATAATAACTATTTAAAGCAAGAAATTGGGGAATTAGAAAGTGGTAATAGGCTTCAATCTGTTGCTAAAAAAGCCAATCTTTCTTTGTCTAATAAAAATGTAAGGAATGTAAACAAATGAGTAAGAAATTGAATAACAATCCTAAATTAAAAAAACGCCAAAGAAATCGTAGCCATATAGGACAATTTTTATTATTGCTATGTATGGGCGTTTTTTGTGTATTGGTCTAAGATTTTCTTATATAGCTGTTTTTAAAAATGTTCAAGGAGTTAATCTAAGTCAGCTAGCCAGAAATCTTTATACTCAAAGTAGTGTTATTCCAGCTAAACGTGGGACTATTTATGATGCTAATGGTCAACCTCTAGCTGAAGACACAAGTACATATACTTTGTACGCTGTTTTAGATAAGCATCAGATTGATACGGCTAATAATAATAAGCCTATGTATGTTACCGACAAAAAGAAATTTGCCAAAACGATTTCATCAATTATACCTATTTCCTATAAGAATGCATACAAAGCTCTAACACCAAAAAATAATACTTTTCAAGTAGAGTTTGGAAGTGCTGGTTCAAATATATCGCTTATTACTAAGCAAAAATTAGAAGCACATAAGTTGAATGGAATGGGCTTTATTCAACAACCATCTAGAATATATCCTAATGGAGAATTTGCTTCTCACATTATAGGATATGCATCTTCTGAGACTAATAAAATTGGAAATACTAGCCTTATTGGACAAATGGGGATTGAAAAAATATATAATAATCTTTTAACTGGTAAAGATGGCTTTAGTCAAGAACAATTAAGTAATTCTGGAGTTGAGATTCCAGATAAGAATAATAAAAACAAAAAAGTAAAAAATGGTGATGATGTTTATACTACTTTAGATTATAGACTTCAATCATTATTAGAAACTGAAATGAATAGTGTTTATAAGCAAGCACACCCTTCAACGATGAATGCCGTACTTGCTAATGCTAAAACTGGTAATATATTAGCAGCTACGCAAAGACCTACATTTAATGCAACAACCAAACAAGGGTTAGATAAAATTTGGAGAAATACTTTGGTTCAAGATTCTTATGAACCAGGATCAACTATGAAAGTATTTACAATGGCATCTTCTATTGATAGTGGAAATTATAATGGAAATGCTACTTATGCATCTGGTAAATATTTCATTGATGGAAAGTTAGTACCTGATTGGAACACTAATGGTTGGGGAGTTATTAATTTTGATAAAGGATTTGCTCTATCTAGTAACGTTGCTATGGCTCATTTGGAACAAAATATGGGACCAAAAACATGGCGTAAATATATGGACAGATTTAAATTCTTCCAATCATCTAAAACTGGTTTTCCCGGAGAAGAAACTGGTGGTTTACAATTCCAATATCCAATTGAGCAGGCTAATACTGCCTTTGGGCAAGGAATTCAAGTGAACGCTTTACAAATGATTCGTGGACTAACATCGATTGCCAATGATGGTAAAATGTTACAACCTAGATTTATATCTAAAATTGTAAATCCAAAAAATAAGAAGACCATCAAATCTTTTGCTCCGGAAGTTGTTGGCAATCCAATTAAAGCAGATACTTCTAAAAAAGTTATAAAACATATGGAAGATGTTGTTTATAAACCATATGGAATTGGTGCTGATTATAAAATTCCAGGATATAAAATTGCTGCTAAGACTGGTACTGCTCAAGTTAGTGATGGTAAAGCAGGTTATGCTTCTGGAGATGATAGCTATCTATATTCAGTTGCAGGGATTGCCCCAGCTGATAATCCAAAATATATTTTATATCTAACTATGAAACAACCTAAATTACCAGCAGGTAAAACTGCTTCTCAATTGATGTCACAAATATTTAATCCAGTTATGCGTTTAGCACTTGAAGAAAATGTTAATTCAAATGAAGAAAATAATATTGAAATACCAGATCTTCATAATGTAAGTACAGATGCAGCCAAAGCTAAACTAAATAAAACAGGTGTTAAATATATCTTGATTGGTAATGGTGACAAAATATTGGATCAGTCTGTTGATTCAAATGAAAAAATAAATAAAAATCGTCTTGTCATTTTGCAAACTAATGGTGATAAAAAAATGGCTAATCTAAAGGGTTGGTCTAGGTATGACGTTGCAACTTATTGTAGGATGGCTGGCATATCAGTTGATTTAGATGGTGATGGATATGCATATCAACAAAGTATTTTACCAAATAGTTCAATCTATGATATGTCTAAATTAAGCGTCAAATTTAAATAGAAATGGAATGTATTTTATATTATGATAAACATTTTTTTACCAGCTATTTTAAGCTTTTTAATAACATTAATATTTATGCCAAGTTTGATTAGTTATTTTCGAAGTAAACATGAAGGTCAAATGATCAGAGAAGAAGGACCTAGATGGCATGAAAAAAAATCAGGAACTCCTACAATGGGTGGTTTACTTTTTATTATTGCAATTATTATTGCAAGCATCGTTAATGGAATATTCATGCATAATTTGAATCCAACAATTTTAATTCTACTTTTTATATTATTTCTATATGGCCTGTTAGGTATGTGGGATGATAGTATAAAATTATTCAGAAGACAAAATGAAGGACTAAAGGCTTGGCAAAAATTGTTAGGCCAAATTGTTGGTGGAGTTATATTTACATGGGTATATTCTCAAAATTTTCCTATGGCTTTAAGAATACCTTTTTATGGTGATATTAACATGGGCTGGTTTTATGTAATTTTTGTTATTTTTTATTTAACCGGTTTTTCTAATGCTGTTAATTTAGCAGATGGGTTAGATGGATTAGTTGCAGGATTATCGATAATTTCTTTTGCAGCATATGGAGTAATTGCATATTTTCAAAGCCAAATTGATGTTGCTATTTTCTGTTTTGCAGTTGTTGGTGGTTTGCTAGCATTTTTAATTTTTAATCATAAGCCAGCAAAAATATTTATGGGCGATATGGGATCATTAGCCCTAGGAGGTTCACTAGCTGCTGTATCAATTCTTTTACATCATGAATTATCATTGATTTGGATTGGGTTAGTTTTTGTTGTTGAAACTTTAAGTGTAATGATTCAAGTTACTTCATTTAAATTAACTGGTAAAAGGGTATTTTTAATGTCCCCAATTCATCATCATTTTGAAATGTTAGGATGGTCTGAATGGAAGATTGATATTACTTTTTGGTTAGTTGCATTATTTACAGCAATTACTGGAATAATGTTTATTATTTAAAATATTAATGATTGAAAGGGCTTTTGGTTATGAAAAAAATAAGCAAGTATGAAAATAAAAATGTATTAGTGTTAGGTGCTGGAAAGAGTGGAACTAACGCTGCAAAATTATTAGTAAAATTAGGTGCTAAAGTTTTATTAAGTGATTCAAAGCCCTTAGATCAAATTACTGATAAAAATGAACTAGAAAAAATCGGTGTTGATGTTATTGGTGGTAAACAATCTGTTCAATTATTTAAAGATAATCAGTTTGATTTAGTTGTGAAAAATCCAGGAATACCATATGATACGCCCGTAGTTGAAAAAGCTAAAGAATTAGGGTTACCCATTATTGTTGAAGTAGAATTAGCCAGCGAAATCAATTCTGCAGAATTGATTGGTGTAACTGGTAGTAATGGAAAAACTACTACAACCACTATGATTAGTAAGATGCTGAATATGGAAAGGGATAATGGAAAATCACATGTTGCTGGTAATATTGGCATTCCGGCTAGTACTGTTACCGAAAAAGCATCTAAAGATGATGATGTAGTAATGGAATTGTCTAGTTTTATGCTTTTAGGAATTACGGAATTGCATCCACATATTGCAGTTTTAACTAATATTTTTTCTAATCATTTAGACTATCATAAAACTCGTAAAAATTATGTAGAAGCTAAGATGCGTATTACTATGAATCAAAATAGTGATGACTTTTTTGTAGTTAATTTTGACAGTGAAGAATGGAGAAAACTAAGCGAACGCAGTAAAGCCCAAGTAGTTCCATTTTCTAGAAAAGGTATTTCACAAGCTGGTTCTTATGAAAAAGACGGCAAATTATATTTTAAAGATGAATATATTATGGATGCTAATGAAATCAAAATTCCAGGAGAACAAAATGTTGAAAATGCTTTAGCTGCAATTGCGGTTGCTAAAATTAAACACCGTTCTAACGATGCGATTAAACATGTTTTAACAACATTTGGTGGTGTTAGGCACCGTGTTCAATACGTTCTAACTTCTGATGGTAGAAAAGTATACAATGATTCTAAAGCAACTGACATTGAAGCAACTCAAATGGCCTTGCGTGGTTTTAATGAACCAGTTGTTTTACTAGCAGGTGGATTAGATCGTGGATATAAGTTCGATAAATTAGTTCCAGATCTAAAAAAACATGTTCATTCAATTGTTTTATTTGGTGAAACTAAACATCTGCTAGAAGATGCAGCTAAAAAAGCGGGAATTAAGAATATTAAATTGGTTGATAATTTAGACGAGGCAGTGCCTTTTGCATATAAATTTAGTCATCCTGGTGATATTGTTTTACTTTCACCTGCTAATGCGAGTTGGGATCAATTTTCTACTTTTGAAGTTCGTGGAGACCAATTTATTAAAGATATTGAAAAAATAACAGGAAAGAAGGAAGAACAATGAGATTAATTGTTTCTGGTGGAGGAACCGGAGGGCATATTTATCCAGCCTTGGCTCTGATTGAAGAAGTAATTAAAAAGGAACCAGACTCCAAAATCCTTTATGTTGGGTCTACTAGGGGACTTGAGAAAGATATTGTTCCTAAAAAAGGAATTGATTTTAAAGAACTAGAAATTCAAGGATTTAAAAGATCAATATCTTTATATAATTTTAAGACAGTTGCCCTTTTCTTAAAAAGTGTTCATAAATCTAAAAAAATCATTAAAGATTTTAAACCAGACGTAGTTATCGGTACGGGTGGATATGTATCCGGAGCTGTTGTATATGCAGCTGCTAAACTTCATGTGCCTTCAATGATTCATGAACAGAACAGTGTAGTTGGGCTAACTAATCGTTTCTTAAGTAAATATGTTGATAAAATTGCGGTAGGATTTGAAGACGCCATTAAACAGTTTCCTAAAGATAAAACTACATATACTGGTAATCCAAGAGCACAACAAGTCGCTAATATTAAAAGTGATTTTAATTGGTCTGAATATGGACTTAAAAATGATGTTCCAACAGTATTGATTTTTGGAGGTAGTCAAGGTGCTTTAAAAATCAATCAAGTTGTGTCTAATTCAATCAATCAATTTAATAAACGTAGCTACCAAGTTGTATTCGTTACCGGAGCTAAAAGATATGATTCTGTGATGGAGACACTTTCTAATGTAAAACTTTCTAGTAATATTATTATCAAAAAATATATTTCTGATATGCCTAACGTATTACCTAAGGTTGATTTAATTGTTGGTAGAGCAGGGGCTACTAGTCTTGCTGAAATTACTTCATTAGGAATTCCATCTATTCTTATTCCCAGTCCATATGTCACTGCAGATCATCAAACTAAAAATGCACTTAGTTTAGTGAAAAATGATGCGGCACTTATTATTACCGAAAATGATTTATCTACTAACACATTGATGAAAAATATTGATTTTGTTATGCATGATAAGGATAAGCGAGATGAAATGGCTAATAATTCTAGAAATATGGGATGTAGAGATTCATCAAGTAGATTATTCAATTTAGCTAAGTCAATTATTAAATAAGAGGAAATAATTTTATGAAGGACTTTTTACAGAATTACTTTAATAAAATAAAAAATTCTATTCTAAACTTTTTTAAAAATAGTTCATTTAAGAGTCGTATGGTTAAATTATATAAATATGTTATTGATAAATTTAAAATTAACTCTAAAAGCTTTGAAAAAATAAATGGTGGTAAGTTTAAACAAAATTTAAAAAAATCTTTGTTATTATTTTTACCATTATTATTTTTTATCTTGATTCTTTCATATTTCATATCACCATTAAGCAAGATTGATTCAATTACAATTAATGGGAATGGTTATATTTCAAAATCTCATATATCAAGTAAAATGAATATTGAAAAAGGTGACAGTGTTTTTAAAGTAATAGGACATCGGAAAAATTTAACAAAATACATTTTAAGTGAAGATCATAGAATAAAATCGATATCATTTTCTCTTACTTCTTTTAATAAATTAGTTGTTAATGTTAATCCATATAAGCAAATTGGATATGAAACAAGAAAATCTGGTCAATATTTGATTTTAGAAAATGGTAGTGTTTCTAATAATCCGGTTAATAATCCTAATGATAATAAATATCCTTACATCGTTAACTTTGATAATCGTGAAAATTTAAATACAATTATTGATAAATATTTAAAACTTCCTAAAGATATACGTGATAATATAAGAGTTATATCTTATTCACCAACAAAGATTTATCCAGATGAATTACATGTGTATATGAGAGATGGTAATAAGATAATAATATTATTAAGTAATTTCAGTTATAAAATGCAATTTTATCGTTCAATAGCAACTAAATTGAAATCTAGAAGTATTATTAATATGGAAGTTGGGGCATATTCATATCCTATAAAAAAGTAGGATAATTGTATTCTTTAGTGTTAAAAAATAATGTGTTAAAATTAATTTATAATTAATAGGTAAAAAAACGTTTTTCTAATAAAAAAATTTTAATGGGGGTTCCCTTAGACAATGAATTCGGAAATGTATGTTGGATTAGACATCGGAACTACATCAATAAAGGTGATTGTTGCTGAAAATGTTAAGGGACAGATGAACGTTTTAGGTTTGGGAAACGAACGTTCTGATGGAATTGACAGAGGAATAATTGTTGATATTGATAAGGCTTCTGAATCTATTAGAAGAGCTGTAGACCAGGCAGAAGAAAAATCTGGTATCCAGATTAATGACGTAATAGTTGGTATTCCTGCTAATCAATTGAAAATTGAACCATGCAGTGGAATGGTAGCTATTTCAGATCAATCTAGAGAAATTTCAAATGCAGATGTTAAAAATGTTACAGTTTCTGCTATGATTAAAAATCTACCACCTGAAAGAGAAATTGTGGATACTTTACCTGATGAATTTGTTGTTGATGGTTTTGATGGTATTAAAGATCCAAGAGGTATGGTAGGTGTAAGACTTGAAATGAAGGGCCGTATTATTACAGGGCCTAAAACTATTATCCATAATATCAGAAAATCAGTTATTCAAGCTGGCTTAAACCCTTCTTCAATTATTAATAGTCCCTTAGCACAAGGAAAAACAATTCTTGATGATGGGGAACAAGACTTTGGTACAATCTTAATTGATATGGGTGGTGGACAAACTACTGCTTCTATCATTCATGATCATCAGCTTAAATTTACGACTGTTGATAGTGAAGGTGGAGAATATATTACCAAAGATATTTCAGTTGTGCTTAATACTTCAGTTGAAAGTTCAGAAAAAGTAAAAAGAGATTATGGCTTTGCTGATGCACTTGAAGCATCTGAAAGTAATGAATTTCCAATTGAAGTTGTTGGTCAAAGTCAGCCATTAAAACTTTCTGAAAAGTATTTGGCAGAAATTATACAAGCTAGAATTGATCAAATATTTAATCGCATTGCTAAAAGTTTAAGTGGTATTTCTGCTCTAGATTTACCTGGAGGCATTGTTTTAACTGGTGGTGTTGCTGCATTGCCAGGCATTTCAGAACTAGCAGCTGATCGCTTTAATTCTAATGTTAGAGTGTATATCCCTAATCAAATGGGATTAAGGCACCCTTCCTTTTCATTACCTTTGTCCTTAGTGACTTATCGTGCTAACATGAGTGAAATACAAGTATTAGTGCGTTCTTCACTAGAAGGAAAGATTGTTAGCGAAGATAGTAATGATGTTGAAGATGATAGTTTTATTCAAAATGATGTTTCAGATGATGACATGCAATCTGATGAAGTTTATGATAAAAATAAAAATGCTGATAGTAAAAATAAAAAAGGTATTATGTCTAAATTCAAAAGTGGTGCTAAAAATAAATGGCGTGGCTTTTACAAAGACTTTTTTGAATAAATAAAAAAGGATTAAACGGAGGAATTTTACATGGAATTTTCATTAGATTCTACAGAAGATCGTGGAGCAAAGATTAAAGTAATTGGTGTAGGTGGCGGTGGAAGTAATGCCGTTAACCGTATGATTGCTGAGGATGTTAAAGGTGTAGAGTTTATTGTTGCCAATACCGATGTGCAAGCTCTAAGTACATCTCAAGCTGAAACTAAAATTCAATTAGGGCCTAAATTGACTAGAGGTCTTGGTGCAGGTTCTGACCCAGAAGTTGGTACTAAAGCAGCTGAAGAAAGTGAAGAAGCTATTGCTCAAGCACTTGAAGGATCAGATATGGTTTTTGTTACAGCTGGAATGGGTGGAGGTACTGGTAATGGTGCTGCCCCAATTGTTGCAAAAATTGCAAAAGATTCAGGAGCTTTAACTGTTGGAGTTGTTACAAGACCATTTACTTTTGAAGGCCCTAAGAGATCTAAATATGCTGCTGAAGGTGTAGCTGCTTTAAAGGAAAATGTTGATACTCTAATTGTGATTGCAAATAATCGCTTACTAGAAATTGTTGATAAAAAGACACCAATGATGGAAGCTTTTCAAGAAGCAGATAATGTTCTAAGACAAGGTGTACAAGGTATTTCAGACTTAATTACTAGTCCTGGATATGTTAACTTGGATTTCGCTGATGTTAAAACTGTTATGCAAAATAAAGGTTCTGCATTAATGGGAATTGGTGCTGCTAATGGTGAAAATAGAACTGCTGAAGCAACCAAGAAAGCTATTTCTTCACCATTACTAGAAGTTTCAATTGATGGTGCAAAACAAGTACTATTGAATATTACTGGTGGACCAGATATGTCATTATTTGAAGCACAAGATGCTTCTGATATTGTATCTCAAGCAGCAACTAGTGATGTCAATATTATTTTTGGTACATCAATTGATGAAGACTTAGGTGATGAAATTAGAGTTACTGTTATTGCTACTGGTATCGAAACCACACCAGAAGAATTAATGGGGAATAAGAGTAATGTAAGACAATCCTCATCTAATAATAGTCGTGTTATGGATCAACCTGGAAAAGTTGTAAGTCCAAGAAGACACAAAGAATCTGATCATAATGATACTAATCATAAAGATGGCGGAGAACCGGTAAATTCAAAACCTAATAATAATCGATTTGCTAATGTTAAAAAACAAGAATTTGATCCATTTGATGCTAACAATTCTTCAGATAATCAAAGTGATGATAGTTCAGCAGATGATGATTTACCACCATTCTTTAAATTCCGCCACAAGAAAGACTAATCTTTATGTTTACATTTCTTGAAAGGAATGAATTAAATGACATCTAAATTTAGTTTTAGTAAATTTTTTGGAACTGATGACGAGGATTTATCTAATCCTAATGATCAGGAAATGACTTCTAATCAAAAGATAGTTTCAATCAGTGATAATAAAAAAGGTGATAGCAAAATTGCTGTATTTGAACCTAGAATTTACACTGATGTTAAAACTATTGCTAAAAAACTTATTGATAATTCTGCGGTTATTATTAATTTTGATAGTGCAGACGATAAAACTACTAAAAGAATCATAGACTTTTTAAATGGTGTTATTTTTACTATTGATGGCAGAATTGAAAGAATTTCTGAAATGGTGTTCTTGTTTTCACCACATAGTTATGCTGTAGATGGTGAATTTAAAAAAAAGATAAATCGCAGATTAAATTAAAATTATTTGATTGAGGGATTTGATTAATTAAATGAACTCTAATGTTAAACAACATTTTAGAAAAGAAGAACTTCCATTTGTGGAATCATGTGATGATTTAGCAAATGAAGCTATTAATCAGTATCGACCAATTTTGACAAAGTTTTTAAATCCTAGAGAAATATATATATTAACTACTATTGTTAATTGTTATAATGATTTAGAGATTACTAGTTTTGGTGGTTATAGAACTTCTGAAATGAAGAGAGCAGTTATATATCCTGAATATTTTTCTCCTAACTATGATGATTTTAATATCGTGGCCTATCAAATAATATATCCAATTAAGTTTTCTAAGCTAAAGCATAGTAAAATTTTAGGGACACTTATGGGTGCAGGAATTGAACGATCTACAATTGGTGATATCTTAACAGATGGTGAAAATTGGCAATTCTTATGTACCAAGGAAATTTCTGATTACTTAAAAATGACTATTGATAAAATTGGCAAAACTAAAGTTTCTATTAAACAAGTTAATTTTTCTGATATTATAGTTCCGGAAGATGAATGGAAAGATAGGTCTCTTACTTTATCTTCTTTTAGAATAGATAATGTTATTGCTAGTTCTTTTAATATTTCAAGGAATGATGCTAAAACACTTGTTAGCCATAAACGTGTTCATTTAAATTGGACGCTTTATGATCATCCTGATAATGAAATTTCTGTAAATGATGTTATATCTGTTAGACGATATGGTAGGATAAAATTAAAAGGTCAAAATGGAGAAACAAAAAAGGGTAAAAAGAGAGCGCTTGTTTCAATATTAAGAAAATGATTTGGAGGAATTGATAAAATGGTACTTAGCCCACAAGATATTCATAATAAAGAATTTTCAGTTAAAATGAGAGGCTATAATATTGATGAAGTTAATGATTATTTAGATAGGATTATTAAAGACTATCAATTAACTTTGGAGGATAATGAATCATTAAAGAAAAAATTGTCTTCAGCTAATGAACAATTAGAACATTTTAATGGGATGAAAGATTCATTAAATCAATCAATTATTGTTGCACAAAATGCTGCCGATAACTTGAAAAGCAATGCTGAAAAAGATTCCAAGGAAATATATCAAACTTCTCATAAAAAAGCTGATAAAATTTTGGATGATGCTAGTGATAAGGCTGACCTAATTATTAAAAATGCTTCAGATCGAGCAAAATCTTTATTAACAGTTAATGATGATTTGCATAAGAGTACTGCTCAATTTAAACAAAAAATTCAAAATTTATTAAATAGTCAAATTGAATTATTAAATAACGATAAATGGGATCAAGTAATTAATTCTTCAGATGATAATTATGATAACGTTTTGAAAAAAGTAAATGAACTTGACAATAGTAAATCTGCAGGCGTAAAATCAGTAAATAATGATGAATCAAATGATAAAAACATCGAAGTATTTTATCCAGATGGTTCTTCTAAAATAATTAAATAGCTAATTAAGTTAGAGAACAGAAAGTTTATATTGAAACAAAAGCGAGCTAATGTATGGTGTGAGGTTAGTTGTTAATCAATATATTACAGATCATCTCTTTGTTATACTTAAAATTAATCAAGATAGAATTATTATTCTAAAATTGGGTGGTACCACGGAAGATTTCGTCCCTTGTGATGAAGTCTTCTTTTTTTATTAAATTTTAAAGGAGTTGTTTGTTCATGCGAGTAAAAGATACTCTAAATTTAGGTAAAACTAAATTTAAGATGCGCGGTAATTTACCAGTTAAAGAAGCTGAGCGTCAAAAAGTATGGGAAGATAATCATGTTTATGAATTAAGACAAAAGTTAAACCAAGGAAAGCCATCATTTATTCTTCATGATGGCCCTCCATATGCCAATGGTGATATTCATATGGGACATGCTATGAATAAAATTTCCAAAGATTTTATTGTTAGATATAAATCAATGAATGGTTTTAGATCACCATATGTTCCAGGTTGGGATACTCATGGATTGCCTATTGAACAAAAGTTAACTCAAGCAGGTTATGATCGTAAAAAAATGTCTACTAATGACTTTAGAAAATTGTGTCATGATTATGCGTTGAAACAGGTTGATCGTCAACGTAAGGAATTTGAAAGATTAGGTGTTTCTGCTGAATGGGATAATCCATATTTAACCTTGAAACCTGAATTTGAAGCAGCTGAAATTCGTGTTTTTGGTAAAATGGCTGAAAAAGGTTTAATTTATCGTGGTAAAAAACCAGTTATTTGGTCTTGGTCTTCTGAATCAGCATTAGCCGAAGCAGAAGTTGAATATCATGATATTACTTCACAAACTGCTTTTTATGCAGAAAAAGTTATTGATGGTAAAGGCGTATTAGACGAAGATAACACTTACATGGTTGTTTGGACTACTACTCCTTGGACTATTCCAGCATCTGAAGGTATTACTATTGATGGCGGTTTTGACTATTCAGTAGTTCAACCTGAAGGTGATAATCGCAAATTTGTTTTAGCAACTGAATTAGTTGAAAAAGATGCTGAAGCATTTGGTTGGGACAACTATAAGATTGTTAAAATTGTTAAAGGTCAAGAACTTGAAGGAGTACTTGCAAAGCATCCATTTATGGATCGTAAGATTCTTACTATGATAGGTGACTTTGTTACTATCGATACTGGTACTGGATTAGTTCATACTGCGCCTGGATTTGGTGAAGATGACTATAATGTTGGTAAAGCTAATGGATTAGATATTTTTGTGGATGTTGATGCACAAGGATATTTAACTAAAGATGCTGGTAAGGATTTTGAAGGTGTCTTTTATGATGATGCTAATGAAATTGCTTTAAATAAATTAAAAGAGGCGGATTTATTACTTAAACAAGAACCAATTGTTCATAGTTATCCATTTGATTGGCGTACTAAAAAGCCAGTTATTTATCGTGCTACTGATCAATGGTTTGCTTCTGTTGATAAAATTAAAGACAATATTTTAAATGCAATTGAAGACGTTGATTTTAAACCTAGTTGGGGTAAAAAACGTTTACACAATATGATTAAAGATCGTGGTGACTGGGTAATTTCTAGACAACGTGTTTGGGGAGTTCCACTACCTATTTTCTATGGTGAAGATGGTGAAGCAATTATCACTAAGGAAACTACTGATCATGTTGCTGATTTATTTGCTAAATATGGTTCTGATATTTGGTTTGAAAAAGAGGCTAAAGAATTATTACCTGAAGGTTTCACTAGTGAACATTC
Source organism: Apilactobacillus micheneri (assembly GCF_002993975.1). Taxonomy (GTDB): domain Bacteria; phylum Bacillota; class Bacilli; order Lactobacillales; family Lactobacillaceae; genus Apilactobacillus; species Apilactobacillus micheneri. The sequence goes on along the minus strand of NZ_POSO01000003.1, from coordinate 339,328 downwards.
TCCAAATGGTAAATTCACAAAAGAAAATGATATTATGGATGTCTGGTTTGATTCAGGTTCATCACACCAAGGTGTTTGTGCAGAACGTGATTATTTAAACTATCCAGCTGATTTATACCTTGAAGGTTCTGACCAATATCGTGGTTGGTTCAATTCGAGTTTAATTACTAGTGTGGCTTATGATAATAAAGCTCCATACAAGCAATTGTTATCACAAGGATTTACTCTAGATGGTAATGGTCACAAAATGAGTAAATCACTTGGTAACACAATTGCTCCTATTGATGTAATTAAGAAAATGGGTGCTGAAATTGTTCGTTTATGGGTAACATCAGTTGATACATCTGCTGATGTTCGTGTATCAATGGAAAATTTTGTGAAAGTTTCTGATTCATACAAGAAAATTAGAAATACTATTAGATATATGTTAGCTAATACTAGCGATTTTGATCCTAAAGAAAACGCAGTTAGTTTTGATGAAATGCCATCAGTTGATAAATATATGCTAATTAAATTGAACAAATTTGTTAGTGAAATTAAGAATGATTACGATAACTATGATTTCTTAAGCTTAAATCGTAAATTACAATCATTTATTAATTCTGATTTATCAGCATTTTATTTAGATTTTGCTAAAGATATTCTATATATTGATCCAAAAGACAGTTTGACTAGAAGATCAATGCAAACAGTTCTATACAAAGCTGTTGTATCAATCACAAAATTGATTACTCCAATTCTTCCACATACTGCTGAAGAAATCTGGCCATTCTTGAAAGAATCCGAAGATTTTGCACAACTATCTGAAATGCCAGAAGTAGAAAATTATCCAAATGAAAATGATATTTTAGATAAATGGTCAAAATTCATGAATCTTCGTGATGATGTTCTAAAATCATTAGAAGAAGCTCGTGACAATAAACTAATTGGTAAACCATCAGAAGCAAAATTATCATTATATTTAAATGATGATAATAAAACATTAATGAATGAATTAAATGCTAATATTCAACAAATATTAATGGTATCTCAATTGTCTACTGATAATATCGAAAATGCACCTAGTGATGCTCAAAACTTTAAAGATGAAATTTCAATTAAGGTTGATCATGCAGATGGTGACACATGTGAACGTTGTCGTTTAATTAGTACTGATGTAGGAACCGATTCTGATTATCCTAAATTCTGTGGACGTTGTGCTAAAATTGTTCGTGCAAATTTCCCAGAAACTGCAACTGAAGGATTTGAAGAGAAATAATAAAAAATTCTGGGATGTTTTATCCCAGAATTTTTATTTTAAGGAGCATATTATGATAAAAGGTAAAGTAAATAATTTTAATCCAGAACATGATTTTGGATTCTTAAAAGGACAAGATAAAAATAAAGTTTTTTTCCATGCATCTTCAGTCACTAATAAAAAGGCCGATGATATTAATATTGGTGATCTTGTTGAATACCAAATCGCTGAAGGAAAAAAAGGTCCTCAAGCTGTGAAAATAACTTTTATTGAATCTGATAATTGAAAAAACATTTAAATATCGATAGAATAAAACTATTAGGATAAAGGTGATTATTTTATGGATTTGGAAGAAAAAGTGATTAAAAATGAGCCTAAATATAAAGGCTCAATTATCAATGTTGAGAAACAAACTGTTAAATTACCTAACGGAGAAACTGCAACTAGAGATGTAGTTCATCATGCTAAAGCAGTTGGGATTCTTGTTGTGACTAAAAACAATAAGATGTTATTAGAAAAACAATGGCGTGCTCCAATTGCTAAAGCTACTTTAGAAATTCCAGCTGGTAAAGTTGATAGTAGGGATGATGCATCTTCTAAGCATGCTGCTATTAGAGAACTTAATGAAGAAACTAGATATCATGCTAGAAATTTAAAGAGAATTACGGGTTTTTATTCAACAGTTGGTTTTTCTGATGAATACATGGATCTTTATATGGCAACAGACTTAGAACCTGTTAGTGACGAATTGCCTAGAGATCAAGGTGAATATTTAAATATTAATGAATATAGTTTAGAAGAAGCTATGCAATTAATTGAAGATGGTAAAATTGAAGATGCTAAAACTATTACTGCAATTTTTTATTGGAAATTGTTGCAGAAAAAGTAGGTGTTTAGTGTTATGAAAAATGATACTGATAATTTAACTAGGGAAGCTTATAAAAAACACATAAAAGATTCCCACAACAAACATATTAATAAAGAAGATAAACAAAAAGTTGAATATACAAATAGTGGATTAAAAAGAAAATTAAATTGGACAATTTTTTACTAATTATTGGAATAATAATTGTCTATTTAGTATTGTTCTTTTTTAATCCTTAGAATATGGAGTGCTAATTATGAAATTTGGAATTTTATGTGCAATGGATGAAGAAATTAAAACTTTAATTACTCAGTTAGACAATGATAAACAAACAGATATTCATGGGGTCATTTTTCATGAAGGAAACATTCTTGGACAAGAAGTTGTTTTAGTTAAATCGGGAATTGGTAAAGTAGAAGCGGGATCAACTACTGCAATGTTAATTACCAATTTTAATGTGGATATTGTAATTAATTCTGGATCTGCTGGTGGAATTGGATCAGGCCTTTCTGTAGGGGATGTAGTAATTTCTAGTGAAACGGCTTATCATGATGTAGACGCTCGTCCTGCTGGATATGTTTATGGTCAATTACCTGGGCAACCAGCCAGATTTAAAGCATCTGAATTATGGTGTAAGAAGCTTGCTGAAGCATCAAAAGATGTAGGTATGAATGTAAAGAGTGGATTAATTGTTACCGGAGATCAGTTTGTTGCATCAAAAGCTGACACAGATAATATATTAAAAGAATTTCCTGATGCATTATCATGTGAGATGGAAGGAGCTGCTGTTGGACAAATTGCTAACCAATTTGATATTCCTTATGTTGTTGTAAGAGCAATGTCTGACGTTGGCGATGAAGATGCTGATAACAGTTTTGATGAATTTATTCTTGAAGCTGGAAAGCGTTCTGCCAAGATGCTATTAGACTTGTTTAATAATCAAAAATAGAGAGGGTTAGTTATACTTGAAAGAAATTTATTTGGACAATGCTGCTACAACCAAGATGGATAATGAAGTTTTAGCAGATATGTATGATAAATTCAAAAATGTATATGGTAATGCTTCAACCCTATATGGAATAGGTAGACAGGCACATACTATTTTAGAAAATAGTAGAGATATAATTGCAAAAAGCATTAATGCCCAGTCTGATGAAATTATCTTTACTAGTGGTGGTACCGAAAGTGATAACACTGCAATTATGCAAACCGTTGAAGCTAGAAAAAATCTAGGTAATCATATCATTACGACTGCTATTGAACATGAAGCCGTTTTAAAGCCATTAGAGTTCTTAGAAAAAAAGGGATTCAGAGTTACTTATCTTCCAGTAGATGAAGATGGTCAAATTAGCTTAGATGACTTAAAAGATGCTCTAGATGATGAAACAATTTTAGTTACCATTATGACTGGCAATAACGAAGTTGGTTCACATTTACCTATTCATGAAATAGGTGAATTATTAAAAAATCATCAAGCATGGTTTCATACTGATGCTGTGCAAGCCTATGGATTATCTGATATAGATGTAAAAGCTGACCATATTGATATGTTATCGACATCAGCACATAAGCTTAATGGTCCTAAAATGATGGGCTTCTTATATAAAAATGATGACATTAACTTTCCAAGTTTTATCAAAGGTGGGGATCAAGAAGATAAGAGACGTGCAGGTACAGAAAATATTCCAGCTATTTCTGGATTTGCCACTGCGGTTTCTTTAGCTACCCCCGATTTGAAACAAAAATTACATGATCGTTATATTTCTTTTAAAAATCAAATTATTAATCAATTTAATGAAAATAATATTGAATTTGAAGTTAATGGTTCAATGAGTGAAACTAATTTGCAACATGTCTTTAATCTATGGATTAAGGGAGTTCCTACTGATTTATTACAAACTAATCTAGACTTAGATAATATTGCAGTTTCATCTGGTTCAGCATGTACTGCTGGAAGTATTGAACCCTCACATGTTTTAATTGCAATGTATGGTAAAAATAGTCCTAGAATTAATCAATCAATTAGAGTTAGTTTTGGTAAGTTTACTACTATGGATGATATTAATAAGTTTATTGATTCAACAATTAAAATCATTAAAAGAATCAAAAAATAATAGTTGGGGGGAATAATTAATGGCATTTAAAACAGAAAACAAAATTGATGGCGATAATCAAGTTTATTCGATTAATCCAGCAATCAAACGTTATACCTTAAGTGATACTGGTTTTAGTAAAACTAATGCTGGTAATTTTGCTTTTGAACAATCTTTAGATACTGAAGATCCATATAATGGTATTAAATTAAAAATAACCTTTAAATCAGATTTAAAATCATTCAAAATGTCTACTGTAAGTGGTAATGGATTAAACAAAGTTAATATTTTTAAAAATATTAACAAAGATAAATTAGTCGAACAATTTCATTATTTAATGAATAATTTTATTGACAGAGAAGTATTTATTCAAAAATAACAAAAAAGAAACACTCCAGGTGTTTCTTTTTTTGTTGCAATTAATAATTAAAATATGTATTATATCAATTATGGGATATGCGACCTTCAAATCGTAGATTCTATGAATCTAGAAGAAATGATGGTGATTTTTGTATGACAGACAATAGTAATACTCGTGTTGTTGTTGGAATGTCAGGTGGTGTTGATTCATCTGTTTCAGCTTACTTATTAAAGCAACAGGGTTATGATGTTGTTGGAGTTTTTATGAAAAATTGGGATGATACTGATGAAAATGGAGTATGTACTGCAACTGAAGATTATAAAGATGTTGCTAAAGTAGCTTCTGAAATTGGGATTCCTTATTATTCTGTAAACTTTGAAAAAGAATATTGGGACCGTGTTTTTACTTACTTTTTAGATGAATATAAAAAGGGAAGAACTCCCGATCCTGATGTAATTTGTAATAAAGAAATTAAATTTAGAGCATTTTTAGATTATGCGTTAGAATTAGGTGCTGATTATATTGCTACTGGTCATTACTCTCGTTTAGAAAGAGATAGTGACGGGAACAATCATTTACTAAGAGGTAGTGATGATAACAAGGATCAAACTTATTTCTTAAGTCAACTCTCAGAAGAACAGTTAGATCGTGTTATGTTTCCAATTGGTGATATGGAAAAACCTAAGGTTAGAGAAATTGCCAAAAAAGCCGGTTTAGCTACTGCTGATAAAAAAGATTCAATGGGAATTTGCTTTATTGGAGAAAAGAACTTTAAATCTTTCTTAAGTAACTATTTACCTGCTACTTCTGGTAAAATGATGACCTTTGATGGAGAAGTTAAAGGTACCCATGATGGATTAATGTATTACACAATTGGTCAACGCCGTGGATTAGGTATCGGTGGAGATGGAACTGATAATCGTCCTTGGTTTGTTGTAGGAAAAGATTTATCTAAGAATATTTTGTACGTAGGTAAAGGATATGAAAATAAGCATTTGTATGCTGATTATTTAGAAGCTTCCGATATTTTTTGGATAAATGATATTTCTAATCGTGGTAATGATTTCCGTTGTACTGCTAAGTTCCGTTATCGTCAAAAGGATGTTGGTGTTACTGTTCATCTTAATGATGATGGTAAATCCTTAAGAGTTGATTTTGATGAACCTGCTAGAGCAGTTACCCCAGGACAAGCAGTTGTTTTCTATGACGGTGATGAATGTCTAGGATCAGGTATTATTGATGCTGCATTTCAAAATGATAAAGAATTACAATATATTTAACGAAAAAAGTCTTTAAAGTTTTTTAAAGACTTTTTTTATTTAATACTTTGAATTTATATCAATAAATTGAGATAATATACATAATCATTTTTGAACGAGGGATAAAATTGAAATTATATTTTATAAGACATGGAAAAACTAAATGGAATTTAGAAAGTAGATACCAAGGTTCAGGTGGTGATTCTGATTTACTACCACAAAGTTATAAAGAAATGGAACAACTTGGAAGTTATTTAGAAAATATTAATTTTGCGCATGCTTATTCTAGTCCCATTAAAAGAGCTAGAATAACTGCTGAAAGAGTTATTTCACAATTGAAGCATCGTCCAGACCTAACCTTATGGAGTCGTTTAGAAGAATTTAACCTAGGAAAAATGGAAGGTCAAAAATTTGATGATGTAAAAATTAAATATCCACAATCATTTGATAATTTTAGAAATCACCCTGAAAAATATGATGCTAAAGAAATCGGTGGAGAAAGTTTTCAAGATGTTATTGATCGAATGAGACCAGCTGTTAATTATATAGTTAAAAATCACAATAATGACGATAACGTAATTATTTTTAGTCATGGAGCAGCTTTAAAAGCCTTAATAAATTCTTTGTTAGGAACACCAATTAAAAATATTAAACAGCGTGGTGGCCTTGCTAATACTAGTACCACTATTTTGGAAACTAATGACTGTGGCAAGAATTTTAATCTAATTAAATGGAATGATACTGAATATTTAAATAAACATTTAAAATCTACTGATTTAATATAGGTGGTTAATTATGGTAAAAAATGATGAAAATCTAAAAAATTCGCAATTAAAGATTCAAAAAGAACACGAAGAAAAACAAAAAAAAGCAGACGAAACTTTACACAAATTGGTTAATGATATTGATGAACATCCTAATGATTATCGTACTTACTATGATTTAGGAGCTTTTTTAGTAGAATTGCATAATTTTACGCAAGCTGAAGAATTAATAATGAAAGCGCTAGGTTTATTTGCCGATAAGAATAAAAAGGCAAAAGAAGTACTTACTTATGGGTTAGGCAATGTTTACTATGCAGCAGGTGAGTTTGATAAGTCTATTGAGCAATTTAACTCTTTAAGTAGCAGTGATATGAAAGCTGACGCTTACATTATGCTAGCTCAAAGTTACATGGGTAAAAAAGATTATAAAAAAGCAGTAGTATTTGCATTAACTGCTCAAGGATTTAGAAAACAAGATCCAGATGTTAATTATCTTTTAGGTAGTAGTTTGATAGCACTGGGTAATTTCTCTGAAGCTGCACAATTTTTGGATAATACATTACATGCTCAACCTAAAAATGGAAAAGCAAATTTTGATCGTGGAATTGTAGCAATGGTGTTAGAAGAAGACTTTGATTATTACTTTGAAAATGCAAAAAAATATGATAAGAAATATTTTGATAATGGACAAAAACGTTTAGCTGATATTGAAAAATTTGTGCAAGCAAAGCAAGGTAAAAAGTAAGGAGGATTAAGCCTGTGTCAGAATCTATAAGTTTATTTTCAGACGTTAATGATAATTCTGATGATGATCAACTATATGTCAAAGGAAAAGTTGCGGCGACCTTCTTTGAAAGTAAAGATAGCTTTTATAAAGTTATTCTGGTTAAGATAATGGATACTAATATTAATGACTGGCATGAAGATGAAATAGTTGTTACCGGTAATTTTGCTGATGTGGTTGAAGATAATGAATATTGCTTCTATGGTGAAGTTATAGAACATCCAAAATACGGTAAGCAATTTAAAGCTTTAAATTATGAAAGTAATGTTCCTACATCTCGTGAAGGCCTTATATCTTATTTGTCTGGTGAAGATTTTTCTGGAATCGGTAAAAAAACTGCAAAAAGGGTTGTTGATGCACTTGGAACTAACTTAATTCAAGAAGTGTTAAATGATTCTAATAGTTTAGATAAAGCTGGATTAAATAGTAATCAAAAAGCTACTATTACTAGTGCTATTAATAAAAACAATGGGATGGAACAGGTTATAATTGGATTAAATAGTTATGGATTTGGTAGTGATTTATCCTCGACAATTTATAATAAATATAAAAATGACACTTTAGAAGTTATTAATGAAAATCCATATCGTTTAGTGGAAGATATTAATGGAATTGGTTTTAAAAAAGCGGATGAAATTGCTGCAAAAATTGGAATGCCATCAAATGATCCTGCTAGAATAAGAGCAGGATTGATTTCTGCTCTACAAAATTTATCCATTAAAAATGGAGATACTTATACTTTTACAGGGCCAATTGTTGATGAAACCTTAAAACTATTAAACAATGGGAATACCCAACTTATAAATGGTGAAGACTTATCTAGTCAATTCATTGAATTGGCTAGGAACCAAAAAATAGTTGGTGAAGATGATCGAGTTTATTTAAAATCCCTATATGATGATGAATGGAATATTGCTGAACATCTTAATCGAATTATTAAAAACTCTGATTCTAGTAACTATAGTGATGAAAATGTTAATAAAAAAATTAGATTAGTAGAGCAAAAACTTAATATTCAATATGATGATTCCCAGACTGCCGCTTTAAAAGATGCGGTTAATTCCAAAATGTTTTTATTAACTGGTGGTCCAGGAACTGGTAAAACTACTATTATTAAAGGGATTACCTATCTTTATGCCTATTTAAATGATTATTCTTTGGATTTAAATTCATATAAGGACAAAGAATTTCCAATCCTTTTGGCTGCACCTACCGGTCGTGCTGCTAAGAGAATGAATGAAGCAACTGGGATTCCTGCTAGTACAATTCATCGATTGTTGGGATTAAATGGTCATGAAGGAGACAATGAAGAGCCTACCAAAGATTTAGATGGTGGCTTGTTGATTGTTGATGAAGTTTCAATGGTGGATACTTTTCTGTTTCAATCATTGGTTCGTGCTATTCCAAACAACATGAAAGTAATTCTTGTTGGAGATAAAGATCAATTGCCATCAGTGGGACCTGGGCAAGTATTTAATGATTTATTAAAATCTGATTGCATAAATAAGATGCATTTAAATACTATTTATAGACAGGATAGTAATTCTACTATCATTCCTTTAGCCCATAGTATTCAGCAGGGAACACTGCCTGATGATTTTACAGATAAAAAACCTGACCGTAGTTTTATACCTTGTACTCCCAATCAAATGAGTAATGTTATTGAACAAATTGTTACTAAGGCTAAAATCAAGGGATTTACTGCTAATGATATCCAGGTGTTGGCTCCTATGTATCGTGGAGCAGCTGGAGTTAACAAACTTAATAATGTTATTCAATCTATTATGAACCCAAAAGCTGAAGGATTAGTTGAGGTTGATTATCGAGGCATAGTATATCGTGAGGGAGATAAAGTATTACAACTGGTAAATAGTCCTGAAGATAATGTTTTTAATGGAGATATCGGCCAAATAGTTGAAATTATTAAGGACGATGCAAAATCTAGTAATGATAAGATTAAGATTGCCTTTGATCAAAGTGAGGTAACTTATAGTAGAAAAGATTGGTTACAAATAACTTTAGCTTACTGTACTACTATTCATAAAGCTCAAGGTAGTGAGTTCAAAATGGTTATATTACCAATAGTTCCACAATTTTCTAAAATGTTAAAAAAGAATCTTTTATATACTGCGATTACTAGATCAACAGATGTTTTAATCATGATTGGCGATTATAATTCATTCTTAAGTTGTGCTAAAAGCGAGTCTGATAACCGAAATACTAGTTTAAAAGAAAGAGTTCAAAAATTATTAAACGGTGGTATCAAACCTGCTGCTAATAATAAAGTGGAACCTGTTGAGAAAAATGATCATAATAAAGGTTCTAAAGATTATCATTTAACTAGTAGTATGATTAGGGATGAATTAATTGATCCAATGATTGGCATGGAAGGTATTAAGCCTTAAAAATTCATGCTTTATTTATTATTTTATGTTAAAATTAATCATTGAATTATTTGATCGATTAGGAGGAAAATTCCATGACAGAAAATTCTGATAATAAAGGAATTAAAATTTTTTCTTTAAGTTCCAATAGGCCTTTGGCTGAAAAAATCGCCAAGACATGTGGAGTTGAACTAGGGAAAGCTACAATTAACAAATTTAGTGACGGCGAAATTAAAATTCAAATTGATGAGAGTATCAGAGGTGACTCTGTTTATATTATTCAGTCAATGTCTGATCCTATCAATGCTAATGTCATGGAATTATTTATTATGATTGATGCTGTTCGTAGAACTAGTGCTAAGTCTATCAACGTTGTTATTCCTTACTATGGATATGCTAGATATACAGCTAAAAAACGTGAACGTAAGCCAATTGTTGCTAAATTAATTGCATCTGTTTTGGAAAACGATGGCATTGATCGTGTTGTAACTTTAGATTTACACTCTCCACAAATTCAAGGTTTCTTTAATAAGCCTGTTGATAATCTTAAAATGGATAAAATTATGTCTAATCATATGAAAAAAAATTATGATTTAGATAATGCAGTAGTGGTATCACCAGATCATGCTGGAGTTGCTCGTGCTAGGGGCTTTGCAGGTTTAATAGATTCACCAATTGCGATTGTTGATGACCGTGATCCTGGCAATGTAAAGCATATTCCTACGTTTGTGATTGGTGATGTTAAAGATAAGGTTGCAATTATTGCTGATGATATGATTGATACGGGTAATGGTGCAATTAAAGCTGCTAATGTTTTGGCAAAGCATGGAGCTGCTAAAATTTATGTTGTTAGTACGCATGGAGTTTTTGCCAAAGATGCTTTAGAAAGAATTGAGCAATCACCTATTGAAAAGGTAATTGTTTCTGATTCTATATATCTTGATGATTCCAAAAAGACTAACAAGTTAGATATTGTTTCAGTTGCTGATTTAATTGGAAATGCAATTACTAGAATTCATGAAAATAAATCAGTAGGTAAATTATTTAAATAAAGTTTTGTAAGCATCTGATTAAATCGGGTGCTTTTTATTTTAATTCGATATGATTTTCTGCTATACTATTTTTTGTTATAAATTATGGTAGGTGATAAATAGTGAAGTGGAAAAAATCAATTGTAGGAATGGCAACTGCTGCTTTGGCATTAGTCTTGGTAGCATGTGGTAGCCAAAATGCTCAAGATAAGCAAATTAGTAATAAAGAATTAAATTTAAGTTATCCAACTGAAATATCTTCAATGGATAATACTAAGGCTTCGGATGCTTCTAGTTTGACTATGTTATATCATACAACTGAGGGATTATATCGATTAGGCAAGAATGATAGTATTGATAATGCCTTAGCAAAAAGTTATAAAGTATCTAATGATGGTAAGCAATACACTTTTAATTTAAGAGAAAATGCAAAATGGTTAAATGGAAAACATGTTACTGCTAATGATTTTGTGTACTCATGGCGTCGAGCAGCTGATCCAAAATCAGCTTCTCAATATGCATATTTATTTGGACAAATCCAAAATTATGATGCTATTCAAAAAGGTCAAATGAGTCCTGATAGTTTAGGTGTTAAAGCCGATGGTGATTATAAATTAGTAGTTAACTTAAATAAACCGGTCCCTTATTTTAGAAGACTTTTATCATTCCCAGTATTTTTCCCATTACAACAATCGGTAGTTGATAAATATGGTAAATCATATGGTGAAAATAGTTTGAAAACTAATTCTGATGGTCCATTTATCTTAAAAAAATGGAACGGAACTAATGAAAATTGGCAGTTAGTTAAAAATAATAAATATTGGAATGCAAAAAATGTTCATTTACAAAAGATAAATGTTTCTGTTGTAAAGAACCCAAGTACTTCATTAAACTTATTCCAACAAGGTAAACTAGATATTACTCCACTAAATGGTGATCAAGTAGTTAATTATAAGAACTCTAAAGGATTTAAATCATTTACTGGTGGAGCAACGGTTTACATGATGTTAAACCAAAAGAAAAATCCTATTTTAAGAAATGAAAATGCTAGAAAAGCATTATCTATGGCAATCAATAGAGATGAATTATCTAATAATGTTTTACGTGATGGTTCAGTTCCAGCCAAGGGATTAGTTCCATCTAAGCTTGCAAACATGAAAGCTAACAATAAAGGAAAGACATTTGGTGAAAAATCTTATGTTAAAGATGCAGTTTCATATAATTTAGATAAGGCCAAATCTCTTTGGCAAAAAGCTATGAAAGAAGAAAAAATGTCTTCTGTTAAATTATCATTATTAACTGCAGATGATGATCAATCAAAAGCTAATGCTGAGTTCTTACAAACTCAATTAAATAAATTACCAGGATTATCAATCAATGTTACTTCAATTCCTGATAAGACTAGAATGAGTCGTCAAGATAATGGTCAATTTGATATTGCTGTTAATAAGTGGGGAGCTGACTTCTCAGATCCAATTAACTTTTTACAATTATTTGAATCTAATAATTCAATGAACTTTTCTAAATGGAGTAATCGTGATTATGATAATTATATAAATATGTCTAATAATCGTGATGCTAATGATTCTGGAAAACGTTTTAATGATTTAGTAAATGCTGAGAAAATATTAATGCAAAATCAAGGAGTTATTCCATTGTATCAACCTGCTACTGCAGAATTATGGAATACACATATTGATGGGTATATTTGGAATCCAGCTGGTATGAGTAGAAATTGGATTAATATTAACATTAAGTAAATAAAAAGCCTTTAACATATTATTGTTAAGGGCTTTTCTTGACTTTAGATAAAAAATCATTTTAAACTATTTATAGTCTTTAATTAATAAATGAGGGTGATTATTATGTATAAAGCTTCAGATAAACGCTATGATAATATGAAAGTACGTCGAGCAGGTAATTCTGGACTACAATTACCTGCATTATCCTTTGGAATGTGGCATAGTTACGGAGACGATGCTAATTTTAAAGATAGTGAAAAAGCAATGCTTAATGCATTTGATAAAGGAATTTTTAGTTTTGATTTAGCTAATAATTATGGGCCTGGTTCCGGTGCAGCTGAAAGAATGTTTGGTCAAGTTTATCGTGCTGATTTAAAACCTTATCGTGATGAACTAGTTATTACTACTAAGGCTGGTTATCATATGTGGCCTGGACCATATGGATCATTCTCTTCTAAAAAGACTTTAGTTGCTGCAATTGATCGTTCATTAAAACGTATGGGACTGGATTATGTTGACATATATTATAGTCATAGATTTGATCCTAATACTAGCTTAGAAGAAACTGCTGAAGCACTTGATGGCATTGTAAAGTCAGGTAAAGCTTTATATGCTGGTATTTCTAATTATAATGGCGAACAAACTAGAGAAATTATTAAATACTTTAAGGAATTGCATACACCATTTGTTGTTAATCAAATGTCATACAACTTATTAAATAGACAAGTTGAAGAAGATGGGACTATTGATGCATTAAAAGAAAATAAAGATGGTTTGATAGCCTATGGTCCACTTGCAGAAGGTGTATTAACTGATAAATATTTAAATGGAATGCCTGAAGATCTTAAATTACACTTTACAAATAGTTTTATGTTGAATGATAAAGATAATGTAGTTGAAAAGCTTAATAAACTTAATAATTTAGCTAAAAATCGTGATCAAAGTCTTGCTCAAATGAGTTTAGCTTGGCTATTACATGATCCGGTAGTAACTAGTGTTGTTACTGGTGCTTCTAAGCCAGAACACTTAGATTCTAATTTAAAAGCTTTAGATAATTTGCATTTTACTCCTGATGAATTAGATGAAATAAATAATATTTTAAAAAAATAGGTTTTAATTAAAGTTATGTCTTTTTAGACATAACTTTTTTTATATACAAATCATTCTTTACTACGTTATAATTAAAGTTATGTGATTTTTATATAAAGTTAAAGGAGAGATAAAATGGGGGATTCCTCAAAAAATTAAATCTATATGAATTAATAGGTTTAGTTATAGGTTCAATAATTGGTGGGGGAGTTTTTAATTTAATGAATGATATGTCTGCCAATGCTGGAGCAGGGGCAGTTATTATTGGTTGGATTATAACTGGAATAGGAATGTTATCATTAGCTTTCACTTTTCAAAACCTAACAAATAAACGACCAGACTTACAAGCGGGAGTTTATAGTTATGCAGAAGCAGGATTTGGAAAGTACATGGGATTTAATTCTGCATGGGGATATTGGTTGTCAGTCTGGCTAGGTAATATTAGTTATGCAACTTTACTTATGAGTGCTTTGACTTATTTTTTCCCAATATTTGGTGATGGTCATAATTGGATATCTTTTATAGTAGGATCAATTTTTCTATGGATTTGTCATTTCTTAATTTTAAGAGGAATTCAATCAGCATCCTTTATTAATACAGTTATTACTATTACAAAATTAATACCATTATTTTTATTTATTGTTATTATGATTGTTGCTTTCAGATTGAACATTTTTACTAGTGACTTTTGGTTAATGGGTGATAAACCTTTTAATTTTGGTGATGTTTTAGCACAAGTTAAAAGCACAATGCTAGTGACTGTTTGGGTTTTCTCAGGAATTGAAGGTGCTGTTATCTTTTCTGGATATGCTAAAAAAAGAAAAGATATTGGTCGAGCAACCGTTCTAGGAATAGTTATTGTTTCATTAATATATATGTTAGTTACATTGCTATCATTTGGTGTAATGAAACAGGCACAATTGTCTAATTTACATCAGCCAGCTATGGCATATTTATTACAAAGTGTTGTTGGTAAATGGGGAGCAATTATTGTTAATCTTGGTTTAATTGTTTCTGTAATTGGAGCTTGGTTATCATTTACTATGTTTGCATCTGAAGTTCCATATGCTGCAGCTAAATCAGGATCGTTTCCCAAACTATTTGCTAAATCAAATAAAAATGGGGCACCAGTTAACTCACTAATTTTTACTAATATTTTAGTTGAAATATTTATGATTTCTTTCTTAATTTCTTCGGAGGTATATCATTTCTTTTATTCAATTTCTAGTGCGGCTGTTTTAGTACCATATGCTTTTTCAGCATTTTATCAATTAAAGTATTCTTATTTGGATCATCAAGGTCATGACAGAAACAAGAATATCTTTTTAGGTATTGTTGCTAGCATTTACTCTTGTTGGTTGTTATATGCTGCCGGAATGAGTTATATATTACTAGCTACAATTATGTTTGCTGCAGCAATCCCTGTATACTATTATTTACAAAAAATTGATAATAAAGAAAAATTTGTATTTAACAAATTAGAGAGATTAATTGCTATATTATTATTTATTTTAGCAATTATATCTATAATTTGTCTGTTAAATGGTTTAATAAAAATATAAATAAAAGCATCTTCGACAATTATTATCGAAGATGCTTTTTTATATAATAAAAGGATATTTTATTATTTTATAATCAATATCATAAAAGCGACTGCCAAGATTATCGCCATCTACTTTACCATATTCTAATGAAGGAATAGATAGGTGGATGTTATTTCCATAAAAATTATGAATTGATTTTGATTTATGTTTCTTACCCATTAATATTATTAGAATTGTGTATATTAATTTAAATATATTTCTTTTTTCTATTATTGATAATTTTAATGACTTTTCTTTATCATTATTTTGCATTGTGTTTTCTACTGAACAAAATATTGACTTTTTAAAACTATATTTTGTTGAATCCACTTTTACATTTGTATTAAAAGAATCAATATTGTATAGCATTGGAATCAAAGTAATTAAGTGTTTTAATCTATGCAGCTTATTATTACCATTTTTAGGATTTGTATCAAGTCCTATAATTATTTGATTGATAAAAATACCATTTTCTTGTTTTATGTTTTCTTTAAAGCTTCCAATATTAATTTTTTTATATTTATCGCTTTTTATTATATTTAGAAGATTTTCTTTCCAATCCAATTTATTATTATTAGCTTTAACAAATTTATTGTTTTTTCCAAATGGTAGGATTCCTATTGGAATATTAGGAGCTTTTTTATCATTAATGATTGAACTTAACACTTCATTGATGGTTCCATCTCCACCAATTATAATTATGCATTTAGGAAATTTGTTTTCTTTGTACCATTTATTTAAATAATAATTCATAATTGATTTTGCATGATTTATTTTTCTTGTAATTCTAAGTTTATAGTTAGTTTTATTAGATTCTAATATATTTTTTATTTTAGGCCAATTCTTTTGAGCTTTTCCATTATTAGCTTTGGGATTCAAAATTATTAGGTAATCTGAAGGCAATTTATTTTCTCCTTTTTTATTTAATTAAAAAGGGCGAATTCTATTAAGAATTCGCCTTTTAAATAAGATTAGACAATTATTTTGTATTCATTATAAGCATTGGTAAAATTAATGGATGTCTTTCAGTCTTATTATATAAGAATTCTTGCAAGTCTTCTATAATTGCATTTCTAATACTAGATTCATTTGCATTTCTATTACGCATAGCTCTTCGAATAGTTCTAAATACTAAACGTCGACCTTCATCTAATAACTGACCAGACTCTCTCATATAAACAAATCCTCTTGATAATAAATCAGGGCCTGATTGAATTTCTTGATCTTTTAAATTAATAGTTGCAACAACAACTACCAGACCTTCTTCAGATAATAATTGACGATCACGAAGAACCACATTGCCAACATCACCTATACCGTTTCCATCAACATAAACATCTCCGGAAGTGAAATGACCAGCTATTCTTGCTGAATCCTTAGTTAGGGCAAGAACATCACCATTTTGCATAATAAAGCTATTCTTTAATGGTACTCCACATTGTTCGGCCAATTTTGTATGAATTTTTAACATACGGTATTCACCGTGAATAGGCATGAAGAATTTAGGCTTCATTAATCTTAGCATTAACTTTTGTTCTTCTTGACCACCATGTCCAGAAGTGTGTATTTTATTAATCTTACCATGAATAACTTTGGCTCCAGCTTCTTCTAACTCATTAATAACTCTGTTTACACTTATTTTATTTCCAGGAATAGGGTTACTTGAAAATACAACAGTATCATTAGGTTGTATTGAAATTTGTCTATGAGTTCCATTTGCGATTCTTGAAAGGGCAGCCATTTGTTCACCTTGTGAACCTGTACATAATATTAATGTTTTTTCAGCAGGTAATGATTGAAGTTCTGATGCATCAACGAATGTATCATCTGGAACATCTAAATATCCTAATTCTTTACCATTCACAATTGCAGCTTCCATACTACGACCAAAAACAGCTATCTTTCTACCATGTTTAATGGCAACATCACATGCAGTTTTAATTCTGGAAATATTTGATGCAAATGTAGCGAATATTATTCTGCCAGTTTCTTCATCAAATATATGTCTAACCGCATGACCAATCCAGTTTTCAGATTTAGTCCAGATAGGACGCTCGGCATTTGTACTATCCGACATTAAACATAGTACGCCTTCTTGTCCAAGTCGAGCCATTTCTTGTAAATCAGGTGGCTGTCTTGTGACAGGTGTAAGATCAAATTTATAATCACCAGTTTCAACAATTACACCAGAAGGTGTATGCACAGCGATTCCAATTGTATCAGGAATTGAATGTGTAGTTCTAAAAAACGAAACCTTGGTTTTATTAAATTTAAGCACACTCTTAGGTGTAATTTCATGCAATTCGGTTGTTCTTAATAGGCCATGTTCTTCTAGCTTACTTTTTATTAATGCTAGCGCTAATGGACCAGCGTAAATTGGAACATTTAAGTCTTTGATTAGATAAGGGACACCACCAATATGATCTTCGTGACCATGGGTGATAACTAAAGATTTAATCTTATCCTTATTTTTAACTAGATATTGGTAATCAGGAATAACGTAATCTATTCCTAATAAATCATCTTCTGGGAACTTAATTCCAGCATCAATTAAAATAATTTCATCCTGAAATTGAACTCCGTAAGTATTTTTACCAATTTCGCCAAGTCCACCAACGCCATAAATAGCAGTTTCATTATTTTTGACGTTTAGTTTATTCATAATTATTTAAACTCCGTAATTTTAAAATCTGGCTTTTTTGTTCGTAAGCCAAGTGATTTCCTTCTAAAGGTTCAATAAATTCAATGTTATGATCAGTATTCTTATCTACCAATTCTCTTGCTTCAACTTCTGTTTCGCAGTCTAGATAAAGAGCATTAGTAAATTCCCTTTTTGGATTAGACTTTGTGTTTTCTTGATATAAAACTTTGAATATCATTTTAATAACTCCTTTTATGTTTTTTAACCGTACGATTGTGCGACTGCACAAATGATTAAGTTAATTTTATCATAGAAATTTTAATAAGTATAGTAAGCAGGAAAACGATAATAATGTTAAAATTTAATCTATATTAAAATGAATTAAGAGGTGAAATCAATGTTAATTTTTGAAATGATAGTTGGTTTTATCATAGCAATTATTATTTATAATGTTATTCATCATTTTTTTATTACAAGGCCTATTGATATAGGTAATAAAGAAACTATAAATGTTTTAGATGACTTTATTCATCACTTAAGCGAAAATTTAGATAATACTTTGAAGATTGTTGAAAAAAATAATAATTCTGTAGTATGGGGAAGAAACATATATGACTATGAGTATATTTTAAAATATAACAATCATTTTAGTGAAGAGTACCTAAGAATAAATATAAATAGTTTAATAAAAACTTTTAATGATAGTAAAAAATTCAATCATGACGTGGTTGTAACTGATTTTTTTATTAGAGATAATTTAATTCATATCGATTTAGCTTACCTATTAAATTCTGCAACTTATGAATATGTATTAGATATGAAGAAAGTAGATAAATAAAAAGCTTGGGAACCATTTAGATTCTCAAGCTTTTTATTATTCAACAAATAAATCGTTGTCTTTCTTGGAGAAAGGATTTTCTTTATCAATATGATCATAGAATAATGTACCGTGTAAATGGTCAATTTCATGTTGGCAAACAATTGCAGGGTAGTTTTTAAGCCTAATTGTGTGTTCCTCACCATTTACATCTTGATATTTTAAAGTAATTCTAGCAGACCTATGAATATATCCTTCAAAATCTTCGTCTACTGATAAGCAACCTTCACCTTCAATTAAAGCACATCTTTGAACGGAGTTAGACAAAATGACGGGGTTGATGATTACATCCTTGAATATAGGACTTTCATCTTCATCTTCTGCAGGGACTAATACAGAAGCCATCATTTTTGACTCGCCAACTTGTGGTGCTGCAAGACCTACTCCAGCTCTTAGTCCATACTTTTTACATAATTTAGGATCTTGACTAACCTCAAGGTACTCCATTAGATCTTTTGCTAGTTGTTTGTCTTCATTACTTAGAGGGAAATTAACTTTTTTTGCTTGTTGTCTAAGTACTTTATTTCCATCTCTAACAATATCTTTCATTAAAAACAAATCATTTACCTCCTTTGTTATTAGATAAATTATATCATAAGCAATTCATATTTGTTCTTTATAATTTTTATCAATCGTTTCATTGATATATAATGTCATTTAGAGGTGATTTAATGTTAAAAAATTTATTAATAAGTGGAGATGATAAGCGGATTTTAGCTTTTGTTAAGTTCTTAATCAGTATTGACTATCCAATTCATTTACATATTTTAAACACGGATTTAAGTGGCAGTATTAATAATTTAATATCTACAGTTTTATGTGATCAATTTAATGTATCAATCTCTGATAAAAGTGATTATAGCAATGTTGATGGCTTCATTTACTTATATGATTTTCCAGAAAATATTAAGGATGATAATATTGAATTTTTAAAGGAAAAAATATCTAATTTTAGATTGTCTGTTAATGATATAATTGAGAAAGGCTTTACTGGGACAATTATTCTTAATGGATTTAGAGACGACTTATTGAATTATTTTACTAGTAAATTTACTGGTAAGTCATCTAATTATTTAATAGGTACTGGTACATTGCCTAGTACTTTGGTTTTAAAAAATATCTTAAAAAGATATTTTAATGTTGGATCATCAGATATAACAATTAGTACCTTTGGTAATAATATCAATAATTTTATATCTTGGAGTAGATCTTATATTGGGCAAACACCAATTCTCTCTTATTTATCTGATAAGAATAACTTATTTAAAGATGATGTTTTAGATGATATTAATTATCGCTTAGACGTAAAATCTATTTCAGAAGATGAGATTTTACAATTTAAATCAATAAAGGATATTTTAGATTCTTTATATTTAGATTTGCCACATATTATGGATTTATCGAACTTAAAATTAAGTAATGGGAAATTGTCATCATTAAGTTCTCCAGTTATTGTTAATAATAAAGGATTATATCAATACATAAAGGTTTCATTATCTGATAATGAGGAGTCTACGCTTAATTCAATAGTTGACAAATCAGATATTGTTATAAATGAAATAATTAATGGGAGCAAAAAATAATGAATAATAACTACTCATACCCAATGTTTGAAAGTTGGAATAGGGATGAAGTTTTAACAATGATGAATTTATATACATCTGTAGAAAAAGCTTATGAAGATAAAAATGGGGTTGATAAAAGTTTAATTATTAAGCTTTATAACAATTTTAGATCCATTAATCCTTCTAAGATGGAACAAAAACAATTAGACAGAGATTTCTATCAAATTTCTGGCTATAGTTTATATAAAACTTGGCAAGCTGCTAAAAATAATAAATCGAAGAATGTCAGAATGAATTAGTAATTATTGGAGATGTTATTTTGAATAAAGACTGGCTCAAGATGATGGATGAAAAAATTCAATCTTGGTTACAAATAGCTAGAAAAAATGCTTTAGAATCGGTTAATAAAGACTTGAAAGTTGATACTAAAACTAGTAGAAAAGATTTAGTTACAAACGTTGATAAGGATAATGAACAATTTTTTGTAAGAAAAATTAGAGAAAATGATCCTAATTCCAAAATCCTTGGAGAAGAAGGATTTGGTGACAAATTTAATTCAATGGAAGGACATGTTTGGATAATAGATCCTATTGATGGAACTATGAATTTTGTTAAAGAACGAAATTATTTTGCGATAATGGTTTCATTGTATGTGGATGGAAAAGGCGTATTAGGATATATCTTAGACGTTGTTAATAATGATTTATATCATGGTATATTTGGAAAAGTTTACAGAAATAATGAGCTATTGAATAAACCAGATGATATTCATCTTGATTATGGACTTATGGGGATGAGTGCACCATTATTAATTGAAAATGCATATAATATGCAAACAATCGCTAAACAAAGCGAAGGAGTTAGAATATATGGTAGCGCAGGAATTCAATTAATATCTGTTATAAAGGGGGAATTAGTTGGATATATTTCCCATTTAAAGCCATGGGATATTGCTGCCGGTAGAGTAATGTGTGAAAGCTTAGGTCTCACTGTTACCACTATTGACGGGAATAAGCTCGATATGGTATCATCAGAAACTGTATTGGTAGCGACGAAGATTGCACATAAGGAAATACTTGATTTAGTAAAGTAATGCCTTATGTGTAAATTTATATAAATTAATAACTTGGTCCGAGTTGCTAAGTAAGAGATAAGTGGATACTTCGAAAGGAAGGTAAACATATGAAGACAAGAGACGATATTAGAAATATTGCTATTATTGCCCACGTTGACCACGGTAAAACAACTTTGGTTAACGAATTACTAAAACAATCAGATACTTTAGATGAACACGTTCAAATTGAAGATCGTGCCATGGATACAAATGATATCGAACGTGAACGTGGTATTACAATTCTTTCAAAGAATACTGCTGTTAGATATGGAGATAAACAAATTAATATTTTGGATACTCCAGGACATGCTGACTTCGGTGGAGAAGTTGAACGTATCATGCGAATGGTTGATGGTGTATTATTAGTTGTTGATGCTTTTGAAGGTACTATGCCTCAAACTCGTTTTGTTTTGAAAAAAGCTCTAGAACAACATTTAACACCAGTTGTAGTTATTAATAAGGTTGATCGTCCTGGCTCACGTCCTAGTGAAGTTGTTGATGAAGTTCTTGATTTATTTATTGAATTAGGTGCTGATGAAGAACAACTAGATTTCCCTATTATTTACACTTCAGCTATGAACGGAACTTCAAGTTATGATGATGATTTATCAACTCAAGAACACACTATGAAACCTGTTTTCGATACTATTGTTGATGCTATTCCAGCACCTATCGATAATTCAGATGAACCATTACAATTCCAAGTTGCAATGCTTGATTATGATGATTTCGTTGGCCGTATTGGAATTGGTCGTATTTTCCGTGGAACTATTAAAGTAGGTGACAGTGTTACTGTTATGAAACTTGATGGTTCAACTCAAGATTTCCGTGTTACTAAACTTATGGGATTCTTTGGTCTTAAGAAATTAGACATTAATGAAGCAAAAGCTGGAGATTTAATTGCTATCTCTGGTATGGAAGATATTAATGTTGGTGAAACTGTTGTTGATCCTTCTGCTAAAGAAGCATTACCAATTTTAAGAATTGATAAGCCAACATTACAAATGACTTTTGGTACAAATACTTCACCATTTGCTGGACAAGAAGGTAAATTTGTTACTGCTCGTCAATTAATTGATAGACTAGAACGTGAATTGCATACCGATGTTTCATTACGTGTTGATGAAACTGATGATCCAGGTTCATGGACAGTTTCTGGTCGTGGTGAATTACATTTATCAATTTTAATTGAAAACTTACGTCGTGAAGGCTATGAACTACAAGTTTCACGTCCACAAGTTATTATCCGTGAAATTGATGGCGAAAAATGTGAACCATTCGAATCAGTTCAAATTGATACTCCAGAAGAATACTCAGGTTCAATCATTCAAACATTATCTGAAAGAAAAGGTAATATGCAAAACATGGAAAATGTTGGTAATGGTCAAACTCGTTTGACATTCCTAGCTCCTTCTCGTGGATTGATTGGTTACTCAGCTGAATTCTTATCACTTACTCGTGGATATGGAATTATGAACCATACCTTTGAAAAATACTTGCCAGTTGTTAAGAACTGGAACCCAGGTAGAAGAAATGGTGCTTTAGTTTCAATTAATAAGGGTAAGACTACAACCTATGCTACAATGGGTATTGAAGATCGTGGTACTATCTTTGTTGATCCAGGTACTGAAGTATATGAAGGTATGATTGTTGGTAAAAACAGTCGTGACAATGATATTTCAGTTAATATCACTAAGGGTAAGAAACAAACCAACGTTCGTGCTGCTGGTTCAGATGACACTTCTAAGATTAATGAACCACAACATTTAACTCTAGAAGAATCTCTAGAATTCTTAAATGAAGATGAACTTTGTGAAGTTACACCTGAAAATGTTCGTTTAAGAAAGAGTATTCTAAATACTAATGAACGTGAAAAACAATCAAAACGTAATCGTCATAACAATTAAAAATATTTTAAAGAGTGAGCGATAAGCTCACTCTTTTTTTGTTTATTATTAAATGCAATATGTTTACTATGCTATAATATGATTAATATTAGTAAATTTTTGGAGATGTATTTATGTTTTTTAAACGACATATGTCGAACTTGAGAATTAGTTTATCGACGATGGATTACTATATTTTTGTTCCATATATTTTACTATCATTTATTGGAATTATTATGGTATATTCTTCAAGCTCAAATATTGCAACCCAAAATGGTGGTTCTCCTACGGGATATTTGATTAAGCAAGGTATGTATGTAATTGTTAGTTTGATTCTAATATTATTTTGCTTAATGGGTAATAATAAAATTGTAAGGAATCCTAAATTCTTAGGAATATTTTTATGTTTACTTTTTATATCACTTATTTATCTGAAATTTTTTGGACACAGTATTAATGGTGCTGCTGGTTGGATTGATTTAGGTCCTATACATATTCAACCTGCTGAAGTTGTAAAAATATATATAATATTAAGATTTGCTTCATTTATTACAAAGAAAGAGCCGTATCTAGAAAATCATTGGTGGCCAATAATGAGAGGACAAGTTATTACTACTATGATTTTACTTTTGTTAGTTGTTATACAGCCTGATCTTGGTGGAACCATTATTTGTTTTACGATATTGTTTATATTATTACTTTCTAGTGGAGTAAATTGGCGAGGAGCATCTTTGCTATTATCTCTATCCTTTGTATTTTCTTATATCATTGTTAGAATATTAGCTTTTATATTTAGAAATGGTACTGATAACTATCAACTACAAAGAATTATAACTTTTACTAATCCCTTTAAATTTACCCAGGGTAGTGGTGCTCAGTTGGTGAATTCATATTATGCATTAAGTAATGGTGGAATTTTTGGTGTTGGCTTAGGTAATAGTATCCAAAAGACAGGTTATTTGCCTGAACCTAATACTGATTTTATTATGTCAATAATTTCAGAAGAATTAGGCTTAGTTGGCGTATTATTTATTTTGTTTTTATTGTTAGTGATTATAGTTAGATGTTTCCAACTGGGCATTAGGTCTCATAATACTTACGATTCATTAATATGCTATGGACTTGCTTCTTATTTAACTGTTCAAGCTTTTGTTAATGTTGGTGGTGTAACCGGAATGTTACCAATTACTGGTGTTACTTTTCCATTTATTAGTTATGGAGGATCAAGTATGGTTACATTAGCACTTTGTATAGGAATGGTACTTGTCATTAGTTCAAAGCAGAAGAAAACAAGACCTAACTTATAAATATTTAATGGGTGGTGATTTGTCTTGGATAATATTTTGGAAGAAAGAAAATCATTAATTGTTTATGTTTATTCAACAAAACAAATTAGACAACTTAAAAAATATGGACTGATTTATTATGTATCATATAAAATGCATTATTTAGTTATGTATGTTAATTCCTCAAATTTTAATATGGTTAAAGAAAAGCTTAAAAAATTAAGGATAGTTAAATCAGTTGTAGATTCTCCATATATCAATCTGTATAATCAATTATCTCAAAAAGAAGATATTGATGAACAAAAAGATGATGAGGAATATTAAAAAAGGAGTCCTTTTAATTGCGTGTTATATCTGGAAAATTTGGTAGTAGAAATTTAAAATCAGTTCCTGGTAATAAAACGAGACCTACTACTGACAAGGTTAAAGAATCATTATTTAATATGATAGGTCCTTATTTTAATGGTGGTAACTTCTTAGATTTGTTTGCGGGTTCTGGTGCTGTTGCTATAGAAGCAGTTTCAAGAGGATTCGATAAAGCTACTTTGGTTGATAAACAATATGCTGCTATTAAAACCATTAATGAAAATGTTAATATTACAAAACAAGATCAGTCATTCAATGTGTTAAAAATGAATGCTGAAAATGCATTGCAATCATTATCAAATCAAAATGAAAAATTTGATATTATATTTCTTGACCCACCATATAAGGATCAGAAAATGATAAAACAATTGCAAGAAATATATGAATTAAAATTACTTAATGAAAATGGTATGGTTATTTGTGAAACCGATGATAATGTTTCTTTAATTGATGATGTTAATCATTATCGCTTATCTCAGCAAAAACAATATGGAATTACAATTATTTCTATATATAAATTACAGGGGTGATTAATGTTATGACAATTGCTATTTTTCCAGGTAGCTTTGATCCAATTACCAATGGGCATTTGGATTTAATTAAGCGAGCTAGTAAAAATTTTGACAAACTTATTGTTACTGTTGGAAAAAACACTAGTAAAAATGGATTGTTTTCTCTAGATGAAAGAATGAAAATGGTAAAAGATAATGTTGATAAGATAGATAATGTTGAAGTAATGATAGCTGATGGATTGATGGTTGATTTTGCCAAACGAGTTTCGGCAAGTGTAATTATTCGTGGTTTAAGAAATGTTAAAGATTTTGACTCTGAAAATGCAATTTCAAATATGAATCATAATTTAGATAATTCCATTGAAACAATGTTTTTAATTGCAAAGCCTTCATTTCAAGCGGTGTCTTCAAGCTTGATTAAAGAAATTTGTTATTTTAATGGTGATATATCTAATTATGTCCCTAGTAATGTAGAAAAAAGTTTGAAGGAGAAAATGAAATAATTGTTTAAAAATAGAAACAACAGAAATATATTAATATTTTCCATCGTATTAATTTTAGGAATAATAGTAATGTTTACTCCATTCTTACCTAAATATATAGAAGGTCCAGGAGACGCTATAAATTTAAAACCGATTGTTAATGTTGATCATCATTATGATAAAAATAAAGGTAAATTTATGTTGACTACAGTTAGAGAATCTAAAGCATCTCCTGCTAGTTACCTTTATGCTAAAATCAATCCTCATTATTCTATTGAAAATATTGATGACATAACCAATGGCGAAAATGATCAAACTTATATGAAGGTCCAAACATTTTACATGATGAATTCTATTAATGAAGCTATATATAATGCTTATCATTATGCCAATCAAAAAGTAACTATGAAGTATAACGGGATATATGTTTTGAACATAGATGATAAATCTAAGTTTAAGAATAAACTATCTGTTGGTGACACAATTATTAGTGTTGATGGACATAAATTTAGTAGTTCTTATAATTTTAGAAAGTATATTAATGATAAAAAAATTGGTCAGCGCGTTAGTATTGAATTTAATCATGATGGAAAACTAATGAATGCCAAAGAACCATTAATTAATTTAATGGGATCAAAACATCCTGGAATTGGTATCATTTTAATTGATAACGATTCAGTTAAACCAGAAATACCAATTAAAATTAATCCAGGTGCTGTTGGGGGGCCTTCAGGCGGATTAATGTTTTCTTTACAGATATATGAACAGTTAACTGGGAAAAATATTAGACATGGGGAAAGTATTGCTGGTACTGGAACCATTGATAAAAATGGAAATGTTGGAGAAATTGGTGGAATTGATAAAAAAATTATCGCTGCTAAGAATGCAGGAGCTAAATATTTCTTAGCACCTTATGTTAAACCAACTAAAGATATTTTGAAATTCGAAGAAAACAATATGTCCAATTATCAATCTGCAGTTAAAACCGCTAAAAAGTATGCACCTAATATGAAAGTTATACCAGTAACTAATTTTAAAGATGCATTAAACAAATTAAATAATATTTAAAGAACACATTTTTGTGTTCTTTTTTCGTATATATAATTGAAAGGGAGGAAAAGGTGAATAAGACGAAGTTAGAATTCATAATTATTAACATAAAGAAGATTTTAAATGATAATATTCATAAAATTATGATTGTTTTATTATTGTTATTAATTTCTTTAGGATTATCTTTTATAGTTTATGTACAGAAAAGTAATAAAAAGGTTTCATACAATAATTCACTAAGTTTGCAGAATAATAAATCTGATGCTAGTAACAGTTCTTTGAATAATGATATTAATAGTGAAATTTATGTTGATTTGAAGGGAGAAGTTAAACATCCAGGTGTTTATAAGGTTAAATCTGCTGATAGAGTTACCAATGTTATTAAATCTGCTGGTGGTTTTAAAAAGCATGCAGATCAAAAAAGCGTAAATCTATCTCAAAAAGTAAATGATCAACAGGTTATTATTGTAAATAAAATAAGTCCAAATGGTGACATTTCCGATTCACCTAATGATGTATCGACTGCTAATTCTAAAAAAGTTAATTTAAATACATCAGATAATAAAAAGCTCCAAGAATTAGACAGTGTTGGTGAAAAAAAGGCTGATAAAATTATAGATTATCGTAATCAACATAATGGCTTTAAAAGTATTGATGAGCTAAAGAAAATTAGTGGGTTTGGTGATAAAACTTTTGAAAAATTAAAAGATTATTTAGAAGTATAATTATTTGATATAATGATAATTAATAATTATTTAGGGGTGAACATAAAATGAGTAAAAAAAGAATTCCTTGGGATCAATATTTTATGTTACAGGCAGTTTTATTATCAACTAGAAGTACTTGTAATCGATTGTCAGTTGGTGCCACTTTAGTAAGGGATCGTAGAATTATTGCTGGTGGATATAATGGTTCTGTTTCAGGTGATGACCATTGTATAGATGTTGGATGTTATATGCGTGATGGACACTGTATTAGAACGATTCATGCTGAAATGAATGCAATATCTCAATGTGCAAAGTTTGGTGAAGCTACTGATGGAGCTGAAATTTATGTGACTGATTTTCCATGCTTACAATGCACTAAAACTTTGTTACAAGCTGGAATTGTTAAGATTAATTATTTAAGGAACTATCATAATGATGAATATGCGAAAGAGTTAATTAAAATGAAAAACGTTAAGTTACATAAAGTAGAATTGAATTCTGAAACTATTAATCAAATTAAATTTAGTTCTTATTTACCAAAATAAATCGAAAAATTATATATATTTCCTGCAATGCTGTGTATATGTATAAGTATTTTATTTTTTGGCAATAAAATTTTAGGAATGATATTGATATTATTATTGTTAATACGTATTTTTTCTTTGAAAGAGATAAAAATATGTTTATTTTGCATAATATTATCAATATTTTTTTGTTTATTATGTTTTAATGAACATAATAAATATATTTCTTCAAATGCTAACACAAATAATTTTAACTTCTTGGTATATCCAGATGAAATAAAATTTAAAGATAATACTTATAGTGGTGTTTTTACAGATACTTACTCAAATCAGAAATATTTATTATATGGAAATATTAGCGCTAATTATTTGGGGAATATGAAAAAAAGTTTTTATATGAATGTTCAAGGTGAAGTTTCCGACATTAATGAACCAACTAATATTAACGAATTTGATGCTAAAGAATATTATCAATCAAATAATGTATATAAGATTATATATATTAAAAAATTGGTTAAGATTAATTTGTTGAATAAAAGCAATTTGTTTAGTTTTTTACATGATTTTAGGAAACAATTACTATGTTATGGCGATTCATTACCAAAACCGCTTAATTTATATTTTAATAGTCTCTTCTTAGGAGAGATGAATGATTCCTTTAGTGAAGAACTTTCAGGAGTTAAAACTCTAGGTCTAATCCATTTATTTAGTGTTTCAGGGCTACATGTATTTTATATAGTTAGTGTTTTAACAATGATACTAATTCATTTAAGGATTAGTAGAGAACGTTATTTAATCTTTTTAATAATTATATTACCAATATTTTTTATTATTGCAGGAGCATCAATTGGATTACTTAGATCTATAATATCTGTTGAAATAGGACTGATTTTTGGACTATTTAAAAATAAAATGGGGTCATTGGATATATGGAGTATGACGATTATAATTAATTTATTTTTAGAACCACAAATGTTGCTACAGTTTGGTTGTCAATTGAGTTATTTGTTATCTTTTAGTCTAATTTATACCAATGAATTTTCTACAATAAAACAGACAATCTTTATGAATTTAATTAGCTTACCTGTTATTATTTATAAATTGTTTGAGTGGCACTTTTTAACAATGTTAGCTAATTTTATTGTTATACCAATTTTTTCTATCTTTATTATGCCAATTATTACTATAACTGCAATTTTGTATCCGCTGTTTCCATTTTTAGGAACCTTTACCGCAATGTTATTACAATTATTTGATAATATAATTAATTTTATAGGATCATTACCTGGAAATATTACATTTGGAAAACCAAATATATTTATATGTTTAATTTTATTTTTTATTACTTTACTTTTAATTTCTAATTATTCTAATAAAAAATTATTTTTATTGATATCTATTTATTTATTATCATACTTGTCGATACATTTTCCATTTTATGGTGAAGTTACAACTTTTGATGTAGGACAAGGTGATAGTTTTTTAATCAGAGAACCATTTAATAAGTCTATTAATATGATTGATACAGGTGGAAAAGTAAGATTTAATCAATCTGATAAAGTTAAATATCAAGCCCCAAGAATTTCCATTAATTACTTAAAAAGTATTGGTATTAATCATATAGATAATTTAGTTTTAACACATCAAGATGCAGACCATACTGGGGATGTACCTAGTATTCTTAAAAATTTAAAAGTTAAAAGAATATTTATCGGTATTGGTACTAATAATAATCAAAATTTTATGAAAAAAATATTGCCAAATATAAGAGATACTAAAATATGTTTCATAAAAAATGATATGCGCATACCTAATTTTCCTTTTTATATTTATCATCCATTTAATCCAGGATTAGGGACTAATGAAGATTCTGTTGTTCTTAGCACTCAGCAAGGTGGACTAAAATTTTTGTTTATGGGTGATTTAGGTCAAGAAGGCGAAAAAGATATAATCAAAAGGTATCCTAATATAAAAGCTGATGTTTTAAAGTTAGGACATCACGGGAGCAAAAACTCTAGTAGTGATGAATTTTTGCAATATATTAATCCTAAAATCTCTATAATATCTGCTGGTAAAAAGAATCGATATAATCATCCAAATAAAGAGGTGTTAGATAAGCTTAAAAAATATAATTTATCATATTTTAATACACAAGATTCAGGTATGATATCATATAAATATAGTATTTTTGGTACTTATTGGTCGAAAGCTTTAAAAGGAGAATGATTTTGCAAATTAATGAATTACTTAAGTCTTTAAAAGAATTAAATATTAAGCCTATATATTTAATTCAGGGGAATCAAGATTACTTAATAACAAAAATTAGAAATAATTTTCTTTCACTAATTCCTGAAAGCGAAAGAACAATGAACTATGCTAATTATGATATGGAGACTACCAATATATCGAATGCTGTTGAAGATGCAATGTCATTACCTTTTTTTGGTGAAAAACGTTTAGTTATTGTTAATAACCCTTATTTCTTAACTGGTAATCGTAGTAAAGAGAAGATTGATCAGGATATAGATAGTTTTGTAAATTATGTAAAGAGCCCACAAAATAGTACCATTATGCTAATCATCGCTCCTTATGATAAATTGGATTCTAGAAAAAAAATTACTAAAACAATTAAAAAAAATTCTGAGATCATTGACTTAAGTAATATGTCTGATTCAGAAATTAAAAACTATTTAAAATCTAAAATTAATAATAATGGCTACACAATAGATAATGAAGCCTTAAATCAATTGATACAGAGAACTTCTAATGATTTATCTAGTGCAATGAGTGAGTTATCTAAGTTGTTTCTTTATTGTTATAATCAAAAATCAATTAGTGTTAATGATGTAAATAATGTTGTTACCAAGTCTTTAGATCAAAACGTTTTTGATTTGGTTAATTATGTAATAAATAATAATATTAATGAATCAATTAACTTATATCATGAGTTAATTAACAGTAGCAATGAACCTTTACAAATAAACGCTATATTACTAAGCCAATTTAGATTATTAATTCAAGTGAAAGTTATGTCTGATAAAGGTTATAGTCAAGGAAAACTAGCAAGTAAATTAAGAATTCATCCATATAGAATTAAATTAGCACTACAAAAAGTTAGAAATTATAATTATAAAAAATTGTCGATGGCATATTTGGGACTCGTTGATATGGAATCACAAATGAAATCTACTCAAAAATCGGCCGATTTATTATTTGAGATGTTTATGATTAAATTTGTTAATTAAAAAAGGACGACTATATTAATATAGTCGTCCTTTTTTGAAAATATATATTATATTTTCTTTATTATTTCATCATTCCAGCTAAACGAGACTTGTTACGTGCAGCCTTATTAGGTTTAATTAAACCTTTAGAGCTTGCATGATCCAAAGCACTAACAGCATTGTTGAATAATTCTTCAAGATTGTCAGCACCTTTAGCTTCAGCTTTTTCAAACTTCTTAACAGCAGTTCTCATTTCGCTTAATTGAGATGCGTTACGTTTATTTGCTTTTTCGTTTGTTTTTACACGTTCAATAGCAGATTTGATAACAGGCATGAAATTCACCTCCATAAAATATCGAATTTTAACAAAAAATCCTCAAATTTCAACGACTTTTATTATACAAAATACAGTATACAAATGCAATAGTATTATCATAATTACATTTTTTGAAATTTAATATTTTCCTTGATTATTTATTTATAACATAGTAATATTACCTATGTAAATTATTACCTAAACTTAGTTTTAACGTTATCTCACTTTACGTATTACTCAGTTTAAGGTATATTTTATAAAATTCGAAAGGTGGGAAATGCAAATGGCACTTACACAAGCTAACAAAAATGATATTATCAAGAAATATGCTCGTCATGATGGTGATACTGGTTCTGCTGAAGTACAAATTGCTGTATTAACTGCAGATATTACTGAAATCAACAAGCATATGAAGGCTAACAAGAAAGATTTTCATTCACAACGTGGTTTGATGAAGAAAATCGGTCATCGTCGTAATTTATTACGTTACTTACGTAACAAAGACGTTACTCGTTACCGTGACTTAATTAAGAGTTTAGGTTTACGTCGTTAATAAAAAGAAAGATGGAACTATTTTTAGTTCCATCTTTTTTTATACATATTATTTTGTAAATTGAAAACAGTTATTAAAAAACATAAAATATGATACACTGTAAGAAGTTATATTTTGTTCGTATTTGGATATTGGAATTTCCAAAAATAAAAGTTAAAAAATTTTGTTACATCATGAGGTGAATTATGAAAAGTAGTATAAAAATTATTCCTTTAGGTGGCGTTAGGGAAGATGGTAAGAATTTATATGCCATAGAAATTAATGATGGAATTTATATTTTAGATTGCGGTTTAAAATATCCTGATAATGGAATGCTAGGTATTGATGTAGTTATTCCTGATTTTTCATATTTAGAAGATAATAAGGATAAGATAGTGGGAATCTTTTTATCTAATGGACAAGCTGATTCTATTGGTGCTTTGCCATATTTTTTGAGCAAATTTAATGTGCCAGTTTTTGGCTCAAAATTAACTATTGAACTAGCTAAAAATGCAATAAATGAAAATCCAAACTCAAGAAGCTTTGATGACTATAACGTTATTAACTCAAAGAGTGAAATTATCTTTGATGATGTGACTGTTACTTTCTTTAAGACTAGTTACTCAATCCCAGATTCTATGGGAATTGTGCTTTCTGTTGATGATGGGCAAATTGTATACACTGGAGATTTTAAATTTGATCCTGCTTTGAAGGGTGAATATAAAACTGCATATGGTGATATTGCAAGAGTCGGTGATAAGAACGTAATTGCTCTTTTGAGTGATTCTGGTAATGCTGATAATCCTTATCCAATGGATAGTGAACTAAAAGTTGAAAAATATATTTTTGATGTATTTAAAGATAATGACGAAAGAATCATTGTAGCTGCTAATTCTGCTAATATTTTAAGACTACAACAAGTATTTGATGCAGCCTATAAGTCTAATCGCAAGATATATATTGGTCATGACCTATCTAAAAAAGTGATTACTGCTCTTGATATGGGATATCTTGTATTACCTGATAAAGATATGATTATTCAATCTGTTAAAGAGATGAATGATTTATCTAAAAATGAGATTGTTATTTTAGAAACAAATCCTGTTGGCGAACCAATTAAAGTGATTCAAAGAATGGCATCTCAAAAAGAAAAAAGTGTTAACTTAATTCCTGGTGACATTGTTTTAATTACAACTACTCCATCTCCAGCCTTAGATAATACTATGGCTAAAACTAGAGATATGGTTTATCGAGCTGATGGTGAAGTTAAAACTATTTCTGATGATTTAAACATTTCTAATCATGCTAGTGATGAAGATTTGCAAATGTTAATTGATTTATTAAATCCAGAATATGTTATTCCCGTTGGTGGTGAGTACATGATGATGGAAGCTCATAGACAAACCGCTAATGAATTAGGGATTGATAATCAACATATCCTTTTAATGAATAAAGGTGATGTTGCTGAATATGATGGATCGAAAATGCATCGAGGTAGCTCAGTTGAAGCTGGCAACACAATGATTGATGGTATTGGTATAGGTGATATTGGGAACATTGTTTTGCGGGATAGAAAAGTACTTTCTGAAGATGGTATTTTTATTATTGTTGTTACAATTGATCGCAAGAAAAAGTTAATTATATCTAGGCCAAAAATCACATCTAGAGGTTTTATTTATGTTAAATCTAATAAAGAATTGATGAATGAAGCATCTCAAATTGTATCTAAGACAATTCAACTAAATCTAGATAATAAAGAGTTTGATTGGAGTCATTTGAAGCAAGCAGTGAGAGAACAAATTAGTCATTTCTTATTTGATAAGACCAAACGCAGACCAGTTATATTGCCAGTTATTATGGAAGTAAATCAACATCATAGAAAAAATAAACATAGTTTTAAAAAGCATTCAAATGAGAGCAAAAAATAGGTGTTTTAAATGAACGAAAATTATTCATCTAATGAAGAAGTCATTAATGAATCTAAATTAGATATTAAGCAAAATAATATCCAACAAGCTATCAATAAATTGTTGCCCATTTATAATGAAGAAGAGGAATTTCCAGTAACAACATTACTAACAAAATGTTATTTTTTGAGTGAAAAATTGATTGATGCTAAAAAAATTGCTTACGATAATCTTAATGACTTCTTACATTCGCTTTCTGATTTTAAATTATTGATCTTGGTTTTAGTTAAAAATAGGGAATTTATTAAAGCAAGGGAAATAACTGAACAAATTAGTAAGATATCAAAACAATGGTATAAGATTTCCATAGATATTATTAGTAAAGAAGAAGGGTTCGTTTTGGAAAACGAACCTGCATATTTACAAAATATTTCGAATGAATTTTATCATATGAGCTTTAACAATAATTTATATGAACAAAAAGAGACTTTATTAAAAGGTGAAAAGTTACCATTTAATAAATTTATTAGTTATACAAAATATTTATTATTGGATCCTTTTGTGCAAGAAACTATTAAATCAGAATTAGTTGATACTTTAAGAAAAACTAATTATCAAGATATTTTAAAAATTAAATGGATAGATAATGATGTATATTCAATTAATATGGGAGAATTAAAGTCCTTATCTCAGTTAAAAACATATAATAATATTATGTCTAGAGTTGATGCGGATTATGCTAATAACGATCCAATCCTATATTTAAGGGTTAAAGCTTATTTTGAATATCAAAGTATTACTTTATATCCATTAAATGACCAAATAATTAATAATGTAAATGATTGGTATAAATTGTCTATTGATTTATATTTATACGGTCAAAATAATAATTTCAATAAAAAGAGCAATTATTATAAGCTAATATCCCTCATAATTAATAAATTTAGTGAAATTAGTTAAAATATTGTTAAACTTACAGTAAAATTGCTATTTAAGTATTTACAAATAAAAATACAGTAGCTATAATATTAAAAGAATTCTTCTTGAGATTGATATGTTATTTTGTCTTTTTGAGAAGATGTAGTATAATAACTCATAAAGATACATTGTATTAATTCAATGTAAATCTTTCGAATTTATAGGAGGTTTTCATAAATGGCAAAAGAACATTATGAAAGAACAAAACCCCATGTAAATATTGGTACTATTGGCCATATTGATCATGGTAAAACTACTTTAACTGCAGCTATCACTAAAGTGCTATCAGAAAAAGGTTTAGCTAACGCTGAAGATTATGCACAAATTGATGCTGCTCCAGAAGAACAAGAACGTGGTATTACAATTAATACTGCCCACGTTGAATATTCAACTGAAAAACGTCACTACGCTCATATTGATGCCCCAGGACATGCTGACTACGTTAAGAACATGATTACTGGTGCTGCTCAAATGGACGGTGCTATTTTAGTTGTTGCTGCAACTGATGGTCCTATGCCACAAACTCGTGAACATATCTTACTTGCTCGCCAAGTTGGTGTTGAACACATTGTTGTATTCTTAAACAAGACTGATTTAGTCGATGATGACGAATTAGTTGACTTAGTTGAAATGGAAGTACGTGAATTACTTTCAGAATACGATTACCCAGGTGATGATATTCCTGTTGTTCGTGGTTCAGCTCTTAAAGCATTACAAGACGATCAAGAACAAAAAGATGTTATCTTACACTTAATGGACATCGTTGATGAATACATTCCAACTCCACAACGTGATGACTCAAAACCATTACTATTACCAGTTGAAGATGTATTTACTATTACTGGTCGTGGTACTGTTGCTTCTGGTCGTATCGATCGTGGTGTTGTTAAAGTTGGAGACGACGTTGAAGTTATTGGTCTTGTAGAAGACATTATTAAGACTACTGTTACAGGTCTTGAAATGTTCCGTAAGACTCTTGATGAAGGTGAAGCTGGAGATAACGTTGGTATGTTACTTCGTGGTGTAAACCGTGAACAAGTTGTTCGTGGACAAGTTGTTGCTGCTCCTGGTTCAATCAAGACTCATACTGAATTTGAAGCACAAGTTTATGCTTTAAGTAAAGAAGAAGGTGGACGTCATACTCCATTCTTCTCAAACTACCGTCCTCAATTCTATTTCCATACAACTGATGTTACAGGTGTTATTACACTTGAAGATGGTGTAGAAATGGTTATGCCTGGTGATAACGCTAAGTTTAACGTTAAGTTAACTAAGCCTGTTGCCATTGAAAATGGTACTAAGTTCACTATCCGTGAAGGTGGACACACTGTTGGTGCTGGTGTTGTTTCTGGTATTGACGAATAAAAAGAATTTATTCTTTTGTAAAGATTCGAAAAGTTCGCTTTTCGAATCTTTTTTTATTGTTAATGGGTCAAATTCCCTTTAAATATTTACTTTTTACTGTTCATACGTTAAAATACGTATGTGCGCAATTAGAAGAAAATTGTATTAAATTATATTTTCATGTCGGAGGGAAAATAATGTCTGCAAAATGGGAAAAGAAAGGTACTAATGATGGAGAATTAACATTCGAAATTAGTACTGACAAAATTAAAGAAGGTTTAGATAAAGCCTTTAATAAAAACAAGAAAAATATTAGTATTCCTGGTTTCCGTAAAGGAAAAGTTTCTCGCCAAATTTTTAATGAAATGTACGGTGAAGAAGCATTATACCAAGATGCTTTAAATATTTTATTACCAGAAGCTTACAGTAATGCTGTAAAAGAAGCTGGTATTGAACCAGTTGCTCAACCAGAAGTGAACATTGATTCATTAGAAAAGGGTCAACCATGGGTTCTAAAAGCTAAAGTAACTGTAAAACCAGATGTTGAACTTGGTGAATATGAAGGTGTTGAAGTTGAAAAGCCAAACACCCGTGTATACCAAAAAGATATCGATGCTGAAATCGAAAAGAAACGTCAAAACCAAGCTGAATTAGTTCTTAAAGAAGGTAAAGCAGCTGAAAAAGGCGATACTGTAGTAATTGACTTTGATGGATATGTTGATGGCAAAGCATTTGATGGTGGTAAATCAACTAACTATTCACTTGAATTAGGTTCAAATTCATTTATTCCTGGTTTTGAAGATCAATTAGTTGGTCATAAAGCTGGCGATGATGTTGATGTTAAAGTTACATTCCCTGAAAATTATCAAGCTAAAGAATTAGCTGGTAAGGAAGCTACTTTTAAGACTAAGTTACACGAAGTTAAGGCAAAACAATTACCTAAGTTGGATGATGAATTTGCTAAAGATGTTGACGAAGATGTTGATAGCTTAGACGAATTAAAAGACAAGGTAAAAGCTCAACTTAAAGACCAAAAGAAAACTGATGGCGAAAACCAATTAGAAGATGAAGCTATTAAGGCTGTAGTCGCTAATGCTACTGTTAAGGACATTCCTCAAGCAATGATTGATGAAGATGTTCAACGCCAAATGGATCAATATCTTGCAAACATGCAACAACAAGGTATTAATTCACAAATGTACTTCCAATTAACTGGTACAAAGCCAGAAGATTTGAAGAAACAATTTGCTTCAGGTGCTGAAGAACGAGTAAAAACTAACTTAGTTCTAGAAGCAATTGTTAAAGATGCTAAGATTGAACCTACTAAGGAAGAAATTGATCAACAAGTTAAAGACTTAGCTACTCAATATGGTATGAAAGAAGAAGCTGTTCGTGGTGCTTTGACTGATGACATGTTGAAACATGATATTTCTATCCAAAACGCTGTTAAGATGATTACAGATAATGCTAAGAAAGAACCAAAATCAAAAATGAAAAAATAATTTTTGATTAAAAAAGGAGTTCAATTAACTTAATTGTTAGTTGGACTCTTTATTTTGTTGAGGGTTATAAGTGTGATATTATTTATTAAGTTAGCTTTATAGCTTAAAGAGGTGAATGATTTGTTCGAAGATGATAAAAAAGATGGTCCTGTAACTTGTTCTTTTTGTGGTAAATCACAAGATCAAGTAAAGAAAATTGTTGCTGGGCCAGGTGTTTATATTTGTAATGAATGTATTGATTTGTGTAAGGAAATAGTTGATGAAGAACTTGCGCAAGAAGATAATGATAAAACTATTAAGGCATTAAGTCCTAAACAAATTGTTGAAAAGCTTGATGAATATGTAATTGGTCAAGACGATGCTAAAAAAACATTGGCTGTTGCAGTTTATAATCACTATAAACGAGTAAACAATTTGGATAGTGATGATGGAACCGATTTACAAAAAAGTAATATTTCTGTCATTGGACCTACCGGTTCAGGTAAGACATATTTAGCTCAATCATTAGCCAAAATTCTTAATGTACCTTTTGCAATTGCTGATGCTACTACATTAACTGAAGCTGGTTATGTAGGAGATGACGTAGAAAATATTCTATTGAAATTACTACAAAACGCAGATTTTGATGTAGAACGTGCTGAAAAAGGTATTATCTATATTGATGAAATTGATAAAATTGCTAAAAAATCAGAAAATGTTTCTATTACTAGAGATGTTTCTGGTGAAGGTGTTCAACAATCACTCTTAAAGATTCTTGAAGGTACTGTTGCTAGTGTTCCTCCACAGGGCGGTAGAAAGCATCCACAACAAGAAAATATTCAAATTGATACCAAAAATATTTTGTTTATTGTTGGTGGTGCATTTGACGGAATCCAGGATATTATTAAACATCGTTTAGGTGATAAGACTATTGGTTTTGGAACAGATTCTGCAGAGGCAACTGAAATTACTGATGATAATGTTATGCAACATGTTATCCCAAGTGATTTGTTACAATTTGGTTTGATTCCTGAATTTATTGGTCGTTTGCCTATTCTAACTGCATTGAAGAAATTAAATGAGGATGATTTAGTTAGAATTTTAAGTGAACCTAAGAATGCTTTAGTAAAACAATATACTAAGTTGATGAACTTAGACGGTGTAGATCTAACCTTTAAGCCGGAAGCTTTAAAGGCAATGGCCAAATTAGCTATCGCTAGAAATACTGGTGCTCGTGGATTAAGATCTATTGTTGAAGATACAATGAGGGATGTTATGTATAATGTGCCAAGTGACGATAATGTTAAAGAAGTTGTTGTTACCAAAGAAGCTGTTGATGGCGAAAAAGAACCTGAACTTATTTATGATAATAAATAACTAAAATCAAAAACGCCTTCCTAATTATTTTAGGTAAGGCGTTTTAATTTCTTTTAAATAAATAATGACAAAATGTGTTAGAATACATTAAGAACTTTAAATGATAAGGGGAAGTACTACCAATGGACGTAAACAATGTGAATATTGATATTAGTGCAGTAGAGCCTAAACAATATCCTTCAAATGGATATCCTGAGATTGCTTTAGTTGGTCGCTCAAACGTAGGAAAATCTTCATTAACTAACGTTTTGATTAATCGTAATAGTTATGCAAGAACTTCAAATACCCCAGGTAAAACTCAGACTTTAAACTTTTATAATGTTGATGATAAAATGTTTTTTGTTGATATTCCTGGTTATGGTTATGCTAGAATTTCTAAAAAAGAACGTGAAAAATGGGGCCAAATGATTGAAACATATTTGACCACTCGTCGCCAATTAAACGGTGTTATTTTATTAATTGATGGTAGAAGAAAGCCAAGTGACGATGATTTGCAAATGTATGAATTCTTAAAATATTATAATATTCCTACATTAATTTTGGCCACTAAGATGGATAAAACTCCTAAAAGTAAATGGAATAAGGAAACAAGTTTGTTAAATAAAACCATCGAATTGAATGAAGACGATGAAATTATGTTATTCTCTGCTCAAACTAAATACGGTAAGGATGAAGTTTGGCAATGGATTGAAAAACATACGGGGGTAAAATAATTGAATTTTAATGAATATCAAAAGGCTGCTAATAAAACACTTCGTGGAAACGAACAAGTTTTAACTAACTGTGCATTAGGCTTAGGTAGTGAAACTGGACAAGTAGTGGATCTGGTTAAGAAATATACCTTTCATGGTGAAGAATTAAATCGTGAACAATTAGTTAAAGAAATGGGCGATGTTTTATGGTATCTATCACAGATAGCCGAATGGAATAACGTTCCTTTTGAGGAGGTAGCCGATTTTAACATTAAACGATTGAATAAAAGAAAAGATGCAATGTTAAAAGATTAAAAAAGGCTTCACAATAATATTATTGTGAAGCCTAATTAGATTATTTTTCTTTTTTCTTGTTTTTAGAATTCTTATTTCCATTTTTAAGGAATTTATCGCGCTTTTTGTCATTTGAGTCGACTTTTGCAATTTTATCGAACATAGCATTTAAGTCGTTATTACGTTGTATATTTAAACTCATAAGTATACATCTCCTTGCTTTTATAACTATATACTATCAAATTATTGTTTATTTGTCATATTAACTGGATTAATTAATTGAGGTGATAAATTTGGCTACTCCACATATTGAACATAAACTAAGATTATTACCAGACTTGCCTGGGTGTTACTTAATGAAAGACAGACTGGGTAAGATCATCTATGTTGGAAAAGCAAAAAATTTAAAAAATAGAGTTAGATCTTATTTTAAAAGTAGTCATGAAGGTAAAACAGCTAAATTAGTTTCTAATATTCGTGATTTTGAAACGATTATAACTTCCACCAATAAGGAAGCCTTTTTATTAGAGATTACTTTAATTCATAAGCATCGTCCTCATTTTAATATTCAATTAAAACAAGGAAATAGTGGATATCCTTATATTAAAATTACTAAAGAAAGAGATCCACAAATTAAAATTGTTAACCATATTAAACGTGATGGTGGATATTATTTTGGTCCTTATCCTAATGTATATGCTGCCGATGAAACTTTACATTTTTTACAAAAAGTATATCCTTTGAGAAGATGTAATGGTTATCAGAATAGGCCATGTTTGTATTATCATATGGGGCAATGTTTAGGAGCTTGTTTTAAGAAAGTTCCTAAGTCTGTATATAATGAACAAATTAAACATATTAAATCATTTTTAAATGGAAATGTTGGGATTGCTAAAAAAATGCTCACTGCCAAAATGCTAAAAGCATCTGAAAATATGGAATATGAAAGAGCTGCTGAAATAAGAGATCAATTAAAATATATTGAAATTACGGTCGAAAAGCAAAAAATTATTTCTAATGACACAACTCCTCGTGATATCTTTAATTACTATGTGAATGATGGTTGGATTTCTATCCAAATATTCTTTATTCGGCAAGCCAGACTGCTTAAGCGAATTAAAAGGACTTTTCCAATTATTGATTCTCCAGAAGAAGAAATGGATAATTTTATTGCTGGATTTTATTCTCAAGAAAACCAACCATTGCCTAATGAAATTCTTATTCCTGAAAAATTAGATAAAGACATGATTGCAGAAGCTTTGGATGCACCAGTTAGAGTACCAAAACGTGGGCAAAAAAAGGATTTACTAGATATGGCCTATAAAAATGCAAAGCTAGTGTTAAATGAAAAATTTAGGCTAATGGAACTAGATAATATAAAAACTGTAGGTGCAATGGAAGATTTATGCAATTTATTAAACATTCCTAATGGTCATCGAATTGAATCATTTGATCATTCTCATATTCAGGGTGCTGACTTAGTGTCTGCGATGGTCGTTTTTGATGACGGTAAGCCTAATAAGAATGAATACCGTAAATATAAACTTAAAAATGAAGATCATGCTGATGAAGCTGCTAGTACACGTGAAGTTATTAGAAGAAGATATAGCTATCTTCTAAAGTCTCATCTTCCGTTACCAGATTTAATATTGATGGATGGTGGGGTAATTCAATTAAATGCAGTTAAAGATGTTTTAGAAAACGAACTAAATTTACAAATTCCAGTTGCTGGGATGGTCAAAAATGATAAACATAAGACTGCTGATTTATTATTTGGTCAGTTAGATGAACATGTTTATTTAAATCCTAAGAGCCAAGCATTTTACTTAGTTCAAAGAGTTCAAGATGAGGTTCATAGGTTTGCCATTAATTTTCATAGAAAAGTTCATACTAAGCATTCATTAAGCTCAGAGTTGGATAATATTGATGGAGTTGGTCCTAAAACCAGAAATAAGTTATTAAGAGAATTTGGATCCTTAAATAATATTTCAGACTCATCTATTTCAAAAATTGAAGCATTAGGGATATCACATAAGGTGGCTCAAAATATAAAATTCACTTTGACCAAGGTAAAAAAATAATTATGAATTATATTGAGTGCTTTACGTTAAATATAAATGCCGTTATACTCAATAAATAAAATAAAAAGTAGAGTTGATATAAAATATGTTCGTTGATCAAGTTAAAATAAATGTAAAAGCTGGTAATGGTGGTAATGGAATCGTTGCCTTTAGAAGAGAAAAATTTGTTCCTAATGGTGGACCTGCCGGAGGTGACGGTGGACATGGTGGAAGTGTCATTTTTGCCGTTGAAACTGGAATGAGTACACTAATGGATTTTCATTATAAACGTAAATTTGTTGCGGAACGTGGTGCAGATGGTGGAAATAAAAAAATGACTGGTCGTAGTGCTGATGACTTAGTTGTATATGTACCTGAAGGAACTTCTATTTATGACAATGATACTAACAAACTCCTTTATGATTTAGTTGATAAGGGTGATAGTTATACAGTGGCCGCTGGTGGTCGTGGTGGTCGTGGTAATACTCACTTTG
Organism: Apilactobacillus micheneri; assembly: GCF_002993975.1. GTDB lineage: Bacteria > Bacillota > Bacilli > Lactobacillales > Lactobacillaceae > Apilactobacillus > Apilactobacillus micheneri. The sequence continues at coordinate 296,427 of NZ_POSO01000003.1, read as the reverse complement.
CTTCAGCTAAAAATTCTGCACCAGAAATTGCTGAAAATGGTGAACCTGGTGAAGAACGTAGTATCAGATTAGAATTGAAAGTTCTAGCTGATGTGGGATTAGTTGGCTTTCCTTCAGTTGGTAAATCAACATTATTATCAACGGTTACTAGTTCTAAACCAAAAGTTGCTCAATATCATTTTACGACTTTAGTTCCTAATTTAGGAATGGTTAAATTAGATGATGGTAGAGACTTTGCTATAGCTGATTTACCTGGATTAATTGAAGGAGCATCTTCTGGAGTTGGATTAGGCTTTCAATTCTTGCGTCATGTTGAGAGAACTAGAGTAATTTTACATTTAGTTGATATGAGTGGACAAGAAGGCAGAACTCCAATTGAGGACTATCAAAAAATTAATGATGAATTATCTAAATATGATAATAATTTATTAAAACGACCACAAATTATTGTCGCAACTAAAATGGATATGCCAGATTCTGAGGAAAATTTAAAAGAATTTAAAAATGCTTTATCCAAAAACAACGATAATGTTTATGAGGTAATTCCAATTTCTTCTGTAACACATAGTGGTTTGAGTAAACTAATAAGTGAAACCGCTGAACTATTAGAAAAAACTCCTAAATTCCCTATTACTGATACTGAAGAACCAGTTGAAGATGAATTAGAATACAAATTTGATGCTGATGAAAAGCCATTTGAAATTAGCCGAGATGAAGATGGTACTTGGATTTTATCTGGTAAGAAAATTGAAAAGTTATTCAAGATGACAGATACTACGCATGATCAAAGTATGTTGAGATTTGCAAGACAACTTCGTGGTATGGGTGTTGATAATGCTTTAAGAAAAGCGGGAGCTGAAAATGGTGATTTAGTTTCAATTCTTGATTTCACATTCTCTTATGTAGACTAATATTTAAAGATGGGAATTATTCCCGTCTTTTTTTATGTATTGAAATATATCTTTATATGCTACAATTTATATTAGTGATTTTTTTAGATACGAATAATTAAAAAGGAATAGATCTTTATGCAATTAGAATTTTTAGGAACTGGTTCTGGTGTACCAGGTAAATTTAGAAATGTTTCAGCAACAGCTTTAAAACTATTAGACGAATGTAATTCCGTCTGGCTATTTGATTGTGGAGAAGGGACTCAACAACAAATTTTACGTTCAAATTTGAAGCCTCGTAAAATTAACAAAATATTTATTACTCATTTACATGGTGATCATATTTTTGGGTTACCAGGCTTATTAAGTTCTCGTTCATTTCAAGGAGGAAATACACCTGTTACAATTTATGGCCCTAAGGGAGTTAAAGACTTCGTCGAAATTAGTTTAGGGGTTTCTCAAACCAAGTTATCATATAAAATAAATTATGAAGAATTTGATGAACCAGGTGTTTTATTAAATAATAAACAATTTGAAGTTTATGCTGATAGCTTAGATCATCAAATTGAATCTTTTGGCTATCGTGTAGTGGAAAAAGATCATCAAGGAGAACTATTAGTTGATAAGCTAAAAGCGGCTAAAATACCTTCCGGGCCTGTTTATGGTAAATTAAAAAACGGTGAAACAGTTACTTTAGATGATGGTAGAACCATTGATGGAAACGACTTTATTGGTGAATCACAAAAAGGAAGAATTATTACTATCATAGGTGATACTAGAAGTAATCCTAATAGTTATAAATTAGCTGAAAATGCTGATGTTTTAGTTCATGAAAGTACTTTTGGTAAAGGTGAGAGCAGATTAGCACATAATTATTATCATTCAACTAACATGCAAGCTGCTAAGTTAGCTAAAAAAGCCAATGTCGATAAACTACTTTTGACACATATTTCAGCAAGGTACACTGGAAAAATGGCTAGAGAATTACAAAAACAAGCACAAAGTATCTTTAACAATACTAGAGTCGTTAAGGATTTTGATGTAATAGATGTACCCTTTGAAAAAAACAATTAAAGGATGAAATATAATGATACCTGCAAAATTCGATTGGCAATTAAATCAAAATGTATTAAGTGATGAACAAAAAGATATTGCTACGAAATTAGGGATTAGTCCATTAATAATTTCCATTTTATTTAGTCGTGGTTATAAAAACATAGATGATATTAAGTCATTCTTAACCCCACAAATTGAAAATTTGCGTGATCCTTATTTAATGCATGATATGCAAAAAGCATGTGATCGGATAAAAAAAGCGATTGAAAATAATGAAAAAATTACAGTTTATGGTGATTATGATGCTGATGGCATTACTAGTACTTCTGTTATGTATGAAACTCTAGTTAATTTAGGTGCTAATGTAACATATTTTATTCCTAATCGCTTTAAAGATGGATACGGTCCTAATCCTCAAAAGTACGAAGAAATTATTAATGATGGGACAAGTCTAATTGTAACGGTTGATAATGGAATATCTGGTAATAAATCAGTTGAATTAGCAAATAATATGAATTGTGATGTGATTATTACTGATCATCATAAAATTCCTGATGATATTCCAGAGGCATATGCAATTGTTCATGCCAGATATCCAGGGGATGAATATCCTTTTGGAGACTTTTCAGGAGTAGGCATAGCATTCAAAGTAGCAACTGCATTATTAGAAGAAATACCTGAAGAATATTTTGATTTAGCTGCAATTGGGACTGTAGCGGACTTAGTATCTTTAACAGATGAAAATCGTATTTTAGTAAAGTATGGTTTACAAGAATTATCGGATACTCAACGTCCAGGATTAATGCATCTTGAACAATTAGCAGGTTTGAAAGCTGATAATATTAATGAACAAAGCATTAGTTTTGGTTTAGCACCTCGTTTAAATGCTTTAGGTAGAATTAGTGATGCAACAACTGGTGTAAAATTATTGACCACATTTGATGATGAGGTAGCCGATGATTTAAGTCATGATACTGAAAATGAAAATAAAAAAAGAAGAAAGCTAGTTGATGATATTTTTCTACAAGCATCGAAAATGGCATCAAATAATACGGATAAGCATACAATTATTGTGTATGGTGATAATTGGCATGAAGGTGTTGTTGGAATTGTTGCTAGCCGCTTAGTTGAAAAATATAATAAACCAACTATTGTTATGAGTCACAATCCTGAAACTGGTATATATAAAGGTTCAGGTAGGAGTGTTGAAGGATTTGATTTATTTGATGCCATAAATGGTATTCGTGAGAATATGGTTTCATTTGGTGGACATAGTATGGCAATTGGATTAAGTATTAGGAGTGACGACTTAAATACCCTAATTAATCATTTTGAAGATTATGCGGTTAATAATGGTATTGAAAAGTTGCAAAAACCTAAATTATCAATTGCTAAAAAAATTAAAGTTAGTGATGTTAATCAACAACTATTTGATAATTTACAAATGTTAGCACCATTTGGAACAGATAATGAATATCCAATCTTTGAATTTGAACCACAGATGGTTACTAATGTTCAGACAATGGGAAAAAGTAATGAACACTTGAAATTTCAGATGCTTGATGATAATTCAAAAATTAATGTTTTAGCTTTTAAAAATGGTAAATTAGCTAGTCACTTAGAATCATTATTTGATTGTGTTCATGTGGCAGGCCATTTAGAAAAGAATACTTGGAAAGGTAGAACCACAATTCAAGTCATGAACGATGATATTTATAGTGATGATGTTGAAATAGTTGATTTAAGGTCTAATCAACTAAATAAATCTATGTTTCAGTATAGTAATTCACTATATGTTTTCTTTCATGAAAATGTTTATAAACAAATATTACCTTTTATAGGAAAAGATTCTAAAGCTTGTTTATATAATAATTTGTCTTTAGAAGATAATTTTGATAATATAATATTTGTTGATTGTCCAGATTCTTTTGAAACGTTTAATTCAGTTTTGAATGTTATTAATAAAAAGGATAAGTTAATTTTTTATCTTTATAGTAATAATCTTTCACAAAAAATGCCTACTAGATCACAATATGCTGATTTATTTAGGTTTGTTGAAGGTCATAAAGACATTAAGATATATGATGATATTGATCTATTAAGTGATTATTTAAAAATTGATAAAAGCAATTTAGCTTTTATGATTAATGTATTCAAAGAATTGAAGTTTATTTCAATTGAAAATGGTATTATGAATGGTAATCGTAATCCTGAATCAAGCGATATAACTTTAACTAAAAGTTATATTCTTAGAAAGCATCAATTAACGGTTAAAGAAAAATTGTTAGATGTTGATACTACAACTTTGAATCAAGTTATTCGTAGTTGTTTTTGATGGGATGAAAGGAAGTTATTTAGCCAATGGCACTTGATTTGTATAAATATGTTGCTAGTTATGACAATTTTCCAGAAAAGGGAGTTACTTTTAGAGATATTTCTCCATTGATGGAAAATGGTGAAGCATATCGCGAGGCTACAGATAAAATTGTCAGATATGCAAGAGATAAGAAAGTAGATTTAATTGTCGGTCCTGAAGCTCGTGGATTTATTGTTGGTTGTCCGGTAGCCTATGATTTAGGAATTGGATTTGTGCCTGCAAGAAAAAAGGGTAAACTGCCAGGCAAGGTTGTAGGAGCATCTTATGGATTAGAGTATGGTAAATCATCTTTATATATTCATGCTGATGCTGTTAAACCTGGTCAAAGAGTTTTAATTACCGATGATTTATTAGCAACTGGTGGAACTATCAAGGCTACCATTGAAATGGTTGAAAAATTAGGTGGTATTGTTGTGGGAACAGCCTTTATCATCGAAATTTCTGAATTAAAGGGTCGCGATAAAATTAAAGACTATGATCTTTTAAGCCTTTTACAATATTAAAATTATTTATGATGTGAATTTTTCACATCATTATTATGGAGAGTTGGCAGAGCGGTAATGCATCGGACTCGAAATCCGACGAACCGGTTTTTCCGGCGGGCAGGTTCGACTCCTGTACTCTCCTTATAACGTTTTATAAGTACTAATATTTTCATTAGTACTTTTTTTATATCCTAGTATTAGGATATTTATGGATATAAATGCTATAATTAGCTTATAACTTTTAAAGAAAAGAGTTTTAGTCTATGAAGAAAAAAGTTATAACAATATTTACAATCTTCTTTACTTTTATTATCTTGTCTTTTCAATTATTTGGCTTAGCTCAAAATAATATTAATGCATCGGCTGATAATAAAAGAATTGGTTTAACTTTAGATTGTTCAAGAGTTTATTACTCTACTGATAAAATAAAACAATATATTAATTTATTAAGTGAAAACAAAGCAACTTATTTACAATTGCATTTAAATGATAATGAAAATTTTGGAATTGAAAATTCTACATTAAATCAAACCGTTGATAATGCTACTAAAAAGGGTGATGTTTATTATAATAAAAAGACACATTTACCTTTTTTAAGTAAAGATCAATTATTAGACGTTATTCAGTATGGTTATGAAAAAGGAATTCAAGTTGTACCAGAAATAGATTTACCTGGGCATGCTCAGTCTTTATTTAAATTATTATCTTATACAAAGAATGGTAATAAATTAGTTAAAAGAGTAAGAAATGCTGATGGATACAATGAGATGTTTTATGGTAAGAAAGAAACCATCAACTTATCTAAAAAAATATTAAGTGAATATGTTGGGATGATGCCCAAAGGATTCTACTTTAGCGTAGGTGCTGATGAGATTACTATCAACAATAGAAAAGATCAAAATGCAGCTGTGAAATATATAAATAGTATTGATGATTATATAAATTCTAAGGGATTAAAATTAGAAATGTGGAATGATAGTTTCCATAAAGCAGTTCTTAAAAAGTATCATAAAAATATATTAATTAATTATTGGAGCCTTAGTGGTGATGTTAGTGATAAAGAAGATTATAAGGCCAATATTAAATTAAGAGCGACATTACCACAATTAAATGCTGCTGGTTTTAAAACTATTAATTATAATAGTTATTATTTATATATAATTACTGATCCACTTTCTTTTACTAAGTCTTCAATTAAAGAATGGCGAGATGATATTAATAAATGGAAGATGAATATGTGGAATGATGAATCACTTAAACAAAAAACAAAGAGTAAGAATAATATAGGTGCTTCATTATCTATTTGGGGAGAATATCCAAATAAATATGATGGAAATAGTACCTATAAAAATACTGAATATTTTGTTAAATATTTTCTTAAAAAAGCACGTAATTATTAAAGTAAATTAATTAATTAGATAAATTATGTTATATTTATATTGTATTACATAATTTTTAAGGAGTTTATAATGTTAAAATTAAACGTAAATACCAATTTGGGTAACCAAGAAATTAAATTATCTGATAATAGTACAGGTCAATTATCAGGAGTTAGAATTCCTGTTGGCATGGGACAACAAGTGGTTCAATGGACATTTATTTCAACTGGTCAAAAACATGAAAACTTTGTATATACAGGTCAATTATCAGAAGGTCAAATTATTAACTCTATGAATAATTCAGACCAATATAAAATTCATCTAGAAAAATAATAAAAAGCACACTTATGTGTGCTTTTTATTCTATATATTTTGTTATTAAAGTGATTGATAGTAAAATAATATTATTCTTTTATGAAAGTTGAGTGAGTAAATTGAAGGTTGGAATTGATAAAATTGGTTTTTATTCACCTGATAAATACATTGATATGGTGGATTTAGCAAATGCTAGAAATGAAGATCCAAATAAATATTTAATTGGAATTGGTCAAAAAAAACAAGCTGTAATTCCTAATACTCAAGATGTTGTAACAATGGCTGCAAATGCTAGTCAAAAAATTATTAATGATGATGATAAGAAAAGTATCGACTTAATCATTTTTGGTACAGAAACTGGCGTTGATAATTCAAAATCAGCAGCTATATATCTACAAAACTTATTAAAGTTGAATGCATCTGCTCGTGCTTTTGAAATCAAACAAGCATGTTATGGTGCCACAGCAGGGTTACAAATGGCTAAAGAGTACGTAACCAATCATCCTAATAAAAAGGCTTTAGTGATTGGTGCTGATGTGGCTAGATATGGTCTTAATACTCCTGGTGAAGTAACACAAGGTGGTGGAGCTATTGCTATGGTAGTTTCAACTAATCCTTCCATTGCTTCTTTTGATGGTGAAAGTGCATTTCATTCAGATGATATTATGGATTTTTGGCGACCATTATATCGTACAGAAGCGGTGGTAGATGGCCATTATTCTAATAATGTTTATGTTGATTTCTTTAAAGATACTTGGGATAAGTATAACCAAATGAATCAACTTTCGGTTGATGACTATAAAGCACTAACTTTCCATCTACCATATGTAAAAATGGGGATTAAAGGATTAAGAGCAGTTTTGACTGAAGCTTCTGAATCAAAACAAGAAGAATTAAAGAATGAATTTAATTTTAGCAAGATATATAGTGAAAATATTGGTAATTTATATACAGGATCATTATATTTAAGTTTCTTATCATTAATTAATAATTCAAATGATTTACAAAGCGGAGATAGAATTGGTTTATTTAGTTATGGTTCTGGAGCTCAAGGTGAATTTTTCTCAATGAAATTAGAACAAAATTTCAAGAATAATGATTCAGTAGAAGATATTAACTCGATGCTTAACAATAGAGAAAAATTAACAATTGATGAATATGAAACGATGTTTAATAACTGGATTCCTATTAAAAATGTTAATATGAACTTAAATTGGCAATCTGATGATGCTGAATTTTTCTTAAAAGCACTAAAAGATAATCAAAGAATTTATGACCATAAATAGGGGAAATTAATATGAATTTATATTTAGCTAGTCCATTTTTTGATGATGAACAAATCGACAGAATTTCTAGAATAGAGACTGCTTTAGCGAAAAATAATACCGTAAATAGTGTATTTAGTCCAAGAAAATCAGAAGTTAAAGATTGTGAAGTTGGCACTCAGCAATGGTCTAAAAAGGTATTTAAATTAGATACTGATGAAATAAAAAAAGCTGATGCCATTATCGCAATTATCGACTATGTTGAAGATAATGTAGATAGTGGTACAGCTTTTGAAATTGGGTATGCTAAAGCTATAAATAAACCAATTATTATTTTTCACGAAAAAGATAATAATGTTAATTTAATGTTAAGTAATAGTTCGATCGCCTATTTAACTAAGGTTGAAGAAGTGAAAAACTATGATTTTAATAATTTACCAGAATCTTATTATGAGGGGAAAGTATTTTAACTAATATTATCTCTATACAATCCAATTACTTTACCTAATATTTTAACGTTATCTAATATAATTGGACTCATATAGTCATTTTCTGGTTGTAATCTATAATGATCACTTTCTTTGAAAAATCTCTTGCATGTTGCTTCGCTTTTATCGTTCATTGCAATTACAATGTCACCATTTTCAGCAATTGACTGCTTCTTAACAATAACTTTATCATTATTAAATATTCCAATATTAACCATACTTTCGCCTTTTATATTCAGCATAAATATATCGCTGTCATTATTATATTGGTCAGGTAAAGAAAAATATTCATTTGAATTTTCTACTGCAAGAATGGGTTCACCAGCAGCAACATTTCCTAATATTGGTATTTGATTGGAATGAAAGTTAACCCCTAACTGTTTCAATCCATCTTCGGTAATTTCAATTGCTCTTGGTTTAGCATTGTTTTTGATTAAAAGACCTTTTTGTGAGAGACGGCTTAAATATCCATGCACAGTTGATGTAGATGCTAAACCCATTTCTTTAGCAATTTCTCTTACTGTTGGTGGATAACCTTGATTATTGATTGAGTTCCAAATGAATTTTAATATATTTATTTGTTTAGAAGATACTTTATCCTTTGGTAAGGTCATATACGACGCCCCAATTCTTGATTTTATTTAGCTTTAATATTAGCATAATAAGGAAATGTAAACAAACGTTCGCAATTTTATAAAAAGGAGACTTTAAAATGGCAGAAGACAAAGTGTTAAAAGAACTTATTCCAAGAATTAATGAATTATCAAAAAAGAAAAAAGAACAAGGCTTGACTGAAGCTGAAAGTGCTGAAAGAAAAGATTTGCACAAAAAATATCTAAAGCGCTTTAAAGAAAATATGAGAAGCCAGATTGAGATGGTTCAGGTTTATAATAAAAAGGGGAAAGAAATAACCTCCGATAAGGTTAAAAATATTCAACGTAAAAAAGGCCTACGTGACGACTAATATACTAAAAATAATTTTGAAATTTATTTATACTTTGTGTAAAATAAAATATATGTTCGTATATGAAGCTAGGAGGGATATCTGTGAATACATTTCTATGGATTGTAGTTGTTTTAGTAGCATTAATCCTAGGATTAATCGGTGGTTTCTTTATGGCTCGTAAGTATATGGAAAAATATCTTAAAGATAATCCACCAATTAATAAAGATCAATTAAGAGCAATGATGTTACAAATGGGACAAAAACCATCTACCAAAAAGTTAAATCAAATGATGAATAGTATGAAAGCTCATTCTAAATAAAATAAAAAGGATTAAAATCTAATTGATTTTAATCCTTTTTATTTTTCTTTTTTAGCTGGATCTACATATTTAAAATTAGGATCTATTTCGTCATCTAATTTGTCGAAAGCATCTTGCATTTGCTGTTCGATCTTACTTTGTCCATCTTCATTTAATTTTAGCTTTTTATCAATATATATTGGTTCACCAAAATTAATAGTAGACTGTTTTCTAGAAAACAAGGATTTAAATGTTAGCGGTCCTTGATAGGTTGCTGGTAGCAAAGGTGTCTTAGATAATTTTGAAATTAAAGTTGCGCCACCCTTTAAACTTTGTGAATGTCTAGTTCCAGATGGAAAGATAATTAATGATTTATCCGACTTTTGCAAAATTCTAACTGGTTCTTTTATAACTGATGGACCAGGATTTTCTCTATCGACACTTAAAACATTTGCATGAACTAAAATATATCTTAAAATTGGATTTTTGAATAGTTCTTTTTTTGCCATAAATGCGAATTCTTTAGGGCTAGCAGCTAATGCATAATATAATGGATCAAACCAAGTCCTATGTGGGGCAACTAAAACATAATTTCCTTTAGGAATTCTATCTTTATTTTTAAATTTTGGTTTACCATTTATCGTATATAAAATGACTCTAGCTAATACTCTTAAAAAAGAATACATACTGTTTCTCCTCTCAATACTTTATAAAATAATAATATTCTATTACTATTACTATATGCAACCTAAAATTAAGGTGGAAATTAAATTGAACAAATTATTACACGAAAATGAAAGAATAGATCAATTATATAGTAACGACATTAAAATTATTCAAAATCCTGAAGTTTTCTCATTTTCTCTGGATGCAGTGCTTCTGGCTAATTTTGCTAAACTGCCTAATAAAAATAAATCTAAAATAGTAGATTTGTGTGCTGGAAATGGTGCAGTTGGAATGTTTATGTCACATAAAACTAATGGTGAAATATTTGAAATTGAACTTCAAAATAAATTGGCCGATATGGCTAAAAGAAGTGTTTTATTAAATCATTTAGAAGACAAGATAAGAGTAATTAACTCTGATTTATCAAAATTTAATAATTATCTTGCTAAAGATTCTATCGATGTTATAACTTGTAATCCACCATATTTTCCTGATTTGCCTACAAGTAAGAAGAATCCTAATAAATATTTAGCAATTGCTAGGCATGAAATAACTACAAATTTAGAATCGATAATGTCAGCAAGTAGTGAGATGCTAAAAACTAATGCGAAAATTTATTTGGTTTATCGTCCAGATCGCTTGCTAGAAATTATGGATACTATGTTAAAGCATGGTATAGCACCAAAGAAATTACAATTTATATATCCACGAAAAACTAAAGATTCTAATATGGTTCTAATTGAAGGGATTAACAAAGGCAAAAAATCTGGGATGAAAATTTTACCACCAATAATTACATATAAAGACAATAGTAATGAATATAGTGATTATGTAAGGAAACTACTATATGGTGAATAAATATTATATGTATGTACTATTGTGCGGTGATAATTCTCTTTATGGTGGATTTACTAATAACTTACAGCAACGTTTATTAAAACATCAATCAGGTAAGGGAGCAAAATATACTAGATCTCATTTACCAGTAAAGATGATATATTATGAGTCTTTTGAAAATAAAGGGGATGCTTTAAAAGCTGAATATGCATTTAAGCATCAACCTAGAAATCAAAAAATAAAATATTTATTGAATAATGGTGTGAATGGAAAGCTTTTTAGATAATTATTTAATTTTAATATTGATTAATTATTGTTAATGATTTATTATTGTATATGGTAATTTAATTACTAATTCACACTCAATGTGATAATTTGGCTAGTGCTTTTTAATAAGTCACCATATTAGTTGATCATTGAGGAGGAAAAAACTATTTGGAGGGCTATTATAATGGCTGTTATTTCTATGAAACAATTGTTAGAAGCAGGTGTTCATTTTGGACACCAAACTCGTCGTTGGAATCCTAAGATGAAGAAGTACATCTTTACTCAACGTAATGGTATTTACATCATTGATTTACAAAAAACTGTAAAAATGATTGATAATGCTTACAAATTTGTTAAGGATGAAGCATCAAAGAATGCTGTATTCTTATTTGTTGGTACTAAAAAACAAGCACAAGATTCAATTCAAGAAGAAGCAACTCGTGCTGGTCAATTTTATGTTAACCACCGTTGGTTAGGTGGAACTTTAACTAACTGGGATACTATCCAAAGTCGTATTAAGTACTTAAAAGATCTTAAGAAAATGGCTGAAGACGGTACTTTTGAAAGATTACCTAAGAAAGAAGTTTCTTTATTAAAGAAACAAACTGACAAGTTAGAAAAATTCTTAGGTGGTATCGAAGATATGCCTAAGATTCCTGATGTTATGTTTATTGTTGATCCTCGTAAAGAACAACTTGCTGTTAACGAAGCTCACAAATTAAATATTCCTATCGTTGCTATGGTTGATACTAACACTAACCCAGACGATATCGATGTAATTATCCCATCAAATGATGATGCTATTCGTGCTGTTCGCTTAATTACTTCTAAGATGGCTGATGCTATTGTTGAAGGTAACCAAGGTGAAGAAGAAGTTGACGAAAACACTTTCAAAGATGGCAATGATTCAAAAGATGAAAGTGAAAACAAATAATTAATTAAATAATTATTTACATTTGTGCACTTAGGCTGACTCATGTGTTTGGACCGAAAGGCCTAATGCAGAGTCAGCCTTTTTTTATAAAATAGAATTAAATATTTTAAGGAGGCCATTTAAATGGCAAAAATTACTGCTGCTCAAGTAAAAAACTTACGTGACAAAACTAGTGTAGGTATGATGGATGCTAAAAAAGCTTTAGTTTCTTCTGATGGTGATGAAAAAGCTGCTTTAGAATTTTTACGTGAAAAAGGTATCGCAAAAGCTGAAAAGAAGAGTGACCGTGTTGCTAATGCAGGTTTAACACGTGTTGTTACTAATAGTAATGCAGCTGCTATTGTTGAAATCAACGCTGAAACAGATTTTGTTTCAGGTAATGATGATTTCAAAAACTTAATTGATATGGTTGCAGCTAAGATTGTTGAAGAACAACCAGCTGACGTTGAAGCTGCACTTAAGTTAGATGTTGATGGTGAAACTATCAATGACAAGATTATTAATACAACTCAAATCACTGGTGAAAAGATTACTTTACGTCGTTTTGAAATCTTTAATAAGGATGACGATGCCAACTTTGGTGCTTACTTGCATAATGGTGGTTTAATTGGTGCCTTAGTACAAATTAAGGGTGCAGATGAAGAAGTTGCTAAGCATGTTGCTATGCATATTGCCGCTACTAACCCTGAATATTTAGACAGAAATTCAGTTCCTGCTGATCGTTTAGATAAAGAACGTGAAGAATTGAAGAAGGAAGCCTTAGATGAAGGTAAACCTGAAAAAATTGTTGAAAAAATGGTTGAAGGTCGTTTAAACAAATTCTTATCAGAAATTAGTTTAGCTGACCAAGAATTCGTTATGGATTCAGACAAAACTGTTGCTCAATTTGTTAAAGACAATGGTGGAGAACTTGAAGCCTTTGCTCGTTACGAAGTTGGAGAAGGTATCGAAAAAGAAGAACAAAGTTTTGCTGATGAAGTAAATAGTCAAATTAAATAATTTAATTATTAAGATAAGGAGGGGGTGCTATATTTTGGCACTCCTTTTTTTATAATTTATTTAATTTTAGTTTATTAATCTGTTTTTGTTATTTATGTTATGCTAAAATTATATTAATGAATTATTTTAATGGAGGAAGTTCAATGTCAGACGTAAAATACAAACGTATCGTCTTGAAACTAAGTGGTGAAGCCTTGGCTGGGGATAAAGGATTTGGAATTAATCCTCCAGTTATTAAAAAAATTGCTGAAGAAATAAAAGAAGTATATAAATTAGGCATCCAGGTTGCTATTGTTGTCGGTGGTGGTAACATGTGGCGTGGTGTTGCTGGTGCAAAAATGGGTATGGAAAGAACTCAAGCTGATTATGTTGGAATGCTTGCAACCATAATGAATGGACTTTCATTACAAGATAATTTAGAATCAATTGATGTTCCCACCAGAGTACAAACTTCAATTGAAATGAGACAAATTGCTGAACCATATATCAGAAGAAAGGCTGTTCGTCATTTGCAAAAAAATCGAGTAGTTATTTTTGCTGGTGGTACTGGTAATCCATACTTTTCAACTGATACTACAGCTGCTTTAAGAGCTGCTGAAGTTCATGCTGATGCTATTTTGATGGCTAAAAATGGTGTAGATGGAATTTATTCAGCTGATCCTAATGAAGATCCCAATGCAGTTAAGTATGATGAATTAACTCAAATGGATATCATTAATAAAAACTTAAATGTTATGGATACTACTGCAAGTTCATTATCAATGGATAATAATATTCCGTTAGTAGTATTTAATTTAAATGAAAATGGGAACATTAAAAAGGTTGTTCAAGGTGAAAAAATTGGAACAACTGTTAGGGGGAAATAAATAATGGTTACTTCAAAAGAAGTTTTAGATAATGCAAAAAGCAAAATGCAAAAGACTACCGAAGCATTAAAACATGATTTAGGTGGAATTCGTGCTGGTCGCGCCAACCCTAGTTTATTGTCAGGTGTTACAGTTGATTATTATGGGGCTACCACTCCATTAAACCAAATTGCTGCAATTACTGTTCCTGAAGCTAGAGTTATTATGGTTAGTCCTTATGATAAATCAGCCTTAAATAATATTGAAAAAGGTATTTTAGAAGCTGATTTAGGAATTAATCCAGCTAATGATGGTGATAAAATTAGAATGGTTATTCCACAATTAACTGAAGAACGTCGTTCTGAAGTATCTAAAAAAGTTAAAGCAACTGGTGAAAGTAATAAAGTTGCTATTAGAAATGTTAGACGTGAAGCAATGGACGCAGTTAAAAAAGGTAATAAGAGTGATGACTTTAACGATGATGAAGCACATCGTTTAGAAGATCAAGTTCAACAATTAACTGATAAGGAAATTAAACATGTTGATCAAATCGTTTCTGATAAAGAAAACGAAGTAATGAACGGATAAGGGAGATATTTATGTCAGAACAAGAATTAACCCCAGGTACAAAAGAATTTGAAAAAATGATTTTTAAATTAAACAAAGATATGGATAATTCAAATATCCAAGCTTTAGAATACAACGGTAACAAATTACAAGAAATTCAAGATAATGTATATGTAATGCCTGCTTATGTTACTGACGATTTTAATTTATTCTTTGTTATTTCTAAATTAATTGAAGATGATTGGATTGTTGCATTTACCCAAGCTACTATAGAAGATAAGAATGAAATCACTGATTTAACTGATCCAATTCCTACAGGTAAAGGTTTAAACATGCTTGGTGAACAAAGCGCAGCAGATGCAAACCAATTATTGAAATATTTCCAAACATTAGTTGATACTAAACGTGGAGAATGGAGACTAATTCAATAAAATTTAATTGGCAATTTAGGATGAGGATACCACTCATCCTTTATTTGTTTATAGTTAATTTATAGGTGATAATATGTTTAATAAAAATAATTCATTAGAAGACCATCAACTAGATCCTAATAACATTCCTGCTCACATTGCTATTATTATGGATGGAAATGGCAGATGGGCTAAGCAAAGGCATTTGCCTAGAATTGCTGGCCATAAACAAGGTATGGAAGTTGTTAGAACGATAACTAAATCAGCCAGTAATCTTGGAGTCAAGGTATTAACTCTATATGCCTTTTCTACTGAAAATTGGCATCGACCTGAAAAAGAGGTTAAGTATTTATTAGGATTACCGGAACGTTTCTTTAATAAGTTTGTTCCAGAGTTGATAGAAAATAATGTTAAAGTAAATGTTATGGGAGAAATTGACAAATTACCTAATAGTACAAAAAATGCGGTTCAAAAGGCCATCTATGATACTAAAGATTGTAATGGAATGATTCTAAATTTTGCTTTGAATTATGGTAGCCATGATGAAATTGTTTCAGCAATTAAAAAAATATCTAGTCGTGTTAAAAATGGTAACTTAAATGTTGATGATATTAATGATAATGTTGTTGAAGAATCTTTAATGACATCTAATTTGAAGGAGCTATCTAATCCGGATCTATTAATTAGAACTAGTGGGGAAGAACGTTTATCAAATTTTCTTCTATGGCAAGTGGCCTATAGTGAATTTGTTTTTGATAAAACTAAATGGCCTGACTATAAGGATTCTAATTTAAAAGAATGTATTCATGAATATCAAAATCGTCATCGTCGATTTGGTGGTCTAAAAAATAAATAAATAGAGGAATTAAAAATGAAACAAAGAGTTTTAACTGCGATTATCGCATTAATAATTTTTATTCCAATTGTTTTAATTGGTGGAATATTTATAGATATTGCGGCCTTATTATTAGGAATAGTCGCTGTATCTGAAATTTTAGTTATGAAAAAGAAATTGGTTGTTTCTCCTGAAGCAATGCTATCATTTTTAGGTGTAGCAATAGTTATAGCACCTGATCAATGGTATGCGCATTTACCAAGCTTCTTATCATCACAGTTTTTATTTTATTTAGTAGTTATGTTGTTATTACTTAGAAACGTGTTTACTAAAAATAGATTCTCGTTTGATGATACAGGAGTAATGACTTTGAGCATGCTATATGTAGGTGTTGGATTTCATTATTTTGTTTCAGCAAGATCTGATAGTATAGCTACTCTATTTTATGCGCTATTTATTGTTTGGCTAACTGATAGTGGAGCCTACATATTTGGTAAGCAATTAGGTAAACATAAATTAGCTCCGCATGTTAGTCCTAATAAAACATGGGAAGGATCAATTTGTGGTTCTTTAATAGCTACTGTAATAGGAACTGTTTGGATGCTAATTTATAACATTGGGAATGTTTCTATTTTATCAGCAATTCTTATAACATTATTGCTTTCTATTGTTGGACAATTAGGTGATTTAGTAGAATCATCATTAAAACGTTTTTATAGAGTAAAAGATTCCGGTAAAATTTTACCTGGACATGGTGGGATTCTAGACCGTTTTGATAGCTTGCTTTTTGTATTACCAATACTACATTTGTTTGGTATTATTTAGCTAATTATTTAAAGGAGCGATTTTTTTGATTATAACTATCATAGCTTTCATAATAGTTTTTGGAATTCTTGTATTTGTTCATGAATTTGGACATTTCATAGTAGCCAAAAAATCTGGTATTATGGTTCGCGAATTTTCTATTGGAATGGGACCAAAATTATTTTATTATCGACACAATTCAACGACCTATACTGTTAGATTGTTACCATTGGGTGGATATGTCCGTATGGCTGGATCTGCTGATAATGAATCACAAGAATTAGAACCAGGAACGCCTGTTAGTTTACAATTTGATGATAATCAAGTTGTAAATTCAATTAACACTAGTAAAAAACAAACTTTATATCAAGGACTACCCCTTGAAGTAACAAACTGTGATTTAGAAAAGAATCTTTTCATTGAAGGCTTTGAAAACGGAAATGAAGAATCTAAAAAAAGATATACAGTTAGTCATGATGCTGTCATAATTGAGCATGATGGAACAGCTGTTCAAATAGCTCCTAATGATGTTCAATTTCAAAATGCTCCAGTGTGGAAAAAATTAATTACTAACTTTGCAGGTATTTTTAATAATATTCTTTTAGCAGTTATTGCTTTTTCTATTTTATCTTTCTTACAGGGTGGTGCCCCTTCAAATACTAATACTGTTAATGTTACACCCAATAATTCTGTTGCTAGAGATGCTGGTATTAAAAATGGAGATAAGATATTAAGTATTGATGGACAAAAAACGAATACTTGGAAAGATTTGACGGTTGCTATTCAATCTAAACCTAATCAAAAAGTTAATTTAAAAATTGCTAATAATGATGCTGAAAAAAATATTTCTTTAAAAACACAATCTGCTAAAAGTGGTTCTACTAAATATGGAGTTATTGGGGTAACCCAAACTTTAAATCACTCATTTATTGCTAAAGCATTGTCCGGATTTAATCAAACATGGGATTTTACTAAATTATTAGTTACTAAGTTAATATCTATGTTTTCTGGACATTTCAGTTTAAATGATTTGGGCGGACCTGTTGCTATTTTTGCTAACACTTCGCAAGCTGCTAAATTGGGTATTGATGGAATAGTTTACTTTATAGCTTTCCTATCAATTAATTTAGCCATTATTAACTTTATTCCGATTCCTGCTTTAGATGGTGGTAAAATATTATTGAACATTATTGAAGCAATTAGAAGAAAGCCAGCATCAGAAAAAGTCGAAACGATTGTTACTCTGGTTGGCTTTGCCTTTATTGTTATTCTTATGATTTTGGTTACTCTAAATGATATACAAAGATACTTTTTACATTAATTAAGTAAAACTAAAGGAGATTTTTATGAAACAGTCTAAAATGTTAATCCCTACCTTAAAAGAAGCTCCAAAAGGGGCTGAAGCATTAAGCCATAAATTAATGCTAAGAGCTGGATATATTAAACAAGTTTCAGCAGGAATGTATGCTTACTTACCATTGGCATATCGTGTTATTTCTAAAATTGAAAATATAGTTAGAAAAGAAATGAATGGTATTGATGCAAACGAAACATTAATGCCTGCAGTTTTACCAGCAAAATTATGGGAAGAATCAGGACGTTTAGAAACATATGGTCCTGAGTTGTTTAAGTTAAAGAATCGACATGATACAGATTTTATTTTAGGACCAACTCATGAGGAAACATTTACAAGTTTAATTAGAGATTCTATAAAATCGTATAAAAAATTACCTCTAATTTTATATCAAATTCAACCTAAATATCGTGATGAAAATCGTCCTCGTTATGGATTATTACGTGGTCGTGAATTTATTATGGAAGATGGATATTCATTTTCTATTAACGATACAGACTTAGATAAAATATATAATAATATGGAAAATGCCTATCGTTCAATTTTTAATCAAATAGGTTTAAGTTACAGAACTATTATTGGTGATGGTGGAGCTATGGGTGGATCAGATTCTATTGAATTTTCTGCTCCTGCTGCTGTTGGTGAAGATACAATTGTTTATTCAGATGATAGTGATTATGCTGCTAACTTAGAAATGGCTAAAAGTATGTTAGAACCAGGTCAAAGTCATCCTGAATTACAAGATATCACCAAAGTCTCTACTCCAAATATTAAGAATATTTCAGATGTTGCTAAATTGTTTGATACTGATAAAGAAAATGTCATTAAGAGTGTTTTATTTATGATTGATTCAAAACCAGTACTAGTGATGGTTCGCGGTAATGATGAAATTAATGATGTTAAAGTTAAAAATTATTTTGATGGTTCTCAATTGTCATTGGCTAATGAAGAACAAATTAAAGAATATATGGGTACTAACATTAATTATGTTGGTCCATTTAATCTAAAAGACGATATTATTGTTTTAGCTGATAATAATATTAAAAATATGCATAATGTTTATGTTGGCTCTAATGAAGATGGCAATTATTTTGCTAATGTAAATCCAAACAGAGATTTTGAAAATGTTTCTTATAACGACTTAAGAACCGTTAAAGAAGGAGAAATCTCTCCTGATGGTTCTGGAGTATTAAAATTTACTCGTGGAATTGAAATTGCCCATATTTTTAAATTAGGAACTAGATATTCAAAGGCTTTAGGTGCTAATGTATTAGATGAAAATGGTCGTCAAAAGCCAGTTGTTATGGGATCATATGGAATCGGTATTAGTAGACTATTAACAGCAGTTGCTGAACAACAATCTGATGATAATGGATTAATTTGGCCTAAAAATATTGCTCCATTTGATATTCACTTGATTCCTGTTAATGTTAAAAAAGATGATCAAGTTAAAGTATCCAATGAAATCGAAAAAGGATTATTGGATAATGGATATGAAGTATTAACCGATGATAGAAAAGAACGAGCAGGTGTTAAATTTGCCGACTCTGATTTAATTGGTATTCCTATAAGAATTACTGTAGGTAAAAAAGCTACTGATGGAATAGTTGAAATTAAAATCAGAAAAACTGGTGAAACTATCGAAGTTAAAAAAGAAGAAGTTGTTAATACTGTTCAAATTCTGTTTAAAGATTTGAAATAGTTAGATTAAAGATCAGTTTAAAATATATAACTGGTCTTTTTTCATCTTTTATAATATTGGAGGTTTAATCTTTGTTAGATAAAGAAAAACTATTTTTAAAATTAATAAATCAACTCCAATTAAATGGGGATGAGTCTTATTTTAAAAATGGTCGAATTGAGCAAATTGAAATTCATAAAAAATCAAAAAGTTGGGAATTTTTCTTAAATTTACCCCATATTTTACCCTATGAAGCTTTTGTTGATTTTTATAATCGATTTCATGCAACCTTTGATGAGATTGCTCATTCTTCTGTAAACATATCGACACAAAATAATGAATTTGATAATAATATTTTAGGGAAATATTGGAATTGGGTAGTTAAGAATACTAATATTTCAGAATCCTTAAAACAAGAATTACTGAAACATAATGATTTAAAATTAAATAATCAAAGAGTTGAATATGTTGCTGAAAATGAAATTGTAAAAAACTTTTTGGTTAGCAAAGCTTTGGCACCAATTGAAGAAACTTATCAAAGACTTGGTTTTCCTAAATTTAATATTCACGTTTATGTTGATGAAAGTGCTTCACAAGAAAAAATCAAAGACTTTCAAATTCAAAAAGAAAAACGTGATGCCCAATTAGCACAAAAAGCAGTGAAAGCAATTAAAGAATCAACTGCTAAAAGACAAAAAAATAGTAATAAAGCTGTGCCTAAAGGTAAAGTAATGATTGGCAGACCAATTAAAGATGATGCTGAAATTACTAAAATGAGTGATATTGTTCAAGAAGAAAGATTAGTAATTATCAATGGACATATCTTCGATAAGGAAATTAGATCTTTACGTTCTGGCCGTCAGTTAATGATTTTAAAAGTTACGGATTATTCTTCTTCTATTGAAATTAAAAAATTCTCTAATAATGAAGATGACGAAAACCAATTTGCTGCTATTCAAGAAGGCGATTGGATTAAAGCACGTGGTGGAGTACAAGAGGATAATTATACTCATGAATTGACCCTAAATGCTTATGATATTAATCCTTTGAAGCATGAGGAACGAAAAGATACTGCTGAAAAGAAACGTGTTGAACTGCATCTACACACTCAAATGAGTCAAATGGATGCAACTAATAGTATTGGTGATTTTGTTTCAAGAGCTAAAAAATGGGGACAATCAGCAATAGCAATCACAGATCATGCTGCTGTTCAGGGCTTTCCTTTTGCATATACAGCTGCCAAAAAGAATGATATGAAAATGATTTATGGGGTTGAGGCTAACGTTGTAGACGATGGAGTTCCAATTACTTTTAATGCTGATGATCGAGAATTATATGATGCAACATATGTAGTATTTGATATTGAAACGACAGGTTTATCTGCTATTTATGATAATGTAATTGAAGTTTCAGCTGTTAAAATGCAACACGATAATGTAATTGATCAATTTGAAGAATTTATTGATCCCGGCTTTCATTTATCTGACTTTACAACACAGTTAACTTCTATTACTGATGAAATGGTCCAGGGATCTAAATCCGAAGAAGAAGTTTTCAAACTATTTAGAGATTTTTGTGGTGACGCAATTGTTGTTGGTCATAATGTTACATTTGATGTTGGTTTTATGAATGTTGGCTACGCTCGATATGGTATGGAAAAAATTCAAAATCCTATTATTGATACGTTACCTTTAGCACGTTTTTTATATCCTAATTTTAAAAGTTATCGCTTAAACACTTTAGCTAAGAAGTTTGATGTCTCTCTTGAACACCATCATAGAGCGGTCTATGATGCTGAAAGTACAGGCCATTTAAATTATATTTTTGTTAAAGAGGCTGAAGATAAATATGGCATCACAAAAGTAAATGAGTTTAATGCTCATATGAGTGAACATGATGCATATAAGCATGCTCGCCCATTTCATGCAATTTTACTAGCTAAAACTCAAGCTGGACTAAAAAATATGTTTAAGCTAATTTCTTTATCTAATGTTAAATATTTTTATCGAGTACCTAGAATTCCTAGAAGTGTGTTAGAAAAATACAGAGAAGAAATTTTGGTTGGTTCAGCTTGTTCTAGTGGTGAAGTATTTACTTCAATGATGCAAAAAGGTAAACAAGAAGCTACTGAAAAGGCGAAATTTTATGATTATTTAGAGGTACAGCCAAAAGCAGCTTATCAACCATTAATTGATTCACAATTAATTCATGATGAAAATCATCTAGAAGAAATTATTTCTAATATGGTTGAAACTGGTCAAGAACTAGAAAAGCCAGTTGTTGCTACTGGTGATGTTCATTATTTAGATCCACATGATTATATTTATCGAAAAATATTAATTAATTCTCAAGGTGGAGCTAATCCATTAAATCGTCAAGAATTACCAGATGTACACTTCCTTACAACTAACGAAATGTTAGATAATTTTAAATTCTTAGGCGAAGATTTGGATAATAAGATTGTAGTTGAAAACTCCAACAAAATTGCTGATATGATTGATGATGATATTCATCCAGTTCTTGATAAATTGTATACACCACACATGAATGGTGCTGAAGATGAAATTAAGAATAGTACAATGGACAAAGCTCACGAATTGTATGGCAATCCGTTACCTGAAATAATTCAAAAGCGTTTGGATCGAGAATTAAAAAGTATCATTGGAAATGGATTTTCCGTTATTTATCTAATTGCTAAACGATTAGTATCTAAAAGTAATAAGGATGGTTACTTAGTAGGTTCTCGTGGTTCTGTAGGATCTAGTTTAGTTGCTACCATGGCAGGAATAACTGAAGTTAATCCTTTACCACCACATTATCGTTGTCCTAAATGCAAATATTCTCATTTCTTTACTAAAGGTGAATATGGTTCTGGTTATGATTTGCCACATAAAGAATGTCCTAATTGTGGAACTTTAATGGTTGGGGATGGACATAATATTCCTTTTGAAACTTTCTTAGGATTCAAAGGAAATAAGGTTCCTGATATTGATTTAAATTTCTCTGGAGATTATCAACCAATTGCTCATAATTATTTAAAAGTGCTTTTCGGTGAAAAAAATGTTTATCGTGCTGGAACGATTGGAACAGTTGCTGATAAAACTGCTTATGGATTCGTTAAAGCATATGAGCGTGATACAGAACAGGTAATTAGAGGTGCTGAAATTGATCGTTTAGCTAAAGGTGATACTGGTGTTAAGCGAACTACTGGACAACATCCAGCTGGTATTATTATTGTTCCAGATGATATGGATATTTTTGATTTCACTCCAATTCAATATCCTGCTGATGATCAAAATGCAGCATGGGAAACTACTCACTTTGATTTCCACTCAATTCATGACAACATTTTAAAGATGGATGTTTTGGGACATGATGATCCAACTATGATTAGAACACTCCAAGATTTATCAGGAGTTGATCCTCAATCTATACCAATGGATGATCCTGGAGTTATGGGACTATTTTCTGGTACTGATACAATCGGAGTTACTCCTGAACAGATACAATCTAAAACTGGGACTCTTGGTGTTCCAGAATTTGGGACCAAATTTGTTAGAGGAATGTTAGAACAAACTAAACCTAATAATTATTCACAGTTATTACAAATTTCAGGATTATCACATGGAACTGATGTTTGGTTAGGAAATGCTGATGAACTAATTAGGGACGGTAAAGCTACCATTGCCAATGTTATTGGGTGTCGTGATAACATTATGACTGATTTAATTAATTGGGGACTGGATTCAGAAACATCCTTCCAAATCATGGAATCTGTTCGTCATGGTCGAGGAATTCCAGATGAATGGCAAAAACAAATGCATGAAGCCAATATTCCACAGTGGTATATTGATTCTTGCTTAAAAATTAAGTATATGTTCCCACGTGCGCATGCTGCTGCTTATGTTCTAATGGCTTTACGTGTTGCATACTTTAAAGTTTATTTTCCTTTAGTATATTATTGTGCATATTTCTCAGTTCGTGCTGATGACTTTGATTTAGTATCTATGTGCAATGGGAAAGAAGCAATAAAAAATAAAATGAAGGAAATTAATGATCAAGGTAATGATGCATCATCCAAAGACAAAAATTTACTAACAGTTTTGGAATTATCTAATGAAATGGTAGAACGTGGTTTTGATTTTGAAATGGTTAACTTAGAAAAGTCTGATGCTGAAAAATGGTTAATAGATGGTAAAAAATTAATTGCACCATTTAGAGCTATTCCTAGTCTGGGATTAAATGTTGCAAAACAAATTGTTGCTGCTAGGGCTGATAAACCATTTATTTCTAAAGAAGATTTATCTAAGCGAGGAAAAGTTTCTAAAAAGATAATCGAATTTATGACTGATAATCATGTTATTGATGATTTACCTGATGAAAACCAATTAAGTTTATTTGACATGATGTAGTTAAAATTGAATTATATATGTATGTGTGGTATTATGAAATTTGATTAGTATCCATGGAAGGGAGTGAGCAGAAATGCTCGCTCTTTTTATTGGTTTTTTTAGGAGGCGTTTCATTGAGTGAAATTACAGAGACAGTTGAGAATTTAGTAAATCCAATTCTTGCTGAGCATGACTTTTATTTATATGACATTGAATTCGTTAAAGAAAGTAAAAGTTGGTATTTAAGAGTATATATTGATAAGAAAAATGGAATTAATATTGAAGATTGTGCACTTGTATCTGATGAACTAAGTGAAAAACTAGATTCCATTGAACCAGATCCAATCCCACAAGCATATTTTCTTGAAGTTTCCTCTCCAGGAGCAGAAAGACCTCTAAAGAAACCTTCTGATTTTGAAAATGCAATTGGTGAATATATTCATGTTTCTCTTTATGCACCAATTGATGGAAATAAGATTTATGAAGGTACTTTAAAAGAATATAACGACGATGATTTAGTTATTAACATTAATATGAAGGGTCGATTTAAAGATTTATCGATTCCTAAAAAATCTATTGCTAAAGCTAGATTAGCAATTAAATTTTAATTAAGGGAGAAAATTAACATGAGTAAAGAACTCTTAGGCGCTTTAGACGCTTTAGAAAACGATAAAGGAATTGCAAAAGAAACGATTATTGATGCTTTGGAAGCGGCTTTAACTTCTGCTTACAAACGTAACTACAATCAAGCACAAAACGTTGAAGTTTCATTTGATGATAAAAAGGGTAAGGTTCATGTTTACGCCGTAAAACAAGTGGTTGAAGATGTTGTGGATAATCGTTTGGAATGCAGCTTATCTGATGCTCTACAACTTAATCGTGGTTACGAATTAGGTGATGATATTAGATTTGAAGTTACTCCTAAAAACTTTGGTAGAATTGCTGCTCAAACTGCTAAACAAGTTATTATGCAAAGAGTTCGTGAAGCAGAAAGAACTATTGTTTATAATAAATATAGTAAATACCAAGATGAACTAATGACCGGTGAAGTTGAAAGAGAAGATAATCGTTTTGTATATATCGATTTAGGTCAGGTGGAAGCAGTTATGCCTCGTAATGATCAAATGCAAAATGAAGAATATCGTCCTCAAGACCGTATTAAAGTTTATGTTAATAAGGTTGAAGATGCTACTAAGGGTCCTCAAATTTTTGTTAGCCGTACTGCACCTGGATTATTGAAGAGATTGTTTGAAGAAGAAGTTCCTGAGATTTATGATGGAACTGTTGAAATTGTTTCAATTGCTAGAGAAGCCGGTGATCGTGCTAAAGTAGCTGTTCGTTCTACTAATGAGGATATTGACCCTGTTGGTACTACAGTTGGACCTAAAGGACAACGAGTACAGACTATTGTTAATGAACTGGGTGGAGAAAATATGGACATTGTTCAATGGACAGATAATCCTGCTGAATTTATTTCCAATTCTTTAAATCCTTCAGAAGTTGTTGATGTCGTATTCGATGAAGAAAATGAAAATGCATGTACTGTAATTGTACCTGATTATCAATTATCATTGGCTATTGGTAAAAAAGGACAAAATGCTCGTTTAGCAGCTAAATTAACTGGATACAAAATTGATATCAAGTCAGAATCAGAGGTATCTAAAGATCCATCTGATACAATTGATGATTACTCTTCAGATGAAGAATTTTAATTTTAAGGAGTGATAATTCGATGAAACGTAGAAAAATTCCGATGAGAAAAGACATTGTCACCGGAGAAATGGCTCCAAAAAAAGAATTGATAAGAGTTGTAAGAGATAAAGAAGGAAATGTTTCAATTGATGAAACTGGTAAGAAATCCGGTAGAGGTGCTTACGTTTCAATCAATGTAGATGTTGCTAAAAAAGCTAAACAGAATAAAACTTTTAATGAAGTATTTTCTGTTGATCTTGATGACTCATTTTATGATGAATTAATCGAATATGTTGATCATAAACAAGCTAGAAAAGAACTATTTAAAAATGAAAAATAAAGAGAAAATTTTAAATTTCATAGGACTTGCTAAGCGTGCAGGTAAGGTTACAACTGGAGAGGATATTTTATTAAATGCAATTAAAAAAAATAAAATAAAATTTCTATTTATTCCATCTGATGCAGGTAAGGCAAGTTATAAAAAGTTTATGGATAAGTCAAGCTATTATGGTATTCCGGTGAATAATATGTTCGTTAAAAATGACCTAAGTAACGCAATAGGGATGAAGAGAACAATTATTGGAATTTCAGATTCCGGATTTGCCAAACGTTTGAATGAAATGACAAATAATTGTAAAGGAACGTGATGGTATGGGTAAAAAGAGAATTTATGAACTATCAAAAGAAATGAGAGTAGCCAGTAAGAAGATTTTAGATACTGCCAGATCAAAGGGTATGGATGTAAAAAACCATATGTCTACTTTAAGCGATAGTGATGAAAAAGTAATCAGAAATATATTTGGTAAAAATACTAATCATTCTAAAAAGCCTTCAGAAAGACATCACAATAATAATTCAATGAATAACAACTCAAATCAACATCAACAATCTAATAATCATAGTAATGATCATGTAAATAATAACCATAATAATGGTAATCATGCTAATAATCATGTAAACAATAATCACAGTAACAATAATCAAAAATCAAACTTTAATAATAATTTTAAGCAAGGTAAAAAGAACAAGAAAAAATTTAATAAGCGTCATAATCGTCATAACAGATTCGCTGGAATGTATACCAAGAATCAAAGAATTAGACAAAATAATAAGAAAAACAAAGCACCAGAAAGAAAGGAACGTCCATTACCAGAAACATTTGTTTACAATGCTGGAATGAATGCGCAAGAAATTGGTAAGGCTCTTCATAGAGAACCAGCTGAAATTGTTAAAAAATTATTCATGCTAGGGATTATGGTTAACCAAAACGTATCCTTAGATAAAGATACAATTGAACTTTTGGCTGCTGATTATGGTATTAAAGCAGAAGAAAAAGAAGTTGTTAATGTATCAGATCTTGATAAGTTCTTTGAAGAAGAAGAAAATAATAAGGAACATCAAGAAGATCGTGCGCCTGTTGTTACTATTATGGGACACGTTGATCATGGTAAAACTACTTTATTAGATTACTTGAGAAATTCACATATTACTGCTGGTGAAGCAGGAGGAATTACTCAAGCAATTGGTGCTTATCAATTGAAGAAAGATGGTAAAACTATCACTTTCTTAGATACTCCAGGACATGCTGCTTTTACTGCTATGCGTGCTCGTGGTGCTGATATTACTGATATTACAATCTTGGTAGTTGCAGCCGATGATGGTGTTATGCCACAAACAATTGAAGCAATTGATCATGCTAAAGCTGCTAAGACACCAATTATTGTTGCTATTAATAAAATTGATAAGCCAGGTGCAAATCCTAATCATGTGATTGAACAATTAACTGGTCATGGCTTAGTCCCAGAAGACTGGGGTGGTGACACTATCTTCGTTGAAATTTCAGCTAAGATGGGAACTAATGTTGACGAATTAATCGATATGATTTTACTTGAATCAGACGTTATGGAATTAAAAGCTAATCCAGATCAAAATGCTGCTGGTTCTGTAATTGAAGCACGTTTGGATCGTGGACGTGGACCAGTTGCAACATTATTAGTTCAACAAGGAACAATGCATGTTGGAGATCCAATTGTTGTTGGTGATACTTTTGGTCGTGTTAGAACAATGATGAATGAAAAGGGTAAGAACTTAGATAAAGCTACTCCTTCTACTCCAATTGAGGTTACTGGTTTAAATGATGTTCCAGAAGCTGGTGATCGTTTCATTGTCTTTGATGATGAAAAGACTGCTCGTGCAGCTGGTGAAGAAAGAGCCAAAGAAGCTCAAATGGAAGAACGTAAGAAAAATAATAGTGTAACATTAGACAATCTATTCGATTCAATTAAAGAAGGCGAAAAGAAAGAAGTCGATGTTATTATTAAAGCTGATGTTCAAGGTTCAGTTGAAGCCTTAGCATCTAGTTTACAAAAAATTGATGTTGAAGGTGTTAAGGTAAACATTGTTCATAGTTCAGTTGGAGCTATTAATGAAAGTGATGTTGCTTTAGCAGAAGCAAGTAATGCTATTATTTTAGGATTTAATGTACGTGCTACTTCACAAGCTAGAGAACAAGCAGATACTGATAAAGTAGACATTCGTTTACATCAAGTTATTTATGATGCGATTGACGAAGTTGAATCAGCCATGAAGGGTATGTTAGCACCTAAATATAAAGAAGTTGTTACTGGTGAAGTTGAAGTAAGACAACTATATAAAGCATCTAAAGTTGGTACTATTGCCGGTGGTATGGTAACTAGTGGTTATGTTAGAAGTGATAGTAAGATTCGTTTGATTCGTGATAATGTTGTTGTTTATAATGGGGAATTAAACAGTTTGAAACGTTTCAAAGATGATACTAAAGAAGTTAAACAAGGTTTTGAATGTGGACTTACAATTGAAAACTACAATGACATCAAAGAAGGCGATGTTGTAGAAGCCTACAAGATGGAACAAATACCTGTTAAATAAGAGGTGAACTTTAATGGCACAATATAGAGTTGGTAGATTGGAACAAGAAATTCAACGCGAAGTTAACGATATTTTGTTAAAGAGAGTAAGAGATCCTCGTGTTCAAGGAGTTACTATTACTGGTGTAGATGTAACTGGTGATTTGCAACATGCAACAATCTATTACAGTATTTTATCTGATCAAGAAAGTGATGAAGATGAAACACAAAAAGGATTGGATAAGGCAACTTCATTAATAAGAGGTGAGCTGGGTTCTCGTTTGAGTATTTATAGAACACCTGAATTAATTTTTAAATTAGATGGTTCCATTCAATATGGAAGTAAAATTGATCAACTTATTAATAAATTAAAAAATCAGATAGATAAACAAAAAAGGCAGATGTGAATCTGCCTTTTTTGTTTTTTCAATTTATTAGTATAATTTCATTATGATATAATTTTAGTTAATAATTATATTTTAGGAGAAAAAGTATGTTAAATGGAATTGTTCCTTTATTTAAGGAAAAGGGTATGACAAGTTTTGATTGTATTAGGAAGATGCGTGGCATACTAAAAATGAAAAAAATAGGCCATAGCGGTACGCTAGATCCTAATGTTGATGGTGTCTTACCAATATGTATAGGAAAGGGAACTAAGGTTGTCGATTATTTAATGTCATCAGGAAAAGTTTATCGTGGGAGTATAACTTTGGGCTTTTCAACAACCACTGAAGATTTAGATGGCGATGTTGTTGAGCATAAATCTTTGAAAAAACAGTTATCAGATGAAAAAATAAATGAATTGCTAAATAGTTTTGTATCTGATGATTTAATTCAAATTCCACCAATGTATTCAGCTATTAAAGTAAATGGTAAAAGATTGTATGAATATGCTAGAAATAATGAAAAAGTAGAAAGACCAGAGCATCATGTTCAGATTAACTATTTTAAACAAATAAAAGATAGTTTTTATGATAGTAAAAAGCATGAACAAACTATTTATTTTGAAGTTGGTTGTGGTAAAGGAACATATGTTAGAACTTTAGCAGTTGATTTCGGTAAAAAAATAGGAATGCCTGCTGTAATGTCTAATTTAACTAGAATTAAAAGTGGTAACTTTACAATTGATCAAACTGTTAAACTATCTGATGTTGAAGATGCAATGCATAAAGATGATATTGATAGTGTGATGTATTCTATTGATCATGCTTTACTACAATACAAACATGTTGAAATGTCAGATTCACAGTGGAAATTAGTACAAAATGGTGTATGGTTACGTCCCGATGAATTAGATATTAATGATGAAAAATGTGTTCTTACCTATAAAAAAGATATAAAAGCTTTATATTATTTCAGCAAAGACAAACAGGCATTTAAACCAGAAAAAATGTTTAGTAATAAATAGAAAGGATACTTTCTAATGGAAATTATTAAAATTCACCATCCAATAGATAATAATTTTAAAAACAATAATAAATGTGTACTTGCTATGGGATATTTTGATGGTATTCATTTAGGACATCAAAAGGTCATTGAAAAAGCAAAAGAGATTGCTATAAAGAAAAACTTAGATTTAGCAATTCTTACTTATGATCACAAGCCTTCAATTGTATATAAACAAATTAGCAGTCATGAAAGAAGAAGCATAACTCTTAATGATTATAAAATGAAATTATTTAAAAACCTTGGTGTAAAAAAAGTATTCTTAGTAAATTATAGTTTCGATTTTCAAAATCAATCACCAATAGAATTTGTTAATAATTATTTAATAAGATTCAATGTCGACACTGTTGTTGCCGGTGTGGACCATACTTATGGTTCTAAAGATGCTGATATGAAGAACATGATTGGATACTCTGATGGTCGTTTTGATGTCTGTGCGGTTGATTTAAGTAGTTTTAATGATAAAAAAATTAGTTCTACTGCTGTTAGGCATAATCTCGATCAAGGAGATATTAAAACTGTAAATAATCTTTTGGGGCGTCCTTTTAAAACTCTTGGTTTAGTAGTTCATGGATTAGCCAGGGGGAGAGAATTAGGATATCCCACCGCTAATATTGAGCATAGCGAATTTCAATGGCTGCCAAGTATTGGAATTTATGTAGTTAATATAACCATCGGTGATAAAACTTATAATGGAATGGCATCAATTGGAAGAAATGTTACATTTGGAGATAAGAACCCAATTACAGTTGAAATTAATATTTTAGATTTTGATCATAATATTTATGGAGAAAATGTATCTATAGATTGGTTATATCGAATCCGTGGTGAAGTTAAATTTGATGGAGTTGATACCTTGATTAATCAGCTATCGATGGATGAAAAATTCACTAGAGATTTTTTTAATAAAAAACGAGGGTAGTTTTCTTGACTTATATATGATGCTTTGTTAAATTATATATTGTAGTTAGCACTTAGTTAATAAGACTGCTAAGAGTGCTAACTATTAAAGGAGTGATTGATATATGCTCAGTGAAAGGCAAAAAACCGTTTTAGAAGTAATCGTTAGTGATTATACAAAATCTGGTGTACCTGTCGGTTCCAAAGCATTATCGAATCAACTACCCATACATGTCAGTTCAGCTACCGTAAGAAATGATATGGCTTATCTTGAAAAGGTTGGTTTAATTTCCAAAACACATTCTTCTTCTGGAAGAATTCCATCGATTGAAGGATATCGATATTATGTCGATAATTTACTTAATCCTAATCCTATTGATAATAGTGATATTAGAATTATTAAAACAGCATTAGGTGGTCATTTTGGAAAGATAGATGAGATCGTTGAGCAATCTGCTAATATCTTATCGAATTTAACAAATTATACTGCTTTAGCTTTAAAACCTGAGCAGCAAGTAAGCCGTAGATTAAGAAGCTTTCATTTAGTTCCTCTTGGCAATAGACAAGTAATGGCAATTTTAATTACTGATAGTCAAGACGTTATTAATCAAATTTTTCATATTTCTGATGATATTAATGGTGAACAATTAGATGCCGTTGTAAGGTTAATCAATGATAAAATGGTTGGCAAATCTTTATCAGATATTTTAAAATCATTATTGAAAGGTGATTTTACTAAAGAAATTGTTAAGTATATCAATAATCCAAAAGGAATATTGGCTACGCTTAATAATATATTAACCGAAGCTTCTAAAAATCAATTCTATATCGGCGGTGAATTGAATTTGTTAAGTTTTACTGATAATAATGATATCAGTTATCTAAAGCCAATATACTCATTATTGAATGATACTGATGATATTTCTCAATTTATAAATAATTCTGGGAAATCAATTTCAGTGAAAATAGGTCCTGAAATAAGTAATAGTTTATTAAAAGACTATAGTGTTATTACTGGGACTTATGATGTTGGTGAATATGGTAAAGGAGTAGTTGCTGTATTAGGTCCTACTAGAATGCCATATTCAAGAATTATTGGAATAGTAGAAAGCTTCCGAGACGAATTATCAAAGAAACTATTAAACTATTATAATAAATATGATCAGTAAAGGGAGGTATTCACTTGTCAAATAAAGACGAAAAGAAAGACTTAAAGCAATCTGATCCTAAAAAAGATGTATCCAAAAAGGAAGCTAAGGCTGCCAAAAAAGATGCAAAAAAGGAAAAGAAAGATGCTAATCAAGCTAAAATAGAAAAGCTTGAACAAAAAGTGGATGAAGTTTCTGATCAATATTTGAGAGCAGAAGCCGAAATGCAAAATATGCAAACTCGTTTCAAACGTGAACGTGCTGATATTTATAAATATGATGGTCAAAAATTGGCCACAAGTATTTTGCCAGTAGTTGATAACTTAGAACGTGCTTTAAGTACTGAAGTTACTGATGATGCTGGAAAACAACTTAAACAAGGTGTTGAATTAGTTCTTAGTCATATGAATAAGGCTTTGTCTGAAAATGGTATTGAGGAAATTGATGCTGAAGGGCAAAAGTTTGATCCAACACTTTGTCAAGCTGTCCAAACTGTTGATGCAGATGACAATCATCCTGCAGATACAGTTGTAGAAGTTTTACAAAAGGGCTACAAACTAGCTGATCGAGTAATTAGACCAAGCATGGTTGTAGTTGCACAATAATAATAAATAAAAAGGGGAAAGATAATTATGGCAAGTAATAAGATTATCGGAATTGATTTAGGAACAACTAACTCAGCCGTTGCTGTTCTTGAAGGTAAAGAACCAAAAATCATTACAAATCCAGAAGGATCACGTACTACACCATCTGTAGTTGCATTTAAAGATGGCGAAACACAAATTGGTGAAGTTGCAAAGCGTCAAATGATCACTAACCCTAACACTATCTCATCAATTAAGAGTCACATGGGTGAAGAAGGATACACTGTTGATGTTGATGGTAAGAAATATACACCACAACAAATTTCAGCAATGATCTTACAATACATTAAAGGATTCGCCGAAGATTACTTAGGCGATACTGTTAGCGAAGCAGTTATTACTGTTCCTGCTTACTTTAATGATGCTCAAAGACAAGCTACTAAAGATGCTGGTAAAATTGCTGGTTTAGATGTAAAACGTATTATTAATGAACCAACTGCTGCTTCATTAGCTTATGGTCTAGACAAACAAGATAAAGATGAAAAAGTTCTTGTTTATGACCTTGGTGGTGGTACTTTTGATGTTTCCGTTCTTGAATTAGGTGACGGTGTATTCCAAGTTCTATCTACTAATGGTGATACTCACTTAGGTGGGGATGACTTTGATAAGAAGATTATGGATTACTTAGTTGCACAATTTAAAGATGAAAATGGTGTTGACTTATCAAATGATAAGATGGCATTACAACGTTTGAAGGATGCTGCTGAAAAAGCTAAGAAAGACTTATCAGGTGTTTCTGAAACTGAAATTAGCTTGCCATTCATCGCTTCAGGTGAAAACGGTCCACTACATCTACAAACTAAACTAAGCAGATCTAAGTTTAATGAATTAACTTCTGACTTAGTTGATAAGACTAAGAAACCATTTGACGAAGCTCTTAAAGATGCTGGTTTAAGTACATCAGATATTGATGAAGTTATCTTAAATGGTGGTTCAACTCGTATTCCAGCTGTACAAGAAGCTGTTAAGAGCTGGACTGGTAAAGAACCAAACCATTCAATCAACCCTGATGAAGCTGTTGCTTTAGGTGCTGCTGTACAAGGTGGTGTCTTAACCGGTGATGTTAAGGATGTTGTATTATTAGATGTTACCCCATTATCATTAGGTATTGAAACTATGGGTGGAGTATTCACTAAGTTAATTGACAGAAATACTACAATTCCAACTTCAAAATCACAAGTATTCTCAACTGCTGCTGATAATCAACCTGCTGTTGATATTCATGTACTACAAGGTGAACGTCCAATGGCAGCTGATAACAAGACATTGGGTAATTTCCAATTGACTGATATTCCTGCAGCTCCTCGTGGTGTCCCTCAAATCGAAGTTAAATTTGATATTGATAAGAATGGTATTGTTAATGTTTCTGCTAAGGATAAAGGTACTGGTAAGGAACAAAAGATTACCATTAAGGATTCTAATGGTCTATCAGATGACGAAATTAACAAGATGATGGACGAAGCTAAGAAGAATGAAGAAGCCGATAACAAACGTAAGGAAGAAGTAGATCTAAAGAATGAAGTAGATCAACTAATTTTCCAAACTGATAAGACTTTGAAAGAAGTTGACGGTAAGGTTTCTGAAGATGAAATCAAGAAAGCCAAAGATGCAGAAGATGCATTGAAGAAGGCTAAAGAAGATAATAACTTAGACGATATGAAAGCTAAGAAAGACGAATTAAGCAAACAAGTTCAAGAATTAGCTACTAAGTTATATCAACAACAAGCTGCCGATCAACAAGGCCAAGCAAAAGATGGTCAAGCTGATGGTAAAGACTCATCAAAAGAAAATGGCAACGATGGTGACACTGTAAATGGTGATTTCCACGAAGTTCACAATGATGATGACAAAAACAATAAGTAATCATTGATTACTAAATGAAAAGTCAAAGTCTGACTCGTTGGGCTTTGGCTTTTTATTGAATATATAATAATTTTATGGGGGATAAAAATGGCTGAAAAAGATTATTACGGTCTTCTTGGAATATCCAAAGATGCAAGTCAAGATGACATTAAACATGCTTATCGTAAAATGTCAAAAAAATATCATCCCGATATTAATAAGGCTCCAGGTGCTGAAAAAAAGTTTAAAGAGATTAATGAGGCTTATGAAGTTTTAAGTGATCCTCAAAAGCGTCAAAATTATGATCAATTTGGTTCAGCTGATGGACCTGCTGGTGGTGGCTTCGGCGGCGCCGGTGGTTCTGGCGGCGGCTTTGGCGGCTTCGGTGGATTTGGTGGCACCGGAGGCGGTGGCTTTGACGATATCTTTAGTCAATTCTTTGGCGGCGGTGGTCAAAGAGCACGTCGTGATCCAAATGCTCCAAAACCTGGTCGTGATTTACAATACCAAATGTCAATTAAATTTGAAGATGCTATTTTTGGTAAGAAAACTACTATTAAATATAATCGTCAAGCACAATGTAATACTTGTAAGGGATCAGGTGCTAAACCAGGTACCAAACCTGAAACATGTCATAATTGTAGTGGAAGCGGTTATGTAACTTCTGTACAAAATACACCTCTAGGTAGAATGCAAACTCAACATCCTTGTCCTGTATGTAATGGAACTGGTAAGGAAATTAAAGAAAAATGTCCTACTTGTGGTGGCTCTGGTCATAAACAAGAAAGCCATGAAGTAGAAGTTAATATTCCTGCTGGTGTTGATGATGGTCAACAAATGAGATTACAAAATCAAGGTGAAGCTGGTACTAATGGTGGCCCTTATGGTGACTTATTCATTATTTTCCAAGTAAAACCAAGCAAAGATTTTGAACGTCATGGTTATAATTTAGACTATAATCAACCTATATCATTTGTTCAAGCTACATTAGGTAGTGAAATTGATGTTAAGACTGTTTATGGTGACGTTAAACTTAATATTCCTGCTGGAACTCAATCTGGAACAACCTTTAGACTAAGAGGAAAAGGTGTTCAAAGATTAAATAGCAGCAGTAAGGGTGATCAATTAGTTCATGTCAAAATTGATACACCTAAGAGTTTGAATCGTGATCAAAAACAAGCTTTACGAGCTTTTGCTGAAGCTAGTGGCGAAAAAGGTTATAAAAATGGTGGTTTCTTTGAAAAAATGAAAGATGCCATTAATGGTAAAAAATAATAAAAAGAGTTGATGTCATTAGCATCAACTCTTTTTTAATTTGTGCATTATGTTACTGGTTGTTATAATTAAATATAATAATTAATCAGTTGAAAGTAGGAATAAAAATGGATATCAAAAAAATGAAGGAGCACCAAAAATACATTCGTAATTTTTCGATTGTAGCGCATATTGATCATGGTAAATCAACTTTAGCTGATCGTATTTTAGAAATGACAGATACAGTTGCTAAACGTGATATGCAGAATCAATTGCTTGATGATATGGATCTTGAAAGAGAACGTGGAATTACTATTAAGTTAAATGCAGTTGAATTAAAATATCATTCCAAAGATGGTCATGATTATGAATTTCATTTAATTGATACACCTGGACACGTGGATTTTTCATATGAAGTATCTAGAAGTTTAGCTGCTTGTGAAGGCGCCATTTTAGTTGTAGATGCTGCACAGGGAGTTGAAGCTCAAACATTAGCCAATGTTTATTTAGCAATTGATGATGATCTAGAGATTGTACCAGTTATAAATAAAATTGATTTGCCATCTGCACAACCAGATATGGTAAAAAAAGAAGTAGAAGATGTTATTGGATTGGATGCAGACGATGCTGTTTTGGCAAGTGCTAAGAAGGGAATTGGAATTGAAGAACTATTAGAAAAAATTGTTCATGAAGTTCCTGCTCCTCAAGGTAATGTTGAAGATCCACTTAAAGCTTTGGTCTTTGACTCTGTTTATGATGATTATCGTGGAGTTGTATTAAGTGTTCGCTTGTACGATGGTACTGTTGAACCAGGAGATAAAATTCGTCTAATGAATAGTGGTAGCGAATATGAAGTTACCGAAGTAGGTGTGAACTCTCCTCATCCAGTTAAGAGAGATTATCTTATGTCGGGTGATGTGGGATATATTACTGCAAGTATTAAAGATATTACCCAAACTAGAGTGGGTGATACTATTACTAAAGTTGATAATCCTGCTGAAAAGGCTTTACCTGGATATCGTGAAATGGAACCTATGGTTTATTCTGGATTATATCCCACCGATAATGCCAAATTTGGTGATTTAAGAGAAGCACTTGAAAAGCTTAAGTTAAATGATGCAGCTTTGGAATTTGAACCGGAATCATCACAAGCCTTAGGATTCGGTTTTCGTTGTGGATTCTTGGGTCTATTGCATATGGATGTAGTTCAAGAACGTTTAGAACGTGAATTTAATCTTGACTTAATTACCACTGCTCCATCTGTTACTTATCATGTTGAAACCACAGATGATGGTGTAAAAGATGTTGAAAATCCTTCTGAAATGCCAGATGCATCTGAAATTAAAAGCGTTGAAGAACCATTTGTTAAAGCAACAGTAATGGTTCCTAATGATTATGTAGGTCCAGTGATGGAACTATGTCAAGATCGCAGAGGACAATTTGATACTATGGAATATATTGATGACTATCGAGTAAATGTTGTTTATTATATTCCATTGTCAGAAATTATTTTTGACTTCTTCGATAAATTAAAATCTGCAACAAGAGGTTATGCCTCATTAGATTATGAAATTTCTGATTACAAGCCATCTGATTTAGTGAAAATTGATATTCTATTAAATGGTGAAAAAGTGGATGCACTTAGCTTTATTTCTCATCGTTCTTTTGCTGCAAGTCGTGGAAGAGTAATCGTAACTAAGTTAAAAGATATTATTCCTAGACAAAACTTTGAAATTCCGGTCCAAGCTGCTATTGGGGCAAAAGTAATTGCTAGAACTAATATTAAAGCATATAGAAAAGATGTTACCGCTCATTTATATGGTGGTGACCGTACTAGAAGAATGAAGTTACTAGAAAAGCAAAAAGCAGGTAAGAAACGTATGAAGTCTGTTGGTAAAGTTGAGATTCCTCAAGCAGCATTCATGGCAGTCTTACAAACTGATGAAGAAGAAAAAGGTAGTAAATAATTTGACGATGATTTAAAAATTATATATTATTATATTTAATAAAGAGTCTTTAACTTAGTCCCGTGAGGCTAGTAAGATACGGCGAATCTTAATTAAGTCTACTTACCCATACACGGTTAAGTAGGCTTTTTTGCTAAGTTAAAACTACTCTTAATTTTTAATTAAGGTGGTATTTTAAATGAAAAATAAAGATGTTGTTCTAGATGTTGATGAAAAACCAGGATTCTTTTTATGGTTAATGTTATCAATGCAGCACCTATTTTCAATGTTCGGTAGTACAGTGATTGTTCCACTACTAGTGGGACTTAGCCCTAGCATTGCATTGTTTGCATCAGGAATAGGTACTTTGCTTCATATTTTAATTACCCAAAAGAAAATTCCTGCTTATATGGGGTCTAGTTTTGCCTTTATTGTTCCGATGAAATATTTAATGCAGGCAACTGGGTATCCTGGTATTGCTCAAGGTGTTATTGCAGTTGGATTAATTTATTTAACAGTTGCACTTATTATTTGCTTCTTTGGTTCTGACTGGATTGATCATATTTTACCAGCAGTAGTAGTAGGACCAATTGTAATTGTAATTGGTTTATCTTTAGCTGGTAGTGCCGCAAATAATGCAATGATGAATAATGGCAAATATGATTTAAAATTTGTTTTTATTGCTCTAACTACATTATTATTGGCTATAGCATTTAATATTTATTTAAAAGGGTTCTTAGGATTCATGCCAATTTTGTTAGCGATTGCTTGTGTATATATAATTTCTATTTTTATGGGTGAAGTTAATTTAAATACAATTGCTAGTGCACCTTGGTTTGCTATGCCTAAATTTGAAATTCCATTTGTTTCATATAATGTTCACTTAGAATGGGGTGCTATATTGGCCATTGCTCCAATCGCTTTTGTTACAATTACTGAACATTTAGGGCACATAATGGTCTTAAACGAATTAACGGGTCGTAACTATTTTAAGAATCCAGGCTTAAGCCGTACTTTAAGTGGTGATGGGATGGCATCTATTTTTGCTGGTTTAGTAGGCGGCCCAGCAGTAACTAGTTATGGTGAAAATATTGGTGTGATGGCTATTACTAAAATTCATAGTGTTTATGTACTGATTGGAGCTGCTTTATTTGCAATTATTTTCTCATTTGTAAATAAATTAAATGTTATTATTATGCAAATGCCATTACCGGTGATTGGTGGAATTAGCTTTTTGCTGTTCGGTACAATTGCTTCAAGTGGAATTAAAATTTT
Source organism: Apilactobacillus micheneri (assembly GCF_002993975.1). Lineage (GTDB taxonomy): Bacteria > Bacillota > Bacilli > Lactobacillales > Lactobacillaceae > Apilactobacillus > Apilactobacillus micheneri. Next base: position 257,305 of record NZ_POSO01000003.1, on the reverse strand, counting down.
AATTGAAAATGATATTGATATGAATATTAAACGTAATTTGATGATTGTTTCATCTATTTTAGTAATTGGGGTAGGTGGCTTTATGCTAAAAATTGGAACATTACCACTGAATGGATTAGCAATCGCAACTTTGTTAGGAATTATGTTAAATTTAGTTTTACCAAAAGAAAATAAATAATTTTGCTTTAAATACCGATTAAAAATGGTGATATTAATGATATAATTATTATGTATGTTTACATGTATAAGTATACCAAACCATTTTTAATGGGTATTTTTTATTGAAATAGTATATGAAAAAATTAAGGAGAGGTATTAAATATGAATAAACCATATTTATCTGTAATAGTAGCTTGCTACAACGTTCAAGATTACGTTGCTGCTTGTCTTGAATCTATTGCACAAACCGATTTTCCTAAAGAAAATATGGAAGTATTGATGATTGATGATGGCTCCACTGATGATACATCAGCTATTGTTGATCAATATGCAAAAAAATACGATTCTTTTAAGGCATTACATAAAGACAATGGTGGAATTAGTTCTACTAGAAATTATGGAATAAAACATGCCCAAGGGGAATACATTGCTTTTGTTGATGGGGATGATTTAGTTCCAGCAGATGGATATTCTAAGTTATCTTATAATGCAAATCAAAATAATGCAGATGTAGTTGTGGGATTTGTTAAACGTTTTGATAAAAATCGTTATAAGAATTCTTACTTACATTCCTTTGCTATCCACGATAACGCTAATAATACTAACATTTATGATAATCATGATTTGTTATATGATACTACAGTTTGGAATAAATTATATCGTCGTAATTTTTTACTAGACAATGATATTAAATTTATTGAAGGTATTATCTATGAAGATATACCTTTTACCTTACAAGTACATTTAAAATCTAAAGTTACTAATATAATTGAAGATGTGGTTTATAAGTGGCGTTGGCGTGAAAGTAATGATTCAATCACTCAAAGTAGAAGTGCATTATCTAACTTTCAAAGTAGACTAGATGCTTTAGATATATGTCGAGATATGCTAAAAAAAGTTGGCCAAGGTGCAAATAGTCCTTTATTTAAAGACTTTAAATATAAGATTTTATTCTTAGACATTTTTATATTTATTGAAAATATTGGTGACAATGAAGAAAGCTATATTTATAAAGCACAAGAAATGGTTTATAAATTTTTACGTGATTGGAATCTGTGGGATTCTAAACCAATGAATAATTTACCAGTTAAACAACAAGTTGTTTATTATGCATTAAGACATGGTGAATTTAATATTCTTGACACTTATACTTATCGTCAATCAGTTGGACATTTTAAAAAAGGTTTTCATGGATTATCATATAAATATTATATGCCAGAAATATTTGATTATAGTGATGAAATATCTTCGGCAATTGAATTAGGTAATGATAATGCAAAAATTAATCAAAAAATGACCAATTATAAAATTGACGAAGACGGCCAGTTTATTGGTCGTGGTTTCTTTATTATTAGAAATATGAGATTGTCTAAGCACTTACTTAGTTTAGGTAATGTTAATGAATTGTTTTCAGCTAAGTTAGTTAATATTGATAGTGATAAAGAAATGAAAATCAATATAAATAGGCCGAAAACATCATTGCCTCAAAGATTATTAAATGCTCGTGGTAAATGGACCAATGCTAGATATCAATTTAGTTTTGATATTAATGATGCTATTGAAAAGCTAGGATTAGGAACTTGGAAAATTCTAATAACTGATTTGATTGCCAACAAGTATTTGGTAAGTCGTTATGTTGCGGATCCTAATAAAAAGACTAGAAATAAATTTATTCTACCTTATGTAAATGAAGACAAGCATACGAAAATTAGTGCTCGTTTTAATAGTGTTAATGATTTTGTAATTAAATCAAATAGTTTATATCAAGACGATATTAAATCCCCAATTATTTCTAATGTTTTAAAATCAGGAAAGAACTTAGTATTTGATGTTATAAATACTGGTAACAAACACATTAAGGCTGAGCTTATAATGCCAGATGAAACGCATATTATTGGTAAGGTTAATGAAAATAACATTGTTTTTGATAACGCTGGTTGGAATACAAACATGCTTAATCAAAAAGCCTTGTTAGTTATGAAAGATAGTTTTACTAATAGTCAGATTAATTATGTATTTGATCAAAATAAACCAAGTGCTCAAATTAATACTGATGATAATATGAGTTACACTGTATTTTATAATAATAGAGATGGTATTGAAATTATCTATGAAAATACACCTTTTATTACTAATAGTATTAATCTTAATTCGTCTAATTTATTAAAATTATCCATTAATATTCCTGATTATCTGAAAAATGAAAATTTGAATATTAATAATAGTAAAATTGAAATGATAAGTAGTGATAAAACCGTTAGAAAAGTTTTTGATAACAGTAATAATGATTTTCAATTAAATGGGGATTTATTATCTTTAAATTTTCAAATAACTAATAAAGAAAAGAACCAATTAAATATTTTATCAGGTAAATATATTTTTAAAGTTTATTTATATGTTAATGATAAAATTAAAGTCTTTAGATTATTAACTGATGAATCACATTTAGTTCCTAAACAGGATCTATCTTTTAATGGTAAAGATAAGATATATTATCAAATCCAGAATAGTAATAATAATGATTTAGAACTTAAAATTAATCAACCTTTTTCAAATTTTATTGATTCTAAAAAGGTATTTAGATCACTTTCATACTCGTTATTATATCCATTTATGCGTTTTCTACCATTAAGAAAAATTATGGTATTTGATTGTTATTGGTCTAGTAAGTTTGATAGTAATGAAAGATTAATGTATGAATATATGCAAAAAAGTCATCCTGAAATTAAAACAGTTTGGTTTTTTAAAAATATTCAAACACCTATTAATGGTGGAGCCACTAAAGTTAAAGTAAATAGCTTTATGTATTGGTATTATTTAGCTGTTTCTAAATACATTATTCAAAATACTAATATGCCTAATCGATATGCTAAACGTAAGGGTCAAATTGAAGTAGAAACACTTCATGGAACCTTTTTGAAACATATGGGATTTGATGAGCCTCATTTTAAATTTGCTAGTCATGGAGTTCAAAGTCGTTTTGCTAAGAGAAATCGTCGCTGGGATTATATGGTAGTACCTTCTGATTATATGGGTGAAATTGCTACTAAAGCTTTTGATTATGATCAAAAATTAATCAAGTCAGGTTTTCCTAGAAATGATGAATTATATACCAATAACAATGATGCTTATATCAATTCAGTTAAAAACAAATTGGGGATTCCATTAGATAAAAAAGTAATTTTATATGCACCAACTTATCGTGAAGATGAAGGTTTTGATTTTCAACTAAATTTAGATAAAATGCAAGCCAAACTTTCTGATAAGTATGTATTATTAGTTAGATTGCACTATTTTGTGGCTCACTCAAATAGTTTTTATAGTAATCCGGGTTTTGTTTTTGATGTTAGTGATTATAATAATATTAATGATCTATATTTGATTAGTGATGCAATGATCACAGATTATTCGTCAGTAATGTTTGATTATGCACATCTAAAACGTCCAATGTTATTTTATGCTTATGATAAAGATTGGTACTTGGATGATGAAAATCGTGGTGTTTATTTAGACTATGATAAAGAGATCCCAGGTCCAATTATAAAAACTGAAGATGAATTGATTAATCGTATTCAACATTTAGATGCGGTTGCAGATAATTATCATGATAAATTGATTGATTTTTATGATAAATTTGCTCAATATGGACAAAATGGTGATGCTTCAAAAGAAGTAGTAGAAAAGATTTTGTCTACTAAAAATAGTGAATTAGATCAAGTCCCTGAAAAACGTTTAATTTCTAGAAAATTTGGTCATTTATTTAAGGTTAATTATTTACAGGCTTCTATTCTTAATAGATTATCTAATATGCTTACTAAAAAGAATATTATTATTTTTGAAAGTTTCTTTGGAACTCAATATTCAGATAATCCTAAAGCTATTTATGAATACATGAAAAAGAATCATCCTGAATATAAGATGTATTGGAATGTAAATAGGGAGTATGTTGATTACTTTAAAGAAAATAATATTCCTTATGTTATTAGATTTAGTTATAGCGGGATATTAAAACAAGCTAAAGCAAAATATTTTGTTACTAATGTTAGAAGACCATTTAGATGGAAACCTGGTAAGGGCACTAAATTAATTCAAACTTGGCATGGAACACCATTAAAGACATTAGCTGCTGATGTTAATTTGGTTACGATGCCTGGAATTAACGCTGCTAGATATCATAAAGATGTATTTAAAGATAATCGTCGTTGGGATAAAATGATTGCTCCTAATATGTATTCTGCTAATATTATGCAAAGAGCATTTAGAATGAATGCTAATCAAATGATGCTAGATGGTTATCCAAGAAATGACGTTTTAGTTAATTCTTCATGGAAGGATATTGCTTCAATTAAAGAAGATCTAAATATATCTGCAGATAAGAAGTTATATTGTATGCCCCAACTTGGCGTGATAATGAATATGTTAAGGCTAATGAATTTACTGCAAAATTACATTTGGACCTTGCAAAAATTAAAGCACATTTTGGCAACAATGTAATTGTTTTAGTTAGAACTCATTATTTAATTGCTAATAATTTAGACTTATCTGATTATTCAGATATTGCTTTAAATGTTAGTTTATATCCAGATATTGCTGAATTATATTTAATTAGTGATGTTTTGATCACAGATTACTCATCAGTAATGTTTGATTACGCTGTTCTAAAACGTCCAATGATTTTCTTTACTTATGATTTAGATGATTATGCTAATGAAATTAGAGGCTTTTACTTTGATTTTGTTAAAGATGCTCCTGGTAAAATAGTTAAAACTAATGATGGGGTTATAGATGAACTTGATCATATCTTATCTGGTAATTGGACTATGAATGAAAATTATAAAAAATTCATTGATAAATTTACTCCATGGATGGATGGAAAATCATCTGAACGTGCTGTTAATCAATTCTTAAATGACGATAATATGAATGAGAATTTTGACGATAATATTTCTAAATATAATCTACAAAATGAAATGAAAATTCATGATGGAGCTTCATTATGGAACTCTGGAAAAGATTTTGCAGACCATGAAGATGTTGACTTTTCTCATAATTATAATGATAAAGGTATTACTGTTAGAGTTATTAAAGTTATGCAATTAATGGATCCTGATTTTAAGGAAAAAATTGGAATGAAGTATGTCTTAATACAACTTAATGGAAAACAGCTATGGGTCAATATTGAAGATCTCTATTAAAAATAAAAAAGTCATTAAAGTATATTAATTGCTTTAATGACTTTTTTATTGATATATATTTCACTTGTTTAATTAAAATGTATATAATAATTAATAAAATCGCTTACATTTTTTGAAAATACCCTTTATTTTATTAATTAAATAGGTTATAATTTATTTTGTTATGAAGTTCACAATTAAAAAATGCTGATTAATCATTATATTAAGTATTGTTTCATTGATTAATTGGCTGTTTATATTATTTTTGTGGCTGTGTTTGTATTAAGTAAAAATATTTAAATGTGAATTATAAATTTGATAGATAAATAATTCACAATATAATGATTTGATTTTATAGATAGGGGTATTGATATTATGCAAAAGTCTTCAGATGCAAAAAAATCAACAAAGACTCCAAGAACTATTTCTTGGTCTAGTACTATTATGTACTTTGTTATTTCGTTAGTTATTAATGCGATGGGAAATGTTTTAACATTAGTTACAAGTGTTAAAATTCATCCTTCATTTTTAGGATCAGCTTATTGGACAGCTGCTGAAAATAATCTAGGATTTGCAGTTCTAGGAAATGGACAATGGGTTCTGTTTTGGGCATTCTTTGGACTAGGAATGTTGATTGCTGTATTCAATGCCATTTTAGTTGGACATTGGAGTTGGAGCAGAATTATTGGTAATGCTGCCTTCTTAGGACCATTTTCATTGTTAATAAATTACTTTAATGGATTAGTTACCCAATGGTTACCAGAAGCTCATAGTATTGGCATGATTTTACTATATGTTTTCTTAAACTTCTTTGGAGTTGCTTTAATTGCAATCGCAATTTCTATTTACCAACGAGTAAATATTGCTCTACATCCAGCTGATGACTTAATGCAAATTCTTAGATTTAAATATTGTGGTGGTAATGCTGCCAAAGCAATGTGGTTCTCATATATTCCACCTACAATAATGGCAATTATCGCTATTATTATTACTCATCAATTTACTAATTTCGGTTTAGGAACTGTATTTGCCTTCTTCTTCCAAGGTGGAATTACAGGTATTGCAGATGCTTTTGTATTTAGAAACTTAAAACATCAAGCTATTGATGTTGGATCAACAAAAGAATAATTGATTCAAAAGTCTTGTTTAATGTTTAGTAGCAAGACTTTTTTATTAATTGGTGGACAATTTAAATAACTTAATATAAACTTTATATTAAGTATATTATTTGTCATGGATATTTTATTTAATATTTTTTAGTTGGGAGGTGTGATAGATGTTAAATAGAACAAAAAAGTTTTTAAGAGATAATGGATATTATTATAAAAAAACATATATCAGACCACTACTTACACCCGATAATGTTTATGTTTTTAGATTCGGAAAAAACGATTAAATAATCGATTGATTATTAGATACGGTCATCGTTGGACTGGAAGACAAAAAATTAATGAGATTGATTTAAGACTTCATAAACAAAAGCATCCTCGAATTTTCAAGGATGAAAATTCTTTGCTGATATATTTAGAGGGACACTTAAAGCAACATGAAGAAAAATTAAAACAAATAAAGGAACAAAAAAGAAAAGAAGCTGAAAATAGTGCGTCCGATTAGTTGGATGCACTATTTTTGTATATTTGATAGGAGCATCAATTTGGATATTATTAATTATTTATCAAATGATTCTACTGAAAAAATTGCTAAAAAATTACTAGGCAATATAATAAATGTTAAAGATAATTATGGTAATATTTTTAGTGGATATATAGTTGAAGATGAAGCGTATTTAGGGATAAATGATAGAGTTTGTCATTCTTATAATAATTATCATTCAAGCAAAAATAATTCTATGTATTTAAGAGCAGGGACTATTTATATTTATTCTATGTTTGGGCATAATCTGTTGAATATAATCACTCAATCTGAGGGGATACCAGAAGGAGTATTGATTAGAGCAGTTCAACCGATTAAAATAACAGATGCTATGATTAATAATAGAAATAAAAACAATTATGAAATTACTAATGGCCCTGGTAAATTAACTCAAGCTTTTAACATTAACCTCAATTTAAATGGTAAAAAATTAGATGAAGGCCAATTATCTTTAGATATTACTAATGTAGCTATACCTGAACATATTAGTTCATCAGCTAGAATTGGCATTAAAAATAAAGGTATGTGGGATAGTAAAAAATTACGATTTTATGTATCTGCTAATCCCTATGTTTCAAAAATCAAAATGAATAATTGTAATTTCAAAACATACGGATGGACGAATAAGGAGAATTTAAAATGCAATGGACAAAACTTTCAGTATTAACCAATAATGAATCACAAGATGCAGTAATAAATATTTTAATGGATTTTGGTTCACTAGGAGTAGAAGTGGAAGAACAAAATAATGAAACAGTAATTACTTCTTATTTTCCAGAGGATTTTAATATTAATGATCAGATTCCATTAATTCAAAAGAGAGTGGAAAAATTAAATGAATATGGATTAAATCCGGGTAAAGGTAAAGTTATTTCTAAAGAATTAAGTGATAATAATTGGAGTAAAGAATGGGAAAAATATTATCATGCAACTAGAATTACAAAATATCTTACAATTTCTCCGGTATGGGAGAAATATAAAAAATCTTTTGAACAAGAAATGGTTATTAAATTAAATCCCAAAAAAGCATTTGGAACGGGAGTTCATCCAACAACCAAATTATGTATGCAAGCTATGGAAATTTATCTAAGAGAGAATCAGTCGATTTTAGATGTTGGAACAGGTTCTGGAGTTTTAAGTATTGCTGCAAAATTAATGGGTGCGGATTCAGTTAAAGCCTATGATTATGATGATGATGCTATTGAATCTGCAAAAATCAACATTAAACTTAATGGCTATGAAAATGAAATTCCGGTAACTAAAAATAGTCTATTAGATGGGTTAAAAGAAAAAAGTGATGTTATTTTGGCAAATATGTTACCTGAAGCGGTATTACCTTTAATACCACAGGCAAAAGACACATTATATGCAGGTGGATTTATTATTATTTCTGGAATTATTAATGAAAAACTAGATATTACATTACAAACGCTCCAATCTAATGATTTTATTTTAGATCAAGTAATGACATTAGGTGATTGGCGTGGAATTGTTGCTCATTTAAAAGAGGAAGGTGAATAAATAAGATGCAACACTATTTTACTGATAAGACTTTAAGTTTAAATGAAACTTTTTTAATGTCTGATGATATTGCTCACCATTTTATATCGGTATTAAGATCTAATAATGGGGATAAATTTGAAATTGTTGATAGTAATCATAAACTTTTTATTGCAGAAGTTATTGATAAAGATGCAAGTGAAGCTAAAGTAATAGAAATAAAAAATAATTCAGTGGAATTACCTGTAGACGTGACAATTATTTGTGGGTTACCCAAAAAAGATAAATCTGAATTAATTGTTCAAAAAGCAACTGAACTAGGTGTTGATCATATTATTTTCTTACAAACAGCTTGGTCAATTGCACAATGGAAAAATAACAAAGCATCTAAAAAAATTAATAGATTAAGTAAGATTGTTAGAAGTGCAGCTGAACAATCCCACCGTAACAAAATACCGGATGTTAAATATTTAGATTCTATAAATGATTTATTGAAGGAATCATATGATCATAAGTTAATTGCTTATGAGGAATCTGCTAAAAAAGGTGAAAAGGCTGATTTAATTAATTCCTTAAACAATACTAAACCAGCTGATAGCATTGCTGCCTTCTTTGGACCCGAGGGAGGTATTTCTCCTGATGAAGTATCTAAACTTAAAGAAAATGGTTATAAGACTTGTGGTTTAGGTCCTAGAATTTTGAGAACTGAAACAGCACCTTTATATTTTCTTTCATCAATTTCAATGTGGTTTGATTTGTTAAAGTAAAAACTAAACAATTATGATAGAATTTATAAAAATGATTAAAAAGAAGTGATTAGAATGTCTAAACATAAAGTATGGTCTGCTGAAGACTTATTTAATGAAGTTAATAAATATATGAATAAAGATCACGTTGACATTATTAAAAAAGCATACAATTATGCTGCTGATTGTCATGAAGGGCAATCTAGACAATCTGGAGAGCCATATATTGTTCATCCAATTCAAGTAGCTAGTATTTTAGCTCAACTAAGAATGGACCCGGAAACTATTAGTGCTGGATTATTACATGATGTTGTTGAAGATACTAATGCGACTTTAGATGACATTGATGAAAAGTTTGGCAAAAATGTTGAAATTATTGTTGATGGGGTAACTAAGCTAGGCAAAATAAAATATAAATCTAATCAAGAACAATTAGCCGAAAACCATAGAAAACTTTTATTGGCTATGTGTAGCGATATTCGTGTAATGATTGTTAAGTTAGCTGATCGTTTGCATAACATGAGGACTTTAAGACATTTGAAACCTGAAAAGCAGTGGCGTATTTCTAATGAAACCCTTGAAATTTATGCACCTTTAGCTGATAGATTAGGGATTGGAACAATTAAGTGGGAACTTGAAGACATCTCACTTCGTTATTTAAATCCTCAACAATACTATAAAATAGTTCATTTAATGAACTCTAAGCGTAATGAACGTGTTGCATATGTAAATGAAGCTGTTAAAGAAGTTAAAAAGCAAGTTAGCGACATGAATTTACCTAATGTTGAAGTTTATGGACGCCCTAAACATTTATACTCAATTTATCGTAAAATGGTTATTAAACATAAAAAATTTGGACAAATTTATGATTTATTGGCTGTTAGATGCATAGTCGATTCAATTAAAGATTGTTATGCGGTATTAGGTGCTATTCATACTAAATGGTCACCAATGCCTGGACGCTTTAAAGACTATATTGCAATGCCTAAAGCTAATATGTATCAGTCACTTCATACCACTGTTTTTGGTCCAGGTGGCAAACCACTAGAAGTACAAATTAGAACTAAAAAGATGCATCAAATTGCTGAATATGGGGTTGCAGCTCATTGGGCTTATAAAGAAGGGATGACTGATGAAGTCCAAGCTTCTTCTGATAATAATCGTTTAAACTGGTTTAAACGCATTATTGAAATTCAAGAAGATACTGATAATGCATCTGAATTTATGGATGGTGTTAAAGGTGAGCTTTTTGGTGACCACGTTTATGCTTTTACACCTCAAGGTGATGTTTTAGAATTACCTAAGGGTGCTGGTCCTTTAGATATGGCTTATTTAATTCATACAGATGTTGGTAATCATACCACTGGTGCTAAAGTTAATGGAGTGATTGAGCCTTTAGACTATGAGATTAAAACGGGTGATATAGTTACCATTATGACATCGACTAGTTCAACTGGACCTAGTCAAGATTGGGAAAACTTGGTTACTACTAGTCGAGCCAAACACAAAATTAGACAGTTCTTTAGACATAAAGATCGTGAAAAGAATATTGCAATAGGTAAAGATTTATTAAATCAAGCTATTAAAGATAATGGTTATGATATTAGTGATGTTTTAACAAAACCCAATATGGATAGATTGCTTAATAAAACTTATTATAAAAGCATTGATGATATGTATGCCGAATTGGGTTTTGGCAATAAGCAACCCAATGGTTTAGTTAATATTTTAACTTTACAAATTCGTGATGATGCTGAGAAAAAACGTCAAGAACAAGAACAAAAAGATATTTTAGAAAATCATCAGACTATTGAAAAAAATAATGATCATCCTAACAATAAAAATAGTAAGTTAAATAAACCTTCTGATGGAGTTGTTATTAAAGACGTAGACAATTTATTAATTCGATTAAGTCATTGTTGTGCACCTGTTCCAGGAGATAAAATTGTTGGATATATAACCAAAGGTAGAGGAGTTTCAGTTCATCGTGATAACTGTCCTAATGTTATAGAAGATGATGATCGTCTGGTTAATGTAAATTGGGATATTCCTGATGATTCACATACTTTGTTTAATGCATATGTTCAAGTTGAAGGATATAACAGAAACAGTATGCTTAATGATGTTATTAAAAATGTTAGTGGTGTATGTAAGCAAATTAATTCTGTTGAGGGAAGAGTTGATCATGATAAAACCGTAACTATTTCTTTGAAAATAAGTGTTAAAAATTTAGCACAATTGGAAATGGTTATGAATCATGTTAAGAATGTTCATGATGTTTATTTTGTTAAAAGACCATTTAAATAAAAAGGAGTTTTATTTTTGAAAGTTGTATTACAAAGAGTAAATAAAGCTAGCGTTTCAATCAATGATCATTTGTTTAACAAAATAAATAAGGGATACTTATTATTAGTTGGAATCAAGGATAGTGATTCTTCAGATGATATTGACTATTTAGTACGTAAAATTACTAATTTAAGAATTTTTGAAGATGATAATGGAAAGACAAACTTAAATTTATCATCTGTAAATGGAGAAATATTATCTATTTCTCAATTTACTTTATATGCTAATACCAAACATGGAAATCGCCCATCTTTTGTTGATGCTGGAGAACCCAATTTTGCATCTGAAATGTATGATTCATTTAATCAAAAGCTATTAGATGCTGGTAATTCAGTGAAAACTGGTCAATTTGGCGCTGATATGCAAATTGATTTACAAAATGATGGTCCATTTACGATTGTTTTTGATACAGAAAATAAATAATACTAAAAGGGAGCTTATTTGCTCCCTTTTTATGATAGGAGAGGTTTAATTATGCAAAAAAATATTTTTTGGGATTTTGATGGGACCTTATTTGATACTTATCCAATTATGGTTGATAGTTTTGCTGATGCGTTAGAAGCAATGAATATTGATGAAATGGAAATTGACAAATATGATATTTTATTAACAATGCGTCAACATTCTCTAGGGACAGCATTACAAAAATTTGCTGCTGAATTTAGTATTAACAAAGAAGAATTATCTGTTATTTATCATAAATTTGAAAAAGAGGATATAGTTAATGCCAAACCATTTTTAAATGTTGATAAAGTTTTAAAAATGGTCGCTGATCAAGGTGGTAAAAATTATTTATTAACTCATCGTGATAATTTTGCTTTAAATTTACTACAAGATTTTAACCTAAGACATTTCTTTGCTGATATTATTACAAAAAATCAGGCTTTTAAAAGAAAGCCTGATCCAGAAGCATTAAATTATTTAATTCAGAAACATAATATTAGTCGATCAGATGCTATGATGATTGGTGATCGTAAGTTAGATATTGATGCTGCGCACAATGCATCAATTGAGGGATGCTTATTTGATAATAATAATATAATTGAATCAAATGGTAACCCTGAAATAGAAATTAATAATTATTATGATTTTTTGCAAAAATATTTTAAATAAATTTGTTTAAAATATTATCAACTGCAAATCCATAGGTTTCCCCAAATAGATTTAAATGAGCCATTAAGTAATAAAATTGATAATATATTAACCTTTGTTGCCAACCTTGTTCCAATGGATATTCTGCATTATATCCTTGATAGAATTGTTCATTAAATCCACCAAAAACAGTGGTGATGCCGATATCCATTTCACGATCACCGTAAAATACATCAGGATCAATTAGTAAAGGTAATCCTTTTTCGTTAAACATAAAGTTACCTGACCATAAATCTCCATGTAATAAAGAAGGGGTAATATCTCTTTCATTAAATTCTGAAATGAAATTCTTTTTTAATTTTTCATATCCTTTTTGCCGAGAGTCATTCCATAGACCATTTTTTTGAGCCATATGCACTAATGGATTTAATCTTTGATCTATATAAAAATCAGTCCAGCTATTATTCCACTCATTATTTTTGGGGATTTTTCCTAGGTCAAAATTTTTATCTAAACCAAATTTTGAATTATGAATTTTATGAACATTTGCAACCATTTTTCCTAATTCGTATTGGTCACCATTATTTTTAACATTAATCCAATCTTGAATTAAAAAGCCGTCTTCTTCTATTTGTCCATATTGTATTATGTGTGGAACTCTAGCTGCTTTTGATAAAAGGTGAATACCTTGCGCTTCATGTTCAAAAAACTTTTTACCTCTGTTAGGTTGTACTTTCATAAAATATTTTTTATTATCTGCTAATAATGAATATGAGTCATTAATATCGCCACCACTTACTGGAGTCAATTGTTCAATTTTATTAAAGGGTAATTGAGATAACCATTTTTCGTTTAATTTTTTCATAATTATTACCTCCAATACTTACATTATAATAAATAATTTTATAAATGCTTACAAGTAATCCTTGACTTTTTTGCATAATTACATTAATCTAAAAATTGAATAGAATAGTTCGCTGATGAAAAAGAAAAGTACGGGATTTTTCTGAAAAAGAGAGCGTCAATTTGGTGAAATGACGACTGTTAAAATTCCAGAAATGACACTTTGGAGGCTAATGATCTTTATTTTTATGATTAGATCATTCGTTTTATACGTTACATAATAGTCAAAGTAAAGGTGGTACCGTGCTTTTTGCGCCCTTGTCTATATTTTTTAATATTAGACAAGGGCTTTTTTTATTCGCCCTGTTTTTAATTTTAAATTGGAGGTATTGCTAATGAGATATCAACGTCCAAAAGGAACAGCAGATATTTTGCCTGGAGAATCAGAAAAATGGCAATATATTGAAGAAACCGCTAGAATGATATTTTCTGATTATCGTTATCAAGAAATTAGAACCCCAATGTTTGAAAATTTTGATGTTTTTTCAAGAACATCAGGAGAAACTTCAGATATTGTAACTAAAGAAATGTATGATTTCTATGATAAAGGTGATCGTCACGTAACATTAAGACCAGAAGGAACTGCTGGGGTAGTTCGTTCTTTTGTGGAAAACAAACTTTATGGTCCTGATACACAAAAACCAGTTAAAGTTTTTTATATGGGACCAATGTTTAGATATGAAAGACCACAATCAGGTCGTTTAAGAGAGTTCCATCAAATTGGTGTTGAAGCTTTTGGTAGTGAAGCTCCAGAATTAGATGTAGAAGTTATTGCAATGGCAATGGACTTATTACAACATTATGGAATTAATGATTTACGTTTAGCTATTAATACTTTAGGTGATAAAGAAACTAGAGCAAACTATCGCAAAGCGCTTATAGACTATTTAACTCCTCATTTTGATAGCTTAAGTGAAGATTCTCAGGAAAGACTGAATAAAAATCCACTGCGTGTTTTAGATAGTAAAGACCCTTCAGATCAACCTTTTGTTGATAATGCACCTTCAATTTTGGATTATTTGTCAGATAATGCTAAGCAACATTTTAATAAAGTTACTACTTTGTTAGATGAATTAGGAATTAAATATAGTATTGATCATACTATGGTGCGTGGATTAGATTACTATAACCATACTATTTTTGAAGTTATGGCTAATTCTAAAGCCTTAGGTGAAGGTTATACTACTATTTGTGCTGGTGGACGTTATGATGGTTTAGTTAAAGAATTAGGTGGACCAGAAATGCCAGGAGTAGGATTTGGTTTAGGAGTTGAAAGATTATTACTTCTTATGGAATCTGAAAAGGTAGAATTTCCAGCATTTAATCCGTTAGATGCCTATGTTGTAGGTATTGGAGATAAAGCAAATCTAGAAACTTTAAAGATTGTTCAATCATTGAGAATGAATGGATTTGCTGCAGATCGTGACTATTTAAGTCGTAAACCTAAAGCTCAATTTAAGAGCGCTAATAAACTTAATGCTAACTTCACTTTAACCATTGGTGACCAAGAAATTGAAGATGGTACTGTTCACGTTAAACATATGGAAACTGGTAAAGAAGTTACTTTTAAATTAGAAGATGTAAAAAATAATTTTGGAAAGTTAATCGAAGAAAACTTCGAATAACAAGGGGAGGAAAAGATTATGGAACGCACAACTTATTGCGGACTAGTTGATGAAAAATATCTGAACCAAGAAATTTGCCTAGATGGATGGGTTTCAAGAAGAAGAGATCTTGGTAAATTAATATTTATTGATTTAAGAGATCGAGAAGGACTTGTTCAATTAGTATTCAGTGATGAATATAGTAAAAAAGCATTGGACACTGCTGATCAATTAAGAAATGAATATGTCATTCAAGTTAAAGGAACTGTAGTTTCAAGAGCTGAAAATGAAATTAACGAAGACATGAAAACCGGAAAAATTGAAGTAGATGTTAATGATGTAAAAATCTTCAATAAGGCTAAAAATCCTCCTTTTGATATTAAAAATAATATTAATGCTTCTGAAGAAACTAAGTTAAAGTATCGTTACTTAGATTTAAGACGTCCAGAAGTACAAAAGGGAATCATGTTAAGAAACAGAATTATGCAATCTGTTCATAGCTATTTTGATAAAAATGGATTTATTGATATTGAAACTCCTAATTTAACAGTCTCAACTCCTGAAGGAGCCCGTGATTACTTAGTACCTTCAAGACTATATCATGGATCATTTTATGCATTACCACAATCACCACAATTATTTAAACAATTATTAATGGGTGCTGGATTCGATCGTTATTATCAAATTGCTCGTTGTTTCCGTGATGAAGACTTACGTGGAGATCGTCAACCTGAATTTACACAAATCGATATGGAAACTTCATTCTTAAATGCTGAAGATATCCAAGAACTAACAGAAGGTTTAATTTCTAAGGTAATGAAAGATACTTTAGGATTAGACATTAAAGCACCTTTCAAACGTATTACTTGGCAAGAATCAATGGACCGTTTTGGTACCGATCAACCAGATGTGAGATTTGGTATGGAACTAAAAGATTTATCAGATATTGTGAAAGATGTTAATTTTAAAGTATTCTCAAATACCATTAAAGATGGTGGGCAAGTTAAAGCAATCGCTGTACCTGATGGTGCTGAAAAATATTCAAGAAAAGACATAGACAAATATGCCTCATACATTGAACGTTTTGGTGCTAAGGGATTAGCTTGGATGAAGATTACTGATGATGGATTTACAGGACCAATTGCTAAATTCTTTGATGATGATACCGAAGAAGCAATTAAGGACCGTATGGGTGCAAAATCAGGTGATTTATTACTATTTGCTGCAGATCGTGATAAAGTTGTTGCCGATACTTTGGGTTACTTACGTTGTGCAATTGCTGAAGAATTAGATATGATTCCAAAGAACGTATTTGACTTCCTATGGGTAGTTGATTGGCCATTGTTTGAATACGATGAAGGTGCTGAAAGATGGGTACCTGCTCACCATCCATTTACTATGCCTAATGAAGGTGATGAACATTACCTTAATGAAGGTGAAAATCCACATGCTGCACATGCTCAAAGTTATGATATTATTCTAAATGGTTTGGAATTAGGTGGCGGTTCTATCCGTATTCATAATAAAGAACTACAATTAAAGATGTTAAGAGCGTTAGGATTTGATCGCGAAAAAGCTCAAGCAAGATTTGGTTACTTCTTAGATGCTTTAGACTATGGCTTTCCACCTCATGGCGGTTTAGCTATTGGATTAGATCGATTTGCTAGATTATTAGCACAAACCGAAAATATTCGTGATGTCATTGCATTCCCTAAGAATTCAAAAGCAACTGAACCAATGACCAATGCTCCTGCTCCCGTATCACAAAAACAATTAGATGATTTGGGACTTGAAAGTGAAGATACTTATAAAGAATAATTTTTAAAAGGAACTTCCTATTTATTGAGGAAGTTCCTTTTTTATCTGAAATAAATATGATTAATTTATTATTAATGTTATACTATTTGCATCTTTATAAGAGGGGTAATGAAAATTATGGATGATGTTCAACAGATTTTAAAAAGACATCAATATGTAGCCAAAGCTTCTACAGCAGTTATGTATGGAATCATGGTGTCAATTGCTATGAACTTCTTTTGGACTCCAGGTAATATTTATTCATCTGGTTTTACAGGTTTATCACAATTAATAAATACTTTATCAACTAGATATTTTCCAATTACAATACCACCTTCAATTGGTTTGTTTATGTTAAATATTCCTTTCTTTGTTTTAGCTTGGAAACAAATTGGTCATCAGTTTACTTTTTTTACAATTTTAACTGTTTTCTTAGCCAGTTTTATGATTAAAGCTATTCATCCTGTTTATTTAACTCATGATCCAATGATATGTGCTATTTTTGGTGGGGTCGTAAATGGATTAGGTACTGGAATGAGTTTAAAAAATGAGATTTCAACTGGTGGATTGGATATACTAGGGATAGTTATCCGGCGAAAAACAGGGCGTAGTATTGGAACTATTAATATAGCTTTTAATGTCTTTATAATTACGGCTGCTGGTTTTGAATATGGTTGGCCTTATGCATTTTATTCTGCAATTGGAATTGTTGTTAATGCCAAGGCTATTGATTTTGCCTATACTAGACAACAAAGAATGCAAGTATTAATAGTGACTGATCATCCTAAAACTGTTATTGATAGTATTCAAAGCCATATGCCCAGAGGAATTACAATTATTCATAATGCTGAAGGGGCTTATAATCACAATAAAAAAGAAATATTATTTACAACCATATCTAGATACGAAATGTCTGAATTAGAAGAAGCATTGGCTGAATCTGATCCACACGCATTTGCAAGTATCACAGAAGCCGAAAATATTTTAGGCCATTTTTATGAGCATAAGCTAAAATAAAATATTGAATTAATTGTTAATTGACGAATGTGTTATAATAATTGTTTGTATAAGGTTTCAATTAACATTAATATGGTGGGATAAGTTTTGAAAGTTATATATTTGTTTTTAATAAAAATTGTATCTTTATTATGTTTATTTAGAAAAAAAGAAAATGTTATCTACATAATGAGTTTTGATAATAATCCAGGGTTGATTAAATCAATGGCTAGAAATTTGCCAAAAGGTAAAAAATTAATTGTTTTTTATCAATCTGATAATGAAGCGGTTGCAACTGATTTAGCAGCTTACGGTATTAAAACTATCCAATTTAAAGATGGAATTAATCTTATATTTAATGTGATCCCTAAGATTATGACTGGTCAAATCATTTTTTGTGATAATTATTTTGCTTTTATTGGTGGTATTATTCATAGTAGTAAAACTAAAATTGTTCAATTATGGCATGCTAATGGTGCAATTAAAAAGTTTGGTTGGGAGGATCCTTCCACTGACGAACGTAGTAAGAGCGATAAGCGTCGTTTCCAGAAAGTTTATAATCATTTTGATGATTATGTAGTTGCTTCTAAAACAATGGGACAGGTATTTGAAAAAAGCTATCATGTGCCATTTGATAGAATGAAGATGTTAGGATATCCTCGTTCTGATCGTCTTTTTAAAGAAAAGTGGCGTGACATTGCTAAAAGAAGAGTTTATCATTTTGCTCCGCAATTAAAAGATAAGCGCGTTATTTTATATGCACCTACTTATCGTAATGATGGAAAATCTTTTAACCCACCTAAAAAAGTTATTTCAGCTTTAACAGCTGATCCTAATGCAATTGTAATTATTAAATTGCATCCGCTTTTAAATAAAATAGAACAAAAAATGCAAAGAGAAGCGACCTCTGATAATGTTTTATTTTTTAGTCAATTATCGACTACTGATTTATTAGTTGTTACTGATACTTTGGTTACTGATTATTCTTCAATAGCATTTGATTATTCTTTATTACCTAATGCCCATTCAATGTTGTTTTATATGTTTGACATTGATCAATATAAGAGACATCCAGGAATACAGGATGATATGATTAATTGGTTGCCAAATAAACCAATTAAAAATACAGATGTTTTAGCAAGTGCAATTAAAGAAAATGCAAAAACCGATTTTACTAATTTTAATAATATTTGGAATAAGTATAATGATGGTTTTGCTACAGATCGTGTAATAGAGAAATATATAAAAAGTTTAAAGTAAAGGAAGTGTGATCGACTTGAAGGAAGTCATTACATTAATTAAAGAACAAATTAGTAATATAGGCATAATGTTTAGAATCTCTAAATATCAAGATAAATCTGATTATCAAAGTCATTATTTAGGGTTAGTTTGGGAATATTTATATCCACTAATTCAAATTGGTATTTATTGGTTAGTTTTCGGAATTGGTTTAAAAAAGGGTACCTCCAATGGTATTGATTACCTAACATGGATGGTAATTGGAATTACTCCATGGTTTTACATGAACGCAACCACACTTGATTCATCTAAAAGTATCTATCAACAAGTTGGTATGGTTTCTAAGATGAAGTTTCCAGTTAGTGTTTTACCTACAATTAAGGTTATTTCTAATTTAAGTTCATTTTGGGCAATGTTAATTTTTTCAATTTTCATAGCATACGTAAAGGGTGGCATTGTTCCTAATGTTTATTGGTTACAATGGTTCTATTATTTCTTTGCAATGATATGTTGGCTAGTAGCTTTTGGAACTTTCAATTCTACAGTTACCATTTTAGTGCGTGATTATCGTATTTTCTTACAATCGTTAATGCGTGTTTTATTCTATATGTCTGGGGTACTATTCAATTTTGAAACAAATGCATTTCCAGCTTTCTTTGTTAGAATTTTACAATTAAATCCATTCTTCTATATTGTATCTGGCTTTAGAGAATCAATGTTAGGACAAGATTGGTTCTGGCAAAAGCCATTGTTGATGCTTATCTTTTGGTTAATGGTATTGTTCTTCTTACTGGTAGGTTCACATCTACATTATAAGTTTAGAGCAAGATTTGTTGACTATATTTAATTCTAAAAGGAATTGATTATCTTTATGATTAAAGTAAAAAACAAAATAATTAAAATGATTAAACTTTTTATAAGATTTTGTTTAATTATTTTGAATGATATATTGATTATTTTTCCTGTTAAAAAAAATTTAGTTGTTTTTGAAAGCTTTAAGGGAAAAGATATTAACGATAATCCAGCAGCTATCTATGATGAGTGGATCAAAGAATTTCCAGAATATAAAAATTTAGCTTACTTTGCTGTCAAGGTTTCTGAATTTAAAACTTTGAAAGCAAAATATCCTGATGTCAAAATGGTAAGAAGATTTTTACCTAAATGGGTTTGGATAATGGCAAGATCTAATTTTTGGATTTTTAATTCTAGAACTCCTAACTGGTGGAAAAAAAACAAGGGTACTACTTATATGCAAACTTGGCATGGCACACCGTTAAAGAAATTAGGAATTGATATTGCTAATGTTAAAATGCCAGGAACTGATACTGACAAATACAAAAAGCGTTTTGTTAATGAAGCTCATCGTTGGGATTATTTAATTGCACCTAATCAATATTCACATCAAATTTTTGCTAGGGCTTTTGACTTTAATAATCAGTTTTTAGATATTGGTTATCCTAGAAATGATGTTTTATATAATAGTGACAATTCTGAAAATATTGCAAAATTAAAATATAGTTTAATTGGTGACAAAAAGGCTAAAGTAATAACATATGCACCTACTTGGCGTGATGATGATTATAAAACAAAGGGTGTTTATAACTTTGAATTACCATTTAGTTTAAAGCAATTTTTTGATAATGTTGATGATAATGCTATTTTAATAATAAGACCGCATTATTTAGTTAAAGATGCTATTGATATTAGTGGATATGAAGACCGAGTCAAAATTATGGCAGAAGAAGATATAAGTAATTTATATTTGATTTCTGATTTATTGATTACTGATTATTCTTCTGTAATGTTTGATTATGCTAATCTTAGACGTCCAATGTTATTCTTTGCTTACGATTTAAATCATTATGAAGAAGAATTAAGAGGATTTTATTTTGATTATAAGAAAGATGTACCTGGTCCACTAGTTCAAGATGCTAATTCATTTTATAGTAAGATTAATGAATTTAATGAAATTGGTAAATTTAAAGATTATGATAATCAATTTAATCTATTTTATGATAAGTTTTGTTCTTGGGAATCCGCTAACTCGTCTAAAAGTTTTGTAAAAATTATGAGGGGGATTAATAATGAAAGATAATTTCTTAATTGGTTCACATGTTAGTATGAATGGTTCTAAAATGTTTTTGGGATCAGCTGAAGAAGCTAAAAGTTATGATGAAAATACTTTTATGGTTTATACAGGTGCTCCTCAAAATACTAGAAGAAAACCAATCAATGAATTGAGAGCCGATGATGGTAAAGCTTATATGAAAGATAATAACTTAGAAGAAGTTGTTGTCCATGCTCCATATATTATTAATCTTGGTAATGTTAATAAACCACGTAATTTTCATTTTGGAATTAACTTTTTATATGACGAGATAAAGCGTGCAGAAGCAATAGGTGCCACACAAATTGTTTTGCATCCAGGATCACATGTTGGTGCTGGAGCAGATGCTGCTATTAAACAAATTTCAGCAGGCTTAAATGAAGTTATTGAACCTGATCAAAAGATTCAAATAGCTTTAGAAACCATGGCAGGTAAAGGAACTGAAGTGGGTCGTAACTTTGAAGAACTAGCTCAAATTATTGATGGCGTTGAAGATAATGAAAAATTGTCGGTTACTTTTGACACTTGTCATACTAGTGATGCCGGTTATGATATTAAAAATGACTTTGATGGTGTTTTAAATGAATTTGATCATATTATTGGTCTTAATAGACTTAAAGTTGTTCATTTAAATGATTCTAAGAATCCAATGGGAAGTCATAAAGATAGACATGAAATTATTGGGTTAGGTGACTTAGGATTTGATTGTCTTAATTATGTAGCTCATCATAAAAGTTTAGTTGATGTTCCTAAAATCATGGAAACTCCAGCTGTTACAATTGATAAAGACAAGAAGAAAAAAGTTTCTCCTCACTATTTTGAGGTTCAAATGTTAAAGAATGAAAAATTTAATCCAAACTTAATGGATGACATTATTAATCAATAAAAAAGAGCCCTAGGGCTCTTTTTTATTTTGTATCTATATTTAAACTTTCCATTATTATAGTCGCAGTTTCTTCTATTGATTTGTCTGCAACATTAATTTGCAGACAATTTAGTTTATTATATAACTCTTTTGCATAATCTAATTCTTTTTTTATATTTTCAGAATCTGAATAAGGAGTATCTTCTTCCAAACCATAAGAAAGCATTCTTGCTTTTCTTATTTTTTGAATTTTTGATATATCGCTTGTTAATCCAAATATTTTTTCATTATCGATTTGCCAAATTTCTTCTGGTAGTTGAGTTTCTGGACCAATAGGGACATTTGATACTTTTAATTTCTTATTGGCTAAGTATAAAGATAATGGTGTTTTAGAAGTTCTAGAAATACCTAGTATAACCACATCAGCTTCTTTTAAATTTTGGGGATTATTACCATCGTCATTCTCTACTGAAAATTCCATTGCTGCAATTCTTTTAAAGTATTCTTCATTTAAGTCATGAACCATTCCGCTAACTCTTTCAGGTTTACTACCTAAACGATTACTAATGGCTTTCATAGGCGATTGTATACAGTCGACACTTTGCAAATCATTTTCTTCTGCAAAATTTTCTATAATATCACTTAATTTGGGATTAACTAGGGTATGAAAAATAACTGCTTGTTTTTCAGCAGCAATTTTTAAAATTCCATTTAGTATTGATTCGGTTGTTATAAAAGGATATCTTTCATAATCTAAGTTGGTTTCATTGAATTGAGATCCTGCAGTTTTTGCTACTTGCATAGCAGTTTCACCACTAGAATCAGATATTGCAAATATAGGCAATTTATCCATATCAACAAGCTCCTTTAATTAATTTAAATGCTTGTAATTATTTTATCATAAAATAATTACATAATTTCTTAATTGTGATATTGACGTGTTATGCATTGTTTTGTATAATTATTAAGAACAGTTTTAATCAATGCTACATAGCAATTAAAGCGGTTATATTTCGAGCTCGGAGGGAGGGAATTTTCATATGTCAAAAACAGTCGTTCGCAAAAACGAATCTCTTGATGATGCTCTTCGTCGTTTCAAACGTACAGTTTCCAAAAATGGTACTTTACGTGAATACCGTAAGCGAGAATTCTACGAAAAACCTAGTGTTAAACGTAAATTAAAATCTGAAGCAGCAAGAAAGCGCAACAACAAGAAGAAAAGACGTCGCTTTTAATTAAAAAACGTTCCTGTTATTTCAGGAACGTTTTTTTACTAGCTACAACTAACTTGGGGGTATTATAAATATGAGTATTTCAAATAGTATTAACAATGATTTAAAGAATGCAATGAAGTCACACGATAAGGTTGCTTTAACTGTTATCAGAATGATCAAAACTGATTTGATGAATGAAAAAATTAAATTGGGTCATGATTTATCAGAAGACGAGGAACTAACAGTAATTAGTCGTGAAGTTAAACAACATAAAGAATCCATTGATGACTTTAAAAAGGCTGATCGTGATGACTTAGTAGAAACTCAAGAATCCGAAATGAAAGTTTTAGAAAAATATGCTCCTAAGCAATTATCACAAGCAGAAATTGATGAAGTTGTCTCTGAAACAATTAATTCAGTAGGTGCTTCTAACATGTCTGATTTTGGTAAAGTTATGGGTGCAGTAATGCCTAAAATTAAAGGAAAAGCTGATGGATCTTTAGTACAAAAATCAGTTAAAAATAATTTAAAATAATTTTTTAAAACAAGATTAAATTTGATTAATCTTGTCATACATAATGCATAGCTTTTTAAAATTTATAAACTATGCTAAGATTTGGTTATTATATTATAAAAGGAGTCGCTATATTGACAGAAAATACTTCAGTGAAAAAAGAATTTACTCTAAATAATTTAGATTTTGAGCCAATATTATTGGGCCCACAAAATAAAAATATTTCAATTCTTGAAGAAGGTATGGATGTTTCTATTAATGCCTTCGGAACTAAAATTAAAGTTTCAGGTAATGAAGATAATGTTAATCAGGTTATCTCAATTTTAGATAATTTAGTAAAGTTATTGCAAGATGGTATAACATTAAATAGTAGTGATTTCGTTAGTGCTATGAATATGTCCAAAAATGGTACTTTAGAATATTTTAGAGATTTGTATAATCAAATTTTGATTAAGGACGCCAAAGGGAAACCTGTAAGGGTTAAGAACTTTGGGCAAAGACAATACGTTCAATCAGTAAAACGTAATGATATAACGTTTGGAATAGGTCCTGCTGGAACCGGTAAAACATACTTGGCAGTGGTTATGGCAATTGCGGCTTTAAAGCATGGAGATGTTGATAAAATTATTTTAACGCGTCCAGCTGTTGAAGCCGGTGAAAGTTTAGGCTTCTTGCCTGGAGATTTAAAAGAAAAAGTTGATCCATATTTAAGACCAATTTATGATGCTTTACATGCTATTTTAGGTCGTGAACATACTGCTCGTTTAATGGAAAGAGAAGTTATTGAAATTGCGCCTTTAGCATATATGCGTGGTCGTACCTTAGATAATGCTTTTGTCATTTTAGATGAAGCTCAAAATACAACTACTGCTCAAATGAAAATGTTTTTAACACGTTTAGGATTTGGCTCAAATATGATTGTTAACGGTGATATTTCACAAATTGATTTACCTAGACATGCAAGTAGTGGTCTTGTTCAAGCACAGAAAATTTTAAAGAATGTAAAGAAAATCAGATTTGTTACATTTAATTCTAATGATGTAGTAAGACATCCAGTTGTTGCTAAGATAATTGATGCTTATGAAAATTATTCTGATAATCAAAAATAGTGAAGGTAGGAATCTATATGGATTTAGAAATCTATGATAAAACAAATAACGGAGTTTCTGATAAAGACACATCTTTAGTTCAAGATGTTTTAGAATATGCTGGTAAATATCTTGATTTAAAGGAAAATACAGAGATGTCAGTTACTTTTGTGAATAATGACAAAATTAAAGATATTAATAAAGAATATCGAGGTGTAGACCGAGCTACTGATGTTATTAGTTTTGCAATTGAGGATGGAGACGATGATTTTCCTTTAATAATGGATGACGAAATGGCTAATGAGATACCTGAAAATATCGGTGACATATTCGTTTCTATTGATAAGGTAGCAGAACAAGCTGAATTTTTAAATCATTCATATGAAAGAGAATTAGGTTTCTTAGTAGTGCATGGATTCTTGCATTTAAATGGGTACGATCATATGGAGCCTGAAGATGAAGCCGTTATGTTTCCTTTGCAAAGAAAGATAATGGATAGTTATGGGCTTAAAAGGTAACAAGCAAGTTCATAAAAATAAGCATTTCATAGTGTCTTTTTTACATGCTTTGCAAGGAATTATAACTTTAATTAAATCTGAACGTAACTTTAGGTTTCATTTATTTAGTAGCTTAGTAGTAATTATCTTTTCAGTTTATTTAAAAATAAACTTAAACGAATGGCTTTGGACATTATTAGCTTTATTTTTAGTCCTTTTATCTGAAACGATTAATACAATCGTCGAAACAGTGGTAGATTTATTTGTTGGAGATAAATATAATGATTTAGCTAAAAAAGCAAAAGATGTTGCTGCTGGCGGTGTATTGATTGCTTCACTATTTTCTATATTGGTTGGATTAATTATATTTTTACCAATTATTTTACAAAAATTAAATTAAACAGGGGATGTACTTTATGGATTTTGATCCTAATTTTCATTCAGGATTTGTAGCAATTGTAGGTAGACCTAATGTTGGAAAGTCTACATTTTTAAATCGTATTATAGGACAAAAAATTGCTATTATGAGTGATAAAGCTCAAACAACTAGAAACAAGATACAAGGAGTTTATACAGATGATGACTCACAAATTATTTTTCTAGATACTCCTGGTATTCATAAACCAAGTAATCAATTAGATGATTTTATGGATAAATCTGCTTTTTCTGCTTTAAAAGATATTGATGCAGTATTATTCATGATTAGTGCTACTGAAACTAGAGGTGCTGGTGATAACTTTATTATTAATCAACTTAAAAAAATTGATAAACCAGTTTATTTAATTATTAATAAAATTGATGAGATTAATCCTAATAAATTATTAGAGATTATGGATACTTATAAAAAAGCACTTAATTGGAATGAAGTATTTCCAATTTCAGCACTTCAAGGTAATAATGTTGATGAATTGATGGATAATTTGAAAGATAAATTACCAGCTGGACCTCAATATTATCCTGAAGATGAAGTAACAGATCATCCTGAAAGATTTATTGTAGCTGAGTTGATTAGAGAAAAAATTCTTTCCTTAACACGTCAAGAAATTCCTTATTCAGTAGCTATTGATATTTTAAGTATGAAAACTAAAGATAATGGTAATGTTGATATTCAAGCAGATATTTTAGTAGATCGTCCTGGTCAAAAGGGTATCTTAATTGGTAAACAGGGATCAATGCTGAAGAAAATAGGTACTTTGGCACGTCAAGATATTGAAGATTTATTAGGTAGCAAAGTTTATCTAAAATTGTGGGTTAAAGTTCAAACCGGTTGGCGAGACAATCCATCGATTTTAAAATCATTAGGATATAACAAGAAAGAAAATTATTAATGATTTGGTTGGTGAATATTGATGAATGCACAAACATACATGAATTTTCACGGAATTTTATTATATCGTAAAAATTTTAAAGAACGCGATATGTTGGTCAAGTTTCTAACAGCTGAAGCTGGCAAAAAGATGTTTTTTATTCGAGGTGCGCGTAAAAGAGGCTTTAAAATGATGCCTGATATTTTGCCGTTTACCTATGGACTATATTCTGGGAAAATAAGTAGAGACAATTTATCTTATATTTATAGTGCATTAGATACAGACCATTATGAAAACATTAGTCAGGATATTTATTTGAATGCATATGCCACTTATATAATGTCTTTAATTGATGTTGCTTTTCCAGATTCCACTCCAATTTTGGGATGGTTTAATAAACTTTTTGAAGCTTTAAAACTAATTAATAATGGCATTGATGCAGCAATTATTACTAATATCATTGAAATACAATTATTAAATGTTTTTGGTGTACAGCCAGAATTTAGAGGTTGTACTATTTGTGGTCGAAACGACTTACCCATGGATTATTCTGAAGCATATGGTGGCTTAATTTGTGCTAAACATTATCACATGGATCCACATCGACTTCATTTAGATGCTAAAACTGTATTTTATTTAAGAAAATTTTCAGTGATAGACATTCAAAAAATTAATAATATCAATGTGAATGAAAATACTAAAAGAAACTTAAGAAATGTCTTAGATAAATTATATCAAGATACTGTTGGTATAAATTTAAAGAGTAAACATTTCCTAGACCAAATTAATGATTTAAAATTATAGAATTGACTTTTCCGGTTTGCTAAATTATTATTAAATTAAATGAATTAATAGGTAAAGATAAAAGAATTTTATTATATGACTATTTATCAGCGAGTCTAGGATAGTGTAAGCTAGTCATTATTGTCTATAATAATTGGCGCTTTTTGAACCAAACTAATTAAGCTGCTAGTTCTTATTAGAGCTAGAAGTAGGGTGGAACCGCGAATAAATTCGTCCCTGCTGTAAATTGCATTTTATTATGCTTTTTTACGGCAGGGATTTTTTGTGTCTCACCTAATAAATAGGAGGAATTATTCATGACAAAGAAGTTGTCAATGCAAGAAATTATTTTAAAATTACAACAATTTTGGTCATTTAAGGGTTGTATGTTAATGCAAGCTTATGATACAGAAAAAGGTGCAGGAACTATGAGTCCATACACTTTCTTAAGAGCAGTAGGACCAGAACCATGGAATGCTGCATATGTTGAACCTTCTAGAAGACCTGCTGATGGTAGATATGGTGAAAATCCTAACCGTTTATATCAACATCATCAATTTCAAGTTATTATGAAACCATCACCAGAAAATATTCAAGAACTTTATCTAGATAGTCTAAAGGAATTAGGTATTAATCCAATTGAACATGACATTCGATTTGTTGAAGATAACTGGGAAAATCCTTCAATGGGTTGTGCCGGTGTTGGTTGGGAAATCTGGCTAGACGGTATGGAAGTTACTCAATTTACTTACTTCCAAATTGTTGGTGGACAAGAAATGAACCCTGTAGCTTCAGAAATAACTTATGGTCTTGAAAGATTAGCATCATATATTCAAGATGTTAATAATGTTTTTGATTTAAATTGGAATGACAATGTTAAATATGGGGACATTTTTAAAGAACCTGAATACGAACATTCAAAATATAGCTTTGAGGAAAGTAATCAAGACATGTTATTAAATATGTTTGATAACTTTGAGACAGAAGCTAAGAAACAAATTGCAAATGGTTTAGTTCACCCTGCATATGATTATGTTTTGAAGTGTAGTCATACCTTTAATTTATTAGATGCTAGAGGAGCAGTTTCAGTTACTGAAAGAGCTGGCTATTTATCTAGAATTAGAAAAATGGCTAGATCTATTGCAAAGGCATTTATTAAAGAACGTGCAAAACGTGGATTCCCATTAATTAAAGATGATAAAAAACGTAAAGAATTACTAGCAGATTATAACAAGGAGGAAAAATAATGGCACATACATTCTTATTAGAAGTTGGTCTTGAAGAAATGCCGGCTCATGTGGTTACTCCAAGTATTAAACAATTAGTCAAAAGAACTAAAGACTACTTAAAAGATCAAAGAATTGAATTTGACGATATTAAACCTTTTTCAACTCCACGTCGTTTAACAATCCAAATTACTGGTTTGGCAGATAAACAAGAAGATATTGATGAATCTGTTAAGGGACCTGCTAAAAAAATTGCTCAAGATGATGACGGCAATTGGAGTAAAGCTGCTATTGGTTTTACTAAAGGACAAGGTGCTACAACTGATGATATTACTTTTAAAGAAGTAAAAGGTACTGAATATGTATTTGTTGAAAAGCATATTGATGGTAAACCTGTCAGTGAAGTGCTAATGGGTATGAAAGATGTCATTACTAGTATGACTTTCCCAACTCTTATGAAATGGAATGTTTATGACTTAGAATTTATTCGTCCAATTAGATGGATGGTTGCATTATTAGACGATAAAGTTTTACCAATTAAGATTTTAGATGTTACTGCTGGTAATGTTAGTCGGGGTCATCGTTTCTTAGGTCAATATACTACTATTGAATCTGCTGATAATTATGAAAAAGCTTTACATGATCAATTTGTTATTGTTGATGCCGATAAACGTAAAAAATTGATTAAAGATCAAATTGAACAAATAAGTAAAGATAATAATTGGGTTGTTAATATTAATCCTTCTTTATTGGAAGAAGTTAATAACTTAGTTGAATGGCCAACTGCATTTTATGGTAATTTTGACAAAAAGTATTTGGAATTACCAGCTGATGTTTTGATTACTTCAATGCGCGATAATCAAAGATTCTTTTATGTACAAGATCAAGATAAAAATATTTTACCTTACTTCATTTCTGTAAGAAATGGAAATAAAGATTATCTCGAAAATGTTGCTGTGGGTAATGAAAAAGTATTAACTGCTCGTTTAGAAGATGCAATGTTCTTCTATAAAGAAGATCAATCAAATGATATTGATTTTTATGTAAACAAACTTAAAAAAGTTAGCTTCCACGATAAAATTTCAACAATGTATGAAAAAATGCAACGTGTTGAAGTAATTACTCAAGTTTTAGGTAAGCATGTGGGGCTAAGTGATACTGAACTTTCTGATGTTAAAAGAGCTGCCCAAATTTATAAATTTGATTTAGTTACTGGTATGGTTGGTGAATTTTCAGAACTACAAGGAATAATGGGTGAAAAATATGCATTACTTAAGGGTGAAAATAAATCTGTAGCAACTGCAATTCGTGAACATTACATGCCTATCTCAGCTAATGGTGATTTACCAGCAACAAAGGTTGGTGCAGTATTAGCCGTTGCTGATAAATTTGATAGTATTCTAACTTTCTTTGCTGCTGGTATGATTCCTAGTGGATCTAATGATCCATATGCTTTAAGAAGACAAGCAAACGGAATTGTTAGAATTGTTAACAATCAAAAATGGAACTTTAATTTAGAAAACATGATGAATTCATTTATTAAGAGTGAAAATGAGCATGAAGTAGCTCCATCATTAGATCAAACAAAAGAATTTAATGATATTGTTGGCTTTATTAATGACCGTATTATTAAAGTGTTAAAAGATGATAAGTTAAGACATGATATTATTGATGCAATTTCAGAAACTAAGAATCATAACATTTTATTCATTTTTGAAGTTGCAAATGTTTTAAATCAACATAAAGATGATGATGAATTTAAAAAATCTATTGAAGCTTTAACTCGTGTATTAAGAATTTCCAACAAACAAAGTTTTAATAATGATGACTTAAATATTGATGAATCATTATTTGAAAATGATTCTGAAAAGAAATTATATGAAAAAGTTTCTACAATTAGTGAAAACTACTATCAATTAGGTGCAAATGCTGAATTTGATAAATTAATGTCATTGAAAGATGTTATTAATGATTATTTTGATGAAACAATGGTAATGGCAAAAGATGATAATATTAAAAATAATCATTTAAGACAAATGACAATTATTGCTAATATGATTAATTGGTTTGCTGATTTAGATAAATTAATTGTTAAGTAATATAATTAGACAAAATCAAGATAGATTGTTAAAATATTAAATACTTGTACGTAATAATTAATGATAAAAGTCGCACTTTTTATTTTAAGTGCGACTTTTATATCTGAAAAAGGGGTGATAAATATGATTCCTGAAGATGTTATTGATAAAGTCAGAGATCAAACTAATATTTCTGATGTTGTGGGTCAATTTGTATCTTTGCATAAATCTGGTAAAAATTTATTTGGATTATGTCCCTTTCATGAAGAAAATACGCCTTCTTTTTCAGTAAATGAACAAAAACAAATTTTCCATTGTTTTAGTTGTGGTCGTGGTGGAAATGTTTTTAAATTTTTGATGGAATTACAAAATTTATCATATCCTGAGGCAATCAATAAAGTTGCTGATATGCAGGGAATTAAAATAGATGATAAATATGTACAATCATCAAACAATAGTAAAAAAATTGATTCTGATGAACAAATCTTAATTGACATCCATACTCAATCTACAGATTTATATCATCATATTTTAATGAATACTGAAATGGGGCAATCTGCTTTAGATTATCTTCATAATCGTGGCTTGAAGGATGAAACAATTGATAAATATCAATTGGGATTTGCTCCAAGTAATTCAATTTTAAAAACTTTTTTGGTTCAGAAAAAATATAAATATCAAGATTTAAGAAAGTCTGGTTTGTTTTTAGAAGATGACAATGGTGATTTGAAAGATCGATTTTTCAATCGAATAATTTATCCAATCACTAATGAGTTTGGAAATGTTATTGCATTTTCTGGAAGAATTTTAAATAAAGATGATAATCAAGCTAAGTATTTAAATAGTCCTGAGACTAAAATATTTAATAAGCGCAAAGTACTTTTTAATTTTTCTAATGCTAGAAATACCATTAGAAAAGAAAAAACAGCTATTTTGTACGAAGGATTTATGGATGTTATTTCTGCATACCAATCTGGAGTACAGAATGGAATAGCTTCAATGGGAACAAGCTTAACTGATGAGCAAATATATTTGTTACAAAGAAATACTACTAATTTATATGTTTGTTATGATGGGGATGCACCTGGGCAAAATGCTATTAATAGGTCTATAGGAATTCTTGAAAAAACACAATTAAAATTAGGCGTTATTCAAATGCCTAGTGGTATCGATCCTGATGAATATCGTCAGCAAAATGGTGAATCTAAATTCAAGTCATATATGCATTCTGCTTTAGAATCTGTAATTTCATTTAAAATGCATTTCTTAAAGTTGAATCGCAACCTAGATAATGAAAATGATAAGATTAATTATATAAACGATGTTATTCGTGAAATTGCTAAAATTTCTCAACCCATTGAACGTGATGTATATATTAATCAAATCTCTGAGCAATTTGGTCTAAATAAAATTGATTTAACTAACCAATTAAATAAATTGGTTAATCGAAATAATTTAGGACATAAAACTAGCGCTTATAAATCAAATAGTTCATCTAAAAATTATGATACAATTTCAATTGCTAACGTTAAACCTGTTGGAAGAGTCGAAATGGCTGAAAAAAGCTTATTAAATCGCATTCTAAATAATCATGAAATGTGGTTAAGAATAATGGGAAAAGAAGGTTTTTGCTTTGTTGATGATAAATATCAATTAATTTATATTCTGGCTCAAGAATATTTTAAAAACCATGCAGAATATAAAGCCGATGCTTTTCAAGATTTTGTTAAAGAAGAAGATTTACAACAATTATTAATAAATATTGATTTAATTGACTTATCAGGTGAACCTACTAACTCAGAAATCGATGATTATGTTAATATAATAATGAATGATGCTCCCATTGAAAAACAGCTTAAAACTAAACAGGCTGAATTAGATGAGGCCAAGAAGCTAGGCGATGTAGATCGTCAAATTGATATAACTACAGACATTATTAATTTACAACGTAAAAAACAAATTAGTAATTAAGCTTAATTTAGGAGGCAGTTTAATGGCTGGAAAATCAAACAAAAAAGAACTAAAAGAATCAGTTAATGCACTAATTAAGAAACAAAAGAAAGTTGGACATGTAACTTACGACGATTTAAATGATAGTATTGCGGTTCCATTTAAGTTAACAAAGAAACAAATGTATAATCTTCTAGAAAAAGTTGAAGATAAAGGAATTAGTGTTGTAGATGAAAATGGTGATCCTGATCCAAGAGCGTTAGAAGCTGCCAAAAAAGTTACCCAATCAGAATTAAAGCATTCTTCTTCAGCTCCTACAGGAGTTAAAATTAACGATCCTGTTAGAATGTATCTTAAAGAAATTGGTCGTGTATCACTTTTAACAGCCGACCAAGAAGTTGAATTAGCTTTGAGAATTGAAAAAGGCGATGAAGAAGCTAAGCAAGAATTAGCAGAAGCTAACTTACGTTTAGTTGTTTCAATTGCTAAGCGTTATGTAGGTCGTGGAATGCAATTCTTAGATTTAATTCAAGAAGGAAACATGGGTCTTATGAAAGCTGTTGAAAAGTTTGATTACCGTAAAGGTTTTAAATTTTCAACTTATGCTACCTGGTGGATTAGACAGGCTATTACTCGTGCCATAGCGGATCAAGCTAGAACAATTAGAATTCCTGTTCATATGGTTGAAACTATTAATAAATTAATTAGAATTCAACGTCAATTACTTCAAGATTTAGGACGTGAACCTACTCCAGAAGAAATTGGTGCTGAAATGGATATGCCAACTCAAAAAGTTCGTGGTATTCTTAAAATTTCTCAAGAACCAGTTTCACTTGAAACTCCTATTGGTGAAGAAGATGATTCTCATCTAGGTGACTTTATTGAAGATCAAGAAGCAACTAGTCCAGCTGATCATGCTGCATATGAATTGTTAAAAGAACAATTAGAAGGTGTGCTTGATACATTAACTGATCGTGAAGAAAATGTGTTAAGACTTCGTTTTGGTTTGGATGACGGTAGAACTAGAACACTTGAAGAAGTTGGTAAGGTATTCGGTGTTACTAGAGAAAGAATTAGACAAATTGAAGCTAAAGCTCTACGTAAATTACGTCATCCTTCACGTAGTAAACAATTAAAAGACTTTTTAGAATAAAATTTATTGAAACAGGTAGATTAATTACTACCTGTTTTTTGTTATAATTAATTATTAAATAAATTTTAGAAAAAGGTGTTTAAATGGATGCAAATCACTTATCACAACGTTTAAAAGCAGTTGCAAATTATGTTCCAAATGATAGTCGTGTAGCAGATATTGGATCTGATCATGCTTACTTGCCTGTTTATTTATTAAAAAAAGGTTTAATAGAATATGCCATCGCTAGTGAGGTGGCAAAAGGTCCTTTACAAAACGCAAAAAATGAAATTTTAAAAGAAAATTTATCAGATAAAACTGATACAAGGTTAGCAGATGGACTACTTTCTATCAAAAAAGAAGATGAAATTAACTGTGTTGTAATAGCTGGAATGGGTGGAATCTTGATTCGCGATATTTTAGAGAACGGACAAAGTCATCTTAATGGTAAGGAATTACTAGTTCTTCAACCTAATGTTGGTGAAGATATTTTAAGAAAATGGTTAATGGATAACTATTACTCAATAATAAATGAACATATTCTAAGAGAAGATGGACATAATTATGAAATAATTGAAGCTCAAAAGGTTAATGATAAAATCATTTATACACTGGAAGAATTAAAATTTGGCCCAATATTGTTAGAAAAAAAATCTCCTGTTTTTATTGAAAAATGGCAAAATGAGATTAAACGCTTAGGAAATATTATTTCCAGTATGGATAATATGAAGGGACCAAAGCCAATAATAAAAATTAACAAAATGAAAAAAGAAATTAAAGAAATTAAGGAAGTTTTATAAATGAAGGTAATTGAATTAGTAAAGCAATTTGAAAAATTTGCTCCTAAAAATATTGCAGTTGATGGAGATCCAATTGGACTACAAATTGGATCGTTAAATCAGGATGTTCATAAAATTATGACAACTTTAGATGTAAGGCCTGAAGTAGTTGACGAAGCAATTAATAATCAGGTTGATTTTATTTTTTCTCATCATCCTTTGATGTTCCGCCCAGCTAAAAATTTAGATCTTAGTAATCCACAAAATAGTATGTATGCGAAAATAATTGAGCATCATATTACTGTTTACTCGGCTCATACTAATTTAGATAATGCTGTTGATGGCATGAATGATTGGTTAGCAGATAGTTTGCAGTTAAAAGATACTAAAGGATTAGTTTATCAAGCTAAGATGAACAACCATGAATACTTTATGGGTAGAATTGGGATGCTTTCTAATACCATGACAGTTTACGAATTTGCTGAATTCTGTAAAAAACAATTTAATATTAGCGGTCTTCGATTAATTAGTAATACCCCGGATAAATTAGTGAATAAAGTAGCCATTTTAGGTGGTGATGGCGGTAAATTCTTTAATATTGCTAAGAATAAAGGTGCCGATGTTTATGTTACCGGTGATGTATATTATCATGTAGGGCATGATATGTTAGCTTCTGATTTTTCAGTTGTTGATCCAGGACATCATATTGAAAGTATTTGTAAGCCTTATTTAGCCGCAATGTTTAGAAAATGGGCAAATCAATTGAATTGGAATGTAGAAGTGATAGAGTCTGATATAAATACAGATCCATTTACATTCATTTAAAAGGAGTTAACTTAATATGCATAAATATGAATCATTATTACCAAGATTTTTAAGCTATGTGAAAATTAACACCCGCTCTAATGAAAACACTAATAAAATACCTTCTTCTAAAGAACAAGTTAATTTTCTCAATGACTTAAAAATACAATTGAAGTCCATTGGATTAGAACATGTTAGAACTAATGAATCAAGTGGTTATGTATTCGCTACTTTACCTTCAAATATTAATAAAAAAGTAAAAAAGATTGGTTTTATTTCACATGTTGATACTGCTGATTTTAATTCTGAAAATGTAAATCCACAAATAATTGAAAAATATGATGGTAACTCTGTGATTCATTTGGGTAATGGAGAATACAAATTAGACCCTAAAGTATTTCCTAGCTTAAAAAAATATAATGGGCAAACTTTAATTACTACCGATGGTAATACTTTATTGGGAGCTGATGATAAAGCAGGGGTTGCAGAAATTATAACTTCTATGGATTATTTAATTAATCATCCGGAAATTAAGCATGGTGAAATTGAAATCGGTTTTGGTCCCGATGAAGAAATTGGAACAGGTGCTGACAATTTTGATACTAAAGATTTTGGAGCTGATATTGCATATACAGTTGATGGTGGATCGTTAGGTCAATTGCAATATGAGACTTTCAATGCTGCTTCAGCAACTGTAGATATTAAAGGAACAGATGTGCATCCTGCAGAGGCTAAAGGGGTTATGATTAATTCTGCATTAATTGGAATGCAATTCAATGAAAGTTTACCTAAGTATGAACGTCCAGAAGTTACAGACGGACGAGACGGTTTTTATTTCTTGACCAATTTTAATGGGACGGTAGATCATACTAAATTAAATTATATTATCAGAGATCATGACGAAAATCGTTTTAATTCCAGAAAAAAATATTTTAATAAAATTGCAGAAGAAATGAATAAACAATTTGATGAACCACTAATTAATGTCGATATAAAAGATCAGTATTATAATATGGCAGAAGTAATCAATCAAGATATGACAGTGGTTGATTTAGCCAAACAAGCGATGAATAATATAAATATTAAGCCTGATATTTTTCCAGTCCGTGGCGGTACAGATGGATCTAAAATTTCATTCATGGGCTTACCCACACCTAACATTTTTGCAGGTGGTGAAAATATGCATGGTCGTTTTGAATATGTTTCACTACAAACGATGGAAAAAGCTTGTGATTTATTAATTGAAATTGCTAATTTAAATGTTAAAAAATAATTAGTCAATAATGGTCAAATTATTTTTAATTAAATTAATGTTTTGGTAAAATTTACTTATAAGTTGAGTAATCAACTTATAAGTATTTTTTATTATATAAAGTAGGTGGAATATATTGAATCCAGATGATTTAACAGAAGCGGTAACAAAAGCATTGGCTGAAGCACAAAAAGTTGCAGTTAACCGTAAGCATCAAGAAATTACGATTGCTCATTTATTTAAATTTTTGGTTCAACCTGGTGAATTGGCTCGTCAAATTTATTCTGAACTAGGTTTAGACGTAAAAAAATTAGAAGCAGAAATTGATAAAGAATTAGATAGTATTTCAACTGTTGAGGGCAGTAATGTCTCTTATGGACAAAATATTTCATCAAATATGTATCAATTAATGCAGAATGCTAATCAAATTAAAGATAAATTAGGTGACCAATATGTTGCCGTTGATACACTAACAATTGCTTTAATGGATGTTAGTGGTGACAAATTAAGCGATTATTTAAAAGAAAATGATATTACTAAACAAAAAGTAACTAATGAAGTAGAAAAAATTCGTGGAGGTGAAAAAGTGACTTCTAAGAATCAAGAAGACAATTTCCAAGCGTTAAAAAAATATGGTGTCGATTTGGTTAAAGAGGCTCGTGCCGGCAAATTAGGTCCCATTATTGGTCGTGATGAAGAAATATTAGATGTTATTAGAATTCTTTCTCGAATGACCAAAAATAATCCAATCTTATTAGGGGATCCTGGTGTTGGAAAAACAGCAATTGTTGAAGGCTTAGCTAAGAGAATTGCTGTAAATGATGTTCCTGATAACTTGAAAGATAAGCAATTATTTGAATTAGATATGAGCTCATTGATTGCTGGTGCTAAATATCGTGGTGAATTTGAAGAACGATTAAAAGCTGTTTTAAAAGCAGTTAAAAAATCTGAAGGTAAAATTATTATGTTTATCGATGAAATTCATAATATTGTTGGTGCTGGTAAATCTGAAGGTAGTATGGATGCTGGTAATATGTTAAAACCCATGTTAGCGCGTGGTGATTTACATTTAATTGGTGCTACTACTTTAGATGAATATCGTAAGTATTTAGAAAAAGATAAAGCACTAGAACGTCGTTTCCAAAGGGTTCACGTTAATGAACCAAGTGTTGATGACACTATTACTATTTTAAGAGGAATTAAAGAACGTCTTGAAATTCATCATGGAGTAAGAATTCATGATAATGCATTAGTGGCTGCAGCTAAATTATCTGATCGATATATCACTGATCGATTCTTGCCGGATAAAGCAATTGATTTAGTGGATGAGGCTTCTTCTACGATTGAGGTTGAAATGAATTCTAGTCCTACTGAGTTAGATCAAGCTCATCGTAAGCTTATCCGAGCTGAAGTTGAGGAAGCTGCTCTAAAGAATGAAAGCGATGACGAATCTAAAAATCGTTTATCAGAATTAGAACCCCAATTAGTTAATTTAAAAGAAACCGTTAATAATCTAAATGCTAGATGGCAACAAGAAAAAAGTTCTATTCAAAAATTAGGGGATAAGAAATCTGAATTAGATCAGGCCAAAAATGATTTACAGCAAGCCGAAAGTTCTTATGATTTAAATAAGGCTGCTGTATTACAGCATGGAACTATTCCTAAGTTAGAAGAAGAGCTTAAGCAAATGGAAGGCCAAGATCATAATGATGATTGGTTAGTTAGTGAATCTGTTACTGAAAATGAAATTGGGAATATTTTAAGTAGAGAAACTGGAATTCCAGTTAACCGTTTAATGCAAGGCGAACGTGCTAAATTACTACACTTAGATGATAATTTACACCAACGTGTAATTGGACAAAATGAAGCTGTTGAAGCAGTTTCTGATGCAGTTTTAAGATCACGTGCAGGTTTACAAGATCCAAGTAAGCCTTTAGGTTCTTTCTTGTTTTTAGGACCTACCGGTGTAGGTAAAACAGAATTGGCCAAATCACTTGCTGCCAATTTATTTGATTCTGAAGATCATATGGTTAGAATTGATATGTCAGAATATATGGAAAAAGCTTCTGTTTCTAGATTAGTAGGAGCTGCTCCTGGATATGTGGGATATGAAGAAGGTGGCCAACTAACAGAAGCGGTTAGAAGAAATCCATATACAATTGTTTTATTTGACGAAATTGAAAAGGCACATCCGGATGTATTTAATATCTTATTACAAGTGTTAGACGATGGTCGTTTAACCGACGGTCAAGGTCGTACAATTGACTTTAAGAATACTATTTTAATTATGACTTCTAATTTAGGTTCTGATTTGCTATTAAAAGGTACTGATGAAAATGGTGATATTAGTAGTGAAGCCAAAAGTCAGGTTAATGATTTGTTAAAAACAAGCTTTAAGCCTGA
Organism: Apilactobacillus micheneri; assembly: GCF_002993975.1. GTDB lineage: Bacteria > Bacillota > Bacilli > Lactobacillales > Lactobacillaceae > Apilactobacillus > Apilactobacillus micheneri. Next base: position 218,097 of record NZ_POSO01000003.1, on the reverse strand, counting down.
ATTTTTAAATCGTATTGATGATGTAATTATGTTTAAACCATTATCAATTGATGATGTGAAGTTAATAGTCAAAAAATTAGTTGATAAATTATCCTCACGTCTACAAGATCAACAAATTAAAATTAAAATTAGTGATGAATCGCTAGACTGGATTGCTAAAAACGGATATGAACCTCAATATGGAGCTCGACCATTACAAAGGTTTGTAACTCGTTATGTTGAAACACCTTTAGCAAAATTGATTATTGGCAATAAGATAAAGCCTAAATCCACTGTTAACATTAACTTAGATGGTGACAAACTATCTTTTAAATAAATAAAAAGAGCTTAAGCTATCAAGCTTAAACTCTTTTTTGTTTGCTTATTTGTTTGCATTACCAGAAATTAAAGTTACACAGTTAACTAAAATAAGTGCAGTAATTACTGTTACAACTGCGATACTAATTGAAGAGTAAGTTTGATTCTCCAATTGACCTACGATGTATCCGATAATTTCACCAAAAATAGCTGACCAAAAAACAACTGTTAAATTTTTTGTAAGAAATTTCATTACTATCCACCTCGCAATTCATAAAAATTTTATCACATATCTATCTTTAAATACAATTATAAATATAATCGTATGAGCATGATAAAATTATTTGTTATAATATTCAAATAGAAAGGGATGATTATATTATGGATTATGTACCTTTAAATGTAATAAGTTCATATAGTTTATTAAATAGCACTATTTCAATTGATAATTTAATTTCGGCGGCTAAGCAAAGAGGCTATAATGCTTTAGCTTTAACTGATGAAAATGTTATGTACGGTGCTATTGAATTTTATAATAAGTGCATAAAAAATAATATTCATCCAATTATCGGTTTAACAATTGAACTTAATGGATTAAATGACGACCAATTTAAACTAGTTTTAATTGCTAAAAATAATAATGGTTATCAAAAATTAATGAAGATATCCACTAAAAAGATGACTAATGAATCTGAAAAAATATCATTATCTGACATAAAACCGGTCCTAAATGATTTATTTATTGTTATTCCTAATTACGGCAACATTGCAAGCTTGATTAAACAAGATAATTTTGAAAAAGTTTCTGATTTTTTAAATGAATTTGTTGACTATAATAACTTATATTTTGGTATTAGTGATAAAGATCTTAATAATGGATATTATGATTCTATAATTAAACTCAAGTTGGATATTAAGCTTGTTGCTTTCTCTAAAGTGCAAAATATAGATAAAGATGATTCTTTTGCGCTTAAAGTTTTGCGATATGTAGATAATGGTGAAAAATTTTCTAATCCGCTTGAAGAAAGTAATTTAAAAGATGATAACTGGTTAAAACCTAAAAATGATTTTATTAATAATTTTGTTTCATCTGGCCATCAAGATATTGTAAAAAATAATGAAGCTATTATTCATGCCACCAATGTGACAATTGATAAGAAACAACCACAATTACCTAAATTTAAAAACAATTATGGTTTGTCATCAAAAGAATATTTAAAACAGTTGTGTAAAAAAGGATTATTAGCAAGATTTGATGAATTAAATATACTTAAGGATAATCAAAAACAATATTATGAAAGATTAAAATATGAGTTATCAGTTATTGACCGTATGAATTTTGATGACTATTTTTTAATTGTTTGGGACGTAATTAATTATGCACATAAAGCTAATATTATGACTGGTCCAGGAAGAGGATCAGCTGCTGGATCTTTAGTAGCATATTGCTTATATATTACTGATGTAGATCCAATTGGGTATGATTTACTTTTTGAACGTTTCTTAAATGAAGAACGTGCTCAGATGCCAGATATTGATTTAGATATACCAGATGATAAAAGAGAACAAGTCTTAGACTATGTTCATAATAAATATGGGGATGACCATGTTGCACAAATTGTTACTTTTGGAACAATGGCAGCTAAACAAGTTTTAAGGGATGTAGGTAGAACTTTTGGTTTGTCTCCTTATCAAATGAGTGATTGGAGTAATGCAATTCCTAGTAATCAGTTACATATTACTTTAGATGCTGCTTATGATCAATCACAAAAACTAAAAAATTTGGTTAGTGATAATCATCTTAATCGGCTTTTATTTGATACTGCTAGAAAATTAGAGGGACTGCCAAGACATTATTCAACGCATGCTGCTGGTTTAATTTTAAGTAAAGATAAATTAGTGAAAACTGCACCTCTGCAAAATGGCAGTGAAGGCATTTTGATGACTCAGTATTCTAAAAACTACGTTGAAGAGATAGGTCTTTTAAAAATTGACTTTTTAGGATTGAGGAACCTTTCATTACTTGCAGATATTGTTAATCATGTAAAAAGCGAAGCAAACAATAATTTTAGTATCAGAAACATTAATTTAGATGATTCAAAAACCTTGTCTTTATTTAAAAGAGGGGATACTAACGGTATTTTTCAGTTTGAATCTGCTGGTATTAAGAGAGTATTAAAAGCATTGCAACCGAATAATTTTAATTTGGTTGCTGCAGTTGATGCTTTGTATCGTCCAGGCCCAATGGGGAATATTGAATCTTTTATCAAACGTAAAAATGGCCAGGAAAATGTTACTTATGCTGATGACACATTAAAATCTATTTTAGGACCAACTTTTGGTATTATTGTTTATCAAGAGCAAGTTATGCGAGTTGCTTCTACAATGGGTGGATTTACTTTAGGTGAAGCCGATTTACTTAGAAGGGCTATGAGCAAGAAAAAGCATGATGTAATGGATTCAATGAAATCCAAATTTATTAGTGGAGCTTTAGAAAAAGGATATAGTGAAACAGCTGCCAAACAAACTTTTGATTATATTGATCAGTTTGCCAGTTATGGTTTTAATAAATCACATGCTGTTGCTTATAGCAAAATGGCCTTTGAATTAGCCTATTTAAAAGCTCATTACAGTATGCAGTTTTTTGTTAGCATATTAAACTCAGTATTGAATAATAATAAAAAAACTAAGATTTATTTAACAGAATTAAAAAAGCGAAATATAAAAGTTGATGGCCCTAATATTAATATTAGTGATAAGGAATTTAAAATATATCATAATAATGTGTTATTCGGCTTAGGTTCTATTAAGGGACTACGTAGTGATTTTATTAATGATTTAATTGATGAGCGAAATACTAATGGTCTATTTAATAACTTAGAACAATTTCTGCAAAGAATTGATTCTAAATATAGAAAAATAGATTTGATTAATTCGCTTGTTTATTCGGGTGCAATGGATGACTTTGGATATAACCGTTCGGAATTGTTAGCATCAATCCCTGAATTTATCGACTCCATTAATTTAAGCGGTAATTCAATGGAATTATTTGATGCACTAAAGCCTAAAATAAAACATTTGGATGAAATGCCTTTAAATGAAAAATTACAAAAAGAAAATGAATATTTGGGTGCATATTTATCTGGACATCCTGTAGAACAATATATAAATATTTTTAATAGTATTAATATTGTTTCATCTGATAGTGTATTGGAATATAAAGGTGATATATACACTGTTTTGTATTTAGATTCCATCAAACAAATTAGAACAAAAAACGGTAAGGAAATGGCTTTTGCTCATGGTACTGATTTATCTGGTGGCTTAAGTATCACCATTTTTCCTAATGTGTTTACTATGATTAAGGATTGGTTTAAAAATGGAATTGTAGTTTTAATTAAAGGCAAAGTTGAACAACGAGATGGTGCTCAAATTATTGCTAATAAAATATATCCTGCAGCGAATGTTAAAAGTGATTTAATAAAAAATAATCGGGATAATTCGAATAAAAAGTGGTATTTAAAAATAGACAGTGATCATGATTCACCTGAGAACATAAATATTCTATATCAAGAAATAAAGAATAATTATGGGAATAATCGGGTAATTATTTATCGTGAAAAAAATAAAAAAACAACTTTGCTTAATCATAATTATGATTTGAATTATAATTCAAATTTATTTAATAAACTAATTTATATATTAGGGAATGGTAACGTTGTTTATAAATGATAATTTATTATAGAAACTATAAAGAAAATAGCAGACATAGATTTTAAAAAGTGATACAATTTACATTGAAATCCATTATGTATTGAATTATATATTTGATACAAAATAAAAGGAGAGATTTTACTTATGAAAAAAACAAAAATCGTAAGTACATTAGGACCTGCTAGTAATGATGTTGAAACTATTGCTAGTTTAATTAACTCAGGAGCTAATGTTTTCAGATTTAATTTTTCACATGGTGATCATGAAGAACATTTAGGTCGTTTAGACAAAGTTCATGAAGCTGAAAAGAAGACAGGTAAATCAATGGGTATCATGCTTGATACTAAAGGTGCTGAAATTCGTACCTCTAAGCAAAAAGATGGTAAGATTGATTTTCATACCGATGACCAATTCAGAATTTCAATGGATAGTAGTCTAGAAGGTACTAAGGACAAAATTGCCGTTACTTACCCAGGCCTATTTGATGATGTTAAAGTTGGTGGACATGTTTTATTTGATGATGGTATTTTAGATGCTGTTGTTGAAGATAAAGATACTGATAACAAAGAATTAGTTGTTACTGCTCAAAATAATGCCACTTTAGGTTCACGTAAAACTGTTGATGCTCCAGGAGTATCAATTAATTTACCAGGTATCACTGAAAAAGATTCAAGTGATATTCGCTTTGGTTTATCAAAGATGAACATTAACTACATTGCTGCTTCATTCGTAAGAAAACCTCAAGATATCTTAGATATCCGCAAATTACTTGAAGAAGAACATATGGAAGATGTTCAAATTTTCCCTAAGATTGAATCACAAGAAGGAATTGACAACTTTGAAGAAATCATGAAGGTTTCTGATGGTTTAATGATTGCTCGTGGAGACATGGCTGTTGAAATTCCTGCTGAAAATGTTCCAATCGTTCAAAAACATATGATCCACAGATGTAATGAAATGGGTAAACCAGTTATCACTGCTACTCAAATGCTAGATTCAATGATTGAAAATCCACGTCCTACACGTGCTGAAGCTTCAGATGTTGAATATGCTGTATTAAGTGGTACTGATGCTACTATGCTTTCAGGTGAAAGTGCTAATGGTGCTTACCCAGCTAAAGCTGTTGGAATGATGAATAAATTAGATATTAAAGCTGAAAACCATTATGCTGAATACGGTGACGCACGTCCTGAATTCAAGAATGGTGATGTAACTGAAGCATTTGGTAAACAAGTTGCTCAAATGGCTAAAGACTTAGACATTAAGACAATTGTTACTACTACTACTACTGGTTACTCAGCTCGTATGATTTCTAAATACCATCCAAATGCTGATATTTTAGCATTAACTTTTGATGATCGTGTACGTCGTGGCCTAATGGTTAACTGGGGTGTTCAACCAATTGTTGTTGACAAGCCAGAAACTACAGATGGTATGTTTGATTTTGCTGCTAAGAAAGCTGTTGAATCAGGCTTATCTAAGGAAGGCGACTTAGTATTAATCGTTGCTGGTGTTCCAGTTGGCGAAAAAGGTACTACTAACGTTATGCGTGTTAAATTAATCGGTTCAGAATTATCACAAGGACAAGGAATCGGTGATAAGACCGTTATTGGTAAGGCTTTTTTAGCAAGTAACGCTGCCGACGCAAACAGCAAAGCTGTAGACGGTGGCGTGTTAGTGGCTAAGAACACTAACAAAGACTTCTTACCAGCAATGAAGAAAGCTAGCGCAATTATCGTTGAAAATGGTGGAATGACATCACATGCAGCGGTAGTTGGTATTTCATTAGGCATTCCAGTTATCGTTAGTGCAACTGGCGCAACTGAAGAAATTTCTGATGGACAAACAATCACTGTTGATGCTCGTCGTGGTATTGTATACAGTGGTGCTGCTAATTCATTATAATGATTAAATAATAATTATTTGATAAAAAGGGTACGCATTTTGCGTATCCTTTTTTGCTATCGAAATATTATGAAAATTAGTGTAAAATTATAATATAAATAATCGAAATGAGGTATATTAATGAACAATATATTGGGTAGAATAGTTTCTGGAAAAGTTACTGATGAAAATGATAAAAGTTATTTTGTTCAAATTGAAGGGGTAACATTTTTATTAGATAAATCAGAAATTGTTAAACCATTGCATATTGGAAGTAAATTTAGTGGTTTTGCTTATGAAAATGAGGACCATAAAATGCAAATTACAAGAGATGCACCTAAGGTTCAAGTTGACCATTTTGCTTTTGGGCAAGTTGTACAAAGTAAATATGGCCTAGGTGTATTTGTTGATATTGGTTTGCCTAATAAAGATATTGCTGTATCAATTGATGACTTACCTGAACTTACTAAATTGTGGCCTAAACATGGCGACTATCTTATGATTTCTTTGAAAGTAGATAAAAAGGGTCGTATATGGGGAGAATTAGCTGATGAACAAATATTTCAGGATATTTCGACCCCAGGTGGTAAGGAATTGATGAATCATAATTTAAAAGCTACAACTTATCGTCTTAAATTAGCAGGTACTAGAGTTATTACTGATGACTATCATTTAGGATTTATTCATCCTAGTGAACGTGATGTTGAACCTAATCTTGGTAAACATGTTAATGTGCGAGTCATTGGTGTATTACGTGATGGGACGTTAAATTTATCAATGAAGCCTCGTGGTTATGAAGCTATTGATGGTGATTCGAAAATGTTATTTGCAGTTTTAAAACATTCTGATGATTACAAGTTACCATATACTGACAAAAGTAGCCCAGATGATATTAAAAAGTATTTCGGTATTAGTAAGGGACAATTTAAACGTGCGGTAGGTCATTTATTAAAGAATCGTTTAGTTGAACAAATTAATGGTGAACTAAAACTGACTCAAAAGGGTATTGAATTTAGTATTGAAGAATAGGTGACTAATTTATGAATGAGACAATTAATGATTATTTACACTTTTTATTAATTGAACGTGGCTTATCTGAAAATACAATTAAAAGTTATCGTCAAGATTTAGCAGAGTTTGCAAATTATCTTTCCAAAGAACATATAAATAGCTTTAAAGATGTTGATTCACGTATTATTTTAAATTATATGAAATATATGAAAGAAAACGGTAAAGCGAGAAATTCAATTATCCGTTTTATTTCGACTATGAGAAAATTCTTTAAGTATTTATTAAGATTTCATTATATTAATAATAATCCTATGATTAAAATAGACACACCTAAGCAAGCTCAACATTTTCCATCAGTTTTAACTACAAAAGAAGTAGATAGATTGTTAAGTACACCCGATACTAATGATAAATATGGAATTCGCGATCGTGCTATATTTGAAGTTATGTACGCTACCGGTTTGCGTGTAAGTGAAATGGTTCATTTAAAGATGGACAATTTACATTTAGAGATGGGCATTATTCAAACTTTAGGTAAGGGCGATAAAGAAAGAATTATTCCAATTGGAACTCAAGCAATTAAGTGGATTAATTTCTATGTAAGCAGTAGTCGTTCTAAACTATTAAAAAATCGTCGTAGTGATTATTTATTTTTAAATGCTCATGGTGGTGGTTTAAGTCGTCAAAGTATTTGGCAAAAAATAAAGCATTATGTGGCCTTGGCAGGTATAAAGAAAGATGTCACGCCACATACTCTGAGACATTCTTTTGCCACTCACATTTTGGAAAATGGAGCTGATTTAAGAATTGTTCAAGAATTATTAGGACATTCTGATATTTCTACAACTCAAATATATACCCATATTTCTCATGAACATTTGAATCAGTCATTTAATAAGTACCATCCAAGAGCGTAACTTTTTATTAGGGAGGATTTTATAATGTTATTAAAATATCGTAGTGAATATGAAAAAATAGTTATGGATATGCTTTCCTTAATACCCGACATGAATAATGAAATTTTAAAATCTGAGTTAAATTGGTATAAAAATTCAGATGATCGAGTTATATATTTATGGAAAAATGAAAATAATAACTGGGCTGGAATGCTGTCAATTGAATCTAAGAATTCATTATTGGTTGTTCGTAGAATTATACTAACTCCTGATTCTTGGAATATGAATAATTGTTGTATTATGTTAAATCAACTATCAGATTTATATATGAATAAACGAATAATTGGGACTATGGATACGACTGAAATTTGTGAAATTTGGGAGAAACGTAATGGAACCAAGCAATAATGTCATGAATATTCATATAAATGATTTTGATGGTCCATTAGAATTATTGTTACATTTAATTAAACAATCACAAATGGATATATATGATATTGAAATTGAAAAAATAACTAATCAGTATGTTGATTATTTAAACAAGATGAAAGAATTGAACGTTAATGTAATTGGCGAATATTTTGTTATGGCTTCAAATTTAATGGTGATTAAATCTAAATTGCTGCTACCAAAAAAAGATGACTTAGAAGATGAAGACGATGATTATGAAGATCCTAGAAATGAACTTGTTAATCAACTAATTATTTATCAACAATACAAAGAAGCCTCAAAAGTATTAAAAAAGATGCAAAAGAAAAGTAGTATGCATCATAGTATTACAGCCAAAGTACCGACTGTTACAGAAATGTTAGATCTGAATGGTAATAAAATAATGAATGTTGATTTAATAAAAGATGCTTTTGATTCAATTATTAAAAAACATCAGTACAATAAGCCTTATGTGCATGAAATTAATGAATGGCACTACACTGTAAAGGAACAGTCTAATTGGATTCTTAAAAAGATAGAAAACAAAGATATTTTAGAATTTAATTCTTTATTCAACATTGATGATAACTTAGAAAAAATTATAACTACCTTTTTGTCAATCTTAGAGTTAATGAAGGAACATTTGATTTTTGTTGAACAAATTGATAATAGAATATATATTCGTAAAAAATAGATTGGAGTGTATATTGATTGGTAAGTAATTTAGCCAAAATTAGTGGCTTGATTTATGTTTCTGGGGATGATGGGATTTCATCGTCTAACATCTCTAAATTATTAGAAATGAATGAATTTGACATCACAAATAGTATTGATAAGCTCAATGATAATTTAAGTAATGATCCAGATAGTCCTTTTACAATAATAAAATATGATGATAAGTATACCCTTGCTACCAAAGAGGAATTAGATTCAATTATTAAAAAATACATAATTGATGATGATGAAATTTCACTTACTCAAACTTCTTTGGAAGTCTTAACCATTATTTCTTACAATCAACCAATTACTAGAGTCGAAATCGATGATATAAGGGGAGTTAATAGTAATAAAACAATTCAAAAATTAATAAAGCAAGGAATAATTAGAGTAAGTGGTCATAAAAAAGTACCAGGTAATCCTAAACTTTATGAAGTTACTGAAAATTTTTTGAAATTATTCGGAATATCAAGTTTAAAAGAATTACCTAAAATCGATAAGAATTTAATTACTAAGGAGGAAAAGTAATGGCTGAAAGATTACAAAAAGTAATGGCAAAAGCAGGAGTCGCTTCTAGAAGAAAATCAGAAGTAATTATTGCTTCGGGGAGGGTCAGTGTTAATAATAAAGTTGTAACTGAGCTAGGTACTAAAGTTAAAGTTTCAGATTCAGTCGAAGTAGATGGGGTACCAATTGGTGGGAAAGAAAAGAAAGTTTATTTTCTTTTTTACAAACCTAGAAGAATTATTTCATCAGTTGCTGACGAAAAAAATAGAAAGACAGTTGTAGATTTCTTTGAAGACATTCCAGAAAGAATTTACCCAGTTGGTCGTTTAGATTATGATACATCTGGATTGTTATTATTAACTAACGATGGTGATTTAGATAATCGTCTTACTCATCCAAAATATGAAGTTGAAAAAACTTATGTTGCTAAAGTGGAAGGTATTCCAACAAATGATGAACTTAAGCAATTACGATTAGGAATTAAAATTCATGGTAAAAAAACAAGTCCAGCTAAGACTAATATTTTAGAAACTGATCCTAAAAAGAAAACTGCAGTTGTTCAATTAACAATTCATGAAGGAAAAAATCATGAAGTTAAAAATATGTTTAAGGCAATTAATCATCCAGTTAAAAAATTAAAACGTGAGTCATATTCCTTTTTAAATCTAAGAGGTTTACAATCTGGAGAATTTAGGCCATTAAAGAAAATAGAAGTTGAAAGACTTTATGAGATTACTGATAAAAAGTCTTAATTATTGTTTTTTGCTTAATATTTTGGTACATTATTATAAATAAAAATAATATATGGTTTATCTTCAGGGCAGGGTTAGATTCCCGACCGGCGGTATAGCCCGCTACCCATCTTTTGATGGTTGATTTGGTTAAATTCCAAAGCCGACAGTAAAGTCTGGTATAAAGAAGATCTATTTTTAGTGTGCAAAAGTCCCTGTTATTCATTTAGCAGGGACTTTTTTTGAAGATAATCCTCATTTGGAGGAATTTTTAATGTTTAGTTCAAATAAATTTAGTTTACAAAGAATTGTTCAAATTTCAATATTAAGTGGTTTAGCTTATTTATTGTCTTATATATCAGTTTCCATTATCCCCATTGCTCCTTATATGAAATTAGATTTTGGTGATATTCCTATTTTATTAGCAACAATTTTGTTATCAACTAGTAGTGGTATCGTTGTGTCCGTTATGAGGGCCTTCCTATATTTTATTTTTACGGGTCCTTCAATAATTAATTTGATAGGGGTTTCTTCGTTACTACTTGCTAGTTTAACAATTGTTTTATCAATGTCACTCGTTGATAGACTATTCTCTAAAAAAATTAAGTATGTTTTAATGGTTTTATTTGAAACTATCTCTTTAACTTTAATCATGAGCTTGGCAAATTATTTTATTATAACGCCTTTATATATTAATTTGGCAGGATTCCATTTGAATTTTAGCCTTGCAGATTCAATCCTATATGTCGTAATTCCTTTTAATATTATTAAAGGACTTTTTATAGGGATTGTATTTGTGATAATCTTAAATCGTAGTAAAGTTTGGTCTACTTATAAGAAAAGAGATTGATTAATGAATAAAAAGCTTTTACTTTTAATGTTATCTAATAAACAACCGAGAAGACTAAAGTTAATTAAGAATTTATTAGATGGTAAAAGAACTGTTTCAACTTTATTTTGGGGCAGTCGTTATCATATATTAGAATATTCAGGAATGATGAAGAACTTTGATTCTTTACAAAATGAAGATAAATTAATAAATGAATTAATTAATAATGGATATGTTTTTTCATATAATAAATATCAATATAAATTAACTAATAAGGGTAAACAAAAAAAGGATTCATTATTTGAATCCTTTTATTTGCCTAAAGAATTATCATATGGTTTTGATTATGATATTGAAAAGTTTAAAAATAGGTTTTTATTACTTATTCAAGTCACTTCAGAATATAGTTATCATAATAGTAGTTATTATCCAGTTCAGGCAGATTTTTATGATACCAATTTAATTAAAAATTTGTTTCATAAATATAAAAATGATAATTTTATTGATGACATTTATAGCTTTATTAAGTCCTTTTTATCTTCATTAGATGAAGATAGGGCTAATATATTTGCAAATTTATTGATTGGACACAATAATTATGGATTAACTTATGAACAATTATCTAATCGATATAATTATTCTAAAATGGAAATATACTTTATTAATATTGATTTATGGATTTTAATGATTAAATTTATTGAAAATAGCAATTCTTTTTTGAATTATTTACTTGAAAATGTAGTACAAAGTAGAATCAATGCAAGTGCTAGAAGAACATTTTATGAATTTAATAATGGTCTTAATATTTTTACTATTGCTAAAAAATATAATCTTAAGGAATCTACAGTTAAAGAACATTTACTAGAAAATGCAATTTTTTTAGATACAGAACAATTTCCATATGATATGATTTTATCTGATAATGAAGTTGCTATTTTAAACAAGAAATATCAAAATCAGCCAATTGATTTCTGGAATTTTAATAAGTTAGATGTTGCCAATATAGACTTCTTTAAGTTTAGATTATATCAAATAATGAGGAGTAAATAGTTATGAATTATTTACGTCAAAAATTAAAAAAATGGTTTGGCTTTGATGATTTTCGCCCTGGACAGTTTGAAGTTTTATCGTCTTTGAGTCAGGGTGAAAATACTTTTGGAATGTTGCCAACTGGAACTGGTAAAACGCTTATATATCAATTCTTTGGTCGAATGATAAATCAGCCAGTTGTTATTATTTCACCCTTAATTTCTTTAATGCAAGATCAAGTTGATCGCATGAGATATTTAGGATCCAAAAAAACAGTTGCTATTACTTCAGGGCTAAATTTTGTAGAGAAAAAAAGAATTTTGAATAATCTAAATAAATATAATTATATATACATTTCTCCAGAAATGATATCTCAACTTGATGTTTTAAAGTATTTTAATAAACTAGATATTGGTCTTTTTGTTATTGATGAAGCTCATTGTATTATTCAATGGGGGACTGATTTTAGACCTGAATATCTTAATTTACATAGAATAATTCAATCTTTAAATAATCCGCAAGTGTTAATGTTAACAGCGACTGCTTCTAAAACAGTGCGTTCTGAAATTGTTCATAAACTAGGATTGCATAATGTTAAATATATAGTTAAGTCTACTAATCGTTCAAATATAATGTTATCTGTTAAATATTGTGATGATACTAATGATAAAAACAACAAGTTACTTTCATTGGTTAACAAATTATGTAGTCCAGGGATTATTTATTTTTCTAGTAAAAAAATGGCCAATATGGCTACAATCTTTTTAAGACAGAAAGCTAATTTGAAAGTTGAAGCTTATCATTCAGATTTGAATAATGAAAATCGTTATCGTATTCAACATCAATTTATGAATGATCAAATAGATGTTATATGTGCTACTAGTGCTTTTGGTATGGGAATTGATAAAAGTAATATTAGATATGTTATTCATTATCATATGCCCTCAAATATTGAATCATATGTTCAAGAAATGGGACGTGCTGGTCGAGATATGAAAGAAAGTATTTCTGTTATTCTTTATCAAAAAAATGATGAAATGCTTCAATATAATTTATTAATGGATAACATTCCAGATGATGATGATATCATTTCTTTTTATTATCGTAATTATAAAAAAAATCATAATGATGATGAACAAACTAAATTATTAAAATATTACTATGATAATGATTATTCAGAAGAGGAAGTTATTAATATTTTTCAGGCAAGACGGCTAGATCAAAAAAATAGTTTATCAGAGATGCTATCTTATGTTTTGAATAATGATTGTCGTCGTAAAAAAATATTATCTCATTTTGATGAAAAATTTAGTGCTCATAATGAATATTGTTGTGATGGTGATCATACAAAATTAAATTTATATGCAGCTAACTTAATTAGGTCTAATATTAAAACAAATAATAAACATAATTATGATTGGAATTCCATAATTAATTCTCTTTTCAACAAAATGCATTAAATAATGTATAATGAATTGTATTAACAATAAGATTGGGAGGGTTATTATTTTGAATAATAACAATAAAGATGAATCAAATGGTTTATCAAGAATGGAATTAAGGAAGAAAAGCAGAGGTCATAAATTAATAGCTATTATATTAGTTACGATTGTTGTAGTTATTGGTTTATTTACACTTGTTTTCGGGATGATGAGTAATCCTAGTGATAATGGTCAGAGTCAATCTTCAAGTTCATCCTCAAGTATGATAAAATCAAAAGGTAAAAAGGCTTCTTCCAAGAAAGATAAAGCTATTAAAAAGTCTACTTCAAATTCTAATAAGGTTGATCAAAGTAGTTCTAGCAATACTGAAAATGCTAGTCATGAAGGTGATAAAAAAGCTTCCAATAGTAGTTCCTTTAAAACATCTAGCGCAAGCTCATCTTCAAATAAACCAGCCAATAATAATTCTAGTGCATCAAGTAGTAGTTCTGTAAGCAATCAGTCATCTGATAATAGTAATGATAGAGATTACGCTGTTGTTGGTCAAAATGGTGAAAATGATTTATATAGAATTGCAAAGAATAGTGGTCTTACTGTTGATCAATTAAAGCAATTAAATGGTTTAACTAGCGATAATGTTTCTGTGAACCAGAAAATTAGAGTAAAATAATATTGATTGGGGTATATTAAATGAACTTAAAAAAAATTCAAGTAGCAATTGATGGCCCAGCATCCGCTGGTAAAAGTACAGTTGCTAAATTAGTTGCTAATAATTTTTCATATGTTTATTGTGATACTGGTGCGATGTATCGTTCTATAACACTTAAAGCCATGAGATTGGGATATAATTTAAGTGACGAAATAAGAGTGGTTGAAATGTTGAAAGATACAGACATTTCATTTGAACCTAATGCAGAACAACAAAAGGTATTTTTGGATGGACAAGAAGTTACTAACGAGATTCGTCAAGAAGATGTAACCAATTCAGTTTCTGAAATAGCTAGTTTGAGTGGTGTTAGATCTGATTTAGTTAAAAGACAACAACAAATAGCTAGTAATGGTGGAATTGTTATGGACGGTAGAGATATAGGGACTACAGTTTTACCAAATGCTGAAGTAAAAATATTTTTAATTGCTAGTGTTCAAGAGCGAGCAGAACGTCGTTTGAAGGATAACGCAGAAAAAAATATTCATGTTCCATTAGATCAGCTAAAAAAGGAAATTGAAGATCGTGATTATAAGGATTCACATCGTCAAATTTCACCTTTAGTTAAAGCTGATGATGCAATTGAAATTGATACCACTTCGATGTCAATAAGTGATGTAGTTAATGAAATATCTAAAATTATTAAAAATAACGGATAACTTAGTCATATAACTAGATTTTCTTTAAAAGTTAGTCTAAAATGTTAAGTATAGTTGTCTCAAGGAGGAATTATCAGATGAGTGAATCAGATGAAAAAACAAATAAAGATTTATTAGAAGCCTTGGATAGTGTGGACCAAGTCAATATTAATGATGTAGTTAGTGGTGAGGTTTTAGCCATTGATAATGACCATCAATTAATTATTGGAATTGATAATGCTGGTGTCGAAGGTGTTGTTCCTCGTCACGAAATTTCATCAAGTTCTAACAATGATGAAGACTCACAATACAAAGTGGGAGATAAGGGCAAATTTGTTGTTCTTTCAAGAATTGGTGACGATAAAGAAGGCGGAAGTTTTCTACTTTCTGTTCGTCGCTTACAAGAACGTAAAGTTTGGGATGAATTACAAGAAAAATCTAAGAATGATGAAACTATCACTGTAACTGTTAAAAATGCAGTTCGTGGAGGATTAGTTGTTGATGCTGGTGTTCGTGGATTTATTCCTGCTTCAATGATTACAAATCATTTTGTAAGAAACTTAAATCAATATGATGGTCAACAATTTGAATGTAAGATTGTTGAAATTATTCCTGAAAAGAACCGTTTAGTTCTATCACATAGTGATGTAATGGAACAAAAACAAGAAAAAGCGCTTGAAGAAGTTATGGGTAAATTAAATGTTGGCGACGTTGTTGAAGGTAAAGTTGCTCGTATGACTAACTTTGGTGCCTTTGTTGATTTAGGCGGCGTTGACGGATTAGTTCACGTTTCAGAAATTTCATATGAACGTGTTAACAAGCCTTCTGATGTATTAAAGAATGGTCAAGACGTTAAGGTTAAGGTTATTGCTTTAGATAAAGATAAAGGTCGTATTTCATTATCAATTAAGCAAACTATGCCACAACCATGGGATGAAATTGAAGAAAAAGCCCCACAAGGTAGTATTGTTGAAGTTACTATTAAACGTTTAGTTGATTTTGGTGCTTTTGCCGAAGTAATTCCTGGTGTTGAAGGACTAATTCATATTTCACAAATTTCTCATGAACATGTTAATACACCTGCTGATGTATTAAAAGTTGGTCAAACTGTTAAAGCTAAGGTTCTTGATGTTCAACCTGAAAATCATCGTTTAGCTTTATCAATGAGAGCACTTGAACCAGAACCTGAAAATGGTGATGATTCTTCAAAGGAAAATGCTAAGGTTTCTGATAACTCTACTGAAGATGCTCCTGAAGAAGAAAACGGATTTACTTTAGGTGACATTGTAGGTAAAGGATTAGACAAAGATAATCAATAATAGTTTATAATCTTTAAAAATATCCTTCTTTTTATTGAAGGATATTTTTTTATTATTAATAGAAAGGGTGACTTTGAAATGGGATTACCCGTTGTTGCGATTGTTGGACGTCCTAATGTAGGTAAGTCTACAATTTTTAATAGAATTGCTGGAGAAAGAATATCTATCGTTGAAGATACTCCAGGTGTTACAAGGGATCGAATTTATTCTCATGGAGAATGGCTAGGGCATGAGTTTAGCATGATTGATACAGGTGGAATTGAAATAAATGATCAACCATTTGTTAAACAAATTACAGCTCAGGCAGAAATTGCTATTGATGAAGCAGATGTTATTGTATTTATGGTCAATGGTAAGGAAGGTATTACAAATGCTGATGATAATGTTGCCAGAATCTTATACAGAACTAATAAACCGGTTGTATTGGCAGTAAATAAAGTAGATAACTTTGAAGCCCGTGCTGATATATATGATTTTTATTCATTAGGTTTTGGTGATCCATATCCAATATCCGGTGCACATGGATTAGGACTTGGTGACATGTTAGACGAAGTTATTAAGAATTTTTCTGAAAAAACTGATAATGCCGATGACGATAGTATCAAGTTTAGCTTGATTGGACGTCCTAATGTGGGTAAATCATCATTAGTAAATGCTATTTTGGGTGAAAAACGAGTGATTGTTTCCGATGTTGCTGGTACAACCAGGGATGCAATTAACACTAAATTCATTCAAGATGGTCAGGAGTATACAATGGTTGATACTGCTGGTTTAAGAAAACGTGGAAAAGTATATGAAAATACTGAACGTTATTCTGTAATGCGTGCAATGCGTTCAATTGATAACAGTGATGTTGCACTAATTGTTATTAATGCTGAAGAAGGTATTCGTGAACAAGATAAACGTATTGCTGGTTATGCGCATGAAGGCGGAAAAGGTGTAATCATTGTTGTTAATAAATGGGACACTTTGAAAAAAACAAGTTCTACTCAACGCGAATTTGAAGCTGGAATTAGAACACAATTTCGATATCTATCATATGCACCAATTTTGTTCGTATCAGCACTTACTAAGCAAAGATTAACTAAATTACCGGGTATGATTAAACAAGTTAATGAAAATCATTCTAAAAGAATTTCTTCTTCTAATTTGAATGATGTTATTATGGACGCTATTGCAATGACGCCAACTCCTAGTATTAAAGGTAGAAAGCTTAGAATTTATTATGCTACTCAAATTAGAACTGCTCCACCTATAATTGTGGTTTTCGTAAATGATGAAGAGCTTATGCATTTTTCCTATGAAAGATATTTGGAGAACCAAATTAGAAATCATTTTGACTTTTCTGGAACGCCAATTAAAATTATTACTAGAAAACGTAAGTAATTTTGCATATTTTTTTACTAAAATAGCCATTAAATAATTGAATTGTAGGGCTTTATGTGATATCTTGAAGTAATGTAATGACACCAATCATGTTGTTATTACATATGTCGAAAAGCATTGATTGTTTTCCGAACTATTGGGAGGTGAAAACACATGGCTAACAAGGCAGAATTAGTAAGCAATGTTGCTGAAAAAACTGGTTTAACTAAGAAGGATGCAACTGCTGCTGTAGATGCTGTTTTTGGTTCAATCCAAGACAACATGGCTAAAGGCGAAAAGGTACAACTTATCGGTTTTGGTAATTTCGAAGTACGTGAACGTGCCGCTCGTAAGGGTCGTAACCCTCAAACTGGTGCAGAAATTCAAATTCCTGCAAGTAAAGTACCTGCATTCAAGCCAGGTAAAGCTTTAAAGGATGCTGTTAAATAAACAGCTCACTTTATTGATAAAAGAGCCAGTTCGGCTGATTATGTCGAACTGACTCTTTTTTATATTATCTCCAAATTATGTTGATAGGAGGAATTATATATGAGTTATTCTGAAAAAGCATTAGATCTTTTAGAATCTGGCAAAATTGATGATTTTAATAAGCAATATGATTTAGCATATCACCACGATAGTGATGAAATGCTTTATTCACTAGCTGAAGAATTATATTCATATGGTTTCAGTGATCAAGCTAAAAAAATATATCAAAAATTATTAAAGAAATTTCCTGACGAGGATAGTTTAAGAGTGGACATCTCAGATATTTTAATTAGTGAGGGTAAAACAGATGAAGCATTAGCTCAGCTAAGTATTATTTCATCTGAATCTGATGCTTATTTACAATCTTTAGTTACTCAAGCGGACTTATATCAAACTCAAGGATTATTAGATGTAAGTCGAGAAAAGCTACTAAAAGCTAAGGAATTAGCTCCTCATGAAAATGTTATCACTTTTGCTCTAGCGGAACTTTTGTTTACCATGGGTGAATATAATAAAGCGATACCATTGTATTTAGGATTAATTAAAGAAGGAGTAACCAATATTTCTTCGGTTAATTTAGTTGAAAGAGTTGGTATTTCTTATGCTAATGATAGTAAATTTGAGCATGCAATTGGATATTTAAAGCAAATTAAGACTATTGATATGACTTCTGATGTAAAATTTGAAACAGCTTTTACCTATTTACAGCTAAAAGATTATGATAAAGCAATTGAATTGTTCCAAGAATTGCGTGAAAGTGATCCACAATATGCGACTTTATATCCATACTTAGGACAAGCTTTAGAAGAACAAAACAAATCAGAAGATGCTTTATTAGTATATCAAGAAGGTCTTAGTGTCGATCAATATAACGAAAAATTATATTTGTTAAGCGCTCGTGCTGCAACTAAAGTTGATAATAAGGAACTTGCAGAAAATTATCTAAAAGAAGGAAATAAGATTGATCCTGATGATATCGAAATTGTTCTTGAATTGTCTAACTTGTTTGTTTCTGAAGGAAAATATGAAGATAACATTGAATTATTATCTTCATATCTAGATGATCATGAGATGGATCCTCAATTTTATTGGAATTTAGCTATATCTTATGATGAAATTGATGATATTAAAAATGCACATAAATATTATCTAGCTGCTAAACCATACTTTATGGATAATACTACTTTCTTAAAATCTGCATCTTTATTCTTTAGAGAAAGTGGAGATATCAAAAATGCTATATCATTACTTGAAATGTATGTTACAGCAGTGCCTTCTGATGATGAAGCTGCAATGATGTTAGAAGATTATCGAAACTATTAATCATTAATAATTTTTGTTGATAATTTTTTATAGTATATAACTGATGCTAAATCCAGATTAAGATGATTTGAAAGCTCAAATTCATTTTCTCCTGGATTTTTTATTACATAATTTAAAATATAGCCTTGAAATAAATCTGTCGGATTTAAACTAAAAGATAAATATTCTTCACTCGGTTTTAGGTATTTATGCAATCCAGGTAAAGTTAAATGTGGATCATTTGCAATTCTTTGCTTCAAAAATAAATCATTTGATGATTGTTTATCCTGAATTGGTTTAATAAAATTGTTAAATTGGTTAATAAACTTTGTTTCGTAATTGTTGAACTTAATTTTTGTAAATACTCTATAAAAATTATTTTTTAAGAATTCTGAAGATTTAAATCCTTTGCTAATTAACAACAGTGTCATTTTAGTATAAGGATGAACATTTGGATCATTTAAAATTTTTGGCATGTGTTCAATCCATTTGATATTAATTTTAGATTCTTTGTTACGATCTCTTCCTTTTAATGTTAAGGTAGGTAATTTTTCAGAGAAATCATGACTAAATAAATATTTAAAATAAATATTTATATGTGATAATACTTTGTTATATGTTGAATTATTTATTTGTCGTTTTTCAACCAACATGTTCATATATTGTTGTATATCACGATCAAATAATTGATTAACATGATGATTTTTTTGATACCCAATATTAAAGTTTGATAAATATTCGAACATATCAATTAAAGTACTCGTATACTCTTTAATTGTGACTTTAGCTAGTCCATTAATGTTTAAATGTTTTTCAAAACTTTTTTGATAAGGATAATTATTTGTGGCCATTTTTACACCTTCTAAATGTCAAAAGTTACTTTAACTAATATAATAACACAAAAACATAAAACTTTGTAAATAATACTATTTATCTGTTAATATTTATATAGTAAAGATAGGGGTATAAACAATGATAAAGATTAAAAATTTACCTGATGAATTTGAAAAAGCTCGCCCTGTAATGCAGAAAATTGAAGCTGCTGGATATGAAGCTTACTTCGTTGGGGGTAGCGTGAGAGACACAATAATAGGTGAAAAAATTCATGATGTTGATATTGCATCTAGTGCATATCCTGAAGAAATAAAAAAATTATTTAAAAGAACTGTTGATACTGGTATTGAACATGGGACTGTAATGGTTCTCGATAATGATAAGGGGTATGAAATTACAACCTTTAGAACGGAGTCGGGGTATCAAGACTATCGTAGACCGGATAAAGTTACATTTGTACGCTCTTTAAAAGAAGATCTAAAGCGTCGTGATTTTACTATTAATGCTTTAGCCATGCGCGAAAATGGTGAAGTAACTGATCTATTTGGTGGTATTGCTGATATAGATAAAAAAATCATTCGTGCTGTTGGCAATCCTAATGAAAGATTTAATGAAGATGCTTTGAGGATGATGCGCGCAGTTAGATTTGCTAGTAAATTAAACTTTAATATTGAAAAAGAAACTTTTAATGCCATTGAGAAGCATAGTTCATTATTAGAAAAAATTGCGATTGAGAGAATTTATGTAGAATTTATTAAGATGATGAAAGGATTAAAACCTAAACAGGGAATTGATGATATGATAAGCACCAATATGTATTTACATGTCCCTTTGTTTGCTGATTATAGACAACAATTATCAAATATTTCACATTTTAAAAATTTGAACTTAAATAATGAAATAGAAGTATGGAGTTTGATTTGTTTTGAATTTGGTTTAAATAGAGAACAAATTAGTAATTTTTTGAAATCTTGGAAAGCGTCTAACGAGGTTATAAATAATACACAAACTTGTTGTTATGCTTTAAATGCTATTCAGAATGATAATATGAGTGATTTTTTAATGTATCTCACGGGTGAAAACTTATTACTAGAAGCAAACTATATTGCATCTTTTTACGATTGTTCGATTGATAATGAATTATTGAAAAAGCAATATAGTAGTTTACCAATAAAAAATAAAAAGCAACTTGCAATTAATGGCGGTATTTTAATTAAGAATGGAATTTTAAAACCAGGGCCAATGCTTGGTAAAGCATTAAATGCAATTGAAAAACAAGTTGTTATTGGTAATTTAGATAATAATACTGAAAATATAATTAATTTTATAAAACAATATTTGAAAGAGTGATTTTGTGCAAACTTTAAGAGCAGAGGACTTAACAAAGACTTATGGTGAAAAAACACTTTTTAAAAATTTAAATTTTATTATTAATGAACATGACCGAATTGGTTTAATTGGGACCAATGGTAGTGGAAAAACTTCTTTATTAAACGTTATTTCTGGAGTTGATCATGATTCTACTGGTAATATCATTACCTCTAAAACATATTCAATCGGATATTTAAAGCAAGAACCAGTTTTAGATGAATCTCTAACGGTACTTGATGCTGTTTTCGCTGGTAGTCAAGATATTTTTAATACCATTAGATATTATGAACATACTTTAGATGTTTATTCAAAGCATCCAGATGATGAAAAAGCCGAGCATCAATATTTAGCTGCTGAAGCAAAAATGAATGAAGAGGATGCTTGGAATGCTGAAAGTGACGTTAAAACAATTTTAACGCAACTTAAAATCAATGATATGAATCAAAAAGTGTCAACCTTATCAGGTGGTCAAAAACGTCGTGTAGGTTTGGCCCAAGTATTGATACAGTCTCCTGATTTATTAATCTTAGATGAACCTACTAATCATTTGGATTTTGATTCCATTGATTGGTTACAAGATTTATTAGCTAAATATAAAGGATCTTTACTCTTTGTAACTCATGATCGTTACTTTTTAGATAATATTGCCAATAATATTTGGGAATTGTCTTTTGGAAAACTATATGAATATGAAGGTAATTATGAAAAGTATGTTCAACAAAAAGCCGAACGTGTTGATTTTGAAGTGAATGCTGAACATAAAAAGCAACGATTGTACAAGCAAGAACTAGCTTGGATGAAAAAGGGAGCTAAAGCTCGTTCTACTAAGCAACAAGCACGTATTAATCGTTTTAATGATTTAAAAAATGATGTTGGTAATTTACAAACTGATGAAGATGTTGACATCACGCTTGGTCAACAACGATTAGGTAAAAAGGTTATTGAGTTAAAAGATACTAATTTGACTTTAGATAATAAAAAAATTCTAGATGATTTTAGCCTTTTAGTACAACCAAATGAAAGAATCGGTATAAGTGGAGAAAATGGAGCTGGTAAGTCATCATTATTAAATGTTATTGCTGGTAAAATTAAGCCAGACAGTGGTGTTGTTGAAATTGGTGAAACTGTTAAGATGGCATATTATACTCAACAAACTGAACCAATACCAGATGATAAGCGAGTAATTAAGTATTTAACAGATGTTGGGGAAAATGTAACTGATAATACTGGTAATAAAATCAGTGTTACTGATTTACTAGAACAATTTTTGTTTCCTAAATTTATGCATGGAACTTTAATTCGTAAGTTATCAGGTGGAGAAAAGCGTCGTTTATATTTATTAAAATTACTTATGCAACAACCTAATGTATTGCTGTTAGATGAACCTACTAACGATCTTGATATATCTACATTGACAGTTCTCGAGGATTACATCAAAGGCTTTGCTGGAACAGTTATTACAGTTTCTCATGATCGTTACTTTTTAGATAAAGTAGCCAATAAATTACTTATTTTTGATGGTAATGGGAAAATTGAACAGCATGTTGGATTGTTTACTGATTATTTGGCTAGTTTAAAAAATGACAACAGTAATAAAGATAATGTTAAAAAGCATAAAAAATCAGATGAAAATAAACCTAAAGAAAATAATGAAAATAAAAAAAACAAATTAACTTATGCTGAGCAGATTGAATTTGATGGCTTAGAAGATGAAATTGATAAATTAGATTCTAAAAGTTCATCCCTTCAATCAGAAATGCAAAATTATGGCGATGATTATGATAAGTTAGCTGATTTACAATCACAGGTTGATGATTTAAACAAACAATCTAATCAAAAAATGCAGCGTTGGGAATATTTAAGCCAATTTGCAGAATAGGAGTTTATACAATGCTTGAAGATACTTATTTAAATTTAGCAAAATATATTTTAGAAAATGGTCATAAAAAAGGTGATCGAACAGGTACCGGAACAATTAGTACATTTGGATATCAAATGCGTTTTGACTTAAGCAAAGGGTTTCCATTACTTACAACTAAAAAGGTTCCTTTTGGACTGATTAAAAGTGAACTTTTATGGTTCTTACATGGCCAAACTAATATTAAATATTTGCTACAACATAAAAATCATATTTGGGATGAATGGGCATTTAAAAATTTTGTGCAATCAAAAGACTATGATGGTCCTGATATGACTAATTTTGGATTACGTGCAAATGAGGATAAAGAATTTAAAAAAGTTTATTTAGCGGAAAAGAAGAAATTCTGTCAAAAAATTTTAGATGATGATGATTTTGCCGATAAGTATGGTGATTTAGGTTTAGTTTATGGTAGTCAATGGCGTCATTGGAAAAAATCTACTGGTGGGACTATTGATCAAATTAAAAATGTTATTGAACAAATTAAAACTAACCCTAATTCTAGAAGACTAATTGTTTCTGCTTGGAATCCAGAAGATATTCCTGCAATGGCATTACCACCATGTCATACTATGTTCCAATTTTATGTAAACGATGGTAAATTAAGTTGTCAATTATACCAACGCTCAGGTGATGTATTTTTAGGAGTTCCATTCAATATTGCTAGTTATGCTTTATTAACTTCTTTAATTGCAAAGGAATGTGGATTGAAACCTGGTGACTTTGTTCATACTTTAGGGGATGCGCACATTTACTCTAATCATATTGATCAAATTGAAACTCAATTATCAAGGAAACCATATCAAGCCCCTAAATTGTGGTTGAATCCTGACAAAAAGAGTATCTTTGATTATGATATGGATGACATTAAAGTGATCGATTATAAACATCATGATCCAATTAAGGCACCAGTTGCTGTTTAAAATGGGGAGATTAATATGATTTCTTATTTATGGGCTGAATCAAAAGGCCATGTTATTGGTATGAACGGTAATTTACCTTGGAAGTTACCAGCAGATATGCATTATTTTAAACAAACTACTACGAATAATATAATATTGGCTGGTAGTAAGACCTATAAGAGCTTTGGGAGGCCGTTACCCCATCGTTTAAATGTTGTTTTAACACATCAAGAAGATAATAGATTTCCTGATGAAGTAATGGTCATTCATAATGTAAATGATTTTTTGAAATTTGCTAATAATAATAAAGAAAAAGAAATATTTGTAGTTGGTGGTGCACAAATATTTAAACTATTACTTCCATATGTTGATCGGCTATATCGTACCTCAATTGATTATAAATTTGATGGGGATACAGTAATGCCTAAAATTAATTATGATGAATTTAATTTAATTAAAGAAACAATTGGAAAATTAGATAGTAAAAATATATATCCGCATAAATTCGATGTATTTGAAAGAAAATAATTTAACTTTCAGTGAAGGTGATAATAATGTCAAAAATTAAAATTGTTACTGATTCAACGGCAGGTTTAACCGATGAAGAAATTACTGAGTATGATATTAATATCATTCCTTTATCAGTTATGATTGATGATACTGTTTACACAGAACGTGAAACAATAACTAATGAAGAGTTTTATGAAAAAATGAAAACTGCAAAGGGGTTGCCAAAAACTAGTCAGCCACCTTTGGGTAAATTTATTAATAAATTTGATGAATTAGGTGCTGATGGTAGTGAAATTTTGTCAATTAATTTAGACAGTAAAATTAGTGGTACTTATAAAACTGCTTGTGAAGCAGCAAATTTATCTAAATCTAACGTGAAAGTTATTGATAGTTTAACCACTGATCGTTCATTAGCTTTTCAAGTAATAAAAGCAGCTGAGATGTCTAAACAAGGTAAAAGTATAAATGAAATTATTAAATCAGTTGACGAAGTCCGTAAAAATACCAAACTTTATATGGGAATCTTAAATTTAGACAATATCGTTAAAGGCGGTCGTTTAAAACCATGGGCAGGAGCAATATCTAATTTATTGAATATTAAAGTAATCGTTAAATTAGTTAATGGTGAAATAACAGTTGATTCTAAGGGACGCGGCTTAAAGTCAATTCATAAATATTTCACTCAACATGTTTATCCTGAAATGCAGGAAATACTTAAACATAAAAATATAAAAAGCATTGGTATTTCATATGTTGGCTCTACAGATTTCACTAATAAAATTAAAGATGAAGTACAATCCATCTGTCCAAATATACAGGTAGTAATGCGTGAAACTGTCCCTATCATAGCTACTTATGGCGGATTAGGTGCATTTGCTTTAATGTATTACAGTGAATAATATTAATTTTATCTGGAGTGATTAAAACGAAAAGAATATTAAAATATATTTTGCTACTCCTTATTTTATTCATTTTATTAATATCTGGTGTTTATGCATATAAGAATTATTATTCTAGTTCTAATAGTCAATATGATCCTAAGCAAAAAATTTCCTTTGTCTCAGTTGGAGATTCTTTGACACAGGGTGTTGGTGACAACACTAATAGTGGTGGATATGTAAATAGAATCAAAGACAAATTTGTTAATGATAAAAATGCTAAGTTAAATGTTTATAATTATGGTATTGCTGGACAACGAACTGATCAAATTGATAAAAGAATTATTAATAATACCAATGGCCTATTAACTCATATTAAACATTCAAATGCCGTCATTTTAACTTCTGGTGGTAATGATTTATTACAAGCATTACAAAAAAATGCATTGGTTAATGATAAAGATGAATTCAATAAAAATATGACTGTTAATCTTGCAAACTATAAAGATAATTTGAGTTCTTTAATCAAGCACATACGGAATATAAATAAGAAAATACCTATTTATATTTTTAGTATATATAATCCAGTTTATGTATATTTTCCAAAGGTTCATGCAATTGAAAATTATGTTAGTAAATATAATGATATTATTGATAATGAAAGTAGTAATCAAAAGTGGATTCATTTTGTTAATATTAATTCGCTATCATATGGACAATATAGAACTGAAAGACAAAAGAATAAGCTATTGGAATCTAGTGATGACTCATTTAATCCGCTATCTTTAGATGATTTATATAGCAATGAAAAAGAACTAAATGAATACCTATCCTCAAAAGATCATTTTCATCCTAATTCAAAAGGATATGATTTTATGACTAATAAATTATTTAAAATAATGGAAAAATACAACGATTGGTATTAAAAATCAGAGGAGTATATTTAAATGCATAAAACTAGAAAAAATAGTATTTTTAAGTATTTATTTTTTATTTTGATTATATTAATAATATCCGGTTTTGGATATTTATGGTTTCAAATTCATGGTAGTACTGTTAATCCTTCTCAAAATAATAATACCTCTAAAGACCACACACCAATTTCTGTTCAACTAAATAAAAATCAAATTAATGCACTTTCTTCTTATTATTTAAAAAATTTTGACGAACACCATAATTCTTCAATGGATTATAAATTTATTTTAGATAAAAAAGCTTATGTTTATGGTAATATCAAAATTTTAGGTTCTAAAGTGAACTATGTTTTATCGATGAATCCTAAATTATTAGATGATGGAAATATTGAATTAGATACTAATAACTTAGAAATTGGTCATCTTGATATTCCAGCTAAATTTGTGATAGCTTATGTCGGCAAAAAATATCATATTCCTAATTGGATAGAACTTAATAGTAAAGAAAGCAAAATTATATTACACATTAATGAATTAGGTGGTAAAAATAAAGTTTCATATCAAGCTAATAAAATTGATATGAGTGGTGATGGAGACTTTAGATTTAAGGCATTAGTTCCTAATAGTTAATTTGGAGGATTTTAATGAAAACTTTTTATCAATTCTTGATGACTGAACGCAATTCTGGTAGTAATGATCCGGTAGCTCAATTTGCTAATAATGCGTTTTATGATCAATCATTTCCTAAGCAGTCAATTTATTATGATGAAATTTCTCAGTATTTAGAAGAAAATGCAAGTTATTTGCCTAGTATGACTATCTTTGATGAAGCTTGGCAATTATTTCAAGATTATAATAATTAAATAAAAATAAACCTAGATTATTATTTAGGTTTATTTTTTATAATAATAAGCTATAAAATATAGTACAATTAAAATAACAGATAGGAGCGAATATATATGATTCAATGGTTTCCAGGACATATGGCTAAAGCCATTCGTCAGTTTGAAGAAAATGTACATTTAGTTGATATCGTTTTTGAGTTAGTAGATGCTAGATGTCCTTTTAGTTCTATTAACCCTGAAGTTGAAAAGGTTAGTAAAAATAAACCACGTTTAATGATTTTAACTAAAGCTGATTTAGCTAATCCTAATGTTACTAATCAATGGATAAGCTATTTTAAAAATAAAGGTTATGCTGCAATTTCAGTTGATTCTAAAAATAATACTACTGGCAAATATATTACCAAAGTAGTAAAGGATTTATTAAAAGATAAAATTGCTGCTAGTAAAGATAAAGGCCTCGATAATAAAGTTATTAGAGCAATTTGCGTAGGAGTTCCTAATGTTGGTAAATCAACATTATTGAATCAAATTGTTAAAAGACGTGCTGCTCAAGTTGGTAATCGTGCTGGTGTTACAAAGGGTCAACAATGGTTAAAGGCTGGTAATGAATTAGAATTATTGGATACTCCTGGTATCTTATGGCCTAAATTTGAAAATGAAGAAGTGGCTAATAAATTAGCTTTAACAGGTGCAATCAAAGATAGTATTTATGCTAGTGATGATGTAGCATTATTTGCATTGAATTTCTTTAGACAACATAATCGTGATGGACTAATTAAAAGATATCGTTTAAGTGAAGAAGATATGGAATTAAGTGACGTTGATCTATTATTAAAGATTACTAAAAATGTTGGAATGCGCGATGATTACGAAAGAGCATCAATGCGTTTAATTTTAGATAGTCGTAAGGGTAAAATAGGCCCATTTACATTAGATAGCGTAGATGAATTAGATAAGGAAAATTAAAATGAACAATAAATTATCTATTAATGATTTTAAAAAGTTATTATCTAAAGTTACAACATTATCTGATGATATTTTTAATGATTATAAAAATGATTCTCGTAAGGGGATACAAGTTGCTCTAAAACAAAGAATAAATCAATTGAACTATTTAGAAAAATCTAAAATGGATTTTCAAAAAAGACTTAAATATGAAAATCATTTTTGGAATGAGGGAATTAATTATATTGCTGGAGTAGATGAGGTTGGCAGGGGGCCATTAGCTGGCCCTGTGGTAACTGCTGCAGTTGTATTACCACATGATTTTAATGTTTATGAAGTTAATGATTCAAAAAAATTATCACCTAAAAAGCGTCTTGAATTGTCTAAAATGATTAAACAAAAAGCTTTATATTATAGTATTGGTATTGCATCAAATAAAATAATTGATAAAATTAATATTTATGAAGCCACTAGAGTAGCAATGAAAGATGCAATTAATAATTTGGATATTAATCCTGAAATTGTAATTGTTGATGCAATGAATATCGACATCTCAAATAAACAAGTTAGATTAATTAAAGGAGATGCCAAAAGTGCTAGTGTTTCAGCCGCAAGTATTTTAGCTAAGGTATATCGTGATCATTTAATGGATGAGTATAGTAAAAAATATCCAGAATATGATTTTAATCATAATGCCGGATATGGAACCAAGAAACATTTACAAGCACTTAGTGAATACGGTGCGACACCTATTCATCGTAAATCTTTTAAACCAGTTTTAGATTTAACTAATTATTAAATACGTAATTATTTTAAAACCCAATTAGGAGATTTTAAAATGAAATTACGTACTTTATTGCTTAAACTAAAACTAACTAGCGGTTTTGGTATTAAATCAGAATATGCATTTTATAAATTTTTAAGAAATAAATATAAAGTTTTACCCATTGAAATTAATTTTAGCGCCTTAGATATTGCTAAATGCGTTAGTTTGTCCAATAGGTACTATGATAAATTTTGTAAATCATTTAATAGTAAAGAAGTTAATGATAGTTTAAATTATCATTTAGAACATGTTAAATTTATTTCCATTTTAGATGAAAATTATCCGATTGGATTAAAAGAATCCTATTTACCGCCCATCATTATTTTTTATTTTGGTAATATTTCTTTAATAGAAAATAAAATGTTGGGGGTTGTTGGTTCTAGAAAAAATACGGATTATGCTTTTAAAAGTTTAAATATGTTAATTCCCGAAGTAGTTCAATCAGATATTGTAGTTGTTTCTGATTAGCTGCTGGGGTTGATAAATTAAGCCATCAGTGTACCATTGCTAATGGGGGAAAAGCGGTTGCTGTTATTGGAACCGGATTAGATATATATTACCCTAGAGAAAATGAACAATTACAACGTAATATTGCTATCAATCATTTATTAATTAGTGAATATCCAGTTGGTAGTAAACCTTTACGTTTTCATTTTCCTGAGAGAAATCGTATTATTGCTGGTTTAATTGATACTTTATTAGTTATAGAAGCAAAAAATAAATCAGGTAGTTTAATTACTGCTAATTTAGCATTACAAAATAACCGGAATGTTTTAGCAATTCCTGGAAGAATTGATAGTTTGCATTCAGTTGGATGTAATGAGTTAATTTTAGCAGGAGCAAAACCAGTTTTATCTGCTAAAGATATTATTGAAGAATTTTATTATAAATAAAATATTTTGATTTAAGATTATAAATTAATGAGGGATATGGATGACTACAAAAACAACTAAAAAAAAGAAAAGACGATCACCCAAGAAAAAATTAGTTATTGTTGAATCGCCTACTAAAGCTAAAACAATTCAAAAATATCTTGGTAGAACATATCGTGTGATTGCAAGTAAAGGGCATGTGCGTGACTTGCCTAAAAGTAAGATGGGGGTTGATATTGAAAACGACTACGCTCCTCATTACATTTCTATTCGTGGTAAAGGAGATACAATTAAAGACTTACGTTCAGAAGCTAAAAAAGCCAAAAGCGTTTATCTGGCATCTGACCCTGACCGTGAAGGAGAATCTATTGCTTGGCATTTATCACATTTATTAGGCTTAGATGAAAATGATGAAAATCGAGTTGCCTTTCATGAAATTACTAAGGATGCGGTTAAAGAAGCATTTAAGCACCCTCGTACAATTGATATGAGTTTGGTTGATGCCCAACAAGCCCGTCGAGTATTAGACCGATTAGTGGGTTATTCAATATCACCACTATTATGGAAAAAAGTTAAGAAGGGTCTAAGTGCTGGTCGTGTTCAATCAATAGCACTATGGCTAATTATTCAAAGAGAACGTGAAATTAAAAAATTTGTTCCCAAAGAATATTGGACAATTGATGCTGATATGAAAAAGGCTAGTAATGACTTTAAAGCTAACTTTTATGGCTTGAACGGTAAAAAAACTGAAATTAATGATAACGAAGAAGTCAAATCAATTTTAAGCAAAATTGATAAGAACAAATCCTTTGATGTTACTAGTGTTGTTAAGAAAGAGCGAAAACGTCAGCCCCAACAACCGTTTACAACTAGTACAATGCAACAAGATGCTAATAATAAATTAAACTTCAAAACTGGAAAGACAATGATGAATGCTCAGCAGTTATATGAAGGAATTAATATTGGTAAAGAGGGTAATCAAGGTTTGATTACTTATATGAGAACTGATTCAACCAGAATTTCTATGGTTGCTAAGCACGAAGCTTCTAGTTTCTTGCATGAAAATTATGGAGCTGAATATGCTGCAGTTAAACCAATTAAAGGTAAGTTACCTGAAGGAGCTCAAGATGCCCATGAAGCTATTCGTCCTACTTCAGTGCATCGTACTCCTGCTAGTTTAAAGAGTTATTTGAGTAATGATCAGTATAAACTTTATAATTTAATATGGTGTCGTTTCTTAGCAAGTCAAATGACTCCAGCTATTATGGATACAATGACTGTTAATATGAACCAAAATGGAGTAGATTTTAGAGCAAATGGTTCTAAATTAAAATTTGATGGTTTCTTAAAAGTTTATAAACGTGGTAAAGAGAAAGATAATATATTACCTGATATTAAAAAGGGTGATCAAATTACCATGCTAAAAGATAATCCTGACCAACACTTTACTCAACCACCTGCAAGATATAGTGAAGCAAAATTAATTCATGCGCTTGAACAAAATGGTGTTGGGCGTCCTTCAACATATGCACCAACACTTGGCACAATTCAACGTCGCTATTATGTAAAACTAGTGGGACGTAAGTTTGAGCCTACCGAATTAGGTGAAATTGTTAATGATATTATTGAGCAATATTTCCCTGATGTTATTAATATTGATTTTACTGCCGATTTGGAGAATAATCTTGATGAGATAGAAGAAGCTAAGCAAAATTGGATTAAGGTAGTAGATAAATTCTATAAACCATTTTCTAAAGAAGTTGCAAATGCTGAGAAAAATATGAAGGATGTTCAAATTAAAGATGAACCTGCTGGTTATAATTGTGAAATTTGTGGTGCCCCAATGGTTATTAAGATGGGACGTTACGGTAAATTTTACGCATGTTCTCGTTTCCCAGATTGTCGTAACACAGAAGCAATTGTTAAGAAAATTGGGGTTACTTGTCCCAAATGTAAAAAAGGCGATGTCATTGAACGAAAGTCTAAGAAAAATAGAATCTTTTATGGTTGCTCAAGATATCCAGAATGTGATTTTGTTACTTGGAATAAGCCAATTGGTAGAGACTGTCCTAAAGATGGTGAATATTTGGTTGAGAAAAAAGTTAAAGGTGGCATGCAGGTAGTTTGTCCTAATGGTGATTATAAAGAGGATGTTCAAAAATAATAATGTAGCTCTTAATTTTATTTAAGGGCTCTTTTTATTAGAATGAGTGATTTAAAATGGAAAAATATAGTGATAAAGAATTAATTGATTGGTTTATGGAATATATAAAAGACGAACGGCAATATTCTGATAATACAGCTGTTGCTTATAAAAACGACATAGATCAATTTGTGCATGGGATGCACGATAATAATCGTAAATTACTACAAATAGATGATTTAGATGTTGAAACTTATTTAAATCATTTACGTAAAAATGATGATAGTAGGAATACTATTGCCAGAAAGATATCATCTTTAAGTTCATTTTATAATTTTATGATGAAGAATGATTTGATCAATGAGAATCCATTTTCTTTTGTTAATTTAAAACGACATAGTGGCCATTTACCTAGGTTTTTTTATCAAAAGGAATTATTGGAGCTTTTCAAAGGAGCTAGTTTAGGAAATAATAAAAAGTTAAATTATCGTAATTATGCTTTATTGGAAACTCTTTATGATACAGGGATGCGTGTTAGTGAATGTGCGGATCTATCTTATGATGAAATTGATTTTGAAAATAGAATTATTACTGTAATTGGTAAAGGTAATAAACAAAGATATTTACCATTCGGAAAGTATCTAATTAAGGCATTGGATGATTATGCAAAAAAATGTCGTAGACCATTGATGCAAGAATATCATCAACAGCATGACTTTGTTTTCGTTAATCAACATGGTAAACACATTACTAGTCGTGGCATTGAATATGCTATGGATGAAATTATAAAAAATACATCATTAACAACAAAAATCCATCCACATATGCTTCGACATACTTTTGCTACTGAAATGCTTAATAATGGTGCTGATTTAAGAACAGTACAGGAACTATTAGGACATAGTAGTTTATCAACAACTCAAATATATACACACGTTACTAGTGAGAATCTTTTAAAAAATTATAATAAATTCTTTCCCAGGGCTTAGCATGTGAAAAAATTGTTTTATTTTTAATTATTTTTATTGTAAACTTAAGATATTATGAATTTTCGGAGGGTTATGATGCTAGTTAATTTAGGTAATGAGTACTTGAAAGTCATAATCAACACAAAAGGTGCTGAAGTTACAAGTATAAAGAATGATCAAAACATTGAATATATTTGGCAAGCAGACAGTAAGTTTTGGGGTAGACATGCCCCCATTTTATTTCCAATAGTTGGTCGCCTAAAAGATGACCAATATGAATATGATGGTAAAAAATATTCTATGGGGCAACATGGATTTGCTAGAGAGATGGAATTTTCAGTTACCAAAAGGACTAATGATGCTGTTACAATGCAGTTAAAATCGAATGCATCAACATTTGAAATGTACCCATTTCATTTTACTTTAACAATTAGTTACTTATTATCTGGTTCTAAATTGAAAGCTGAAATAAGTGTTACTAATGATGGTCAAAATGAAATGTTGTTTTCAGTGGGAGCACATCCTGCCTTCAATGTTCCTTTAGATAACTTATCTGAGAAAGACTATAGTGAATATTATATTAATGTTTTTCCACAAAGAACTTATAAACAAGTTCCTTTTAAAGCACCTTATATTGATTTAAACAGTGTTTCCGATATTGATTTATCTAAACCGTTACAATTAAAACATGAAATCTTTTATGATGATGCTAAGGTTATCAAAACAAATGATAAGAAATTAATTTGTCGTTTAGGTAATAAAAATTTTGATCATGGTGTTGAAGTTGAAGCCAATAAACCAGAATATGCAGGCTTATGGTCAGCCAAAAATGCACCATTTGTTTGTTTAGAACCATGGTGGGGTGTAGCTGATGATATTAATGCTGATGGTATCTTAGCTCATAAAAATGGAATCAAACATTTATTATCAGAACAAAAATATAACACTAATTATTCAATTGAAATTTTTTAAAGAAGCTACTTTATTAGGGGCTTCTTTTTTATAACCCGTCATAAATTAAAAGTTACTTTAACTTAAATAGCAAAAAATGAATAAACCTAAAAATAAGGTTATTCATTTTTCTTATTTATTTCTATGATTATATATTAATCCAAATGGAACTAAGTTTTCATTTCCTTCTTTAATTCGAATTATATTCTTTCTATGTCTAATGAAAATAAAAATGGTTAACAACAAACCAATTGTACCTAACCATGGATCATTATCTAAAAATAATAAGATTACAATTAATGGAAATGAGATCATACTTGCTAAACTTACCATGCTAGTTATATAAGTGAATGAAAATTCAAAAATACATGCGCATAAAAATAAAATTGGATGAATAGCTAATAACATTCCTGCACTAGTTGCAACAGCCTTGCCACCTTTGAATTTATCAAAAATTGAAAATGTGTGTCCTAAAATTGCAAATATTCCAAAAATAATGGGTGATATGTTTACATTGAAAAAGAAAGGTAGCGAAGTTGCTAAGGTTCCTTTTAAGATATCCATAATCATAACAATAGTACCTGCTTTCTTACCCAGTACTCTATAAGTATTAGTTGTACCAATGTTACCAGAACCGTGCTGTCTAACATCTACATTAAAGAACCATTTTCCAATCCATATACCACTAGGGATAGAACCTAATAAGTAGGCAATTATTAATAAAATAGCTAGTTTCAAACTTTTTTTCCTCCATAAATATATTATTATTTAATTTTACCATTTATATTGATTATGACAACTTTATAAAAGAGAACAAGTGTTCTATATTATATTTATTCCCCTTTAAAATGCGTATTAAATAAGGTAATATATTATATTGTAGTAAAGGAGTGTTTTGTAATGCCTAAAGATACACAGAATTATGATGACTCTTCAATTCAGGTTTTAAAAGGATTGGAAGCAGTTAGAAAACGTCCCGGAATGTATATTGGTTCTACTGATAGCAAGGGATTACATCATTTAGTATATGAAATCGTTGATAATGCAGTTGATGAAGCATTAGCCGGTTTTGGTGACGAAATTGACGTTACAATTCATCCAGATAATAGTATCACGGTTGTAGATCATGGTCGTGGTATGCCAGTTGGAATGCATTCATCTGGTAAACCTACGCCTGAAGTTATTTTTACTGTATTACATGCTGGGGGTAAATTCTCAGAAAATGGTGGATATAAAACTTCTGGTGGTTTACATGGAGTTGGTTCTAGTGTTGTAAACGCACTTTCAACTAGCTTAAGCGTATCTATTGTCCGTGATGGATATAAATATGAGGAAGATTTTAAAGATGGTGGTCATCCAGTAGGTACTTTAAGAACCATTGGTAAGACTAGTGATCATAGTGGAACTACGGTGACTTTTAAACCTGATAACAGTATTTTTACAACAACTATTTTTAATTATAATATTTTAAAACAACGTTTAAGAGAATCTGCTTTTCTATTAAACGGTATTAAAATTAATTTGTCTGATGAAAGAAGCGGACAAGAACAAAAAGATACATTCCATTATGAAGATGGAATTAAAGAATTTGTTGCTTACCTAAATGAAGACAAGCATACATTGGGTGACAACATTATGTATTTTGATGGTAAAAAAGATGGCGTTGAAGTTGAAGTAG
Source organism: Apilactobacillus micheneri (assembly GCF_002993975.1). GTDB lineage: Bacteria > Bacillota > Bacilli > Lactobacillales > Lactobacillaceae > Apilactobacillus > Apilactobacillus micheneri. The sequence continues at coordinate 182,237 of NZ_POSO01000003.1, read as the reverse complement.
CTGCTCAGTACAACGATGGCTATACTGAGAATACTTTATCTTTTGTTAATAATGTACGTACTAAAGATGGTGGAACTCATGAGTCTGGTTTTAGAAGTGCTTGGACTAAATCTTTTAATGAATTTGCCCGAAAAGTTAAATTATTAAAACCAAAAGAAAAGAACTTAGATGGTTCAGATGTTCGTGAAGGTTTATCATCTGTTATTTCTATTAAAGTTCCTGAAGAAATGCTTCAATTTGAAGGCCAAACTAAAGAAAAATTAGGTAGCCCTGAGGTAAGATCGATAGTCGATAACGTTGTTTCTGAACAACTAGGATACTATCTAATGGAAAATGGTGATTTTGCACAAAGCTTAGTTCAAAAATCACTAAGAGCTCGTAAGGCACGTGAAGCTGCCCGTAAAGCACGTGATGAAAGTAGAAGTGGCAAAAAGCACCATAAAAAAGAACGTTTATTGTCTGGAAAGTTAACGCCTGCTCAATCAAAAGATGTTTCTAAGAATGAATTATTCTTGGTCGAAGGTGATTCTGCTGGTGGTTCAGCTAAACAGGGTCGTGATCGTAAGCATCAAGCAATCTTACCTTTAAGAGGTAAAGTATTAAATACCGAACGTGCTAAATTAGATGATGTTTTAAAGAATGAAGAAATAAGTACTATGATTTATACCATTGGTGCTGGAGTTGGTCCTGAATTTAATATTAAGGATGCTAATTATGATAAGATCATCATTATGACGGATGCTGATGATGATGGAGCTCATATTCAAATTCTATTATTAACATTTTTCTATAAATACATGCGTCCAATGATTGAACAAGGAAGAGTTTATATTGCTTTACCCCCATTGTTTAAGATTCAGCAAAAGCAAGGACGTAGTAACAAAGTAGATTATGCTTGGACTAATGACGAAATGGATGAAAAACTAAAGAATTTTGGTAAACATCCTTCATTACAACGTTTTAAAGGTCTAGGTGAAATGAATGCTGATCAGTTGTGGGAAACCACTATGGACTCTGATAATCGCACCTTAATTCAAGTAAACATTGATGATGCAGCATTAGCTGAGAAGAGAGTTACTACTTTAATGGGTGATAAAGTAGAACCACGTCGTGAATGGATTGAACAAAATGTTGAGTTTAATCTTGAAGAAGATGGGAGTATTTTAGATAAAACTAAAAAAGAAGAAACTGAATAAAGGAGGTTAATTTAGTTGGACAAAAAATCAATTATTGAAAAATTAACCCTAGAACAAATTATGAGTGAACGTTTTAGTCGTTATTCTAAGTCAATCATTCAAGAAAGAGCTTTACCAGACATTAGGGATGGATTGAAACCCGTTCAACGTCGTATTCTTTATGCAATGAATAAAGATGGTAATACTTATGACAAAGGGTTCAGAAAGTCAGCTAAATCAGTTGGTAATGTAATGGGTAATTTTCATCCTCATGGTGATAGTTCAATTTATGAAGCCTTAGTTAGAATGAGTCAAGATTGGAAATTACGGGAACCATTGATTGAAATGCATGGTAATAATGGTTCTATGGATGGTGATCCTGCAGCTGCAATGCGTTATACAGAAGCTCGATTAAGTAAAATTTCATCTGAAATGTTACGTGATATTGATAAAGATACAGTTGATTGGGTACCTAATTTTGATGATACTGAAGAAGAACCAACTGTATTGCCATCACGTTTTCCTAATTTATTAGTTAATGGAGCAACTGGTATTTCTGCAGGATATGCAACTGAAATTCCTCCTCATAATTTATCAGAAGTATTAGATACTCTTATATACTTGCAAAAGCATCCAGATGCATCTTTAGATGAACTAATGCAGTTTATTAAGGGACCTGACTTTCCGGTTGGTGGAATTGTTCAAGGATTAGATGGTATTAAAAAAGCATATCAAACTGGTCGTGGCAAGATTGTTATTCGTTCCAAGACTAATACTGAACAATTACGTGGTAATAAATCACTTATTCGTGTTACTGAAGTGCCTTATGATGTCAATAAGTTGCAAATGGTTAAGCAAATTGATGAAATTAGAATTAATAAAAAAATTGATGGAATTGCAGAAGTTAGAGATGAAAGTGATCGTAATGGTCTTTCAATTGCAATTGAGTTAAAAAGGGATGTTGATGTTAAAGGTATTTTAAATTACCTATTTAAGAATACTGATTTACAAGTGAACTATCATTTTAATGTAGTTGCTATTAATCACATGCGTCCTGAAAGATTACCATTAAAAACAATTTTAAAATCTTATCTTGGTTATCAAAGAAATGTAATTACTAACAGAACTAAATTTGATTTAAAAAATGCGATGAATCGTCAACATATTGTTAATGGTTTGATTAAAGCACTATCAATTTTAAACAAGGTAATTAAAACTATTAGATCAAGTAATAATAGGAAAAATGCTTGTCAAAATTTAGTTAAGGAATATGACTTCTCCAGTAAACAAGCTGATGCAATTGTAAAATTACAATTGTATCGTTTAACTAATACTGATGTTACTGAATTGCAAGAAGAAAATGATAGATTAAGCAAAGCCATTATTGAATATAATACGATTATAAATGATTCAAATGAATTAGATAAAGTATTGACTAAGGAATTTAAGCAAATTCAAAAAAATTATGGTAATTCTCGTCGCACAAAAATTGAAGAACATGTACAAGAGCTTAAAATTAGTAAGAATGTGACTGTCCCTGATGAAGATGTGGTTGTTTTAGTTAGTCATGATGGTTATTTAAAACGTAGTAGCATTAGATCTTATAAAGCTTCTGATGTTGAAGAAAATGGACTAAAAGAAGATGACTATCCAATCTTTTCATCTGAAATGAGTACATTAGATCATATATTTATGTTTACCAATAAAGGCCATTTAATTTATCGCCCAGTTCATGAAATAGCTGATGCTAAATGGAAAGAAACAGGTGAACATATTTCTCAAACCATTGGTTTAGATAATGACGAACAAATTATAAACATATTTACTTTTAATTCATTAAAAGAAACTGGTAAATTTTTGATTGCAACAAGTGATGGATATATTAAACAAACAGAATTTAGCAAATTATTACCAGGTCGTACTTATCGTTCTCATGCAACTATGTATGAAAAATTAAAGAGCGATGATGCAAGAGTTATTAATGTTAAATATGTTAGCAAAGATGATAATCCAGAAGTTGTACTTGTATCGAATGTTGGTTTGTCAACTAAATTTGAAATGTCACAAGTTTCAACTAATGGTGCAAGAACCACCGGTGTTAAATCTATGGAACTTAGAGATGATGAATTTGTAGTTAACTTTCAATTAGTTAATGACGATGATATGTTAGCAATGATTACTCAACGTGGTTTTTATAAAAATATGCTATCTAAAGATATTCCTTTAGCAAGTCGTGGTCGTAGAGGAGTGCAAGTTTTAAAACCATTAAAACGCAATGCTCATGAAGTAGCTGATTTTATAAAACTCCAAAAAACTGAAGACGATTTTACTCCAATTAGGGTCTTTACAGATCGTAATAGGCACCATGATATTATTCCAAGTGATCATCCTGTTAATGATAGACAATCAAATGGATCTGCCGTTATTGATATAAATCACGAGGGAATTCCACTTAAAATGAAAATATTGAATCCTAATGTAGTTGTTAATAAATAATTTTATATAAAAGTAATTATTTATAATTATAATAAAATTCTTGTTATTTATAATTTTATAGTTTATCATTATAACTTGAATCGTATAACTATAATAATTTGTTATCATTAAAAATTAGGAGTAAGTTATGAAAAAGACTAGACAAGAAAATATTTTTTCATCCAAAACATTAACGTATTTTTTACAATTAGCTGATACTATGAATTACACTCAAGCTGCACAAATATTGGGTATAACTCAGCCAGCATTAACCCAACAAATTAAAAAATTAGAAAAAACAATTGGTTCGCCATTGTTTTATTCTATTGGTAAAAAGCTTAAATTATCAGCAGCTGGAAACATTATGCTTAAATCAACAAAGGAAATTTATAGCATTTTAAATGAAACAGCAGATGAAATTGAGCAATCTAATAGTGCAACTAGTGGAGAAATTAATATTGGTGTATTATCATCAATTCAAGATAAAGTTCTTGAAGATTTTAGCATCGAAATGTATAAAGAAAATCCTTCTTTGACAATTAACCTTCGTATGTTAACTCGTAAAGAAATTTGGGAATCTTTAGAAAATAACCAAATTGATTTAGCTATTATGTATTTGCCAGACTCATCTATTAAAAATTGGAAACCTTATGAAGCTAAAAAGATTATTAGTGATGACTTGATGTTTATTCATCATAATAAAAAGTTATCTAATAATAGTAAAGTGAGATTCCAGGATACTATAGATACTCCTTGGGTTACTTATCCAGAAGGTTATTTCTTAGACTTTATTTTAAAAGAAAAGTTTAAAAATCAATTAGTAGATTTACCTACAAGTGCCGCTCGTTTTACAACGCCTAATCAAATTTTAAAATTTGCATTAGAAACTGGTTCAAACACGGCATTGCCTAGTTCATTTATGATTGACAAAGATGTTAATAAAATGGAAAATATAGATGCATGGGTTTCTAAAATGACCCCCAATATTAAGTTTGATTTAGCATTTGTTTATCGTAAAAACAAACGTCTAATTCCTCGTATTGGTAACTTCTTAGATCAATTTGATAAGTTTTTAGAAGAAAAAGATTACTTATCTAGACTTAAGGAAAAAGATTAAAATTTTAAAGGGGATTTTTTAATGGCTAAAGAATTAGTTTTTGGGCATCAAAGTCCAGATACAGATGCAATTTGTGCTGCTATTGAATATGCATACTTACAAGAAAAATTAGGTTATGACGTTGAAGCTGTCGCTTTAGGAGAACCTAATGAAGAAACAAAATTTGTTTTAAATCAATTTAATCAAAAAGCTCCTCGTGTTATTAAAGAAGCTAAGCCAGAAGTTGACTCAGTTATGTTAGTTGACCACAATGAACCACAACAAAGTGTTTCTGATATTGATAAATTAAATGTTACACATGTTGTTGATCATCATCGTATTGCTAACTTTAATACCGAAAAGCCATTATTCTACCGTGCAGAACCAGTTGGTTGTGTAAGTACTGTATTATTTGAAATGTTTAATGAAAAATCAGTTGAGATTCCTCAAAAGATTGCTGGATTAATGTTATCAGCAATTATTTCAGATACTTTACTATTAAAGTCACCTACAACAACTGATGTTGATAAAAATGCAGTAAAAGAATTAGCAAAAATTGCCAATGTTGATTATGAAGATTATGGTATCAAAATGCTAAAAGCTGGTACTAACGTTGATGCCAGATCTGATGAAGACTTAATTGATGGTGATGCTAAATCATTTACAATGGGTGGAAAATCTATTCGTATCGATCAAATTAATACTGTAGATTTAAATGATGTGTTAAAACGTAAAGATAATTTGAAAAAAGCAATGAAATCAGAAGCAGAATCTGAAGGCTATGATTTATTCTTAGTTATTGCTACTAATGTTTTAGATAGTAATTCAGAATTAATTGTTGTTGGTGAACCTAAAGATGCTGTTGAGAAAGCCTTTAATGGTAAGCTTTCTGAAGAAGATACAATTGCTTTACCTGGTGTTGTTTCAAGAAAGAAACAAGTTGTGCCACCATTAACTGATATTTTAGATTAATTTTATATCAATACTCCTTGGGGATTTAATCCTTAAGGAGTATTTTTTATTCGTTAAGCTTGCATTATATATAAAAATGAGTATTATATAATATATGTCGTACAAGATATATTCTTTTACTAAGGAGTTGCTATTTATGACTAAATACAATAAAGAAGACTTAAAAAAGGTTTTGACAGATGAACAATATAATGTAACTCAAAATGCAGGTACTGAAATGCCATTTACAAATAAATATGATGATTTTTTTGAAGATGGATTGTATGTTGACATTGTTTCTGGAGAACCACTTTTTACTTCCAGAGATAAGTATAATTCTGGCTGTGGTTGGCCGGCATTTACGAAACCAATTGATCAAAAAAATATTAATAGTAACTTAGATACTTCACATGGAATGGTTAGAAATGAAGTTAAGAGTAGTCAAGCAGATTCTCATTTAGGCCATGTATTTCCTGATGGTCCTAAAGATAAGGGTGGTTTAAGATACTGTATAAATTCTGCATCATTAAAATTTATTCCAGTAAATAAATTAGAAGAATCAGGATATGGAGAATATCTAGACAGCTTTAAATAAGAGAGGATGATTAAATTATGAATAAAGACACTGCAATCTTTGCTGGAGGATGTTTCTGGTGTATGGTAGAACCATTTGATCAGCAACCTGGTATTGAAAAGGTAATTTCTGGATATACAGGTGGGCATGTTCCTAATCCAACTTATGAAGAGGTATGTTCACATACTACTGGTCATACCGAATCGGTTGAAATAACTTTTGATCCTTCAATAATTTCCTATAAACAATTAGTTGACATTTATTGGAGACAAACAGATCCAACAGATGCTTCAGGTCAGTTCCAAGATCGAGGAGATAGTTATCGTCCAGTTATCTTTGTAAATAGTGATGAACAAAGAAAGATTGCTGAAAATTCTAAAGAAGAATTGGCTAACAGCGGTATGTTTGATGAACCAATTGTTACTAAAATTGAAGATGCTAAAACATTTTATCCCGCTGAAGAATATCATCAAGATTTTTATAAAAAGAATCCTTTAAGGAATCAAATTGAAGAACTTGGTGGTCGTCAACAATTTAAAGATACTAAGTGGAAAAAATAAAAAAAGAGCTCATAAATGAGCTCTTTTTTATTAATTATCATAAATAAATAGTTACTTTAACTAAAAAATATGATAAAATAAAAAGAAAATAAAAGGATAGATAATAATTGGCTTTAAGAAGAACACACATTGCTTTATCCGAAGCAATTACACTAGGTTTTATAAATATAGAACATCAATCATTATTAATATCTGGAACAGAGATAATTGGCATATGGATTGGAGCACAGTTACCTGATATTGATCAAAAACAAACAAAGATAAATAAAAAGGTTGGATTAGCAGCAAAACCAATGACTTGGTGGGGACATAGAACATGGTCGCATACAATATGGATAATAGCCTTATTATTTTTTATATCATACTATTTATCTAGTAATGATTATTTAAATGGGCAGTTATTATTTGATAATCCTTTATTAAAACTATTATATTATGGTGTTTCCTTTGGGACGTTATTACATATAATTGAAGATTCTTTCTCAATTGAAGGGGTTCGATGGTTTTATCCGTTCGATAAAAATGTTAATGTTCGTAAAAAAGGATTTTTTAGATACAAAGTTGGTGGGAAAAAAGAAAATTTTATTTTATTTATTTCAATATTAATAATTATATTTAATTTAATAATATATGTGATTAGTTTTAATTATTAGTCTGGGGGTATGCATTTAGCATGCCCTTTTTTATTTTTCATTATTAAATACGAACAATTTTAAATATAAATACTAAAATAGTTCGTATTTTTAGTTGACCAATGTAAAATTAGTTGATAATATGAAGTTATTAAATATAAGGGAGAGATATTTTTATGGATGTAGCATTAGTTATGGGATCTATATCTGATTGGGATAAAGTTAGGGTCACGACCGAATTGCTTAAAAAATTAAATGTATCATTTGATAAACATGTTATTTCTGCCCATAGGATGCCCAATGAACTACAAAAGTTTGCTTCTTCAGCAAAATCCGAACATTATAAAATGATAATTGCGGCAGCAGGTGGAGCAGCACATTTACCTGGAATGATGGCTGCAAATACAGATTTACCGGTTATTGGGATTCCAATACAAACTAAGTCATTGAATGGAATTGATTCACTATTATCAATGGTTCAAATGCCAGCAGGTGTCCCAGTGGCTACAGTTGCCATTGGAAATGCTGGAGCAAAAAATGCAGCTATTTTAGCAGCACAAATAATCGCTTTAAATAATCCAACAGTTGCAGATAAATTGGATACATTTAGAAGAAATCAAACTAAGGAGGCAATTAATAGCAATGAAAGGCTCGAATAAATTAGTTTTACCTCAAAATACCATTGGAATTTTAGGTGGTGGACAATTAGGACAGATGATGGCACTATCTGCAAAATCTATGGGATATAAAGTTGGTATTTTAGATCCTACGCCTCATTCATCGGCATCTCAGGTAGCCGATTTTCAAATAATTGCTGAATATAATGATCAAAAAGCATTAAATAATTTAGCAAATAAATCTAATCTAATTACCTATGAGTTTGAAAATGTAGATCAAAACTCAATTAAAAAAATAAAAGACAAAGTTTTAGTTCCACAAAAATTAAATGAGTTGTCAATTACTAGTCATCGTAAAAGAGAAAAAGATTTTTTATTTAATAATAATTTACCAGTTGTAAATTATCAGTATGTTAATAGTGAAAGTGATTTAGAGAATGCTATAAGTAAAATAGGATTTCCTAGCATATTGAAGACATGTGAAGGTGGTTATGACGGGCATGACCAAATTGATATTAATGATGAAAAAGACATGAACAATGCATTAACAAAGTTAAATAATCGTGAATGGATACTAGAAGAAAAAGTAAAGTTTAATAAAGAAGTATCAATTATGGTTGCCAGAAATAATCAAAATCAGATAGAAACTTTTCCTTTAAGTGAAAACATCCATAAAAATCATATATTGCATACTAGTATTGTTCCAGCCCGTGTAAACGATTTAGTTCATGAAAAAGCAAAAAATATTGCCGTAAAGATAGCTCAAAAATTAGATTTAACGGGAGTACTTGGCATTGAGTTCTTTTTGCTACCAAACAATGAATTGATTGTTAATGAAATGGCTCCAAGGCCACATAATTCAGGACATTATACGATTGAAGCATGTAACATATCACAATTTGAAGCACATATTAGATGTATTTGTGGTTTATCAATTCCTAAAATAAAAATGGATCATAAAGCTGTGATGGTTAATTTATTAGAATCTAATATTGCAGTCGCAAGAAAAAACCTCAATAATCACCCTGATTGGCATTTACATGACTATGGTAAAGCTGACATCAGGAATGGACGTAAGATGGGGCATATTACTGTAATAGGCGATTCTATAGATGATTTATTAAATAAAGTTGAACAATTTAAATAATTAGGAGCATACAACAATGGATAAATTAGTCGACTCAGGTAAAACTAAACAATTGTTTCAAACTAAGGATAAAAACGTTTTAAAAGTTCATTATACAAATCACACTACTGCTGGTGATGGCAAAAGAAATGAACAAATCGAAAATAAAGGGGCCGTCAATAATCAAATATCTAGTTTAATTTTTCAATATTTAAATAAATTTGACATCCCTAATCATTTTATTGAACAAACATCAAATACAGATCAGTTAAATAAAAAGGTGAATATGATTCCATTAGAAGTAGTAGTAAGAAATTTATCATCAGGACATTTTCAGAAAAGATTTGGCACTAATAACTTACAGCAATTATCAAAACCAGTTGTTGAATTCTTTATGAAAAATGATGAGCTTCACGATCCAATGGTAAATGATTTAGATGTCCAAGCTTTGAATATTGCAAATGAACATCAATTATCTAAAATGCGTGATTTAGCTTTAAAAATAAATATAGCATTAATCAATTTATTTAAAGAAATAAATATTACATTAGTCGACTTTAAAGTGGAATTCGGAATAGATGAAAGCAATCATATAATTTTGGCTGATGAAATTTCACCAGATTCATGTCGACTAATAGATACAGATACAAAGGAATCATTAGATAAAGATGTCTTTCGTAAGAACGAAGGAAATATGATGAAAGGCTACTACAAAGTTTTACATAAATTACAAAAAGAACTGGCATAAGGAGCAATAATATTATGTATTTGGCTAAATTATATGTAAGTCACAAACCATCAATTTTAGATCCTCAGGGCGAAGCTATTAAAAAAGCGTTACACAGTTTAAATCATCAAAGTGTTGAATCAATTTCACAGGGAAAATATTTTGAAATTAATTTAAATGAAAATAATCAAGAAGATGCCGAGAATGTTTTAAAAAAAGCATGCGAAGAATTATTAGTTAATCAAAATATGGAAACATACCACTATGAGATAAAGGAAGTGTAATCCAATGAGATTTGCAGTAATTAGTTTTCCAGGGTCTAATTGTGACAATGATTTATATTATGCAATCAAGGATGGAATTGGAGAAAATTGTGACATGGTTTCTTCTGAAGACACTAACCTTAATATGTATGATGTGATTTTACTACCAGGAGGATTTTCCTTTGGCGATTACTTAAGAAGCGGAGCAATTGCAAGTTTATCTCCTATCATGAAGAGCATAAAAGAAGCTGCCAACAATGGAAAAATAATTATTGGTATTTGTAACGGCTTCCAAATTCTCACCGAATCACATTTACTTCCCGGATCCTTAATTAAAAATAATAATATGCAATTTGTTTCTAATTGGGAAAAATTATCAGTATCAAATAATCAAACCATTTTTACCAATGAATACAAAAAGAATGAACAAATTAACATTCCTGTCGCACATGGTGAGGGACACTATTATTGTGATCAAGACACTTTAGCTAGTCTTAAAGATAATCATCAAATTGTTTTCACTTATAACAATAATCCTAATGGTAGCATTTCTGATATTGCAGGGATTGTCAATAAAGAAGGTAATGTATTAGGAATGATGCCACATCCAGAAAGAGCAGTCGAAGATATTTTAGGTAGCAAGGATGGACTAAAATTCTTTAAATCAATTTTAAATCACAAGGTAAGGAGCTAACTATGTTAAAAAAGCATATTGAACCATCAGCCGAAGAAATTCGTGATCAAAAATTATATGTTCAAATGGGATTAACTGAAAAAGAATATAAAATAATTGTAAATAAATTAATTCATAGATTACCTAATTATACGGAAATTGGTTTGTTTTCGGGGATGTGGAGTGAACATTGTTCATATAAAAATTCAAAATCTATTTTAAGAAAATTTTGGTCAGACGGATCACGAGTTTTACAAGGCCCGGGTGAAGGAGCTGGAGTTTTAGATATTGATGATGGACAAGCAGTTGTTTTTAAAGCAGAAAGTCATAATCATCCCAGTTTTGTAGAACCATATGAAGGAGCTGCAACCGGAGTTGGTGGTATTATTCGTGATATTTTTTCAATGGGAGCTAAACCCATTGCATCATTAGATAGCCTAAGATTTGGCGATTTAGATAGCCAAAAAAATCGCTTTTTATTATCTCAAGTCGTTTCAGGAATTGCTAATTATGGTAATTGTATTGGAATTCCAACAGTTGGTGGTGAAATTGGATTTGACGATACATATAATGGAAATCCATTAGTTAACGTAATGTGTGTTGGATTAATGAATAAAAAGGATATGGAAACTGGTCGTTCAAAGGGTTTAGGTAATTCCATTATTTATGTAGGTGCCAAAACTGGACGTGATGGAATTAATGGTGCTACTTTTGCCTCAAGTGAATTTAGCGAGAAAGAAGAAGCAGAACGTTCAGCAGTTCAAGTTGGTGATCCTTTTATGGAAAAGCTATTAGTAGATGCTTGTTTAGAAATAACTAAATATCATTCGGATATCTTAGTTGGTATTCAAGATATGGGAGCTGCGGGAATTGTATCATCTTCTGCAGAAATGGCAGCTAAAGCAAATAGTGGAGTGGACTTAAATCTAGATTTAGTTCCTAAACGTGAATCTGGAATGACTCCATATGAAATGATGCTCTCTGAATCTCAAGAAAGAATGCTTTTATGTGTCAAAAAAGGGCATGAAGACGAGGTTATTAATATTTTCAAAAAATATAAACTTGAGGCTAAAGTTATTGGAAAAGTTAACGATGATGGTCAATATCGATTGAGCTTTCAAGACGAGATAGTTTGTGATATTCCAACCCAAAGTCTAGTTGATGATGTTCCAGAATATTCCCATCCAATCATAAAACCTAAGCGATTGTTAAAAAGGACAAATGATTATTATCCAGCATTTGATGATACATATCAGATACTAAAAGAATTATTATCACAGCCAACTATCGCTTCAAAAAATAGCATTTATCGTCAATATGATAGTCGGGTTCAAGCGAATACTGTTTTGTCACCAGGTAGTGACGCAGCAATAGTAAGAATTAGACACACCAACAAGTCATTAGCAATGACTACTGATTGTAATAGTCGATATATATATTTAAATCCTTATGTTGGTGGACAAATTGCCGTTGCAGAAGCAGCTCGTAATATTGTAGCCAGTGGAGGACAACCAATTGGCATTACTGATTGTTTAAATTTTGGTAATCCTGATGATTCCGACAGCTATTATTCAATGGATCAATCGGTTGAAGGAATGTCAGAAGCTTGCAAAAAGTTTGACACTCCAGTAATCGGTGGAAACGTTTCACTATATAACGAGACCGATGGTAATTCAATTTATCCAACCCCAATGGTAGGCATGGTTGGTTTAATTGAAAACAATAGCAATGTTATGGATCAACATGCTAAAAAAGCTAACGATTTAGTATACGTTATTGGCCAAACATATGACGATTTTAATGGCTCAGAATTACAAAAAATGCTAAATAAAAAAATTAGTGGTGACATTAAACATTTTGATTTAAACGAAGAATATGATAATCAAAAGTTAGTACAAAATATTATCAAAGAAGGATTAGCTAACAGTGTTCATGATGTTAGTGAAGGTGGACTAGGCGTAGCATTACTGAAAGCTTATTCAAAAAAGGATTAGGCTTTAATGGCGAGATTAATATATCTAAAGAACAATTATTTGCAGAAACTCAGTCCAGATTTGTATTAACGATTGATCCCATTAACAAAGACAAATTCGAAAAAATTGCTGGTAAAAAGGCTGAGATGATTGGTCATACAACTGCAAATCATAAAATAAATATGCAATTAAATAATGGGAGTTTAACTGGTGATATATTTAATTTGCGTAATGCATGGGAGGACAGTCTAGCATGCTACATGAAATAAAAAGTTTAAATGAAGAGTGTGGAATATTTGGTATTTTGAATGCTAAAGATGCTGCTGAAAATGCATATTTAGGAATGCATAGTTTACAACATCGTGGTCAAGAAGGTGCCGGAATTATCTCTTTTGATGGCAATAAAGTATATGCTCACAAAGGTCAAGGACTCCTATCAACGGTGTTTAAAAATCAAAATAATCTGGATAAACTAACTGGAAATTCAGCAATTGGTCATATTCGTTATGCAACTGCTGGAAGCTGTGGCCTACAAAATATTCAACCTTTCTTTTTTAACGATCCTAGAATGCCGTTTGCTATATCACATAATGGTAATTTAACTAATGCTGAAACATTAAGAAAAGATTTGTCTAAAAATGGAGCACATTTTCAAGCCGACTCTGATAGTGAACTCTTAGGATTATTGGTAATGTTAGATAATCATGATAAATTCATTGATCGTTTAAAAACATCCCTAAAAAAATTACGTGGTGGTTTTGCATTTATTATTATGACTGCCAAGGGCATGATTGGTATTGCTGATCCGCATGGGCTTAGACCTATCGTTTTGGGTCAAAATAAAGACGGTAGTTATATCTTGTGCAGTGAAACATGTGCTCTAGATCAAATTGGTGCTAAATATATTAGAGATTTACAGCCTGGTGAAATGATAACAATTAATAACAATGGATATACGATCAATCATTTTACCAAATCGCAAGGCTTGACCGTTTGTTCATTGGAATATATTTACTTTGCTCGAGCTGATTCAGTAATTCATGGAGTTAGTGTTCATGAAGCTAGAAAAAAGATGGGGGCAACCATTGCTCAAGAGCATCCCGTAAAAGCAGATGTTGTGTTGGGAGTGCCTAATTCTTCTTTAGATGCTGCAATTGGATATGCTCAAGCAAGTGGTATTCCGTTTGATATGGGAATGATTAAAAATCAATATGTTGCCAGGACTTTTATTGAACCTACCCAGGATAAGCGTGAACGTGGTGTTTCAATGAAACTAGCGGCTGTAAAGTCAGTGGTTCAAGGTAAAGACATAATATTAGTGGATGATTCAATTGTAAGAGGGACTACTAGTAAATATATCGTTAAATTACTTCAAGCAGCTGGTGCTAAATCAATTCACGTTAGAATTGCATCGCCAGTTATCAAATATCCATGCTTTTATGGTGTCGATATTGAAAGCAAAGCCGAATTAATTGGTGCTAATAAAACGGTTGAAGAAATTAGAGAATCCATCGGGGCAGACTCATTAGCATATTTAAGCATCCCCGGCATGATTAAATCGATTAATATTGATTCTGATAATCAGTATCATGGATTATGTACAGCATACTTTGATGGCAAGTATCCAACAAAATTATATGACTATCAGGATAAATACGATGCAGAAACCAAACAAATCGAGCAAAGTAAAGGGGTGAAATAATTTGCCTAATGAATATCAAAAGGCGGGCGTCAATATTGATAATGGAATAGCAGCCGTTAAAAATATTAGTCAAATCGTTAAATCTACTCAAGATAAAAATGTAATATCTGGGATTGGTGGTTTCGGTGCTGAATACGGTTTAGCAAATGATATCAGTAATCTTAATAATCCAGTACTAGTATCTGGGACTGATGGTGTTGGAACTAAATTGTTATTAGCAATTCAAGCTAATCAACATAATACTATTGGGATTGACTTAGTAGCAATGTGTGCTAACGATATTTTGGCACAAGGTGCCCAACCACTTTTCTTTTTAGATTATTTAGGAGTTGGCCAATTGGAACCAAATAAGGTTAAAAAGATAGTTTCCGGGATTGCTGAAGGTTGTAAACAAGCTGGATTGTCACTAATTGGTGGTGAGATGGCCGAAATGCCGGGTATTTATCAAGCCAAAGATTATGATTTAAGTGGGTTTGCAGTAGGTATCGCTGATCATAGTTCATTACTTTCTAAAGAAAATGTTCATGAAAATGATATTTTGATTGGCTTGTCATCATCTGGTATTCATTCAAATGGATACTCATTAGTTCGTAAAATTATTGATGATGCAAATTTAGATTTAAATAAGCAATATCAAGGGATGTCAGGCAAACTAATTAATATTTTATTAAAGCCAACCAAACTTTATTACAATAGCGTTTATCCTTTAGTAAAATCAAACCTAATCAATGCAATGGCTCACATTACTGGTGGTGGAATTACTTACAATTTATCAAGAATGATTCCAGAAAATTTAACCGCAAAAATTAACCACGGTAGTTGGCATGTACCAGAAATCTTTAATTTCTTACAAGTAAAAGGAAAATTAATCCAACATGAAATGGACCAAGTTTTTAATCAAGGGATTGGGATGATATTAGTAGTCGATCCTAAGAATTTAAAGAAGGTGATTAATGAGCTGAATGAAAAAAACGAGAATTACTATGAAATTGGTAAGGTGGTGAAAAGAAATGAACAAGCAGTTGAATTCATTTAATCAAAATAAAGAATTAAATGCTGCTGTCTTTGCTTCAGGGAACGGCACCAATTTTGAAGCGATTATGAAAGCTAAATTACCAATTAACATAGGATTGCTAGTGTGTGATCATCCCAATGCTTATGTAATCAAAAGAGCAGAAAAATATCATGTTCCAGTTTTGATATCAGAAGTTAAAAAGGGAATTAGTAAAAAAGAACGAGAACAGAATATTTTACGGTGTTTGAAAGCTAATGACATTTCAACAATTTTCTTAGCTGGTTATATGCGAATTGTTGGTCCAACTTTATTAAATGCTTTTCCCAAACGCATTTTAAATATTCATCCCGCACTATTACCTAATTTTCCTGGAAAACAAGGTATTTTAGATGCATACAATGCCAATGTAGATGTAACTGGTGTAACAATCCATTATGTAGATGCTGGTGTTGATACTGGAAAAATTATTGCACAAGCAAAAGTTAAAAGATATCCAAAAGATAGTTTAAAAGATTTGGAAAACAGGATTCATCATGTCGAGCATCAATTATATCCAAATACCATTCATGAATTAATTAATAAAGGGGTACTATAAATTGAAAAAATTAGCATTATTAAGTGCTTATGATAAAACCGGAATTGTTGAATTCGCTAAGAAACTAGAAGCCAGAAACTTTCAAGTTATTTCTACAGGCGGTACATTAAAGAAATTATTGGATAATGGTGTAAAAGCAATCGCTGTAGAAGATATAACTAACTTTCAAGAAATGCTTGATGGACGTGTTAAAACATTGCATCCTAGAATTCATGCTGGTATTTTAGCAAAACGTGATAATCCAGTACATATGAAACAATTATCAGCTGAAAACATCCAGCCCATCGATTTAGTATGTGTAAATCTTTATCCATTTAAAGCAACAATCGAAAAACCGGGTGTAACAGATGATGAAGCAATTGAAAACATTGATATTGGCGGTCCTTCAATGTTGAGGGCAGCTGCTAAGAATAGCCAAGATGTAATCGTATTAACCGATGTTAATGATTACGATGATTACATCGAAAGATATGATGACAATAAACTAGATAGTAAATATCATCGTCATTTAGCAGCCAAAGCGTTTAGACAAACTGCGGCTTATGATGCTTTAATTGCTAAATACTTAACCAACGAGGAATTCCCTGATAAATTAACTCTAACTTATGAAAAGGTAGAAAATATGCGCTATGGTGAAAATAGTCATCAACAAGCTGCATATTATAAGCAAGCCATCTCTGAAAAGTACTCCTTAGCTAATGCAAAACAATTACATGGTAAAGCTTTGTCATATAACAATATTAGGGATGCTGATGCGGCACTAAGAGTAATTGCTGAATTTCCTAATCAACCAACTGTCGTTGCACTAAAACATATGAACCCTTGTGGAATTGGAACAGCCAATAATTTGTTAGATGCCTGGCAAGAAGCTTTTGATGCTGATCCAATATCTATTTTTGGTGGAATTATTGTTTTAAATCGTGAAGTTGATTTAGCAACTGCCCAAAAGATGCATTCTATCTTTTTAGAAATTGTAATTGCTCCTTCATTCACCGATGAAGCATATGATGTTTTGGCTAAAAAGAAAAATATCCGTTTAATTACACTTTCATTTGGTTCTATTGATCAGAACGGACATGATGAAGTTAGTGTATTAGGTGGAATGTTAGTACAAAATCGTGATCTTTTACATGAAGAACCAGCTAATTTTAAAGTTGTTTCTAAAGTTAACCCCACTGCAGATCAATTAAAAGCTTTGGCATTTGGTCAAAATGTTGTTAAGCATGTTAAGAGTAATGCGATTGTGGTGACAACTGATACTAAAACTCTTGGGGTTGGTGCAGGCCAAATGAATCGGATTGATTCAACTAAAATCGCGATTGATAAAGCCCAACCTAAAGCTGGTTATGATAAAGCTATTTTAGCGTCTGATGCTTTCTTCCCTATGGATGATTGTGTCGAATTTGCGGCCAAGCATGGTATAAAAGCGATTGTTGAGCCTGGTGGTAGTATTAAAGACCAGGCTTCAATTGATAAGGCCAATGAATTAGGTATAGCTCTAGTATTTAGTGGCAAACGTCATTTTAAGCATTAATAGTTTGGCAAGTATGGCTTAGATATTAGGTAAGCACGATGGTTCGATTCCATCCATACTTATTTTTAATTTATTGATATAGATTAGGAGTGCTAATAATGGAAAATTGGTTGGTAATTGGTTCGGGTGGTCGTGAGTATTCAATCGCCCAATGTTTAGCTAAAAAAGATAATCGTAGTGTTTATGTTGCACCAGGTAACCCAATGATGGAAAGAATGGATAATGTTCATTGTGTTCAAATTAATGAAATGGATTTTAATGCTTTAACCTTATTTTCTCAAAGTCATCATGTTGTTTGTACAATTGTCGGGCCTGAACAACCTTTGTCCAAGGGAATTGTTGATGTCTTTAAAAAATCTGGCCTAAAAATTTTTGGTCCTGATCAATATACGGCACAATTAGAAAGTTCCAAGGTATTTGCTAAAGACATGATGCAAAAAGCAAGTATTCCAACAGCTGATTATCAAGAATTCTATGACACTAATAGTGCTTTGGCATACGTAGATAGTCATAATTTACCATTAGTGATAAAAGCAAATGGACTAGCAGGTGGTAAAGGTGTAATCATTGTGAATACCAAGTCACAAGCTACTAATGCAATTAATCATTTATTTTCTTTACCTAATCAACAATCAATAATTATTGAAGAGTATTTAGACGGTGAAGAATTTTCTTTTATTGTTATGGCCAATGGCGAAAAATTTATTCCCATGCCATTAGCGCAAGATCATAAAAGATTAATGAATAATGATGAAGGACCTAATACTGGCGGAATGGGAGCATATAGTCCTTTGCCTCAATTTGGCAACGAGGTTACTCAAAATGCAATTAATAAAGTGATAAAGCCATTACTAAGTACAATGGTAAATGAAGGGCATCCCTTTGTTGGATTCTTATATGCAGGCTTAATTATGACTAAACAGGGAATCAAGGTTATTGAATTCAATGTGCGAATGGGTGATCCTGAAACTCAAGTGATCCTACCGCAGCTAAAAAGTGATTTAGGTGATTTAATCATTAACTTATTAGATGGTAAAAAGATTCATGTAAAATGGGATGCATCTAAATATTATTTAGGAACAGTGTTGGCTGCTAAAGGTTACCCTAAAAAGCCATCAGATCATTTAGAATTACCTAAATTTCCTGATGGTACTAATATTATCTATTCAGGAGTTCAAGATGACAATGGTCTTATTTATAGCCATGGTGGGCGAGTGTTGATGGTTACTACTAAAAGTAATAATATTCTAAACGCACAACATCAAATTAACGAATTAATTTTAAAATCAGTCAATCAAAATAATTACTTGTATCGTAGTGATATAGGTTTAAAAGCTATAAAATAGAAAATTATGAAATAAAAAAGCTGTCCATTAGCCAATCATCAGGTTAATGGACAGCTTTTATTTAATTGTTAACATTTTTGTTTTGAATAAATGTATTTAGTAAATTTATTATGCTTATAAATTCGATAATTATGAACATTTCAAATGGAATCTCTTGATACATCAAATAAAAATAAATTATAAATATAATTAAACTAAAATTGACTAAGTATTTAACATTTTTATTTGCTTTAGTAAAGTTTATAATAGCTTGTATTATCATCAAAAAAGCTAATACTGCAAGCATAAATACCAATATATGAGCATAATGTCCACTTGATCCAGAATACATCATTGATACAAGTCCAAATAACATAGCAAATCCTATTTCAAAGATGGATAATACAAAGCTTATTATTACTGTCATATATGAATATAACACAACCTTTTTTGTTGAAATTTTAAAAAATTAGATGCCTCTATGGCGGGGATAAATGCTATTCGTCCACGGGCTGGAGACTCCATTTTTATTTTTCTAATTTTTTGCCTAAAGTTAATGTTATTTTAGAAAATTGTTTATTAAATTGAGCATTCCCGTTGAAGATTAATGCTTTTTTATCATTAGCAGTTCTTAAATTAGTAATTATAATATTGCCTTCATTACTACTTAATATCATCTTTCAATCATTTTTAATAATATATTTATATGAAACGTTATTATCTTTTTCCATATTGCTAATATCATCAGCTTTAAATCCAGAGTCATCATCTAGTTGCACCATTTTGGCATTCTTTGTGTCAAAGTATAGATATTTAGTATTACCATCATCGTCTGTGTTATCGAAGAGCGGTGACTTTACTTGC
The DNA here is from genome assembly GCF_002993975.1 of Apilactobacillus micheneri. Lineage (GTDB taxonomy): Bacteria > Bacillota > Bacilli > Lactobacillales > Lactobacillaceae > Apilactobacillus > Apilactobacillus micheneri. The sequence goes on along the minus strand of NZ_POSO01000003.1, from coordinate 162,360 downwards.
CAAGTATAATTATCTTTAGATTTATTTAATATTTGTTGTGTAGCACTACTAGAGGATTCTTTATCACTACTTGTATTAATATAAAACCATCCCAATAAAATAACTATTATAATTATTATTGATGTTATAGTAATTGAAATCTTTTTAGACATATTTACAGCTCCTTTATTAAATTATATCATGCAAACATTTAGAACATTAAGCATTTAATAATTCAATATGTTTGACTTGTGTATATAGTTAAAGTATTATTTACAATAATAAATTATACAAAAGGAGGACTATCACATTATGAAACGTTTATTCAATAACCAATGTAAATGTTGTTGTATTTTAAATGTTAGCACTAATGTGGTAGCCCTTTTTAGCATGTAATGTTTTATCTTATATAGAATGATTTAGTACATATAATTTTAACTTACATAATTAGAGCCACTAGATTAGGCTAGCATTTTTTGTTAGCGCTTATCTAGTGGCTTTTTTGTTTGATTTATATAATATTTTAGAGGAGTGAAAGGTATGAATTTTTATAAAGCATTATTATCATCTGCATTATTAATAACTGCTGGGGGTGTTTTAACGGCTTGTGGTAATAACGAAGCAAGTAAAAGTAAATCACAAACTCTAAACTTATCAGCTAATAGTCGTTTAGATACTATTGATATATCTAAATCTGGTGGGTATGGATCAACTGGTAATGTATATGAAAGTTTTTATCGCTTAGGAGAAAAAGGGGCAATTACTCCGGGACTTGCTTCTAAAGGTTATAGTAGTAAGGATGGCAAGACATGGACTTTTAAAATAAGAAACGCTAAATTCAGTAATGGTGATCCAATTACTGCAAATGATTTTGTATATTCTTGGCGTCGCACGGTTAGTCCAAAAACAAAGGCCCAATATTCTTATTTATTTAATGCTGTTAAAAATGGCCAACAAATTAATGAAGGTAATATGAATCCCGATAAATTAGGTATAAAAGCAATAGATAAACATACAGTCCAAATTAATTTGAATAAGCCGGTGGCTTACTTTAAAACACTGATGGCATATCCATTATTTGGTCCACAAAGTGAAAAGACTGTTAAAAAATACGGAAGCAAGTATGGTACCAATTCCAAATACATGGTTTATTCGGGGCCATTTAAAATCGTTAATTGGAATGGAGTAGGTGACAAGTGGTCATATGTAAAGAACAACGATTATTGGGATAAGAATGCTGTAAAATTAAATAGAATTAATTATAGCTTTGTTAGTGATAGCACAACTAGTTTAAATTTATATAATCAAGGATTGTTAGATGTTACTCCACTAGCAACTGATCAATTACAGAATTATAGAAATGATAAATCCATGAAAGATTACTCTTATTCAATGATTTCTTACTTAAGATACAATTTTAATAGTACAAATAAGGCATTGCATAATACAAATATTCGACGTGCTATATCATTATCAATTGATAGATCAGTATTATCACAAAAAGTGTTGTATTTAAAAGGTTCATCTGAGGTTACAGGATTTGTTCCTAAGGGCTTAGCATACAGTCCAATTAATAAGAAGGATTTTTCTGATCAACAATCGGTCAATAATACATTAAATTACAATCCCAAATTAGCCAAAGCTTTATTTAAGAAAGGGCTAAAAGAATTGGGGATGAGTAGTATATCTATCAATTTATCTAACAGTAATGACAACAACAATTCAAATGTTGCCGCTCAATACTTGAAGGGACAATTAGAAAGTAATCTTAGGGGGATGAAAGTTCAATTAACCAGTTTGCCGGCAAAAATTTATACACAAAATGAACAAAATGGAAAATTTGATGTGGGATTAGACACGTGGGGCGGTGACTTTAACGATCCAATTACCTTCCTTCAAATTCCACAAAAAGGGACACCTTATAATTATGGAAAATACGATAATAAGAAATATGATAATTTAATTAATAAAGCAGAAAATGAGGATGCTAATAATCAGGGAAAACGTTGGGATGATTTAATTGCTGCTAGTAAAGAATTAAGCAAAGATCAGGGTGTGACACCATTATTTCAAAATAGTGCTTATTATCTGCAAAAAAGTAACGTTCATGGAATCATCCATAACACTGCAGGAACCCAATGGAGTTATAAATATGCCTATATAAGTTAAAATGTTTTACAAAGTATTTTGCATATGAAATAATGTATTTTCGCGTTATAAGTAAAATACATTATTTAAAAGGAGAATTTAATTTATGAAATTACAATTAGCAATTGATTTAGAAGATATTGATGGTGCAATGAACTTAATTGAAAAAACCAAAGATAGTGTGGATGTATTTGAATACGGAACTCCTTTAGTAATTAACTTTGGTTTAGAAGGACTAAAGAAGATTAGAGATAGATTCCCTGATATTACATTATTAGCTGATGCTAAAATTATGGATGTTGCTTCATATGAAGTTGGTCAAGCATTCAAATATGGTGCTGATATCACAACTATTTTAGGTGTGGCTGAAGATCAATCAATCAAAGATGCAATTAAGACAACTCATGAAATGGGCAAAGAATTACTTGTAGATATGATTGGTGTGCAAGATATTGCTAAACGTGCTCAAGAATTAGATAAAATGGGCGCTGATTATATCAGTACTCATACTGGTTATGATTTACAAGCACTTGGTAAAACACCATTTGAAGACTTACACACAATTAAAGAAAATGTTAAAGACACTAAAACAGCTGTTGCAGGTGGAATTAAGGTTGATACAGCAGAAAAAATCATTAACGAACAACCTGACTTATTGATTGTTGGTGGTGGTATCTCTACAGTTGATGATCCTGCTAAAGCTGCTAAAGAAATCAAGGCAATGATGAAATAATGAATTATTTGGAAAATATTTTAGGCGAATTATCTAATTCTACTAAAAATATAGATAATCAAAACATTTCTAATGAAATCATTAAAAGTAATCAAATATTCACTCATGGTTTGGGTCGCTCAGGTTTAGTTTTAAAAATGTTTGCAATGAGATTGGCTCAATTAGGTTATAATAGCAATGTCGTTGGTGAAACAACCACAAAATCAATTCATAAAGATGATTTGTTGATTTTAGCATCTGGTTCAGGTAATACAGCACAAGTTAAAATTGTTGCTCAAGAAGCTAAAAAAGTTGGTGCTAGTATCATTTTAATTACATCAAATGATGATTCGGAAATTGGTAAAATTGCTGACCATGTTGTTAATATTCAAAGTAAATCTAAATATGACAATGATGATTCAATAACTATTCAACCAATGGGATCATTATTTGAACAAACTTTAATGTTATATTTAGATTCAATTGTTTTACAATTAATGAATGAAGAAAATATAAATGAATCTGATATGATGAATAATCATGCAAATTTAGAATAATTATTTTAAGGAAAATCTCTATATTAATATAGAGATTTTTTTATTTTTCCTATATTTCTTATTTTATTGCTACTTCGTATAATATATATTATGTAAAGTAGAAAAATAAATAAAAATATAGAACACTTTTTTCTGATCCCTACTTAAAATCTTAATAAAAAAGCCAAAGATAAAATCTTTGGCTTTTAAAAACTTTTTGAATAACTTAAATAACTTTTTATATAAGTTTTCAGATTATTATATAAATTTAAATTGGTAATATTATAACTATCATCGTTCCAAATTGATAATTGCATACCAATATTATTTTTATTTTTGTCTAGATGATTAGTATCATTATTATTCCAAATTTGTGGATTCCATTGTTTTAAACTATTTTTCCAAAATTGGATATTATGCTGATTAAATATCTTTTCATTAGCAATTAAGTATAAATAATAAAAATTACAGTTAATGGTTTTAAAGCCTGCTTTATTTAATTCTGGCATCGTAGCTCTTAATGCCATATTTTGATCACTTTGTTCTTTATTAGCTCTTTGACCGCTATAACTCCAATAATCTATTAAAATATTTTTATTGTATTTATTAATTACTTTTTTATGAAAAGCATCATTCCACATAACCATCTTTACATTATGTTTATTAATATAATTATCCATTATATTAATATATTTAACTATTTGTTGTTCTTGTTTGATATTTCCTACAGTGATTTCATCCCCACCAATGGATATATGAGTATGAGGTTTAATTAAAGGTAAATATTCACTGATTATCCTTTTAGACAACGCTATTGTTTTAGGATTAGAATAATCCATTTCATTATATCCATCACTTCTAACAACTTGTCTATATAAATTATTTTCACCGTTTATTTTTAATAAATTAAAGATTCCTTGTGCATGCCCTGGTACATCTATTTCAGGGATAGTTTCAACTTTTTGATTGTATCCGTAATTAATAATATCTTTTAACTGTTCTTTACTTAAAAATGGTAGTTTAGTTTTTTTATTATAATATATACCAGATTTATAGTAAGAATTTTTAGTGTTTTGATGCAATGTATTACTTTCTAAAGCAAAGTTTTCATTGTCGGTTAAATGAAGTGTTAAGTATGTCCCTTTGTATTCATGAACTTCATTAATATATTTTTTAATAGTGTTTACATCCTTAAATGAACGTGCACAATCTAAACTAATCCCGACTTGTTTTTTAACAGCCTTTACATTTGTTGATTGCCGATAAAATATTATTGCTATAACAGCAAAGATAATTGTTATAATCGAAAATACAATTGTATAAAAGCTTTTAGTAAATTTCATATATAACCCCTTTACTTTAATTAACCATTATTTATTTCATTAATGATATCTTGTTCAAATTTCTTAGGGGTTTTAAAAGGAGAATACCTTCTTACTAAGTTACCTTCACGACCAATTAGAAACTTGGTATAGTTAAATTTTATTCTTCCACGTTTTGATTGATCTTTTAAATATTTAAATAATGGCAATTCATCTTGGCCATTAACTTTTGCTTGTTTAGACATTGGAAAGGTAACTCCAAAATGTAGTTGACAATATTCACTAGTTTTTTGATTAGATTTTAACTCCATATGAAATTGATTAGATGGAACTCCTATAACAATAAACCCATCATCACTATATTTTTGATATAAGTACTCAAGATCTTTTAACTGCCCTGCCAAACCACATTTGCTGGCAGTATTAACAATCAATATAACCCTATCTTTAAAACGATTAAAATCGATTGTTTGTCCATTCATTTCAGTTAATTTAAAATCATATATATTTTTAGCCATTTAATAAGATCCTTTCTAAAGAAAAAAGATTATGAATCTTTATCATAATCTTAATATTAATTATTATTATACAAAACAATTTTTAACTAGTTCCAATGATCCTTAATTAATTTTTGAACCGTTGGAATATTGAATAATCCAACCAAAACGATTAATTGAATTGGAACTAAAATTAATTCTTTAATTAATCTAGAAACGATTATAACTTTCCAATCAATTCCATTATATAACGTCAACCAAAGTGTATTTAAGAAAATATGAATAACTAGGCTGATAATAATTTGAGCTGAAATTAAATTTCTTGTTTTAAATTGATAATCTTTAAACAAGAAAGATCCGTATATAAATCCAGTTAATATAGCAGAAATAGTAAAACCAGGAATATATAATCCACTTCCACCTATAAAAGTGAACAAAATATCAGTTATTCCTAAAACAATTGCCATCCATATTGGTCCATATAGGTAACACAACAATACAGTAACAATAAAAGTTGGCGTAATTACAATATATTGAGTATGTATTCCAACTTTGTTTAAAATAAAGCTTAAAGCCATCATTATAGCAATAATAGTAACGTCAGAAACTCTAAGCTTAGGTAAACTAAAAAATTTCTTCTTAATACTCATAAGACATCTCCTAAATGGAGCTGCCACGTACAAATTATAAAGTTGGCACACATAATATAACTATTGGTGGCGAATGCGGACAGTATATCGCAAATTAAATTTTCGTCTAACGTTCACATTCCGTTCCGTTAGCACTTAACGCATAAAGTCCTACTCCTAATATTTGTTAACAATTAAAATATATCATTAAAAATAATTGGTTACAATTTATTTATCTGAATCAATCATCCATCCCAAAGCTAAAGCTTTTTCACCAAGATGAGTTCCAATGACTGGTCCAAAATAACTTTTTTCTACCGTCATGTCGGGATACATTTCTTTAATTTTTTTGGCCCAAACATCCCCTGATTCGGGATCATTAGCATTTATCACCATTGCTTTAATTGGATAGTCAGCGTTGCTTACAGCTTCCTTAAATATTTCTTCAGTACGTTTTAAAGCCTTTTTACGAGATCTAACTTTTTCGAAAGCTACGATTTCATTAGTTTTATCGTCAAAAGTAAGCAGTGGCTTAATTTTTAATAAACTTCCTAGAAAAGCAGAAGCATTAGATAATCTTCCACCTCGTACTAAATTTTGTAAATCGTCTACTACGAAAACTTCATTGATAGTAGCTCTGATTTTATCCATTTTAGATAGAATATCATCAATGTTTTGATTGTCTTGTGCCATCTTTGCAGCTTCGATTGCTAGATTACCCATTAGCTTAACAGTGAGCTTAGAATTGTAAGGAATTACCTTTATGTTTTCAATAGTGGGTGCCAAAGATACTAATGAATTATAAAATCCAGAAATAGTACTTGCTAAATGAATACTAATGACGGCATCATAACCTTCATCAGCTAGTTTATTGTAGGTGTTAATCATTTCACCCATAGGTGGTTGTGAAGTACTAGGAAAAGATTCTGAATTACGTAACTTGTCATAGAATTCTTCTGTTGAGATATCTACTCCTTCGTTGTAACTCTTTCCATCAATAATTACTGGTATTGGTACTACATTTATATTATATTTTTCTTGTTCTTCTTTAGATAGATATGAAGTACTATCTGTAACAATTGCAATTTTCATTATTAGTTTTTTCACCCTTTAATTCAAATTAATAATTACTTAAAAATTATAATTATTTATAAATTATAACATTAAAATATCTATTACCGTAAGTGAGATTGGTTTTTTGATAATGATATATATAATATGTATACTGATATTATGTGTCAACAAAAGTAACGAAAGTGAGATGATATTATGTCATTTGATGGATCATTCACTCATGCAATGACAAAAGAATTAAACGAAACCTTATCAAATGGTAGAGTATCAAAAATTAATCAACCATATGATAATGAAGTTATTATGGCAATTAGAGCTAATCATAAAAATTATCCTTTATTAATGTCTGCCAATCCTAACTATGCTAGAGTCCAAGTAACTAATGTTCCTTATACTAACCCTAGTGTCCCTACTAATTTTACAATGACTTTAAGAAAACATCTAAGTGGTTCTATATTGAATAAAGTGTCACAAGTAGATAATGATAGAGTCATGAGATTTCATTTTATCACTAGAAATGAAATTGGTGATTTAAAAGAAATGTTGTTAATAGTAGAAATTATGGCTAGACATAGTAATATTATTCTAGTTGATAAACAAGATGATATGCGAATTATAGATGCAGTTAAGCGTATCGGTGCGGATAAAAATAGATACCGTACTTTATTACCTGGTGATCAATACATTACTCCTCCTAAACAAGATATGTTCGACCCATTTGAAGCTAATGATTCGGATATTAGTCGCATTCAAGAATTAGAAAGCAAATATCCTAATCAAGATATGCTAGCATCTAATATCCAACATATTACTCAAGGACTGGGCAAAGACACTTCTTTATATTTAGCCAATTATTTACACCGAGATGGTGATGTCAAAACTTTATTCAATAAATTCTTTGCAAAATTTAACCAACCATTACCAACCCTCTTATTTAATGAGAATAATAAAGAGGGCTTTAGTGTTTACCCATTCATTAATAATAGTAAAAATATCCAATTTAGTAGTCTGAGTGAATTATTGGATAAATATTATGCTAGTCGAGCTCAAAAAGATCGAGTTAAGGAACAAGGTGGTACTTTAATTCATATCGCTAAAAATGAATTGAAGAAGAATCGTAATAAGAAAAAGAAACTACAAAAAACATTAGATAATACAAAAAAAGCCGATGAATATAGAATTAAGGGTGAAATATTAACGACTTATTTATATAAAATTGAACGTGGGATGAAATCAATTGAATTACCTAACTTCTATGATGAAAATAAATTAGTAAAGATTAAATTGTCTAATCAATTATCCCCTTCTGAGAATGCTCAAAAATATTTCAAGCGTTATCAAAAATCTAAAAATGCGGTTATCTATGTTAATGAACAGTTAAAGAAAACCAATGAAGAAATTGAATATTTTGAAAATGTATTATCGCAAATTGAATTAGCAAATCCAGCTGATTTAACTGATATTAAGACAGAATTTAAGGAAGAAGGTTATTTAAAGAAGAATCATAATCCAAACGCATCTAAAAAGAATAAGCGTCAAAAGATTAGTAAGCCCGAAACCTTTACTTCAGATAATGGAATTCAAATTTTAGTTGGTAAAAACAACTTACAAAATGATAAGTTAACTTTAAAGGATGCCGATAAAAGAGATACTTGGTTGCATACACAAAAAATTCATGGATCTCATGTAATTATTAAGTCATTTGATCCTGATGAAAAAACAATTCAACAAGCTGCTGAATTAGCTGCATATTTTTCTAAAGCACGCGATTCCGCAACCGTTCCCGTTGATTATGTAAAAGTTAAACATGTTAGAAAACCAAATGGTGCAAAACCAGGTTTAGTTATTTATGAAGGACAAAAGACAGCTTTTGTTACACCAAAGGAATCAGATGTTAAGCATTTGAGAGCAAATAATAAATAGTTTATAAAAAATGCTCATTAGAACAATTATTTCTAATGAGCATTTTTTGTATATTTAGTTTTTAATTTATTTCATTTATACGTTCTATTTTTGGGATTTTATCTTTAAATTTTAAACTTTTCTTACTCTTTTAATCTAAATTTTAATTTAGCACCGATTTCTTGCGAACTATTACCATGGTCAATGTGTATGTTTAATTGTTTAAAAGGAAAAGTTGCACGCATTGTAGCAATTCTATTTTGATTAGTATTTAATTCATCAATAATTTTACTATCGAACCTTTTAGTATAAAATTTAACGAGTTCACGAATCCAATTAATACCAGTTGCTTTACTTAAAAAGATGGTTTCAGTTAATCTTAATGGACGAATTCCTACATATTCTGATTCACCATTATCTTTTTCGTTAAATAGTATCTGTACTAAGCCAATCCAGTTTGATTGATCAATGTGTAAAGATGCTTCTTTAATATTTTTTGTTAGTTGATGGGAATCAAGGTCTATATAAGGCATCTCATAATTAGTAACATGATCCAAATCATTATTTAAATTACTCATTAATTTTTCAGATGAAATAAAGTAATTATTATCATTAGTAACAAAGAAATTTAGTGCATAACTCACATTTTTAGGTAAGATAACACCGGTATCTTGATCAGGTGGTAATATTTGGACATTTAATTCAGTATATTTCTTTAACTGTTTCATTAAGAAGTGTCTATTACCAGGAACAAAAACACGAACAGGTTCTTCTAATTCAATGATATTTAAAATATCACCTAATTGAATAGGCTCAATGTATTGTTTATCACTAATTTGTGGTGACAATGATAAAGCATTAGGATTATTATTCATTACTACTGTTTTATAACCTAATTTGTGTAATTGAATAAGCACTTCTGCTGTATAATAATCAGCTGCCGTATTAGGTCCTAATTTATTACCACCACGACCAATAACTAACGCAGTTTTTTGTGACTCTTTATGTGATTCATTTTCTTTTTCAAAGCTACTATAAAAAGATTCTATATTTTGTTCTAATTCACCAGCTGAAGATTCAATTGACTTATAGGTGGGATATTCATTGTATTGATGATAAATATCACGTACTTTTTGGATAGGAATATTCCAAGTTTCAGCCATCATGCCATCACCAAAACCAAATTGGTGGGCATGCTCAATAGTATTTAGCTCCATGGGGTGATTAACGATTAACTTTTCAACATCCAATAATTTTTTTAATTTATAAAAATAAAATTGATTTATTTTAGTTAATTCTTCTAAATCATCAACCTGATAGCCCCTTCTAATAGCTTCAATTAATACTAACAATCGATTCGATTGGGGATGAATTAGTCTGTTAATTAATTCATCATTATCGAGATCTTTCATACTTGGAAGTACATCTCTAGGACTAAATTGCGAACTTCTTAGGGCTTTTAGCATAGCTTCCTCTACGGTCCTACCGACCCCAATCGTTGATCCCACAGATTTCATTACTGTATTTAGTCTTTGACTAGCCTGAGGGATATTTTCAAATGGCCAAATAGGAATTTTAACTACTATATGGTCTAAGGAAGGTTCCATAACGGCAGTTAAATGATTATATTTTTCTGGTAATTGAATTTCATTTAACTGTTTACCCAGCATTAAATTAGTACAAGTATAGACCAATGGATAACCAGTTGCTCTTGCAGAAAAAGCGGTACTTTGATTTACTAATGGATTAATCTTGGTTATAAAATATAGATTATCTTTTGCACTTAAAGAAAATTGTAAGTGGCATACTCCTACAATATCAAGATTTTCCATAATTTTAAAAGTTGCCGTTCTTAAGTTCTGATATTCAATGTCAGTTAATGTCTGAATTGGTGATACCACAATTGAATCACCAGAATGTACACCAACAGCATCAACATTTTCTAAGCCATTAACTAAAATCTTAGTACCATTTTCATCCCTAATTCCTACCATTTCAATTTGTTTAAAACCCACAACACTTTTTTCAACTATACATTTTTTGTTTTGTTCATCAAATGTATTTTCCAAAAAGTAAGATAATTCATCTGTATTTTTACATACTTTTCGTTTAACAGAATCTTTTTGATTAATTGGTTTAATTATAACGGGGAAACCAATTTGTCTAACTACGTCAAATGCTTCAGATTCATTATTAACAATCTTAGATGGTATACATGGTTCATCCGATTGTTGAATGACTGTTTTCATTCGATTAGAATCATTAACTGTTTTTAATGCTGCTTCTGATATCCCTAATACTTTAACATTCAAGTCTCTTAATATACCTTGATTCATTAATTCCTGAGTAATATGAATGGCTCTTAAGCCACCTACAGTAGGAATAATTGCATCTGGTTTTGATTTCTGAATTACTTCTAATACATTTTTTAAATTAATTTCTTTTACAAAAGTATTAGCGGATTGAATTTCAGTCATAGTTAAAGAGAATGGATTATTGTCCATAATTAAGGTTTTAATTCCATTTCTTTTAAGAGCAACCATCATTTGAAAAGCTGCAGAATCCAATTCAGTTTCATTGCCAATCGAAGAGGGACCACTTCCAAGTATTAAGACTTTTTTTATTTCATTATTAAACATTTCCAGTTATCTCCTTTGTGAGCTAACGTTTTCTAAGAATTCTTCGAATAAGTCAACAGTATCTTCAGGTCCTGGTCCACCATCTGGAGAAAATTGCACTGAAAATGAAGGAAAATCACGGTGCCTAATACCCTGGACAGTTCCATTTACTAAATCAATAAAAGTTATTAATAACTGATCATGTTTAATTGATTTAGGATCGACTGCATACCCTTGGCTTTGTGATGCATATATAATTTGATTAGTTATAATTTGTCTAATGGGATGATTACTGCCATGATGCTCAACCTTTAATTTATAAGTTTCAGCACCATTAGCTAACGCAAATAACTCGTGTCCTAACCCCATAGCAAACATTGGTAATTTTTCTTGAGTCTCTCTTATCATATTTAGTACTGATTCAGGTAAGTCATTAGGCGAACCAGGACCGGTAGATAAAATTACCCCATCGGGATCTAAATCCATAATTTCCTTACTGCTTGTATTCCATGGCATCACAATAACGTTACAATCTAATTCAGCTAAACAGCGTAAAATACCATATTTTAAGCCAAAGTCAATTAATATAATGTTATAGCCATCGCCTGTATTAGGAAATGGTGCTTTGGTAGAAACCTGTTTTACCTGTTGATTAGTTAATACTGCTGCATTTAGTTGGTCAAAAGCATGTTCATCATTAACATCAACAATGCTAGCCTTCATTGACTTATTTCTTCTAATACGATGGGTTAATTCTCTAGTATCAATCCCCGCAATGCCGGGAATATTATGTTGCTTTAAAAAACGATCTAAAGTTAAATTACCTAATCTATTTGTAGAAATATTAGAGTATTCACGCACAATAATGCCCTTTGCGTTGGTAACAATAGATTCAAAACTTTTATGATTAATACCAGTATTTCCAATCGATGGCTGGGTAAAGGTAATAATTTGATTATGATAAATTTGATTAGTAATAATTTCTTGATAACCTAACATATTGGAATTAACCACAATTTCACCTGTTGTAGTGGCTTGCGAGCCAAATGCTTTACCCTTGTAAGATGTCCCATCTTCTAATATTAAATAACGTGTTGCCATAGCATGCTCCTTAAATATATATTTAAGAATTAATTACTTATCAATGATTTCTACTGAATCTTTACCATCAATTTCATTAACTTGAACTTTAATCTTTTCAGTTCTAGATGTTGGAATATTTTTGCCTACAAAATCTGCTCTAATTGGTAATTCACGATGTCCACGGTCAATTAATACTGCTAAACGGATATTGTCAGGACGACCTAATTCGGAAATTGCAGAAAAAGCAGATTTAATAGTTCTACCAGTAAATAAAACATCATCGACTAAGATTACATTTTTATTATCTAAAGAAATTTTATCATCATCAGCAACTTTTGGATCATCAGCTGTATGTTTAACATCATCACGATATTTAGTTACATCTAGCTGTACTACTGGAACTTCTTTATTCTCTAATTTTTGTAAACGATTAGCAATACGCTTTGCTAGGTAAACCCCACGGGTCTTAATACCTAAGATTACTAAATTATTAACCCCTTTATTTTTTCGATAATTTCATAAGTAATTCTAGTCAATGCACGTTGCATTGCCATTTTGTCTACTACAACTTTTGACATTAAATTTATCCTCCTAGTTATTTTATACTATTTCTTAAATTATTAATTGTTTGTTTAAAAATTTTAGGTAATGGTGCATCAAATACCATTAATTTACCAGTCTTAGGATGTTTAAAGCCTAACTTAGCAGCATGTAAAAATTGGCCATTACCCTTAATTGTTTTTCTAGGTCCATATAAGGGATCGCCGACTAAGGGATGCCCAATATATTTCATATGGACTCTAATTTGATGGGTGCGCCCAGTTTCTAGTACACATGATACTAATGTATATTCACCTAATCTTTCCAAGACTTTAAAATGAGTTACAGCATGCTTACCATCATCTACAATAGCTTGTTTTTTGCGATCCTTTTTAGATCTTCCAATGGGCGCATCAATTTTACCTTTGTCTTCTTTAATATTTCCATGTACTAAAGCAACGTATTCTCGAATATTACTCTTGGCTTTTAATTGTTCTGATAATGATTTGTGGGCATCATTATTTTTAGCAATCATTAGTAATCCTGATGTGTCTTTGTCAATTCGATGAACAATTCCTGGCCTAAAAGTACCATTAATATTGGATAAAGGAGTATGAAATAATAATGCATTTACTAAAGTATGATCAGAATGACCAGGTGAAGGGTGCACAACCATCCCTTGTGGTTTATTCACAACCAAGACGTCATTATCCTCATAAACGATATCTAAAAGAATATTTTCTGGCTCTAAATTTAATGTTTTAGGTTCTGGGATATTAATAACTACATTATCCCCTTGTTTTAAATCATATTTTGGCTTTTTTAATTCATCGTTTACCTTTACCATTTGTTCTTCAATTAAATTTTTTGCTCTTGAACGACTAATATTATTAAAATGATTAGCAATTGATTTATCTAGTCTTTTATCATTTTTGGTTGCACAAAATTCAAGTTTATTTTTAATTTAAATCACCATCTCTTAATATTGCTATGAATAAAATTATAATTCCAATTGTAATGCATGAATCAGCAACATTAAAAACTGGAAAATTAATAAAGTCTAATTGCACCATATCTACAACATAGCCTTGAAATAATCGATCAATAAAGTTACCAATTATTCCTGATAATAAAATTACCAAGCTTATTTCATATACTTTTTTGTTCCTTAATTTATACATAAAATAACCAATTACCAATATTGCAACAATGCTAATTAAACTAAACAACCATTGTTGTCCTTGTAAAATACTCCAAGCTGCACCATTATTATGCAAATTAGTAAAAGATATTAACCCTGGAATTAAATTAGTAACATCATTTTCAGCAATATGAGTTGCAATTAAATATTTAGTAATTTGATCAGCACCAATTAAAACAATCATGCTCAATATAGCATAAAATATCGGCATTATAATTCTCCTTTAAAATAGTCCTTTAATTTTACCATCATTGTCGATGTCCATATCTAATGCGGCGGGATGAGTAGGCAATCCTGGCATCGTAAGAACTTTACCGGTTAAAGCAACTATAAATCCAGCCCCTAAGCGAGGTTGTAATTCTCTTACGTGAATAATGAAATTATTAGGCGCACCAAGTAATTTAGCATTATCAGTAAATGAATATTGTGTTTTTGCTATACATACAGGCATCTTATCCCAACCACGTTTTTTAATGGCCTTAAGTTGACTCTGAGCTTTAGAACTTAATTCAACGTTGGAACCACCATAAATATTTTTAACTACCTTATTAATTTTAGTTAATATATCATCATTTTTGTTATACAAAGGTTTAAAATCATGCTGTTCATCACAAGCTGCAACCAATTCATTAGCCAAATCAATAGCACCTTTGCCGCCTTTGGCCCACACATCGGTATTAATTGCTTTAACCCCTTGATCCTTAATATATTGATCTAATGCTTTCATTTCATTAATAGTATCGCTAGTAAATTTATTAATTGCTACAACAACTGGTTTACCATATTGCTTCATATTTTTAATATGGCGTCCTAGGTTATCAGCACCATTTAATAATGCCTCAACATTTTCATTGTCTAAATCATTTTTGTTAACGCCACCATTAAGCTTTAATGCACGAATTGTAGCAACAATAACAATTGCATCCGGGTTTTTACCAATTTTAGGCGCAGTAATGTCTAAGAACTTTTCTCCACCTAAGTCAGCCCCAAATCCAGCCTCAGTAATGGCATAATCGGCAGAATGAATGGCTGCTTTTGTGGCTAAAATACTATTACAACCATGGGCAATGTTAGCAAATGGTCCTCCATGAATAAATGCTGGGGTATGTTCTAGTGTTTGTACTAAGTTTGGTTTAATAGCATCTTTTAATAATAAAGCTAGTGCTCCAGTAACACCTAAGTCATTTACTGTTATTGGTTCTTTGTCATAAGTATATGCAATTAAAATTTTTCCCAATTTATTTTTCAAGTCTTTTAAATCATTACTTAAACATAAAACAGCCATAATTTCGCTAGCTACTGTAATATCAAAACCATCTTCACGTGGAACACCAGAAGTACGTCCACCTAATCCAACAATTGCGTGACGCAATTCACGGTCATTAATATCTACTACACGTTTCCATTCGACCTGTCTAGGATCGATATTTAATTGGTTGCCATGATGAATATGATTATCAATTAATGCAGATAAAGTATCATGAGCTTCGGTAATGGCTGGAAAGTCACCAGTGAAAAATAAATTAATATCCTCCATTGGAGCTACTTGAGCATATCCACCACCAGTAGCACCACCTTTGATTCCCATAACTGGTCCTAATGAAGGTTCTCTTAAAGCAATTGCACAATTCTTATTAATTTGATTGAAAGCATCCCCTAAACCAATAGTTAGAGTGGTCTTACCTTCTCCAGCAGCGGTTGGATTGATTGATGTTACTAAAATTAATTTACCATCTTTTTGTTTTTTGATTGGTAAATTAATTTTTGCTTTGTAATCTCCATAGTTTTCAATATCTTTTTCAGACAAGCCTAACTTTTTGGCAATTAAGTTAATTTTTTCTAGTTTAGTTGATTGTGAAATTTCAATGTCTGTTTTCATGGATTGTGCAACTCCTTTATCCTTTTTTTGCTAATTATACTATTTAGTTCAATAATTGAGTTAACTGGTAATAAAAACTCATGTTTCTTATTATTAATTATGATAATAGCACGATGTTTTGTGAATCTGTAATCATCAATATCATCAATGCTAATTTTAATCCATCTTGGATTTAGTAATCTACCAATTGTGATTTGATTTTTTTCAATAGTTATTTTACGAAATGACAGTTGAAAAATAGAAAATAGCAAAAATATTATAAAGAAGAATAATGTTATTTGCTGAAAATGAGTTACTTCAAGCCAGAATATTATCCCTACAAATAGTAAGGCAAATGTCCAACTCCATGTAATTATGGATGAAAGTATTCCTGGTTGATATAAAAATGTTCGTTTTTGAGTTATCATAGAAAAACACCTTCTTATAGGAGAAATTATATTATGTTTAAATTATACACTGATGCAGCTACTATGAACAAATCTGGTGATAGTTCTGGTGGAATTCTTATAATTCACGATAAAAATCAAAGGCAAATTAAAACTAAATTAAATGCCAAAAACAATCATAGTGCGGAGTTTGAAGCATGTTTAATTGGTTTTAAAAAAATCAAAGAAATCGCAAAGCAAAATGAAACAATCATTTATTATACTGATAGCAAGATAGTTTATGAAAGTTTAGAAAAACGTTATGCAAAACATTATCAGCCACAATTAGATAAAATTTTGTTATTACAAGATTCATTTTCATTAGTTATAAATAATTGGATTTCTGATAAAAAAAATGAAGGTGCTCACAATTTAGCGCAGCAAGCCCTTCATTCTTTTTACTAATTAATTTTAATGTAATTTTCAATTGGCTTACGGTATTGGTCTAAATCAATGTTGTTTTTATCTACAATACTTTGAGCTAATAATTTACCAATTAATGGACCGGTTGTTAATCCAGATGATCCAAGTCCACCACCAACTAATATATTTTCATATTGTGGGATGTTGCCAAAAAATGGTGCAAAATCAGAAGTGTATGCTCTAGTACCTACTTTTATTTTAACCAAATTTTCTTGATTTAAACCATCTACTAATCGATTGGCACTAGCTAGTAAATCATCAATAACTTCACTTGTTGGTTGTAAATCAAAACCTTTGTCATTTTCATGAGTAGCACCAACAATTAATTTACCATTACTAACTGGAATGAAATCTCTTTCGCCCTCAGGCATTAACACTGGCATATCGGCATTTGAATGTATACTATTTGTTGATAATTCGATTAATTGTCCTTTTTGTGCTCTTACGTCGACTTCTAATGGTAAATTAGATAAAGTGTTTTTCATCCATGCACCAGTTGCTATAATGATGTAATCATATTCAATGGAATCTTGTTCTAATTGAATTTTTCCTTCATCATTAATGGCAACTTTTTTGTTTACAATTTTTAAGTTATTTGATTGAGCAATATTTTTTAAATGTTTGGAAAACCTTCCACCGTCAATTCTTGCTCCACCGGTTACCAATACTCCTGGTAAAGATTTAGTTAATAAGGGGATTTTACTTTTAACTTCGTTAGCATTTAACTTGAAAACATCCCCAATGGTTTTTGTTTCTTTAGTTCTAACCAAAGCTTTTTGATATAAATCATTTAGTTTATCTTGATTATCCCTAGTAATAATTGTTCCACATTGATCATATATATCTTTAGACATATCAGTTTCTTTAGCAATATCAGATAATAAAGTTGCTCCATCACGAGCAAGATTGTACCATTTTTTATTTCTACGCTTGGATAACCATGGTGAAATTATCCCGGCAGCCGCCTTAGTAGCCTGACCTTTACCATCATCATACATAGTTACATTAAATTCATGTTTATGATCTAACTTACTTAAATAATATGCAGCAGTAGATCCTACAATTCCTCCACCGATAATTGCAATATTCTTTTTCAAGTTTTTCACCTTTTACTTTCTAATTTTATGACCCCAAAATTGGAAATAATCGGTCCTCAATGATCCGTTATAAAGTTTTCTAGTTTTAGTGGCCTTTTGTCCATATGATTTATCGAACTCTAAATCACTAGTTAAGAAGTATTTTGACCAACTATCCATAGGTCTAAATACTTTTCCTAGATCTTTATATAATTTTATTACGCTAGCTTTATCACTTAATCTTTCACCATATGGAGGGTTAGATACAACCACTCCATTAATTTTATCTGTTTTAAAATCTTGCACAGCAAGTTGTTTAAATTGAATATCATGTAGCAAGCCCACTTCTTGTGCGTTCACTTTTGCGGCATCAATTAAATTACCGTCTACATCTGATGCCATAATATCAATTTCTTTATCATAATCAGCTTTACTATCTGCTTCATCACGGATTGTAGATACCATGTCATTATCTACCCATTCCCATTTTTCACAAGAGAAATCACGATTAAATCCAGGAGCAATGTTTCTAGCCATTAGCGCTGCTTCGATAGGGATGGTTCCAGAACCACACATTGGATCTAAGAAAGGCATATCTGGATACCAGTTAGTTAGTAAAATTAATGCGGCTGCCATATTTTCTTTTAATGGAGCTGGTCCTTTTGCCACACGGTATCCACGTTTAAATAGACTTTCTCCAGTAGTATCTAGAGTTACAATAACATGATCTTTATTAATTCTAGTTTCTAAACTATAAAGTGCGCCAGTTTCTGGAAGACGTGTACGACGATGGTAAGTTTCGCTTAATTTATTTACAACCGCTTTCTTAGCAATTGATTGGACATCCGGAACACTATGTAATGTAGAATTATGTGAACGACCATTCATTGGGAATTGTGCATCCATTGGCAACAATTTATCCCATGGTAATTGTTTGATATTTTGGAAAAGATCTTCAAAAGTTTTAGCATTAAATTCACCTACAATGATTTCAATACGATCAGCCGTTCTAAGCCATAAATTAGCTTTAATAATATCTTCAATTGAACCTTCGAATCTTACACGACCGTTTTCAACTTGAGTTTCATATCCTAGATCACGTAATTCTCTACCAACAAGGGCTTCAATCCCAGCTGCACAAGTTGCCATTAATTTAAATTTTTTCATTTATATTACCTCTTATTAAAAATATAATTTTAAGTATAAAAAAGAGTGGAAGAAAACTTCCACTCGTCCTGAATGGTGTACATCCCTGTAAGCCATGTTTTGTGCTTCAAAATTAAGTCAGGCCTTTAAAATTTTGAAGTAGTAATCATCTATCTCAGAAACATAAGTTTCTCCCCCACACTTGGTTCAATTTCCGTGTGTGAAGCTCCCCTACCAAAGTTTGGGTTTCCCGCTCGAGGGGTTTACCGCGTTCCACCAATATTGTTTCCAATATTGTATCGTCACTGTGGCACTTTCAGAAGTACTAAAGCATAGATAAATCCTTAGCTTTTTTCCTTCGCCATTACTACATAAGTAGTCCCCCGGCTTATTTTTTCACCGAGCACGAACACTACAAGCATCGCAGCTTGTGCGAGAGTGGACTTTCCTCAGCCAACTTAAGTTGGCCGCGATTACTCAGGATATACACCAATTCTATACAATTTTAATGGTTAATTAGTTAGATCCAAAGACTCTCATTTCTAAGTTAGAAACTCGTTTCAATAAGTCTGCTTCAACACTATTAACCTGCTCATGATTAGATGGTTGTGGATTATTAGCAGCAAATTCTGCTGATCTTTGATTAAATTGATAACTATTTTGGTTATTAATTTGACCTTCTAGATCTTTAATTTCTTCTTTTAGTTTTTCATTTTCTTCTTTTAGATCACTAAAGTTTTTATCAAAGCTTTGATAATCTTTAATTACACTATCTAAAAATGTATCAACATCATTAGGATCATACCCACGCATTTTTTGCTTAAATTCTTTTTGCAAAATATCTTTAGGGGTATATTGAATATTATTCATATTTCACACCTCATATCTGAAATAATCACGAACAAATATTATCTTAACACATTATTCAATTATTTCAAATCTATTCTTCAAAGTTTTTTCTACTATTTTCATATTCAGTTGCAGCTTCTTGTAAATCATCAAAGTCAATCATTCTTAAATCATAATCATTGTGATCTGAATATTGTTTGATTTGATTGTAATCATATTTAGTTTTACCCTCATAATCTAAATCATATATTAATAACGCTTTATCTGTGTGCGTTAACATAAATTTTTGATATGCTTTTAATTGTATTGGTGATTTATATGGTTCATTAGAAACGCTAGCTGAAAAATCAGAATTTTGGATACATTTTTGTAACGACATTTTATTATCATCATTCCATTGTTCGCCAAATTTTTGAAATGGTAGCATAACAGATGTTTTAAACTCATCTGGATATTCTGTTTTAAGTTGATTTGCAACCTCGACACTCCATTGCTCTATGCCTAATTGTCCACCAGTGATTATCCAATCAACACCATCCATAATTTCTTGTGATAAATTATCCTTAATTACTTTATCGATTACAGTCTTCTTTGGATCATTATTTTTGAAAATTCCCAATTCATAGCTTCTATATCCAGTTATCCATAGTCTACTCAATTTTTTTCACTTCCTAGGTTATTAAGATTTTTGTACTAATGGTATAATGTTGTTAATTAAAATTTGAATTATAATTATATATTAAATGAAAGGTGGTAATAATGGCAATTCATTATCCTAATGGTTCATCTTATAAAGTTTCTACTAATAAATCTTTAAAGAAGAATCATAATGAACAACATTCTCATCATAAACTAACTATTTATGGTGATCGTGGGATGACCCTTGAACAGGAAATTAATGACAGCAATAATTATTATCTTCATAAAAATATAGCTGTGATTCATAAGAAACCCACTCCTGTTCAAATTGTTAAAGTTGATTATCCTAAGCGTAGTGCTGCTGTGATTAAGGAAGCTTATTTTAGAAAAGCTTCTACTACCGATTATAATGGGGTTTACCGTGGAAAATATATTGATTTTGATGCGAAAGAAACCAAAAATAAAACTTCTTTTCCATTAGCTAATTTTCATAAACATCAAGTTGAACATATGCGACAATGTGTACAACAAGGTGGCCTTTGTTTTGCACTTATTAAATTCGTTCAAACAGATGAGCTATTTTTATTTAAGGCCACTGATTTATTTACATATTGGGACAATCAATTTAATGGTGGAAAAAAATCAATAAAAAAGGATATAATTAAAAAACTGGGTATTAATATTCAATATTCACTAAATCCTACTATTCCCTATTTAAGAGCAGTAGACAAGTTATTAAATAGTAAAGGAGAATCATAATGTCACAAAAGGATTCAAAAGATAATACGCGTGTACAGCGTAATCAGGGTAAGTATAAAAAGAGTCGTGCTGGTAAAATAATAAAAAGAACTATTTTAGGTGTTTTAGCCTTTGTTTCTTTAATGATTATTATTGGAACTGGAGTATTTGCATATTATGCATCTAGTGCTCCTAAGATAACTTATAATTCTTTGTCCAGTGATAATTCAACTAAAATTTATGATAACTCTAATCATGTAATTTATAGAATGGGCGCTCAAAATCGAGATTATGTTAAATCTAAAGATATCCCTAAAAGGTTAAAAGATGCTGTCGTTTCAATTGAAGATAGACGTTTTTATAAGCATCATGGAGTTGATCCTATTAGAATTTTAGGAGCATCACTTGCTAATATAAAATCTAATAATGGTCTTCTTCAAGGTGGCTCCACTTTAACTCAACAATTGGTTAAATTATCTGTGTTTTCTACTAATATTAAAGATCGTACTAAAGAGCGTAAAGCACAAGAAGCTTGGTTAGCTTTACAAGTAGAAAGAAAATATTCTAAACAAAAGATACTCGAATTCTACATTAACAAGGTTTATATGGGAGGAAATGGTTCTAGCAATGTTTATGGTATGCAAACTGCTTCTGAATATTATTATGGTAAGAAGTTAAACAAGCTTTCATTAGCTCAAACTGCTATGCTAGCAGGAATGCCTCAAGCACCAGTATCTTATAATCCATACAATTATCCAAAATTAGCTAAAGAAAGAAGAGATACTGTCTTAGATGCAATGGCAAGTAATAATGCTATTACAGCTAAACAAGCCAATGCAGCTAAAAATGAAAGTATCAAAAACGGTTTAACTCATAATCATAAAACTAATGATTTAACTAATGTGAATGAAAAATACGTTGATTCATATGTTGGCAAAGTTATACAAGAATTAAAATCCCGTGGTTATAATCCTCAATCTGGATTAAGTGTTCATACTAATTTAGATTTATCTGCACAAAAGAAATTGTATGATTTAGCTAATAATGATAATCGTGTAGGATTCCCTAATGATACTATGCAAGTTGGAGCAACTTTAGTAGATCCAAAAACTGGTGCTGTTAATGCAATGATTGGTAGTCGTAAAACTGATATTCAATTTGGATTAAATCGAGCTGTTCAAACAGACAGATCTAGTGGTTCTACTGCCAAGCCCCTTATGGATTATGGCCCTGCTCTTGAATATTTGAATTATCCAACTTACCAATTAGTTCATGATACTCCATACACTTATCCAGGAACTAATGTACAATTAAAGGATTTTGATTATCGTTATCAAGGAACTATTACTATGCGCAAAGCTTTAGCTGAATCTAGAAATATTCCAGCTATTAGGACGTTGCAAAATGTGGGAATTAATAATGCTACTAGATTCTTATCTTCATTGGGGATGAATTTTAATAGCACTCTTAACCTACAAAATGGTATTGGGCTTTACATTTCTCCGGAACAAGAAGCTGCTGCTTATGCTGCCTTTGCCAATAATGGTACTTATCACAAACCTTACTTGATTAATCGAGTTGTTACCCCAGATAATGTATCTCACAATATTTCATCAAATGGAGTTCAAGCTATGTCACCTTCTACAGCATTTATGATGAATTATATGCTTAAGGGTGTTATGAACTTGCCTTATGGTTCAGGAACCGAAGCTAAAGTTCCAGGACTGTATGAAGCTGGAAAAACTGGTACTACTCAATATCCTGAGGGAACATATCAAGGTTACTTACCTTCTTATGCAGTTATGGATTCATGGTTTACTGGATACACTCCAAACTATTCCTTATCTGTATGGACAGGATATGATCACCAATTCCAAACAGGTAATTATATGAATGCTGCACAAACAGCAATTGCTCAAAAGATATATAAATACGAAATGCAGTACATTTCTCAGAACAAACCTAATGAAGATTGGGTCAAACCTAACGATGTTACATCTGTTAAATCAAATGGATTAAATGAATACTTTAAGAATGGTCATCAATCTATTCAAAATGATTCAACCACTAATAGTAAATTTAATACTGCATCCAGATAAACAATAAATAAAAAAAAGCCCGTATCTATTATTTAATAGATACGGGCTTTTTTTATTTATCCAATTTTATTATAGGTATTTTAAAGTCATCATTATTGTTTGATTTATTATTTCTTGACTTATTATGACTTTCCCGCTTATTTCTCATATTTTCAACATCAGCAGGAGTTCTAATATTAGACTTATTCCAATTGATCAATATTCTATCAATGTATTTTAAACTATAAACTTGATTTAATACAGCTTCTCTTAAGGCAAGTGAAATTAATTTAGTATCATACTTATCTTTATCTATCCAAGCACTTATTTCTTCCAGTTCCATTGGAGAAAGTGGCCTACCGAATTCAGATTCAATTTGTTTAAATACATTTTTTCTTTCAGTTGCAGTCATATTATTTTCTTTATTAGTATTTTCTGCAACCTTATCTTTATGATTAATATCATCAGATACATCACTTAATTGACTTAATTTGTCGTACATTAATTCAAAATCATATACATCAAATGAATGTCCATTTTTATTCTTTAATGTTTTAATTCGCATTATTTTTTTCTGAATTAGTTCATGCAATATCTCATATGCTTTATTTTTAGAGAATCCTGTAGCATTAATAATAATTTCTATATCTGGTAAATAATTTCCCATATCAATGTTTCTTTTAATTTGCAAATACATAATTAGTTCGTCACTATTCATTCCTATTTTTGTATAATTTTTTAATAAATAGTTAGAAATACTAGTTTGTCCTGACTGTAACAACAATTTTGCAAATCGATCCATAAATATATCACCTTATTTCATAATTACACATTAGAAATTGATTGTATAACTTTTCCATTTTTTAAATCAATAGTTATATAGCACAATTTATTTTTATTATCAAAATAACTAACTAACCACGCAGGTTTATTGTTAAATAAAGTTGGTGCTGTACTAATAAGCTTGTTGATATTAATTCTATTATTAGCAATATTAGTTGCAGACTCTTGAGAAATAGTATCCTTTAATGGGACGATGTTGATATCACCAGTTTTTTTATCGATAATGACATAATTTTCATTTTGATATTTATCTTTACCTTGAATGGTATAATAGGTTCTATTTAAATCAGACATAAAGAATTTATCAAATTTAACTATTTTAGCTTTTTTTTCAGCAATACCTTTAGCCTGACTTTTTGCATTAGCTAAAGGTTGACGTGCCCATAAAAAGAAACCTATTATAATTAAAATAATAATAAATATTAAAAATATAATCCATTTATAACTTTTCTTAATATATTTAACGTTTACGGATGGTATTTTCAATTTACTAACCTCCTAGAAATTATTAAATGTTCTTATTTCGTTTTTACTATCTATTTTAAACATTTTTATATGATTAGAAATCATATTTTTAAGAGATTTAATACTATTTTCATTAATTAATGAAAAGTCATTTATTAAAATAACCCCTTTATTATTCGATAGATGGATAATATGTTTAATAGAATTTTTAATCATAAGATTATATAAATCTGTTAAATTACTATTTTCATTATACATATCATTAGAATTTATGCTTTGAACTATTAAACGATTTATTGATTTATTTATATTTCTTATAGACATAAATAAATAATAATTACCAATAATTGTTGCACCCTTTGAATTGGTAAATTTTTTAATTATTTTATCCTTATTCCCATTAATTTTTTGACATAACACTAATAAACTATCGTTTCCATTTTTCTTTATATTTTCATAAATTTCATCTATTTTTTCTTGAGTATTTGCCATAATAAATGTGTTATTATTTTCAAGATCTAACGTGTTTAAATCTATTTCTTGTTTGTTGTTATTGTAAAAAATCTTATAATCATTGTTTAAATTAGTCTGGTATGAACTTTTGATCATACTTGTATTATTATTATTCAACTCGAGTTTGTTTAAAATAAATTCTGATTTGTCTGATGAATAAATTGCAGTATCCATGAATAAAATATTATTAAACAAATTATAAATTTTGTTTTTTAATAAATCATCGTTTTGAATTAATCCACCTACTAAAGTACTATTATCAGCATTTTTATCTACATTTAAATAATTTTGGAAAGTTACTTTTTTGTCCATATAAACGAGATTTTTAATTAATAAAATATTATTATTAAAGAATTTATTAAGATTAAAAATACGGTCGTTAAAAGTTGTTATAATAGCTTTTTCACTACTCTTTAAGGTGTCATTGCTTTTAATAATCTTTTTAGATAATGATCTTATTTGCTTAATTAATGAAGACTGTTTATCAATATATTCTTTATTATGTTTAATAAAATTAACAAGCTCAATATTGTTAATTGGATTTTTAAAGCCTTTTTTTAAGGTAATAAAGTTTCGCTTATTTATAAATGATTCTTCGAAACTCTTTTGTAGTTTCAATGAATAATTTTCATATTCTTTAATTAAAGAGTCTATATTTTGTACTAATTTTATAGCTGATTTATCATCCTTAAAAATATCATATAAATTTTGATTATGGGTTTGATATAAAAGATATTGAGCATGACGAATTAAAATATTGTTTTGATTAATTTTAAAATTAACACGATAATGCTTTAATATTTGTTTATTGAAATCAACAGCATCTTTTATAACTAAGTATGGTTTATATTTTGCTAGCATATGACGATTATTGTATAAATATTCATGTGAAATAATTACTACATTTGAATTATTAAAATCATTCTTTAATTTATTCATGTAGTAACCCTTGTTATTAGTATTACCAATAGTTTTTAGGAACACATTTTGATCATTTTTCATATCCAAATTTAGCTCATGTAGATCACCAGTTTTAGTGAAAGTTAACCAAATTAAAATTTTACATTTTAAAAATTCTGTTTGTTTAGAATTACTTTTAATGTTTAAGGCATCTCTAAATTTATTTAGATCTATATAATCATCTATTGAATGTAAAACTAACTTTTTAAAATTATTTTTTGTTATTTTATTAATTCTATTAATTGTTTTAGATAAATCTTCATGAACTGAATGTTTATGAACGGCAACAACTATTTTATTTTCATTATTTAATAAATGTACTAAAGGAAATAAGAATCCTAAATCATAATCTAACTCATTATTTTGTTCTACCAATAAATTTTTTGAATTATCACTGTTTTTATAATTATCATAAATAGAATTCATAAGTTTACTTTCTTCAGAATTCCATTTATATACTCCATTGAATATGTTTTTTTGTTTACCTTTACTCTCAGGATAATTTATTTTTCTTATTTTCAATCTTTCTTTATATTGAATTTTTCTTATTTTTAGTCGATTAATATCCAATAACTTGTCATTAAACATATCTACATTATTCTTATATGCATATTTAAAAACATCGATTGTATTTTTAGGCAATGTTGGATTTATTGATATTAATTGCTTAATAGTTTTTTTAGGAATCTTTTCAATTTGATTAAATAAAATTATTAATAATTTTGCTGTAGCAAAAGCATCACTACTAGAAGAATGAGGATGTTGATGTAAAATGTTTAAATTTTGACTTAGGTCAATTAGTCGATAACTTTTTTCTGTTGGTAATAATAATTGACTTAAAGTAACAGTATCAATTGCCATGTTATCCATCATTTTTTGACCTGCTCTATCCAATTCTTTATTAATAAATGGAAAATCAAAATCTACATTATGAGCAACAAAGACAGTATCTTTTAGCAATGAAGAAATTTTACTTGCAAATTCATTAAAAGTAGGAGCATTTTTAACTAATTCATTTGTGATGCCTGTTAACTTTGTTATGTCGCTAGGTATATCCATTTCTGGATTTATAAATGAATTAAACGATCCAATAATATTTTTATTTTTAACAAATGTACAACTAAATTGGATTATACGATTGTCGTTCGATTGACTAGTTCCAGTAGTTTCAATATCTACTACTGAAAAAATTGTACTACTCATTATTGTATCCACCAATCTTTGCTTTAATCATTAATATTAATGATACTACATTTTACCAATTATTATCTATTTTTTAAGCAACTCAAATAAATAATTTAAGTTATTTTTATTATATTAATTATATGATAATATTATTATCGAGAGAAAGTGAGCGATAACATTGACAAAACAAGCTTTTGGTAAAAGTCATGCCAAAATAATTTTAATGGGTGAACATAGTGTGGTATATAATCAACCAGCTATTGCTCTCCCTATTCCTAAGATAGAATTAAAAATTAAAATTAATGAAATAGATGCTGGTCAATTATTAAATAGTAAATATTATATTGGCCCTATTCAAAAGGTTCCAAATGATTTATTAGGAATTAAAAATTTAGTTAACACTATTTTGACAAAAATTAATAAAACAGATGAATCCTTTGAAATGACAATTGATAGCGAAATTCCTTCTGAAAGAGGAATGGGATCATCAGCAGCAACATCGATTGCAATTATAAGAGCTTTATATAATTACTTTGATACCAATATTAGTAAAGAAGAACTACTGAAGTTAAGTGATGTTGAAGAAACCATTACACATGGTAATCCTTCAGGATTAGACAGTGCCACTACTGGAGCTGATAATCCAGTATGGTTTATTAGAAACGACACATTAGAAGAAATCAATTTTAATTTAAATGCAACACTAGTGATTGCAGATTCAGGTATTAAGGGTCGTACTGATATTGCAATTAATTATGTTAAACAGCAACTTATAAATGATAATAAAAGAACACAAAAATCAATAAATAAGATTGGTAAGTTGGTAACAAAAGCTAGACAAGACATTGAAAAAAATAATCCAGAAGAATTAGGAATATTAATGTCTGAAAATCAAAAAGAATTAAAGAATTTAAAAATAAGTAATTCTAAAATAGATGAGTTAGTTGAGATTGCTAATATAAATGGTTCATTAGGAACCAAATTAACTGGTAGTGGTCTTGGTGGATGTATTATAGCTTTAGCTAGAAATGATAATGAAGCGGAATCAATAGCTAATGCTTTAACTAAAGCCGGTGCTTTAGATACTTGGATTCAACCTTTTAAATAATTAATTCTATGGAGAAATTAAAATATGTCATTAGATAATAACCCTATTACTGCAAGAGCACATACTAACATTGCTTTGGTTAAATATTGGGGGAAAAAAGATGAAAAATTAATTATTCCCAATAATAGTAGTATTTCATTAACTTTAGACGAGTTTTATACTGAAACAACCGTTAATTTTGATGATAATTTACATCAAGATACTATGTATTTAGATAATAAAAAAGTTGATAGTATAAAATCTATTACTAATTTTATGGATATAGTTAGAAACTTATCCAATATAAATAAGTTTGCTAAAATTATTTCTTATAATCACGTTCCTACTTCAGCAGGCCTAGCATCTTCAGCTTCTGGTTTTGCAGCTTTAGCTGCTGCTGCTAGTAAAGCAGCGGGATTAAATTTAAATAATACAGATCTTTCTAAACTAGCAAGACGCGGTTCAGGTTCTGCTACTAGATCTATATACGGAGGATTTGCTGAATGGAAAAAAGGCACAAATGATAAAAATTCATATGCTGTCAGTATCCAGAATCCTGTTAAAATGGATATAAATATGATTGCAATTATCTTAGATAATCAACCCAAAAAAATTAGTAGTAGAAAAGGAATGAAGATATCTGTTAATACTTCTCCTTACTATACTGCTTGGGAAAAACAAACCACAAAAGATCTTGAAACAGTTAAGGATGCAATTTATAATAATGATTTTACTGCTCTAGGAAAAACAGCCGAATTAAATTCTATGCGTATGCATTCTTTGACTCTTAGTTCTGACCCTTCTTATCTCTATTTAAATAAAGATAGTCTTTTAGTTATAAATCATATAAAAGCACTAAGAGATAAAGGCATTGAATGTTATTACACTATGGATGCTGGCCCTAATGTTAAAATAATTTGTCAAAGTAAAAATATTAAAAAAATTAAGTCTGAATTACTTCAATCATTTGATGAAGAAAAGATAAAGATATCTAAGCCCGGTGAAGGCATTAAATATTTATAATTGGATTATTATTAGAAAGGAAATGGTTGTTGTGATTTCTGTTAAAGCTCCTGGTAAATTATATATTGCTGGAGAATATGCAGTTGTAGAAAAAGGAATGCCATCTATTGTTGTAGCACTTAATCAATTTATTACTGTAAATATAAATGAAACTAATAATGTTTATGGCCAGATTAATTCAAAACAATATCCAAATAGTATAGTCAAATGGAATATTATAAATAATAAATTTCAAATGATTAGCAATAATATTAATAATTTTGAATACGTTATTTCTGCAATGAAAATTACATTTAATTATATTATTTCTTTGGGATATAAATTGAATTGCTTTGACATTAATATTGATAGTTCTTTAAATAGTTCAGATGGAAAGAAATATGGATTAGGATCATCTGCTGCAGTGACGGTTGGAATTGTTAAGGCTATATTAAAGTATTATGATTTAAATATTAGCTTAGAAAAAATTTTTAAATTATCATCCATTGCACATTTAGATGTACAAGGTAATGGTTCATTGGGAGATATTGCTGCTAGTGTTTATGGTGGATGGATAGCTTATAGTTCTTTTGATCGTAATTGGTTAAAGAAGCATAGAAATATTGAAGTTGAAGAATTAATTAATTTAATTTGGCCAGAACTAAGAATTGAGCCCCTAACCCCACCAGCTAATTTGGAATTATTAATTGGTTGGACTGGAACTCCAGCTTCAACTTCTTCGTTAGTTAATAAAGTTGAAAAAAATTATGATAAAAAAGATTACAATACATTCTTATCTGACAGTAAAAAATGTATAAATAGAATGATAAGCGGTTTTCATAAAAAGAGTCTTAGGTTAATTCAAAAAGAGATATTAGTAAATCGATTACTTTTAAACAAATTAGGTAAATTTACTGGCATTAATATCGAGACTCCTAAATTAAATAAATTATGTCAAATTGCTATTAAAAATCATGGTGCAGCTAAATCATCAGGCGCTGGTGGTGGCGATTGCGGTATTGTAATCATTGATAAAAAGTCATCTAAAAATAAAATTATAGATGAATGGAAAGATAATGATATTCAAAGTTTAAATTTAAAAATTCATAAGAACTTATAAAGAAGGTGTATATATGACCAGTCAACATTCTCAAAGAAAAAATGAACACGTATCTTTAGCAGAAAAATTTTTTGATAACCATAGTAAATCAGGATTTGATAATGTTAGATTTATACATCAAAGTTTACCTGAAATTGATTTAAACGAAATTGATCTATCAACTAACATTCAAGATTTAAAATTAGATTTTCCTTTTTATATCGAAGCCATGACTGGTGGAAGTGATTATACAAAAAAACTAAATGATAAGTTGTCTAAAGTTGCTCAAGCTACCGGGATTGCAATGGCAACTGGTTCTCAAAGTGTAGCATTAAAAGATAACAGTACTGTTGAATCTTTTGCTATCACAAGACAAAATTATAATGGACCTATCTTTGCAAATATTGGTGCTTCTCATAGTTTATCCGATGCTAAAAAAGTTATCAAAATGGTTAATGCTGATGCCCTAGAGATTCATGTTAATGTTGCCCAAGAATTAATTATGCCTGAAGGAGATCGTAAATTTTATTGGTTAGATAATATTCAAAATATTGTTAATAATATTAATATACCTGTCATAGTTAAAGAAGTTGGTTTTGGAATGGCAAAAGAAACAATTCAGAATTTAAAAAATATCGGTGTTAAAAATATTAATATTAGTGGTCGTGGTGGAACAAATTTCGCTACAATTGAAAATTTTAGAAGACATAATAAAGAGTTAAATTATTTGTCTAATTGGGGCCAAACTACTGTAGAATCTTTACTTGAAGCTTATAGTTTTTCAAATGATCTTTCTATAATTGCATCTGGAGGCATAAGAAATCCATTAGATATAGCCAAATCTATTGCTTTGGGTTCTAATGCTGTTGGAATGTCTGGTTTTATATTGAACAGTGTTATTAAAAATGGTGTTGAAGAAACTATAAACCTTATTAATGAATTTAAAAATGGTTTAAAAATTATAATGACCCTACTTTCTTGCAGAACAATCTATGAATTACAACAACAAAAGCTTGTTTTAGATAGTAATTTAGTTGCATATTTACAGCAAAGAAGTTTATCATATTGATTTTCTTTTTTGTTTTTTATTTTAAGTTAAAGTAACTTTTTATTTATTACTAAAATAWAAAAAAAAGGACTATTTCAGTCCAATTTTTTAAGCCTTAAATCTTAATCCTTTAGGCATAAAGTTTTTAACTATTCCATTTACAACCTTTCCAAAAGCGAATGGTTGATCATCACAAATTAAAAGATACCAGCCTTTTTCTAAGGATTTATCGCAACTAATCGTATCACCATGTACATAATTTTTCCATTCTTCTTTTGAAACATTCAATTCTTTATTAAATAAATCTTTATGAATTGATAAAGCTAAAGCGTAACTAGGTTCAAATCTTTTCTTTTTAAATGTTCCTAAATGTAATCCAGGACGCATAACTTTTAATCCTTTAAGTTCAGGAAGTCCCTTTTCAAAAGTATATAATTGTTCGCCAAAAGTAACTAGATTTTCAGGTATAAAATTAGTCATATTTTTACTAGCAAATTGTTTCCATAATTTATTTTGTTCAGAGCTTAAATTACCTTTTAAGAATTTTTTTATCTTTTTAGGATTACCCTTTTCTGAATTTACTAGTTTGGCAATAAAATGACCTTCTCCTTTAAACTTATTAGGAAATAATCTAACCGTATTTTTTAGTTCTTCATTACCATCTGACCATTCAGGATGTCCATATGACATTCCAGAATATTTTTTTATTGGTTCAATAGTCAAATCAAAATTATTAATCATCCATGAAACAATTTGTTCATCTTCTTCAGGAGCAAATGTACAAGTAGAATAAATTATTTTACCACCTGGTTTAAGCATTTTAATTGCTTGTTTTAGTATATCTTTTTGTCTGTTTGCACACTCTATTGGATATTCTAAATTCCAATATTTAGTGGCATCGGGATTTTTCCTAAACATTCCCTCACCAGAACATGGGGCATCTATAAGAATAGTATCAAAAAATTTAGGAAAATGTTTGGCGAGATTATTGGGATTTTCATTCAAAACAATAGCATTCTGAATTCCAAATCTTTCTACATTTTCGGCTAGAATTTTAGCTCGTTTATAGTCTATCTCATTGGTAACTAAAGTCCCTTCATTTTTCATATAACTAGCAATATGGGTAGTTTTTCCACCAGGCGCCGCACATAAATCTAAGATTTTTTCTCCAGGATGAACATCAGACACTTCTCCAACATACATTGCACTGGGTTCTTGAGAGTATATAGCACCACTTTGATGATCAACACTCTTTCCATTAATTTCTCCATAATAACCATATTGACAATATTCAATTGGATGAGTTAAATCTTCATTTTCTGGTAAATTCTCTTTTAATGGATTAATTCTAAATCCAGGATTAGTTGATGATTCTAGACTATTAAAAAATGAATCAGCATCATTTCCTAACAATTTTTTATACTTTTTTTTAAAATCTAAAGGTAATTGCAAAATAAAACTCCTTTATAATTAATTGACGATTAAATATTTTTTGGTTAGTATATTAATATTACTGTAAAAATAGAGGTGATTAAATATCATGAATAAAAAATTAATTGCCATTGATTTAGATGGTACAACATTAAACAATAATTCAGAAATTTCTCAAGAAACGATTAATGTTATTCAAAAAGTTATTTCTAAAGGCAATATGGTAAATATTGTAACTGGTCGTCCTCCAAGATTAGTAGAACATCTATACAATCAATTAGGTTTCAATAACCCAATGATTACATTTAACGGTAGTTTAGGTTATAATCCAGCATCTGTTTGGTCTGAAGCTTACCAATACAATATAGATAAAAATATAGTATTTGAGTTATTAAACAAGAGTGAAGAAATTGGTATTAACCTTATGACTGTTGAAGGAAAAGATTTATTTTTAGCAAATAAATCTGCAGATGAGTCTGTTGGGTTCTTTCCCACCAATTTATCAAAAGATGAAATCATATCTAAAGATACATTAACAGAAAATCCTATTTGCTTAACTCTTCATGTAGATAAACAAAAGAAAGAAACTTTTATCAATTATGTTAAACAAAATTATGGTGACATATTAGAAGTATCTCCTTGGGGTGGAAAAGATCCAATCATTGAAGTAGCCGCTAAAGGAGTCAGCAAAGTCACCGGAATTAAAAAATTAGTTAATTATTATGGAATTAAGCAAAATGATGTCATTGCTTTTGGTGATGAATTTAACGATGAATCTATGATTAAATACGCTGGATTAGGGGTTGCCATGAAAAACGGTCAACCTAAAATAAAAGAAATTGCCGATGACATTACAAAATTTGATAATAATCATAATGGACTAGCAGAATATTTAAAAGAATATTTTAAAATTTAGAAAGCTTTCATAAATTTTATGAAAGCTTTGTTATTATCTATTTTTAATTTTTCTAAATGTTTGAGTGGCTTTAACAGCTGCTTGCCATCCCTCATAATAATTATTAATCTTATCATCAGTAAGTTGAGGCTTAAAATCATCTGATGATTTATGATTTTCTTTTATTTCATCAATATTAGACCAATAACCAACTGCTAATCCAGTTAAATAAGTTACTCCTAAAGCAGTAGTTTCAGCAATACTAGATCTTTCAATGTCAACATTTAAAATATCTGATTGAAATTGCATAAGATAATCATTCTGTGCTGCTCCACCGTCTACCTTAAGTTTATTTAAAGATAAGCCAGTTTCTTTAGACATGGTATCAACAACATCTTTAGTTTGGTAAGCCAAAGAATCTAAAGTTGCTTTAACAAATTCTTCTCTTGTTGTCCCCCTAGTCAATCCAAAAACAGAACCTCTACTATCTTGATCCCAATATGGAGCACCTAATCCAGTAAAAGCAGGAACTACGTAAATATCATGATCATTATTAGTGTTTTTAGCCATTCTTTCAGTTTCACTAGCATTTTTAATGATTCGCATACCATCCCTCAACCATTGAATTGCTGAACCTGCAACAAAAATACTACCCTCTAGAGCATAATTAATCTTACCATCTAAACCATAAGCAATTGTAGTTAACAAACCACAATTAGACAAAGTTGGCTTATTACCAGTATTCATCACAATGAATGCACCAGTTCCATAAGTATTTTTAATGTTACCAGGTTCTAAAGCCAATTGACCAAATAATGCTGCTTGTTGATCTCCTGCTATTCCGGCTATTGGAACTTGTACTCCAAGGAAATTATAACCAGATGTATAACCATAAATTTCTGAAGAAGACTTAACTTTAGGCAACATTTGTTCAGGAATGTCCAATAAATCTAATATCTCTTTATCCCATTTTAAAGAATTAATATTAAATAACATCGTTCGACTAGCATTAGAATAATCAGTCGCATGTACATGCCCACCTGTTAGTTTCCACAATAACCAAGTATCAATTGTTCCAAAAAGTAAGTCACCTTGATTGGCTAGTTTTCTGGCATCTTTAACATTGTCTAAAATCCATTTTATTTTAGTAGCAGAAAAATACGAGTCTATCACTAAACCTGTTTTTTGATGAATCATGTCTGAATATCCACCATCTTTTAATTTATCAGCAATATTACTAGTTTGCTTGGATTGCCAAACGATTGCATTATAAATAGGCTCTCCTGTAATTCTGTTCCATACAACGGTAGTTTCACGTTGATTAGTAATTCCAATGCCACGAATCTTGTAAGGTGGAATTTCTGATTTAATAAGTGTTTCAGAAATAACAGATTGTACAGCACTCCATATTTCATTAGGATCATGTTCTACCCATCCTGATTTAGGAAAATATTGTTTAAATTCTTTTTGTGACTTATTTACAATATTACCTTCATGATTAAACAAGATGGCACGAGCACTAGTGGTTCCCTCATCTATTGCCATTAAATATTGTTTGTCATTCATAATATTACTCCATTAATTTACTTTTCATCACTTTTTAGATTTCCGCCAACACTATATCTATTCTTTTGCATTTCATTTAAAACAATATGTACATGTTCAGCAGGTGCTCCTGTGTTTTTTACAATTGCTTTTGTAACGTCTGATACTAATCCTTTAATTTGTTCTTCATTTCTTCCTTCAATTAAATCAATATGTACGATTGGCATATTTATCGCTCCTAATTTTTAATAATAATTAAATTATACTTGAAAAATATACCCAGTTCAATTTTATAATATACTCAATAATTAATGATACAATGTTAGTAATCATTTGAAAGGAAGCGATTATTTGTCACAGTATCCAAATTATTCTGCTTGTACTAGTATATTAATTGGTAAAAATGCTTCAATTGATGGATCTACTATCATTGGTAGAAATGAAGATTGTAAAGCTACTTGGCCTAAGCACTTTGTTGTTCATCAACATACAGAGTTTCAAAAATATCAACAATTTAAATCTAATGATAATAAATTTCAGATTAAATTACCTAAAATTCAATATAAATACACTGCTACCCCTGAGTGGACAGATAAGTATGGCAAATTTGAAGAAGATGGTATTAACGAGTATGGGGTTGCAATGAGTGCTACAGAAAGTGCATATGCTAATAATCATGTACTGGGATATGATCCATTAGTAAAAGATGGTATTGGCGAAGAAGCAATGGTAACAGTTGTTTTACCATACATTAAATCTGCCAGACAAGGTGTAAAGCGTTTAGGAAATATTATTAGTAAATATGGTACTTGTGAATCTAATGGAATTTTATTTTCTGACAACGAGGAAGTATGGTATTTAGAAACTGGATCTGGACATCATTGGGTAGCAATGAAAATTCCTAATGATTGTTATGCAGTTGTATCTAATCAAATATCTATCAGACAAATTAATTTTAACGATAAAGATAATTTTATGTGGTCAACCGGGATCCAAGAATTTGTAAAAAAGAACAAGTTAAATCCAGATATAAATGGAAAATTTAATTTTAGACATATATTTGGAACACATAATTTAACAGATGTTTATTATAATAATCCTAGAGTATGGTATGGACAAAAAATGTTTAATCCAGAACTTAAACAGCGTCCAGAAAGTCATGATTTACCATTTATAAGAAAAGCATCAAGATTATTATCAATTGATGATGCTAAATCATTTTTATCATCACATTATCAAGGTACTCCTTATGACCCTATTGGTAATGGATCTAAAGAAGATAAAACTAAATATCGTCCTGTTAGTCTAGCCAAAACTCAAGAAGCTCACGTATTGCAAATAAGGCCTAAAATGCCTCCTGAAATAGCAGGGATTCATTGGCTTGCAATGGGTGTTGCTGCACAAAGTGTTTTTGTTCCATTTTTTGCTGGAATTAATGACACTTTAAGTGAATATAAAAAAGGAAAACTAGAATACAATCCTAAGTCAGCATATTGGATATTTAAACTTGTTGGAGTACTAGTAGATCCACATTACTTACAATTAAATGACCTTTTAAAGAATACTCAAGAAAAACTAAACATCAACATGAGACAATTTATATTAAAAATAGATAGCGAATATAATAATCAAGAAGATTTATCCAAGTATTTAACCAAAATGTGTAATAGCAATGCCAGAAATGTCCTTAAAGAATATCAAAAACTGGCATACCAATTAATATCAATGTCTACTGACTTCTCAAAATTGAATTATAAACAAGACTTAAATCTATAGAAAAAAGCCTACAATCGATTGATTGTAGGCTTTTATTAGTCGAAAATTAATATTAACGACGACGTGCTTCTTTAATACGAGCTGATTTACCATGACGATCACGTAGGTAGTATAGCTTAGAACGACGTACAGCACCGCGACGTGTAACTTCTAAATTAGCAACACGTGGTGAATGTAATGGGAAAATACGTTCAACACCAACACCTGAAGTAATCTTACGAACAGTGTATGTAGCTTGAATACCTGTTCCGTGACGTTTGATAACAACACCTTCGAATACTTGGATACGTTCATTAGTACCTTCAACAACTTTAACTGAAACTTTTACGTTGTCTCCAGCTCTAAATTCTGGAACATCACTCTTAAGTTGTTCCTTGTTAATTTTTGAAATTAATTCGTTTTGACGCATAAATAATAACATCCTTCCAACTAGCACTCATGCCAATTATTACGACAGCGGAATACCGTTTTATTTTGACTAATACAATAGCCAAATAGAATATTAGCACAACAATAAAATATTGTAAAGCTATTTTTCTTCTTCAATCCTAACATCAGCTAATAATTTTTTCTGAGTAGCTGTCAATTTGTTATGATCAATTAAATCTGGTCTTCTTAAATAAGTTTTCCTTAATGCTTCTTTTTGTTTCCATAGAGCAATTTTTTGATGATTTCCGCTGGTTAGCACTTCTGGCACTTTCATTCCTCTAAATTCAGCAGGTCTAGTATATTGAGGATATTCTAACAAACCAGTAGAAAAAGAATCCCCTGGAGCTGATTCTTGGTTGCCTAGTACCTCAGGTAACAGCCTAACTGTTGAATCAATCATAACCATCGCTGGTAATTCTCCACCTGTTAAAACAAAATCACCTAATGAATATTCATCAGTTATTAAAGACTTAATTCTTTCATCATATCCTTCATAATGACCACAAATAAAAGTTAAATGTTCTTCTTTAGATAAATTTTCGGCAGCTTTTTGATCAAATTTTTTACCAGCGGGATCCATTAAAATAATTTTCCCTTTAGGAATATTTTGCTCTTTTGCTTGATTTTGAGTGTAAGCCAGTGCATCAAAAATAGGCTGAGCTTGTAATAGCATCCCTGCGCCACCACCAAATGGATAATCATCTACATGATTATGTTTATCAGTAGTAAATTTCCTAAAATCGGTTACATTAATATCCAATAAATCATTTTCTTTTGCCTTACCAATAATTGATTCACCCATTGGGCCACTAAACATATCTGGGAAGAGACTCAAAATATCAATTTTCATCATCTAGCCCTCCAGGAACTTCAACGATTATATTAGAATTTTCAAGATCAACCTTTTTAATTACTTGATCAATTTTTGGCAAAAGTAAATCTTCCTTATCCTTACGTTCAACCACCCATACATCATTAGGTCCAAGTGACATGATATCTTTAATTTTACCTATATATTCATCATTAATATCAATAACATCTAAACCCATAATCTGATGGTAAAAGTATTCGCCAGGTTTTAAATCTTTAGCATCTTGTTGATCTTCAGATATTTTTAAAGAAGAAGGTTTTAAGTATTCAACATCATTAATTGTAGGTTTACCTTCAAAATGAAGTAAAATAAAGTTTTTATGTTTTCTAGCACTATCGATAATAAGCTTTTCTTTATCTCCATTATTAAGAAATGCATAAACTACATTGCCAACTTTAAAACGTTTTTTAGGAAAATCGGTAATGGAAGTTACCCTAACTTCACCTTTAATTCCCTGAGTATTAACAATTTTACCAATATTATAATAGTTCATATATATACCTCATTTTGTATAATAAAAAACTCTTAAACAAAACACAAAGGTTTCATTTAAGAGTTTTTATTTTTGCCATCTTCAATAATTAAACGAACACGCTTTTTGCTAGAAATACGCGCACTATAAACAATCGTTCTGATTATTTGTGCTACATGTCCCTTTTTACCAATTATTCTACCAATATCATTAGTATTAGTGAATAAATGATATTCGTAAAAACGATCCGATTCACTATGTGTAATAGCAACATCCTCTGGATATTCCACCAGTGGTTTTACAATTTTTTTAATAAGCTTATCGAAATTAGTCATAATTACTTATCACTTATTTCTTAGCATATTTAGCTTCGTGATATTTTTTCATAAGACCAGCATCAGATAATAAGTTACGAACAGTATCTGATGGTTGAGCACCCTTATTTAACCATTCGAAGATATCATCTTCTTGTAGGTCAACAGTGCTTGGTTGGGTAACTGGGTTGTAAGTACCAACCTTTTGGATGAAACGACCATCACGAGGGCTGCGTGAATCAGCAACAACAACACGGTAGAAAGGACGTCTCTTTGATCCCATTCTCTTCAAACGAATTTTAACAGACATTAATAAACACCTCCTGCTTTTCTTTTAACGATATTAAATATAACAGTTATTTAGATGCTTGTAAAGGTTTTTTTCTTTACACCATTAATTTTATTTAAAATTATTTAATAATTCGTTTTTAGCATCACTTTTTAGATATAAATCATTTTTCACTATAAAATTATGCACTGATTTATAATTATAAAAATCTATTTTGGTTTCACATAAATTGGCATTAATTATCTTTTTGGCAATAACAATCGCATTAGAAGAAACTTTATTAGCATAAAGTGGATTATCATCATATTCATCGCTAATTTTATCTCTTAAAACAGCAAATGCATTTTTAACATCTATATTATTATTAACAGCAGTTATTAAAATATCAGGTTCTAAAATATCATTCATAGTAAATCACCATTCTCTTAATTAATATTTGTAATCCTTATAACATTACCAATTCTTTTATTAATGGATAAATTGTTAGAACTATCTTCTAACACCCATAAGACATTATTAAATCCATAATTATTAACGTTTTTCTCACCCAATCCATCAGTAAATATAATACAAAAATTATTTTCTAAATGTTTAATGTGGATAAAATCAAAGATAGATTGATAACTAGTACCACCATTCGATACTCTGTCATATCGTATTTTTTGTGAAGATTTTACTCTATACGCATTCTGTTCATGGATTTTAGCATCAAATGGATAAATAATTATATCTATTGGATATAATCTAAAAATATCTGATATTTGGCTTATTGCTAAATTTAAATAATTATTACTAATAGATCCGGAATTATCAATAAAAATAATAATTGATTTTAAATTGCTAGATATTTTGCCTGGAAGCTCCATTCGGTATGACTGTCTTCTATTAAATCTTTTAATGGACATACTTTCACCAAAAGGAATTTTACTAACACCCTTTTGAATATATTTACGCCAATTAATTTGCTTATTGTTTATTTTATCTAATTGTTCATTAACTGCGTTAGGTAATTTACCTCTATTTTTATTTCCCATCTTACTTACTGTATGTTTGATAAGATTTCTTATTTTAGAATATTTGGCACCATCACTGACATTCATTTTTTTAAAATGCTTATGATCATCCATCAATTGCATATCACTATTACTAATATTTTTGCGTGCTTTACTATTTGAAATAAATTGCTTTAATAAATTTACATATTCATTTGAATCCTTAAATTTAGGAAGTTTTATATTATAAAAATAAGATAGTTTTTCAATAGTAAAGGCATTCTTAGGTAAAAATTTGACATATTGATTAACTGATATGTCAGCAGCAATGCTCTCAACTTTATTAGGATTATTATATCTAATTGGATGTAACCATATGATATGCATAGATAAATGTTCTAAATTAGCTGTCAAATCATTATTAGATTTTATATTATTTACAAATTGCTTAGGATTATATGTCAATAACAAATTATCTTTTTCCCATTTCAAAGCAAATGTAGAATTTATATTATAATCACAAACACGATCTAAGTTAATTAGTAAATATCCATATAATTCTCCATGAGACAATCCGTAAATTATATTTTGACTAATAGCCTTTCTAATTAACAAATCTTGATTATCTGAACTAGTTTTATTAATAGCTGATATAAGATTATTTATATTCATATAATATCACCTATATATCGATAAAATAATATTTTGAAAATGAGTATAAAGAGCTTTTATATCATTATTAGATACATCATTGATTTTGGCATATATTGATTGCAATACTTCTGTGTTATTAGCAACATAAATTGCAATTCCATATCGACCATCTGGACTTAATTCATCCAACAATGAATCAACTCTTTTAGCAATTCTAGGTTCCCATTCTACGACTTTATTAATCATTTGTTCTAATAGCTTATTCTTTTTAAACTCATCTAATTGTTCAAATCTTTTTAAAACTTTAGGAAAATCATCATTAAACATTTGGTCAATAGATAGTGAATTAAAATAATTTTTTATAAAATACAAAAAATTAGAAGCAACCTCACTACCAACATTTCCAGCAATTAAATCAAATTTAATATCATAACTAACATTTTCATATTCAGGAATTTCCATAATATCAGATACACGTTTCCAAGCTCTCGGCGTTGGATTTATATCATTATCACTGTTATTTATAATTAACATATTTTGATTATTCTCAATATATTTTATTACAGCTGAATTGATGTTTTGC
Organism: Apilactobacillus micheneri; assembly: GCF_002993975.1. Classification (GTDB taxonomy): domain Bacteria; phylum Bacillota; class Bacilli; order Lactobacillales; family Lactobacillaceae; genus Apilactobacillus; species Apilactobacillus micheneri. The sequence continues at coordinate 120,413 of NZ_POSO01000003.1, read as the reverse complement.
TGTGCTTGGTTATTTTTACTTTTAGCCCACAATAGCCAGTCAGAAACATTAACATCCATTACAATCCTGGTAGTACGATCTTTGATAGCTGAATCACTAGAAAAAACACTATATTCACTATCTTCAAATCCATTCATTGTGGAATCAGGATTTTCAGCAATAATGATCTTAACTTGTTTAGGTAATTTTAATGAATTAATTTGTCTTTGTAGAACCAAATTCATTAATTCACTTTGAACACCATTGGAACCACGATTAAATTCATCTAAAAACCAATAAATATTAGTATGGGGATTTTGTTCAGCATATTTTATAATCTCAATTAATGTATGAGAATATCCATATTGAACATCAGCTAAAGTACCATAACCTTTAGTATTAATAAACGATTTATCTGTTAAGGGTGGTACTGGAATACTTAAATCACCTTTTTCAGATAGACTAACTACTGTAGTGAATAATTTTGCATTATTTCTATTAGCTAAATCTTCTACCAATGCTGATTTACCAACACCAGCTTCACCAACAATACTAGGTACATTGTTACTATTTAATATTATATTAACGGCAGATAAAGTATCTTGATAACCCAATGCCATAAAATTACCTCCCTATTAAAATAGACATAACTACTGAAATATCAGTAACTATGTCTATTTTTTTAATGACGTTTTTTATTACGACGTTTTTTATTTTTGTTCATTTTCTTACTCATTTTTCTGCTCATACGTTTCATTGCCATTTGTGATAATTTACCAGATAATCCAGATCCACCCATACCAGGCATACCAGAAGCACCATTACCACCCATGTTACCGAGCATGTTCTCCATTCCAGACATATTACCTTTAGACATCTTATTCATCATAGTCTTCATTTGATTAAATTGTTTAATCATTCGATTAACTTCTTGAATAGGACGACCACATCCTCTAGCAATACGGCGTCTTCTAGAAGGATTTAATAAATCAGGATTATCCTTTTCTTCTTTAGTCATAGAATAAATAATGGCTTTAATATGTTCTAAATCCTTAGGGTCCATATTAATATTTTTTAATGCAGGATTATTAGCCATCCCTGGAATCATTTTCATTATATCTTCCAAAGGTCCCATTTTTTGGATTTGATTTAATTGATCTAGGAAATCTTCAAAACCAAAAGTATTGTTTTGCATTTTTTCAGTAAGCTTTTGAGCTTCTTTTTCATCATAATCCTTTTGAGTCTTTTCAATTAATGAAAGAATATCTCCCATTCCAAGAATACGAGAAGCCATTCTATCTGGATGGAAGACATCTAACGCATCCATTTTTTCACCTTGACCAATAAATTTAATAGGCTTTTGGGTAACTTCTCTAATAGATAGAGCAGCACCACCACGAGTATCACCATCTAATTTAGTTAATACAACTCCGGTAATATCTAAAGCATCATTAAAGCCTTCAGCAGTATTAACGGCGTTTTGACCTGTCATTGCATCAACAACTAATAGAATTTCATCTGGATGTGTTAGTTCCTTAATATTTTTTAACTCATCCATTAATTTTTCGTCAATTTGTAAACGACCGGCAGTATCAATTAATACATAATCATTATGGTTTTCTTTAGCTACTTGCATTCCCTGTTTTACTATTTCAATAGGATCCACATCTGTTCCTTTTTGAAATACAGGAACATCAATCTCTTTACCAACTTGTTCCAACTGATCAATCGCAGCTGGACGATAGATATCGGCAGCAATTAATAATGGGCGAGCATCTTTTTCATTTTTTAATTTTAAAGATAATTTACCAGCAGTAGTAGTCTTACCAGCACCTTGTAAACCAGCCATCATAATAACAGTCGGTATCTTTTCAGATTTATTTAATGGAGTTGCTTCTTCCCCCATAGTTTTAGTTAATTCTTCGTCAACAATTTTTACAATTTGTTGAGCAGGATTTAAACCTTCAAGCACATCAGCACCTTTGGCACGTTCTTGAACGGTTTTTACAAATTTTCTAACAACTGAGAAGTTAACATCGGCTTCTAATAAAGCAAGACGAATTTCTCGCATTGTTTTTCTTAAATCAGATTCTGAAACTTTACCTTTTCCACGAAGATTACGCATTGCTTTTTGTAATCTTTCGGTTAGTCCTTCAAATGCCATTTAATTCCACCACTCTCAATTTTACTTTTCTTCTGTGTGTTCTAATCTATCAACTAACTGTCTTAGTTTAGTATCTTTGGGATAATTAGCAACCACATAATTTTTAATTGCATCCGCTTCATCATTTCTAGTCATAAAATCTTTATACAAATGCAATTGTTGTTCATAATTTTCTAAAATTACTTCTGTCCTTTTAATGTTATCATAAACTGCTTGTCGGCTCACATTAAATTCTTCAGATATTTCTCCTAAAGAATAGTCATCAGCATAATAAAGTTGTACATAATTAGTTTGTTTATCTGTAAGTAAAGGACGATAAAATTCAAATAAAGAATTTATTCGGTAATTCTTTTCAATTTCCAATCGAAATACCTCCTAAATCAATTATTTTATTAATCCCTTAAACAATCCATATACATAATCATTTGCATCAAATTTGCTTAAGTCACTTACTTTTTCACCTAAGCCAACATATTTTACTGGTAGATGCAGTTCATTCCTAATTGCTAAAACAATACCACCCTTAGCAGTACCATCTAATTTAGTTAAAATAATTCCGGTAACATCAGTTGTTTCTTTAAATAATTTAGCTTGATTTAAAGCATTTTGCCCAGTAGTTGCATCTAAAACTAATAAAACTTCGTGTGGTGCTTCAGGAATTTCTCTAGTTAATACTTTCTTCATTTTAGATAATTCATTCATTAAATTAACTTTATTTTGTAGACGACCTGCTGTATCAACAAATAAGACATCATAATCTTCTTCTTTTGCTTTATGAACTGCTTCATATACAACTGCAGACGGATCACTCTTTTCAGGCTTTTTAACAATATCAACTTGATCTCTTTTAGCCCATTCATCTAATTGTTCAATTGCACCTGCTCTAAAAGTATCGGCTGCAGCTAGTAAGACTTTTTTACCATCTTTCTTATACTTATCTGCCATTTTCCCAATGGTAGTAGTTTTACCAACACCGTTAACTCCAACAAATAAAATAACAGTAGGACCATTTTCAGCCATATTAATTTTAGTTGATTCATCATTACCAGCTTGATCATAAATATCAATCATCTTTTGAATGATAACATTTTGAACATCTTCTCTATTTTTGGCGTTTTGTAATTTAACTTCTTCTCTTAATTGATCAGTTAAATTAACAGCCATATCAAATCCAACATCGGATTCAATTAAAGTATCTTCTAAGTCGTCAAAGAAATCTTCATCTACTGATCTAAAATTAGCAAACAAGCGATTTAACTTTTCACCAAAGGTAGATCTAGACTTTGAAAGTCCCTTTTCAAATTTATTAGATTCTTGTTCTTGTTCTTGTTCTTGTTCTTGTTCTTGTTCTTGTTCTTGTTCTTGTTCTTGTTCTTGTTCTTGTTCTTGTTCTTGTTCTTGTTCTTGTTCTTGTTCTTCAGAATGACTTTTATTTGCAGGCTTGTCAACTGTTTCAGCAGTTTTTTTATCATCATTTTCTAAATAGTCTGTATCACCGTTAGCAGAATTATTAATTTTAGAAGTATCAAGATGAGAATCACCATTTTGTTTTGAATTTTCATTTTTTACATTATTTTCAGATGAATTTTCATTTGTATTTAGATCACTTTTGCCTTCATTGTCATTATTTGATTCTTGATTATTATTCAAAGAAGATTCTTGTGTTTTATTTTCTTGTTTCTCCTTTTGTTCTTGTTGTTCGCGTTGTTTTTCTTTATCTTTTTTAGATCTACGCTTAAATATGTCAAATAAACCCATAATTCTAATCCTCCATTGAAGTAAATTTATTTAAATTAGCTGATACAACTTCTGAGACACCAGAGTTTTGCATTGTAACACCATATAATGTATCAGCATACATCATTGTCTCTTTACGATGAGTAATAATAATAAACTGAGTAATTAAATCTAACTTACTCATATAATTAGCATATCTATCAACATTTTCTGCATCCAAGGCTGATTCAGCTTCATCTAATATACAAAATGGAACCGGTTTAACCTTTAGAACCGCAAATAGTAAAGAAATAGCAGTTAAAGCCTTCTCACCACCAGAAAGTAGAGACATATGACGATACTTTTTACCAGGTGGCTGTGCCATAATTTCAATTCCAGTAGTTAACAAATCTTCTGGATTAGTTAGAATTAATTTTGCTTTTCCACCGCCGAATATTTCAGTATAAACACTTTTAAATTGATTAGCAACTTTATCAAAAGTATCTTTAAATTTAGCTTTAACAGTATCGTCTATTTTATTCATAGTTTCTGTTAACTGTTTGCTTGAATTTTTTAAATCATCTGATTGTTTAACTAAAAATTTATAGCGTTCAGAAACATCTTTATATTCTTCAATCGAAGATATATTAACATGACCCAGATCACTAATTTTTCTATTAAGTATTCCAATATTATTTATAATGTCCTGATAAGAAAATGATATTTTTAATTGTTTAATCTTATTAGAATTCATTTTATATTTATCCACAAGTTTATTCTTGAGCTTATTAATTTTCTCACTCAATTGCACATGATTATTTGATAATTTATTATATCGGCTATTTACATCAATATAGGAATTTCTATAAGCATCCAATTTTTTATCGTAATCATTAATTTTTGATTGAATAATATCAATGTCAGCATCACATTGAGACAATTCTTCTTTATTTGAGGAAATTGATAATTTTAGATTACTTATTTCATGTGAATTATCTTTTTCACTCATACCAATGTTAATTTCATTTTGTAAATTAATTATTAAATCTTTTGTTTCATTAATACTATCATTAATTTGATCTAATTTTTCAATATTATCAGCCTTTTTATCACGATAATTATTAATCTTTTCTTTATAAACAGCTAAATTAGATTTATGGTTATTAACTTTATCATTTAAGTCATTTTTTAAAGAAGACAAAGTACTAAGTCTTTCTTTAATATCATTAGATGATCTTTGATTAATTAATAACTTCTTATCTAAGTTGGCCTTTAAATTTTTACTTTCTAATTGTTGTGCATCATAATCATCATTTTCATTATTAGATGTTAATAATTCAATAGACTCAATTTCTCTACTTTTTTCCTTTAATAGCTTTTCATTAAAAGAATTATTATTTTTATAATTAATAATTTCATTAGATAAACTATGAATTTTATCTTCCAATGTATCTAATTCATTTTTGATTTTGTTTTGTGCTTTTTCTTGTCCTGGAATACTCTGTTCGATAATTTGTAAGTTATTTTTAGCAGCAGAAAATTTTTCTTTCAAGCTAACTAACTTATTCTTTTGAGATAATATTCCATCATAATGTTGTTTATTCTTTCCACCAGTTATTGAACCACCAGCATTAATAATCTCTCCATTTAACGTAATAACACGATTAGTATGATGAATGGAATTACTTATATCGGTTGCAGAATTTAAATCTTGTGCAATGATAACATTTCCTAATAAATGTTCTTTAATAATACGTAAATTATCATCAATAGATACTAAATCAGACCCAACACCTATAAATCCAGGATTATTTTTACATAGCTCTAACTTATTTGAATTAATAAATCTTTTAGATAAACTATCTATTGGTAAAAATGTTGCTCTCCCCAGATGATTTTTATTAAGGTAATTTACAGCAGATTTTGCATCATAAGTATTTTTAACAATAATTTGTTGTAATTGGCCACCTAAAGCAGTTTCAATAGCTAAAGACTTATCTTTATCAACAATTAAATAATCAGAAACTGCTCCATATATTCCACCCAGTTTATTTTTTGCATTAAGGATACTTTGAGATCCACGATAAAAGTTTGAATGATTATCCTGTAAGCTTTTTAAACTATTAAATTGAATTTTTAAATTTTGATATCTTTCTAAGCGTTTATACCAATTCGATTTAATTTGCTTTAATTTATTATCGATTAAATTTAGTTCATTCTTATTATTATCATATTCATTCTTCAAATTGGAATATTGATCTTTTAATGCATTTATATTTGAATTATCTTTGTCTATTTTGTCCTTAATTTTATTTAAATTTGACTTAGCATCATTGAGTCGGCGCTTTTGATTAATATTTTGAGCATCGTTTTGCTTCCTAGATTTCTCTAAATATCTTTTCTTATTATTAAGATCTGATATTTGCTGCATTATATTTAAATAATCAGATTTTAAATTTTCTTGAGCTTTATTCTTATCATCAATCTCTTTATTAATATCATTTAAATTACTATTATTTATATCTTCTGCAATTTTTTGAGCATATTTAGATAAATCTTCAATTTTTAAATTATATTGAACTTGCCTATCATTTAAATCAGATTTTTCTTGTTTTAAAGAATTTAAATATTCCTGTTTTTCGTCTAAATTTTTCTTTTTAAAATTTAAATCCTGTTTTGATAAATTTTGTTCTCCAGAAACTTTTTCTAATTTTTGAGAATTAACCAATAACTGATCTTGTAATTTTTCCTTGATATTTAGTTTATTTTCCAAATTTTTTTTATAAATACCAATTTCACTAGATACATTATTTATTTTATCATTTAGGCTATTTTTACTGGATTTAATGTTATCTAAATTAATTGCATTGGTATTATCTTCATCTAATAAATCTTTTAATTCAAGAACCAATCTTTGTATATCAAGTTTTTCTAATGCATCTTTATTTTTTAAATATTTTTTAGCATTGATACTCTGCTCTTTTAAAGAATCATTTCTATCCTTTAATTCATAGATAATATCTTCAACACGATCTAAATTTTCTTTCGTTTGACTAAGTTTTAAATTAGCATCATGTTTTTGATGTTTATATTTAAAAACACCAGCAGCAGTTTCAATAATAGAACGTCTTTCTTCAGGTTTACTATTAAATATTTTTTCAATATTACCCTGTGAAATGATAGAAAATGATCCAAGTCCCATTCCAGTATCCATAAATAAATTATTAATATCTTTTAATCTACATTCTTGATTATTAATAGAATACTGGCTTTCACCACTTCTAAAAAGCTTTCTAGCAATTATTATTTCAGAATAAGGGCTATTAATATATTGGTCTGTATTATCAAGAGTCAATTTTACTTCAGCACGATTTACTGCTTTGTGTGTACTAGAACCAGAAAAAATGATATCTGGCATTTTAGTGCCACGAAGCGTTTTAGCGGACTGTTCACCTAAGACCCATCTAATAGCTTCAATAACATTACTTTTACCACTACCATTTGGACCGACTATTTCGGTTAAACCATTATTAAAATTAATTTTTGTCTTATTAGCAAAAGATTTAAAGCCAATAATTTCTAATGATTTTAACTTCAAATTTAATTCCCCATTCTAAATTTTAGATTATTCTAAGTATTGTTTTAAGGCCTTTTTAGCAGCACCTTGTTCAGCGTTTTTCTTAGAATGACCTTCCCCAACGCCTTCTTCTTTGTCATCAATAGTAACTGAAACTTTAAATCTACGATCGTTGTCTGGACCATTTTCATCTAATAAGTGATATTCAATTTCAACAGGTCCATTTTGTTGAGCCAATTCTTGTAATTCAGTTTTGTGATCAAAAAATTCATCAAACCATCCCTCATCTAATTTAGGGAAAATTACTTGATGACAAAACTTAACTACTGGATCCATCCCTTGATCTAAGTAAACAGCACCAATAAATGATTCAAAAATATCACATAATAGAGAATCTCTTTCTCTAGCGTGTGCCTTTTCTTCACCTTTACCTAAGCGAATGTATTTATCAAAATGACATTCTCTAGCAAAACTACTAAAACTATGTTCATTAACCATAGCTGCTCTCAGTCTTGTTAATCTCCCCTGTGGTAATTTAGGATATCTTTTAAAAATATAATCTGATACTACTAATTCATAAACCGCGTCACCCAAAAATTCAATTCTTTCATAAAATTTTAAATTTTTGCCTGGATGTTCATTAACGTATGAAGCTTGAGTAAAAGCTTCATCTAATAAAGATTCATCATGGAATTTTATTCCAAAATTTTTTTCTAATAATTCATCGAACTCTGCTATCATTTAAACTTCCTCCATATTATTAAAAACAATAAAAAGCGATTACCCTTTGAGTAATCGCCTTATAAATTATCTATTTATTGTCTGAGTTGGACATTACATAGTCTACAGCTTCGTCAATGGTTTGAATTTTTTCAGCATCTTCATCTGAAATTTCAGTATTAAAAGTGTTTTCAAGATCTAAAACAAATTCAACAAAATCAATTGAATCAGCATCTAAATCTTTTTGGAAATTTAAACTACCACTAACTGAATCACGATCAACGCTAAATTGATCTGCAACCATATCGGAAATTTTATTCAATACTTCTTCTTTGTTCATTTAGCTTTCCTCAAATCTATATTAAATTAGTATCTAAATTATACCAGATTTATTTGTTTTTAGCATTTTGTTTAATTTCTGCCATTTTATCTGAATGTTCATCAAAATATGAAACAACATTATCAATTGTTTTAGAATCAATCATTGATTTAATTTGGAAAATTGTATTTTTAATGGTAATGGCTTTACTACTTCCATGCGCCTTAACAACGGGGGCTTTAGTTCCCATTAAAACAGCACCACCATATTGAGAATAATCCATTTGTTTGCCAATTTTCTTAAATGTAGGTTTTAACATCAATGCCCCAAATTTTGATTTTAAACCAGCAGACATAATATCTCCCTTAATTAAGGTTAATAATGATAAAGCAGTTCCTTCAATTGCCTTTAATGCAGCATTACCAGTAAAGCCATCAGTAATAACCACATCAGCAGCACCATTTAGTAATTCTCTTGATTCAACATTACCAATAAAGTTTAAATTATTATCTTTAGATAGTAACTCATTAGCTGCTTTATGCAAACTATCACCCTTATCAGCTTCTGTCCCATTGTTTAATAATCCAATTCTTGGGTTATTAATCTTTCTAACATTTTCAGCGTAATATTTACCCATAAATGCATATTGATATAAGTTAAATAATTTAGATTCAGCATTAGCACCAACATCTAGCATAACAAAGTTATCATGTTCTGGATCATTAACAATTGGTAGAGTAGTAGCTAATCCCGGTCTATCAATACCTTTAATTCGACCTATGATAAATAATCCAGCTGCTAAAATGGCCCCAGTATTCCCAGCAGAAAAGAAAGCATCTGCTTCATGATTTTTTACTGACTGAGCAGCCATATCTAAACTAGAATTTTTCTTTTTCATAACTGCTTTAACTGGTTCTTCAGCCATTTCAATTATTTCGTCGGACTGAATCAATTCAATTCTTTCTTCATTTTCAATTAGTGGCTTAATCTTATCAATTTGTCCAAATAATTTAAATTCAAGATCTGGATATTCATTTCTAGCCAATTCCACACCTTTAACTACTTCTGTTGGTGCATAATCTCCACCCATAGCATCAATTGCAATTTTCATCTTGTTTCTCCTTTAATTAATCAAATATTTTTTTGTTATTTTCGCTGACATATTCAAATAATTTACTGTATTTAGTTTTCCAATCACTTTGACTAACAATTTGAATAGCTTCTTGTTGTGCAATATTCAACATTGTTAAGTCAGCAACTGGATCGCCAACCTTAAAGTCTGGCACTCCAGATTGGGCATTACCCATTACATCCCCTGGGCCTCTAAGTTCAAGATCCTTTTGTGAAATAATAAAACCATTATTACTATCAACCATTACGTTCATTCTTTTAGCACCAACTTCAGTTTTAGGATCTGCTACTAATAAACAATATGATTGATTTTTTCCACGACCTACTCTTCCTCGTAGTTGATGTAATTGGGCAAGACCAAAATGATCAGAATTAAATACAATCATCATCGTTGCATTACTTACATCTACACCAACCTCAATAACTGTTGTTGAAACTAAAATTTGTAAATTATTTTTTTGAAATTCACCCATAATACTATTTTTTTCATCATCATTCATTTTTCCGTGTAAAAGTCCAACTTGATATTTAGGTTCAAAGATATTTTTAAAACTTTCATAAATATTAACCGCATTTTTCATATCAACTGCTTCGGACTCTTCAACTAAAGGAGTAACAACATAGATTTGTTCTCCAGATGATAATCTGTCATTAATAAATGGTAAAACAGATTTAAATTGATTTTCTCTTATCCAAGAAGTTTTAACTGGTTGTCTCCCAGCTGGTAATTTGTCAATTACTGATACATCCATTTCACCATATGAAGTAATTGCTAAAGTTCTAGGAATTGGGGTAGCTGTCATTGCTAAAACATTGGTTCCTTTACCCTTTTCTCGCAAATTTTTTCTCTGATTGACACCAAAACGATGTTGCTCATCAATTATGGCTAATCCTAGATCAGCATATTCAACACTATCTTGAATTAATGCATGTGTACCTATTATTAAATTTACTTCTCCATCTTTTATTCTTGGAAGTAATTCCTTACGAGCAGATTGTTTAGTATTACCGGTTAATAATGACACATTAATATTAGTATTTTCAAATAATTTAGCTAATTTATTAGCATGTTGTTCAGCCAAAATTTCTGTTGGTGCCATTAAAGCAGCTTGATACCCAGCATCAATACATGCATATATTCCTAATACTGCAACAATAGTTTTACCAGAACCAACATCTCCTTGTAACAGTCGATTCATTTGACGATTAGATTTAAGATCCATAAAAATCTCATTAACAACTCTTTTTTGAGCATCTGTTAATTCAAATGGTAATTTATCAATGAATTGGTCTATTTTGGTTTGATCAAATTTAATAGATAGACCTTTATTTTGATTAACCGACTTTAAATTTTGCAAACGCATTTGAAATAAAAAGAATTCATTAAATTTAGCAGTTCGACGAGCTAACATTGCTTCTTTTTTTGTTTTCGGAAAATGCATGTCATGAACAACCGTCTTGAGATTTTCTAGTTTATATTTATTTCTTAAATCATCAGGAACAATATTAAAAATACAATCTTTATATTCTTCATATGCTAACTTTACTGTTTCTTTAATAGTACTTTGTCTTACATGTTTATTAGTAGGATAGATGGAACTCATTTGATTACTATCGCTAGACTGCAAAATTTTAATGCCGGCCATAGATGAACGATTTTTATCAAATCTACCATAGATTAAAACTTCTTTTCCTACCGGTAACTGCTTTTTTAACCATGGCTGATTAAAAAAAGTGACCTTTACTATATCGTCATTAATTAAAAATCGAATATTTAGTATATTCCTTCTACGACCATAATGAACAACTGTAGGTTCAGAAGCAATAGTTCCCTTTAAAGTTACTTTTTCTTGATCAACAATATCATTAATATTTTTAACTTCAAAATCATCATATCTAAATGGATAATAAGATAATAAGTCAAAAATAGTATTAATTTGAAGTTCAGATAATGCTTCTTGTTTTTTAGGACCCACGCCCTTAAGAACTGATACATTATCTTTTAAATTTTTCATAAAATCAACTCCTAATCAAGAAAATAATAAATAAAAAAACCGGAGTAACCTCCGATTGATTTATTCTACTGAAACTAAAAATGGATAAACTGGCTGATCTCCTTCATGAACTTCGATTTCAAGATAAGAATCGATTTTTTCTAAAGCAGATTTTACTTTGTTAGCTTCCTTTTCATTAGAATCACTACCATAAATGATGGTAATAACTTCACTATCTTCATCTAACATTTTTTGAACCATTTGAACAGCAGTATCAACAGAATGTTTCCCAGTAATTTGAATATCACCATCAACAATACCCATAAAATGGCCTTTTTTAATATCAACACCATTTATATTGGTATCTCTGACAGCATAAGTTACTTCTCCACTTTTAACCGTATCTAACATGTCTTCCATTGAACCAATATTTTCATCTAATGAAGCAGTTGGATTAAATGATAAGACGGATGTAAGGCCCTGTTGTAAAGTTTTAGTATGAACAATTTTAGTAGGTATATCTGAAACTTCGGCAGCTTGTTCAGCGGCCATAAATATGTTTCCATTATTAGGCAAAACAATAGCTTTTTTAGCATTACTACTATTAACAGCGTCCACAATATCTTGAGTGCTAGGATTCATTGTTTGTCCACCCTTAATAACGTTAGTAACACCTAAACTACGAAATAATTCTCCTAGTCCATCACCTGATACGATTGAAATAATCGCAGTTTCCTTAGGTGTATTATCTTCTTTAGCCGATTTTTTATCATCTTTTTCAATAATATCCTCTTGTTGTAGACGCATATTATCAACCTTAACATTAGCTAAATCACCAAATAATTGTCCCCAAGCAAGTACTTTTCCTGGATGCTCAGTGTGAACATGAACTTTAACAATTTCATCATCGTTAATAACTAATAAAGAATCACCTAATTTAGCTAAGTATTCATAAAATTTATCGTAGTCAAAATCATATTTGATTTGTTTTCCGCGACCAATTCTAACCATTATTTGTGTACAATAACCATACTTAATGTCTTCAGGATTTAACTTGCCTTGTGCACTTTCATCACTTTGTTCGTGATTAGCGTCTATCATTTGACTCATTTCAGCAGCGTTAGGTTGATGACTTGATTCTATTTTTCTACCATTTAGTACATCACTAAAGGCTTTAATTACAAAAAATAAGCCTTGACCACCAGAATCAACTACCCCTACTTGTTTTAAAACATCCAACAAATCAGGAGTTGATTTTAAAGCAATATCAGCACCATTAGTTAATTCATCAAATAATTCAGCTAAATCTTGCTTATTGGAATCCTTTCCAGCTTGAGCAATTCCTTTGATAACTGTCAAAATTGTACCCTCTGTAGGCTTCATTACAGATCCATAGGCAATTTTAGCACTATTAATGAATGCATCAGTAATATCATTTGCATCCAATTCTTTTTTATCTTCAACAGATTTAGAAAAGCCTCTAAAAATTTGTGAAAGGATAACCCCAGAATTACCCCTAGCACCCATTAATAATCCTTTAGCTAATGACTTTGCCAAATCGCCAACAGATTCACTATTATCTTGGTCTACATATTTAGCACCACTAGCAAAAGACATGCTCATATTTGTACCAGTATCACCATCAGGAACTGGAAACACATTTAAAGAATTAATAAATTTTGCATTATTATTCAAAGTTATAGATGCTGCTTGTACCATCTGATTAAATTTTTCGCTTGTTATATTTGAAACAGACAACTACAATAAACCTCCTCCGATTAATCACAATCAATTAGTTATTAGTCTAAGACTCTAACACCTTGAACAATAACATTGACTGCATTGGCAGAAATGCCAAGCATCGTTTCTAAATTATATTTCACTTTTGATTGAACATTTTTGCAAACTTCTGAAATTTTTGTTCCAAAGCTCACAATTATATTTACATCAACAGAGATTCCGTTGTCATTTTGACGAACAACAACACCTCTTGCATAATTATCTTTTTTTAAAATATCATTAACATTATCTCTAATTTGATTTTTGCTAGCCATGCCAACAACCCCAAAGTTATCAGTAGCAGCACCGCCAACAACAGTAGCAATGACATTGTTATCAATATCAATTAATCCATGTTTTGTTTTAATTTTTACGGCCATAACCATAGCCTCCTTAGAAGATAAATTTTCTAATATATTCGATATATAATATTACCACAAGTTTAAAAAAAGCTAAAGGGTTGTTATTATAAAAGGGTTTAAACTGTCAAGTATAATTCCTTGAAAGAAAAACATTGCAAATCCGCTTTTAATATGCTAAATTATTAGAGTGAGATGTAATAAAAGCAACGCTTTTGAGAAATCATTAAAAGGAGGAATTTACCGATGGCTAAAGATTTTATTAATGGTAAAAGAACTCATTATGGTAACAAACGTTCCCATGCTTTGAATTCTTCACGTCGTAGCTGGAAGCCAAACCTACAAAAGGTTAATATCCTTGTAGATGGCAAACCTAAGAAAGTTTGGGTTAGTACCCGTACACTAAAATCAGGTAAAGTTACTCGTGCCTAATTATATTCAGCTTGGCTTGTTGGCCAAGCTTTTTTAATACAAAAAAACGATGTCTATTCTGTATAGTAGACATCGTTTTTTTTACTTTTATAAATCTTTGCTTTGAATAACGCTTAAAATACCCTTATCAAATGAAAACTTCGCCTTCGTACCAATAAATTCATTACTGGCAAAAGATATTGGCCTAGCAACATGATAATTATCTAAAGTATATTTAACATCATTTAAAGTTAAATTCATTTCGTTCAATGGTAAATAAGCTAAATATTTCTTGTCTAATTCCTTTTTAATTATATGACTGCCAGGTAAGAAGTAAGATATCGTATTTTGATTATCTATAATTCTGATCTTACTAACGATCTTCTTATACCTTGGTTCAGTCATCATTAAAAAGTTAGATAAAAAGTGATCTAGTCTTCCACCAGTCGCTCCATATATGTTAATTATATCAGCATTTAATTCTTTATTAGCTATTTTTAAAGCTAATTGAGTATCTGTATCATCTTTAATTGGATCAAAAGTTCTTAAGTCATCTACATGACTTTTAACAATAGACAATTCTTCATCATTCATAGAATCATAATCACCAATAGATACAATTGGATTTATTCCCATCTCAATCAATCTAAAGCTACCACGATCAACACCAATCCAATTATCATGAATTTTTCCTAATTTTAAATCATTAGGCCATAAATTAGTGGGCCCACCTACTAATAAATTAACAGTTTTCATAATTATTTAGTGGCATCCTTAATAGCTTGAACCTTTGATGAAGGATTTTCATCGTTAAAGACATAGGAACCAGCAACAGCAACTGTAGCACCTGCATTATAAGCAGTTTTAACAGTTTCATTGTTAACCCCACCATCGATTTCAATATCAAATGAATAACCTTCACTCTTCTTTAAATCATTTAATTGTTGAATTTTCTTAACAGTTTCAGGTAAGAATTTTTGACCACCAAATCCAGGATTAACAGTCATTACTAACACTTGATCAACCATATATAATACGGGCTTAATAGCTTCTACTGGAGTTCCAGGATTAATAACAACTTCAGCTTTTACTCCCTTATTTTTAATCATTTGTAATGCTCTATGGATATGTGGTGTAGCTTCTACATGAACCCCAATTAGGTCTGCACCATTGTCAGCAAATTCATCTACATATCTTTCAGGATTTCTTACCATCATATGAACATCTAAAATTAAATCAGAAATTTTTCTAATCTGTTTAACCCATCCTGGTCCATATGAAATTGAAGGTACAAAATCACCATCCATTACATCAATATGTAAATATTCAGCATCTTTTTCAATTTTATTAATATCTCTTTCTAAATTTAAATAGTCAGCACTTAAAATTGATGGAGCTACTTTAATCATAAATATGTCCTCATTTCTTTTTATTATAAATTGGTTTTTTGTTCTTTAATATTTTATACAACTGTAAATAATTATTATAACGTTCGTGAGATAATTTATTATCATCTAATAATTTTTTTATTTCACATTTAGGTTCATTAATGTGAACACATCCCCTAAATTTACATTTATCAGCGTTTCTTTTAAATTCGGGGAAGTAATTTCTAAGTTCATCAGATCTAATATCAAAAGTATCATAAGACGAAAATCCAGGAGTGTCGGCAACCAAGCCACCATTCATTTTAAGAAAGCTAACTTTTCTAGTGGTATGTTTCCCACGATTCAAGGATGATGATATTTCACCGGTTGGTAAATTGAGCTTTGGAGCAATCTTATTCAATAATGTAGACTTACCAGCACCTGTTTGTCCCATAATTACGCTTACTTTATCTTTAAAACATTTATTTAATTCTTTTAAAGATTCAATATCATTTTCACCATTAGACATAATAACATTATAGCCAATATTCTGATAAATTGATTTGATATTATTGAAATAATTAAGACTATCATTATCCAATAAATCTATCTTGGTAAAATAAATAATTGGCTTAATATTATTTATTTCTAAAGCAACTAACTGACGATCTAATAAATTACTAGAAAAATTTGGTTGAATCGTTGAAGTTACCACAACAGCTTGATCAATATTAGCTATTGGAGGTCTAACTAATGAATTTTTTCTATCAAATACTTTAAGTAAATATCCTTCTGTTAAAGAATTTGATTGAAATTCTACCTCATCACCCACCAATGGAGTAATTCTACGCTTTCTAAAATTACCACGAGCACGAGTTCTATATATTTTACCATCACTTATAATATCATAAAATCCACTAAGTGATTGAAATACTTTTCCTTTTGACAATTAATCACCTCAATCTTTATTTCATAATTAGTTTTCCGTCTCGATATATTTCATATCTTGATTTTTCATTTGACTTTAAATTATATGGAATCGTTATATTAGTATCCTTATTAATGTATATAGTCTCATAGAATGAAAGTCCTTTGCCATTTATATTAGAATAAACAGTAATTTTATTTCCATTTGAGTTATTAGTCTTTTTATATGGAACTTGTAATGACAAGTTGAATCCATGGCTTAAGTTTACACCACTTGTGTTCCCCTTTGAAACCCAAATTTCAACATTATAACCACTTTGAAGTTTCAAACCATCACTAGGATTTTGTTGGTAAACAACCCCGACTGGTTCATCTTTAGTATTTTCATAATGAAATTTAGCATTTAGATGTTTATCTTTTACATATTTTTTAGCCTGTTCTTCATGTTTTCCAACTAAATTTTTCATTGTAAATGATTCACCATATTTTGATACAACTAAATTTAGAGACTTATTTTTGGGACTAACCTTAGCATTAGGTAAAATACTTTGATTCAAAATATGGTTAGGCATAAAGTAGTCATTATAGTTATAAATTTTTTTAACTTTAAACCCCATTTTGGATAATTTAGGATAAACTTTATCATAATTCTTACCAACATAGTTGTCCATATTAATTACACCAGCACCATTACTAACAATTAATTTAATGCCAGAATGATTTAATAATCTAGTTTTAGCATTAGGTTCGGTCTTAATAACATGGTTATAAGGAACTTCGTAGTTGTTTCGATAAATTATTTTTGTGGAAAGTAACTTTGATTTTTTGATATTGTATTTAGCTTTTTCAATTGTCATATTATCAACATTTGGAACATTAACTCTAGAAAATAAGGTTAAATGTAATAGTAATATAATTAAAATAATGAATAACAAAAATACCGTAATCAGAAATAATAATTTTTTGTTTTTATTGTTATTTAAAATGTTAATTCTAGCATCGTCTTTTTTTAGGTTTTCCAAATTCAATATTTTTGTTTCATCATTATCAATATCTTTTTTATTTTCAACTTTAAAAAATAATTTAGCTTCATCTTTTCTGCTAGGATCTAAAGCGGTTTCTAAATCTTTCTTCATTTCTAAAACACTATCATAACGATCACTAGGCCTTTTTGCTGTAGCTTTTAATACCACATTTTCTAGTGATTGAGGTACTTTGCTGTTTTGATTCATTATTGATGGGATGTTACTGCGTGAATGTTTCATAGCAATGCTAACTGGAGAATCTCCATTAAAAGGAACATTTCCCACCAATAATTCATATAGAATAATACCCAAAGAATAAATATCAGATTTCATAGTGACTGATTTCCCTAATGTTTGTTCAGGCGATATATAATGAATTGAACCAACGATAGAATTAGTACGAGTTAATGGTAATAGATCAGTCATAACAGCAATTCCAAAATCAGTTATTTTAATATTTTTATTTTTATTAATTAAAATATTTTGTGGTTTTAAATCACGATGAATAATACCATGATTATGTGCTACATTCACAGCATTGAGTATTTGACTCATAATATAAACAACAGTTTTTAGGTCAATAGGATAATTTTTTTGAATATATTTTTTTAAATCGGATCCTGGAACATATTCCATAACTAAATATTGCATATCTTTATATTTTCCAACATCGTATACTTTAACAATATATTCACTTTTTAATTTATTAATAGCTAACTTTTCATATTTAAAATGTCGCTGAGCTTTTTTACTATGTTGAAAATCAAGTCTTATAATTTTGATGGTAACTAAACGTTTATTTTTATTATCATTAGCTAAATAGACATTTACCATTCCACCTTCACCAATTTTATTGATAATCTTATAACGATTATTTAACACTGTACCGTTTTTCATAGATTATCACTTCCTAAAGAATTTCTAATAATAATGACAGATATATTATCACTACCACCGTTATCATTAGCTCCTTTTATTAAATCATTGGCTATTTCATCAATAGATTGATTTTTACTGAGTTTTTCATAAATATATGAATCATTCACCATATTAGTAAGCCCATCACTACATAATAAAATAATATCATTTGTTGATAAGCTTATCTTAGTGATATTGGTATTAGCATCCCCAGATACTCCTAATCCTTTGACAATAATATTCTTTAAAGAAGAATAACTAGCATCTTTTTTAGATATTTCACCCTTTTTTACTAACATATTTACGTAAGAATGATCCTCAGTTATTTGTTGCATATTATTATTATGAAGCAAATAACACCTACTATCACCTAAATGAGCAACTAAGTATTGATTACCAAAAAATAATGCGACAACAATTGTTGTCCCCATTTTATCAAGTGAAAGTGTTTCTTCTGATTTATTAACTATTTGATTATTAATACTTTTAAATTGTTCTTGAATCCATTTTTCAACATCTTTAATTGAACTAATAGTATATTGTTTAAAAGCATTCCCTAATAAATTAACAGCCATTTTAGATGCTACATCGCCACCACGATTACCACCAATGCCATCAGCTAGAATTGCTATTAAAGCACCCTGATGATTATAAAAATAGCCTACACAATCTTCATTATTAGCTCTAACTTTCCCAATCGATGATTTAGCAATTATTTGCATAATATCTCCACTATTTTTTAATTAAATTATATACGAAAAATCCATCTGATTCATAATCATCTGGGTAAATTTTCAAATATTTATCATTATTTTTTAAGTCCAATAAAGTTTTAGTAGTTACTAATTCAAAATCTGAGTTTAAAGACAAGAATTTATCAATAACATCAATATTTTCTTGGTTTAAAATAGTACAAGTACTATATACTAATTTTCCACCACTCTTTAATTTTGGAGCAACTGAATTTAATATATCAAGCTGTATATTTGATAAATGATTAACATCTGATAATTGTTTTTCATATCTTATTTCAGGTTTTCTTCTAATCAAACCAATTCCAGAACATGGTGCATCAATCAAGATCTGATCAAATTGTTCATCTTTATACAATGAGTCTATTTTTCTAGCATCACAAGCTTCAGTGCTTAAAACATCAGATACTCCTAAACGTTTAGCATTTTTTTCAACCTGTTTTAAACGTTTTTCATGTAAATCAAGTGCAAATACATGACCGCCTTGATTAGAATCTAATTTTTCAGCAATTTGAGTAGTTTTACCGCCAGGAGCAGAACATGCATCTAAGATCTGATAATGAGGCTTAATATCCATTGATTCAACTGGTAACATTGCACTTTCATCTTGAATAGTCATTTTACCAGTTTTAAATAGATCACTATAGCTTGCCGATTTATCGGTCAAAATTAAGCCAGATTTTGCTAATGAACTATTTTTTACTCCATATCCTTCAGATTGTAATTCATTGGATAAGACAGATTTATCAATTAATTTGGAATTAAATCTTACTGATTGTTTAGAAGGTTTATTAATACTTTCTAAAATAGAGATTGTTTTTTGATTACCAACTTGTTGATTTAATTCCTCAATAATCCAAGGTGAAACACTATATTCAATTGATAATTTTCTCATTGGATCTTTAATTTCATTAAAAGATGGTAAACCATTTCTTTGTATTTGATGTAATGTTCCTGTTACCATTCTTCTAATTCCATCATGCCCTAATTTTTTGGCTATTTTTATAGATTCATTAAAAATAGCACGTTCAGGAATCTTATTTAGATAGTACATTTGATAAATTGAAGTATAAAGTAATTCTTTTACCCAACTGTTTACCTTTTTTGGATTTTTTAAAAAAGAATTTAGATAATATTCTAAAGTTAGTCGATGTTGAATTACACCATAAACAATATTAGTTAATAAACTTATATCACGACTATCCAGGTCACTATGTTCAATAACTTGATTTAATTGTAAATTAGAATATGATCCATTTGATATTTTATTAAGTGTTTTTACTGCTAAAAGTCTAGGATTATCTTTACTCATTAGTAATTACCTGTTCCTTTTCTTTAATGCTTTGGCCAGCTCCATTTAAGTAAGCATTAATATTTTGTTTAGGCTTACCAGCTGGTTGAAGTTCAATGATTGAGATTACAGTTCCATTGCCACAAGCAATCTTTAAAGACTTCTTAGTTTTAATAACAACTTGTCCCGGTGCTAAATCAGTCTTTTCATCATTAACAACTTTGGTTTGCCAAATTTTTGTACGTTTACCTTTAAGAAAAGTAAATGCACTAGGATCTGGTCTTAGAGCTCTAACCTTGCGGTCAACTAAAAATGCAGTTTTATTAAAATCAAGTTGTTCTTCAGAACGTTTGATGTTAGGTGAAAATACTACTTTGCTTTCATCTTGGGCTATTGGTTTAACACTTCCATCAACTATCTTTGGTAAAGTCTCTAATAATAACTTACTACCTAAGATACTTAATTTGTCAAACATTGAAGCAGTATCATCATTTTCTTCAATTTTAATAGATTCCTGAGCTAAAATATCACCAGCATCCATCTTTTTGACCATATACATAATAGAAATTCCAGTTCTATCGTCACCATTCATAATTGAATATTGAACAGGCGCACCACCACGATATTTGGGTAACAAAGAACCGTGGACATTAACTGCAGCTACTTTTGCAGCATTCAAAAGCTTTGTAGGTAAAAACTGTCCAAACGCCGCAGTAATGATAAAATCCGGGCTTAAATCGATAATTTTTTGCATTTCTTTACTACCACTAATTTTTTCTGGTTGTAATATATCAATATTTGCTTCTTCGGCAAACAATTTAACAGGAGATGCTTTTAAAACTCGCTTACGACCAAATGGACGATCTGGTTGAGTAACAACGGCTAAAACATCATAATCATTTGATTTGACTAGATCTTTTAAAATTGGAACCGCAAAAGAAGGGGTTCCCATAAAAACAATTTTTTGCATATTTTATATACTTCCTTACATAAAGTTTAATGGATTAGGATCAATATTTACATAAAGTCCCTTTTGTGCATCTTTTTGATAATGTTGCAAAATGTACTCTAAACAGGCATGTAAACTAGGTTCATTTTTATATTTAATAATAATTTGATAATAATATTTATTTTTTATTCTCAAAATAGAACTAGGCGATGGACCCAACATAATTGTCTGATCACTTAACTTAGCTTTTAATATTTTTGATATTTCGAACATCTTTGCAGCAGCTTTAGATTCGTTTATATCACTAGCAGTTATTTTAACAGTAAAATAATATGGTGGATAGTTGGTTATATGTCTAATATTCATTTCAGTTCGATAAAATTTCTCATAATCTTGCTGTCTAGATAACTGAATAGCATAATTATCTGGATTAAATGTTTGAATATAAACTAAACCTTCCTTCTCTGCACGGCCTGCACGACCACTAACTTGGGTTAATAGTTCAAATGTCTTTTCACTGGAACGAAAATCTGGCAAATCTAATGACGTATCAGCATTTAAAACACCAACAAGAGTCACATTAGGAAAATCTAAACCTTTGGCAATCATTTGTGTTCCTAACAATATGTCAGCATTACCTTGGCCAAATTCTTGTAAGAGTCTTTCATGAGAGCCCTTTCTTCTGGTAGTATCGACATCCATTCTAATGATTTGAGCATTAGGAATTAATTTTTGTAATTTTTTTTGAACTTTTTGAGTTCCTGTTCCATAATACCTAATTTTTTTATCATGGCAATTAGGACATTTATATGGTATAGGTTCTTCATGGCCACAATAATGGCATTTCATCGTTTTAGTATCCATATGCAATGTCAATGAAATATCACAATTAGGACATTTCAATACAAATCCACAAGTTCTGCACATTATAAATGAAGAATAACCTCTACGATTCAACATTAAAACAGTTTGTTCACCTTTACTAATACGATTTCTAATTGCACTTAACAGCTCAGAAGAAAAGTCTTCATCGCCACTATTAATTAGTTCATTCTTCATATCAATAATTTTCACATCTGGTAGTGACTGATTATTAATTCGATGCGGTAATCTTATCAAAGAATAAACTCCCTTAGTTGCTCTTGCTCGCGATTCTAAAGAAGGAGTTGCACTTCCTAATATAACTGGACATTTATAGTATTTGGCACGCCACTTAGCAACATCCCTAGTATGATAACGTGGAGTATCGTCCTGTTTATAACTGGTATCATGTTCTTCATCCATAATAATTAAACCAATATTTTTGAGTGGAGCAAATACAGCTGATCTTGCACCTACTACTACATCTGCTTCACCATTGTTTATTCGACGCCATTCATCATATTTTTCTCCATTAGATAGTCCACTATGAAGCATCGCAACTCTATCGCCAAATCTACCTTTTACTCGATTGGCCATTTGCGGAGTTAGTGCAATTTCTGGCACTAACATCAAAGCTGTTTTACCCATAGCCAATGCTTTTTGCATTGCCTGCAAATATACTTCTGTTTTGCCTGAACCTGTAACACCCTCTAATAAAAATACTTTACTATTATTATTGTCGATTGAATTGCCAACTTGAATTACTGCATTTGATTGATCAGCATTAAGTTTTAAAGGATAATTTCTTTTAACAGGTTGTTTATATGGATTACGATAAGCTTCCATCTGAAATTGTTTAAACCAACCCTTGTTAACAGCAGTTTTAACGGCCGCCTCAGATATATCATATTTTTTGCATAATTTTCTCTGTGAAATTATTTCCCTAGGATAATCTCGAATATAATATAAAATATTTTTTTGTTTAATTGCATTAGAACGTAAGCTCGATAATGCTTTGTCTATATCATTATCAAAAAGATTAGGCTTTAATCCTAATATTTTTTTAGATTGTGCTTTATTTTTAACATTATATTTAATTTCAATCTTATTTTTCTTCTTTAGATGCAAAATTTTTCTTAATATATCTTTATCAAATTCTTCTGGATTAAAATCTACAATTTTAGACTTACTAAATATTTTAGCCACATTTTCATCATCAATATCATCAACTAATTTTAATTGTTTTTGATATTTAGCACGCATCACACTAGGCAACATTGTTAATATGCAACTAATTTGAAAAGAAAAGGTCTTACTAGCCATCCATTTTGACATTAATAATAGTTCATCATTTAATACAGGTTCAAGATCCATGACGCTTTCGATAGCTTTTAATTTACCATCAAACTTACCATTATGATTTATGTCCCAAACAATTCCTTGAACCTTACGACTACCATTACCAAAAGGAACTATTACTCGCATTCCTTTTTCTAGTTGTTCATTTAAGAAGTCAGGAATTTGATAAGTATAAGGCTCATTAGTTTGCATAGTTGGTACATCAACAATTATTTTTGCTAAATTCAATATATCTCTTCCCTATTTATCAATTCTTTCACTAATAAGTTTTATTAAATCATTGGATATTTTTTGCTTACTTTCAATACCAGTTTGGCTAATTATTCCATTATTATCAATAAAGTAAACTTTATTATTATCACTATTAAAGCCAACTTTATCTCCAGAAACATCATTAGCAACTAACATATCAAGATTCTTATGTTGTAGTTTACTTTTAGCATTCTCAATTAAATTTTGTGTTTCAGCTGCAAAACCTACTACAAATTGATCAGATTTGATTTTTGCAATTTCTTTTAAAATATCATTGGTTCTCGACAATTTTATAACTAAATTATCATCATTTTTCTTAATTTTTTGATCAGAATAACTAACTGGCTTATAGTCAGAAACTGCAGCTGCCATAATTAAAATATCTGACTGATAAAAATTATCTTTAATTGCATTTTCCATATCTGCAGAGGAATTAACAGAAATTAATCTTGCTTTATAATTGGCATTCAATTTAGAAGGAGCACTAATAAGTGTAACGTCAGCACCTGCATTGATAGCAGCATCTGCAATCGCATATCCCATTTTACCAGATGAATTGTTACTTATATACCTAACTGGATCAATAGACTCTCTAGTTCCACCAGCAGTAACAATGACCCTTTTTCCCTCTAATAAATGATTATTACTTAATTTGCTCTCCATTTTTTCTATAATTAACTCTGGTTCAATCATTCTACCTTTACCAGAATAACCTTCAGCTAAATATCCCTTTGTAGGTGAAAAAATAATTATACCATCATTTTTTAATGTATTAATATTTCTTATAGTAGCAGGATTGTTCCACATATTGTCATTCATTGCTGGTACTAACACCTTTTTACCACTAGTTGCTAATAAGGTAGTGCTAGCTGCATCATCTGCAATACCGTTAGCTATCTTAGAAATAAAATTAGCAGTTGCGGGTGCAATAAGTGATATATCGGACCATTTTGCAATATTAATATGGGTTATTTCTTTTTCATCTGGCTCTTCACTAATGTCAGTAAAAACTTTATTTTTAGTAAGCGTCTGAAATGCAAGTGGCGTTACAAATAGTTGTGCACTATTTGTCATTATTACTCTTACATTTGCACCCTGCTTAATTAAATCTCTAGCCAAGGTTAGTGACTTATAAGCAGCAATACTACCAGATACATATAATGCAACGTTTAGATTATTAAACATTTTTACACCTCAATCATTATTTATTAATATTGTATCAAAATTTTGTTACCAAATTAAAAATAAAAACCCTTGCAATCAATGCAAAGGTTTTAAAAATTATTTTTCGGTTCTTGTAAGTTCTACCTTACCAGCAGCAATTTCTTCAAAAGCCTTACCAACTGGCTTTCTTGATTTATAGCTATCTAATAATAATGGAGAACCGGATTCAATTTCATGAGCTCTTTTACTAGCTAACATAATTAATGAATATCTAGAATCGACTCTTTCAAGTAGTTTATCTACAGATGGGTATAATAACATTAAGCTTCGTCTCCTAACGATGATAAATAATCTGGCATAACACGATTTACTTTAAGTCTTTCACTACTAATAATAGTTTGAATTCTATCAACAGCATTCTCTACTTTATCATTCAAAACAGCATAGTCGTAGTTACGCATCATTTTAATTTCTAAAACCGCCTTTTTAATTCGCTTATTAATGACTTCCATATCATCAGTACCACGACCAATTAGACGGTTCTTTAGAACTACTAAATCAGGTGGAGTCAAAAATACAAATATTGCTTCAGGGCAATTAGCTCTAACTTGCATTGCACCATTAACTTCAATTTCTAAGAAAACATCATGACCAGCATCTAAAGTCTCATTTACATATTTTAATGGTGTACCGTAATAATTGTCAACATACTTAGCATATTCCAATACTTCTCCATTTTTAATATGATTCTCAAATTGTTCCTTAGAAACAAAAAAATAGTCTTTTCCATTAACTTCGCCTTCACGAGGCTTTCTAGTAGTCATTGAAATTGAATATTTAAAATCTACATTGGGTTGATTAAAAAGTGCTTTTCTAACAGTACCTTTACCAACACCCGAAGGACCAGAAAGAACAATTAGCATTCCTCGTTTTGCCATTATAAAACCCCTTAAAATTAAATAATATTATTACTATTATGGTCTATTTAAGTAAAATTTTCAAATTTATTTTTTCTCGTCATCTGCTAAATTCAGCAATTCATTAGCATGTTCCATTGTTAACTTAGTAACAGTGGAACCAGATAACATTCTAGCAAGTTCTTCTACTCGAGCATTACTACCTAATTTAACTAAATTAGTATTAGTACGATCATTGGAAACTTCTTTTTTTATGAAATAATGATGATCGGCCATTGCAGCCACTTGTGGTAAATGAGTGATACATAAAACTTGTGATTGCCTAGAAATAGAAGAAATTTTGTCAGCAATGGCTTGCGCAACTCTACCAGAAACACCAGTATCAACTTCATCAAAAACAATGGAAGTAATTCCTTGAGAACTAGCAAATACCGTTTTTAGAGCTAGAAGAATCCTGGAAATTTCACCACCAGAAGCTATTTTACTCAATGGCAATAAGCTTTCTCCTGGATTAGTACGCATATAAAATTCTACATGTTCATTTCCAAACTGATTAAATGATTTATTAGGTAACTTGTTAAAGACAACTTTAAATTCAGTCTTTGACATATATAAATCAGATAATTGTTGATGAATTGCATTCTCTAATCCAACAGAAACCTTATGCCTAAATGAACTAATTTTTTGGGCTACAGTTTCTAATTCATCATAAGTATGTTTATATTGCTCAGTAAGATCTTCGCCGGTTTCCTTATCAGATTGCATAGAAGACAATTCATTTTTGACATTATCATAGTGTTGTAATATCTGCTCAATCGAATCACCATATTTTCGTTTTAGTTCATAAATAATGTTCAATCTTTCTTCAATCTCTTCTAAACGATTATCATCAAACTCTTGCAAATCAACTTGGTCAGAAATATTATCAGAAGCATCTTGCAATAAATAAAAAGCGTCTTTTATGTTATCCGATATCTCACCAAATTTAGAATCAACGTCTTCAATTGATTGCATGGCATTCATCGCTTGACCAATCATATCTAAAGGACTAATTGCATCATCGCCATTAATTGCACTAAAAGATAAATTTAAAGAGTCAACAATCTTTTGATAATTTTGTAAATGATCACGTTCTTTGGATAATCTTTCTTCTTCACCATTTTCTAAATTGGCATTACCAATTTCGTTTTCTTGAAATTGGAGCATGTCTAATCTTTGAGACCATTCTTTTTCATTATTACGTTTTTCTTCAATTAGTTTACTGAGTCGATTATATTTTTCATAATAATGATTATATTCTTTCAAAAGTGGCTGCAATTCATCGGAACCAAATTCATCTAATAATTTCACATGTTTATCTGGTTGCATTAAATCTTGACTATCATTTTGCCCCTGAATGTCTACAACCGTTGATCCAATTCTTTTTAAAGTAGTAGTATTAACCAAAATACCATTCACACGACAAATATTTTTACCATTACGGTAAATCTCTCTTTGCAAAATAACACTGCCATCACTATGATCAATTCCTAAATCATCAAGAATTTTATATGTTAATCCATCTTGTGGGAAAACAAACAAACCTTGAATTAAAAGTTTGTTACTACCATTTCTAATAAATTTTTGTGATCCACGGTTACCAGCTAATAATCCAACAGCGTCAATAATAATAGATTTACCAGCACCAGTTTCTCCAGTAAGCACTGTCATGCCAGATGAAAAATCTATCTCTAATTTATCGATGATTGCTAAATTACTTATTGATAAATTTTCTAGCAATTAAAGAACTTCCTTTCAAGAATTATTAAGTAAGATAAACTATCCTAAATTATCAGATCTTTCAATTGTGTCATTAATTGAAACACTAGGATCAATTAATGGATCATCATCAGACTTTAGATGTAGCAAAAATTCAATATTACCTTCTCCTCCCTTAATAGGAGAATAGTCTAGTCCTTTAACTGAATAACCAGATTTAATTGAGAAGTTTATAATGTCATCTAAAACTTCGGCATGAACTTTATGATCTCTAATAATTCCATGTTTACCAATTTTATCTCTACCGGCTTCAAATTGTGGCTTTACTAAAGCAACAACTTCTCCACCTTTTTTTAAAATATTTTTTAATGGTGGCAAAATTAGATGTAGTGAGATAAAAGAAACATCGATCGATGAAAATTCTGGTTGTCCTTTATCAAAATCATCTAGTTTACTATATCTAAAATTAGTATGTTCCATTACTTCAACGCGTGGATCTTCTCTTAGTTTCCAAACTAATTGGTTGCTTCCAACATCAAGTGCATAACTTAACTTAGCACCATTTTGCAACATAACATCAGTAAATCCACCAGTTGATGATCCTATATCTAATACAACCTTATTATTAACGTCTATATTGAAAACTCTTAACGCTTTGGCTAATTTTAGGCCTCCACGACTAACATATGGCATTGGTTTCCCTTTTAAATGAAGTTTAGTTTCTTCGGAAATTTTAGTTCCTGGTTTATCTAATCTTTCTTCATTTTTCCCTAAAATTTCACCTGCCATTACAGCTCTTTTAGCTTTTTCTCTAGTATCGAAAAGTCCTTGTTGAACTAAAAGTACATCAACTCTTTGCTTTTTCATTAATAAACTGCTCCTATTTAACTAATTTTAAAGTAAGTTAGGAATGCTGCTAACAAATCAGTATCAATCCCATAATTTTCTTCTATTTGATTAAGTATCTTATGACTATGATCTAAAACTTTTTCTAATTCTGCATATGAGTTTTTCAAGCCAATTAAATTAGGATAAGTATTCTTTTTATCGTCTTGATGAACTGGCTTACCCAGTTGTTTAGAAGTAGCCACAACATCTAAAATATCATCATATATTTGAAAAGCTAATCCATAATCATCTGCATAGATAGATAAAAGATTTTGTAAATTTTTATTAGAATCCGACATAACAGCACCAGCAGAAACGGCATAATGAATTAAAGCACCCGTTTTACCACGATGTAGTTTTTTTAAAGATTCTAAATTTATAGTTTTATTTTCAAATTCAATATCTGATGCTTGTCCAGCAACCATCCCACTTGGTCCACTAGCTTTTGAAAGCATTAAGGTAAGTTGTGATCTAATATCACTAGATAAATTGTTATCAGAAATCCATTGAAAAGCCAAAGAAAGTAACCCATCCCCAGCTAAGGTGGCCATTCCAGCACCAAATTTAACATGATTAGTAGGCATCCCTCTACGCAGGTCATCATTATCCATAGCTGGTAAGTCATCATGAATTAATGAGTATGTATGCAATAATTCAATTGCACAAGTAGCCCTTAAATCATCTTCATTTATACTATGATTTAAAGTTGTCATAGTTGCTAACGTCAATAAAGGTCTTAATCTTTTACCACCTGCCATTAACGAGTAATACATTGAATCAGCCAAAGTAGTTTGATTAATATCTTTTTTTAAATTAGATTTTAAATAATTATTAATTTTGGGCAAGTTTTCTTGTTCAAAATTATTTAACATTTGTTCTAACATTAGTTTTTATCGCTTTCTGATTTTTCAAAAGGAATTTCTTCATCATTACTTGTCATTTCTTTAGCAAGAGTGTTTTCAGCATTCTTTAAAGTAGCTTGAAGATCCTTGGTTAGACTAACTCCATTTTGAAATTCTGATAAAGCTTTCTCTAATGGAATATCACCTTGTTCTAATTCATTTACAATTTGTTCTAGTTTTTGCATATTTTCTTCAAAAGTAACTTTTTCAGCCATTATTTTTGCTTCCTTTCTATTGAATTAACGGTCGCCTTTGCAGATCCATCTATTAAATTAAGATTGATTGTTGAATCTGGATTTAAATTATCAACACTTTTAATTACATTATTATTTTCATCAGTTGTATAACTAAAGCCTCTAGACATTGTTTTAAGAGGACTTAAATGATCTAGTGATTCAATAATATTATTTAAACTACTTTCTTTGCTTTTAATAATCAAATCAATATTTCGTTGTAATTGTTGTTGCTTCATCTTTAATATTTGTACATTCGATTCAACTTGTTGCTTTGGAGAATTAAGCTTTAAATCATTTTTTAATTGATTAAATTTTCTATCAACATAATTAAACTTATTATTCATATTGTTAAATAATTTTTCACGTAAAGCATCTAAACTTTGTAAATATGAATCATATAGTCTATCAGGTTGTTTAAATATATATGATTCTTTTGCTTTATTTAATCTTTGATTAAGCGTATTCAATATGTTCTTAAATGCATTAAATATTCTCAGCTCATCTTTTTGTAATTCTGTTAATACATCTGTTAACACTGGAACAGATAACTCAGCAGCGGCAGTTGGCGTAGCAGCTCTCACATCGGCTACTAAATCAGCAATTGTAGTATCAGTTTCATGTCCGACTGAAGAAATAATTGGAATATTACTATCAAAAATAGCCCTAGCAACTATCTCTTCGTTAAATGGCCATAAATCTTCAATAGATCCACCACCACGTCCAATAATCAAGGTATCAAAATTTCCCATATCATTTACTCTTTTAATTTGACTAGTAATATCAGCTGCTGCTTCATTACCTTGAACCACAGCTGGAAAAAGTACAATTTGAGCAATTGGATATCTTCTTCTAGTAGTAGTAATAATATCTCTAATTACAGCCCCACTGGGTGAAGTAACAACTGCAATTCTTTTAGGAAATTTAGTGAGATTTTTTTTAGGTGCGGAGAACAATCCTTCTTTGGAAAGTTTATTCTTCAATTGTTCATATGCTTGATAAAGTTCACCAACCCCATCAGGTTCCATATGATCAATGTATATTTGATAATTACCAGTTTTTTCATATAAAGATACTCTACCAGTAACTAACACCTTCATACCTTCTTCAGGAGTGAATTTAACTTTATTAAATGCTGATTTAAACATAATTGCACTTATTTTAGCATTATCATCTTTAAGACTAAAATATTGATGAACTGGTCTTAATCTAAAATTAGATATTTCACCAGTTAAATATATTTTTCCTAAATAAGGATCACGATCAAATTTTTTCTTAATATAGCTAGTTAAATCACTAACTGATAAATAATCATTACTCATTATAAAGATTCACTCCATTTTGTAAGTTCAACGGTTTGAGTCATTAATGTACTAATTGTCATAGGGCCCACTCCTCCTGGTACTGGAGTAATATATCCAGCAATTTCAGAAACTTCTTGATAGTCGACATCTCCAACTAATTTTCCATTTTCATCTAAATTTTGACCAACATCAATAATTGTGGAACCTTTTTTAACATCATTTTTAGTAACCGTATGTAATTTACCAGTTGCTGAAACTATAATATCAGCATCTTTAGTATAATCACTAACATTAGCATGATGATTAATTATGCTAACTTCAGCTCCAGCATTAATCAATAAAGCTGCCATTGGCCTTCCAACAATTGTACTTCTACCAATTACAACTGCCTTCTTGCCTACAAGGTCAATATTATATTCCTCAAACATTTTCATAATACCTTTAGGCGTACAAGCAACTGGATAATTTTCTGTTTCATCTAAAAACAATTTACCAGAATTAATTATTTGGAATCCATCGACATCTTTTTTTGGGTTAATTTGTCCCATAATATATTTTTCATCAATATGTTTAGGAAGTGGTGATTGAATCAAAATTGCATTTATATCACTATCATTATTATAATCATTCAAAACTTTAAGTAATTCTGATTGTGTAGTTTCTTCTGGCATTTCTTTTACTATTGATTTGATACCTAGTTTTTCAGCTTTTTTATGCTTACTCCTAACATATCTTTTGCTAGCTTGATCATTTCCAACAATAATAACTGCTAGACAAGGTATAATTCCATTTTCTTTCATCTTACTTACAGTTACCTTAGTATTTTCATTAAGTTTTTTTGCTAATGATTTTCCATCAATAATAGTTGCCATATAGAAAACACCCCATTCATTTTATATTTATTCTAGCACATTAAAATTAATTTATGCATTAAAAAATAGATTTGCAGTTAAGCAAACCTATTTTTTAATTATGAAATAGCGTTAGATAAAACACCATTAACGAACTTACGTGAATGATCATCGCTATATTTTTTTGTTAACTCTAAGGCTTCATTAATTGCAACCTTATTTGGAATATCATCTACATAGTAAATTTCAAAAAAAGCCATTCTGAGAACTGCTAAATCGGTTTTAGCAATTCTATTAATTGACCATCCTGAAATAAGATATTCGCTAATTTTATTATCTAAATCTTCTTTATGTTCCAAAACACCATTAACTAATTCCAAGTAATATGATGGAATTTCGTCTTGTGTTTTAGAAATAGCATGAAAGAAAAGTTCTTTATCAGTAGTATCATTTGCATTAATCGCAAATAAAGTTTGAAATGCAAACTCTCTTATTTTGTGTCTTGTAAAATTCACTATTGTTCACCCTTATTATTACTATCGTTATCATCAAATAAGTCATTTGAATCAAATTTATCGTCCGTTTTTTCAGGAACAATTCCCTCTACATGAACATTAACTTCACCTAAGTTTAATTCGGTCATGAATAAGAGTTGTTGTTTTACTTGTTCTTGGATATTTAAAGCCACTTTAGGCACGGAAACACCATAATTTAAGTAAACATAAACATCGACAATTAATTTATCATCGTCAAAATTTAATTTAATTCCCTTACCAAATTCTTTTCTACCAAATAATTCATTTACACTAGTAGCCAAAGAACCACGCATACTGTTAACACCCTTAACTTGAACAGCAGCAATACTAGCAATTATTTCTAGTACTCGTGGAGATATTTGAACATCTCCTTCTTGAGCACTTGAGTTTTTTAAAGCAATGTTATTTCCTTCTGCCATAAAGATTACCCCCAATCGAGTAATTAAATTTCAAAAAATTAAGCTCTTGAAATATAACTTCCATCAGTAGTGTTAATAATTAATTTATCATCAGAATTAACAAAGAATGGAACTTGAACAATTAATCCAGTAGTCATTTTAGCTGGTTTGCTTCCACCAGAAGCAGTGTTACCTTTAATACTTGGTTCAGTTTCTGCAACTTGAAGAGTAACTGTATTAGGAACTTCAATTCCAATTACTTCATTTTCATATTGAACAATACTTACTTCCATATTTTCTTGTAAGTAGTTTAAAGCATCTTTAATTTTATCACCAGGAACAGTAAGTTGATCATAAGTTTCCATATCCATGAAAACATATCCAGAACCATCTTCGTATAGATATTGCATAGTTCTTGAGTCAATTTGTGCTTGTTCCATTTTTGCACCAGAACGGAATGTTTTATCTTGAACTGCACCAGTTCTCAAATTCTTTAGCTTAGAACGAACAAATGCTCCACCCTTACCAGGCTTTACGTGTTGAAAACTAATAATACGCCAGATAGCATTATCAACCTTGATTGTTAATCCAGTTTTAAATTTAGCTGTTGAAATTACTGCCATAATTAAAATAATCCTCCTAATATTAACTAATCGAATAGTTATTTGTAGCACCATTACTTAATAGTATTATAACATTATATTTTATAATAAAAAAAGCCTGATAATCAGGCTTTTAATACATTATTTACTTAATTATTTAGCAACTGCTTCAGAAACAGGGTATACTGAAACTTGGCGCTTCTTGCGGCCCATACGTTCAAAACGTACAACACCATCAACTAAAGCAAATAAAGTATCGTCACCGGCACGCTTAACATTCTTACCAGGGTAAATATGTGTACCACGTTGACGGTAAATAATTGAACCAGTTGTAACAGTTGAGCCATCAGCAGCCTTAGTACCTAAACGACGACCTGCAGAATCACGACCGTTAGCAGTTGAACCTCCCCCTTTATGGTGAGAGAAGAATTGTAGATTCATTTCTAACATTGAATTACACCTCCGTACAATTTAATCGTTTATTATATTTAATTTAATATATTTTGCATAACTTTTAGAAATATCAATCATTCCATTCTCAAAGCTATGTAAAATAGCTTGAGAAGCAATCATATTATCATGATTTTTAGTATTAGGAATAGTTGCCTCCATAAAGCCACCATCAATATCATTGCTTTTAACTTTAGGATCTAAATCAGCAACTTCATTCAACCCATTTACAGTAGTAATGGATAAAACTGAAACTGCAGCACAAACTATATCCTTACCATACTCTCCTGAATCAGCATGACCAGTTATTTTAAATGAATTTATATTATCATTCAAATTATTATGAGAAATAGTAACTTTAATCATTTTATCCTCTTTAATTATGCATTGATTGAGTCAATAGTAACCTTAGTGTATGGTTGTCTATGACCCTTCTTTGAACGAGCACCCTTCTTAGGTTTGTAACGAAGAATAGTAATCTTCTTACCACGACCGTGCTTTTCAACAGTACCTTCAACTGAAGCACCGTCTACTAGAGGAGTACCAACCTTAGCTGAGTCACCACCAACGAAAACAACTTGGTCAAATTTAACCTTGTCACCTTCATTTGCGTTTAACCTTTCAACATAAATTGATTCACCTTCAGCAACTTTATATTGCTTACCGCCTGTTAAAATAATTGCGTACATAATGTGCACCTCCTTGAAATAATATGCTTAGACTCGCCGAAAATAAGCGTTCATTAATATGAAACTTAATACTCATTCCATGCGGTTGTAGCTGTGAAAGTCCACAAATACAACAACGTAAGTATACACATATTATAGTAATTAGTCAATAAAAAAACACATTACAATTTTGTAATGTGTTTTTAGAAAATAACTAATGTCGCAGAAGAGATTCGAACTCTTGACCTACGGTTTAGAAGACCGTTGCTCTATCCTGCTGAGCTACTGCGACAACAAATAACCAACAAAAATAATTATATTAAAAATATAGATAAGTGTCAACACTTTTTTAATTTTTATTAAAAAACTCTTTAGAAATATCATCAATACTTAAATTCATATCAACAATACCAAATTTATTAAAGATCTTCCATGCATATGTAAAATCTTTTTCACTATGGTTAAAAAAACTATTAATCATCATCTTTTTAATAACCAAATAAACATTGCTAAACTCTTTATCAGCTTTATTTTTAAACAGTTTATTTTGCTCGTCATCAGAGATAATAATAAGATGGTTCCAATTCTTTAAATTTGCTACTAAAAAGAAAAGATTCATGCTTTCAGTAAAATCCTTTATCATAGTATTTTTATAATTGGTAATATCAATATTCATATTAGAATTAGATAAAATACTAAATCTTTTAGAATCTTTAGCCAACCTAGATAGACTAATATCTAAATTAATATATGCCTTTTGCAATCGATTGTTTTTGTTTACAGCAAAATTACTTTTTTTCTCAGATAATCTAAAATCAGCTACTGATTTTTTTAACATTTCCTCAAAATTAAACAAAATACTCACTTCCTTCAAAACAACTTAAAATTTTAACATTAATGAAAATAAATTCAAGAAAAAAAGAGATTATAAATAAATATAATCTCTTTTAAAAATCAACATTTTAATATTGTTCCATGTATTGGTCTCTTTCCCATTCGGAAACTTGTGCACGATATGCATCATATTCCAAATGCTTAGCAGCTAAGAAACTATTAAAAATCTTCTCGCCCAATGCATGTTTCATAGTCTTATCAGAAGATAATTCTTTAAGTCCATCTAACAGGTCATCTGGTAAGTTAACAATTTGATTATCTTTTCTTTCTTGAGCATTCATATGATAAATATTTCTATCCACACTCTTTGGTGGAACAATTTCATTTCTTAATCCATCTAATCCAGCTTCTAATACAGAAGCAATTGCCATGTATGGATTAGCTGTTGGGTCAGCACTTCTTAATTCTAGTCTAGTTGCCAATCCACGAGCATTAGGAACTCTAATTAATGGTGAACGATTTGATCCAGACCAAGCTACATAAACAGGTGCTTCATATCCAGGAACTAAACGTTTATATGAGTTAACAATTGGATTACAAATAGCAGTATAGCTCTTAGCATGTTTCATTAATCCACCTAAGAAATGATAAGCAGTTTCAGATAATTGTAATTCACCGTCTTTATCATAAAAAGCATCCCCATCATTGTTAAACAATGACATATTTAAATGCATACCTGATCCATTAATACCACTTAATGGTTTTGGCATAAATGTAGCATAAAGTCCGTGTTTTCTAGCAACAGTTTTAACAACTAATTTAAATGTTTGAATATTATCAGCAGCGTTCAAAGCATCTGCATATTTAAAATCGATTTCATGTTGTCCAGGAGCCACTTCGTGATGGGCAGCTTCGACATCAAAGCCCATTTCTTCAAGAGTTAAAACAATATCTCGACGACAATTTCCACCTAAATCTAGTGGCGCCATATCGAAATAACTACCATGATCATTCAACTTTGTAGTTGGTTTTCCATTTTCATCCATCTTAAATAAGAAGAATTCAGGTTCAGGTCCAATATTAAATGAAGTATATCCTGCATCTTTCATATCCTTTAAAACACGAATTAAGTTATTACGAGGATCTCCTTCAAATGGTTCACCGTTAGTTTTATAAACTTCACAAATCACTCTAGCAATTTTGCCTCTTTCTGAACTCCATGGGAAAATCATCCAAGTTGAAAGATCTGGGTGTAAGTACATATCACTTTCTTCAATTCTAACGAAACCTTCAATAGATGAACCATCAAACATTAATTTGTTATCAAGTAAATCATCTAATTGACTAATTGGAACTTCAACATTTTTTAATGTTCCTAAAACATCGGTAAACATTAGTCTTAGGAATTTAACGTCTTCTTCTTTTACGATTCGACGAATATCGTCTTTTGAATAATCATGTTTTGTAGCCATTTAACTCTACCCCTAACATTTTGATTAGATTTAATTAAAAAGAATTATTGCCTTTAACGTCTTTTGAGTTTAAGCCACCAACGTTTAACAATTCATCAGATAGTAATCTCCTTGCTTCTTGGTCTGATAATTTGTTGCTAGAACCGCTATTAAAAGCTTCCTGCTTTCTCTGTTCATAAACATTCTTAATTTTAGAAATATTCATACCATCAGATATATAGTCTTTAATTTCCAAAATTAAATCGATATCATTTAAAGAATACATTCTTCGATTTCCCTCATTTCTTTCTGGAGAAACCAAACCTTGTTCTTCATAATATCTAATTTGTCTAGCAGTTAAATTAGTAAGTTTCATAACAGTACCTATTGGCAAAACTGATAATGAACGTCTTAAGTCCTTTTCTTTCATAAATAACTCCCTCTAATAATTTTATAATAACATTATAATTAAGTATGTCAAGTTAATATGTAACATAATATAACATGAAATTGATTAATAACTCTTTTCCCATTTAATAATGTCTTTTTTTATTGCATCAATTTGATGATTATCAGATAAAATGTCATACCATGTAACATCCATTTTATTTCTAAACCATGTAAGTTGTCTTTTGGCATAATGTCTTGAATTTTTTTTAATCAAATCTTTTACATCAGAAATCAACATATTTCCATTAAAATATTCATTAAATTCTTTATAACCAATACCTTTACATGCAGGCAATGATAATCCACCATGTTGATACAGCCATTTATTTTCTTCCAAAAGCCCTTCATCAAACATAAGGTCCACTCGTTTATTAATACGATCATATAGCAATGCACGGTTAGTATTCAAAGCAATAATATAACTATCGATTTCATTATCGTAGCTATCAGATTGGGCAGAAAACTTTTCACCAGTTTGTTTATAAAATTCTAATGCTCTAATTATACGCCTTTCATTGTTAACTGGAATATTAATTGCTGCATCATGATCAATTAAATCTAGCTCTTTCCATAAAGCATATTTACCATTTTTAAAGGCTTTTTTATGCATCAAAGTCCTTAATGAATTATCAACTGAAGAACCTGCTCCAAAATTAAATCCATCAACAAGAGACTGTAAATAAAATCCAGTACCACCAACTATAATTGGCAATTTATTTTTATTAGATATTTCTTTTATTAATTTTTTAGCATCTGATACAAAATCAGAAGCAGAATATGTTTCTTCAACATTTTTAATATTAATAAGATGATGCTTAATACCTTGTTTTTCTTTTTCCGTAACTTTGGCAGTACCAATATTTAAATTACGATATATTTGCATTGAATCTCCAGAAATAATCTCCCCATTAAATTGTTTAGCCAATTTAATAGACAAATTAGTCTTTCCAACAGCCGTTGGTCCAGCTATTATTAAAACTTTATACATAAAATCACATCATTTCGTTTAAATAATCAGTATACTCATAATAATAAATTATTAAATAAAAATAAACACAAAACTGGATATATTAGTATAAATCTTGCATAATAGAATTGTATATAACTTATACATAAACAAATAAGGAGGGTATTATGATGAAAAAATTTGGAAACGGATTCTTTCTTGGGGTATTAGCAACATTAAGTGCTGTTGTAGGTGCATTATTCTCTTTCAAGAAAACAGTTGTTGAACCTGTTGAAAATCATGAACAAAAACTTGATGAAAATAGAAAAAGAGTTTTGCGCAAACAACGTTCAGCTCACTTAAACTAAAAAATAATTTAAGGTAAAAAATAAACCTATTTAAAGTCACTCAGTAGTTTGACTTTAAATAGGTTTATTTTTATTGTAAAGCATTTATTTTTTAGTCTTACCGTTCCAATTACGATAACCACTTTTTAAGATATAAAGTTTTTTATATCCTTTTTTATTTAATAAAATCGCAGCTCGCATACTAATAGTCATTCCTTGATCATATAAGTATACAGGCAAATCAGATCTAATATTACCATAAAAGGTTTTAAGAGTTGAATATGGCATGCTTCTTGCACCCAAGACATGTCCAGCATCAAAATCTCTAGTTTCTCTAAGATCAATTATTTGGCCACGATGACTACCCTTTTGAAATTCATCTTCACTAACTATTTTAGCAGCCTTTTTAGCTCTTAACCTAGTTGAAAGATTAATAGCAAAAAACACTACAATAATTAATAAAACTATCATAAGTGAAGAAATCATTATGATTCCCCCTAATTAAATTATTTGTTTTAATTTTTGGCATTTCTTAAAGCTAATGATCCAGCACCAATAACTCCAGCATCATTACCTAATTGAGCTAAACGAATCTTGGTAGAATCACGAACTGGTCTAAATGCATTTTCTTGGAAATATTTAGTAGTTGGTTGTAATAAAGTATTACCAGCGTTTGAAACACCACCACCAATAACAATGTTGCCTGGATTTAATGTATTACCAACGTTAGCTAATGCTAAACCTAAGAAGTAGCATACACGATCTACAACTTGATTTGCAAAAATATCACCATTATCTGCTAAGAAGAAAACAATCTTAGAAGTAATTTCTTCCCCATTAATAATCATTTCTTTAAGTCTAGAATTCCCAGTGAATTCAGTAGATAAACTTTTAGCAACATTAACTACTCCTGTAGCAGAAGCGTATTGTTCTAAACAACCTCTTTTACCACAAGTACACATAAATCCGCCAGGTTCAACGGTAATATGACCAATTTCACCAGCACCACCATTAACACCATGTGCTAGTTCTCCATTGATGATAACACCACCACCAACACCAGTTCCTAAAGTAACAAATACTACATCAGAATCTTTACTACCAGCACCTTGCCAATATTCTCCAAGAGAAGCAACATTAGCATCATTGTCTACTGAAAAAGGAAGTCCTAATGCTTGTTCGATTTGATCTTTAATATTTTGAGTAGTCTTCCAATTTAAATTATAAGCACCAACAACTGTTCCATTTGCACGATCTACTGAACCTGGAGTTCCCATACCGATTCCTACAAAGTCATCGATTTTATGATCAGAGTTTTCCATTTTTTGAGTAATAGACTTAATAATATTGGGAACAATTTTACTTCCGTTAGCGCTTACATCTGTAGTAATAGCCCACTTATCTAAAATTTCACCGCTATCAGTTAAAAATGCTAACTTTGTAGTAGTTCCTCCTAAATCAATTCCAATCAACTTACGTACCATTGTAGATTCCTCCTAAATATTGTTATCCTTAGTTTTATTTTCTTCGATTCTATGTTCATGTTTCAAAACTAATTTAGCCTGTAAGAATTCTTCTTTAGTTATTACTTTGGATTCATGTAAATGGTCTAATTCTAAAGCCATTACTTCAATGTCCCATAGTCTTTTACCTACATAAACATAGATACCAAATTTTTTTAATAATTGCTGCACATCATACAACGTATTCATTGTCCCACATCCTAAAAAAAAATGCACTAATTATTTGACATATATCCAGTCTTTAGACAAAAAATTACTATAATCATTAATACTACAAAAGATAATATTTTTTTAGACTTATTCATTTTATAATTTGGAATACCTATAAAATATGGTATAAAGAATCCGCCAATCAATCCGCCTAAATGTCCAGCTATATCAATACCTGAGCTTAACAAGTCAAAAACGATATTAACAATTATTAATAATAAAAAGCTTTGTGACATTTGTCTAACCGCAAAGTTATCACGAAAGTTTTCACCTAACATTAAAAATACACCAAATAATCCAAAGATGGCAGTACTTGCACCTGCACTTAATCCACTTGAAAATGCAAAGCTTATAATATTACCCATTATACCTGAAAGCATAAAAATAGTTAAAAATCTGATATGCCCAAATATTTTTTCAATTTGAATTCCAACATAGTACAAACTAATTCCATTCATTAGTATGTGCAAAAAGCCAAGATGAATAAATATTGGCGTAATAAATCTCCACCATTCACCATAATATATAATTAGTGGCTTAATCATAGCGCCATTAGTAATAATTAACTGGCTCGTATTAGTTAAAAGCCCAAATAGGTAAATAAAGGCCATTATAATTAATATAAGTTCAGTGAAAAAAGGCCTTTCATCCATTTTTCTGTAAAAACTTGAATTTTTCAATTCAATATATAATTGTTTTAACTTTCTGATCAAAATCATCTACTTTCCAAATTGGTTGACGATATATTTGTTCTGGAAGCCCTATAGAAATAGTATGACCCGAATATTTCTTTAAAATTCGATCATAAAAGCCTCCACCAAAACCTAATCGATCGCCAGTTTCAGTTGAAAAAGCTATTCCTGGAACAATAATTAATCCAATATCGTTTATAGGAAAGCTCGATCCTCCAACTGGTTCATATATACCAAAAGAACTTTTTTTTAAAATAGTTTTTTCATCACATTCAATAAATATCATAACATTTTTAGAAATAACTTTAGGAATTAAAATTTTTTTATTATCTCTCAATGCTTTTCTGATAATTGGTTTAGTATCAAATTCAAAAGGTAAGCTCATAGTTATAGCTATATAATTACTGTTTTTCCATTCTAATCTACTAAATAAATTATCATATATTTTATATAAACCATTATGATTATTTGCTTTCAAACTATTAATAATTTCTTTTCTAATATCAGATTTACTCATTTATATATTACCCCAAGATATAAAAAAAGGATTGGGCTTTAAACCCTAATCCTTATTTTGTTTCACGATGTAATGTAACTTTTCTTTGACGTGGACAATATTTCTTTAATTCCAAACGGTCAGGATTGTTACGACGGCTCTTAGTAGATAAGTAATTACGTTCGTGACATTCTGTACATTCTAGTGTAATGTGTACTCTCATTAGTGTTACACCTCCAAATTTACTTTATTTATAATTTATAGATATAAACAACTGTCAACTTTTAATATATTATCATTTTTTTAGCGATTTGACCAGAGTTTATATAAATATTGTTAAGGAAAATTACTTAACACCTATATTTTTATTCTAAACCTTTATCTGATTGGACATATTTCCAATAAGCAGCATATATTTGTTTAGCTAAATTAATATTATTACTTTCAGCATCATCTGGCAAATTAGGAATAGCAAGTGCAACAACAACTTGTGGATTCTTAGATGGAGCAAATGAGCCTAAACTTAAAGTAACTGTACTTTGTTTATCATAAAATGTTTGAGCAGTACCCGTCTTAGCTGATACTTCAGGTTTAATTTGGTTCAAATCAATACCTGTTCTATATTGACTTGTTCCATGCACAACTTTATAAAAACCATCTGTAACGACTTTTCTTTGTGCCGGGGTCATATCTACCTTATTTAAAATATCAGGTGTAACTGAGTACTTTATTCTGCCCAATTTACCATCTTTATTAGAAGCCCTAATATTTTGCACTACATGTGGTTTGATTCGATATCCTCCATTAGCAATGGTAGAAATATATTGAGCCACTTGCATTGTTGTATAACCATCATAGTTACCATATGATAAATCAAGTGCTTTACCAATATTAGAGAAACCTCCAGGTCCTTGTATTCCCTTAGTTTCACCAGGTAAATCAATTCCAGTTTTAACACCTAAGCCAAATTGATTAAAGTAACCTCTTTCAATATTAAAAGCATCTGGATTCATAGTTAGTGGAGCTCCAGAAAAGTAATGGAACTTGGCTTCTTTCATAGCTAACTGCATCATATAAGAGTTAGATGAAACTTCAAGAGCTGTTGAAGCATCAACTGGTAAATTGGCTGAACCATTGTGATTAAACCATGAACTCTTTTTAATGCCACCAGTTAAAATGGGCTTGTCAGTTAGTGTTGAATTAGTCGGAGTAATCACATTATCCATTAATGCTCCTGATACTGTGGCCCCTTTAACTACAGAACCCATTGTAATAGCACTATTAATTGTTCCTAGTGCATTTGGAGTTAATTTACCAGTTTTAGGATTTCTATTAACTCCTCCCATACCTACAACAGATCCATCTTTTGGATTCATAACAACAGCATATGCTCCAGTAGAATTACCAGACATTTGAGCATTTTCTACTAGCGATTGTAGTTTCTTTTCAAATTGAGAGTTAATGGTTAATTGAAGATTATCTCCTTTTTGGCCTCCATATTGTTGTACTGCTTTATCTAAACTGCCACTCTTAATTAAAGTCTGAGATTTAGATCCTCTTAGTGCTGGTTCATATTCTTGTTCTAAGTAACTTTGACCAACACTATCATTTCTTGAATAACCTTGAGATAACAAAGTATTAATCCGATCAACTGG
Source organism: Apilactobacillus micheneri (assembly GCF_002993975.1). GTDB lineage: Bacteria > Bacillota > Bacilli > Lactobacillales > Lactobacillaceae > Apilactobacillus > Apilactobacillus micheneri. The sequence continues at coordinate 77,288 of NZ_POSO01000003.1, read as the reverse complement.
CAATCCCGTCTTTTCAGAAGAAACTGTTCCTACAACACTTTGAATAGCATTACCATTAGGATATTCTCTAGTCCAACTATTACCAATTTGAATTCCTGGCATATCTGTTAGATGTTCTCCAACCTCAGATAATTCTTTATTAGTAACCCCAGTTGTTTTAATAAAGGTTGTTGACAATTGGTATGCACCACTCATTTTTTGAAAAATAGTAGCTGCATTTTTATAATTATTAATATTATTATACATTTTATCAGCTTGTACTTTATCAAGAGATGCATTGTATTGAGTATCTGGAGTTGAATTAGCAGGCAGCTTCAACTGACTTTCAACTGCTTTTAAATTATCGGGATTAGATAAATAATATTCTGCCGCTTGTCTAGATGTTAATGCACTAGAGTCTACATGCAAATATTTGCTTAATTTGTTAGCGATGTTATAAAGATCATTAGTAGTAACCCCTAATTCTTTGGTATATTGAATGGCTTGATGAGCTTTATTACCAACTAAAACTCTCCCAGATGAATCATAAATCATCCCTCTTTGCACATTTCCATACTTAATAGAGTTATCAGATCTATTAACTTCTGCTTTATATTGATTTCCATTAACAACTTGTAGATATGCTAATTGAATCACCAAAATAATAAATAAGGCTCCAACAATAAATAAAATAATATTTAAACGAAAAGGAACCCTCGAATTAATATTCTTGTCTTGGTGATGAAATATTTTTTTAAGAAAACTATTCAAGGTTCTCAAAGCTCCTTGCTATAAATTTTTTAATGTCTTTAAATGTTATTATATAATATATGTAAAAATAAACATAATTAATGAAAGGAATGATAATAATCAATCATATTAAAAAGTTTACAAGAAATAACCTGCCATTAATTTTAAGTTTTTTTACTCCATTTATTATTATGGCATGTTACTTTGCTTATCGCAATATGTTTCCTTTTGGTAACGGAAGCATTTTAACAGTCGACTTAGGACAACAATATGTTGATTTTTTGCATTTTATAAAAGAACCATTAATAGCTTAAATATACATAACTTTTTTTATTCTTTTGCCAATGGATATGGTGGTGAAATGATTGGCATCTGGTCATATTATTTAATGAGTCCATTAAATTTAATAATTGCAATTTTACCAAAAAGTTTTATGAACGGTAGTTTATTATTAATTACTTTATTAAAATATGGATTATCAGGATTAAGTTTTGGCTATATGCTAAATAAAAAAGGCTTCGAAAAAAACATAATAATAACAACATTTTCCACTGCATATGCACTAAATGGCTGGATCATTGCTAATCAGTTAAACATAATTTGGCTAGATGCAATGATTATACTACCAATTATTGTTTTAGGAATAGACAACATAATTAATAAAGACAAATCCAAATTATACATCTTATCATTATCCATAATGATAATTGTAAATTACTATATGGCATATATGGTCTGCATTTTTTCCTTGCTATATTTTATAACGAATTATGCTATATATTATAAAAGTAAAATAAAGCATAAATACCAAATTATATTAAAATATTTTGGAGCAAGCTTAATATCATTTATGCTTTCAGCATGGTTAATAATTCCAAACATACTAGAACTTCGAACTGGAAAAGCATCATATACCGTTAATAATTTTAAATGGAAATTAGAATATAATCCTATCGATATGCTTTCTAAATTAATGAACGGCGCATTTAATTTCAATCAAATGCCCAGCGGCTATCCTAATATTTTTGTAGGTAGTTTAGTTTTAATATCTGTTCTAGCATTTTTCTTTAACCATAAAATAAAGTTGCATTTTAGATTATTATATCTATTTTTAACTTTTGCATTTTTAATATCTATGTGTTTTGAACCATTAGATTTAGTTTGGCACGCTTTTCAATTTCCTATCTGGTATCCATATCGTTTTTCTTTTATTTTTTGCTTTTTAGTTACCTATTTAGGCGCTATTGGATTTAGTAACTTACCTAATAAAATTGATAATAAAATAACGATAAAGATAGCAATCATGTTAATAATCATATTATTAACTGTCGGAATAAAAATCAATAATTTTACATTTTTGTCACCAATGAAATATGTTGTTTCAGTTTTATTAATAGCAATCATGTTTGTAATAGTAATAATTTCCAGAATAAATAATTCTAAACTGTATATAATTAGTATTTTTATAATTACTTGCTGTGATATGGGAATTAATGCTTTTAACTCATTAAATAGTATCTCATATGTAAATAATAGTGATTATTCTTCATATAATAAAATTTTAAATGAGCAAATAAATAAGATTAGTAAAGATGATAAATCATTTTACAGGATTAACAAAAATTTCTATAGAACTCAAGATGACCCTATGGAATTAGGCTTTAATAGTGGATCCATATTTTCATCAACGATGAATAAAAATAATGCTAATTTTAATTCAAACATTGGAAATCCTAATAATACCGGCTCTATTAATTATTCTAATGGTACCTTAGTTACAGATTCATTATTAAATTTTAAATATTATTTGTCATTTAATGATAATTATAAAAAATATCCAATGATTCAAAAATCAGCAAATAGATACGACATATTAGACAATAGAAAAAGTAAAAACGATTTTAATATAAAAAGAAATAATTTGAGTTTACCTTTAATTTTTGGTGTTAATAATATTATTAAAAATATAACGAGTACAACAAATCCTATTGATTATCAAAATAATATAGTAAAACAAATATCAGCATCTAACAAAAATGTATTTAATGTTGATAATAATTATAAAGTGAAATTCAAAAATATTTATAATACACCATCTTTAAGCCAATCAATTTTGAAAAAAATTGATCCTCTAAAAAGTGCGTCAGTAGAAATAAATTATCATTATAGAAATCAATATATTCCCTATATAGTATTACCAAGTAATTTAAGTCCTAATATTTGCTCTGTATTTATTGATGGTGAAAAAATAACATCACCTAAGAATTTTCAAAATTCATTAGTATATAGTCTTCCCAAAAAAGATGGAACTATAGATATTAATTTTAAAAGGCAAAGTATATTTACCAATAACTTTGGAATATATAATATGAATTATAAAAAATTCAAATACGATATTTCAAAAATTAAACATCAAAATATCATATTCAATAATAAAGATATGATATCTTCTAATGTTGATTTAAATAAGAACGGAAGTTTATTAACATCAATTCCATATTCAGATGGTTGGCATGTAAAAATTGATAATAAAGAACATGATAAATCAAAGTGGTTAGGAGAATTTATAAGTGTTAAACATATAAAAAGAGGAAAACATCATATTGAACTATATTATTATCCAAGGGGAGTTAATTTAGGAATAATCATTACAATATTAACAATTATTTTTATTAGTATTAAAAGTATAATTAATGAAAAAGATAATAAAAAGGATTAGGCAAATAGCCTAATCCTTTTTATTTTATATATTATTTAACTTCAATAATTTTAACTTGCATATCACCAGCAGGAATTTCAATGGTAACTTCTTCATTAGTCTTATGACCCAATAATCCCTTAGCAATTGGTGAATCATTAGAAATTTTACCAGATATTGGATCAGCTTCAGCAGCCCCAACAATTTGGTATGTTTCAGGATCTTCATCTGGTAATTCTTTAAAAGTAACTGTTTTACCAACATTTACAAGATCTTTATCAACATCTTCATTATCAACAACTTGAGAATATTGCAACATATGTTCTACAGTAGTAATTCTACTTTCTAGCATACTTTGTTCATTCTTAGCTGATTCATATTCAGAATTTTCAGATAAATCACCATAACTTCTAGCAATTTTAATTCTTTCAATAATCTTTGGTCTTTGGTTTAATCTTAAGTCTTCCAATTCATCTTCAAGTTTCTTTTTACCTTCAAGAGTCATTGGGTATGTTTTATCTTCAGCCATACTAAATCTCCTTTAAATTAAATTGTTGTATCTATATTATTTAACACTTTATTATTACCGTGCTTCAATAAAATTGATTGAATTTTTGTGGTTAATAAATCAATAGCAACTTGATTTTTACCACCTTCAGGCACAATTATATCAGCATAACGTTTACTTGGTTCCACAAATTGATTATACATTGGTCTAACAGTTTCTAAGTATTGTTGAACCACTTCATCCAACGTACGTCCCCTTTCCTTTGTATCACGTTGAATTCTTCTTAAAATGCGAATGTCATCATCAGTATCAACAAATACCTTAATATCCATTAAATCTCTTAAGCGTTTGTCATCTAAAATCAAAATACCTTCAAGGATAATTACATCTCTAGGTTCTTGAGTAATGGTTTTATCACTACGGTTTAATTTTGTATAGTCATACACTGGCTTTTCAATTGATTCATAATTCAATAATTTGTGTAAATCATCTATTAACAAATCAGTATCAAATGCTAATGGATGATCATAATTAGTTTCTTCTCTTTCGGCCCAAGTTTTGTGAGACTGATCCTTATAGTAAGAATCTTGTTGAAGTATCATTATTGAATGACCTAATAATTGATTAAAAATTGCACGACTTACAGTAGTTTTTCCACTACCAGAACCGCCAGTTACCCCGATAACAACAGGACGTTTTTTATTTTCTACCATAGTAATCTCTCCAAATCAATTTTATCTCATATAATTATTATTCTTAACTACTGAACTAGTGTTAACCAAATTACTAGAAAATACAACTTTATTCTTTTTAGGGTCAATGTAAAAGTGTAAATAATTTTTATCCATATTCTTAGGATTCAACACTGCCTTAACAGAATTTATACTTGGATTACTAATTGGTCCAGGTCCATATCCAGTATGTTTAAATAAATTATAAGCAGATTTAATCTTATAATCTTTTTTGTCAATTTTTTGATTAAAACTTTTCCCACTAGCATACAAAATAGAGGATTTCATTTCAAGTGGTAATCCATTATTTAAACGATTTAATAATACTCCAGCAATTTGCTGTCTATCAAATTCACTATATCTTTCTAATTCAATCATTGAAGCCAAACTTAATACTTGTTGCACTGAAAAGCCTTTTTTATTAATTTCTTTATAATAAGGCTTTAATTCATTATTAGTTTTATCTAGCATTTGTTTTATTAGATCTTTTAGTGAAACATCATTTTGAGAATTATAAGTAGCTGGATATAGATATCCTTCTAACTTATATTTTGTATCTTTAGCATTAAATGATGACTTAAGCATATCTGGATATTGTTTTTTAACTGTGACAAATATTCTTTATCATTCATTAAATTCATAAATTTCGAGCTTGAATATTTACTATTGCTGTTAATATTTTTAGATATTTGCTCGATATTATCGCCTTCCCTAATAAGAAAGCGACCGTAACGACCTTGTAAAGGTTGAGCTGATCCACCCTTTTCTAATTTTTTAGCAATTAAATCTAAACTCATAGATGGTGAAAATTCATAATATCCTGCTTTTAAATTGGAATAGTGATGGCTATTAACAAAATAGTCAAAAACCATTCCACTTTTCACAATATTTTGATCTTGTAAAATAGATCCAATTTTCTTATCGGAAGCACCCATTGGAATATTAATTTGTACTACACTTTTGTCATGAGAATTAAGTGGTTGCAATGATCTATTCAAATATTGATGACCTAAGAAAAATATGAAGCATCCTAATATTATCAAAATTCCAATAATAGTAAAACTAATTTTTCTTCCTAAATTTTTGTGCTTCTTGGGAGAATCATTGGATTTTAATTTATTAGCCAATTTTATTCCTCCATATTTTTAAACTAACGAACTTCAATTTCAAATTCTTTTTCAAGATTTCTTTGAATCTTATCCATTGCCTTATTTACATCATCATCAACTAATGTATCTCGTTTATTTTGGAATATTAAATTATAAGCCATTGACTTTTTACCACTTGGGACATGTTCACCATTGTATACATCAAATAGGTTTACATCTCTCAAGAATGCTCCACCACGTTTATTAATAACTTTCAAAATATCATTATTAGTAACATTTTCATCAATTAAGATGGCAATATCTCTTGAAATAGAAGGATATTTAGAAATAGATTCATAACTTTGATCAGTCTTAGGCAAATCATTCAATAATTGTAAATTCAAATCAAACACATAAGTTGTATTAATCTTAAATTTTTTGGCAATATTAGGATGAACTTCACCAATAAATCCAACATAATGTCCATGAATCATAATATCAGCTGTTCTACCAGGGTGCATTTCTGGATAGTCTGCATTGGCAACATATTCAACTTGATTAATAAATCCAATTGTTTCTAAATATTTATCAACAATTCCTTTAATTTGATAGAAATCAACTTCTTTTGCTTTTTCATTCCAAGTACTACGTAACAATGAACCAGTAATTGCTCCAGAAATGTGTTCTATTTCTGAAGGTCTAACCTCATTTTCATTTTCTTTGTAAAATACTCTTCCTTGTTCATACAAAGCAACATCATGAACATTTCTTGCCTTATTATATGCAATATCATCTAATAAACCAGTAACTAAGTTCATTCTTAAAGTTTCATGATCATTAGTCATAGGATAACTTAAATTTGTTTCAAATGATTTTTGCATCATAAACATTTTAGCTTTGTCTTGGCTAGTTAAAGCATAAGAAATAGCATGAGTTAATCCTAAGCCTTCTAATATACTTCTACTATTACGAATTAGTTGTTGTTTTGGTTGTAATTTTCCAGTTGTCATTGTAGTTGTTGGTAATGTTGAAGGAAGATTGTCATATCCATAAATTCTAGCTACTTCTTCAATTAAATCAGCATCGATATGAATATCCCAACGACGTGTTGGTACAGTAACTACAAAAGCATCCCCATCAACTTTAGTATCAAAACCTAATCGTTCAAATATATCTTTTACTTGTTCACTTGAAAGATTTGTTCCCAAAACATGGTTTATTTTAGTTAAAGTAATGTTTACTACAACTGGTTGAGCATTAAATTCACTACCGTTTAAAGTATCATCACAAACTTCACCATTAGCCAACTCATTACTCATTTGACAAGCATTTTCCATTACTTCATCTAGACCGCCACGATTAATACCACGTTCAAATCTTTGTGAAGCTTCAGTGTGGATAACATGTTTACGAGCCATTTTTCTAACTTTAATTGGATCAAACACTGCACATTCAAATAATACGTTTTTAGTATCGTTAGTAATTGAGGTATCAATTCCACCAATAACCCCGGCTAATGCAATTGGGCGATCATCGGCAACCACAATATCATTTTCGTCTAAGTCCACTTCATCTTCAGCTAAAGTAGTAATTTTTTCACCCTTTTTAGCATTTCTAACAGAAATATTATTGCCATGTAATTTATCTAAATCATATGCATGCATAGGTTGACCAAATTTAAGCATTAGATAATTAGTAATATCAATAATGTTATTAATTGGTTTAATACCAGCATTCCACAAACAGATTTGTAACCATAGTGGGCTTGGCTTAATTTCAACATTATTAACAATACGATTTTTATATGTTAAAGCAATTTGGCTGTCAACATCACTACTAATTTGATCAGCGGTCTTTTTCCCAGAAGTTTTTTGAACTTTCACATTGTCGAACTTAGCTGGCTTATTATAAATGGCTGATAAATCATGAATAGTACCATACATGCTTAACATGTCACCACGATTAGGAGTAACGTCTAAATCTATTAATTCATCATCCATCCCTATATATTTGTACACATCGTTACCAACCTTAGCATCTTCAGGTAAAAAGTAAATTCCATCAGCCCATTCTTTAGGCACAACATCTTTTGGATAACCAATTTCATCTAATGCACATAACATTCCGTTTGATTGGATGCCACGCATCTTAGATTTTTTAATTTTAATATTGTCGGCAATACGAGCACCTGATAATGCAACTATTACCTTTTTACCTTTTTCAACATTAGGAGCACCACAAACAATTTGTACTGGTTCATCATCACCCACATCAACTTGACAAATATGTAAATGATCAGAATCAGGATGGTCTTCTAAGTTCAAAATTTGTCCAACAACAATTTTTTTAAGTCCTTCACTAGGTTTTATAACAGAATCAACTTCAACAGAAGAACGTTCAATTTTTTCGGCTAATTCATCAACTGGAATATCTAAGTCAATATATTCCTTAAGCCATTTATAAGATACTCGCATATAAAATTCTCCTTAATTAAATTGTGATAAGAAACGTACATCATTTAGATAGAAATCACGAATGTCGTCAACACCGTATTTCAACATTGCAAAACGATCTGGGCCTAAACCAAATGCAAATCCACCATAGGACTCAGCATCAACACCAGCCATTTTTAGAACATTAGGATGAACCATTCCAGCACCTAACACTTCAATCCATCCAGTATGCTTACATACTTCACAACCCTTACCATTACATTTAAAACATGTAACATCAGCTTCAACTGATGGTTCAGTGAATGGGAAGTAACTAGGTCTTAGTCTAATATCATATTTATCACCAAATAATTGATGTAATAAATATTCTAAAGTACCCTTTAAATCAGCCATTGTAATATGTTTATCAATTACAATTCCTTCAACTTGATGGAATTGATGGGAATGAGTAGGATCATCAGTATCACGGCGATAAACAACTCCAGGAGAAATCATCTTTAAAGGTCCTTTAGAAAAATCATGTTTTTCTAAAGTTCTAGCTTGCATTGGAGAGGTTTGTGTTCTCATCAAAATATCTTTAGTAATGTAAAAAGTATCTTGCATATCTCTAGCGGGATGATTTTTAGGTAAATTCATCATTTCGAAGTTATATTTATCTTCTTCAACTTCTGGTCCACTTAACACTTCATAACCCATACCCATGAACATATCAGAGATTTCATCAATAATTGATTGAATAACGTGTGGATGACCTTTGGCTACGGAATCCCCAGGTAGTGTGACATCAATTTTTTCTGATGCTAGCTTCTTGTTCAAAGCAATAGTTTCTAACTCTTCTTGCTTCTTATCTAAAGCAGTTTGAATATCATCACGAATCTTATTAGAATAACTACCCACTTTTGGACGTTCTTCAACTGGTAAATCTTTAATTCCTCTTAAAGCTTTAGTAATAAGGCCCTTCTTACCTAATAAATGAACTTTTATTTCATCGTTCATTTTTTTGACATCAGTTGCATTTTTAATATTTTTTAGACCATCATCACGTAATTTGGTCAAATCATCTTTTAAACTCATAAATTTCTCCCTTCATACATAAAAAAAGCTCCATCCCATAAGGGACGAAGCTTCGCGGTACCACCCTAGTTTATGAAAATATCAGAATAAATTCATACACTCAATCTTCATAACGGCAATTAACCGGATAATTTTTGTTATTAATAACTCCCAATATCAGCTCAGAAAATGAATTCAACTAATCTATTGATTGATCTCAGTATACACAATCTTCCTGTGAATATTAGTCTACTACTTTTTCTTCGTCACTCTTATTTAAAATAATAATGCAATTTAAAACTCCGGTCAAGATAAGTTTTATAATTTATACCATTTATCTGACCATTTGTGGATTTCATACATAATAGGTTCTAATTCTTTACCCCTTTTCGTTAATTCATATTGAATTAACGATGAATCCTTAAAAGTATTTCTAGATACAATGTTATCTTTTTCTAGTTCTCTAAGTCTTTCAACTAAAACACGATCACTACATTTATCAATAGTTTTAGCAATCGTCTTAAATCTTTGAGGACCATTAACTAATAATGTTTCTATAATTAATCCATTCCATTTTTTACCTAGAATAGAAAAAGTTTTTTCAAATTTTGGACATAGATTACAGTCAAGTTCTGACTGTAATTCTTTACTTGATTCCAATATTATTACCCCTTACAAACTTTTAGTACTAAATATTTGCTTAATGTTCCTATATTTAGGTGCAAAATATTCTCTAACAGCATCATAATCATCGACTAAAGAAACAATAACACTTTCAGCATACTTGGGTTTACTTAAAGTAAGTCCCCACATGTGCTTAATAATAATATCTTTTTCCTTGTCATTTAAGCTAGTTATCTTTTCAGCATTACGTAAAGCAATTCTAGGATGCATATATGCATGTGAACCTAAATGAAATTTATCGGTTCTCCAATCATAATAAAATAAATCATGTAATAATCCTGCTCTAGCAGTTGACTTAGCATCTAAATTAAAGTTCTTTGCGATTTGATAACTTTCATAAGAAACATCAATACAATGCTTTAATCTAGTAGATGAATGATGCTGAGTATAATTAGACAGCTCTTTTACCATTGATGAATTCAATAAGTCAGAAACATAAGACATATAAACTTTATCATTTTTCCATGCTTTTGTATTCATGCAAAGTATCTCCCTTATTTAAAATTATTTTTTTAAATGAAACATTAATATGCCAGATGCAATAGCGACATTTAATGATTCCGCGTTTCCCTTAATAGGAATATATAAATTTTTATCTGTTATTTTAAGTAGATCATCTTGCATACCATTTCCTTCATTTCCCATAATTAATGCAAAATTCTCACTAGGAACAATTTCACTGTAAATAAAAGCGTTTTCGTTTAATTCACTACCATAAACTTGATAGTTTTTATTTTTTAATATATCTATCCAATATTGTAAATTACCTTCAATTATTTTTAAATGAAATTGACTTCCTTGCATAGATCTTAAAACTTTAGGATTAAATTGACTAGATGTTCCCTTACCAAAAATAACACCACTCATACCAGCAGCATCTGCTGTTCTAACCATCGTTCCAATATTACCTGGATCTTGTATATTATCCAACAATAACCAGGATCCATTAATATTATTTTCATTAATATCTTCTTTACTAGGAAGCCCTACAATCGCAAAAATTCCTTGTGGAGTGATAGTTGATCCTAAATGATTAGCCACTTCATCGTTTATTTCTATTAACTCACCATTGTATTGTGATAGTTCATTTTGATGTAGAGACAATTGTTTTGTTGTTGTTAATATTACTTTTATATCTTGATTGGCATTTAATGCTTCATTTACTAAATGCCAACTTTCAAGAAGATAAGCAGATTGTTTTTCTCTGCCCTTTTTATTATTTAATTTTTTCCAAGCTTTTATTCTGTCATTTTTAACAGAAACTATTTTTTCCATAGTAAGGATTAGCCCCTTTTAATATAGTAACTTATTCATATTATTTTATCACAATACTATAATAATATATAAATGATTGCAAAAAGTGAGGTAATAATTTATGAAACAAACCGTTAAATTTATAATAAAAGGAAAAGTTCAAGGCGTTGGTTTTAGATGGTCAACAAAAACTTGGACAGATAAAATTAATGTCAAAGGCTATGTACAAAATCTTTCAGAGGGATCAGTGAAAATTGTGGCTAATATTGAAGATGTGAACAATTTTATAAATGGTATAAAATCATTAAATAATCCTTTTATTAAAATAAGCAATATAGATTATACTTTATTGAATTATAAAGAATATAAAACTTTTTCAATTAAAATTTAATTTAGTAACACATTTCTGGTATTATTAGTAAATGAAAAAAGTTAGGAAAGGTTTTTATAAATGAAGAATTTAAAGAAATACAGCGTTCTTTCATTTGTTGGTCTTGCAGCATTAACATTAACTGGTTGTGTTAGACAAGATGGGTCTGGTAAACCATATGGACTAACATATGAATATTTAGCATTACCTGCTCAACACATTTTGGATTTTATGGCAAAGTTTGTTGGTGGATATGGATGGGCAATTATTCTTTTAACAATAATTGTTAGAATGATTTTATTACCCGCTATGATCAGTCAGATGAAAAAGTCTACTATGATGCAAGAGAAAATGAGTTTTGTTAGACCACAAATGAAAAAGATTCAAGAACGTCAAAGAAATGCTAAGACTAAAGAAGAACAGATGCAAATTCAACAAGAAATGATGCAACTGTATAGAAATAATAATATTAGTATGACTGGTGGAATTGGTTGTTTACCACTAATAATTCAAATGCCAATTTATATTGCATTATATAATGGTATTCGTTTTTCACCAGAAGTATCACATACAATGTTTTTAGGTATTAAATTAGGAGATAAAAGTTTAATCTTAGTTGCCCTTTCATTTGTTGCTTATATTATTCAAGGATACCTAATGACACTAGGTTTACCTGAAGATCAAAAGAAACAAATGAAAATGATGTCATATATCACTCCTGTTATGATTGCATTAATTACTTTTAGTGCCCCTGCAGGACTAGGATTTTACTTCTTTGTAAGTGGTATATTTGCATGTATTCAAACTCTGATTATTAACTTGTACCGTCCAAAAATTAAAAAAGAAGTGGCGGCACAAGCTAAAGAACAGGCAGATCAAGAAAAGCAAGAAATTCACGACATTACAGAAGAAGATTCAACATCTGTAAAGGATGATTCTCAAGAAAGGGTCATTGAAAACAAAAAAGATACTGACTTGAGAAAGCGAAATTCTGGAAAACAAAATAATAAACATTAATTATAAAATAAAAGGACTATTACTAATATTAGTAATAGTCCTTTTATTTTAAGTTATTATTTTTTATCATCTAATTCTTTAATATGTTCAATTTTTTCTTTGCTTAACAAAGGAAATGAAATTGTAAATATTGAACCATATCCGGCAGAACTTTCTACAGAAATTTTTCCATGATAAGCTTCTACCAATCTTTTAGCAATAGATAATCCTAAACCGTTGCCACCTTGATTACGGCTTCTGGCCTTGTCAACACGATAAAATCGATTAAAAATTTTATTAACACTGTCTTGACTAATACCCTCACCAAAATCTTGAACGGCAATATCAACATACCGGTATTTTCTAGATAATGAAATATGGACTTCTTTACGATCTTTTGAATATTTAACTGCATTATCCAATAAGATAATAAGGATTTGTTCTAAATGGTTACGATAAATTTGAATAATAGTTTCCTTATCAATATCATCATCTAAGTTAAAAGTATAATCTGGATGAATCATTTTAAAATCATTAAATTCTTGATGAACAATATCCTGAACATCAGTTAATTTGTTATTATAATTAATTTCGACTTGTTCAGCTCTTGAGAGATCAAGCATTTCTTGAACCAAACTTTTCATACGATTAATTTCATCAATTGAAGATTGAATAGATTCATCTAAAATTTCAGGATCATCTTTACCCCATCTAGATAACATTTTTAAATGCCCTTGAATAACGGCAACTGGAGTTCTCAATTCATGAGACACATCTTCAACAAATTGTTGTTGTTGATCAATATAACGTTGCATAGTATCAAGCATATCATTAAAAATATTTCCCAGATCAGTTAACTCATCATTTTGATTAAGCCTAGGTACCCTAACATTTGTCTCTGGTGAATCGTTTACACTACTTATCGTATCAGAAATCATTTTAATTGGCCTTAACATATATGCAGCTAATACATATGATAATAATGAAGCAAAAAACACACCTAATAACAATATTACAATTAATATTATCATTAATTTTTTAGTATAAATGTGATAATCAACTAAATTATTGATGACCCTTAAATAACCTATCTTGTTACCAGTCTTTTTAGAATAGATTGGTATTTCTTCAATTAATGAATAATTGTTATTATAAATACTATTTTTATCAATTTTACTATTTATATGACCAATTTTCATAAATTTCTTTTCGGTTTGTTTAGAAAAAAAGATAGGATTAGCATCTTTATCAAAAACATTAACTATTATGTCATCTCTGGAAATACTACTAAATAAAGAATTTGAATGAACTCCATCTTCGTTCTTAGATTTATTAATATTTTCATTACGAGGACTAAGTATGCTTATAACTTCTTTTTCTGAAAGGTTATCATTAAATCCTGTTAGTTTTCCAGACAAAGCACTTAAAGTTTCACTAGTATGAACTGATTCTTGATTCAATAAAACATCAGAAAATCTATTATAGATTAAGAAAGAAAAAATAGATAAAATTAAGAAAATTATGATGGCAGAACCAATAGACCATTTCCATTTAAGAGATATCCATTTATTTTTACCATTCACATTATCAACTTTATCGTCTTTTTTTACAATCATGATCTCATCACATACCCAGTGCCTCTAACAGTTTGAATATAACTTTTTTGATCGCTACGATCAATTTTGTTTCTTAAGTATCTAACATATACATCAACTACATTGGTTTCGGCATTAGAATCATATCCCCAAACTTGATTAAGTAATACATCTCTAGCTAACACCACGTTCACATTTTCCATTAATGTTAATAAAAGTTCGTATTCACGTTTAGTCAAATCTATAATATCTTCACCACGTTTGACAATGCGACTTTCTTTTTCAACAGTAATATCTTTAAAATGAACGACTTTTTGATTTTCAGTTTTTTCATCGCCTTCAATATTAATACGACGCAATAAAGCACGAACACGAGCTAATAATTCTTCAATAGCAAATGGCTTTACGATATAATCATCAGCACCATGATCAAATCCAGAAACTCTATCAATAACTGAATCTCTAGCAGTCATAATAATGATTGGAGTATTTTTCTTTTCTCTCAATCTTCTGGCTACTTCCATACCATTTAGTTTAGGCAACATTAAATCAAGTAATATAATGTCAAAGTCTTCATTAATTGCATCATCTAATCCGTCTCTACCATTGACTGCTACCTTGGTTTCATAACCTTCATGTTTAAGTTCTAGCTCAACAAATCTAGATAAACTTTTTTCGTCTTCTACTATTAAGATTCGACTCATACGAGTACACCCCTAAATACTTTCTAAAATTGTAATATACTAATATATTCTATCACAATAAAATGTTCAATAATAGCTGCATAGCAACTATGAACATTTTATTTTATAAAATTTTAATTTATATATATGAATATTATAATCTGTAAGGTTTATTATTTAATTGATAAATGTTATTGATTATAGTTGTAAATTTATTTATAATTCTTAATGTTTAAAATTAATGAATAGAGGTACTTTTTATGAAAGCTGCTGTAGTTAGAAACAATTCAGATGGATATGTAGATATTAAGGATGTAAACTTAAGACCAATCAAAAATGGTGAAGCTTTAGTTGATGTTGAATACTGTGGACTTTGTCATACAGATTTACATGTTGCTTCTGGAGACTTTGGTGAACAACCTGGTAGAATTATTGGTCATGAAGGTGTTGGTAGAGTATCACAAGTTGCTGATGACGTAACTAATTTAAAAATTGGTGACCGTGTATCAATTGCTTGGTTCTTTAAAGGATGCGGACACTGTGAATATTGTTTAACTGGACGTGAAACTTTATGCCGTAATGTTGAAAATGCTGGTTTTACTGTTGATGGTGCAATGGCAGAACAAGTGATTGTTGATGCTGATTATGCTGTTAAAGTACCAGAAGATTTAGATCCAGTTGAAGCAACATCACTAACTTGTGCTGGTGTTACAACATATAAAGCTCTTAAAGTTGGCAATTTAAGACCAGGTCAATGGAGTGAAGTTGTTGGTGCTGGAGGCTTAGGTAATTTAGCAATTCAATTTGCTCATAATGTGTTTAATGCACATGTAGTTGCTGTTGACGGAAATGAAAAGAAATTACAAGCAGCAAAAGAAAATGGTGCTGAATTATTAATTAATCGTCATGATTCAGACGTATCAAAAACTATTCAGGAAAAAGTTGGTGGAGTTCATAGCTCAGTTGTTACTGCAGTTAACAAAGATGCATTTACCACTGCTATCAATGCTCTAAGACCTGATGGTAAATTAGTTGCAGTTGCATTGCCTAAAGGAGATATGGCCTTAAACATTGATAAAACTGTTCTTGATGGAATTCAAGTTGCTGGTTCACTTGTTGGAACTAGACAAGATTTAACAGAAACTTTCCAATTCGGTAGTGAAGGAAAAGTAAAACCAATTGTTCAAACATGCAAATTAGAAGATATTAATCAAGTTATTGATGATATGAAGAATAATAAAATTGTTGGTAGAATGGTTGTAGATTTCACTAAATAATTAAAAAGAGTCCTTTTCAAATTAAGAAAAGGACTCTTTTTATTTTAGAAAATAAAAAAGTTATCAGATTCCATGGTGATCTGATAACTTTAAAAAATAATTAGTCGTTAGTTTTAACAACTTGTTTTCCATCATAGTATCCACAACTAGGACAAACCATATGAGGTTTACGTAATTCACCACAGTTTGGGCAAGCACTCAAACCTGGGTTAGCCAACTTAATGTGGCCACGACGCATACCCTTTTTAGCTTTTGAAGTTTTTCTCTTTGGTACAGCCAATGCAAAGACCCCCCTTACTCTTTAAAATAAAATATCCACTAGTGAAAAATTTTAAGTCTTACCAATTACTTATCACTATCGTTAAATAGATCTTTTAGCTTAGCAAGACGTGGATCTACTTTTTTATTATCTGTCTTTTGATTGTCATATTCTTCTTCAGAAATAACTTCCCAATCATTACCCTTAGGCATTTCACTACCATTTTTTTCATCAGGCGACAGAATATGCATTGGAATTTGTAAGATAACGTTGTCAGCAACTGATTTATCAAAATCAATAACACCATCATCATCTAATAAAAATGCAGCTTCATCTTCTTCTTCATATTTCTTCAGTTGAGCTTTTGTATCCACATAAACTTCATCTATTTTAAAGTCTAAAGGAAGATCAACTGGAGTCAAAGATCTTGATGAAGGCACTACGATATTACCACGAACATGAGCATTAACAATGGCATTACCATTGTCATAGAATACATAAGCATCCACACTAAATTTATCATTAGCAGAAATGACATATTTACTATATCTTTCCATAATATCTTGAGATAAATCCATCTTTTCACTAACATAAAGTGGTTTATTCTTGTAATCTGATAATTCTCTTAATACCCATTTCATAGGTTTACCTCCTAATGCAACGACGTTAATTATACATAGTAATAAGATGGTTTGTCAAGGTGTTTTCCTTGATACCTAAAATTACTAAAATATTAACGGTACTTTATATAAATCTTCATTCTTTTTACTTTCAATACTATATATATTACCAGATAAGTAGTCAAACTTAAGCTCTTTTTCTAGCAAAGCTTTGCTAGGCTTTGAGATAATAATCATATTAGTTTTTTTCTTTATTTGTTTAAGATATTTTCTGCCTAAACTATTAAAACCTAATATACGAATATACTCAGATGAATTTTCAAAATCAGTAGATTTAAAGTTCATTAAAACATATACACAAAGTCGTCTTAGTCTCGAAAATGTATATCTTTTGGTCTTTAAATTATTTAAAAATTCGTCAAAATCATTAGATATTTTAATATATTTTTTGAATCTATACTCTAAGCCCTCTGTCATTTGATAAATGCTTCTTAATTCATTAACAGAATTAGTTAATATTTTGTATTTTAAATATTTCCAAAAGGTATTCCAATCAATACATTGATTATTCTCAATGACTTCCAAGGTAGATTTAGGAATTACATTATAAATTTTAGAAACGTTATTAATATTTTTTCTAATAGATGTTGCACTAGAAATATTTAAGCTAGAATCAATTATTTCAACATCATTATGATTACTATTCTTTCGTTTAACAGGAATTAATTTCATAGGTATAGATAGCTGTCTATTATATAAAGCATAATTAAATGCTAAAATATCATTCGGCTTATTTATAACAAAATCAGTTTTTTCGGCAATTAATTGTTGAATTGCTGAAGTATAATTTTCTTCATAATTTTTAAAATATTCAGGATTTTCTAAATTAACAGTAGCTAATTTAGAAAAATTAATTTCTGGACTTTCACTGCCAAATGATAACCATTTACATTGCAAAGCACCTAATATATTGACCGCAGCTTTAGCAAATATGCTGGCTGGCTGAACAGAATATTGAAATGGTAACTCTACAACCAAATCAACATCATTTTCTAATGCCATTTTAGCACGATTCCATTTATCAAAAGAAGCTGGCTGGCCTCTTTGAACCCAATTGCCACTCATAACTACAATACATAAATCAGCATGGGTAAGTTCTTTGGCTTTTTTTTATTTGGTATAAATGTCCATTATGGAAAGGATTATATTCACTAATTATTCCAACTGCATTTAACATATTATCACTTCTCACAAATAAAAAACCATCTAGTAGTATTTTCGTCTATTTTATTTTTTCCAAAATTACTAAAAACATTTACTTTAGAAAAGCCGACTGATTCTAATGATGAAATATAATCTTCTAGATTATAAGTACGTTCATGATGCAACTCACTAAATTCATCATAAGCATCTAATTCTTCATTGTAGTTAAAAAATGATAAATCATGATCAACAGAATGCTCTTCATCCCCAATATAAGTTGTCCACATAAAAGCCCTAGTTTCGTCATGAAAATTATACATATATCCTGGATAAATTTGATCAGTCTGATAAGGGGTGATTACATCAAATAAATATTTTCCTTTATTATTAAGGTGATTATATGCATTTTTAAAAGCAATTTTTAACTCTTGTAAGTTTTTTAAATAACATAGAGAATCATCAAAACATGTAATTACTTCATAATTGGGAAAAGACGACAAATCTAACATATCGCCTTGAATTAAATTAGCAGTCTGATTGTTTCTTCTTAAATTATCATCAGCAATTGTTAACATATCCGAAGACATATCAAGTCCACTAACATTATATTTTTTGTTTCTCAATAAAGAAATTAGTCTACCTGTACCACAAGCAATGTCTAAAATATCATCATCTGCATTAGCATTATGTTCAACAAAATCCAACCACTTGTCATACATGGTTGGATCAAATAATTCATCATATAATTCTGCAAATTCTTGATAAATCATATTATTTTACCCATTGATCAATTTTTACTGATGGTGCATCTGACCATAATTTTTCTAGATTGTAATATTCTCTTTCATCACTTTGAAATACATGAACAATTACATCCCCTAAATCAACCAAAATCCATTTTGCAGTATCTTTACCTTCTACTTGTTGCACTTCAACTTTTGCTGCTTCCGCTTGATCTACAATTTCATCAGCAATTGATTTTACTTGACGATTTGAAGTTGCATCCATAATCACAAAATAATCTGACATTAAACTAACTTCATGTACATTTAAAGCAACAATATTATTTGCTCGTTTACTATCTGCAGCTTTTACTACTACTTCTAAAGTATCTTTACTACTCATTTATAAATTGCTCCTTATTACTTTATTTTTGAATTAACAACCCATTGATTATAAGTATCAATAGTTTTCGGATAAACTGATTTATTATTAGAAATTAAATATTCAATTGTATGTTTAGTTTGATATGCAACACCATCTTGTAAATTATTAAACGTAATTGTTCTGGCTTCATCAACACCTGGGAATTCACGACCCATTTCAAGATAATCTGCCATATAAACGATTTGAGATAAAGTGGACATATATTTAGAACCTGTTGTGTGATATTTTACAGCATTAAGAATTTCCACATTGGAAATTCTTAATTCATTTTGCACAAACAAATATCCTACTGCTCCATGCCAAATTGCATTACCATAATTTAATAAATTTTCATTCAAATGATATTTTTTAATGGCAGCAATAAAATCTTCATCAGGCCTTTGTTTAGCATAATCATGAACTAATCCGCCAATGCTGGCCATTTCTTCATCAAAATTATTTAATTTAGCTAACTTAATAGCCATTTGTTCAACTCTTAAAACATGCTCAAATCTAGATTGCTTTAGAGCTGATTTTAATTTATTAATTAATTCTTTTCTGCTATATGGAACAATATTTTCTTTATATTCTAATTCGATATCATTCATAAATATGATGCTCCTTTATATATTGTAAAACCTCATCTGGAATCAAATAACGTACAGATTGTCCGTCTTTAATACTATTACGAATAAGTGTTGAAGAAATATCAAGCTTATGAACATTCAATTTAATAATACTATATTTTGAATTATTATCGTATTCTTCTCTTTGAACACCAACAAATTTTATTATTTTAGTCAATTCATCAATTTTATACCATTTAGGCAAATAATGAACCATGTCACCACCAATAATAAAATAATAATCAACATTGCGATTATTACGCACCAATGCACTCATTGTATCATAAGTATAGCTCTTACCTTTTCTATCAATTTCATCCATCAAAACACCAAAATTATGATTATCTTTGATTGCCAAACGAACCATATTAACTCTATCAACGGAACTAATTGCAGATTTTTGATCAATGTGAGGAGGAATATAATCAGGCATAAATAAAACTTTGTCCAAATTCAATTGAGTTCTAACTTGTTCAGCAATAAATAAGTGTCCATTATGAATAGGATTAAATGTCCCACCCAAAATACCAATTTTCTTTTTGCGCATCTTAAACAGCTCTTTAAATATTTTTAACTTCTACAGAATAATTTTGAAATTTTTCTTTACTTGCTGGCATAAATAATAATAGTGTTTTTCCAATAGTTTGGACTACAGATACATCACTATTTTCTTCAATAAATGATTTTACATCTGATACACTTTCATCAGCATTTTGTTGAATATTAATTTTAATTAACTCTCTTCTTTGTAATGCATCTAAAATTTGATCTAACCAGATTTCATTTAGTCCATTTTTACCAACAGAAAATAAAGGCTTCATACGATTAGCTTGTGATCTCAAATAACGCTTTTGTTTCCCTCTTAATTTCATTGAAATTCTCCTTATAATTAAATCATTGCTCTTCTTAACAACACAGAAACTCCTTTGGGAGCCCATCCCGCTACTACAACATTTGAAGGTACGGTAATCCATCCTAAGCCTTCAATTACTAAATCACTTTTTTGATCTGTCTTAAATTCATATCGAACCAATTCTGGAAAATCTTCAATAGAATCTTTACTAGGTGGAGTTAACATTTCTCCAAAATGTTTACTATAAAATGCGTCTGCATTGATAAGTTTAGTTCTATGAATGAAAAGATTATTTTCAACATAAACTGTAAATCCATGCTTTTTATCTCCATTAACATAATCAAACCTAGCAACACCACCAAAGAATAAGGTCTGTTCCGGATTCAATTGATATACTTTAGGTTTAATTTGTTTTTGTGGTTCAACAACTTTTAAATCCTTTCCAGTAAGATAATGAGCCATTTGTTCTTTATGAATAATTCCAGGAGTATCAACTAATTTATGTCCATCTTCTAAATCAATACTAATTTTATCTAAAGTAGTACCAGGAAATCTTGAAGTTGTAATTAACTCTTTTATTCCGGTATTTTGTTTAATAATTTGGTTAATTAAGGTTGACTTACCAACATTAGTTACACCGACAACATAAACATCTCTATTTTTACGATATTTATCAATATTATTTAATAAATTATCAACAGATTCGTTAGTTCTAGCTGAAACTAATTCTACATCAATAGGTCTAATTCCTGCTTCGTTAGAACGTTGTCTAATCCAATCTCTTAATTTACGATTTTTTAATGATTTTGGTAAAAGATCGGCCTTATTTCCAACTAACATAATTGGATTATCACCAACAAAACGATGTAGTCCTGGAATTAAACTACCATTAAAATCAAATATATCTACTAAATAAACGATTAATGCATTAGCATCTCTAATTTGATTTAAAAGTGCCAAGAAATCATCATCAGTCAAACTTACAGGAGAAATTTCATTATAGTGACGCAATCTAAAACATCTTTGACAGTAAATTTCACCAGTTTCTTTTCCTTTATCTAAAGCTGATTTAGGAGTATAGCCTAATTCATCAGGAGTATCCGTTTGAATTTGAGCTCCACATCCAATACAACGCAAATCTTCGTTTTCTAAATTTTCAGTCATTAATATCCTCCTGCCATTTTAAATCAACATATTTTTTATTTAACTTTTTCCAAATCTTTTTTTCAATAAAACGATTTGGCTTTGTATTCCAAGCATCCGTTTCAATTAATGGTTTAACTAAGACACTTCTAACTCCAGCATTATTGGATGCCCAAACATCAGTTAAAAGTTGATCCCCAACCATTATAACTTGTTTTTTATTTAAGTGATATTTTTTTAATGCCTTGTTAATACCATTTGGAAATGGTTTTAAAGATCTAGATATAAAATCTAAATCTAGCATTTCTAAAGCTTTTTTAACTCTTGATCGTTTATTATTAGATATAACAACAAGTTCAATATTATGTTTGCTTAGATTATTCAACCAATTTCTAAGCTGAGGAGTTCCATATGGATTATTCCATGGGATTAAAGTGTTATCCAAATCTGTAAAAACATATTTTATTCCCATGTCTTCTAATTTAACCGGTGATATATTATAAATCATAGGTATCATCCAGGTTGGTTTAAATTTAGATATCATAATAATAAAACTCCTCTTAATAAATATATGTAAAGTAAGCAATTTTAATTACTTACTTAATAAGAAAAAAACTCCCACCTACTTACCTTAAGTGGTGAAAGTTTTATTTTTGAAAATTATTTAACAGCTTTCTTAGCAGTTTCGGCTAATGAAGCAAATGCTTTTTCGTCATTTACAGCTAAATCAGCTAACATTTTACGGTTCATTTCAATGTTTGAAAGTTTCAAACCGTGCATTAATTTACTGTAGCTTAATCCATTCATACGAGCTGCTGCGTTAATACGAGCAATCCATAATCTTCTGAAATTACTTTTGTTTGCTTTACGATCACGGAATGCATATTCGCGTGACTTCATAACTTGGTCTTTAGCAGTCTTGAAAAGACTGTGTTTACCTTCACGGTAACCCTTAGCTTGTTTTAAAACACGTTTACGACGTGCATGAGTAACTGTTCCACCTTAACTCTTGGCATGTTTAAATCCTCCTATAATTATGTCTTATTAATTAAAACATCTTTTCGTATTTATTAGCAGTTGTCTTATTGATCATGCTAGTTCCACGTAGGTTACGACGTTGTTTCTTTGTCTTACCATGGAAACGGTGACTTGTAAATGCATTAGCACTCTTTAAACCACCCTTAGCGGTCTTTTTGAAACGCTTAGCAATAGCACGATTTGTTTTAGTCTTTGGCATTGTGAAATCCTCCCTTAAATTCTTTAAAGTATTATATAAATACTAACTATTTTTTATCGCTTGATTTAGGTGCGAGCATTAGGAACATACTTCTTCCATCCATTTTTGCTCGTTGAGTAACATTAGCAACTTCTGATGTAGATTCTGCCATTCTGTTTAACACATCACGACCAATTTCTTTATGTGTGATGGCACGTCCCTTGAAACGAATTGATACTCGAACTTTTTCACCTTTTGATAAGAACTTTTGAGTTCTTTTCAACTTAGTGTTGAAATCATTAGTATCAATAGTTGGGCTAAGTCTAATTTCCTTAACACTGACAACTTTTTGTTTCTTACGAGCTTGACGAGCTTTCTTTTGTTGTTCAAAGCGGTATTTACCGTAATCTAATACTTTAGCAACCATAGGCTTAGCTTTAGGAGCTACAACTACAAGATCTAATCCTGCATCTTCAGCAAGTTTCATTGCTTCCGCCTTTGACTTAACTCCTAATTGATCACCATTTGCACCAATTAAACGAACTTCACGTGCTCGAATTCCATCATTAACCATCATATCGTTTGCTATGGTAATTCACCTCCAAGTATATTAAAAAGCAGAAAAAATGCGGGAACCTAAGAAGGCTCCCGCATCTGTCCTTTGTAAAATAAACAAAGGTTCATCCGATATCATGCCTAGCAACTTAATTGTCACTGAGGCGAGAAGCGGGAAGGCTTCTGCTTTTTCGATAATTTAATACTACCAAATAAATAATTCATTGTCAACAAATTATTTATTTCCTCTAGAATAATTATCAATATCATTTTGAATCTCTTTAGTAAATTCATCAAAAGATTCGTCTTTACTATCTTTTTCACTGTATTTACGTACAGAAACGCTATTGGAATTCATTTCATTATCACCAACAACTAATGTATAAGGAATCTTATTAGTTTGAGCATCACGAATTAAATAACCCATTTTTTCATTACGGTCGTCAACACTTGAGCGAATACCCATTTTAACTAATTTTTCATTAATTTGTTTAGCATAATCGCCATGTTTATTCATACTTACAGGAATAATTTTAACTTGATGAGGAGCTAACCATGTTGGGAAAGCACCCTTATAAACTTCAATTAGATAAGCAATGAATCTTTCCATAGTTGAAACTAAACCACGGTGCATCATAACAGGACGGTGTTCTTTACCATCTTCACCAACATAATGTAGATCAAATCTTTCAGGTAACATAAAGTCTAATTGAATAGTAGATAGTGTCTCTTCATTACCCATAGCTGTGTATGTTTGAACATCAAGTTTAGGACCGTAGAATGCTGCTTCACCTTCAGCTTCAACATATTCTAAACCTAAATCGTCCATAGCACCCTTAAGCATTGATTGAGACTTGTTCCACATTTCATCATCATCAAAATACTTTTCGGTATTCTTTGGATCACGGTAACTTAATCTAAAGTGATAATTACTAATATCAAAGTCCTTGTATACTTCAGTCATTAAATGCAAGATTTTTTTAAATTCATCTTGAATTTGATCAATTGCTAAGAAAGTGTGCCCATCATTTAATGTCATTTCACGTACACGTTGTAATCCTGATAAGGCACCTGATTTTTCATATCTATGCATCATTCCTAATTCAGCAATACGAATTGGAAGTTCACGATATGAACGAATATGATGTTTATAAATTTGAATATGACTTGGACAGTTCATAGGACGTAACTCTAGTTCTTCACCATCTCCCATATCCATTGGTGGGAACATATCATCACGATAATGTGCCCAATGTCCTGAAGTTTTATAAGCATTAAGATTCATAAGAACTGGAGTAATAACATGTTCATAGCCATTAGCCAATTCTTTGTCCACGATATATCTTTCAACAACGCGACGAACAGTAGCACCATTAGGCATCCAGTATGCTAAACCTGCACCAACCTTAGGATCAACAAAGAATAAATCTAATTTGTTACCAATAACACGATGGTCACGTTCTTTAGCTTCTTGACGTTGTTTAACATCAGCTTCCAAATCGGCCTTCTTATAAAATGCAGTTGCAAAAATTCTTTGTAACATTGGGTTTGATGACTTACCTTCCCAGTATGCACCAGCAACTGATAGTAGCTTAAATTCTTTAACTTGTTTAGCAGATGGAAGAACAACGCCTTCACCTAAACCTAAATAATCTCCAATTTGATAAAATACAACTTGATCGTTCATAGCTAATTTATTAACTAACTTAGCTTGATATGGATCTCCATCAACTTGCTTTAAGGCATCTTCTTTGCTTAAAACTTTACGTTCAATTTGAACATTATTTTTAACCATTTTATGCATACGTTCTTCAAGTTGAGGCAATTCATCAGCACTAACTTGAGTTTCTCTTTTATCAGTATCAACAAAGAATCCATCTTCATCAGAAGTACTTTCACCAAATTGAATATTTGTAAATTGATCAGCTAATGCAGCCTTTAATAGTTGAGAAGCTGTTTGACGTAATACTTTTAAACCATCATCAGAATCTTTAGTTACAATTTCAATTTTTCCACCAGAATTCAATGGTAAATCTATATCAACCATTTTATCGTCAATTTTTCCGGCAACTGCTTTTTTAGCTAAACTAATGGAGATAGATTTAGCGATATCTTCAGTAGTTACACCCTCATCAAAATCTTTTACATTTCCATCTGGAAATTCAAAAGAAAGCTTAGCCATAAATATCTCTCCTCTTTGATTAATTTATACGGGAAAAGGAATAAAAAAAGTCCCTAGCGTCACAAAAAGTGACACTAGGGACGTAAATTACGTGGTTCCACCCGAATTCTATCTACATAGATTATATGCAGACCTCATAGTTAGTCTTTAACGGTAACAACCCGATTTAGAATTTCCTCTAAACTATTTATAGAAGTGGTAATTTAAAAATCAAATATAAAGAAACTTACAGTTAATGTTTCTTCTCCCTGAAAATTTAAATAATTAAATTATATCTTCTATATTTATAATTATGATTATTTAAAGATAAAATGTCAAGTCTATTTTATTGTGGACGACGATTATCACCAGTTATTTTAACTTCTTTGGATAAAAAGCGGATTCTTTGCATAATTCTTTGAGCTTTCAGGGGCTCTTCATCACCCTTATTATTAAATCTCAGATGATTATTCTCAAACTCACTCATTGAATAGTTAGATGTAAAAAATGTAGGAAGTGAATTTTGCATTCTATATTCCAATATTACACTAAAAATATCATCCCGAATCCAAGAAGACATATCATCAGCACCAATATCATCTAATATGAGTAAAGGCATTTTCTTAATTCTATCTAACTTTTTGGCAACAGTATTGTTTTTAATAGAATTTTTCATTTCAGTAACAAAACTAGGAAAATGTAATAACATTACTTCATATCCATTTTTAACTAGTTCATTTGCCATTGCAGCCATTAGAAATGTTTTCCCAACTCCAAATTCACCATGAAGGTAAATTCCTTGATGATATTTTTTAGGATCTTGTTCATAATCAACAATAAATTGCAATATATCGTTATATGCATCTATACGTTCCTGATCTTTATCAGTATAAAATTGTTTTAAATCAATTTTTCTTAGTGCATTGGGCAAAGAAACTAAATGCATTTTCTTTAACATTTTTGCATTCTTAATAGAAGCTAGTTTACTTTTTGTTGGAACATAAGCAACATTAATTGAGTCCTTACTAAGCTCTAATTTAGGTTCGTATCCTGGAATTGTAGAATTTTTCCCAGAAATAACTTTATCTCGTTCATTAACAAATTCATATAATTTAGAAATAGATTTAATAATTGTTTGGTGATCTAAATTATTTTTATTAGCATTCAAAAATTCATTTACATCTTTGTCTTTTAAGACATTATTAGCAAGCTTTTTAAATTGCTCACCAAACTTCTTATTAATCATTAACCTTGATAGCTCATCACTTAAATTTTCCATTGTCTACCCTCACTTTTTACCCCAACTTCTAATTCTTTTTAGTTTATCTTCTAATTCTTTTTTTCTAGATTCATCCGGAATCGAATCTTTATCTTGGGTATTCTTTTTGTCTTTTTTCACAGAATTATCTTTTGCATCATTATTTTTTGCCCAGTCAGGAAGTTCTTCCTTAATTGGTTTACGATAACTTCTCTTATGCTCACGCTTCTTTTCATCAGACGTCTTTTTGCGATTCCTAATTTCTGAAATGGCATCTTCAGCAGTTCTAATTCCCTTTTGCGACCAATTATCAGCAATGGTAGTAAAAAGATTTCTACTTAGTCCTGACTTTTTTTGATCAATAATTATATGATAAGTAACCATATTTATAACTTCTGGTTTTAATACAGAAACATCCATTACATCGCGAATAGTTCTAATTTCATTATCATGAACAAAGCCATCTACTTGTTTTTTTAAACCCTGTAAAAAATCTAAGGGAGAAAATTCTTTAGCCATATTAACTATCTGTTTTTCACCTTGATTAAGATTATTACCATCGTTAGCAACATAAGATTTTCTATTATCTTCATTAAGATTAACATTCTTATTAGCAAAGTCCCTATCAACCAATAATTTTAGTTTATTAGGATCAAAAACATTATTATTAACATTAGTGGCTTTTTCAATAAATCTGGCCATCTCTGGTTCATTAATTCCATATAATAAATGCTCAGATTGAATTAAATGATGATTTTTCTTAACATCAGAAATATTTACAAAAGATTGCTCTAGTATGGATAAAACTAAACTAAAATCAAAATCGTCATCAGAATTAACATCATTTGTACCCGGTTTTGTGGAGTTTACAACTAATGATTTGGCTTCGCTAACATCCTTAGGTGTATCAGATAATTCACTGTTCTTGATATGAAAAACTTGCAAAAAATTTTTTGAGATATCATTATATTTTTCTAAATCGTAATTATCTGTTATTACATCATTAACGATATCTTCATAACGATTTTCACCAATGGTCTGTAATAAAGTAACACTTAACAAATCATCACTAAAAAATTGATTAATATCAAGCGGTTTTATAAGCTTATATACATAACGATGGTTATCATTTACATAAGTTTTAACCAACCCGGCACCTTCAAGCTTTAATCTAGCTTCATAAAATGATTGAATATCAATGTTTAAATAAGCAAGCAGTTCAAAATTAACATGTAATTCAAAATCTTTATCTCGTTCATACATTCTCCAAAGATTATTTATTAAAGCATAAGCATTAATCCCAATAATTGGTTGATAAAGAATGTCTAAAGCATTTCTTTCTAAATCAGAAATGAAATAATCAGAAGTTAGAATAAAATTATCTTGAGGACTAATATTACGCCATTCTTCCATGTCTATTCTCCGTTATTTTTTTGACTCTTTTGATGATCATTATCTAAAACTTCTTTTAATTCATTATAAAAGACAGTCATATCTTTAAATTGTCGATATACACTAGCGAATCTAATATATGCAATTTCGTCAACATTTACTAATTCTTTCATCACATATTCACCAATAGATTGACTTGGAATTTCATTTTCACCCATAGCTCTAATTTTCGATTCGACATTATCAACAATTGTTTTCATAGAATCCATAGAAACTGGACGCTTTTCTGCTGATCTGATAATTCCTTTTAAAACTTTTTCACGATTAAATTCTTCTCTATTACCATTATTTTTAACTACTAATAATGGTGTTTGTTCAATTCTTTCAAAGGTAGTATATCTATAGCCACACTTTTCACATTCTCTACGACGACGAATTACTTGTCCGTTTTCAGTGGGACGACTATCTACTACTCTAGATGAATTTTTATGGCAATGAGGACATTGCATTAACTTTCACCCCAAATTTTTAATTATCTATTTTATTAAACAATTTTATCACTTGATTACGAGTTTGCATAATGGAACCATTACTATCTATTAAATAATCAGCCAATTTTTCTTTAAAATTTAAAGGCCATTGACTTTTAATCCGCTTAACGGAATCAGAAATACTCAAATTATTTCTCAATTGTAATCTATTTAACTGATTAATAGGTGTACAAGTAACAACAATTATCATATCGCACATAAAAGCATAACCATTTTCAAATAAAGTAGGTGCATCGAATACAACTAGTTTTTCATGAGTATTATTAATAATTGATTGAACATTGGATCTAATATATGGATCCATAATGCGCACTAAATTAGTTAGATTTTCTTTATTTGCAAAAACAAGTTTAGCTAAACGAGAACGATTTAATTCACCATTTTTTTCTAGAATATCATTACCAAAATGTTTTGTAATTGCATTTAAGCAATCGTTATCCTTATGTTGCAGCTGATAAGTTATTTTATCAGCATCAATTATTTGATATCCCATTTTTGATAAACAATCAGAAACATTAGATTTTCCAGTTGCAATTCCGCCTGTTAGTCCAATTACTTTAACCATTTTTAGTCACTTTATGTTGACAGTTAGGACAAAAAGTTGTTCCTCTTTGAGCTACTTTAATTTTTTCCAAATTAGTTCCACATCTTTCACATGGCTCTCCAGCTCTTCCATAAACATGAAGGCTATTTTGAAATTGACCAGCTTCTCCATATGCATTGGAGTATGAATGAACAGTAGTACCATGACCCTTAATAGCCATTTTAATTTCTTCAATGATGTTTTTTCTAAGTTCCATTATTTGATTATCAGAAATTGTGTTAGTAATGGTTTCTGGATGAATTTTGCTTAACCACAAAACCTCATCACAATAAATATTACCTAAACCAGCAATGTGACTTTGATTTAATAAAAATGGCTTTATTTTACCTCTACCTTTATTCATAATTGATTTCATATAATCAAATGTTAAATCATCATCGGTAGGTTCTGGACCAATTGTTCCAAGTCCTGATAAAGTATGTTCATCACCATTTTTAATCAAATACATTCTGCCAAATTTTCGACTATCTTTATATCTTAGTTCTCGATCATCGTTTAAATGAAAAATGACATGTGTATGTTTTGTTGGTTCTGTGCCTTCGGGTTCAACATCATATTTTCCTTCCATTCTTAAATGGGAAACTAATGTCATGTCATTAGAAAAACGGAAAAGTAAGTATTTTCCTCTTCTATCTATTCTTTTTATATCTTGATTAGTTAAAGTAACTTTTAATTTTTCTGGAGTAACATTAATCATTTTAGGATATAAAACATCAATGCTATTAACATGTGATCCTTTAACCAATTGATTTAATCCTTCTCTAACAGTTTCTACTTCTGGTAATTCAGGCATTTAAAAAACCTCATTTCTTTATTTAATATTGTACCAATTACTACCATAATGGCTCTTAACGTTTAATGGTACTTGTAATTTAACAGCTGAATCCATCACTTTAGGTACTAATTTGCTTAAAATTGCTATTTCTTCTTTAGGTGCTTCAAATATTAATTCATCATGAACTTGCAATAACATTTTGGCCTTTAAGTGATTATCCTTTAGAGCCTTTTCCATTTTTAACATTGCAATCTTAATAATATCAGCTGCACTACCTTGAATTGGTGAATTCATTGCAGTTCTAGCAGCAAATGATCTTTGATGAAAGTTTCTAGAATTAATATCTGGTAAATACCTACGACGATTTAAAATGGTTTCAACATAACCATTGTCTTTAGCTTTTTGAACAATATTATCCATATAATTTTTAACATCTGGATATTCATTAAAGTATTTTTCAATAAATTTTTTGGCATCTGAACGACTAATGCCCGTATTCCTAGCTAGGCCAAAATCAGAGATTCCATAAACAATTCCAAAATTAACCGCCTTTGCTTGTCTTCTAAGCTCAGGAGTAACTTCACTATTATTTGATAAGCCAAAAATTCTTCTAGCAGTGGATGCATGAATGTCATCATTATGAATAAATTCATCTTGCATATTTTTATCATTTGAAATAGATGCTAGAACACGTAATTCAATTTGTGAATAATCAGATGAAAATATTTCCCAGTCTTTATGACTTGGGACAAAAGCTTGTCTAATTTTTCGTCCTTCTTCAGTCCTAACCGGAATATTTTGCAAATTAGGATCAACTGATGACAAGCGACCAGTTTGAGTAAGTGTTTGTAGATATCTAGTGTGCACTTTATGGTCATTTAAATGTATATCTTTTAATAATCCTTCAACGTAAGTTGATAGGATTTTAGCAATTTGACGATAATCTAAAACTGCCTGCACAATTGGATAGTCTGGAGCAAGTTTTTCTAAAACATCAACTGCTGTGGAATAACCCGTCTTAGTTTTTTTCAAGATTGGTAAATGAAGCTTTTCAAATAAAATCTCACCAAGCTGTTTAGGCGAAGCAATATTAAATTCAGTCCCAGCTTCATTATAAATTTTCTGTTGAATTTCATTCAATCTTTCAGTAAGCTTGCTACTCATTTCTTTTAGAACATCACTGTCGACAACAATTCCAGCAATTTCCATTCTAGACAAAACAAATGTAAGTGGTAATTCAACATTATTGTATAAATCTAATTGATTATTATCTTTAAGTTCACTAAATAATTTATCTTTTAAAGAATTAATAGCCATCAATTTTCTTGCAAAGTGTTCAAATAATTTATCTTCAGATGGAATTTTACGTTTTGCACCTTTACCGTAAACATCATCATCAGATTGAACTTCAAAATAATCGTGTTCATTAGCTACTTTTCCCAAATCATTACTATTATCACTGGTATTAAGTAAATAAGATGCTAATAATAAATCAAATCTTACATTTCTTAAACTAATACCTAATCTATTTAGACCAACATATGTTCTTTTAGCATCAAATAAATTTTTGGTTATTTTATCATTTTCTAAAATGCCTTTTATTTCTGGCCTATTTAATATATCAATATTATCTGACACATAAATATTTTCATCAATTTTAATAGCAAAACCAATAAATGGATCAATATGATAATTTTCACCATCTATTCCCAAATAGAAAGTAACTTCAGATGGAACATTGTCAGATATCACTTTTAAATTATCATTATTAATTTCTGAATATTTAATTTTTTTCATAGATTCTGACTCATCAAAGTCCATTTGACTAAGAAATTTTCTAAAATTCATTTCGCGATAGAAATTTACTAATTTATCACGATCATCACCTAAGTAATTAAGATTATCCAATTCTATTTCAATAGGAGCATCACGATCAATGCGTGCTAATTTCTTATCCAAAAACGCTTCTTCTTTATCATCAATTAAATGCTCTTTTAATTTCTTACCACTTATTTCATCTAAATGATTGTATAAATTTTCTACACTATCAAATTGCTTAATTAACTTTAAAGATGTTTTATCCCCAACTCCTTGAACTCCAGGATAATTATCAGATGAATCACCTTTTAATGCCTTCCAATCAATAATTTGTGAAGGTTTTATACCCATAGTTTTTTTGACATAATCAGTATCATAATGAGTCACTCCTGATACTCCACGATTAGAAATAGAGACTGTCGTCTTGTCTGAACATAATTGTGTTAAATCATTATCACCAGTTACAACTGTAGTTTCAAATCCTGCTTCATCTGCTTTTTTTGATAAGGTTCCAATTATGTCATCTGCTTCATAATTATCTAATTCATAGGTCTTAATACCACGAGCATCTAACATTTGTTTTACATATTTAAATTGTTCCAATAATTCATCAGGAGTCTTATGTCTTCCAGATTTATAACCAGAGTACATTTTCGTTCTAAAGGTTGTTTTTCCAGCATCAAATGCAACTAACGCATGTGTTGGATTTACTTTATCTAGCATAATATCCAGCATATTGTTAAAACCATAAATGGCACTTGTATGAACACCTTTATTATTGGTAAAACGTTCAACTTGTTTAATTAAAGCATAGAAAGCTTTATAAGTTATACTATTACCATCTATCAATAATAATCTTTTTTCAGCCATAAAATTCTCCTTTTATATTTATATATTAACTAAATTTTAACACTTTATTCATGTTATTAATTATATACAAAATAAAAAAGATGATGTTGTAAAAACACCATCTTTTTATTATTAGTCTCGATCATTGCCACCAAAGATACTTAATAATTGTAAGAATAGATTAATAAAATCTAAATACAATGTCATAGCACCATAAATGGCCAAACCATTTTCTGGAATATCTGATCCATATTCATTATATGCATCTTTAACTTTTTGACTGTCATATGCAATTAAAATTGTAAAAATTATAACTGCAATAATTGAAATAACAAAGCCAAATGCAGGAATTCTTAAGAATGCATTAATAATACTTACAATAATTAATGCAATAAGTGCCCCCAATGCTTGTGTCCCAATTTTGTCTAAATTTTTCTTAGTAGTAATACCTATTAAAGCCATTACAACAAAATCAACAGTAGCAGTTAGAAAAGCTTGTGCAATAACAGTTGTACTATAAGATATAAAGATATATGAGTACAGACCTCCTGTTAGCACTGAAAATGCCATAAATAGGATAAAACCTAATGAAGAATTCTTCATTGCAACAGAAGAAGTAGCCATAGCAAGGCCAAACCATATAACAATTCCAACAATACTAGGAATAAGACCTAAAGAAGCATGGTAAACAGAACCCATTAAATAAGAAACTATTCCTGAAATGAACACTGATAAAGCCATCCATCCATATGTTTTAGTTAAAAATTTATTCATACCAAATGAATTATTTACCATACGACGACCTGTTTGATCATAATCATTCATGTATTAATCCTCCTTTATATAAAGTATAAAGTTTAATATATTCTACCAAACAAAGAGTCAATAATACAAGTTTTTTAATTTACATTATTTGTAACATCATTTAATAATTCTTCATAAATCTTTTCATATTTTGAATGTCTCCAGCTCCCATAAATACAACCACTGCATCATGATAATCTAAAAGTGGAGACATATTTTCAGCTTTAATTAAGCTACCATTTTTAGTAATTTTTGCTTCTAAATCAGAACTGGATACTTTACCAGCTTTTTCGCGAGGAGAACTATAAATTTTAGTAATATAAACATCATCAGCTTTATTTAGACTCTCTGCAAATTCATCTAGATAAGCAATAGTTCTACTAAAAGTATGTGGTTGAAAAACCGCAATAATTTTTTTACTTGGATATTCTTGTCTAGCAGCATCTAAAGTAGCATTAATTTCTGATGGATGATGAGCATAATCATCAATAATGGTCATATCGCCAACTTTTCTTTGAGCAAAGCGACGTTTAACACCTTTAAATGTTTCTAATTCTCTACGTATTTCATCTAAGTTATCATGCTCGAAATATGAAACCGCAATAACTGCTAATGAATTTAAAACATTATGTTCACCATATAAGTGAATTTGGAAATTACCTAATTTTTTACCATGATATTCAACATCAAACGAAGAACCTGAAGTACTACGAGTAATGTTAGTTGCTCTAAAATCATCATTTTCACCAGTACCATAATAATATATTGGTACATTAGCAGTTAACTTTCTAAGGTTCTTATCATCACCCCATGCAAAAATACCTTTTTTGGTCTGATTTGCAAAAGTCTGGAATGCACTGCGAACATCATCAATTCCGGTATAATAATCAGGATGATCAAAATCAATATTAGTCATAATAGCATAATCAGGTTTAGTGGCTAAGAAATGTCTTCTATATTCATCAGCTTCATATGCAAAGAATCTGGCATTAGGAACACCTTTACCAGTACCATCACCAATTAAATAATCAGTAGGTGCAATACCTGATAAAACATGTGCTAATAAACCAGTTGTACTAGTTTTACCATGAGCCCCACAAACTCCAATACTAGTATGACCTTCAATCATTTTACCTAAAAATTCATGATAACGATAAACTTCTAGTCCCATTTCATGGGCTTTTTTTATTTCAGGATGATCATCATCAAATGAATTTCCAGCAATCACAACTAAACCTTCATGAATATTGTTTTCATCAAATGGTAAAACTTTAATACCAGCTTGTTCTAAGCCTCTTTGAGTAAAAGTATATTTTTCAATATCTGAACCTTGGACTGTACATCCTCTATCGCGAAGGATTCTGGCCATTGCGGACATACCTGTACCCTTAATTCCTACAAAATGATATGTCTTACTTGTATCCATAATCTAAACGCCCCTTTTTAATTGTCATTAATTCAATCATAGCAAACTTTTTTCAATATAGTAGCTAAATGTTCAATTTTTTATAATCTTTTTCTGTTAAATATACATCTCTTGGCTTAGAGCCATGTTGTCCAGAAACATAATTACTCTGTTCCAAGCTATCAATCAAACTAGCAGCACGATTATACCCAATAGAAAATACTCTTTGTAATTTTGAAGTAGAAACATTATCTTCTTGAGAAATATATTTCAATACCTGTGGCATTAAATCATCTTCTTGTTCTACTTTATTAACTTGTTTTAATAATGAATCAGGTTGAAAGGCATACTTAGGCTTCCCTTGCTTTCTAACTTCACTAGTAATATTTTCAATTTCATCATCAGTAACAAAAGTACCTTGTAGTCTAGTTGCTTGGCTAGAACCACTACCTAAGTAAAGCATATCACCTTTTCCAAGTAATCTTTCTGCTCCAGCAGTATCAATAATAGTTCTAGAATCCACTTGACTAGATACCATAAATGCAACACGAGTAGGAATATTATTTTTAATAGTTCCAGTAATGATATCAACACTTGGTCTTTGAGTAGCAACAAGTAAGTGAATTCCAGCTGCCCTTGCTTTTTGAGTAATTCTAACAATGTAATCTTGTACTTCACTAGATGCAACCATCATTAAGTCAGCTAATTCATCAATAACAATTACAATATAAGGAATTTTCAGTCCATAGTCCTCATGTTCTTCTGCCATCTTATTAAATTGTTCAACATTCCTAGCACCAGCAGCAGCTAATTTTTCATAACGTTCGTCCATTTCTTTAACCGCCCACTTCAAGGCTGCTGAGGCCTGCTTAGGATCTGAAATAACTGGAGAAAGTAGATGTGGCAAGTTATCATAAGGTGCCATTTCAACAGCTTTAGGATCAATCAAGATTAATTTTAAGTCAGCAGGAGTTGCTTTATAAAGTAAAGAAATTAATAAACTATTCAAAAATACACTCTTACCAGAACCAGTAGCACCAGCGATTAATCCATGAGGCATTTTACGAATGTCAGTCATTTGTGGTTTACCCGTTAGATCAACTCCTAAGGCTACAGTTAATGGATCTTTACTATTTTTAAATTGTGGTGAATCTAGAACTTCAGATAGCATAACTGGTCTTGGATGTGGGTTAGGAATTTCAATTCCTACGGTTGTCTTACCTGGGATTGGAGCTTCAATTCTAATATCCTTTGCAGCAAGTGCCATTTTCAAGTCATCATTTAAATTAGTTATTTTACTTACTTTAACTCCTAACTGTAACTTAATTTGAAATTGAGTTACAGTTGGCCCATTTGTCCAATCTACAACGTTAGCATTTACATTAAATGCACTAAGTGTATCATCTAATTTTTGTGCTTGACTCTCAATCCAATCATCTAAACTATCATCATTATCATTGTTAGGCTCTGATAATAAATCTAGGCTAGGGAATTGATAGTTATGATTTATTAAATTATTGTCTTCTTTATCATCAGTTTTTTTATCATCATCTTTAAATAAAGACAGATCTTTTTGAGCATCATTCTCTGAATCCAATATTGATGACAAAGAATGCCCTAATCCAAACTCTTCTTTCGCTTTTGGTTCTACGGAATTGTCGTTATCATTTTCTAAATCAGAATCTATATTATTAGAATTTGATTTATGTGAGTCTTTATCATCTTGCTCTATAATTTCAGATGATTGGTTATCATTATTTGGTGATTCATTTAATTCATCTTGATCAATTGATATTTCATTTTCAGAATCATTTGATTCAGAAGATTTATCATTATAGTAATTTTCATTATCAAAGACTTCTGGTTTATCTAAGCCACTCACATCGTCAGGCTTAGCAGCAACAAAATCTTTACCTTGAGTTTCTTTGTTTTTAATATATTCAAAATCATTAGAATATAAATCTACATACTTACTATATGGAGTTGTATTTTTTAAATCTTCATAATCGTAATCTTCTTCATCTTCAACTGGTTTAACATCAACTTCTTCACTATCGTCATTAGAAGATTGATCAAAATTATCATCTTCAAGTTTTGATGATACATTTTCTTCACTATCTAAACTATCATTATCGCTAGGAATTTGTGATTCGTTATCATTATTTGCTAAATCAGACTCTCCATAAGTTTTATGTTCTTTTAAATTTTTATCTGATATTGTTGAATGATCAATATCTTTATTTTCATTAACTTCATCTAAAGAACTTAAATCTTCATTTTCGCTTGTTTCATAGCTGTCTAAGTCAATTGAATCATTAGATGCATCTGCATAAAGAATCAAATCATCATTAGATTGTTTCAAATTCCTTTTAATATTTTGATAAGGATAAGAAAGTTTTAAACTATAGTATGGAGTATCACTAGCTTGAGATTGCTTCGTTGGTTTAAATGCAGCAGCTCTTTGCGCAATAGGATTGTCATCATCAACGATATCAGATTGATTAATATCCTTTTTACGATCATAGTTATGCTTTTTATTTTCACTTATTTTATTTATATGTCTATTTTCCTGCTTCTTGTTTTTAATACGATACTTGCGATAAAAAGCAGGACCATCATAATGTTCCATATAACTGTCATCCTCAAAATAATTAATATTATATATGTATTAATAAAGAGATATAATATCTCTTTATTTGTCAAACAAAGTAGCAGCTTTATCAAAATCAAATTTAGTTCCTACTTCATAATTATCAGGTAAAATTAATGCTCCTGGTTTTTGTGGTGCATTAGGTAAGTGTAATTCACGACCAGAACAAATCATTCCATTACTTTCTTCCCCTTTTAATTCACCAGGCCAGATTATTAATCCGTCAGGCATCATAGCACCAACTTTAGCAACAACAACCTTAATATCTGCTTGCATGTTTGGAGATCCACTTACAATTTGTAGAGTTTTACCGTCATCAACTGTAGTTTCAGTAATTTTTAAATGGTCAGACTTTGGATGCTCGCTAATTTTGTTTACATAGCCTACAACAAACTTAGGATCATTATCTAACTCAATGTTAGCTGATAAGCTTTGTTTTTTTAAAAATGAATTTAATGAATCAACATCATTGGAAGTTAATTTAATTTGTCCATTCATGTTTGATAAATTAGGCAGAATATGACTAGCATTCAAAAAATTATATCCTAAAATGTTACCACTATCTTTATCAGACATAATTACTACATCATCTTTATATTCTACATTTTGTTCACCAGTTGTTTCATCCAAAACTACGACCAAAATGTCACCATTTTGTTTAGGGTTGTAACTTGCAATTAACATTCAATTTTACCTCTCAAATCATTAATTTAAAGAATCAATAAATTCTTCAACTTGTTTCTTTGTTTTTCTATCTTTATTTACAAAACGACCAATTTCTTCACCATTATTAAAAGCAACAAAACTGGGAATCCCCATAACACCTAAATCAGCTGCTAAATCAATATTTTCATCACGATCAACTGCTAAGAAATTGTAATCTTTATATTCTGCTTCAATCTCTGGCATAGCAGGTTTAATAAATGAGCAATCTGGGCACCAGTCAGCTGAGAAGAATAAGATATACTTGCCTTTCTCAATTTTCTTTTTTAAATCTGTTAAATCCATTTTTGCTAATTGTTCCATAAATATTCACTCCTTATATATTATAATATTGTTATATTATAACTTATAAAATGGATATTGTTGAAAACTTTGATTATAATGTTTATTATATACCATTTAAATTTGGAGGTAATGAATATTAAACATTATAAATCTTTCTACATTGGAGCTATTGTAGGAGGCATAATCACTATTACTTATGCATTAAATAAAAATAGAAATTATAATATAGAAAAAATTATTCAGACTAAAGTGAATAATGCAAAAATGACTTTTAATAATAATGAAATTTATGGGTATTGGATTATGAAAAAGAGTAACTATTGGGTTGGCGCCATTAACATCAAAAAAGATGAACAGATTATTGAACATCCCTTTGTAATAAATGATAAATACCAACTATCTTGGCAAGAAGACTGATCAATATTAGTCTTCTTTATTTTTATTAAAATATGCAATGACTTTATAAATAGGTCCTTTAGCACTAAATTTATGTTCATATTCAGTTTCAATATTATCTTCCATATATTCGCTATTGTGTAAATCTAAAGATAATAAATCAAAATACATTCCATAGTTATTAAATGTAATTATAGAATACTCAAAGAGACCACGATTATCTGTTTTAAAAACAATTGGTGCATCTTTCTTCAATACTTTTTTATAACTATCCAAGAATTTAGGTGAAGTTAAGCGGCGCTTAGCATGTCTTTTCTTAGGCCATGGATCTGAAAAGTTCAAATAAATGGTGTCAATTTCATGTTCATCAAAGAAAGTATCAATACCAGCGCCATCTGTATGCACCATTTGTAAGTTTGGTAATTCTGATGCAACAACTTTTTTCAATGCAATGGCAATTACCGTTTCTTGAATTTCAATTCCTAAGAAATTGATTTCTGGATGTTCCCTAGCCATTTCAACAATGAATTGACCTTTACCAGTCCCAATTTCAACATGGATAGGTTGCTTTTTATTAAAACGATTAGACCATTTTCCTTTCCATTGTTCTGGATTATCAACAATATATTCTGAATGGTCTTTAATAAAATCTTTTGCCCATGGTTTATTTCTTACTCTCAAAAATTTATCCTCCTTATAAAAAATGGTCAAAACAATTTGTCTTGACCATTGAATATGCCAAATTAATTATCGATAAAATACTATCTTTCATTTTAATGTTTACTGTATCATTCAGTCAAGACAGTATTAACTTTTTAATTCAGCCTTATTGATTTTTTTATTCATATATACATGGGTTAATAAGAAAAGTTCTACAAGATCAATTATTAATAATATCAAAGCTGTATAAAACCCATTACTAAACATTGATACAACGAAGAACAAAGCAATTGTTAGATACATTAATTTATTAATGATATTAACAAAACTACTTAACTTATTTTTGTTACTAATTGGATAGATATAAGTAAATACATTTTCATCAAAATTAAAATAGTAAGGAATCATTTGAAATACTGTTAAGTATATAAATAACATGCTTAATAGTATTACAACATATTTATTGTTAATAAAAAGTATTAGTAATGAACCAATCAAAGATAATCTAGTATATAATCCACTAATTTCTTTATCTCTGAATATTCCTCTTATAAAAAGATATGAAAAAACATTATCATTTTTAAACAATTTCAAGAATGAATCTAAATATTTACGACGCTTAACTTTTCCATCAAGCATTGGTACATCAGTAAACATATTAAAAAATTGATATATACGATGCATTCTACTGTTTTCATTATTAATAACTTTATTCCAGTGAATTGATAAGCTAACACATCTGTTCTTTAATACAATAATATATCCCAAAACTATTAAAGATAAAGCAATCGATAAAACATCAGAAAGCCATATAAAAATAGATAAACTAATAATGGGGAAAACGATTTTAAAAATTAAATTTCTTTTATTACTAAAGTTATTGTACATATCTATAAAAGATGTTCCTAGTATTATATATTTATTAACTAATAACGATATTAATAATAATATTATATAAACCTTACTAAAATTAACAAATGTTTTAGATATTAATGGAATAAGTATCAACCATATAAATATTTGAATAATAGATGCCATTAAATAACTATATTTCATTGCTGAATTAAAATAATTATAAAATTGCTTCTCTTGTGGCAATAAAAAAACATAGTCAGCTTTTTTTATAAAATTAGCCAAACCACCTAATTGTAAAGATATAAATATAATTATTAATACTAATGGTTGGCTCCACCATATGCCAATTGATAAATGTTTTATAGCAATTGAATATTCATATAATAATCCACCAAAGATAAACATTAGAGCAATTACAAAAAAATCATTAAATACATATTTAAGATACTTAGTCATTTCAATTAAATGGGCATTGAAACGATTTTTAAATAAACTATTCATTATTTGATTCCTCAGCTAATTTTAAGTATATATCATTCAAAGAGCTATTCTCATCACCATATTTATCTTTTAATGCATTTAAATCGCCCTCTGTTCTAACTTGCCCATTATGAATTAGAACGAAGCGATCACAAAAACGTTGCGCTGTATCTAAAACGTGAGTAGACATAAGAATACTACTCCCCTGTTCTTTTTGATTATTGATTAATTTCAATAAATCATTCACTGCTAATGGATCCAATCCTAAAAATGGTTCATCAATAATAAACAATTTAGCGTTAGTAATGAAAGCACAAACAATCATAACTTTTTGACGCATTCCTTTTGAAAAATTAATTGGAAACCAATCAAGCTTATTATCAAGTCTAAACATCTTAAGTAGTTTGTTAGCTCTTTGCCAAGCAACATTTTCATCCAATTGATATGCCATAATAGTAGTTTCAATGTGCTCTTTTAAAGTTAATTCCTTATATAAAATTGGTGTTTCAGGAATATATGCAATTTGATTTTTATATTTATTAACATCATCAGTAATTGAAGTTCCATTGATTTTAACTTCTCCAGAAAATGGAGATAAAATTCCAATAATATGATTAATAGTAGTAGATTTACCAGCACCATTTAAGCCAATTAAGCCCACTAATTCACCATCTTTAATATTAAAAGAAATATCTTTAAGAACTGGAATTTGTGAATATCCACCTACCAAGTGCGAAACATCTAATGCC
The DNA here is from genome assembly GCF_002993975.1 of Apilactobacillus micheneri. GTDB lineage: Bacteria > Bacillota > Bacilli > Lactobacillales > Lactobacillaceae > Apilactobacillus > Apilactobacillus micheneri. Next base: position 35,133 of record NZ_POSO01000003.1, on the reverse strand, counting down.
ATAAAATATCGCCCCTTAAAAACTTATTATTATCGCAATTATATCATAATTTTAGTTAAGTTATTTTAAGTTTATTTTATGTTATCATTGTTATAGTACGGTAAATTAATAAAGGAAGGAGATTTTAATATGGATGACTGTATTTTTTGTAAAATAGTTAATAATGAAATTCCTAATTATACTGTTTATGAAGATGATATAGTAAAAGCATTTTTAGATATTTCACAAACAACCCCTGGTCATACTCTAGTTGTTCCTAAAAAGCATGTTGCTAATATTTATGATTACGATGCAAAAATGGCTGAACAAGTTTTTGCTCGAATTCCTAAGATTGCTAGAGCTATTAAAAATTCTGCTCCAGATATCAAGGGAATGAACATTATTAATAATAATGGGAAGATTGCTTCGCAATCAGTATTTCATTCCCATTTCCATCTGATTCCAAGATATAGTGAAGATGATGGATTTGCATTAAAGTTTACTGATAACTCTAATCAATACAATGAAGAAACATTGACCCACATTCAAAAGAATATTTCAAAAAATTTGGAGGGTTAATAAAATGAAAAACATTTTAAAAATAATGGGGATTTCTGCTGCCGGATTAGCTACATACTTGTATGTAAATAAGAAAGATCCAAAAAATTTCTTTAAAAATCTATCAACAGATGCAAAAGAATCGTTTGAAAGATCAAAAAGAGTCAATGATTCTAGAAAATCATTACAAAAAAATGTTCAAAAGTTACAACAAGAACTTAAAAAATCTACCCCAGTTATTGAACAATTGCAAAAAGATATTAACGATTTTCAATTTAAGACATCTCCAAGAATAGATATGATAAAAGATAGAATAAATCACTTACAAAAATAATTTATAAAAGTATTTTATACTATTAAAATCATATGCATTGGTATGTTATAGTTAAAAATGGTTATCTAAATTTTAGAAATGGATGTGTTAAATTTATGAATAAAAAATGGTTAGTCGGTATGGCTGCTGCTTTAATGAGTGTTTCATTAGTTGCTTGTGGTAGTAAAACAGTTGCTGTTACCAATGGTGGTAAAATTACACAAAGTGAATACTATAGTAGTATGAAAAACACTTCTAATGGTAAACAAGTTTTACAACAAATGATTTTAGACAAAGTCTTAAACAAACAATATGGTGATAAAGTTTCATCAAAAGATATCAATGCTCAATTTAACCAAACTAAGAGTCAATATGGTTCACAATTTGATGCTGCTTTACAACAACAAGGTATGACTGAACAATCATACAAAGATGGAATTAAATCCAATCTATTATTACAAGCTGCATTAAAAGACAATGTTAAAATTTCAAATAAAGATCTTGAAAAGCAATTCAAATCATTTGAACCTAAGGTTACTGTTAATGAAATCTTAGTATCAGATAAAGATACTGCTAACAAGGTTATTGAACAACTTAACGACAAAAAAGGCAAAAACTTTGCTGAATTAGCTAAGAAGTACTCCAAGGATTCTTCTAATAAGAACAATGGTGGTAAATTAGCTGCATTTGATAATACAAATACAAGTCTTGACTCATCATTTGTAAAGGCTGCATACAAGCTATCAAATGGTGAATACACCAAAGAACCTGTAAAGACTAAGGCTGGATACCAAATTATTCAAATGGTTAACCATCCTAAGAAAGGTTCATCATACAAAGATTATACTTCAGAATTAAAAGATCAAATTGCTGAAAGTAAAATCAAAGACCCTACTCTTCAAAAGAATGTTGTTGCTAAGATTCTTAAGAATGGTGGAGTAGAAATTAAAGATAAGGATCTACAAAACATCTTATCTTCATTCCTAAGCAATTCAAATAACTAATTAAAGCGAAAAATAAAAAGGTTCCCTTATAGGGAACCTTTTTATTTTTCATTTAGATTGATTATATTATCTAGATTATAATGTTCAAAAACATTTTCATTACAAGTTACATATATTATTTGTAATGATTCACTAATTTTATCAAGTAATTTATACGCATTATGTGAACGATCAAAATCAAATTCATTGAAACCATCATCAATAATAATAGGCATTTTATAATCACGACCAAATACAACTGCTAATGATAATATTAATGATAAGTATAATTGCTCGATTGTTCCTCTTGATAACTCTCCTGCATCGAATTGCAATTTATCTTTTCTAGTAACTTTCAATTTACTCTTGTAGTAGGTTATTTTTATATAATTATGATTGGTTAATAATCCAAAATATTCATTAGCTTTTTCTTGAAACATTGGAATTCTATCTGCAGTTGCAATATTCAATGACTTATCAATCCATTGTCCTGATAATTTCATAGTCAACCACTCATCAACCATATCATTAATTTCAGTTTCTAAGTTGGCTTTCTTTTGTTCTAAATCTTGATAAGTACCATCTGAGGTCAAATGTTTAATATTCAATTTATTTTTTCAATATTTTTACTATTATCTAGCATTTGTTGTTTTGCATTCGATTGTAAAATCTGATACTCATTTAATTTATCTTCAATTTCAGTTTTACTTTTGAAATTTTTAAGTAATTGAATTTCATTTTCACCAAGTTGCTTTTTAATATCAGCTTGTCTGTTATTTTCCTGAATAATGGACTGTTGTTTATTAAACTCATCATTAAATTCATTCGAGGTATTAATATTTCTTTGCTCAAAAAATTTAATTAATTGATTTTTTAGTTTTTCTTTTTTATTTACTAATTCATTTTTTTGAAATAAATATTTATTAATTATCTTTGTTAAACTATTATTTTCATCGATATTTTTTTTATTTTTTTTAACAAAGTCATCGATTATAGACATATTATTACCATAATTATCATCTAATTTAAGATATTCTTCAGCAAAATGCCAATTATCAAAATAATTATTAATTTTTTGCTGAATTTCAACTAATTCATTTTTATATTTATTAATATCATCTTGAAAATTATTAGTTATATTATTATTTTGCACCAGCCATTGTTTAGGATCATTACTACTAAAGCCATATTTGTCTTTGTAAAATTGAATTTTTTTATTAAAATTATTCGATTGATTATATTTAATAATATATAAATATATGGATAAACTGGCTAAAAATAAACCTATTATTTTTAAGATACCAGGTAAAAGTACAACCAATATTATTCCTAAAACAAATAATATTATTTTCATAGTATTGCTTGAATTACTTGTTTCCCTATTATTAATTAGTTTAGTTATATTGTTTTTATCATCTACACTTAATTCAACATTATGTTCATTAATAAATGATTCTTGTTTAGTTTGATAATCATTTATTAGTTGTTTTTTAGTATTAAATGAAGTAACCAAATCGTTGATGGAGTCAGATAAATTATATAGTCTATCAATTTTATCCTCACTTTGTTCATAAAAATTTAATTGATCGCTATGATTAGCCTTATCTTTAGCATCGTTTATCTGGTTATTAATAATTTCAATTTGCTTATTATTTAATTCAATATTATTTTTAATTGAATATAATTTATTTTTAGAAGCATCATCAAAACCAGACTTTAAATTTAAGCTTTGATGATTATTTAATTGCTCATATAAAGACCAATTATTTTTATGATTATTTAATGTATAAATTTTATTATCTAAATCTTTAATCTGATTATTTAACTGTTCAACTTTCTTATTGGCTAACTGATTATTATATAAATAATTTTCATATTCATTAAGGTTACCCTTACTATCATTAATTTTGGTTAATAGTTTTTCGTAATCTTTTAGCTTTTTATTTAACGGTGGTTTCCTACCATTGGGAGCATATAGAGACCTAGATTCTTTATCTAATTTCTCATTAATTGCAATCCATTCGTTACTGCCAACAAAACCTACTTTTTGAATTCTTTCAATCAGTTCATTGTTATTCAATTTTGAAATATCTTTAATGTTTAAATCACCAAAATAAAAGATATGTTCAAAAGTTTCACGGTCAATTGGTCCTAATATATCAGACAAGATATTTGAATCCGTATCACACTCATTATCTAAATCATAAACACTTACTTTTCCACCATAAGTTCCAGATATCCTTTTAACTAAAAAATTACGATTATCGTCGGTAGTAATAGATAAGCTGCCACCATAAGAACTAGTTTCTTTAGGAATATATTGCTCATAAGAATGTCCACGACCATCTTTATATCCAAATAATATGCCCATTACTAAACTTAATAATGTTGTTTTACCTGATTCATTATTTCCATAAATAATTTGTAAATTATTTTTATTTAAAGTAAAACTTTGATTTTGCCATTTACCATATCCATAAACTTTTATCTGATTAATCTTCATCTATATTCCCCTTATTGCCCAACAAATTAATTTTAGCTTGTTTAAGTAGATTATCTTGAATATCATCATTATCTAAGTGGTTTTGAATGAAATCATATTTAGATAAACTTTTTGATATATCCATAATATTATCTTTAGTAAAGATAGATTCAGCAGCTTTTTGCCAAATATCATCATCGATACTTGATATTTTTTCATTATCGTTAATACTAAATCGAATATCATAAACCCAAGCATTTAAATTATCATATTCTTCTCTTAATGTATTTTGAATTTTTGATAATAATTCATCGTGATTAATATTCAATAGATTCTGCTTTATATTAAATGTAATCTCTAATAAATGAATTTTAGAATATTGATTTTTATAAATTTGGCTCATCAAATCATTGATAATTTGATTGGTATTATTTTCGTTAATATTCATTGTTAAATTATCCCAAATAATAACTGACGTTTCATGAAATGAAACATCCAAATTACCATTTACATCGTTGATTAAAAGGTACCCTTTGCTTCCTGACTCATTTTTATGACGTCCTTGAATGTTTCCAGAATAATAAATAGGAGGATTGGCATTAAGTTGTTGCATTTTATGTATGTGACCCAATGCCCAATAATCATATTTTTTATCTAATAAATCACTAATAGTAAATGGTGCATAGTTATCACCAGTGTTAGCTTCACTACCATGCAACATCCCAATCTGAAAATCAACGTTTGATTTCACAGGATAATTATCAATCATTTTATCGTTAATCCAACGATTTTCATAACTAAAACCAGTAATTGCAATTTTCTTATCATTTAAATTAAAAGTTTTAGTTTCAACCTGATTACCAAATACATAAACATTGTTGGGTAATTTTAGATCAGAAGCAGATATATTTAAATAATCATGATTTCCAAATATCATAAATACTTTAATGTCAGCGGCATTCAATTTATCTAATTCTTCATAAAAAAAATTATAAGTTTTAGGAGTTTGGTTATCACGATCAAATAAGTCTCCTGCCAATAATATAAAATCAACTTGTTGATTAATAGCATCTTGAACAAGATTACTAAAAGCCAAAAAAGTTGAATTAAAGATTTGTTCCCATAATTTTTGTGGTATTTCATCATCCATAAGTCCTTCAAATGGGCTTTCTAAATGTAAATCTGCAGCATGAATAAATTTCAATGTAATAACTCCTTATAAAATAAAACGTCTATCATTAGTATATTAATGATACGACGTTTTATATATATTGGTCAATTTCTATTGGTTAATATATTTTTTTGCACTATTAAATAAATCACTAGCACCCTTTTTTAAACTGTTAAATCCTTTACCAACATTATTAGTGAAATTACTTGCACCTTCTTGTACATCATGCCAAATACCAGATTGAGATTTTTTGGCTTTTGGTTGGTGTTCATCTTCATATTGAGTTTGAGCATCCTGTACATCAAATTTATTATCACCTGCATTAGGTAATATATGTTGCATTTCATTTCTAAATAAAGGACCAACTCCATTACCACTAAGGTTTTCTAGATGATGATTTTTGTTAGTGTTATCAAATCCCTCCCAAGTAGCAACAACTACTTTAGGAGTATATCCAATTATCCATTTATCACGAGTAGCATCAGAATCACCTGTATTATCTGCTTCTGTACTACCTGTTTTACCGGCAATCTGATATCCATATGGCTTAGCACCAACACCAGTCCCATTATTAAATACACCTAACATCATACTTGTCATTTGTTGTGCAACTTTTTTAGACATAATCTTTTTGGATTGATTTTGATCATTATTTACAATTACTTTTCCAGAAGAATCAACAATTTTCCTAATATAATGAGGTGTAGTCATATTACCATTATTAGCAAAAGCGGTATATGCACCAGCCATTTGTTGTGGTGACACTCCACTTGAAAGCCCACCTAAAGCTAAAGCTAAATTATTATCGCTTTTATGAATAGGTAATCCAAATGATTTAACTGATTGATATCCTTCATTGGCACCTATTTTATTCAATAACCATACAGCAGGAGCATTCATACTATCAGCTAAAGCTTTATACATTGGAACACTACCTGTATAAGAATTACCATAGTTTTCAGGTGTATATTTATTCTTACCATATGACAGTTTTTTATTAACCAAAGTGGAATCATAATTATAACCATTTTGCAGAGCTGGAGTATAAACAGCTAAAGGTTTCATAGTGGAACCAGGCTGCCTTTTAATTTGGGTGGCACGGTTATATCCTCTAAAGACATGTTCACCACGGCCACCAACAACTGCACTAACCCCACCATTACTTGGGTTAACAGCAACTGAAGCAGCTTGTACTTTAGTTCCATCACTAGCATTACTAGGAAACATGCTATCGTTAGCAAAATCATTTTGCATATTAGATTGCTGATTTTGATTTAAATTAGTATAAATCTTATAACCACGATTCATAATATCTGATTCGGAAAGTCCATACTGATTAATTGCCTCATCAATAACTGAATCAAAATAGTAAGGATATTTATAACTATCAGTATATTTGTAATCATTAACCACATGAATTGGCATCTTTTTAAGATTATTAGCAGTTGCTTGGGTTAATTTACCGTTTTCAACCATCAGCTGTAATACTGTATTTCTTCTTTGAAAAGCCAATCCTGGATGATCAACTGGATTATACGCACTTGGATTGGTTAGCATTCCAGCGATCACTGCCGCATCTTGTATTGGTAAATCCTTAGCATCCATACCAAAATATCGCTTAGATGCATCTTGAACACCATAAACTCCATTACCAAAATAGGCATTGTTCATATACATAGTTAAAATACTTTTTTTAGAATAAATATTTTCTACTTGAATAGAAAGAAATAGTTCTTTTAATTTACGACTAAAAGTCTGCTCTTGAGTTAAATAAGCGTTCTTAACCAATTGTTGAGTTAAAGTACTACCTCCACCACTAATATAATTACGATGCATAATTTTATTTTTAGCAACTGATAACATAGCTCTTGAAAAGCCTTTTACAGAAAATCCATATTCATGATAAAAATTACGATCTTCAGTAGATAAAATAGCATTAGGAAGATTTGAAGAAATATTTTTATATCCAACATAAGTTCCTTTTTGTGAATATATTTTACCAGCATTGTTATTATTAGCATCATAAATTACTGTAGATTTTTCAAGCGAAGACTGTAGATTACGAACATCGGTTGTCTTGGCTACATAGGTACAATAAGCACTTACTATAAAAATAAAGGATAATATAGTTACAATAATCCATCTTGTAATTTGATATTTATGCCATATATTTTTTAGATGATGCTTTTTAGTATAACTTTCTTTCATATATTAAATTTTCTCCTTTAGTTAGTAGGAAATTATAATAGTTCTATTTTAACCCAAAATGACAAAATATGGGTAAAAAAAGAAAGCACATTTAACAAAAGTTAAATGGTGCTTTCATATATCTTACATTTCTTCAGGAGATTTAACACCTAATATTCTTAATGATTCTTTTAGAACAATAGATACAGATTTAACTAATGCTAAACGTGCATCTTTTTCATCATCATCATCTAAGATTTTGGTGTGAGCATAATATTTATTAAATGCTTTTGCAAGTCTTAATGAGTACTTAGCAATAACTGAAGGTTCAAATTCAGAACATGCCAATTTAACCATTTGAGGAAAGTCATTAAGTAATTTAACAATATTCCATGATTCTGCATCATTAAGTTTATTATCAGAAATACTGAATTCAGTCTTACCAGATTTTCTTAAAATGCTTTCAGCACGTGCACGTGCATATTGTACATAAGGACCTGTTTCCCCTTCAAATCTTAGTTGATCTTCTAGGTTAAAATCAATATTATTTATCTTTTCATTTTGTAAATCACCAAAGACAATTGCTCCAACTCCAACTTCTTTAGCAACTTCATCTTTATTAGGTAAGTCTGGATTCTTTTCAGCAATTTGTTTCTTAGCAATTTCAATCGAATCATCTAATACTTCATCTAATAAAATAATTCTTCCAGATCTAGTTGAAAGTTTTTTACCATTAACTGTAATTAAGCCAAATGGAATATGATGTAAATCTTTAGCTGAAGGAATACCCATTTCAGTTAAAACAGCCTTCAATTGTTTGAAGTAATATGTTTGTTCTGAACCGACAACATATAAATTCATTGCTGGATGATAAGTTTCATCTCTATACATTGCAGTGGCAATATCTCTAGTAATGTATAATGAAGCACCATCACTCTTTAAGATAAGTGCTGGATTTAGATTGTATTTATCCAAATCAACAATGGTAGCACCTTGAGACTTAGTCAATAGGCCTTTTTTATCAAGGTCATCAACTACCCCTTGAAGTTTATCGTTATAAAAAGCTTCCCCATTATAAGTGTCAAAAGAAACACCTAATTTATCATATATTTTTTCGAATGCTTCAATAGATACTTCACGGAACCATTTCCAAAGCTTAGTTGCTTCTTCATCACCATTTTCAAGTTTTCTAAACCAATCTCTAGCCACATCGTCTAGTTCAGGCTTTTCTTTATCAACTTTATGGAATTTAACATAGTATTTAACTAAATTATTGATAGGATCCTTTTTGACGTCTTCTTCATTACCCCACATTAAGTATGCAGTAATTAGCTTACCAAATTGAGTTCCCCAATCACCTAAATGATTATCCTTGATAGGTTTATAACCATTCTTACTTAAAATATTAGCAACTGAATTACCAATTACAGTAGATCTTAAATGCCCCATTGAAATTGGCTTAGCAATGTTAGGTGATGACATATCAATAGTAACGTTACCACCATTACCATCATTATTTTGACCATAATTTGATGCTTGTGATAAAACATTTGCAATAACATTTTCACTATATTTAGCCTTATCTAAGAAAAAGTTAACATAAGGTCCTGCAGCTTCAACATGATCAAAATCATTTTGATCAATTTTTTCTACAATATCTGATGCGATTTGTTGAGGTGCTTTTCTGAATTTTTTAGCTAAAATAAAAGTAGGAAAAGCTAAGTCTCCCATTTTTGAATCTTTAGGACGTTCAATTTTATTTATGATGTCTTCAACATTCAATGTACCATCTAAAGCATTGGACAATGCTTTGGCAACTAGTTCTTTATTTTCCATTATATTTTCCTCCAATAAAAAAGTCTCTTACAGTAAAAAGACTGCAAGAGACGAGATAACCCGCGGTACCACTCTATTTGATATTATATATCCGCTTATTTTATTATAAAATATTCTAAAAAGTACGAATTCAATATGCTTGATTCTTCGGCTTTCACCAAATCCGAAGTCGCTAAATATCAAAACATACATACTAATCTTTTATTATCGAATATATAAAATCCACTTAGGTAGTGATAATCACTAAGCGGGTAACGGGAATCGGACCCGCGACTTAAGCTTGGGAAGCTTATATTTTACCACTAAACTATACCCGCAGATACAAATAAATTATATCATACGTTGCACAATAATGCATATACAATTTAGTTTATATTATTTTTTAGCAATTTTTGCTTTCTTTTTACTTACAATTGCTCTTTGGTTATATTCATTAATTACTACATCATCATCTTTATGATGTTCATTAATAAGAACCATTACAGAATTTTCATAAATTTTGTCAACAGTTCCAGCGAAATCATGCTTCAAATAACCAAAACGTGGAGCAGATATATAGTCACCAATTTTTAATTCAGCCAAAGTTTTCACCTCATTTGATAAATTTGTGTTATTGATATTATCAAACAATTTCAACAATAGCAAGAATAAATTTTAATAAATATATATTATTTATTTTCTTCAAATTTTTGGTTAATAAAGTCAGCAGAGTATTGTAATTTTTCTAGTTCTTCTTTTGTTAAATTTAGGTTAATTTGTTTTTCAATTCCATTTTTACCAACAATTGCTGGATATGATAAATAAACACCATATTCCTTGCGATAATTTGATACTACTAATTGTGACTTAGAATCCGAAATAATTGCATTTGCTAATTTAACTGCAGCAGTTGCCACACCATAATTAGTGTAAAATTTACCTTTAAATACCTCAAAGCCACCATCCCTGGCATCTTTATCAAGAGTATCTAAGTTTAAATTATTTTCTTTAACTAAATTTGTAATGGGTTCACCAAATACTTTTACTGTAGACCAAGCGGTAAATTGAGAATTACCATGTTCACCCAGATTATATCCATCAACAGATCTGGAGTCTATATTAAGTTTTGCAGCCACTGCTCGCTTCATTCTAGCAGAGTCCAGTAAAGTTCCAGTTCCAATAACTTTTTCTTTAGGTAAGCCCGTTTCTTTTTGATAAATTGAAGTAATAACGTCCACTGGATTTGTAATTACATCTAAGATTCCATTAAAACCAGAACTTTTAATTTTAGCAGATATTGATTTAACAGCTTCTACATTATTTGACAATTCAACAAAGCGATCTTTTCCATCAGTTTGTTTAATCAAATCAATGTTTCCAACAGCTGAAATAATAACATCAGCATCACCTAAAGCTGAGTAATCATTAACGTAGATATTTGTATGAAAAGGTAAGTTAGGCATTGCATCTTGAAAATCTAATGCATCCGAATTAACCTTGTCTTCATTTTTATCAATCAATACTAAATCATCAGTAAAACCATTTGCAACTATATAATGGGCAACTGTAGATCCTACATGTCCCATTCCGATTACACCAATTTTTCTAGTCAAATTAAATCACTTCTATCTTTAGTTTTCGCTTATATTACCATTTATAATTTATAAATTCAAACTATAAATAACTTTTATGTTAAAATTACTAAAAAGGAGATGATAGAATGCTTGTATTTCTTGTGTTTACAATAATGTTTATATATATATTATCAATATTAATGGGACTCACTAGAATTTCAGTCAAAAGAATTATTAATTGGTTAATCATTAATAGAATTTTATATATACTGTTGTTTATGTTCGACGGCATTTTATCAATACGAGTTTTTCACAATAATAATATAGAATCATTTATTACTGTTATTTTAGTAATAATTTCATCCATAATGGTAGAAATAAATTATTCAAATAAGCAAAGAAGTCATCTAATGACTATAAATATGATACTTCTTATATTATCCATACTATTACTATTAACTTTCAATCTAATAATTGTAAAAAAATAACGTAACTCTCAAAATATAAGAGTTACGTTATTTTTATTTTTGTTTATTATGCAAAGCCATATCAATGGTTCGATCCACAAGCACAGATTGTGCATCCACTAAAGGATAATTATGATCAGAAGCTCTTTCTTGAGCTAATGATAGCTCAGTACATCCCAAGATAACTACATCACATTTCATTTCATTAATCATTTCATCCAAAATATGATGATATAGTTCAGCATTCACTATATTTTTTTCTTTGATATATTTATAAATTAAATCCATAGTTTCGTCTTCAATATGCTTAGTTGGTTTCACTAATTCATAATTGAAATTACTAATTTCATTATCATATATACCGTCATAAATAGTTCCTCGAGTAGCAATTAAGCCAACTTTTTTTGCTTTAGGATATACTAGCCCTATTTCTTTAACAGCTTCTTTGGGCATATGCAAAATAGGTATATCAGTAATCGATTGAAGTTTACTATAAAAATAATGGGCAGTATTACATGGAATAACAAAAAAATTAGGTTTTAGAGAACTTTGCTGTTTAATATCATCCATAAGTGGTACTAATGGATTGGGTTTAGAATTATCCAAAATATAATCAGTACGATCAGGAATCGTAGCGTGATTTACTAATATATAATTTAAATAATCTTGATCAGAATGAGCGGGTGTTCGCTTATTCAAAACATGAATATAACTTTCAGTTGCTTCTGTCCCCATTCCACCAATAATTGAAAAAAAGTTTTTCATAAAATCATTTCCTATTTATTTGTAAAATATTTTTGGAAATTTTTAGCATAAATATGCTTCATCCAAGTTACCAACATCCATCGTTTGAAGTTACGATCTTTGTTATACCAAAAAGTTGTTCCATATTGATGATTATTTATTAGTTTCATGGCATATTCTTTGTCTTCATTATCTTTAGCATATTTTTTAAAGACTTCTTTACCAACACCTAACCATAACCAATATTTGGATTTATCCTTATTAGCATAAACTGTATCTTTATCCTTTAAACTATCAAAAGCATAATCTTGAACAGCCCAATCAGCAAGATTATAGCCGTTTAAACTAACAAAGAAACTACTTCTACCCTGTCTTAAGTTAATTTCAAATAGTTTGAATGAATTATCACGAATATCATATTTCATATCAAAATTAGCATATCCAGTAAAATTAATTTCTTCTAGGAAAGTTTTTACCATTGAATATAATTTCTCATTATATTCAGGTAAGATAGCTACATAATTACCAATTGAAGATGGTGATGGATCTTCTAATAAAGGATGACCCAAACACATCATCTTAACTTTATGATTTTTATCAACATAAGCGTTTAAAGTTCTCATATTACTATCATCGCCAGGAATAAAGTCTTGCAAAATTAGGTCAGATGTATATCCATTATCATATATTTTACTAACAATATCTTTAAATTCAGCTTCTGATTTAATCGTAAAGGCCTTTTTTCGACCTTCAAAATGAATATCTAGCCATTCAACACTATTAGTAGGTTTTAAAGCTACTGGATAGCCAAATGGTTGTTCAATATCTTCATCGCTTTCATATTCACTTTTACTAATAATTCTGGTTTTAGGATATGGTAAAGAAAACTTTTCACATTCTTTATAAAAGTTTTCTTTGCTGTTTAATTTTTTAATCAATTCATAATTAACATATGGACAAATAAATACATCGTCTAATTCATCCTTATGCTTAGAAATTAACTCTGCATATCCATCACCACAACCAATTAAAATTACTGGTTCAGAATGTTTCGAATACTTTTGTTTTAGTTTAAGCATCTCTTCAATCCACTTAGGATCTTCACTAAACCCATCAATTAAAGATAAATCTACAATTTTAGTATATCTTGTAGGTGCCAAAGCTTTTTCAGCATAGGCTTTAACTGGCTTACCATATTTTTCATATAAAGATCTAGCCATACCATAAGCATTAAAATCACTACCTAATAGTACAACCGTAAAATTTGATGTATTATTACTCATTTTCTATTCCTTTCAAAACATTTTTGACTACAACGGAGTCGGTTTCGTAAGGAGTATCAACACCGTTTATTTTTTGATAGGGGTCTCTGCCCTTACCTGCTACTACTATTATAGAATTTTCATCACCAGAATGAATAGCCTTACTAATAGCTAAACGACGATCTAATTCAATATGAACATTAACTTTATCATGATTAATATAGGAATCAATTTCATCAACAATTGTAGCTGGATCTTCAAATGCAGGATCATCGGTCGTTAAAAAGGCTTCATCCGCATTTTCAGTTAATGCAATTCCAAATCCCTTTCTACGATCTTCTCCTTTATTACCAGGACTACCCACAACTACAATTACTTTTCCATCAGGATTACCATGTTTTAAAAAACTCAATAATGCATGCATACTAGCATAATTGTGAGCATAATCAACATAAACGTTCCCATGACTTTTAGCATCATAAGATTCCATTCTACCTGGAACAAATACAGTGGATAATCCGTTGCTTACATCATCACTACTTGCACCAGACAATCCGGTAGCAATAATTGCTGAAGTCGCATTAGATTCATTATAATCTCCTGCTACAGCAATTTTATATTCGCCGTCTAATTTCATGGCTTTAGCTTTTTTATTATTAGAAACTAGCTTAATTTTATTATCACTAATAGTGTCTGAGATACTATCAAAGATAAAATCTGGATGACGATTGTCAATCAAAGATTGATCATGATCACTAAATAAATAAATATTTTCCGGTTGAGTAGTAGCTTTGGCAGCCATATAAATATCTTCAAAATGATCAGTATCAGCATTAATAATACAAATATCTGAATTGACTAAAAGTTGTTCTTTACAGTGCAAGTAATCAGCAAATGTTGGATGTTCGTTAGGACCAATATGATCAGGAGAAATATTTAAAAATAATCCGATGTTATATTTAAGACCATAAACACGATTTTTCTTATATGCTTGAGAAGAAACCTCCATAACCATATGAGTCATCCCATTATCAACAGCCATACGCATATATTTAAAAATATCTAAGGACTCAGGTGTCGTAAGATGTGATTTAAATTTTTGATCAGGATTATTGCCAACAATGGTATCAATTGTTGATAGTAATCCTGTTTTGTTATTAGTAGTATTATCTAAAATACTTCTAGCAAAATATGAAGACGTAGTTTTACCTTTTGTCCCAGTATAAGCGATCGTAAATAAATCATTCTCTGGATAGCGATAAAAGGCAGCGCCTATAAGAGACATTGCCTTTTGTACATCTTTTACAATAATTTGTGTTAAATTGCTTCCTTCTGCGTATTTTTTTTCAGATACATAGCCAGAAGCACCAGCAGCTTTTGCCATTGTTAAATACTCTGGTTTAAAGTTTCCCTTACAGAAAAATAAAGCGTTGTTATGAACATTTCTTGAATCATAAGTCACATCATCAAATTGTTCATTTTTATTAGGAACAATTTTAATTAGTAAGTTATGTTCAGATAAAATTGTTTTGATTTCATTAATTCCAAGTGACATTAAAATTCATTTCCTAACATTTAAATTTATGCTTGTAATTCTACTTTATTAATAGTATCTGCATCAGTATCTTCTGGGAAGTAAACTTCATACCAGATAATAAATAGATAAGGGGTCATAATTTTTTGCATACTAGATTTACCTTCATCATGCTCTTTAAGAATTCTCATCAATTCATCAGTATTAAAGAACTTTTGTGCGACATCTGAAGTAAATGCACGAACAATACGCTTATGGAATTTAGGTTCTCTAATCCAAGAAGCAATTGGTGATGGGAAACCTAATTTTTCTTTCATTGCAACTTTTTCAGGAAGCGCATTTTCAGCAGCTTTTCTCAATGAAATTTTAGTTCCCTCATCATTAATACGCGTTTTAATTGGCATTGTTGAAGCAAATTCAGCAATTTCTTTATCAACCAATGGTGTTCTTACTTCAAGAGAGTTAGCCATACTCATACGATCAGCTTTTTGTAGAATATCAAATGGTAACCAAGTATTAATATCAAAATATTGCATTTGAGTCATTTCATCTTTATCTTTAACTTCATCAAAGATATGTTTTGAATATGCTCCAGAATCACGATTTATACTAGGATCTTTTAATAAACGATTTCTGTCATCATAATTAAAGACATAATTAACTCGATAATAACGTTCACTTAATGGTTGCGCACCACGAATTAAGAAACGACGGCCATGAAATCTTGGTAACTTAGTAACCATTGCAGCTAATGATTTTCTAATAAATCCAGGAACATATTTTTGATATCTTTCGAATGGTTTAGCTTCAAGATAAGTGTTGTATCCACCAAAGAATTCATCAGCACCTTCTCCAGATAAAGCAACTTTAACTTGTTTTCTAGTCCCTTTTGATAAATAAAACAATTGAATAGCTGAAGGATTAGATAATGGTTCATCCATGTAGTACATCATGGTTGGTAAGAAATTGAAATAATCATCATCAGTAATCTTAATTGGTGTATTTTCTTGACCAATTTGGTGAGCAAAATCAGTTGACCAAGATAATTCACTATATTTTGAATTATCAAAGCCTAGTGAAAATGACTTAATAGGTTTTAATTTAGAAGCTTCGTTTAATACGTAACTTGAATCAACCCCACTAGATAAGAAGCTACCAACCTCGACATCAGAAACCATATGAGTTTTAACTGAATCCTTCACAAGACTCTCAATTTTTTTGGCATCGCCTTCAACAGTTTGTGAATTATCAATATGATCGTAATTGAAATGGTAATAACGATGAGTTTCTGTTTGTTTACTATCGATATGATGAACAAAGTATGTACCAGGCATTACTTTATAAACATTTTTAAACATTGTTTCCTCTGAAGGAATAAATTCAAAGCTTAAATGAATAGGTAATAATCCAATATTCAATTCTTTGTTAAAAGCTGGATTACTCAAAAAAGCTTTAATTTCAGAAGCATACATAAATGTATTACCATCATCATAATAATATAATGGCTTAATTCCAAAGTGATCTCTTGCACCAAAGATTTCATTATTAGCTTTATCATAAATAACGAATGCATACATTCCACGAAGTTTTTTTAATAAACCGGAACCCCAAGCTTCATATCCACGAATTAAAACTTCTGAATCAACATCAGTTTCAAATTCATATCCTTGTTCTTGTAGTTCTGCTCTAATTTCTTTATAGTTATAAATTTCACCATTAAAGGTTAATACCTTCTTTTGATCTTTACTAAATAAAGGTTGACCTCCATGAGCTAAATCAATAATTGATAATCTTCTAAAACCCATTGAAATATTTTCATCTTGAAAATATTGTTCATCATCAGGACCACGATGTTTAATTCGATCTGCCATTTTACTGATAGTATCAGTAGGAACATCTTTTTGATTTACATATCCACAAAATCCACACATGTCGATTTATCCCCTTTTATATAACATAATAATTTTATTTTATAGTTTATTTTAATTTTAAATTCTTACTAATATTATTGTACCAAATGTTATGCAATATGAACCATAAATCATAAAATTTGTTAGACAATATTAATTAGTACACAAACTATTATTAAGTATAAACATATAAAGAATTCTGTAAAGTATAATATTCCTGCTAAAATTTGTTAAAAGCCATGATATAGGTATACAATATGTATTATATGCCCTAATGGCGGAATTGGCAGACGCGCAACGTTCAGATCGTTGTTTAGTTTTTCTAAGTATGGGTTCGAGTCCCTTTTAGGGCATAAAAATAATCACACTTTGTATAAAAGTGTGATTATTTTTTATCTAATTTGATTATAATTTTTCATTGACTGACCAGTTACTGAATTTAAATCATTTAAAGCATCTTTAGGAGTTCCTGAATATAGTATTTTTCCACCATAACGACCTGCTTTAGGTCCAACATCTATCATCCAATCTGCTTTACTAATAACAGATAAATTATGTTCAACAATAATAACTGTATTGCCAGCATTAACTAAGTCATTAAATAGATTATTCATAATCGATACATCTTTCATATGAAGTCCAGCAGTAGGTTCATCCAGCAAATAGACAGTTCCAGTTTGATTAAGTTGAACTGCAAGTTTTAATCTTTGAACTTCTCCACCAGATAAGGTATCTAAAGACTGACCTAATGATAAATAATCCAAACCTACTCTTTGCATGTTAATCAATTTATCACTAATTTCACCATGGTCATCAAAAAATATAATTGCATCAGCAATTGACATATTTAACACTTCACTAATATCTTTGCCATTATATTTATATTGAAGTGCTTCATCACTATATCTTTTACCATGACATTTTTCACAAATTTGAATAACTGGATCCATAAAAGACATATTGGTAATCTGAACTCCTCTTCCCTTACATAATGGACATTTACCTTTACCATTATAACTAAACAATTGTCTAGAAACGTTATTAGCATCCCCAAATAATTTTCTAATATCATTTAAAATATCTAAATAAGTTGCTGGAGTGGATCTAATATTAACCCCAACGGCATCTTGAGATAAATCTACATAATCTGTTTTTAGGTTACGCTTTACAGCATCAATTAATGAGCTCTTACCTGAACCAGCAATTCCTGAAATGACAGTTTCAGCATTCAAAGGAATTTTAACATTTACATTTTGCAAATTATGAATATTTACATTTTGTAAATCAATTGTTTGGTCAAAGTCTCTAGTCTGATTAAATTGCAATGGTTCTTTCAAAAGTTTACCAGTTATCGTGTTACTTTCTAATAGCTCTGAATAACTGCCTTGAAATGTAACATTACCACCTTTTTTACCAGGTTTAGGTCCAATTTCTACAACATAATCAGCAATTGGAATTAATTCTGGATTATGTTCAACAACTAAGATAGTATTACCTTTATCTTTTAATTTTTTCAAAGCATTACTTATCAATTTAATATCAACAGGATGCAAACCAACACTTGGTTCGTCAAGAATATATACCATATCTGACAAAGAACTGTTCATATATTTAGCAATTTTAATTCTTTGAGTTTCACCACCAGACAAGGTATCTGTACTTCTATCAAGGGTTAAATATCCCAGGCCCAAATCAACTAATGATTGAATTTTAGTGCTAAGTTCTCTTATAAGATTTTTCACCAAAGGTATATCAATACTTGATAAAAATTTTAAAACATGAATTAAGTCTAATTTTAAGATATCTGCAATATTTTGATCATTAATTTTACAAGTTAAAACAGCCGGTCTTAATTTACTACCACCACATTTATCACAAACAGTTCGATTTACAATTTCAGCAATTGCCTTTTTATGATGTTGTCCCTCCTTACTTTCAATAATTGAACGTTTAATTCTAGGAACAACCCCTTCATATAAAATAGACTTGCGCCATATTTTAGGTGCATCTTTTAAATGTTGTTGTGGTGCATATAAAAGCATATATAGTTCATGTTCACTATAGTCCTTAATCTTTTTATCATTATCAAATAGACCTGTATAACCATAACGTTTCCAACGCCAAGTTCCGGGGCCAAAGCTTGTAAAGGTAATAGCACCTTCATTAAGTGACTTATCATAATCAATTATTTTATCAGGATTAATATTGTCAATATATCCTAATCCTTGGCATTTATCACACATTCCTTGTGGTAAATTAAATGAAAAGGTATCTGAATAACCAACCCATGGTTTTCCAACACGAGCAAATAATAATCTAATTAATGAATATATTCCTGTATAAGTAGCAAGAGTGGAACGTGGGTTTTTACCGACCTTTTTTTGTTGGATTACAATGGCAACCGGTAAATTATTAATTTTACCAACATCGGGTAATCCATACTTAGGTAAGTATTGCTGAGTAAAACTAGGAAAAGTTTCATTCAATTCTCTTCTGGATTCAGCAGCAATCGTATCAAATACTAACGAAGACTTCCCAGCACCTGAAAGTCCCGTAAAAACGGTTATTTTGTGCTTCTTTATTTTAATATTTAGATGCTGCAAATTATTTTGATGAGCATCTTTTACATCAATAAAATCTCTTTCAGCCATGAAAATCCTCCCTTTAATTAATATTACTATGATAACAAGATTTTGGTATTAATAATATTATTGCATATTCATAAATTGCAAAAGCACTATAATATAAGCTATAATTTAATTAGTTAATGAATTTGAATAATAATCATATGGAAAGAAGATGTTAATATATGAAAGAAAAAACACTTAATTTAGTAATGTTTATTTATAGTTCTTATAAAGGATCAGAATTAAATTTTGCTAAAAGTTTAATTTCACATAATTTTGATGAAACTGTAGAATCAATTGAAAACGCAATGGAAGAATCTAAAAAGGCATTTAAAAAGAGAATGCTTGAACCAATTAAGATGCCTGCTGATAGTGTATCAATTGATTATAGTGCAGCTTTTGAAAAAATGACTGTTAACAAAATAACAAATATGGAACTACGTAAAAGAGCAAGACGCTGGTTAATTGCAGATGAAATGCTTAAAAAAATGAAAGAATAACAAAAAGCAATGACTAAAATGTCATTGCTTTTTTATTTCATTTCTTTATATAGTTTATAATAATTGACTGTTCCTAAACCGGTTGCTTGATTATAAGGCTTTCCAGGTTGTCCAACATAATAAATATTACTATTATCATTTATAGAATCAATCGGATTAAAAGGCGAGTTATGGGATGTTGAATATGAATATATTTTAGGATTCCAAAGTCCCATTCTATGTTTAGCTTTAGCAACCATCAATGAATCCACCCCTGCTATTTGTGGAGCAACAATACTGGTACCCCCACTTATACTCCATTTATTATTATGATAAACAGTATAACCAGACTGCGGATCACCATTGGCAACAATATCAGGTACATTTCTACCTGAATTTTCACCAGAAACTAAACTAGGTGCAGTATATTGCTGTGCATAACCAGAACTCATATCCCAATATTTAATAGCATTATAACTCCCTACACCTTTAATATTTTTTTGGTAAGCAGGGACAGAATTTAACTTACTAAATCCACCACCAGTTCCAGCAAAATAACTAGGAATAAAAATAGAACTATTAGCCTCATATAATTTTAATTTATTAAAATATGGGTACAAAAAGTCATTAGACCAAGCGCGTTCTTTATTAATTCTTATACGTTGACCATTAATTGAATAATCGACCGGTATACTTGTAGCACCTACAGAAGTTATATATGGAGATGATGAAGGCGATTCAACCGATAAACTAGTAACTCCACTTGAGATTCCATCATAAGCACCATTATCACCAGATGAATTGAATACACTAATACCTTGAGCAGCAGCTTGTTCTAAAATTAGATTAATTATCTGACTATATTTTTTGCTTAAAATACCTAATTTAATTTCTCTTTTAATCTCAGATTCACTTATCCCCCAACTCAATGATAAAGTATCAGATTTGTTATCACTAACAGCATCTGACAAACTAGTTAATAAACCGGAAATGGTTGGTGAAGATAAATATAAATTTAAATTAGCCTTAGGATTAACAAATCCTGCCTGTTCTAAGTCCATAGTAGTTTCATCACTGCTATTATTATCAATTGCTGTATCAGCATCATGATTATAAACTTTAATTCTACTAGTATTTCCAGAAGTTCCCATTTTGCGCCAATATGTTCCTACATCTGCTTTACTAAAATCACCAAAGGAAATAATTCCTATGGAAGTTTTCCTTTTAGAATTATCAGATAAAGGTGAAACATTATATCTGTTAATAAATTTTTGTGGACTATTAGATTTCAAATCAGAATCAGAAACATTGTTACCATTATGATCTTTATGATCGATACCATCATAGTTTGTTAAACCAATTATATCAATAATATTTTTTTGGTATCTTTTAGGTAAAGTAAGTTTATGATTAGGCTTTATGACATTAACACCTGATTTATTTAAATTAATAAATTTAAATTTCAAAGCTTTCTGTATGTTTTTTATCGAACCATAGACTTTTAATATAAGATTTCCACGATATACTTTAACTTTTAAATGATATTTATAAAAGTACCTTTTTATTTTATATATATTATTTTTATCCTGCCCATAACGATTACTAAATTGTTTAGTGGAAATAAATTTTTTGTTATTTTTATTTAAAATATATGTATTTAATGAATTCTGATGCTTTATTTTCATAGCAACTAAAAAACTGGATTTGGATTGTTGCGGTACAGTTGATGGATTATTTTTTATTTTTTCAGTCTTGATATTATTTTTGGCATAAACATTTGTTACTAAATGACTATTCTGCAAACAAAATAAAATAGTTATAGTAAAAAAAATATATATCCAATAATTTCGTTTTGTCATTGTGCTAGTACACCTTTCAATAATTAAAATGCTAATCCCATGCCAAGTATAACATTTTTCATTATTATTAGATGATTTTTATGTTATTATATTCATAATTAATAATTTACATAAGGAGAATTTATATGTTTAAAGATTTTAAAGCATTCTTATCTAGAGGTAGTGTAGTTGATTTAGCCGTTGGTGTTATCATCGGTTCAGCATTTACAGCTATTGTTAAATCATTAACTACTGATTTGATTAATCCATTCTTAGGTTTATTCCTAGGACAAATTAATCTATCAGGTTTAGTATTCTCAGTTGGTAGTGCTCAATTTAAAGTTGGTTCATTCATTGAAGCAATTATTAATTTCATTATTATTGCATTTATCATCTTCTTAATGGTAAGAGCATTCAACAAATTAACTAAACGTGATACTTCAGCTAAAGAAAGTAAAACTGATGCATTACTTGGTGAAATTCGTGACCTATTAAAAGACGAAAAAAAGTAATCTAAACTTAAATAAAAATACCCTGATTTTTATCGGGGTATTTTTATTTATATTTATATAATATGATAAAATAATAATATTATTGTTGAAATTAAGGAGTTAATAATGGTGATAATTACTGCCGGAATGATTGGGGTTGGTAAAACTACCCTAACTGGAAAAATTTCTAAACATCTAGATACAAAAGCATTTTATGAACCAGTTGGTGAAAATCCAGTTCTTCCACTTTATTATAAGAACCCAAAGCAATATGGATTCTTATTACAAATATATTTTTTAAATAAGCGTTTTGGAATGATCAAAAAAGCGTTAGCAGATGATAATAATATTTTAGACCGTTCAATTTATGAAGATGCCCTTTTCACTAAGCAAAATAATGCAGAGGGAAACATTACCGATATGGAATTAAAAATTTATTTATCTTTACTTGATAGAATGATGTCAGAATTAAAAGCTTTACCGAAAAAATCACCTGATTTAATGGTATATGCTGAAACCGACTTTGAAACCATTTTAAAGAGAATCAAAAAGCGTGGTCGTGATTATGAACAATTTGATAATAACCCCAAGTTAAAAGAATATTATTATAATATGTGGTCAGCATATAAAAAATGGTATGAAGAATATGACGCAAGCCCTAAAATGAAAATTGATTTGCAAAAATATGATCTATCTGATGATAAAAATACTGAAATCATATTAAAACAAATCGATAATAAATTAAAAGAAATA
The DNA here is from genome assembly GCF_002993975.1 of Apilactobacillus micheneri. Taxonomy (GTDB): domain Bacteria; phylum Bacillota; class Bacilli; order Lactobacillales; family Lactobacillaceae; genus Apilactobacillus; species Apilactobacillus micheneri. The sequence goes on along the minus strand of NZ_POSO01000003.1, from coordinate 11,966 downwards.
AGATAAGCAAAAAGCACTTTTGGTTAAAAGTAATATTAATCAAAAGTGCTTTTTTATTATTTAGATAATTCGGTAATTGATTGTGCATAAATAGACATCGCTAGTAATAAATCATCTATAGGTTGAAATTCATTAGCTTGATGCATAGTATCTTCCGTCCATGGGCATAAAGCACCAAAAGCCACTCCTCGTTTCATCATTCTTCCATAGGTACCGCCACCAACAACTTCTGGTTTAGCTGATTTAGCACCAGATTGTTCACGATAAACATCAATTAAACGACTTACAATTGGATCAGCGGGATCTACATAATGCGGATCCATATTATCAGTGTTATTAACACTTCCTGACAATGGCTTGATTGCATTTTCTAAGTGTTCACTAATTGTTGAAACAGAAATCCCCTTAGGATATCTAAAATTAGTATTTATAAATCCTCCATTTTGAGTATCGAATTTCATAATTCCAACATTCATAGTTAAATCACCCATTATGCCACTCGAATATGAAGTATCAAGTTTATGGCATCTTGAATCATCATGTAAATATTTAGCGATAAATGTTAAAAAGTTATCAGCATCACCAGTAAAATCATATTCGCTTAAAAACGTTGCTAGATAAGTTCCAGCATTAATACCGTTCTTAGGCTCCATTCCGTGTGCAGATTTACCAATTAAATGCAATTTAATTCCTTTTTCTGTAATTTCAGCATCACCATCTAAATTACTATCTTCCATAAAATTGGTAAAATCAGCATTCATTTCATCTTTATCATTAGTTAATACATAAGCATTGGCATCACGAGGAACCATATTCTCACGTAATCCTGAATCAAATGACTTCAATAATGTATCGGCATTATCAGTTTGTTTGTTGTTAAATTTATTTTCAAACGTAGTGTTTCCCTTTTCACCGTTAATAACTGGAAATTCAGCATCTGGTGAAAAACCAAAGTCAGGTTCTGGCTCTAAGGCAAAATAATGTTTCATCCCAGTCCAATCACTTTCCTCATCAGTACCTACTATGAATCTGATTTTACAATTTGGCTTAATATTATTATCTTTCATTATTTTTAGTCCATAATATGCAGCTAAACCTGGACCTTTATCATCAGACGCACCACGACCATAAACATTACCATCTTTAATCGTCATATCAAATGGATCAGTATCCCATCCGGCACCTGCTGGCATAACATCGGCATGAGCCAAAATGGCTAAAGTTTGATCTCCATCACCATACTCAATATAACCTACTAAATTATCTAAATTTTTTGTTTTAAAACCATCACGTTCACCAAAGGACAAATATTTTTTTAAAGCATCAGATGGTCCTTTCCCCAAAGGATGTTCTTTAGTTTTGTCTTTATCATTACGTTCACTATCAATAGCAATTAATTCTTTCAAATCTTTTAAATAAGAATCTTTATAAGACTTTGCTTGTTTTTTCCAATTAATCATAAAAAAATCCCCCCTGATATCTTTATTTATATTTTAGCATAATCAGTTTTAATAGCTATAAATGAACTTTAAAGTCTTGTAATGATATAATTATGATATGTAATCTTCTTAGGAGGAATATTGTATGGATCAAATAACTAAAGATATTGTTAATAATACAATTAGAATAAGACCAAATAATAGTTATAAGGGAACATATGGCAAAGTTGGTTTAATTGGTGGTAACCAAAATTTTGGTGGTGCAATTATAATGGCCTCATCAGCGGCTGTTCATTCGGGTGCTGGATTGGTAACTACATTTACAGATAAAATTAACCTTTCAAGTTTACATGATCATTTACCTGAAGCAATGTTTGCCGATTATAACGATGAAGAAACATTAAAATCATTAATCCCTACTTTTAATGTTATTGTAATCGGTCCTGGATTAGGAACAGATACTAAAAGCTTAAAAATTTTAAATAAAGTATTTAGTTTAATACAAAAAAATCAAATTGTTGTAATTGATGGATCAGCTATTACTATGATTGCAAAGCATAAAATAAAGCTGCCAAACGCTATTAAAATTTTCACTCCTCATCAAATGGAGTGGCAACGACTATCTGATATAAAAATAAATAATCAAAACGAAAATCAAAATATGATAAAAGTTAAGGAATTAAATAGTATTGTAGTCTTAAAATCTCATCATACTGAAGTTTATAACTCTGATAGTGTTTTTCAAAATCCTGGCGGAACACCTGCTCAAGCAACTGGTGGTATGGGTGATACATTAGCTGGTATGATTGGAGGATTTGTTGCTCAATTTAATAACAAATACAATGCTGTTTTATCTGCAGTTTTTATGCATAGTAAAATTGCAGATGAATTAGCAAAAGATCAATATGTAGTATTACCTAGTCAGATAATTAATCAAATTCCCAATTTTATGAAAAAATATGAAAAAATATGAAAAAAAGGTTTAATCCTCAATTAGAGGATCAAACCTTTTTTATTTAATGTGTAATATTTTTCTTAATTTATCTGATTGATGACCAATTACATAATCAGCGACTCTACTTTTGAGAGATAAGTAAGAATAAATAAATCCGCCAACAATAACAGCTAGTGCGACTACTATAAAACTTCCAACTCTACTATAACTATTTGTAAAAATATCTACTACTGTATTTCCCAAGTAAACAGTAGCCAAGGCAACTAAATAAGTAACAAGAGAAAATATCAAAATAAAATTTAATCTTTCTAGCATTTGATAACTTCTAAAACCAAATTGATTATCAAGAGACTTAATAATTAATCCATTGACAACTAAGAATCCAATGGCTGAAGCGATAAGTGGACCAAAAGTACCAAATATTAATATCATAGGTACTTGGGCCAAAATTTTAGCAATAGTTCCGTATATAAAATATTTCACTGCCAATTTATTTTGGGAAATTCCTTGCATCATCGCTGCAATAACAGTAAACAATCCAAAAAGTATAGAAACAATTGAAGAAAATGCTAGTACATTAGCAGATAAATGATTATAACCAGTACCATAAAACACACGATTCAATGGTCCGGAAACTGCTGTCATCCCTAAAGCAGCTGGAATCATTACAAAAGAAAATAATATAAAACCATTGGAAAGTTGATGACTAATACCCTTTTTATCATTTTTAGTAAATGCCTCAGATAACAAAGGTACAACAGTAATGGCCATAGCTGAAGCAAGAGAAATAGTTATCATTATTAGCTTGTTAGCATTACCAGCAAAGATTGCATACAATTTGTTTAAAACATTCATTGGATAATTAGTTGAGATCCTCATAACGTCAAAGAAAGTATATTGGTCAATAAGTTGAAAAATAGTAATTCCAGCACCTAAGATAATGAATGGAATTGCTTGACTAATGATTTCCTTATATAAATGATTAGCATTAACGTGAATCTTATTATTACTATTTTCAATAAGATGACTATAGTATTTTCTGCGTTTTAAATAATATATTCCAAGAATTATTAACCCTGCCAGTGATCCAATAAAAGCAGCAAAAGTTGACTGTGTAACCGCGGTTGTCCAATTACCATGAATAACTCGCATTATGAAGAATGCTGTAACTAGCATATATATCACTCTAAATAATTGCTCTGCAAATTGCGATATTGCCGAAGGTGCCATGTCTTGGAATCCTTGGAAATAGCCTCTAGTTAAACTCATAGTTGGAATAATCAAAACTGCCCATGATAAAGAGCGTATAACTGGAATAACGTTAGGATTACCGTTGTCTAATAGCGGTGCTCCAAAATATAAAGCTAATGCGCATATTATACCAGTGGTAAAAGATAAAACTAAGCCCCTTTTATACAATCTTAGACTTATCCCATATTCATTCAAAGCATTATAATGGGCCACTTCCTTTGCAATTGCTGATGGAATTCCGGCAATTGATATTATAAGAAACATACTATAAATATTATATCCTTGTACATACAAAGCATTGGCTTGTAAATAAAAAGCTCCAAACCAAATACTCCAAGGAATAATGTAAATTGCCCCTAATATCCTAGAAAGGATACTTCCTGCTGTCATCCAGGCAGACCCTTGGAGCATTTTATTCTGGGTCTGTTGATCACTATTTGTAATATTTTCATTTTGTTCTTGCATTTTATAGTCCTACTTTCAAATTTGTCTGACTTATTCATTTTAATCAAAATTTATAAAGTAAGCAAATCTAATAATAATAAAAAAGGGAGAACAAATCTCCCCATTTTTTATTTAGTTAGCAACAATATTAACAATTTTACCAGGGATAACAATTACTTTACGAACTGTTTTACCATCAGTGAACTCTTTAACTTTATCGTCATTTAAAGCAACTTCTTGAATTGCATCTTTTTGCATATCATTAGCAACTTTAATATGTGCTCTAACCTTACCGTTAACTTGAACAACCATTTGAATTTCATCATCAACTAATTTGCTTTCATCATATGTTGGCCATTTAGCATAAGAAATTGAATCTTCATGTCCCATCTTGTTCCATAGTTCTTCAGTCATATGTGGAACAATTGGTGCAAGTAATTTAATAAAGCCTTCAATATACTTCAAATATAATGTATTTTGTTTATAACATTCATTAACAAATACCATCATTGTTGAAATAGCTACATTAAATCTAAGATTTTCGTAATCATCAGTAACCTTTTTAACCGTTTGATTATAAATCTTATCTAATTTACCATCATTAACTGTAACAATGCGATCACGCAAATGATTATTATCATCCATAATTAGTCGCCATACACGTTGAATCCATCTATTAGCACCATTTAAACCTTCAGTACTCCATGGCTTTGATTCAGTTAATGGTCCCATGAACATTTCATAAAGTCTTAATGTATCAGCACCATATTCTTCAACAATATCATCAGGATTAACCACATTTCCTTTAGATTTAGACATTTTTTCATGATTAGTACCTAAAATCATCCCTTGGTTAACAAGTTTTTGGAATGGCTCCTTAGTTGGTACAACTCCTAAATCATAAAGTACTTTATGCCAAAATCTTGCATATAATAAATGAAGCACTGCATGTTCGGCACCACCGATATATAAATCAACTGGCAACCATTTTTTTAGTAATTCTGGATCTGCTAGTTTTTTATCGTTATGAGGATCAATATATCTTAAGTAATACCATGAACTTCCTGCCCATTGTGGCATTGTATTAGTTTCACGTTTACCTTTTTTACCATTTTTGTCTACAACATTTACCCAATCATCAATGTTAGCTAATGGAGATTCTCCCGTACCAGATGGTTCAATATTTTTAGCCTCTGGTAATTTCAAAGGTAATTCATCTTCTGGAACTAATGATGTACTACCGTCTTCCCAATGAATAACAGGAATTGGTTCTCCCCAATATCTTTGACGTGAGAAAATCCAATCTCTTAATCGATAATTAGTTTTAGCATTACCTGCATTATTATCTTCTAACCATTTAATAGCTTTTTCGATAGCTTCTTGTTTACCCATGCCATCTAAGAAATCGGAATTAATATGTTTTCCATCTCCGGTGTATGCCTCTTTAGAAACATCTCCACCTTCAATAACAGGCTTAATTGGTAAATCGAATTTATTAGCAAATTCATAGTCACGATCATCATGTGCAGGAACTGCCATTATTGCACCAGTACCATAACTAGATAATACATAATCTCCAATCCATATTGGTAATTTTTCACCATTAATTGGATTAACACCATATGCTCCAGTAAATACACCCGATTTATTCTTATTTAAATCAGTTCTTTCTAAGTCAGATTTAGTTGAAACTTCTTTTCGATATTTCTCAACAGCTTCTTTTTGATCAGCAGTTGTAATTTTATCAACTAATTCATGTTCAGGAGCAAGGACCATATAAGAAGCACCAAATAAGGTATCTGGTCTGGTAGTAAACACTTCGATTGTGTCATCATCATGACCATAAACATTAAAGAATACACTTGCACCTCTTGAACGACCAATCCAATTTTTTTGCATTTCTTTAATACTTTCAGGCCAATCTAAGTCATCCAAATCATCAATTAGACGATCAGCGTAAGCAGTAATTTTCAATACCCATTGAGTCATTGGAACACGGTATACTGGATAACCACCACGTTCAGTTTTACCATCTTTCACTTCTTCATTAGCAACAACTGTTCCCCCCATAAAATCAGGAGCCCAGTTAACTTCAATTTTATCTTCGTATGCTAAACCTTTTTTATAAAGTTGTTCAAAGATCCATTGAGTCCATTTATAATATTTTGGATCAGTAGTATCAACTTCTCGATCCCAATCATATGAAAATCCTAAAGATTTAATTTGTTCTCTAAAATGTTCAATATTCTTTTGAGTAAAAGTACCAGGATGATTACCAGTTTTTAAAGCATATTGTTCTGCTGGTAATCCAAATGCATCAAAGCCAATTGGATGCAATACATTTTTACCCTGCATTCTTTTCATTCTAGACATTATGTCAGTTGCTGTATATCCTTCTGGATGTCCAACATGCAATCCTTGTCCTGAAGGATAAGGAAACATGTCTAAAGCGTAATAATTTTCTTTATTAGGATCATTTGTTGTTTTAAACGTATCATTTTTGGCCCAATATTTTTGCCACTTTTTTTCTATATCAAGATGATTGTAAGGCATTATATATTATTCCTCCTATAAAAATAATTATTAGATAATAAAAAAGTCCTACAAGTGAATATCAAAAATCACCTATAGGACGAAAGTTTCCGCGGTACCACCTAAAAATTCTTTGTATAACAATACAAAACTCTTTACGCTCCGTAACGAGGAAAACGTTTTAACCTATTATTTTCAGTTAAAAATTCAACGATGAGTTCAATTGATTAATTTCTAAATTCACAGCGTCCATTTAGTTTCTGAAAAAATTAATCAATTTACTAGTTCGTATCCACATTTTATTATCTATCAATTTAATTATTTATTATATTACCAGTCTATAAATTTAAAATCAAGTTTAACCAATATATTTTATAAATGATATAATTTAACTAATAAAAATTTCGGAAAGGATTTTATTATGAAATTAGAACCATCTTTAAGGTATAGTCATACGATAATGTCACAAGTAATAAAAAGTGGTGATAATGTTATCGATGCCACTGTAGGTAAAGGAAATGATACTGAATTTTTATCTAAATTAGTAAAAGAACATGGTAAAGTATACGGCTTTGATTTACAAAAAGATGCTATCAATATTACTAAAAAAAGACTAGAAAAAAATAATTTAAATAATACTAAACTATTCAATATTGGACATGAAAAAATTAAAGAATATGTAAAAGATAAAATTAATGGAGCAATTTTTAACTTAGGATATTTACCAGGTGGCAATAAAGATATAATAACAAAGCCCAAAACAACAATAACAGCAATTAAAGCATGTTTAGAATTGCTTGAAAAAGATGGCATTATAATATTGGTATTATATTATGGTCATCCTGGCGGAAAAACTGAAAAAAATACAGTAATAGATTTTGTCAAAAATTTAGAACAAAAAGAATATTCTGTTTTAGAATATAAATTTATTAACCAGATAAATGAACCCCCTATCTTAATAGCTATTCAAAAAAATAAAAAAGACACGATTTTCAATCGTGTCTTTTTTATTTATCAATTTTTTTATCAAACAAATTAATAATAACTACTAGTATAACTATTATTAAACAAAATAAGAAAACTTCATGCAAAGAATTATATAATATATTTTTTAAAGAATTAAGTACATTTTCAGATAAGTTCAAATGAGTTTTATAGTTTATAAATTCATTTATTTTATTAGAAGTAATGCCAGCATTAGAATGAAGAGTTCCTATCTTAATTTGTCTATTCATGACAATTTCTAAGATAGAGATAATAAATGTTTGTCCAAGGATCCTGCTTAAGCTATTAAACGAAGTAGCAACTCCTACTTTATCTTGTTCAACAATGTTTTGAGAAGTAACAGTACTATTAGTAATAGTCAATCCAAAACCAATGCCACATAGTGATGATATAACAAAGAAATATATAATTGAAGAATTAATAGATAACAATATTAAGCATACAGCAGATATTATAGTAAAAATAGAGCCAATAATTGTTACATAAGAAGCACTACTTTTAGATAATAACCATCCTGAAAAAAATGAACCAATAATCCAGAATATTGAAATTGGGGTAATCGCTAATCCTGAAAAAGATGCTGATAAACCCATAATTCCTTGAATCCAAATTGGCAGATAAATTTCCAACCCAAAAACAAAGCCACTCATTAATAATATAATTATATTTTGAATTATAAAAGTCTTATTATTAAATAATGACATTGGAATTAATGGATTAATAGTTCTATACTCATTTCTTATAAATAAGACCAATGAAATTAAAGAAATAATTATTAGATAGTATATACTATTAATTGTATTAGGAATTGAATCCATTAATTGTATTACATACATTATTGAAAATAAAAATAATGATAAATATATTATTCCCAAATAGTCTATCTTTTGTTTAGTACCAAAATTTTTTTCTTTAAAAAATAAAAGAATTATACAAATTGATAATATTATAATAGGTATATTTATGAAAAATATCCATCGCCAGTTAAATGTATCAACAACTATTCCGCCTAATAATGGAGCGATAGTTAAAGATATTCCCCAAATCGCACCATTTATTCCAATTAATTTAGATTTATTATTAAAAGGATATATATCAGATATTATTGTATATGTCATCGGCATAATAGCAGAAGAACCAATCCCCTGAATCGCACGCCAAAATATTAAAATTTCCATATTATTAGAAATACCTGAAAAAAAACTTCCAATTAAAAATATTAGTAATCCAGTTAAAAAAATCTTTTTTCTACCAAATTGATCAGATAGTTTTCCATATATTGGAGTAGTAACCACACTAGTCAATAAAAATATAGAAAAGACCCAGTTCATAAGAGAAACCCCATGGATGTCTCCTACTATTGATGGTAAGGATGTTGATACAATTGTTATAGAAATTGCACCAACAAAGGTAGATAAAAACAGTGCCATAGTAATCCAAAATCGATTATTTTTTTGTATCATATTTATTTTAACCCCCATAATAAAAGAAAAACGATTTAATTTGTATAAAAACAAAATAAATCGTTTTTTATTTTATTAAGCCTTATTATTTAAAAAATTATTTAATTCTTCGACTTTATCAGTCTTTTCCCATGGCAAATCAACATCTGTTCTACCAAAGTGACCATAAACAGCAGTCTGTTTATAAATAGGACGTTTTAAGTCAAGCATTTTAATAATTCCAGCGGGTCTTAAATCAAATATTTTTCTAACTGCTTCAATTAATGATTCTTCCGAAACTCTAGAAGTATTAAAAGTATTAATAGAAATTGATACAGGTTCTGCAACTCCAATTGCATAAGCAATTTGAACTTCAACCTTTTTAGCTAATTTTGCAGCAACAATATTTTTTGCAATATATCTAGCAGCATAGCTAGCAGAACGATCGACCTTAGTTGCATCTTTACCAGAAAAAGCACCACCACCATGATGAGCAGCTCCTCCATAAGTATCAACTATAATCTTACGACCAGTTAAGCCAGCATCTCCTTGTGGCCCACCAATTACAAATCTTCCAGTTGGATTAATATAATATTTAGTCTTTGAACTTAAAAATTCATCTGGAATTACTTGTTTAATGACTTTATCAATAATATCATTTCTTATTTGATTCAAAGTAACATCTGGATCATGTTGAGTACTTAAAACCACTGTATCAACTAATGTGGGAACATCATTATCATCATATTCCACTGTAACTTCTGCCTTAGCATCGGGTCTTAAATATGGTATTGATTCATTCTTTCTTAATTCAGTAATTTTACGCATCAAATTATGACTCAATGAAATAGGTAAAGGCATTAATTCAGGAGTTTCATCTACGGCGTAACCAAACATTAAGCCTTGATCCCCTGCACCTATTTTATCTAATGCATCTTCACTATTGTCTCTTTTTTCAACAGAATCATCTACACCTTGTGCAATATCAGGTGATTGTTCGTCAATAGCAACTAATACAGCACATGTATTTCCGTCAAATCCATATTGGTTATTATCATAACCAATATTTTTAATTGTTTCTCTAACTACTTTTTGTATATTTACATATGCTTTTGTTGTAATTTCACCAAAAACTAAAACCAAACCTGTTGTAACAGAACATTCACAGGCCACTCTAGAATCAGGATCTTGTTTTAACATTTCGTCTAAAATAGCATCACTAATTTGATCAGCAATTTTATCAGGATGTCCTTCTGAAACAGATTCTGATGTAAATAAATGTCTTTCTTGCATTTAATTATTCCCCCTACGATTTTGGTTACAAGGCATCTTCACTACTAGGTGAATCCTATCGGGAATACGCTCATAACTTTTATAAGCATATCACAAAATTACAACATTTAAAAGACTATTGTAACAGTAAAAAAATAAACGATAAGCACTAAATTGCTTATCGTTCTTTGATTAGATTTATTCGATTATAATTATACCGGAGGTGGGTTCGAACCCACACGATCTATACGATCACTGGATTTTGAGTCCAGCGCGTCTGCCAATTCCGCCACTCCGGCAAAATATATTAATGAAAAATTAAAGGCGGTAATCGGATTTGAACCGATGATAAAGGTTTTGCAGACCTCTGCCTTACCACTTGGCCATACCGCCATTTAATATAATATTCAACTGGGCTAGCTGGATTCGAACCAGCGCATGATGGAGTCAAAGTCCATTGCCTTACCACTTGGCTATAGCCCAATTAAAAAGGGCGGTAGGTGGGGATCGAACCCACGCGTGTCGGATCCACAAACCGATGTGTTAACCACTTCACCACTACCGCCATAGCAACATAACAGGGATAGTAGGAGTTGAACCCACATCAACGGTTTTGGAGACCGGTATTCTACCATTGAACTATATCCCTATTTAAAATGGAGGAGAGTGGATTCGAACCACCGAACCCGAAGGAGCGGATTTACAGTCCGCCGCGTTTAGCCAGACTTCGCTACTCCTCCATAAATGGCGCGGGACAGAATCGAACTGCCGACACACGGAGCTTCAATCCGTTGCTCTACCAACTGAGCTACCGAGCCAAACCATTTATGTTATGCTATAGATTATTTAATTATATGTTGTAATAAAACAACAACGGTTCGTACGAGACTCGAACTCGTGACCTCCTGCGTGACAGGCAGGCGTCCTAAACCAACTAGACCAACGAACCAGTCCAATATTTGGATGGAGGATACAGGGCTCGAACCTGTGACCTCCTGCTTGTAAGGCAGATGCTCTCCCAACTGAGCTAATCCTCCAAATAATGACCCGTACGGGATTCGAACCCATGTTACTGCCGTGAAAGGGCAGTGTCTTAAACCACTTGACCAACGGGTCATATTAAAGTTATAACGGAGAGTAAGGGATTCGAACCCTTGAAACAGGCTTTGACCCGTTTACATCATTTCCAATGATGCTCCATCGGCCAACTCGGACAACTCTCCAAGACCATAACTAACTCCGAATGTCAGACTCGAACTGAYGACAACCTGATTAACAGTCAGGTGCTCTACCAACTGAGCTAATYCKSMATAATAAGCGCGGCAACTTCCTACCCTTGCAAGAGGCGATCCTCTAACTACTCTCGGCGTTTAGAAGCTTAACTGCTGTGTTCGGCATGGGAACAGGTGTATCCTTCTAGCTATCGCCACCACACTATTTATCTGAAAGAACTTCGTTCTTTCAAAACTAGATATTATTATTTCTTTTAGAGAACAACCTTACTTGGTTAAGTCCTCGACCAATTAGTACTAGTCCGCTCCATACATTGCTGCACTTCCACTTCTAGCCTATCTACCTAATCATCTCTTAGGGGTCTTACTTCCATAAAGGAATGGGAAATTTCAT
>NZ_POSO01000010.1 GCF_002993975.1 Apilactobacillus micheneri | reverse complement strand
CATCAGCATTAGCTATCCAAATAACAATAGGATGATTATTTTGTTTTAAATAATGTTTTAAATTGTACTTTTACCAGTTAGATTGACACTACTGTCAGCATAACGATGAACTAATTTCATTAATGCTGGTGGATAAATATACCAACCTGATTTGGAATAAGGACTGCCCACAAAACCTTTATTAGGATTAGAGTTACGAGGCATTTTATTAGCAAAAAAAAAAAAAGTTTTAGAGTATTTCTTACCAGTAGCGTAATTAATCATCATTGTCACAGCCGTAATTTCACAACCCGTTGGTAACTGTGGACGTTGGCTAATCAGTGGGACATTATTTAATTTAAAGATGAGTAATCTAAAGCAGAATTGTTAATCCAGCCTTCATCTTTTCCATTATGTATAATATGAGCATATTTACCTAATTTAGTATTCTCAAATTCAATTACATGAACCCATGCTTTAAGTAAATTTTTACTATTTTTGTAGCTTTTAATACTTTTTTATTTGTATTATAACCACCGCCTATATAAAGACTGCGATTTTTTTTAACAATTCGTATAAAGTTAGTCTTTTTGTACTTAAATTCTAAATAATGATGTTTCTTTACCTTTTATTCGATTATCAGGAATACGTTTATCTGTATTTTGATTATTATCTGTGGAATTACTAATTGCTCTTGTCATCATTATTATTGTTTGAATCATTAGTTATTATTCCAGAGAATTGATTACTATCAGTAACATTATTTTGTGAATCATTCTGATTATTAGTAACTGGTGAGGTTACGGTATCCGCTTTTATATCAATAGATTGAATAGAAATTGCAATGATAGCAATTATTGAAGGATAAAAAGGATTCTCAAATTTTTCGTTTCATATAATTTACTTCTTTCAATATAAGCTTATTATATTATAACACTATTATAATTAATCAATACAAAATGATTACAACAGTGTTAGAATAATTATGTGTTTTATTATTTTATTTTAAG
>NZ_POSO01000011.1 GCF_002993975.1 Apilactobacillus micheneri | reverse complement strand
TGTAATTGATTACTTGGTAAATTTTCAAGTGTTTGCTTAATTGTTTGATAATCTAAGTTCATATCTAACAATGAGATAACCAAACGCTTAATTTTATTTAGTTCTTGTTGCTCATCAACATTCAAATAATAACTAATTACATCATGTTTGAGGRTCGTCTTAGTCTTTCTTAATTGATTGGTGTTAATGCCTAAAGCATGTTTATATATCAGCTTATTAAAGGTACTATAAGCAAACTTATTAGTAATATTAGGATTATCTTGTATTGCTTGCCCTAAAGTCTTAGTTATTGGCTTACTATTAGCATGTGTTATTTGTCTTGTATTTAATAAACTCTTGGCTTCAACAAAAGCACTAGCTAAAATCTTTTACTTTAAACTAACACAGGTTTAGTATTTCTTAAAAGTGCGATTATAAAGACTGATTGTTTTTCATTTAACAAATAAGTTATTTTAGGTCTTCCATTGGTATTTTTTCAATTACTTTATGGCACTTCACGTGCGTTTAATCCTAATGATTTCATTTCTGATTTGTATCTTCTTATTAATTGATTAACAGCATGTACCTTAATTCTTGCATATTCAGAAATTACAATAATTAGTTGTTWRTTGGTGTTATCATTTCATTTTCTGATTGTGTGAATACTAAACCAGTATTTAATAGATCATACATAATTATCAACTCCTATTTATAGATTAATTGAAACAATCATAAACTTTCATATATCATCCCCTTTCATATATCATCCCCTTTCATATATCATCCCCTTTCAAGTCATATTTATATATGGACTTTTTTATTTTGCTATGTTTATAAGTATTTTCCGCCCCACACGGCAATAAATTTTTATTGTTCTAGTAAATACTTAGTAACTTCACGTTTGTTAAAGAAACATATTCCCATATCGTCTAAATAATGTACTGGTAA
>NZ_POSO01000008.1 GCF_002993975.1 Apilactobacillus micheneri | reverse complement strand
GTACCGTACAGCTGTACATCGATCGATGCTCAGCGTACTAGCTGTACATCGATCGATGCTCAGAGTACGTAGCTGTACATCGATCGATGCTCAGACGTACGTAGCTGTACATCGATCGATGCTCAGACGTACGTAGCTGTACATCGATCGATGCTCAGACGTACGTAGCTGTACATCGATGATGCTCAGACGTACGTAGCTGTACATCGATCGATGCTCAGACGTACGTAGCTGTACATCGATCGATGCTCAGACGTACGTAGCTGTACATCGATCGATGCTCAGACGTACGTAGCTGTACATCGATCGATGCTCAGACGTACGTAGCTGTACATCGATCGATGCTCAGACGTACGTAGCTGTACATCGATCGATGCTCAGACGTACGTAGCTGTACATCGATCGATGCTCAGACGTACGTAGCTGTACATCGATCGATGCTCAGACGTACGTAGCTGTACATCGATCGATGCTCAGACGTACGTAGCTGTACATCGATCGATGCTCAGACGTACGTAGCTGTACATCGATCGATGCTCAGACGTACGTAGCTGTACATCGATCGATGCTCAGACGTACGTAGCTGTACATCGATCGATGCTCAGACGTACGTAGCTGTACATCGATCGATGCTCAGACGTACGTAGAGCTGTACATCGATCGATGCTCAGACGTACGTAGCTGTACATCGATCGATGCTCAGACGTACGTAGCTGTACATCGATCGATGCTCAGACGTACGTAGCTGTACATCGATCGATGCTCAGACGTACGTAGCTGTACATCGATYARATGCTCAGACGTACGTAGCTGTACATCGATCGATRMWCAGACGTACGTAGCTGTACGTCATGGACAAACTTATTTAAACAAATATTTCCGTATTCA
>NZ_POSO01000002.1 GCF_002993975.1 Apilactobacillus micheneri | reverse complement strand
AATAAATCCGGACAACGCTTGCCACCTACGTATTACGCGGCTGCTGGCACGTAGTTAGCCGTGGCTTTCTGGTTAAATACCGTCAAAGCGTAAACAGTTACTCTTACACTTGTTCTTCTTTAACAACAGAGTTTTACGAGCCGAAACCCTTCTTCACTCACGCGGCGTTGCTCCATCAGACTTTCGTCCATTGTGGAAGATTCCCTACTGCTGCCTCCCGTAGGAGTCTGGGCCGTGTCTCAGTCCCAATGTGGCCGATTACCCTCTCAGGTCGGCTACGTATCATCGCCTTGGTGAGCTTTTATCTCACCAACTAGCTAATACGCCGCGGTCCATCCTAAAGTGATAGCAGAGCCATCTTTCAAGTTGGAACCATGTGGTTCCAACTAATTATACGGTATTAGCATCTGTTTCCAAATGTTATCCCCTRCTTYAGGCAGGTTACCCACGTGTTACTCACCAGTTCGCCACTCGTCCCGAATCCAAAAATCATTTATGCAAGCATAAAATCAAATTGGGAGGACTCGTTCGACTTGCATGTATTAGGCACGCCGCCAGCGTTCGTCCTGAGCCAGGATCAAACTCTCATCTTATAGATGAAAAGCTTTTAACTAGCTCATCAAATTAATTGTTTTTTATAAGCGAATTGACTTCGCAATGTTTAATTTCTTATGATATAAATCATAAGAATCCTTACACATCATCGATTATCAATCTTGTTCAGTTTTCAAAGATCTACTTATCAGTTAGCTGCTTTCAATAAGCAGCTCTTTAATTATATCAGGTTATCAACTTAATGTCAACAACTTTTTATAATTAAATTTTTGAATTAATTTGTTGCTCTTTGTCATATCAACAACGCAACATTAATTATTATGCCATTTTAACAAGTGAAAGTCAATAACTTTTTATAATTATTTTTCAATAACTAACTTGTCTTTTTCAACGACAATTACAATAATACCAAAGCTGTAAAACAACGTCAACAACTTTTTATAATTATTTTTTTGCTACCGTTATCAAAAACGACAACAGGAATAATAATATCAATAATTAATATCAACGTCAACAATAAATTTAAAAAATGATTAAACTTCAACAAAAAACAAATCATAACCTTTATAATGAAAAATAAATTACTTAAAAGGAGAAAAGTATATTGGAAAAAGTAGTTATTGTAGCAGCGAAGAGAACCCCAATTGGGAAAATAAATGGTGAGCTTAAAAATTTTTCATCAGTTGAATTGGGAACAATTGTAACTAAAGAAGCAATCAAACAAGCAAAAATAAACAATGATAATGTCGATCAAGTTATCTTTGGTAATGTTCTACAAGCTGGGGCTGGTCAAAATATTTCCAGACAAATCGAAATAAACTCTGGCATCCCCTACTCAAGTACAGCCAACACTGTTAATCAAGTTTGTGGCTCTGGATTAAAAGCTGTGCGTAATGCCCAAGCAGCCATTGCTATGGGTGATGCAAACATAGTTGTTGCTGGTGGCGTCGAAAGCATGTCCAATGCTCCCTTCTTAAACATGAACATGAGAAAAGGCAAGAAGTTTGGCAATGTTTCATTAATTGATTCTATATATAATGATGCTTTAATGGATGCTTTTAACAAACAACCAATGGGAATGACTGCAGAAAATGTAGCTAAAAAATATAATGTTACTAGAGCAGAACAAGATAAATGGGCATATGAATCACATATGCGTGCTTTAAATGCTCAGAAAAATGATTATCTTAAGGAGGAAATTGTTCCTATTGAGATAAAGAGTCGTAAAGGTAGCTTCATATTTAAAGATGATGAAACAGTTAGACCAGATACTAATATGGAAGCTTTAGGAAAATTAAAGCCTGCATTTACCCAAGAAGGATCTGTCACTGCTGGGAACGCAGCTAGTTTAAATGACGGTGCATCTGCACTTGTTTTAATGAGTGCATCCGAAGCCGAAAAAAGAGGCATTAAACCCTTAGCTGTAATTGATGATTACGCAGAAACTGGATGTGATCCAGATTACATGGGTTATGCACCATATGATGCTACTAAAAAATTATTCACTAAAATGAACATTAGTATGGATGACATTGATTTAGTAGAACTTAATGAAGCATTTGCAGCACAAGTATTAGCAGTGGCCAAAAATTACAATATCGATAAAAACAAATTGAACATTTCTGGTGGTGCTATTTCAATGGGACATCCTCTTGGTGATTCAGGAGCTAGAATTATTGGAACGTTAATATATAACTTAAAACGTACTAATAAGAAAAATGGTTTAGCTACTATTTGTATTGGTGGTGGCATGGGAATGGCAATGAAAATTACATTATTATAAAACAAATCACGTGGAACAAATATCGATTTGTTGTATCCTATATTATATGAGAGTTTTTTTATTCGTTGCATTTAACAGCGATTATATATATACTCTTAAGTTATGGTTTTTATAAATTAATAATTAATCCAAAAGGAAGTGTTAAAATGCCCGCAACATACTTAAGAAAATCAATAGAAAAGGATTTACCAGAAATTTTGGACATTATCCATTCAGCTATTGCATATTTAGGTGAACAAGGAATTGACCAATGGCAACATGGTTACCCTGCTGATGATGACTTGAAAAAAGATATTGCAGACGGAATCAATTATGTACTAGTAACTGATGGTAATATTGCTGGAACCGCAACTATCCATCAAGGAATTGATCCTAATTACTTAAAAATTGAAGATGGTGAATGGGTAAATGGTTCTGAAGCTCATTATGCAGCAATTCATCGTGTAGCAATTTCAAATAAATTCCGTGGACAACATCTTTCACAAAAACTAGTGAGCGGTTTAATTACAGTTTCCACTGTCTTAGGATTTAAAGATGTAAGAATCGATACTCATCCCGAAAATATGGCAATGCAACATGTAATCACATCTAATGGTTTTGAAAAACGTGGGATTATTCACATGCGTGAAAATGGTCACCCTTGGACTGCTAGATATGCATACCAATTACTAATTAAATAATAAAGGTGGCTAAAATATGATGGCTAGTGATTTCTCAGTTCAAATCAAATTAATCGTTATGTATGCAATCGGAGTGATTGCCATGCTTTTATTACTTGGATTTTTATATTACAAGCAACGTAAACTGCTTACTAAAAATATAATTCCAATTTTAATTATAGCTATTATAATGATCTTGATTTTAGCCATTGTTATTACTTTACCTTAAAACAAAAAATGTCGGTACGAATAAATCGTATCGACATTTTTTATTTAATGACAACTTTGGTTCCAAACGGAACATGTTGATTAATCCATTTAGCATCTGGTACTGATAAACGAATGCAACCATGTGAATTAGCCTTTTTACCCAATTCATGAGCATCCTTCATTAAATACTTACCATTTTTATCAACGGGAACACTATGGAACAAGTAAATTCCATGATCTTTCCAAGAAGTCCAATAATTAGCACCTTCTCCTGAACTAGCATTGTAAAAATGATTGCCACGTTCAGCTTGAATATGATAAGTACCCTTAGGAGTTGCACTATTGCCACTGCCAGTAGAACAATACATTGTATATAGAAGCTTATTTTTAGGGGTCATTACATAAACACGTTGATGTTCGCTAGAAACCAATAACCAATTCTTCTTTTTTGGATTCATATTAGGATAAGGGATCTTTTCAGAAGGTTTTCGCCAATCAATCTTTTGTAACTTGGCTTCAACTCGTTCATCAATATTAAAATGACCCTTTTTTATATTATTTTTAGCTGTTGCTTTTCCACAAGAAATTAAAATAAGAGTAGTTAAAAAACAAGACAAAATTAATGCAATTTTCTTTTTATTTAATAATTTCAAAATATTACCTCTTTTTAATAACAAATAATATAAACTGCAATTGTAATAATAATAGCGATTGCGATTAATACATAACATAATTTTTCAAACATATAAATTCCTTCTTCGTATGCAAATTAAGCTTAACTAAAAGTTTATTCTACCCCACAAACATTGTCAATCCAACAAAAAAGAGCTGCCAATTAATTGACAACTCTTTATTAACTAAATGTATTGAACAATTGTCATTAAAATAGGAATAACAACAATGAATAAAATAGTTGATGTAGTAACAATATTGGTAGCATATTTAACGTCACCATGAGCTTCAGCAGCTAGGATAGGCAATACAGCTAGCATTGGAGTAGCAGATTGAACAATCATCGTTTGGTTAAACATTGATGGTAATGAGACTCCACCGTGCATAGCTAAAACTAAGATTCCAATCATTACAACTGGTGCTAAAATGAAACGACCAATTAAGGCTACAACTGTATCACGATCAAATGAGATGCTCTTTAATCCAGCATCAGCTAAAACAATTCCAATGTAAATAAGTGATAATGGTGTTACTAAACTTCCTACATATGATAATGTTTGTGAAATAAATGGTACTTTTAATACTGGAATATTTAACAATAAGAAAATCAAAGCGATTAAGAATCCAACAAGTGGCATTGGAAGAACTTGCTTCCAATTAATCTTGTGATGTTCTTTTGGTTGGTCTTTCTTAGTAGGATCATCATTACTAATTAAGAAGACCCCAAAGGCCCAAGTCGAAACGGTATTAATAATGTAGTAAACCAAGAAATAAGTCATTGAGTTAGGAAATAGTGCTAAGTTCAATGGTAATCCAATAAAAATAGTATTGGCATTTACAATGGCATTAATAAATACTCCACGACGACCCACTCTGATCTTCATGATTTTAACAAGTGCAAACGCAATAATATAGCCAATGACTACTGAAATAATTCCCCAGATTAAATAACTACTAAAACCAACTAGCTGATCACGAGTTAATTTATTTAACACTGCAACAAAGATTGAAGCAGGTAGCGCAATATTTTTAATTAGTTTAGAAATATTCTTACTAAATGTATCAGCAAACCATCCAGTTTTACGCAATACATAACCTAGAATCATGATTAGTACAACTACTAGGACACTTTGAATTGATGTAAAAAATACACCCATTTATAACCCCTCCTATTAATTATATAAAATTTTATTTTTAAATTTATTTAACGATAACAAACTATAAAACATCGCATAAGATATAGTCAAAAAATAAGTTCATTATAAATAAAATTTATATGTCAATAGAAAGATCATTTATATTGTTGTTATAAAGCTATTTGTGTCTTTTATTTTGACGATGAAGAATCCAAACAGTAGTAAATGTTGATACTAAAAATAAAATTATTACAAATAAAATTAAATAAATAATAAAACTCATTATAAATCCTCCCAAATATGTATTCGTAGACAAAGTATATCTAAATTTAGAAAAAATACCAAATTTTTGTTGCATTAAAATTAATATTATGGTTTAATATTAATTGTTGATTAGTAATCGACAATTAATTCAATATTATGAGCTGTTAGCTTAAGGTAAAAGCACTCAGTCCTTTGCTGAGAAGATGGTGTTCGAAGCATCACAGCTCACTAACCAAAGTACTTTGAAGATTTAATTTTTGGAGTACTTTTTTATTAATATTGTTTTTATTATATCTCACACAAAAGGACATGCATTTTATGCATGTCCTTTTATTTTTGTCTAATATGGAATTATTAATGAAATTGCATTCCACCATCTAATTCAAGTGTTTGTCCAGTAATATAATCTGAGTCTTTACCTGCTAAAAAGGCAACCCCATTAGCAATATCTGCAGATTCAGCCAAACGACCTAATGCAATATCTTTGGAGAAAGTACTCATTCCCCATTCATCATCTTTACCTGCATTTTGAGCAACTTGATGTGCAATATCCATCATCATAGGAGTCTTAACAATTCCTGGGGCAAATGCATTAACTGTGATATCTAATGGAGCTAAGTCACGAGCTGTTGATTGAGTAATTCCACGAATAGCAAATTTACTACCACTGTATAATGCTAAATTAGGATTACCCACTACCCCAGCTTGAGAAGTAGCATTGATAATTTTTCCACCATGACCTAATTTTTCAAATTTTTCTTTAGCTGCTTGAGTGCCCCAAATTACTGAAGCAACATTGGTTTTATATACAAAATCAAATTGATCTGGAGTAATTGTATCAATTGGAGTTGTTGGACCCACTCCAGCATTGTTAACAACCACGTTTAAATCACCTAACTGTTCAACTGTTTCATCAACCGCTTTAAACATTTCATCACGTTTTGATACATCGACTTGAACAAAAATTGCCTTTCCACCATCAGCATTAATTTCTTTGGCTACTTTTTCACCTTTTTCTGCAGTACGATTTGCAATAGCGATTGCAAAACCATCTTTTGCTAATCTTTTAGCAATTGCTTCTCCAATACCCTGACCACTACCAGTAACAAATGCAACTTTTTGTGCCATAACAAGATCCCCTTTTTCTATTAATATAATTCACTATTATAATACATAATGAACATTAAAAATACATAAGATTTTCATCGTACTCTAAACAATCTAAGACAAAATATTTGAATTATAATAATAAGCCAGCTATTCTAGAATTTAGAAATATTAATTAATAACTTTAATAATGTTAGGAATGATTATAAATGACTGATAAATACGATTATGATGTTTTATATATTGGTGCTGGTCATGGTACATTTGATGGTGCTATTCCATTAGCACAAAAGGGTTATAAAATTGCAGTCGTTGAAGCAGATAAGGTTGGTGGAACATGTCCTAATTGGGGATGTAACGCTAAAATTGCTTTAGACATTCCAGTTCAATTAAATGAAACTCAAAAGCGATTACAAAATATCATTAATGGTGATACTTCAATCAACTGGAAAGAAAATATGATTAATAAACACAAGGTAATTGATGGATTACCTGATGCAATTAGTGGATTAATCACATCACTTGGTATCAATTTAATTCATGGTTTTGCTAAATTAAATGATAATCATACTGTAAATGTTGGTGATAAAAGCTATTCTGCAGATAAAATTGTCATTGCCACTGGACTACGTCCAAATCGTTTAGATGTTAGCGGTAAAGAATTAGCTCATGACTCTAAAGATTTCTTAAACTTAGATGAAATGCCAAAACATGTAACAATCATCGGTGCTGGATATATTGCAATGGAATTTGCAACTATCGCTAATGCTGCTGATGCTCAAGTCACTGTTTTAATGCATGGTGACAAAGCACTTCGTCAATTCAATCAAGAATATGTTGATATGGTTATGAAAGAATTGGAAAATAAAGGTGTTCGTTTTGTAAAAAATGCTAAAATTAAAGATTTTGTACAAAAGGATGACTGCGTAACCGCTGTTCAACTAGCTGATGAAGATATTCGTACCGACTACATTTTAGATGCCACTGGTAGAATTCCCAATGTTGAAAACATGGGCTTAGAAGACTTAGGTATCAAATATGATAAAAATGGTATCAAAGTTAATGATCATTTAGCAACAAATGTTGATAATATCTATGCATCTGGCGATGTTGCTGATACTGGTAAACCTAAGTTGACCCCTACTGCTATGTTTGAATCAAAATATCTAACTAGTTTATTCTCTGGTGAAACTACAGCTGCTATTGATTTCCCTGTAATTCCATCCGTTGTCTTCACAACTCCAAGGATTGCAGAAGTTGGTGTTTCAGTTGATGAAGCTAAGAACAGTGATGAATATACAGTTGAAGAAACTGATATGACAAAAGATTGGTATCGTGCCATTACCAAAGAACAAATTGCTAAACGTGCATATGTCTTTGATAAAGAACATCATTTGGTAGGTGCTACTGAAGTATCTGATCAAGCTGATTCTGTTATCGATTCAATCTTACCTGCCGTTGCTCTAAAACTAGATCAAAAACAAATTGGTCGTTTGGTTCACTTATTCCCATCCATCGGAAGCGATGCATGGCAAAGTATTTAATCTCTAAAATTTAAAACAAGCATATCTATAAATAAAAATTCCAGGAAACTGGAATTTTTTATTTATATAAGTCTATTTGTTTGTGTATTCATGAACACTATATTAAATTAAGTGTTGATAGATACATATATTATGAGGAGGATTATTTATGCAAAATAATAAATATAATTACGATGTAATTTATATTGGTTCTGGCCATGCTGCTTTTGATGGCGCCAAAAAGCTATGTAAGAAAGGTTTTAAGATTGCTTTTGTTGAAGCCGATGCAGTTGGTGGAACATGTCCTAATTGGGGCTGTAATGCAAAAATAACATTAGATTTGCCAATCACTTTAGCCAAAAAACAACATCGCATGAGTAGCATTGTTGAAGGTGATACCAAGATTAATTGGCATGCTAATATGCAAAATAAACATACTGGAATTGATAATATTAAAGTAAATCGTGAAGCTACTATGAAGTCATTAGGCATGGATGTTATTCATGGATTTGCCAAATTTACTGATGCTCATACATTAGAAATTAATGGTGAACATGTTACTTCCGATAAAATCGTCATCGCAACTGGTTTAACTCCTCATAGAGTGAATGTAGAAAATACAGAATTATCTCATGATTCTAAAGATTTCTTAAACTTAGATGAAATGCCTAAATCCATGGCCATTGTAGGAACCGGTTATATCGCAATGGAATTCGCTACTATGGCTAATGAAGCTGGTGCTGATGTCACAATGCTAATGCATAGTGATAAAGCATTACGTGGCTTTTATCAACCATATGTAGAAAAAGTAATTAATGAAATGAAAGAATCAGGCATTCATTTCATTCAAAATGCTGATATTCATGCTTTTAATCGTGATGGCAACAATTATGTTGTAAATTATGGTGATAAAAAAGAACTAAATGTAGAATGGATTTTAGATGCATCTGGTCGTGTTCCTATGGTTCATAATATGGGACTAGAAGAAATTGGAGTTAAATATGATGATAAAAAAGGTGTTATTGTAAATGATCATTTACAAACTTCAGTTGATAACATTTACGCTTCCGGTGATGTTGCCGCTACTGGTCAACCTAATTTAACCCCTACTGCTACCTTTGAATCACAATATTTAAATCATCTCTTTGCTGGCGAAACTGATAAGGCTATTGATTTCCCTGCTATTCCTTCAGTTGTCTTTACATCTCCAAGAATTAGCCAAATGGGTGTCTCAGTTGCTGCTGCTGAACAAAGTGATGCATATACAGTTGAAAGACATGATATGGCAGGAACATGGTTTAGACAAGCCACTAAAGCTAAAATTGCTGAAAATGCATATGTCTTTGATAAAGAACATCGTTTAGTCGGTTTTACAGAAATTTCTGATGATGCTGATAATACAATTGATACACTTGTTCCCGCAGTTAACATGCGTATGAATGAAGAAGAAATTGAACGAAATGTTCATCTTTTCCCTTCAATCGGTCATGAAGCTTGGAAAAACTTATAAAAAATAAAAACTCTTTAAGTAAATTGCTTAAAGAGTTTTTTACATATAGTATAATAAAAGAAAAATATGAGGAGGTTTTCAATTGGATCGTTCACAACTAAAAATGGAAGCTAATCAAATGGTAAGTCAACATTTTGGATTCTTCTTTACCTTATTTATACCATATTTTATTATGGCGATAATAACAAACATG
Organism: Apilactobacillus micheneri; assembly: GCF_002993975.1. Classification (GTDB taxonomy): domain Bacteria; phylum Bacillota; class Bacilli; order Lactobacillales; family Lactobacillaceae; genus Apilactobacillus; species Apilactobacillus micheneri. The sequence continues at coordinate 386,290 of NZ_POSO01000002.1, read as the reverse complement.
ACTAACCAAGGTACTGAATCTTTTTCTTTGACCGATGGTGTATTGCAAACAACATATAATAGTAATTTAGTTTTATCAACTGGTATTTTTGGAATTGTATCAGCAATATTCGCTTACAGTGCTCAATTTAATATATTAGATGTATGGCGAAACAAAAGTGATTTTGAAAATGGATTTTCTAAATCATTTAACATTCTATCTAGTAAAAGAGTTTTCTGGGGAACGATTGGTGTATATATAATGTCATTTATTTTCATTACTTTATGGGCATTTTTACTATTATTCCCTGCATTCATTAAGGCATGTTCATATTCACAGGCAGTATATATATATCGTGATGCTGCACAAAGTGGTAATCCGATTGGCGTACTAGAAGCTATCACCAAAAGTCGTCAACTAATGGATGGACATAAAGCTGAATATTTTGTCCTAAGACTAAGTTTCATTGGATGGTGGTTTGTTGTAATAATAACATTTGGAATAGCTATTATATATGTTGGACCTTATTACTATTTAACTACTACAAAATATTATTTAAAAATAGTTAATTAGCAAAAATATTAGCTTATATTTAAATAATATAATAAAATATGTACAAAGAAGCGGGTAAAATTATTTACTCGTTTTTTTGTACATATTTTTAAATAAATAATTGAAAAAGAAGATTAATCATCTAAAAAGCCATGAACAAAATCTATAAAATCAGATCCAGCTCGACCATAACCATTACAATTACGTCTTACTTGAGCACTTGTGTAAGATTTAAATCCTCCATTTATGTTGACTAATGAATCATCTGGAATTTCAATATATTTTTTCATAAAATATCACCATCCTAAAAAATAAATATTACAAAGACTTATATAATTCCCATCCTTCAGCAAAAACATTAAAAGCTTTTCTAGTATATCTACCAGCATTGTAAGCTGTTCTATTAAAACCACCACTGATGTTAACTAATGAATCATCTGAAATTTCAATATATTTTTTCATAAAACTCACCTCCTATTTATTATTTCACAAATTACTATAGTTTATTTTTCAGTATATGTCAATTTTTTTTTTAGTGTTCCCTAAAATAAAAATATAAGTTATAATTACTGTGTAAATATTATACAGTAGGTGTTGATAATGATTAAAAAATATTATGTACCACAAATAGATGAAAGTGATTGTGGTGTAGCTGCCTTAGCAACCATCTTAAAAAAACATGGATCTGATTATTCTTTAGCTCATCTTAGACAAATGGCTAAAACCAATATGGAGGGAACTACAGCTTTAGGTTTGGTCCGTACTGCCAAAAAATTAAAATTTGATACTAAAGCAATTCAAGCTGATATGTCTCTATTTGATATGAAAGATGTGCACTTTCCTTTTATAGTGCAAGTGTTAAAGAACAATGAATTTTATCATTTTTATGTTGTCTGCAAAGCTAATAAGAAAAATATTACCATTGCAGATCCTGATCCAAGTGATGGAGTTCGTAAAATAAGTAAGGAACAATTTGAAAAAGAATGGACTGGAGTAGCTTTATTCTTCACTCCTCAAATTGACTATCAACCAGTCAAAGAAAATAAGAATAGTTTATGGAACTATACTAGCATCCTTTTTAAACAAAAAAAATTGATTATTAATATTGTCATTGCTGCCTTATTAACTACCATAATTGGTATTGCCGGATCTTACTACTTACAGGGAATGCTAGACAATTTCATTCCGAATCAGGCCTTTAACACTATTACGATTGTTTCCATGGGATTAATATTTACCTACATAATGCAACAAATATTATCATTTGGACAAAATTATTTATTAATGGTTCTAGGACAAAGACTGTCTATCGATGTAATTTTAAGCTACATCAAGCATATTTTTAAGTTACCTATGTCTTTTTTCGCTACAAGAAGAACTGGAGAAATAGTTTCTCGTTTTACCGATTCAAATAAAATTATTGATGCTTTAGCTAATATTATAATATCAATGTTCTTAGATACATTTATTGTAGTTATATTGGCAGTTGTATTAGCCGCACAAAGCATGACTTTATTCTTCTTAACGTTATTACTTATTCCATTATATACAGCTATTATTTATATTTTTGTGAAACCTTTCGAAAAATATAATCAAGAAGTCATGGAAAGTAATGCTAAACTAAGTTCTTCTATTATTGAGGATATCAATGGGATTGAAACAATTAAATCATTAAATGCAGAACAAAATAGCTATAACCGTGTTGATCATGAATTTGTTAAATATCTAAAGAAATCGTTTACTTATAGTAAGCTGGATTTAACCCAACAAGCTATAAAAACAGGCATCCAATTAATCATGAATGTGGTTATTTTATGGATCGGTGCTCGATTAGTTATGAATAACGTATTAAGTATCGGTCAATTAATGACTTACAATGCTCTATTATCATATTTCACTAATCCTATTCAAAATATCATTAATTTACAAACTAAATTGCAATCAGCACGTGTAGCCAATAATCGTTTAAATGAAGTATATTTAGTTGAATCAGAATTTAAAAAACAACGACCTATTAAAGACATTAATAGTATTAATGGAAATATTGAGTTTAAGAATGTTACTTATAATTATGGGTATGGATCACCTGTATTAGACAATTTAAATTTAAAAATAACAAAGAATCAAAAAGTTGTATTAGTAGGTATGAGCGGTTCAGGAAAAACTACTTTAGCACAATTATTATCAGGCTTTTACCCAATAAAACAAGGTAATATTAAACTAAATAATAAATCAATAGAAAATATTGATCGACATATTCTCAGAAGTTATATCAACTATATTCCACAAACTCCTTATTTATTTAATGGAACTATTTTAGAAAACCTAACTTTGGGATGTAGACCTGAAGTCACAATTAATGATATAAAAAAAGCATGTAAAATGGCTGAAATTAATCATGACATTAAAAATAAACCCTTACAATATCAAACAGAATTATCTGAAAATGGAACCATTCTATCTGGTGGACAAAAACAACGCTTAACGATTGCTCGTGCTTTATTATCTCCTGCACAAGTCCTTATTTTCGATGAATCTACCAGTGCTCTAGATACAATTACAGAAGATAAGATTATTAATAATATTTTATCATTAACTAATAAAACCATTATTTTTGTTGCGCATCGATTAAATATTGCAAAAAAGGTAGACAAAATTGTGTTATTAGATAAAGGTAAAATCGTCGATCAAGGTTCACATAAAGAATTACTACAAAGTAGTGATTTTTATGCGGAACTATTCAATAAATAAGGAGATTTGGAATATGAATAAAGAATTATTTGAAAGTACTGAATTTTATAATAAACGATATAAAAATTTTTCGACTATCATTATTATTCCCATTTTTATTTTATTGTTAGGTTTAATAGTTTTTATATTTATGGGTAAGATGGAAATTACAGTCAATGGATCTGGAAATATTATGCCAGTTAGTAAAATTGTTAATGTTACTAGTTCAAATAATATAAATATTGTAAAAAAACCTATCAATAATCAGATTATAAATAAAGGTCAAACAATTATTAAATATAAAGATGGGAAAAAAGTAAAATCACCTTTCAAAGGTATTTTTTATAAAAATAATGATAGTGACTCCAAAAGTTTGGGGCATGTATATCCAACTATAAATAATACAAATAAATTAATGACCAAAGTATATGTAACATCCAAAGATATAGTTTCTGTTCAAAAGGGACAAAAAATAACTATGTCCTTACCTAATGATAAAAAGAATATGTTAATTAAAGGATATGTAAAAGACTATTCATCATTACCAACAACATATAAAGAAAACATTTATTATGTTGTCACATGTTATTTAAATCCCAATAATAAAGATATTAAAAATATACTTTATGGAATGAATGGTAATGTATCAATTAATACAAGTAAAGTAAGCATGTTAGAATATATAAAAAATAAAATTGTTTAAAATAAGATTAATAAACTGACTATTGATTTAATTATTAAAATTTTCTTAGATAAAGAAATTAAATTGCCATTATTTATATTAAAGCTCTAATCATAAATCACTTATAAATTTAATATTTCCCCTTTTCTAAAAGCAATTTAAGAAAATTAAAAATAACTGCTAAGATTTTATAAAGCTGAATACAAAAATTACATAGTAGTCAAGCCTTTTGTTTCCTCTAAAATTTTTTCATTATTATAAACTTATAATAGTAATTATCTTATATCATTTAGTTTTTACGATTAAGCCATTCATATTTTCATTAAGATAAATAAACTTTCTTAAAGTGAATTATAATGGAATTTTTTCTTTCAAAACATTGATTAACAAAATCCCAAACTTTTAATAAAGTTTGATAAACATAACATTCTTAATCAGAATGAATAATTGTGGCTATTCCGTTAATAATTTGATTTGATGTCCCATTTTCACTGTATTTAATATTAATTGAGTATTAGGATAAAAATTGACCGTAATTTCCAATATTTATTTGCTAGATCTTTTAATTAATAGTATATATATTCACATTTTCATTTATCAACTTAAATTGAGTAAAATAAGTATAAATAAATTAAAAAGTGATACATTAATTAAATAAAAATATTAAGAATTATTTAACCTATAACCCAATTATATGAGATATATTTTTAGTATGTATACTTATAAATGATTACTCTATTAATATTAATTTTGGCCGTATGAATATTAAAGCCATTTTTATTTACATGTATTACAATCCAAGTTTTAATAACATATCTGCTAATGCAACTTTTTTCATAATTTTCTCCAAAAATAATTTATTGTTTTGTACAATTTATTTTATGTCTATCATTAAAAAAATTACCCCGTAATCGTTAGAATTTGTCTAACGATTACGGGGTAATTCATTATTTTTATAGTAGTTAATAATTTAATTAGCTTTCAAAATAATTTTATCTAATAACCATAACTGAAACTGGTGAGTATTTAGCCATGTAAGCAGCTTGACTACCAAAGTGTCTGGATAACCCTTTTTTGGATTCTGATCCAACAATTAATAAATCAGGATTTATCTTAGGGATAACATCCTTAACGATAGTTTCTCCAGCTTCACCTTGTGACGCCATAACTGCAACATCTTTAACGCCAGCTTTTTTAGCTGTTTCTTCATATTTTTTAATATGCTTTTCAAGATCTTCATATTTACCATGAACATACTTTCCAGATAACGCTTGATAAATATTAATATCTTCATCTTCAAGGACTGAAACAATAGTTAACTTAGCATTTTCTTCTTTGGCACGTGCAATAGCATATTTAAAAGCTAAAATGGCGTCATCAGAATCATCAACGGCAACTAGAATATTTTTAAAGTTAATATCCATATTCATATTTTTCATATTTAAACCTTCTATTCTATTAATATTAGTTTAAAGATTAGTCATTATTTAATTCAGGGTGAGCATTAATGAATCGCTTATTACCACGGTGCAATTCAGTTAATGTCCAAATTAATAGTAACACAATTAAAATATTGATAATCCAAGCAATAATAAAAGCTTGATTGGTTTGAGCTGCAGTTGGGTTATCACCATAGAAACCAGAAATTGAATCTGGCATATTGTATAAACTAAATCCAGTTATAAACAATACCGATAACCATCCACAAATGTTAACCCAAAGCTTATTTTGAAATTTCTTACCCATTTCAACTTTACTATTAGTCATCATTAATAATGGTAACATTGAAAATGGTAAAGCAAAGGCAAGAAAGACTTGTGAATTTTCAATTAAATCATTAATTGCAGCATGTTGAGCTAATGTTGATTCACCAGCGGTCATTGATACACAAATTAATACTGGAATAACTGAGATTAAACGAGTAATTAAACGACGAGCCCACAATGGAACCTTCAAGTTAATGAAACCTTCCATAATAACTTGTCCAGTCAATGTACCAGTAATAGTAGAATTTTGACCAGAAGCTAGTAAAGCAACAGCAAACAATGTTGATAAAATTCCTGACCTAGCAACATCAATTAAAATTGGATTAGATAACATCTTAGTATTATTTAAAGCATCAAATAAACCAAAGAATGAAGTATCTTGAACAGCACCTGATTTGAATACCGCAACACCCATAATTAATAGTAATGCATTAACAAAGAATGCAAATGTTAATTGAATGTTAGAGTCCCATGTTGTAAAACGAATTGTTCTAGCAACATCTTCATCATCACTGTGATCAATTTTACGAGTTTGTGAAATAGCTGAATGCAAGTATAGGTTATGAGGCATAACAGTAGCACCAATAATACCTAAAGCACCCTTTAGAGGAGTCATACCTGCTACTTCATGTCCTGTAGAAAATGTTTCAGGTACTGGAAGTAATCCTTTAAAAGCACCAGCCCAATCAGGATGTGATAGGACTACTTGGTATACGAAAACAAGTAGAATAACCACAATTAAACAAACAACAATTGCTTCAATTTTTCTAAAACCGATTTTAGTTAATAATAGCAAGATCAATACATCAAAAACAGTCAAGAAAACAGCCAATATTAGTGGAATATTAAATAATAGATATAAAGCAATTGCTCCACCAATAACTTCGGCGATATCAGTAGCCATAATAGCAAATTCTGTCATAATCCATAGTACAATTCCTAGTGATTTACTAGTTCTTGCACGAATAGCTTGCGCTAAATCCATCTGACTCACGATTCCAAGTTTAGCTGCCATGTATTGTAGTAACATCGCAATCAAACTTGAGATTAAGATGACAGACATTAATAGGTAACCAAAATTTTGACCACCAGTAATTGAAGTTGCCCAATTACCGGGATCCATATAACCAACGGCAACTAATGCACCTGGACCAGAATATGCGAATAATGTTTTCCAAAATCCCATATTCTTAGGCACGGAAATTTTTCCGTTTATTTCATCTAGAGAAGGTCCGTTCGCATATTGAACGAAACCTTTTTTTGCGTGTGAATTGTTTTCACTCAAAACTTTCCACCCTTTCCATAATTAAAAAACATCTTTCAATAAGACATCTGTATTATACATTATATTTTAATAAAGTTAAACGTTTTTTTAGGTGATACTAAAAAATATGCTATAAATTTAAAAAATATATTAAAAAGATATCTAAGTTTTAAATTTTTGAATTGATGATAATCTAGTACCTTAAAAAATTAATAAAAGGCTTTTTTAAATAATCAATTAACATAAAAAACGAACTATTACAACAATTGACAAATCAATGTTAATGTTTCATAATATTTGATAATTTTATTCGTACAAAAAAAGGATGGGACTATCAAAATGCAAACAATTGATTTATTAATTAAAAATGGACAAGTTTTAAATGTATTTACTAAAAAATTTGAAAATAAGAATTTATGGATTAATAATGGAAAAATAGTTTCAACCGAAAAGAAAACCGATTTTAAAGCAGAAGAAATTATAGATGCCAAAAATGAATATCTGGTCCCAGGATTTATTGATTCACATGTACATATTGAAAGTTCTCTAGTTACCCCATCTGAATTAGGTAAAGTCATTGTTCCTATGGGTGTAACATCAGTAGTTACTGATCCCCATGAAATTGCGAACGTATCTGGCATTGAAGGTATCAAATACATGATTAATGATGCTAAGCAATCACCCTTAGATGTCTTTGTCATGTTACCATCTAGTGTTCCGGCTACTTCTTTTGAACACAATGGTGCTACTTTAAATGCTGATTCATTACACCCCCTCTATAATGAATCATCTGTCATCGGATTAGCTGAAGTCATGGATTATCCTGCAGTTCACAATCGCAACCAAGATATGATGAACAAAATCAATGATGCCTTAAATCACGGTTATCAAGTTGATGGTCATGGTGCTGGGTTATCAGCCAAACAATTAGGCGAATACAAAGAAGTTGGTATTTCTACCGATCATGAATCGACTGATTTAAACCAAATGTACGACCGTTTAGATGTCGGCATGAATATCTTTTTAAGAGAAGGTACTGTGGAGCGTGATTTACAAAATACTATCCAAGCTGTCAATAAGGATAATATCAACCATTTTTCATTTTGTACTGATGACAAATTTATAACTACCATCATTAATGAAGGTAGCATTAACTTTAACATTAAATTAGCAATTGAATATGGTATTAATCCTGAAGATGCTTATATCATGGCTAGCTTAAATGCGGCCAAAGCACATAAAATAAATAACTTAGGCGCACTATCTTCTGGATATAAAGCTGACATTGTAATGGTATCTGATCCTAAAAAAGTAGATGTAAAAAAAGTGATTAAAAATGGTCAGTTAATGACAGAAGATCATTTCAAAACTACTCCATTGAAATTTTCCAAAAACACCGTTCACCAAAATATTGAACTAAATGATTTAGCTTTACCTTTAACAAGTAATTCAGAATGCCATGTAATTGGTATTCAACCTAACCATATTGAAACTGATCATTTAAAGATGAAATCGCCAGTGAAAGATGGTTGCTTTAAAGCTGATTTAGACAATGATATTTTAAAAATGGTCGACGTCGAACGTCATCATAATCTAGGTACTTTTGGAATTGGATTAGTTCATGGCTTCAATATTAAACATGGGGCTGTTGCCACAACAGTAGCTCACGATTCACATAATATCATTGCTGTTGGCACTTCTGATGAAAGCATTTATAAAGCAATTCAAGCAATTACCAAAGTTGGTGGAGGCATTTCTGTAGTTGATGATGAAAAAGTTTTGTCAACGATGCCACTTCCTGTAGCTGGACTGATGTCTAATAAATCATGGCAGAATGCCAGTCATGATTTAAATAACATTACTGAGGCTTTCAAACAAATTAGTGAAGACATTAATTTCAATCCCTTTATTACACTATCGTTCTTAACTTTACCAGTTATTCCTACTATTAAATTAACTGATCAGGGTTTATATGACTTTAATAAACAAGCATTTATTGATATCCAAAATTAATATATTTATAAAAAAGAACAAACTGTCCAAATTTTATCTAGGCAGTTTGTTCTTTTTTATATTTTTTATTCACCTTTAATGCCTTCTAAGCCTTCGCTTGCAATAAAGTATACCAATACTAATGCTGCAATTGAGTCGGCCCACCAGAAACCAAAGAGATAGTTTAAGATCATTCCCAATAATACAGTCCCTGCAATATAAGCACAAGTAACATTACAATAACTATCTTCGATCAAAGCACCCGAGTTTAACAGATTACCATAACGACGTTTTTTAATAATGAAAAATGGCATGATTAATATTGATAAAACTGCAATAACAATTCCTGACAATGAATCATCCGCAACACCATGTCCAAATAAATTAAGCAAAGAGGTAATCGTTACATATACTGACAATAATATTAATATTATGCCCACTAACTTTGAAGTTATTTTTTCTGTTTTTTCAATCGTTTCACTAGCTGCACCATTAGCTTCTTTTTTCAGGCGCCAAATTAAGATACTACCAGAAATAATTTCTAAAAAGCTATCCAGTCCAAAGGCAATTAATAAAATAGATTTAGCCATAATTCCTGAATATAATGCAACCACGAATTCAATTAACATCCACAAAGTCGATAAATATTCAATGTTAATACTTTTTCTAAGTGTACTATTCTCCATGCTTTTTCACCCTAATGACGTGACTAGAATGTTGAACTGCTTCATTCACAATATCTAAAATATGCGGATCATCTAATCGATAATAAATAGATTTACCTACCCGATCAGTATCTACTAATTGATGTTTCTTTAAAATAGACAATTGATGAGAAACTGCAGATTGCTCAATATTAAGTAATGAGCTTAAATCATTTACGCTGATTGATTTATTTTCCAAATTAACTAACATTTTTAATCTAGTTTCATTACTCAAAATTTTAAAAATCTGACTTGCTTCATTTAAATAATTAATATTCAATAATATCGAGGCTCCTTATATGATTTTTTTATCATATGAAAAATATATCATATGTACATTAAAAATAAAAGGATGAATATTCATCCTTCAATTTAAAATAAATAAAATAGCTTAATATTATATGCCACTGAGAATTGCGTATACGCTAAAATTAAAGCTAAAATACCAGTTAAAATTCTAATATATTTGATTGGTAATACTCTAACAATTTTAGGACCTATGTAACCACCAATAAAAAAACCGATTCCTAATGGCAATACTAAAATCCAAACAATATGCGCTTCGAATGAATAATAAATAGTTGCGACGATATTAGCGGCACCCATTGCAACATTTCTAATTGCATTACTTACTGTATACTCATTTGAACTAGTTCTAGTTAATAATACTAACAATAAAATGCCAGAAGCAGCACCAAAATAGCCACTATAAGCACCAATTAAATATACTAAGACAATAATTAAAATATTACGCAACCATGAATGTTGATTAACATGCCTTTTACGTGGTTCAAAATCATTTGCCCCTGATTGTTCTTCTTCATTTTTTGATGGAATCAAAATCATAATGCCACCAGCAGCAATAAAGACTGGCACAATATGCGTAAAACTGGATGAAGGCAAGGCAGTTAACAAGATAGCTCCTGTAATTCCACCGAAGAAAATAATAATCATGGTTTTAAATAATTCTTTCCAATGACCATGTAATTCTTGTGTTGATGAAACAGCTGAACCAATTGAATTAAACATTAAGGCAGCTTTATTAACAACATTAGCAGAAACAGCAGGTAATCCTGCAAAATATAATAAGGCTGGATATGATGCTAATGAAGCTAATCCAGTCACAGTTCCAAGGATTCCTGCCAAAATCCCAACGGGTATGAATAATAAAATCATCCATATACTAATCCCAAAAATAGTAATTTTAATCGACCTTCTTTTTATAAAATGAAACTCTTAATTTAATTCTAACAATATTATGTAAAAAGCCCAAATAAATGATGAGTGATATTAAAAAAGCTATCCTTAAATAATTTAAGGATAGCTTTTACTTTATTTAAAAGAAGTAAAATAAATGAATACTGTAAGCTGAAGCAAATTGCGTATATGCAAGCACTAAAGCAAGAATTCCTGTAACAACTTTAATTAATTTAGTTGGTAAAATACGCACTAATTTAGGTCCAACGTAACCACCAATTAAGAAACCAATACCCAGTGGAATAGCTAAGGCCCAGTAAATATGGGTAGAACCATGTTGACCATATTTAAATGAATATAAAATGGTCCCAATGACATTGGCAGAACCCATGGCAACATTTCTAATTGCATTATAAACGGGGAATGGATCTTTACTAGTTCTTGAAAGTACTGCTAACAAGATAACTCCTGCTGCAGCACCAAAGTAACTACCATAAATACCAATTAAGAAGTAGCCAATAATTAATGCAATATCAGCTAACATTTTCTTAGAGCCCACTGATTTTTCTTCAAACTCAGCAGAAGTATTAGCCTTGGTGGTATCTTTAGATGGTAATAAAATACCGATTCCAGCAGCTGCGATGAAAACAGGAACTGCATATTCAAAATCTTTTGAAGGTAATAATGTTAGTAAAATCACACCAACAATTCCACCAAAGAAGATGATGGTCATAACCTTCATTAATTCTTTTCCATGACCTTTCAATTCTTGTTTTGATGAAAGACCAGAACTTACAACATTAAATAATAATGCTGAAGTATTAGTGATATTTGCTGAAATAGGATTCAATACCCCACCAGTTAAATATAATAATGCCGGATAAGAAGCTAGTGAAGCTAATCCGGTTACAGTACTTAAAATTCCTGCAATTATACCTACTGGTATAAATAAAAGCAGGGTCCAAATACTAAATCCAAAAATAGTAATAATAAAAGACTCCCTTAATAATATTAAATAACATTATATATAATATTACTTTGGCAACAAAAATAAAATAGTAAATACAAAAAAGCACTAATAAATCATATTATTAGTGCTTTATTTTTTAATCATTAATTTTTAATTGTGAACTATTTTCACTCAACTTGATGCTTCCATTGTGGACATGACCACCACGATAGAACTGTACTGGAACCGTTGAGCCCATCTTTTGTTCATATAGAATACTTCTAATTTGATCTTGGCTGCTAATCTTCTTACCAGCCAATTCAGTAATGACATCATATTTCTTCAAACCAGCATTAGCAGCAGGGCCATTCTTAGTAACATCAAATACTACTACCCCATTTTCTACTGATGAAGGTAATTTTAATACTGACTTTTGTTGACTAACAGCGATATTAGATAAATTAATATATCTAATCCCTAATGCTGGACGTTCAATTTTACCATTCTTAACTAGTTCGTTAATAATTCTAGTAACTTCATTACTTGGAATAGCAAATCCAATTCCTTCAACACTAGTACCTTGCCCATCAGAAGCTAGTTTCATAGAATTGATTCCAATAACTTGTCCAGCTAAATTAATCAATGGACCACCAGAGTTTCCCGGATTGATAGCAGTATCAGTTTGAATAACTGATGCGGTATTACCAGTTTGTTGACCATTAGAACCAGTTAGTTGCACTTCACGCTTCTTAGCAGAAATAATTCCTTGGGTTAGTGATGAAGCATAAGCTGAGCCTAGTGGAGAACCAATTGCAAGTGACGTTTCACCCACATTAATATTATCGGAATTTCCAAAACTAGCAATGTCTTTAATTTGGCTACCATTAATCTTTAATACGGCTAAATCAGTTACTGAATCACGACCTACCAACTTAGCTTCTAGTTGCTTACCATTGCTTAACAAGATTTGTAATGCTGAAGCTCCAGCAACCACATGATTATTAGTAACAATGTAAGCGGCATTACCACTCTTTTTATAAATGACCCCAGAGCCTTCACTATTAGCTTCTAATTTATTAGAATCCTTACTACTTTGATTTTCACCAAACATGGAGGCAAATGGATTATTACTTGATTGTGATTGTTTTAAATTAATAACTGAAACAACTGAATCTTTAACTGCTTTATAAGCTTTTTCAGATTGATTTTGAACATTAACTTTAATGTTCGAAGTTCCAGTAGTGCCACCATCATTTGATCCAGTGGGCACTGCTGTATCCAAACCAGAATTTTGGAACATATTAATTCCACCATAAGTAATTCCACCACCAAGTAGTCCTGCAACTAATGCTGCAATCACTACTTTGGGCATTAAATGATTATTATTTTTCATAAATAATCCTCCCACATTTTACTATGTTTATATTATAACTTTGAAGCTTAAAATAAGCTAAAAAAAGCACTATAAAGTATACAATGGCGATGCTTGTTCAACATCAGTATCTAATAAATCAAAATCATGACCAACACCAAAATCGTGTTCTTCTAACATTGAAGCAACTGTCAAATGTGCTAATTCTTTAACATTATTATGATGACTGCGATGGCCAATGAAGATATGTTCGGTGTTTCGACCAATACAATCCATTAGTGCATCGGCACCATCTTCATTAGATAAATGACCTTCGTCACCCATAATTCTTTGTTTTAAAGACCATGGATATTCGCCACTACGTAACATTTCTAAATCATGATTGCATTCAAATACATAAGCATTAGCGTTATCAATAACCCCTGAAATATGATCAGAAACATATCCAACATCAGTAATTACAACAAAACTCTTATTATTATGATGAAAATTATAAAACTGAGCTCTTGCTGCATCATGGGATACGGCAAAACTCTCGATATCTAAATCACCGAACGACATTGTCATATTAGGCGGAAAAATATTCTTTTGGCATTCTGGAACTTCACCAATTGTTGAAGCCATTGCTTTCCAGGTTTGTTCGTTAGCATAGACATTTATTTTGGGATACTTACGTGCCAAAATGCCCACAGCTTTACTATGATCAGTATGTTCATGTGTTACTAGTAACATATCAACATCATTCAAGTCACGATTAATTGATTTCATTAATTTTTTAATTCGAATACCGCTTAATCCGGCATCTAATAAAACTTTATGTTGGTTAGTTTCAATATAAGTGACATTACCTCCACTACCGCTAGATAAGACACTAATACTCATCGAGTCAGCATCGTTACTCATAATATTCCTCATTTCTATAATCTAGTTATTGTTGACACTTTCACTAGCAGATTTAGTAGTGCCACTACCATCTAAAATAGATCCAGTATAAGCGTTAATGCGCTTAACTGTTGCATTTGAAGAATTATCACTACTAAATGAAATAACCCAAGTTGGGATTAATACTTGATTATCTTTAATTGAAAGTAACCTAGTATAGTACAAATGAATCCAATTAATTTTAGAATTATTAGGAATTTCATTATATTGATACAAACCAACTAAGGCACTTTTCTTGGAAATAACATCAGATTTTTCACGAAGAATCTTTACGTTATCCAAATAACTTTGTGTATATCCAGTTAAAGTATGGTCATCACTAATATCAAATTTAATTTGACCACGAGTTCCAGAATAAATATATCTATCTTCTGCTTTTTGCAAATAAACGATTGTATTATTAGTAGATAAATCAGCACTATATTCATAATCTGACCCGTTAGCAATAATATCTTTATTCTTAATTAATTTATCTAGTAAATCTTCTGGATTAGATGAATAGATTCCAAAAGGTCGTTTGAAAGAACTTCTTAAAATATGATTATCATATGAAATTTTTTGGTTTTTCAAGTTCTTACTTTCTCGTTTTAAATTATTATTCAAAGTTGCAGACAAATAGTACCCAGTACTTTTTTTGTCACTGAGATTGGGTTTTACATTAATTTGATCATTCTGCATTTGTTTTATGATTTCAGAGCTACTGCCCTGATTAACACTTTCACTTTGTAATGAAGTATTTTGATGAAACATCATAAACAAAAATACATCAATCATGACAAATATAGCCAAAAATATCATCTGAATTTTCTTAAAATCCATTCAATTCACCCCAATCTCTAATATCCAACCTTATTAATCATTTGATTATAATTGTTCCAACGACCGTTATAATAAACAAACCATGTAGGTTGTAATGTAACTAATATATTAGAATCCTTAGAACTACTCCATTGATAACCTAATTCAATGGGGCCAATTTTACTAACATCATAGCCAGATTTAGCTAAACCATTTACAACTTCCTTAGTAGTCTCCATTTTAATATTGGAACCGCCAGTAGGAACTGGAATTTGTAAGTTATTTAGTGAAAAATTATATCTCAAGGATGTATTATCAACTAATTTAATTTGTACAGCTCCATACTGATTTTGATTAAAAATTGGAAAACCTTCAACATAGTTGCGATAGATAATAGTAGAATTCTTAGGACTATAGCTAAAATATCTAAGATTACTTAAATTATCACTAATACTCAATTTAGAAATATTCTTATAAGAATCAATCAAAGTTTGAGTAAAATCACTAGATATGAAGTTAGGTCGACTATCAAAATATTCTGCTTCCCCATTATTATAAAATGTTAATTGTTTAGAAGATTGATCATTGTAAACAACTGAATTACGGTGACGCTTAATATTATTAGTATTATGCAAATTGGGTAATAAACGTGTTACATAATAATTTTGTGAGGTCTTATTAATTAGATAACCATACTGAGGCATCTCAAAAGACTTGATAAAATCAATTGTTGGCATTTTATTAACCAATTTTAGCTTTACAGGGATGGTTCCAACATTATTTTTAATGGCATCCTTTAGACCTGAAACATTAGTGTCTTTAAATTTCACTTTGTAGATATGAAATCCATCATCACGTAATAAATAAATTTCATTACTGTCATCAAATGGAATAACAATCCTATTGATACTATCATTAGGCCCCTTTGATAATGAATCATTAATAAATTTGCTAAAAATTTTGATTGAAATTTTAGCAGGATAATTTAAAATAATAGAATTTTTATATCCCAAAAACTTTTTGTATTCATCAATGTTACCTGATGATAATTTATTAACTGATTTGCTATCATAATTTTTCATCTGATTACCAATTTCAGAGATTAAATTACTTGAATGGTTAGTTAACATATTTTGTTTACCATTTTCATCAGTTTGAATTAACTGTGTAGGTGAATATACATACGACATCGGTTTATTATCAATAATTGAATTATTACTTACACTTGTTTGTTGACTATTACGATAATGAGCTGGATTAATCCAAATTGAAGAAGACAAAACTACACTCACTACAACTGCAATACCTAGCAATCCTGGTAAAATTAAGTTTTTAATTTTCATCCCAAAGATCCTCCTCAATTGGTTCATATGGTAAAGCAATATAGAATGTAGAACCTTTGTTTTCAGTACTTTCAACCCAGATTCTACCACCAAGTGCTTGTATAACTTCTTTTGAAATTGCTAATCCTAGTCCAGTTCCACCTTGTGCTCTGGAACGAGCTTTATCAACACGATAGAAACGATCAAAGATATGTGGAATTGAACTGCGTGGAATTCCTAATCCTTGGTCTTTAACACTCAAAATAACATTATTATGAGTTTCATAAAGCGAACAAGTAATTGTCCCACCATCTGGTGAGTATTTAATAGCATTATTCATTAAGTTATCAATAACTTGGGTAAAGCGATCAGTGTCAACTTCTACCCATAGATCGAGTTTCGTGAATTTTCTGATAATTTTATAATCTTTGCTAGGTTTCTTACTATCATCATCACTTTTAATGATCATGTCAAAACGATCCAAAATATAATTAAATAGTTCTTTAATATTAACTAGTTCTTTATTAATCTTTTGCGTATTAGAATCCATTCTAGATAACGTTAACAAGTCATTAATCATTCTAATCATGCGATCAGTTTCGTCTTGAGTAACCTTTAAAAACTTAGGTGCAATGGTACTATCTTTCCAAGCACCATCTTGTAAAGCTTCAATGTATGAATGCACACTAGTTAACGGAGTTCTCAATTCGTGTGAAACATTAGAAACAAATTGTTTACGATCATTATCAATCTTTTGTTGTTCAGTAACATCATGTAACACACAAACTAAACCTGAAACAAAGCCAGATTCTCTTTGAATAAGTGAGAAGTGAGCATGCAAAATTAAATCTCGAGAATTATCGGAACGATCAATAATAGTTTCATCAGGATTTTCAATAATTTCTCTTAAAGTATATTCGTCACCAATATCTAAAACATCAAGAATTGATTTATCAATTGCTTCAGATTCTGAGGTTTCAAGAGAATTAGCCGCTTCATCATTCATAATGATAACTTTTCCACGACGATCAGTTGCAATCACACCATCAGTCATATTGGTTAGAACTGAATCTAATCTTTGTCGTTCAGATTCAGTCGACTCTTGTGATTCTTCAACCTTAACTGACAAATTATTAACCGCATTAGCTAGCTGCCCTAATTCATCACGACCATAAACATGGACTTGGCCAGAATAATCACCCTTAGCAATTTGCAAGGTTTGTTGTTTCATTTCATCAATGGGTTTAGTAATCGCTCTAGATATGACAATCGAAATTAACAATCCTGCTAAAATAGCAACTAAAGCAGCCGCAACGTATATCAAAGTAATTTGATTAATTTCTCTATATACTGAATCTAAATTGGCACGTACATACACGACACCGACTAATTCATTATTACTACTCTTAATTAAAGGCGTAATAACTGTATAGTATCTAGAATTACTAGGATCACTCATAATTCCACTATAAGATTGGCGATTAATAAGTGTATTTTTGATATTAGTTTTCAGATTTTTTTGTCCAACCTGACTCTGATTACCACTTTCATTGGTACCACGAACAGTGTTCTTAGCATCAACTACTTCCACCTCAGTTGAATTTTTATTATCCACATCTGACAATAAGGAACTAATGCCAACATTGGCTTTACTGATATTAGTTTTTGAAAGCTCGTTAATTAAGGTTGTATTTACATAGGTAGGAAGTTGTACTTGTTTTTTATATGAGTCCACATTTTTAGTCTCAAGTTGACTAACAAAAACAGCCCCCACAATTTCTAGGGTTACTAATAAAATTAACGCTAAAACCAGCGCAATCTTAAAATGAATTGATTGGAAATACTTAATTTTATTATTCAATGTAAAATACTCCTTATTGAATAGTTAATAAACTATTCATTTTCTGAATTTCTTAAGTAGTAGCCAACACCACGTCTAGTAATCAACCAAATTGGATGACTAGGACTATCTTCAATCTTTTCTCTTAATCGACGAACTGTCACATCAACTGTTCTAACATCACCAAAGTAATCATAGCCCCAAACAGTTTGTAATAGGTGTTCACGAGTCATAACTTGTCCAATATGTTGGGCTAAATAATGAAGTAATTCAAATTCACGATGAGTTAATTCAATGTTTTCGCCGCGTTTACTTACGGTGTAAGCTTCTGGATGAATTACTAAATCACCAATTTTAATGTCTTTATTTTCATCATCTTGGGCTTGCGCATTATCATTGCTAGATTGTCTTCTTAGATTAGCTTTTACACGGGCAACTAATTCACGGTTAGAAAATGGTTTAGTAACATAATCATCAGCACCTAATTCCAAACCAAGAACTTTATCTAGTTCAGAATCTTTGGCAGTTACCATAATAATTGGCATATCATGATTTTTTCTAACTTCTCTGGCTACTTCTAATCCATCGACTTTAGGTAACATTAAGTCCAAAATAATTAGATCTGGTGTATCGTCTTCGACTTTTTGAATAGCTTCTTCACCATCATAGGCAACAGAAACTTCATAGCCCTCTTTTTCTAAATTAAATTTTTCAATATCAGTTATCGGTTTTTCGTCATCTACTACTAAAATTTTTGTCATAAATAATACTCTCCTTTTACAAGAATACTTTACATTTTAAGTTTATTATTTTTATTTTAAGTTTACTTGGGCTAATATTAATTAACCATTATTATTATAACACGCAAGACCAACTCATTTCTTCATAGGCAATCTTATGATGGCTAAATTTAATAGTTTTTAAATATTTGTAATATTTTTTATAAAAAGGCTTGTCAAAATATTTTCTAAATGATATTATATTATTTGTTGAGTTAATAACGACTTAATAATTATTTGGGCAGTTAGCTCAGTTGGTAGAGCAACGGACTCTTAATCCGTGGGTCCAGGGTTCGAGCCCCTGACTGCCCATAACTGGTATAAAAGCTATTGTAATAAGGTTATAAAATCTTGTTATGATGGCTTTTTTTGTTTATCTAACATAGTTATATAAATTAATAAAATAGAATTAAATGGTAACCGTTATGGTAACCACTAATTTATCATAAATATATGTAAGTGTGGGACGGGATGACTAAGCTACTCTTTTGAGTGGCTTTTTTATTTACAAAATGTATTTTGTTGAATAACAGCATTTTTTGTTATATTATGTATTTAAATTAAATAATTTCATTTAGAGGAGTTTGTCATTTTAGGTGGCAAACTCTCTTTTTTTGGAGGTAGAAAGCTATGGAAGTTTTAGGTGTTTTGTTTTTAATATTAATAACATCATTGATAATGGGACGTTTAAGCACTGCGATTGGTCTGCCGAATGTAGTTGGACAAATATTAGCAGGAATAATTTTAGGACCCGCTATTTTAAATATAGTGCATTCCAATGAATTAATAACCGTCTCTAGTGAACTTGGAGTTATATTATTGATGTTTATGGCTGGACTAGAATGTGACATTAACAAATTAAAAAAGTATTTAAAGCCATCTTTTCTAGTTGCTATAATGGGAATTTTAATTCCCATGATTACTTTTTCTTTATACGGTGTGATACTGAAACAAGACTTTAAGAATGCAATATTTTTAGGTATTATTTTTTCAGCAACTTCGGTATCTATAACAGTTGAAGTTCTAAAAGAATATAAAAAGCTGGATTCGTTAGCTGGATCGATTATAATAGGTTCCGCAATAATCGATGATGTATTGTCAATCATTATTTTAAGCTTCTTTACATCATTAACTTCTGAAAGTGGTAATAATTTATTAATCAACTCTATTTTTCAAATATCATACTTTATATTAATTTATATCTTAGTAAAATGGTTGGGTAATTTAATAATTAAATATTCAAAAAAAGCATTCAATATTGAAGCAATGCCAATAATAGTTATTTCTTTAAGTATAGGTATGGCATATTTAGCTGAATTGGCACATTTGAGTACAGTATTAGGTGCTTTCTTTGCAGGACTATCATTAGCACAAAATAATAATAAAAAAGAAATTAATTCCATTGTAAGCTATGTTGGCTATTCTACTTTCATTCCAATATTTTTTGTATCCATAGGGTTAGGAATCAAATTTAACGGAATTTTAGATAATTTAAGCATTCTTATAGTGATAACTATTCTAGCCTTATTAACTAAATGGTTAGGTAGCTTTATAGGTGCTAAAGCTTATAAGGTATCAACAAATGACTCCAATATAGTAGGATTTGGCATGATATCCAGAGGTGAAATGTCATTGATAATTGCACAAATTGGAATAAGTGCCAATTTAATTTCAACTAATTTATACTCTATTATTATCTTATCGATTGTTCTAACAACAATAATTGCTCCTATTATGATTAAATTAGGTTTAAAAAAATAAATAATATATCTCCATTTATAGTATCCCTAATTTAAGAAACCTAAATACGCTTCTCCAATAATTTGAGAAGCCAATTATATTAAATATATCAAAGCTCAATTATTAGCCGTGATATTACATTGGGTCAATATGAACTAATTGTTAGATCATTACTTAAATAGGTCTGCTCAATTTTGCGCATACCCCGTGATAGTTCTAGTTTAGGTTTCTCAAAAATGCGTGGTTGTCTGATTATCCAATTTTGGGAAAACTAAATATATAAGCCCTAAGCGTTATTATAATTATCCTGACCTGTTTTAGGGTCAACCAAACCAATAGTGGTTCGGGCTCAATTATGAGCTGGTTATAGTGTATGGAAAATACTATGATGCTAAGTTTTCAGCATATTAGCGTTAAACATATACAAGTAACTCTTATTTATGACCTGCATACCTAATTTGGGTACGCAGCATTAAACATATACGTGGCTCCAATATTTCGGAAACACGCAACGGACGCAATTTTGCGTTGGGAAATATAAAGATTATAAACAAGTACCACCAATATGTTTATTTATAGGCGTATACTCATGCTATTCAACATAATCTATACATTTCTGATTCATTATTAGCTACTGATTTAATTATCAGTGGCTTTTTTATTTTACAGGAGTGTTTAAGTTAAACAGCCCTTTATATTATCTGGGGTGGCGATTCGGCACCCCCCTACTTTGTATTTAAATGTTATCAATGGTGTACTGCTTTGGTACCTCATTCATTTAATTATGTAGGTATCGGTAAACTACCGACCCCTTTTAAAGAATGTAATGATTCATGAAGCCCTCATATTCCACATTTTTGAGGATTACAAATCAATTTCTAAGGGGTCTCCAAATTGCGTACCACTTAAATATACAACGATCCATAATAAGCTGGTTGGTATTTTGGCACCTAGATACCACATTCCCATTTTAGGCAGTTGCTAATTAACTAGACATTTTTACCATTTCTACGTATGCAAAGGTTGCATACATGGTTGCACAAATATATTTAATGCATGCACTACTAAATGCCGTTACTAAGGCAATACCGTAGCAAAATGAAACACAATTATATTAAATCTTAATCACCTATTATCACCTTTTTATGTATGCAATGGTTGCAACTATTACGTAAAGGACAAATAAGTCCGTAACGATAAAAAAAGAGCATCTTCAATTATGAAGATACTCATATAAAATGGCTATATATATGTCATTTATTATTTTTATTTCAATATTAATATAATTGCTTCAATGAAGTAATTATATTTAAATCAACCTTTATCATAATTTATCATATATTGAGGTAAGAACAAAAATAAGCAATAATATTAACATACCAATAGTATAAGTTGGACACTTAATAGTAAATTTAGATATTTTTAATGGCTTATCAACTTCTTTATCTGCTAATGTAGCCACAAATTTTAACAGCAAAAATATAATGGACAAAATAGCCATCCCCGTTAAAGAAGTAAACATCATTATTCTGTGTACTGGAACATTATTTGATAGTTGTGAAAAAGAAGTAGTAACCATCTTTGCAGCACTAAACAAAGAAAATATGATAGCTGAAAAAATACTTAATATAGAAACAAATTGAATGTAAATATTGTCTTTCATTTTATAAACTTTTTTCAATTTTTTCTTTGTTTTCTTTATTGTTTTTAAATATTTTTCTAAATTTTTTTCTTGTTTATCTATCTGTTGTTTTTGATAATCTAGCTTGGATTGCTGCTTGTAATATAAACTATCCATTTGCTTAAAAGCAAGTTTCATATGTTCTACACATTTTATCAATATTTCGTGATAGTAAAGTATATATTTATCGTTACATTCTTTTATACTTTTTTCGATTTCACTACTAAACAGCATAACTAGTATATCGGATCCATCAGTATTGTCTGAATAAAATTTATACATTATCCTAGTAACTTGGGAATAAGGAACTAACTGACTTTTTATTTTTTTAGTTACTTCTAATAATTCATTAAAGTCATTATGAAAAGATTCATTATCATTAGATAAAATGTCACCATATTCTTTATTTTCAAACTTTTTTACAATTGATTCAATCTTGTCAACAAATTTTTGTTTATCAGCGTCATCATTCAAGTAGTCGATAGCTGAACAGGATGTTATTTCTGAGGACATTTTTATTATTCTCCTGAAGCTACATTTTCTAAATTATATGCTTTTGTACTTCTCCAACCATCAATATATTGCTCGTTTTTTTGCCAAAAAGGCTCGCTATGTGACTCTCTGACAAGTTTAAAAGGATTATCTTTTATAAGCTCTATAATTTTACTATTTAATTTGTTTAAAGGTTCAAGTGTTTCATATTCATCAGTTATTGGATCGGAACCATATATTTTATATTCTTCATATATACTTTTTTCAACAGGTCCATATCTCCAAACTAAAAACTTTTCGTCGTACATATTTCTAACAAAATCATCGTCTAACAAGTGATATCTTAATGCATATTGCAAAGTAAAATACATTACCTTTTGTAATTGAAGGTTAGTGATATTTAGACTGTTTTCATGTGCAGTTTCTATTATATGTTTGGCAAAAGAAAACATATTTAATTGTGGTGTATTATTCATAAAACATCACCCTTTCTAAAAAAGACATATTAATCTTTCAGTAACCAAATATAACATATATATATCTATAAGTTAATTACAATTATAAAAAAATTAAAAGGAAATAATACAATTATAATATTGAAATTAACAAAATTATTAAATATTTGTAAAAAAGTACAATATTATTAAAAACAGAAAAAATGGTTTAAAAAATTATGTTGATACACACTTAAATTCTAATATAACAATGTTTAAATGTTATCGTCTATTTTGGCGATTACGGTGGCACAATTTTGTGCTACCGTAATTAATACATATAAGTTGGCTTAATTTTCAGCCAGCCCCATGCATGGTAGCCGATTTTTCGGCTAACCTATTTAAAATACTAATATCAATGGCTTTCGGTTTTTTACCGAAACCGCTTTATCTAAATTACATAAACCCAATGGCAACCAAATGACAACCATATGAAAACGAAATTTTGTGTTCTCTAATTAATGGGATCAGCCAATTTTGGACACACCCATATAAGTAATAACGACATAATACTAATTATGTATTTGCTAATTAAAAATTAGATATATCAAACATAATAAAGAATATACCACCATAAAAGCATTAAAAATAAAATATGCTCGATTACTACCATTTTCGTCTACAACAGTTCTCTTTAAAATCATTGATCCAACAGTTATAAGTGCAACAATCGACCCCATAATAATATGTAAACTAGTAAACATTATCATAAATTGAACAAATAAAACAGAAGTAAAAATATTAGAAACATTTTTGCTATTAATTCTCATAAAAAGCAACTCCTTTATAACAAGATTATACATGAATTAGTATTTCGGTAAAGCATAGAAAACCTGACAAAATATGACTTAAAAGTTGAACATTTTAGCCAAATAAAACAAACAAAGATTCTTGCTAATACTTTCATATAGGCAACAACAAGACTTAACTATGTAATTATATTAATAAAAGTTCAACTTTTTTCATGTTTTTACAGGTTTTAATAATTAAGCTGCTTTTTCAAATGGAACTTAAATATTATAATATCTTATCAATTCTTATCAAATTAAACTAAATATAATGCCAGTAAATGCGAGTAATTATACTGAGTAAATCTGAGTATTTTAGGTGTGAACAATACCGTGAACAAGTGTGAACAATACCGTGAACAAGTGTGAACAAAATTGGAAACGATACTGGAAACAGTACTATAAAAATTTCCAACATAGTATGCATACTTTTTTAATTTTGTATGCAACCATAGGTGCAACCTTTTTACTTTTATAGGTGCAACGGTTGCAACGTTTTAGGTTATCATTAGCAATCAATTTAGACGCTCACAACCTCAACAATTCTCAACATTCATGTTAGCATTTGCAAGCATTTATAACTTAGCAATTCTTAGCATTTCTTGCACTTACATGGTTACATAATCTTGATAAATATAGATTCATTTACCTTAGTATTTCTTAGTATTTTATTCTTAACATTTCTTAACATTTTACTCTAGCATTTCCTAGCAATTCTCAATAAATCTTAACTACATGATCCACATTTACATAAACTAAATTACCTTATCAATTCCTATCATTCAATTGACTGTTACACCGTTACAATGTGTTACACCCATAACCTAATATGTTACATTTATAATCAAAAATATATCGTTTATGATAATTTACATTTCTAATATAAAAAAATAAGACAAAATAAAAAGCTATCCAAATAAATGGATAGCTTGTATTAACTACATAGTTTTAACTCGTGTTTTATCAATTTCATCAATTAAAGCATTAATATCACATTTTCTAGCAATACATGAACCATTAATATCTGGTGTATCGTCCATAAAATCAATCATCATATACTTTAAACTTTCATAGGTCCCTGCATTAATAATATATTTAGTAGTTTCTTTGTTATTTTCCATTGTTATAACACCTGTTTTTTAATTTAGCGGAATACTTAATGTTACGCTTTTTAAGTATGATGTTACGGTTTATGTTTAGTCATATAAGTGCCTGTCTAACAGTATTTATAACATTTTATAATATATAATTTGTTATGCTTGTTACGGTTCTATTTTTTAATGTGTAACATCCATAAGAGTTTATAAATCAGCCTTTATAGGCAATGTGTTACGCTTGTTACGGTTTATTTTAATTTCCTTATTATATATATTTATTTATTATTTTATTTTTTAATGCTCTTACGCACGAAGAAGTTATATAAAAGCGTAACAAACGTAACATACATAAGATAAAGTATTGACACTAAAGTAATTATCAACGTTACGCTTTTATTTTTAAAGTGTAACATTCAAATAAGCTTTTTAGTCTAAGAAAACTAATATATAGGCATTTATACAACTTGTTATGTTTTTATACGAAACCGTAACATAAACCGTAACATTAAATATATTTATCATATAAAAAGCATACATAACCTATAATCTAAATAAACACCTTGAAGATTTACCTTTATTTCTTAAGTCTATTTCTGATAATAAATTGTTTTCACTGTATACTTTATACAATTTTTTAAAATCTTCAGAGCTAATTCTGGATACTCCTGTATTATAATCAGGTAATAAAGTATTAACTCTACGTATAAAACGTCCTTTAGACGAACTAGAATAACCATTATCCTTACAGTACCTTGTATATGCTTTATATAATGCCTGTGTGGTTATTTTAGGAACATCCCATTTAATAAACTCATCATCTACAAATTCTTTAATTGGATCATTTTCTTTTTCAAACTCATTCAAAGCATTGTTAGAAACATCTGGCATATCAAACTTTTCAAAATCAGAGTATTCATTTAATGCTTTATATAATGTATATTCTAAAACATCTTTTCTCTTTAAATATACGTCTTTAATCTTCCAATTATCTGTATTACCTTGATAGTGCTGTTTAAAGGGAACAATTAACATTCTTCGATAAGTACCGCCTTTATTGCTAAAATGTGGCAATCCATTAAAGGACTGAATGACAGTCGGCGTTAGTTGTGCTGTAAAGCTGTCTTTACCTTTGTATTCAACATTAATAACATCTCCAGTAATCACACTATTGAAGTTACTGCTATCCTTAATATAGCCATTGGGGTTATCATCCCCTATACATACAGACTTTCCAACTAAACGAGCCATTGAAAACCTATCACTAAATTCATTTACTTTTAAAGTGGCTACATTGCATTCTCCCACTAAGTTCGTGATAAGGCTTTGAAATGTACCTTTACCACTACTACCATGCTCAGAGTTCAATAATATGGCTTTTCTGCGAGTATAATTACCATTCAAAGAATCAGCAATAACTTGCCATAATAGTTTAACTAATTGGTTGTTAATATTGCCAGTTTCATCTTTACTTAAATCTTGCAACCAATTATCTAAGTTCCAATTTCCTATTTTAGGGATGTTTTTATCATCTTGATATTTATTATTATAATTAGTGCTAACTTTACTAGAAAACACATAATTAGGCGTGTATGGATCTAATCGTTTAGTCTTTAAATTAAATACTCCATTGCCAACTGGTATTAAATATTTAGTTCTTTCGGGATGCTTTACATTAGTTACTAGCATTTCAATTTTATTTAAAACTTCATTAATTCCCTTAATGTTGTATATTGGATACATAGCATTTATTAAACGTTTAATATAGTCATAATTTTGAGTATATAAGCCATATAAACTATTATTAGAATCATCCACATACACAGCAATTCTTTCATTCTCATTCATTGAAAATCTAACAAAGTGAAAATGTTTAAGCATAATCTCGGCACCTTGTAAGTATGGTAATCTTTTAACATCTTTATGCTCATTCATCCATTTATTAGCTTCATTTTTAGCATTTAGAGTACTTTTAAATGGTCTTGCTATAATTGTTCCATGTTCACGTTTAGAAACGCTCTTATAGATTTTATTTAACTCTGATTGTTTCAAAGGTGGATTAACATAATTATTATTAATATGCGATAACCATGTATGCACTTTTTCATCACTTGCACCAGTAGCATATAGATAGCCCGTAATGCTTGCCATTTTATTATTTCGATTACCTTGTTCAATACCATTTAATAAAGTATCATTTAAATTGATAACCCATTCCACTGCTCGTTGATTAACATTAGAATGCCTTGGTATTGGCTTATTTTTACTACTTACAGCACTTTTAATATAGTCTTTAAGCCATTTAGGCATTATTCCAATATCTGTTGTAGCAAGGCTTTTTACTTGTTTATAATTATCACTAGGATAAATAGTTGTTGATTGTGTTTTTAGTTCAATCGAGTTATTAGAATCTATATGTGTGCCGTCTTTAATATCAATATCCAAATCGTTAATGTAAAAATGATGTACCCCATTATTAGGTGTTATTTCCATGACCTTAGATTGCATTAAATTGCCATTATTAGTTTGTTTACTTATCCACTCAGTACCATATTTATGAGGTTTACCTGTAGACCTATTAATTGGTGTATTTTTAGATGAATCTTCACTATCTGTTTTAATATGATTATCAATATCAACTATTATTAAATTGCTTTTTATAGGAGATATAGCAACATCATAGGCTAATTTACCTTGCTCATTGGGTTTAAACTTTTTCTTTAATGTTTCTATATCATCTGTTGCTTGCTCTATCAAAGAACCTTTAAAAACAGCTTTTTTAGTACCTTTACGCAAAGGATACATACAGATACCCTTATCAGCCAATTCTTGAATATATTGCCAATTATTTAGCTTTGTATTAATCAAAATAATTCACCACCTATCTTTTAAGTACATTAATTACTTCAATACCTGTATAGACTTTATTGTTATGTTTGTACTTCAATAAATTAGGATATTTCAACATATCAATAACCTTAAGTAGTGTAATTGGATCAGTACATAGATAATTTATAATAACTTTTTCATTCATCCCTAAACGCTTGTTCCAGTTGCTATCGGCTAATTTAATTACTTGTTGCATATTGCTAACCCCTTTATTAAATTTGTATTTTTGATATAATAAAAGGGTATAAAAAGCCCTTTGCTAGGCTCACAAGACTGCGGTACTTTGGCGAGTAGCAGTCTTTTTTTATACCCTTATTTATCATGTTATTTACTTCCTTGTAATTGATTACTTGGTAAATTTTCAAGTGTTTGCTTAATTGTTTGATAATCTAAGTTCATATCTAACAATGAGATAACCAAACGCTTAATTTTATTTAGTTCTTGTTGCTCATCAACATTCAAATAATAACTAATTACATCATGTTTAGGGATGCCTTTAGTCTTTCTTAATTGATTGGTGTTAATGCCTAAAGCATGTTTATATATCAGCTTATTAAAGGTACTATAAGCAAACTTATTAGTAATATTAGGATTATCTTGTATTGCTTGCCCTAAAGTCTTAGTTATTGGCTTACTATTAGCATGTGTTATTTGTCTTGTATTTAATAAACTCTTGGCTTCAACAAAAGCACTAGCTAAATTTCTTTTAAACTTAACAACAGGTTTAGTATTTCTTAAAAGTGCGATTATAAAGACTGATTGTTTTTCATTTAACAAATAAGTTATTTTAGGTCTTCCATTGGTATTTTTTTCAATTACTTTAGGCACTTCACGTGCGTTTAATCCTAATGATTTCATTTCTGATTTGTATCTTCTTATTAATTGATTAACAGCATGTACCTTAATTCTTGCATATTCAGAAATTACATAATTAGTTGTTATTGGTGTATCATTTTCATTTTCTGATTGTGTGAATACTAAACCAGTATTTAATAGATCATACATAATTATCAACTCCTATTTATAGATTAATTGAAACAATCATAAACTTTCATATATCATCCCCTTTCATATATCATCCCCTTTCATATATCATCCCCTTTCAAGTTCATATTTATATATGGACTTTTTATTTTGCTATGTTATAAGTATTTTCCGCCCCACACGGCAATAAATTTTATTGTTCTAGTAAATACTTAGTAACTTCACGTTTGTTAAAGAAACATATTCCCATATCGTCTAAATAATGTACTGGTAAGCCTCTAGTCATTAGTTTGTTTAGTGATTGTGGACTAACATTTAACCACTTACAAGCTTGTTTCTTTCCCTTAATCCATGGTGTATTGAGATTGGCTTTATTTTCCACATTATCAATCGCTTTACTCAATACATCACTTACATGTTTATATAAGGCTTGTTCTTGTTCCTTCGGTAGTTGAACCTGCATATTTACACTTCCTTTTTAATTTTAAAAGTATGTTCAGATATAAATTTTTCTGCTTGAATTTTATCTATAAATTTCTTATTTCCAATTTTAGTAACAGACAAACCGTTTTCAATATACTTGTACAAAGTATTGTAAGAACTGATGTCAAAATAATTCAATGCCTGTTTATAATTCATAAGTCTCAAATAATCACCTCTCTATACTTTTCTTTACTAAAAGCTAAAAATAAAAAAAGAAATCATCAAATTTCTTTACAAAACAATACTAATACATATGTCATCTTTTTTCAATACTTTTCTTTACAATTCAATTTGTTATATAATATCAATAAATTAACATTTAAGGGGTAGATTATGAACAGTACTGGAAATAGAATAAAAAAGATAAGATTATCAAAAGGAATGACACAAAGTAAATTTGCAGAAAGCATAAATAAAAAAGAACAGACTAATAAAATAAGCAAGGGAACTATAAACAATTGGGAGCATGATAGAAACCTACCTAATAAGGAAAGGCTTAAAATAATCGCAAAAATAGGTCAAACTTCTATTTTTTATTTATTAAATGGTGATGTAGAAGAAGATAACAAAATAGATAATAGAATAGAAATGAACAAAAACACTGAAAAATCGAATATAAGACTTACTAATATAATAAATAATAGACAAAAAGAACTTAAAATGTCTTCCAAAGAATTAGCAAAAAAACTAAAACTTCAGTTTCAACGCTTTATAGACACAAGAAAAAGGGATTTGCTTATACAAAGATTGGATATTTAGAAGATATTATGCAGGTCTTAAATATTAGCCCTAGAATGATATTTGGCAACTTAGATCATTTTGAATCATTAGAAGATTTTCAAAAAATTACAGTTATGCTAGATTATATAAAAAGCTTTGTAGATAAATCCGATTTAAAAACACTAGAATGTGTATACAAATACATCAAAAAATTAGATAAAAATAAAGATAAATAACCTTTAATACATACCGCCCCACATGGCATTATTAAGGGATGAAAGATAATGGCAAGTATAAAAAGTTACACAACTAAAAATGGCGATAAACGTTATACAATTTTCTTGTATGGTGGTTTGGATAAACAAACAGGTAAACCTAAGAGAATTCATAGACGTGGCTTTAAGAGCAAAAAAGAAGCCACCCTAGAAGCTTCAAGACTAGAACTTGAAGTTGCACAAGGTGGCATTAAAAAAGAAAATAATATTAAATTTAATGAAGTTTATAATCAATGGTATCAAGCATATATTAATACGGTTAGAGAATCTACTTATGCACGTACTAATGGCATGTTTCAAAATCATATTTTGCCTGCTTTTGGTAATAAGAGAATACGGACAATCAAGATTAATGATGTACAAAGAGCCGTAAATAAATGGTTTAAAATTGCTCCTAGTACGTTTACTAAGTGGTTTCATTATACTTCTATGGTATTCGATTATGCCATTAAGGAAGGTTATATTAACCGTAATTATGATTCTAACCCTTGTAAGTTAATTAGCATCCCTAAGAAACAAGATGAAAAAGGTGATAAGCCTTTAAATTTCTGGGATAAAAACCAATTAATGCAATTCTTTAAATGTATTGATCCGAATAGAGAACTTGAAAAATATACTTTATTCAGAGTTTTAGCATTTGCTGGTTTAAGACGTGGTGAATGTTTAGCACTAACTTGGGACGATATTAATTTTAATGATATGACACTTAGAATTAATAAAACGCTCACGCAAGGTATTAAGGGCAAACAAATTGTGCAAGCCCCTAAGACTAGAAAAGGACGCCGTACAATTATTCTAGATAAATTGACTATCAATTATTTAAAAGAATGGCGTGTTAAACAAAAAAGAATCTATTTAATGCTTGGTTTTAATACCTTCAAAAAGTCACAGTTAATATTTGCCACTAACAATAATAAGCATAAATGTTTAAATACACCAGCTAAGTGGCTAAATAAGATAATTACACATAATAATTTACAAAAAATAACTGTTCATGGTTTTAGGCATACACATGCTTCTGCACTATTCGCTTCTGGTGCAAGTATCAAAGAAGTACAAGAAAGATTAGGTCATGAAGATGTACAAACTACTATGAATATTTATACACATGTTACTAAACAGCAAAATAAAAATGCGGTTAATAAATTGGTGAATTACCTTGATTTTTAGACCAATGGTAACCAATATGGTAACCGCTTAGTATAATAATGATTGTTATACCCTATATAAATAGCGTGTTATAGGCATTTAGTGATTTTCAGTATTCAAAACCCTGACTGCCCATAACTGATAAAAAGCAATTCCTTTTTAGGAATTGCTTTTTTTGTTTACAAATATATTTATTCGATCCTTCTCATGCAAAATAATAAGCATAAAATTTTTTATGAAAATTTAAAAGTCATTATATTAGACTACAATTTTTAGTCGTGGTATATTAAATCGTGCAAGATATAATTATATAAAACAACGTTGTTATTGCAGATTTATAGCATTTATCACAAGAGATCTGAAAATTATATATTAAGTGATACATAATCTTTGTATTTCATCATATTTAATTGCTTCATTTTCTCAGCATTCAAAAGGAGAAAGATTTTTATGTTTAAACACACTCGTAAATTACAATATAATGCTAAGCCAGATAGACCTGATCCATTAATGGCTCGTAGATTACAAGAATCACTTGGTGGTCAATGGGGTGAAGTAACTGGAATGATGTCCTATTTATCACAAGGTTGGTCATCTACTGGTGACGAAAAATATAAAGACCTACTATTAGATACAGGAACAGAAGAAATGGCCCACGTAGAAATGATTTCTACCATGATTGCTTATCTTTTAGAAGATGCTCCTTTAAATCCTAGTGAAGAAGATTTGAAGAAAGATCCTTCATTAGCTGCAAAATATGCAGGTATGGATCCAGAACATTCAATTGTTCATGGAATGACAGCTAGCTTAAATAATCCTAATGGTGGTGCCTGGAATGCAGGCTACACCACTTCAAGTGGAAATTTAGTTGCCGATATGCGATTTAATGTTGTTCGTGAATCAGAAGCTAGATTACAAGTAAGTCGTTTGTACTATATGACCGAAGATGAAGGGGTTCGCGACATGCTAAAATTCTTGTTAGCTCGTGAAACTCAACATCAATTACAATTTATGAAAGCTCAAGAAGAATTAGAAGAAAAATATGGTGTCGTTGTTCCTGGTGATATGAAGGACATTGAACATGATGAATTTGCACATGTATTAATGAATTTCTCTGATGGAACCGGTTCACGTGCATTTGAAGGCCAAACTGCTAAAGATGGTGAAAAATTCACTTATCAAGAAAACCCAGAAGCTATGGGTGGTATTCCAAAAACTAAACCTGCAGACAAACGTCTTCATAACGATCAAGGTTAAACACTTTTTCACAATAAGTAATCTAATATAATTTTTAATAACTAAAAGGACTCATCAAATAATATTGATGAGTCCTTTTTATTTAATCAACTAAATTCATAGTTACTAATTTATAATTGTACTTTTCATTGGTTTTGTTTATATTCTTAATTTTATTAGAATTCTTTTGTTGATATGAAACATATTTAACATTAGCATTCACATTTTGAATTCTAGTAATCACCATTTTTTTACCTGAATTTAATAAGTATTCTTTTTCATTTTTACTCTTAGAAATTGAATTAATATAAGCACCATTATTACCAGCAGGAACATTTAATTTAATTAGAATGTTATTATCAGGATTTTTTTCACTAGTGTTTAAGAACCCAATTGCTGCATTTTGGTCAACACTTGTTGATTGAAATGCTTTATCTGAATAAACTGATCCAACTTGGTTAGGTTGACCATTTAAACCTTTGGCAAATCCAACACCATTTAAGCCACGATATACCGTCATTGGCTTCTTTAAATTAAATTTACTCAAAGCAGCTTGGATATTTTTCACTTCTTGCTTGGTTTTAGCAATTTTTTTAGATTGACCTGTACGTAGATAAGTATTGTCGTCAGTATATCCAGAAAGGCTGTAATCACCAACTGCTTTATATTGCTTTTTGCTCAAACCTTTAGCCCATTTGGCACCTTCAGCATATAAATTCTTATAATCCTTTTGACTATAGTAATAGCTCTTATTTGGATAAGAAACACTGTTAATATCATTTACTGCTAAATTAGCTGCATTTCCAGGAATTGTAACTAAGCTGTTATTACCATCCTTAATGGTCATAACAGTTCCCTTTTTAATTTGTACTTGATTAGAAGTGTTTTGTTCAGTTGCGGTAAAATCTTTACTTGCTACTCTTTGGGTTATAGGAGTATCAGATGTATTAAAATTAGCTGATTTATCATAAGAACTGTATACATAATTAGTATTATCTTTCTTTTGTTTAGCATTGGCTACTTGTCCAGAAGTAATTGTAAATCCAATGGCTAATGTTGATAAGACAGTCATTAAACGTGCTTTCTTCATAATATTACGTCATCCCCTAATAATAAAATATAGTAAATAAATTATATCTTTTTATATCAAAATAACAAAGCATTTGCACTAAAAAAGCCCTCATGCATTCTTGCATAAAGGCTTCATATTTTATAGTTCTTTATTGTTAATTCTGTATTCCAAATATTCATTGAATTCTGGACGATCTTCTAGTTTATCAAAGTTCTTGTAAACGAACTTATCAAGAGCATGACCCATTCCAACGATTTCAGGAGCAGAGAAACTTTCATCTAATTCATCTTGAATTTCTTGTAAATGTTCATTGTAACCATTTAAGAATTCTTTAAGTAAATTGATTTTTTCTTCTGGTTCATTAGCTTTTGTTAAGTCATCAATCTTAACCATAATTAACTTTTGTAATTTGTAGTAATGGTTAAAACGTTTTGCATAAGTCTGTAGTTCTCTTAAATTAGCAATAAATGTGTAACGTTCATCAAATTGTCCATCTAGGGCAATTCTTGAAAAACGGTTAATCATTTTAACAATTGGATCATATTTTTCGTCTAGTTTGCTAAGAGTAATTTGTCTTTCTGGTAATTCAATTACTGGTAATGTACGTTCTTCTGGCATAATTAGAAATCTCCCTTTCAGTTATATATTTATTATATATATTTGATATTTCTGTTATTAACACTAATTCATAGTTGCCAATTAGTCAATTAAAACATTGTTGGAATAGTAATGAATTGATTAAATCGTTTTTTTATTTAATAATATTAATAAAATTTAAGTAAAGTGTGGTAATTAAAATGAGTATCTTATCAATTATTTTCACTACATTAGTAGCAATTGAATTTATATATATTATGTTTATTCAAACGATTCAAACACATTCAAAAAATACCAGTAGAATTTTTAAAATTCCTGAAGGCGTTTTGAATAATAAATTTACTGCAACTTTAATGAAAAACTAGGGTATATATAATGGAATAATTGGGATCTTATTATTATATGGAACCTTTATTGCTCCTCACCCTAAAGAAATAGTAATTCCTGTTTTAATTTATGCAATTGTAGTCGCAATCTATGGCGCTTTAACTAGTCAAAAAAGTATCATTATCAAACAAGGGTTACTTCCAATCATCACTTTAATAATTTTAATTATATAAAAAAGGTAGTCGAATCAATTATGATTCGACTACCCTTTTATTTTACAAATTTTCTAACAATTATAAATACAATAAAAATCGGTGCAAAGATAATCACGATAATATTTACCAAATATTTTTGTAAAAGATTTAACAAACTACCAGAAAGATCACCATATGATTGAGTTGATGAAAAAGAATAATTATAAGGATTATTCATATGAGAACCGCTTACTGACCACACACGATTAGTGTGATTTTGATTTAAATCTTGATTATGTAACTTCATCGCCCGATCTTTATAAGTATCAATTTTACTAACATGTTTTTTATATAAGATAGGTATTTGATGAACAACATATGGTAATAATATTAGTAATGAAAAGATAAAATAATAATCCCAATAATTATAAACCATTTTAAAACTCATTGAGCTTTGCCCCATCGCCGTTGTAGAACTAGTAACTTGAATAGTTTCATTAAAATAAAAAATAGTAATTAAAGCAAAAAAGCCCCAAATAATAGTAACAATGTAATTAAAGATTGTTTTGAACATCAAAAACACCCTCTTATATTTAAATTGATAATATCATAACCCTATTTATAAAAATGTTAAACTAATAGTAAACAAAATTTGGGAGAAATAAGATCATGCAAAAAATACAAAATCTTTGCTCAAAGATAAACTCGATAGATATTATTAAAAGAGCAATTATTGTTTCAATTCTTCAGATTATTTGCCTAATAATCGAATTAGCAACTAAAACGTATAATTTAAATTACATAATAGGAATCGCCGTCTTTTTTATGGCCATCAACATTAATACTATCTATCGTTATAACAAAGGAAAAAATATAGAAAAAAGTCCTCAAATATTATTTTGGGGACTTATAACGATTTTTGCGATTATTCAGCTAATAATTTACTTGATTTTCTTTTGATTATTGGATAGCAACCGCATATCTTTTATAGTTATACGCTTTTTCAAATAAATTAGCTTTAACCCAATATTTGCCACGATTGGGATCAGAAATGTGATAATAACCACGTTCATAGCCATCCATTAATACAACATGGCTATTTACAATACCTGATCCCCATTTATAACGTTGATATTCAGGACTTTCATTATAATGACTCACAATATAAGTTACTACTGGATTGCCATGTTTAACTTGGCTTTTAAGATCATTGGCAGTTGAACCGGTCATATCTTCCACATGATGATATAAGTTCCCCCAATTACTTAGTGCCTTGGGATAAATAGACTGTAAGGCATTTTCTTGGTTTTCTATATATGGTGAACCAGCATATCCATAGTTAGGATTGTCATTTTTACTATAAGGCATTTGTTTCAAAAAGTTGTCTAAGTTTGTATTTAATAAAATACCTTTTTCATGAAATCCTTCTAATAGACTAGCAGCTTCACATCCATTCCAAGCCTTATCTGATTGTTGACTGATATATGGAGCATTCAACTCAACAACTTTGGCATCTTTTTCAATGGGACGATCAGCATATGTTCCTGGAATATGATTACCACTTACAATCATATTAGTAGTATAAAAAATACCTATTATAAAAAGAAATCCAATTAATATTGTAGTTTTTTTGTATTTAAACAATTTAATTGACCACCTAATTTTTCAATAATAATTACTATATTAATCATAATTAATATGAATGTACATTTTTTTGCCTAACATATAAAATATCAATTAAGGAGTTGATACAATTTGTACACTATTTTAAACATTAACATTGATGACAGTGTTCTTGAATTCCCGGCTAATGATGAATTAATTAGATTAGCGGTTGGTCAAAGTAATAACAATAAAGATAATAAACAAAGTATCTCCAATGATAATGGCCAAACATTGAGTTATGGCAAAGATACTGCTGAATATATTGATTCATTAATCCAATTGAATCATTTTATAAAAACATACTATCCATTTTTTAATTATGCTAAATTGTATGATAATGCTAAGCAAAATAATGAAGAAACAGTTATCGATAAGTTCAAAACAATTGCTTTAGCAAACAAACCTCGCCTAGCTGATGTTGACGATAAATACATAAAGAATGATTTAATCTTAGATTTGTTTAAACAACAAGCTGCAAAAGTTCAATAATCGAGATGATTTCATGAAAAAGAAAAAACTAGAAGATAATCCATTTATTTTTTATCTAATTTTGAATGCAATTATATTTTTTGTAGTATTTGCAACCACTTGTTCGTTTTTATTAAGCTTATTTGTTTTAGCACTATTCAATTTATACCTATTAATTCGGTACATTTGTAAAAAATTGGGTAAGCTAGAATCATTTGATGATCTTACTGAAAAAGTATTAAATACTTTCAAAAAAACAGATAAAAAGATTAGACATTTTTTCGCCGAAAATCGAGTAATCGTATTTATTGCTAATTCATTTACCAAGCTAAATCAAAAATTAATGAAGATTAGTATCACTATAAGGTACTTTATAATTAAATTTTTGCAGCTAATCTTCTTCGTTATTGAATTTACCACCGGTTCATTTAATATATGGATTATTATAATGTCGATAGTATTGATCAAGCTGGTCACTGAAATGATTAAATTTGATGATTTTAAAGATAATGCTAGCGAATTAATAGTTTGGATAGTTATAACTGGATGCTCAATTGTTCAGTTAGGCTTTATTCTTTTACGATTCTTCATTTAAAATATTTTTCAAATTTCTTCATAAAATATATCAAATTAGGAATAAGCAAAAATTCCATACCTATTATCATAAATACAACCCCAAAAATAACAAGATAATGCAGATTATCAAAAGTTAACATTATAATTAAAAAACCTAATAACATTGTAAATACACCAACAATATTTTCTATTAGATAATGTTTAAGAATAAAAGGTTGAAATTTGTCATAAAATATCTTATTAGATTTAGAATTCCTTACCTTTTCTGCCCATCTGTGATTTCTTTCTATGCCAATTTGTCTTCTTAACTTATCTACAATTGATAATGCTATTACATTTAAAAATGCCATAATAAAAATAGAAATATCAATAATATATCCAAAATTTATAATATTTAATGTTATTCCAATCATAAATACAGAAAATATAATATCCATAGTAACTAATATCCAACTAACTGGTTTAACATCATTAGCTAAATCTTTCTTTCTCAAATATTCGCGCATCCCATTATCCTCCTTCAACAATAAATCCAGTGAAATATCATAATATTCACTTAATTTAATTAGACTCGTAATGTCAGGATATGTTTTTTCGTTCTCCCAACTAGAAATTGTTTGCCTCGAAACTATCATATGTTTTGCGACAGTATCTTGGGTTAAATTTTTATCTTGGCGTGCTTGTTTTAAACGTTCACCAAATTTCATTAATGTATCACCTCTTTGTTTTAATTAAATAATAAATTTTTCATATATAAAATGCTAGCAATGATTCCTTGCAACATTGTTATATCAGCATTTAAAAAGCACTTAGAATTTTTCTAAGTGCTTTTTTATTCGAATAATTTAAATGTTTCTTTGTAATTACCATCAGATAATTCAAAAGATTTTTTATTATGTATGTGCCCTTTTACTTTGTGATTAAATAAAATTACATTTCCAGAAACTGTATATTCACCATTTTTTTGTAGTTTACTTGGTAATTGTCCTCGATTAGATACAAAATAATGATCATAATGATTTAGCATTAGCTCACTTTGATTTGAAGAGCCTGTATAAAATCCATTGGATAAATGTGGAAGATTTAGTAAAAAAATCCCTAATAATACTAAAGCCATGATGAAAATAAAATTAAATCCTTTTTTCATAAACATACCCTTTGCGCAATGATTTGATGTCACTAATATTAACAT
The DNA here is from genome assembly GCF_002993975.1 of Apilactobacillus micheneri. Taxonomy (GTDB): domain Bacteria; phylum Bacillota; class Bacilli; order Lactobacillales; family Lactobacillaceae; genus Apilactobacillus; species Apilactobacillus micheneri. Next base: position 347,306 of record NZ_POSO01000002.1, on the reverse strand, counting down.
AATTTTAGAACGATTATATTATATTTTTTTGAAACGTTAAGATTTTTATAAAAGCATTGCCATCTTTGCGGCTTTCTAAGAAAATTAAAAGCTTTTAATTGTTAAGTATGCACTATTCAAATTACTTTTCAAGAATGTAATTGCACTATATGTATGTGTTAATCTGGAAATGGACACAATTTATAGTGTAATTTTATTTGGAAAGGTTATGTATAAATGTTAGACACTCTATTCAACCATTTAAACGTTATCAAAAAGACTGGAGATAAAACTCCATTTTATAAATACAAGATTGATTATATTTTTGATCAATTGAAACTTTCTGATGAACAAAGAAAAAATTTCTTTGAAAAATTAAACTTATTAACAAAAGACACTAATGAAATTACTGCAATACATATTCATGATTCCATTATTCAATTTCTAGAAGAAAATAATTTACTAGATGCAAAAAAACAATATCTTGATTTTCAAGCTAAAGATCAAGACAAATTTGCTGAAGCTACTGATGTTGAACATCGCATTAATCAACTATTTGGTCGTGAGGATCGTGTTGTTCACGAAAATGCTAATAAAGACAGTAATGTTTTCAATACCCAACGTGATTTAGAAGCTGGTGCTGCTAGTAAGGCCATCGGATTAAAAATGTTACCTGAAATGGTCGCAAAGGCCCATCTTCGTGGTGATATTCATTGGCATGATTTAGACTATTCCCCAGCTACTCCAGAAACCAATTGCTGTTTAGTTGATTTTAAAGAAATGTTAACTAATGGCTTTAAGATTGGGAATGCTGAAGTTAAATCACCACGCTCAATTCAAACCGCAACTGCACAAGTTTCACAAATTATCGCAAATGTGGCTTCCTTGCAATATGGTGGTTTATCTTTTGATCGTGCTGATGAAGTGTTAGCTCCATTTGCTGAAATTAACTATCAAAAGCATCTTGAAGTGGCTAAAAAATGGGTTCCTGAAGATGAACAAGAATCATACGCTAAGGAAAGTACCAAACAAGATATTTATGATGCTATGCAATCATTAGAATATGAAATCAATACTTTATATTCATCCCAAGGACAAACTCCATTTACTACCGTTAGTTTTGGACTAGGTACTAATTGGATTGAAAAAGAAATTCAAATTGACATTCTAAAAATCAGAATTAAAGGTTTAGGTAAAGAACGCCGTACCGCAATCTTCCCTAAATTAATTTATACCCTAAAAAAAGGCTTAAATTTAAAACCAAATGACCCTAATTATGACGTGAAAGAATGGGCCATTGATTGTGCTACTAAACGTATGTATCCAGATATTTTAATGTATGACAAACTTTGTGAAATTACTGGTAATTTTAAAGCTCCAATGGGTTGTCGCTCATTTGTACCTAAATGGGTAAGTCCTGCAGGTGAAGAAATCAATGCCGGCAGAATGAATTTAGGTGTTGTTACTGTTAACTTACCAAGAATCGCTTTATTCGCTAAAGGTAATCAAGATTTATTCTGGAAAATATTCGATGAAAAGTTACGTATTGTGCATCAAGCAATGGCATATCGTATTGAAAGAACTAAACAAGCCAAGCCAGATAATGCCCCTCTATTATATAAATATGGTGCTTTTGGGAAACGCTTAAATTCAGATGATGATGTGGATCAACTATTTAACAATGAACGCGCTACTGTTTCATTGGGTTACATTGGTCTTTATGAAGTGGCTACTTCTATGTATGGTCCTGATTGGGAACATAATCAAGCAGCACATGACTTTACTGTCAGCATTGTCCGTGAATTAAATAATTTATGTAAAAAATGGTCTAAACAAAGTGGTTACCACTATAGTTTATATTCCACTCCAGCTGAATCTTTAACTGATACTTTCGCCCAAGATGATATTGAAAAATTCGGTAAAGTTAAAGATATCACTGATAAAGAATACTACACTAATAGTTTCCATTATGACGTTAGAAAACGCCCTAATCCATTTGAAAAATTAACTTTTGAAGAAGCATATCCTCACTATGCATCAGCCGGTTTTATTCATTATTGTGAATATCCTAACTTGAAGCAAAATCCTAAAGCATTAGAGGCTGTTTGGGACTGGGCATATGATCATGTTGGTTACTTAGGTACTAATACTTCAATTGATAAATGTTTCAAGTGTGGTTTTAAAGGTGATTTCAAAGCTACTGCCCGTGGCTTTGAATGTCCACAATGTGGAAATCATGACCCTAAATATTGTGATGTGGTTAAAAGAACCTGTGGTTATTTAGGTAATCCACAAGCGCGTCCAATGGTTCATGGTCGTCATGTTGAAATTTCATCACGTCAAAAAAATATGTCGAAAGGAATGGTAAAAGATGTCGCAAAGGAAGAGACAACCCAACAATCCAAAGCCTAAAGAATGGCTGGCAGATGATTTAAGTTTACAATATATCGCTGATTATAAACCCTTTAATTTCGTAGATGGTGAAGGTATTCGTTGCAGTATTTATGTTAGTGGATGCAATTTTCACTGTCCTGGTTGTTACAATGTGGCATCCCAAAATTTCCATTATGGACAACCATATTCAAAGGATTTAGAAGATCAAATCATTGAAGATATGAAAGAAGATTATGTTCAAGGTTTAACCCTTTTAGGTGGTGAACCATTCTTAAATACCCAAGTTTGTTTACAATTATGTAAACGTGTTCGTAAAGAATTTGGTCATACTAAAGACATTTGGTCATGGTCAGGTTACCGCTGGGAAGAATTAATGAAGGAATCTTATGATAAATTAAAATTGTTATCAATGATCGATATTTTAGTTGATGGTCGTTTTATGGAAGATAAAAAAGACTTAACTTTACAATTTCGTGGTAGTTCCAACCAACGTATTATTAATGTCCCTGAATCATTGGAACAAGATAAAGTGGTTATTTGGGATAAGTTAGTTCACTAAAGGAGTCTGCTTTTGCTAGAAATCAAAAATTTACACGTCAAAATTAATGAAAATGATAAAGAAGTCATTAAAGGGTTAAATTTAACTATTCCGGATGGTGAAGTACACGTCATCATGGGGCCAAATGGAACTGGTAAATCTACCCTTTCACAAACTATTATGGGTTCACCTAAATATAGTATTACCAGTGGTGAAATTCAATTTAATCATACAAAATTCAATGATTTAGCAACCGATGAAAGAGCACGTTTGGGATTATTCATTGGGATGCAATATCCTACTGAAATTAGTGGTGTTAAGAATGTCGACTTTATTCATGCTGCTATGAATGCAATTAAACCAGCTGATCAAAAGGTTAGTGTTTTAGAATTCATGCACAGATTGGATAAAGTCATGGACTTTTTGGATATTCCAGAAGACTATACAGACCGTTATTTAAATGAAGGCTTTTCTGGTGGTGAAAAGAAACGTAATGAAATTCTTCAAATGATGATGATTCAACCAAAATTAGCCATCTTAGATGAGATCGATTCTGGATTAGATATTGATGCCTTAAAAGTAGTATCCAAAGGAATTAATGAAATGCGCGATGACAAATTCAGTTCGTTAATTATTACTCACTATGATCGTATTTTAAAATATGTTCGACCTGATGTAGTGCATGTCATGATGGATGGTCGTGTCGTTACTAGTGGTGATTATCATTTAGCCGAACAATTGGAAGCTGGCGGATATGCTGATCTTCGTGATCGTTTAGGTATTGATGCAAAGTTGGTGGATGATTAATGAGTCTTTCAATTCAAGAATTTGCAAAACAAAATAATGAACCACAATGGTTGTCAGTTAAAAGAATGGTTGCTGCTAAGCTGGCACCTAATTTTGAGTTAGATAATCAACAACGTAGTTTTAATTTTTCCAAACCAGATTTAAATCAACAAAAAATAAATTCCAATAATCAAGCTAGTGATCAGCATCAAAAGGATGGTGTCATTGCGATGGATTTATTTGCAGCTGCTAATCAATTTCCAGAATTAATTCAAGAAAATTTGATGGAAAAAGCTATTTACTGGCGAGATAATCAACTAAATGCTAACCATTTAGCCTACCTACAATCCGGTGGCTTTGTTTTTATTCCTGATAATAAAAACGTTGATAAGCCTATTAAAATCAGTAATTTAATTAATCATAATAATCAAGAAAAACATCTATTAGTTATTGCCGCTGCTGGTTCAAAAGCTAATATTGTTTTTGAAGATAAAGATACTAGTCGTAAAAATGATCGCTTAATGATTGAAATATTATTAGGTGATCATGCTAAAGTTAATTTTTATGATGCCGCTTTATCCAAAGCACAAAATGCGCATCGCGTTTTAAATGCTTATTTAGCACAAAACGCTGAATTAAATACCTATACCGGACTATTTAATCATTTTAATAGTCGTTATGATAGCAATATCGATTTAGATGGTATTGGTAGTTGTGCAACCATCAATTTAATTAACTTAGCTGATAAGCAACAAAAACAATTAATTAAAACTAAGATTGTGAACCAAAGTGAACATACCAGTGGAACCATTAATGAACGTGGTATTGTGGCTGATGAAGCTAGAACTATTTGTGATACTACTGGTCAAATTAAACAAGCTGCCCCTAATAGTTATTCAGATCAAACCAATCGATTACTAACTTTATCTAAAGAAAGTAAAGGTAAGATTGATCCTATTTTGCTCATTGATAATCATGATGTTGTGGCAGGTCATGCAGCTAGCGTTGGCAGAGTGAATGCTGAACAACTATATTATCTAAAAACACGTGGCATCCCTGCAAAAGAAGCTCGTTTACTGCTTACTCGTGGATTTTTAATTCCACTAATTAATAAGTTTCCTGACAAAAAGATTAGAAAACAAATGATGATTAATTTAGAGGAGCGAATCAATGGATAATCAAGAAATCAGAAACGATTTTCCAATGTTAATAAAACATCCCCATTTTATATATTTTGATAATGCTGCAACTACTCAAAAACCACAATCAGTGATTGATGCTTTAACCAATTATTATGAAAATGATAATTTCAATGTACATCGCAGCGTTTATTCAGCGGCTGAAAGAACTACTCAAATGTTTGAAGCTTGTCGTGAAAAAGTTGCACAATTTATCAATGCCAAAGACAACAAATCAATTATTTTCACTGCCGGTACTACCCAAGGTATTAATCAGGTTGCAAATGGCTATTACAAATATCATTTAAAAAAAGATGATGGAATTGTTGTTTCCATAGCAGAACATCATAGCAATTTATTACCATGGCAAAACATTGCTAAACAAAATGATGCGAAATTAAATTTCATTGATATTAATGATGATGGCACATTAAATCTTAATTCTGCTAAAAAGGTCATTACCGATAAAACTAAATTAGTTGCAATCACAGCAGTTTCAAATGTGCTAGGTACAATTAATAATTTAGCAGCATTAATTGAGATTGCACATCAACATAATGCTGATGTTTTAATTGATGCTGCACAAGCAGCTCCTGAAATTAAAATTGATATACAAAAATTAAATCCAGAATGGTTAGCATTTTCAGGCCACAAAATGTTAGCACCAACTGGCATTGGGATCTTATATGGCAAAAAAGAATTATTAGCAAAGATGCAACCTACTCAATTAGGTGGCGAAATGATTGAACATGTTGATAAAAATGACTTTAAAGCCAAAGATATTCCTTATCGACTAGAAGCTGGCACCCCTAATGTTGAAGGCGTGATTGGATTATCAAAAGCAATCGATTATTTAGCAAATATTGGTATGAATAATATTGAAACTATCTGTAAAAACTTAGGCCAATATTTATATGATCAATTAAGTAAAATTGATGGCGTTAGTGTATATGGTCCAAAGCAAAGACAAACTGGAATTGTTTCTTTTAATATCGATAACATTCATCCTCATGATGCTGCTACCTACTTAGACTTTAATCATATTGCTGTCAGAGCGGGCCAACATTGTGCAGAACCACTTACTAATAAACTGGGTGTTAATGCTACTTTACGTGCTAGTATGTACTTTTATAACAATAAACATGAATGTGATAAATTAGTTCAAAAGATTATTGAAATGAGGTCCTTTTTTAATGGAGCTTAGAGATTTATATCAACGAATTATTCTAGAAAACGCTAAAAAATGTCCAAACGAACAATTTCAAAATGAAACTGTTCATTTACATAATCCAACTTGTGGTGATGATATTGCTATCAAATGCCAATACGATAACAATTTATTCAAAGACTTCGAGATTAAAGCTGATGGCTGTATTATTTTTAAAGCAGCCACTACTTTTATGAAAGAACTTTGTATTAATAAAACCAAAGAAGAAATTGAAGACATTGTACTAAATTTTTCTAAATTTATGACTAATGATAAAAAAGTTAATCAAAAAATTTTGGGTGATGCTGTCGTTTTACAATCAGTATCACATCTACCTATGCGTATTAAATGTGCAATGCTACCGTTTAAAGCAATCTATCAATTAGTAAATGGAGATGATAATAATCAATGATGAAATTAAAAATTTAAATGATGATTATCAATATGGATTTAAGGATAATTTTAATCCCCTTTATTCGACTGGTGATGGATTAAATGAAGATATTATTCGTGAAATATCAGCCCATAAACATGAGCCAAAATGGATGTTAAATATTCGACTAAAGGCATTTAAAATTTATCAAAAATTACCAATGCCTGACTTTGGACCTGATTTATCAGATCTAGATTTAAATAAAATTAGATATTTTCAACGTGCATCAGATCATGTTTCCAGAAATTGGGAAGATGTACCTGATCAAATTAAAAATACTTTTGAAAAAATTGGGGTTCCAGAAGCTGAAAGAAAATATTTAGCTGGTGCTGAAGCTCAATATGAATCAGAAGCAGTCTATGCCAACATCAAGAAAGAATTTAAAGATATGGGGATTATCTTTAGCGATACTGACACTGCTTTGCGTGAACATCCGGATTTAGTAAAAGCACATTTTGGTAAATTAGTAACCCCACAAATGAATAAATTTGCTGCTTTAAATACTGCCGTATGGTCAGGTGGCGTTTTCTTATATGTACCAAAGGGTGTCCATGCAAAAATTCCCATTCAAGCTTTCTTTAGAATTAATGCTGGCAGAACTGGTCAATTTGAAAGAACTTTAATCATTGTGGATGAAGATGCCAGTGTTAACTATGTTGAAGGTTGTACTGCTCCTAATTATTCAGAAGATAGTTTACATGCTGCTAACGTAGAAGTCTTTGTTAAAAAGAATGCCTTTTGTCGGTACACAACTATTCAAAATTGGTCTGATAATGTTTATAGTTTAGAAACTAAACGTGCTTCTGCTGATGAAAATGGAACTATGGAATGGGTTGATGGAAATCTTGGATCCAAGGTAACTATGAAATACCCTAGTATTGATTTAAATGGTCCCCATGCCACTGGAACCATGTTATCAATTGCTTTTGCAAGCAATGATATTTATCAAGATACTGGTTGTATTATGCGTCATCATGCGCCACATACTTCTTCTAATGTAGTTTCTAAATCCATTTGTAAATCTGGTGGTATTTGTAATTATCGTGGTACGATTCGGATGAATAAAGAAGCTCATTATTCAAAATCACATATCGAATGTGACACTATTATTATGGATGATGATTCTGCAAGTGATACGATTCCACATAATGAAATTAATAATGGTGATTCTGAAGTAGAACATGAAGCTAAAGTTTCTAAAATTTCTGAAACTGATTTATATTATTTAATGAGTCGTGGATTATCAGAAAGTGAAGCTACTAAAATGATTATTATGGGCTTCATTGAACCCTTCTCTAATCAATTACCAATGGAATATGCAGTTGAATTAAATAAATTAATTGACTACCAAATGGAAGATTCAGTTGGTTAAAAAGCTTATGTTAAATAACATAAGCTTTTTTGTTTCACATGAAACATTTTATATTTTTTGCAAATAATTATTGAAAATTATTTATATGGTGTTAAAGTATAGATGAAGCGAATATTACAATAATGTTACATAAATATTATGCAAATATTACATAAATAAAAAATAAGAAGGTTGTATTATGAAAAAACAATTTATTAAAATTTCAGCTGCATTATTAGCATTAATAACTACTACAACTGCTTTTAGTTCAATTAATGCTAATGCCAAAACTGTTGATTATAAAAGAGCTCCTAAAGAATATGCTGCTAAAACAATTACTAAAAATAAAACATGGGCTAATCGATTAAATAAAGATGGCTATACATTTAGAATTAAAAATGATCCTAATTATTATAAAGATGATTTTTCTAAAAATATTAAAGGTGACAAATTAGTTAACTATAGCAACAAAGATACTAAAAATTTTGCACAAAAGGGAATTAATTTTAAAGTCAATCATATTTGGAGTTATAAAAATGGTTTAGCTGCTAATATTGTTTCTCAATCTGGCAAAATAAATGGATGGATTGGCTATACAAGTATTTACAATAAACAAACTTCTAATAAAAAGTTTAAAAATTTAATGAATATTGAAAATAAAATTTGTGATCAAGCAGAAGATTTAACTTTCTATAAATATGAAGGTAAAAATATTCATGATCAAAAAATCAGTAAATTAAATACTTCAATTAACAAAGATTTAAAAGATGCTAAAAAGGATGCCAATAAGTTAACTGGGAATGATAAAAAATTAGCTGAACAATCAATTAAAGAAACCAAGACATTTATTAAAAATAGTGATATTAGGAATCTTCCAACATTATTAGTTGGCCGTATGTAATAATATTAAATTAATATAAGGAATAAAGCTTTACGATAATATATTTTAACGTAGAGCTTTATTTTTTTATTTAAAACAATATATAAATGCCCTTGTCATGTAATTGTCGTGTAAGTGTCGCCTATCTGGCGTAACATTTAATAAGCTATTAAGCTATGATAAAAGTATAGAAAATAAATATTTTATAGGAGGCTTTGTTATGAAAAACAAAACTTTAATTAAGGATTTAAGAAAGCAAAAGGGTTGGACACAAGAAAACTTAGCAGAAAAATGTAACTTAAGTGTCCGTACTATTCAAAGATTAGAATCTGGAGAAGATGGCAATTTAACAACACTTAATCTTGTTGCTAAAGCTTTTGAAGTAAAAATCGGTGATTTGTTTGAATCAATAGGCAATTCCAGTAAAGAAAAAGACATCTCAGATTATAGTGAAAATCAAAGCGAACAAGTTGAGCAACGCCGTATGGTTCAAAAGCTTTATATAATTGCTATACTTCTTTTCATTGCAATCATGATTGGGATAGCACCATTTATGAAACATTTTGGTTTTCTTTGGGCAATTATGTGGCCAATTGGTTTTATATTATTAAAGATTTCTAATGACACTTGGTTTAATCCACTTCTAGATAAAAAATATCCATTAACTAGAGGCGTTAATATTAAGAAATATACTAAAAAATAGTATTTAGTTAAGGAGATTAATCATGAATAATATAAGATGAGATGCTGCAAATAATATATTTGCTGGAGTATTAAGTGGTATTGCTAAACAATTTAATTGGAATAAAACAATTTTAAGGATCATATGGGTAATTTTGACGCTTACTCCATTTCCAGGTTTAATCTTATACTTGTTATTATGGATAATAATTCCAAAAGAAGATTTGAAATAAAATTATTAATTAAAAAAGACTAAATACCATATTTTTAATGATATTTAGTCTTTTTTAATATTAATCTTCAATGGTTTTAATAACTTTAGCCGGAACTCCGCCTGCAATAACATTATCGGGAATATCTTTGGTTACAACTGCCCCAGCAGCAATTACCACATTACTACCAATAGTTACACCTGGAACAATAGTTGAATGACCACCAATCCAAACATCATTACCAATATGAACTGGCAATGCTTGCCCTAATCCTTGATTACGAGCTTCAGCATTAATTGGATGATTAATTGTATAAATTCCAACATCTGGGCCAATCAAAACATTATTACCAATAACAACATCATTAATATCCAAAATAGTCAAATTATAATTAGCAAAAAATAAGATCCTACATATATATTTTGACCATGATCAAAATTAAAGTTTGATTGAATATAGACATGTTCACCATATCCACCCAACATTTCTTTCATTTTATCGTTTCTTGCTTTCTCATCTGATTTAGGAATTGAATCATATTCTAAGCATAATTTCTTGTAATGTTGTTTTCGATTAGTGAATACTTCATCTCCGAGAAAAAACAATTCACCCTTTTTCATCTTTTCAAGTTCAGACATAAATCATTGTCCCCTTTAAATTATAATTAACGGTATTTTACACCTTTAATTAAATTTTTGAACCAGCCTTCATTGCTGTTTTGCAACATAAGTCCCTTATAAACTTTAGAAATAAAATAGGTTAATCCAATAATAAATGCAATCAAAATAATCAATGAAATTATTCCTTCAAAAATATTAGCCTGATTGTTAATCATTCTAATAGGCATAAAGAAACATGATGATAATGGGAAATAAGAAAGAATTTGAGGAATGATACTATTACTATTATTTTGGAACATAATAGATAGCAAAAATAGTAATAATGTAATCATAACAACTGGCTGTGCTGATTTTGATGCATCTTCTTTTCTGGCAACTAATGCACCAGCAGCTGCTGATAAAATTATTCCAACAATTAAACCTAAAACAATAAATGCTAAATTAATGTTTATAAAATTACCTATCATTTGATGAATTGTATCTGAACTTTCATTCACAATGTCTTTAGAGAAAGAAGCTGTTGATAAAAACTTATATCCAGCAAATATCATAATTAAGTAAGCAATTAATTGAGTTATAAGAGTGAGGATGATTCCTACAATTTTACCTAAGAAATATTTGGTAGCGGTAGTACTGCTAAATATAACCTCTATTATTTTTGAACCTTTATCTTTTGCAATTGTACTAGCAGTTACTGATGAATACATTATTAAGAAGAAATATAAAACAAAAATTAGCGTTTGTAGTGATGCCATCTTAATACCATTGTCATTATTTTCAGAATTTTCTGATTTTTGTTTTTCAATATGACTTTCAAATAATGGTTTATTAGATAATTTTTGTATCTGATCTTTTGTTAAACCACCGTTACTAATATTAAGTTCATTTTGTTTTAAAGATAAAGTTTGCATCAAATCATGTTTAACATCGCTATCAAGATAATCGTTACCGATATATTGAGCCTTAATCTTATTATTATTTTTAGACATTTTTACGTATCCATAAATATCATCTGATTTAATCTTATTTTGAGCTTGCTTCTCTGTTTTTACAGAAGAATCAATTGAGTCTCCGTCTAATTTAACTAATGACTTTTTTATACTTGAATCACCAACAATAGCGACTTGATCTTGTTCTGCAGAGGATGATGCATTGGAATAACTTATATATCCAGCTCCTGCACCAATTATTATAAATATTAATGGCATCAATAATAATGCAATAAAACTTTTAGATTTAACTTGGTTCATATAAGTTTCTGAAACAATTGCCTTAAATTTATTCATTGGTTTCACCAACCTTTTCTCTAAAAATTTCATCTAATGATGGTGGTTGTTGACTAAATTCCTCAATATATTTACCCTTACTGATTAATTTAAATAGTTCAACTCCAGCATCTGGATTAGATAAATCCAACATATATTTATTATTATCACGAATTTTTACCGACAAAACTCCTGGTAATTGTTGTAGTTCATCTTTGGACATGGGGGTTGTTACATAAAGTTCATTTTTGCCAAATTGATTTCTGACATCCTGTACTGATCCATTTAAAACAACTTCACCATTTCTAAGCATTACTAGATCATCACAAATTTCTTCCACGTTATTCATATTATGACTAGAGAAGATGATGGTCGCACCATTGTCTTTCGCCTCTAAAATTGATTGTTTTAATAAATCAGCGTTTACTGGATCAAGTCCGCTAAATGGTTCATCCAAGATAATTAATTTAGGTTCATGAATCAACGTACAAATTAATTGAATTTTTTGTTGATTCCCCTTGGATAATGATTTTAATTTAGAATTTAATTCACCTTTAACATCAAATTTTTTCATCCAGCCTTTAATTCTAGGCTTAGTCCAATTAGCTTTGCGATTTTTTAATTTAGCAAAGTAAATAATTTGTTGTTGAACTGTGGCTTTTTCCATAAGGCTACGTTCTTCTGGCAAATATCCAATTTCATCAAAAGCCTTTTCGTCTATGTGTTTTCCATTCCAAGTTATTTCACCACTGTATTTAATAAAATTTAAAATACTGTGAAAAGTTGTGGATTTCCCAGCCCCATTTTGTCCAATTAGTCCTAAAATACGGCCATTTTGTGCATCGAAATTTACATTACTTAAAGCATGTAAATTATCAAAATACTTGTCTAATTTGCTTATATGTAAGATACAGATCATCTCCTATTTCATTTTTTTCATACGATGAAGTCTAGATATATAGTTACCAATTGCTACAAATGTTCCAAAAAATATTAAAATTGTAAAACCTTTTTTAGGATGAATTATTTGATTTAAGATATTATCGTTATCAAAAACAAAATTTAAAATTGCATCCAATAAGTTAAAGATTACTACAAATAGAATAAAGTCTTTAATACTTAAAAGTAATATTTTTTTCTTTGCTTTATTATAATCTTCAATTGAAACTTCCTCTTTTGTTAAATGTGATTTTCTAGCCGCTAATTTCATATAGACACTAACAAAGAACAGAAATATAACATTAGACATTGAAAACATCATAATTCCATTAAATGGATGAAGATAACCATATAACATAAAAAACATCGTTGCTGTAACTATATATAACCAGGTAATTACAAATGCATTATTACAAATTCTCTGCATTTCTTGTTTTCTATATTCATCTAATTGACCTGGAATACCCAAAATCATTTTCATATACTTAGTTAAAAGTGATTCTTTAATTTTCATCGTCTTCCTCCCAAAACAATCCATTCAAATTAGTACCTAAAACTTTGGCCAAACTAATACATAAGTTTAATGATGGATTATATTTATTATTTTCAATCAGATTAATAGTTTGCCTCGCTACTCCAATCTTTTGCGATAGAGCAAACTGTGATAATCCTTGTTTCTCTCGATATTCGCGAACACGATTCAAAAATAAGCCTCCTTATTTTCTGTCACATATATGTTACACATAACATAAAACTAATTTATATATTTGTCAAATATATATGACAAAATAAAACAGTAATCTTAATTAAGATTACTGTTTTTAATATATTTTATTTAACTAAGTGTAGTGGCTCTTCGCCTTTAACGATTTTAATTGAATCAATTGATGATATCATGTCCATATTTTTAACAGCTGCATCTGTATAAAAACCAATATGTGGGGTAACTATCACATTGGGCATTTTTAATAATTCTGATAAATCTTCATTTTCAAATCCTGGTTTAGATAAATCAACACCAGTAATGCCAGCTTCACCTTCAAAGGTATCAACTGCAGCAGCTGCAATTTCATTATCATTAAGTGCTGCAATTAAATCTTTTGTGTCAACAACTGGTCCACGAGAAGCGTTGATAAAAATAGCATCCTTTTTCATTTGTTTAAATCTATCAATATTCATAAAATGATGCATGAAATCAGTCATTGGTGTATGCATTGTAACGATATCAGATTTGGTTAACAAAGTATCATAATCTACATATTCAACGGTATCAAATAGTTCAGGTCGCTTAACTGGATCTGAAACAAGCACCTTGGAACCAAGTGCTTTAAAAATTCGAGCAACCGCACTCCCAATTTTTCCAGCACCAATAATACCAACTGTAAGATTATGAATCTCTCTAGCCTGTAATCCATTCCAAGCAAAATCAGCATTATCTTCACGCAAATGCGTTTCACGTAGATGACGTAATAACGACATTACATCAGCTAATACTAATTCACTCACTGAACGTGGTGAATATGCTGGAACATTGGTAATTTTAAGATCATATTTCTTAGCTGCAGCAAAATTAATAATTTCATATCCAGTAATTCGCAATGAAATTTGTTTAATCCCAAAATCATGTAATTTTTGGTAAATAATATCGTCATCAATATTGCCATGTTGTTGTACCGTAATGCCATCAAAGCCCTTTGCCAAATCTACAGTATCTACATTTAAGGGCTTATCAGTTGTACTTATTTTCACAGCATATTTTTGTTCAATTTCTTTTAAATTATCTAGTTCATCTTCTCTAATTGAGTACATCAATAATTTCATAATTAGCCTTCTTGTTTAACAAAATTTTGGATTCTTTTGATTGCCTCTTTTAAATTCTTTTCACTGGTAGCATAACTGATTCGAATATATCCAGCGCCACCTTTTCCAAATGAACTACCTGGAATTACACCTACTTTAGCTTGATGTGCCAATTGACGACTAAATGCAAAATCATCTTGAGTAAATTGTTCTGGAATTTTGGCAAAAATATAAAATGCTCCAGTGGGTTTAGCACTAACAAATCCAGCCTTTTCTAATCCAGATCGCAATAAATCTAGTCTTTTTGCATATACATCTCTCATTTTGAGACCATCATCTAAACCATTTGTTAAAGCTTCCAAAGCTGCAAATTGTACATTATCAGTAACTGATGTCACTGCGTACTGATGAACCACATTAATCATCTTAATTAGGTCTGCTGGTGCCATAATAAAACCAATTCTCCAACCAGTCATTGCATGTGATTTAGACAATCCATTCAAAACAATGGTTTGTTCTGGAATGAATTTAGCAATTGAAATGTGTGGTTCACCATAAGTTAATTCACTGTATATTTCATCACTAATACAAAAGATAGAATTATCTTTTATAACTTTTGCTAAACCTTTAAGGTTTTCTTCATCATAAGAAATTCCAGTGGGATTACCTGGTGAATTAATAACCATTGCTTTTACATTTTTATTTTCAGCTAATGTTTGTTTTAATTTTTCTGGGGTTAACATAAAGCCATCTGCAGAAGTATCAACTTCGATTACATGCGCACCATGTAATTGAATATTATCCATGTACAATGGAAAAGTTGGAGTGGGGACAATTACACTATCGCCAGGATTTAAAATCGTAGCTAAAGAATCAAAAATACCTTCAGTTACTCCAGCTGTAGTAATAATTTGAGTTTTTGCATCATAATGTAAGTCATATTTTTGGGCAAAAATTTAGAAGCAGCTTCTCTTAATTTTAAAATGCCACGTGGATTAGTGTAGTGACTGTAATTATCATTAATTGCATTGATTGCCGCATCTTTAACATGTTCAGGAGTATTAAAATCTGGTTCTCCTAAAGTTAATGGAATTAAACCCTCTTCTTTCGATAATTCTTCATTAAAACCTAAAATAGGATTAGGTTTAATTGATCGTAAATCTTTATTAATTTTTTCAATCATATAAATCACCTGCTACAATCATTAGAAAATGATTAGAATAATTATTAAAATTCTAATATTATAATTGGTCATTGTCAATATTAACAATAACCTTTCAAATTAAATTGACATATTAAAGATATGAACTATAATCTTATGTAAGGTTTTATAACAGAAGATTGATTAGGAGATGCTTGTAATGAGAATTGAAGAAGATTGTGTTGGTAAAATGGAAGTTCCTGATAAAGCGCTATATGGTATTCATGCACTTAGAGCCGTCGGTAATTTCCCTATTACTAAAGAGTTAGTCCATCCCAAAATTATTGAAAGCTACATTGAAATCAAAAAAGCAGCTGCAATCACAAATCATGGTGCCAACACCTTAGATGTAACAAAATGTAACGCAATAATTAAAGCATGCGATCAACTATTAAAATCAGGTGATCAATCTGGATTCATCACGCCTTCAATTCAAGGTGGTGCGGGAACATCTACCAATATGAACACTAACGAAGTTATTGCAAATTTGACAATGACATTGGATTCAAAAGTATTTATTCATCCCAATGATGATGTTAATCAATCACAATCTACCAATGATACTTATCCTACTGCTGGTAAAATGGCCATGTTAAAATTAATTCCTAATTTATTAAGTGAGTTAGAAAGACTAGTCGCTACTTTTACCAATTTAGGCCAAAAGTTTGCAAAGACTATTAAACTAGGTCGTACTCAATTGCAAGATGCTGTTCCTACTACATATGGTAAAAGCTTTCACGCATATGCTTCATTATTTAAACGTGATTTAAAACGTATCAAACATGCTAGTGCCGAATTAAAAACAATCAGTATGGGTGGAACTGCCATTGGAACTGGTATGAATGCTTCTAAATATTATCAAAAACACATTGTAGAAAACATTAATAAATGTTCAAAAATGAGTTTAAAATCAGATGAAGATTTAATCGACGCTGTACAAAATACTGACCACTTCGTTACATTTTCAGCAGCATTGAAAACTCTAGCCGTTGATTTATCCAAAGTAAGCAATGATTTAAGACTATTAGCCAGTGGTCCCCAATCTGGTTTGGATGAATTACGTTTACCAAAAAGACAAGCGGGGTCATCAATCATGCCTAATAAAATTAATCCTGTAATTCCAGAAGTGGTTAATCAAGTTGCCTTTGAAGTTATTGGATTTGATGCAACTGTCACCGCTGCATCTGAAGCTGGACAATTGGAATTAAACGCTTTTGAACCAATTATGTTTAAGAGTATTTTAACTGCGGAAGAACATTTAACTAACGCAACGCAAACATTAGTTGATAATTGCTTGAAAGATATTAATGTGAACGATGATAAATGTAGCGAAGATGTTAAAAAATCTGCTGTTACAGCAACTATCCTTTCTCCAATATTGGGTTATGTAAAAACAACTAAAATCATTCAAGAATCTTTAAAGAAAAATGAATCCGTCAAAAACATTCTATTGAATCATAATATTCTAGATGAGCAAAAGATAGATGAACTATTTTCACCAGAAAATTTGGTTAATGAATCCAAATAAACAAAAAGAGCAATAATTTAAAAATTATTGCTCTTTTTTTATTCAGAATATTTAGTAACTCGTTTTCTTATATAGCTTGCAATTATCATCGATAAAATACAGATTAATAAACAGGTTAAGGAACAAGCGATAAATAATGAGTGATAGGATGTCATATCAATCACAATTCCACCAACTAACGGACCAATGGCTTTACCAACTGAAGCCCACGCATTAGTTAATCCTTGGTATTTTCCTTTAACTGCAACTGGTGTTAATTCATTCACCAAAGCTGGTATTGCTGGAATAACTGAAGTTTCACCTAAAGTTAAAATAATCATTGAAATGACAAAGCCTATATATGAGTGCATAAAAATCAATGTAAAGAAAGATAGTCCTATAAAAATAATGCCAAAGTAAATTTGAAAGTATAGGCTATCATGATATTTTGCAATCCAGTTAATAATTAATTGAAATACAACTAATAAAAATGCATTCAACGTCCATAATAAACTGTACATACTCATTGGAATTCCCATTCCAGTTATATATACAGACATATTAGAAACCCATTGTTCATATACAATCCAAATAACTGCCAAACTTACAAAAAATGTCATAATAATTGCTAAATTAGGCTTAGGCAATTTCACTTTTTTAGTATCAATTTTCTTAATCGATGGATGAATTGAATTAGGTTTATTATAAGTGAAAATTGCATTAACACCATAAACAATCAAAATAATCGTCGATAATAAAAAGACTGAACTAATTCCCATTGGATATAATAATCCAACTGCCATAGTTCCAAAAACAACTCCTACATTTTGTGCTAAATACAACATATTGAAAATAAAACGCCCTGATTTCATTTTGACAGTTGTACCTAAGGAATTAATCATCGTTAAATTCCATCCAGTCGAGAAACCAAATAAGACTAGACCAATTGGGTATGCTGGCCATCCATTGAAAAAGATCAATCCAGCTGATACTACAATTGAAAATACAATTCCTAAAATGGTTAATATGTATCGATTATGACGATCAAACAATTTTCCACCAATATAATTTCCTAATACATTCGATGCTGAATATAAAAATAATATAATTCCTACTTCAGTTAAGCTGTTGCCTAAAGCATCATGCATGTAAACAGTAGTAAGTGGCCACACAGTACTGACCGCAATGTTATTAATTAAAGATCCCATAAATAACCAATGTAATTTTATTTCATTCATGTGTTCACCTTCATTTCTCTTTATTTTATTATACAAAAAATCCTTAGCTATATTGGCTAAGGATTTAATTTTTTATTCATCTTGATTATATGCAATGGATGAAAATTTATTATGCGACTTAATAAATAATAATTTAGCAGTCCCACGAGGACCAGAACGATTTTTTTCAATAATGACTTCAACTTCACCAACATCATTATTTTCCTGTTCATCCCCGTCATCTTCATCATCACCATCTTCACGTTCATAATAATCATCACGATATAAGAAAGCAACAATATCCGCATCTTGTTCAATTGAACCAGATTCACGAATATCAGATAGCACTGGGCGCTTATCTTGACGTTGTTCAACCCCACGAGAAAGTTGAGATAAAGCAATTACTGGCACTCCTAATTCCTTCGCAATTTTCTTCAATTGTCGAGAAATATAAGATACTTCTTGTTGACGATTTTCTTTATTTCCACCATCAATTAATTGTAGATAATCAACTACAATTAAACCAAGATTACCAGTATCTTTTGCCAAGCGACGTGATTTTGCACGAATTTCGGAAATTTTAGTTCCAGCTGTATCATCAATATAGATACTAGCATTCGCTAAGCTTCCCATCGCAATCATCATGTTATTCCACTCTTCATCTGATAATTGACCCGTTCTCAAATGATTGGCATCAATACTACCTTCAGCACAAATCATACGGTTAACTAATGATTCGGCACTCATTTCCAAACTGAAAATGGCAACTGTTTTGTCAGTTTTAGTTCCAACATTTTGTGCTAAATTCAATGCAAAAGCTGTTTTACCAACCGCTGGACGAGCCGCCAAAATAATTAATTCGTCTTCATGCAATCCAGTTGTCATTTTATCTAATGCTGGATAACCAGTTGAAAGACCAGTAACCTCAGTCGTACTCTCTGCTAAATCTTCAATATTGTTTAAAGCATTTTTTAATACTTCACCAATTTCTTGAAATCCAGTATCGTTACGATCTTCAGAAACGTTTAAGATTGATCTTTCTGCTTCATCTAACAAATCATCGATGTTGTCATTATTATTGTAACTTTCAGTCACAATATTAGTGGCCGTTTTAATTAGTTTTCTCGCAACTGCCTTCTTACGCACATTTTTGGCGTAATACATCGCATTTGCTGCAGTGGGAGTTGATGATGCTAAGTCAGCTAAATAAGCGACTCCACCAGCATCTTCTAATTGTTTTTGACCATCTAATTCAGAACGTAAAGTAGAAGCATCAATGGGTTGATCTTCATCAGATAAGTGAACCATTGCTGCATAAATCAATTGATGAGCACGCTGATAAAAGTCATCAGGCTCTAGATACTCCTGCGATTCAGGTAATTGATCATTATCCAGTAAAATCGCACCCAAGAGTGCCTTTTCAGCTTGAACATCTTGAGGAGGAGTTTGGGTATTTAAATAATCATTACTCATATTAATCCTCTATTTTAAATCCAGAGAACTATTTTTCACTAACATGCACACGCATAGTAGCAGTTACTTGCTTATGCAATTTAACTGGAATATTTGTGTAACCTAGTGACTTAATAGGTTCCTTTAGTTCAACCTTACGTTTATCAATCTTAAGGTTGTGCTGTTTTTGCATTTCATTAACGATTTGCTTAGATGAAACTGATCCGAATAAACGACCATCAGCACCTACTTTAGCAGATACTTCAACAACATTTTTGTCATTTTCTAATTCAGCTTTCAAATCTTTAGCTTCTGCTAATTCAGCTGCAGCTTCTTTCTTTTCAGCTTTCTTTTCACCATCTAATTGGCTCACTGCTGAGTTAGTTGCGGCTTTAGCCTTGTTACGTTTAATCAAGAAGTTTTGTGCATATCCATCAGGTACGTTTTTGATTTCTCCACGTTTACCTTTTCCGCGTACATCTTCTAAAAATATAACCTTCATACAATATCACTCCTCTTATTATTCTGCATACAATTATAAACTTAAATTAAAACTTTTTAAATTATGTTTTATTATGAATCTTCATTTTCTTCAGGAGCTTCTTCAGATTTAGCCTTTTTAATCGCTTCGTCTAACATTTGATCAACTTCGTCAATCTTCTTATCAGCAATTTGGGTAGCACCACTAGATAAGTGACCACCACCACCTAATTCTTCCATTACTCTTTGAACATTGACTTCACCATTACTTCTAGCAGAAATTCCGATTAAATCATCAGGACGGTGCGTAATAACAAATGAAGCACTAACTCCCGACATATTTAGCAATGAATCAGCTGCTTGAGCAGCAGTTACTGGATCATATACCTTATCCTGTTCACCAGAAACTACCATCATATTCTTTTCATCACTAATAAAACGTGCTAATGAAATTAAATGCATTCTAGCCATATAGCTGTCAGGATTTTCCTGCATAAATTCTTTCATTTCACTAGAATCAGCTCCAGCCGAACGAAGATAACTAGCCGCATCAAAAGTTCTGGTTCCAGTTCTTAAAGTGAATGATTGCGTATCAATAAAGATTCCCGTTAACATCGCAGTTGCTTCAAGTTTATTAATTGGTTCTGCATCTTGTGATTGATATTCAAACATTTCAGTAATTAATTCACAGGTCGATGAAGCATATGGTTCAATGTAAACCAAGACTGGATTTTCAGGGAATTCCTCACCACGTCTATGATGATCAATAATCATAACTTTATTTTCAAGACGTTCATACAACTTCGAAGAAACACTCATTGAAGGTTTAGAATGATCTACCATAATCAATAAACTATTATCAGTTGCCTTTTGTAAAGCTTCATCAGGAGTGACGATATCATCTTTAAGATTGTCATCTTCTTGAATTTTATTGATTAATCTTTGCACATCAGAATGAAAAGTACCTTCTGGAATAACAATATAACAATGTTTATTATTCATTTGCGCAAGGCGATGCATTCCCATACAAGCACCAATTGAATCCATATCTGGTTGACTATGACCTTGGACGAAGATTTGATCAGATTCTCTGAACACTTCTTGTAGTGCTTGTGAAATCATACGAGCACGCACTCTGGTACGTTTTTCCATTGGGTTAGTTTTTCCACCATAGAAACGGGCTTCATGATCTTTTGCTTTTACAACAACTTGATCACCACCACGGCCTAGTGCCAAGTCTAAGTCACTTTGAGCTTGTTCAGCCAATTCGTTTAAATTATCTTCACCATAAGCAATCCCAATACTTAAAGTTAATGGGAAATTTTGCTTAGATGTTGATTCACGAATAGTGTCCAAAATATTAAATTTATCGGCTTCAATATCTTTCAATATTTTAGAATAGGTAAACATAATATAGTGATCTTCATCAACTTGTTTAATGAAGAAACCAAATTTTTGCGCCCAAATATTCAATTCATTAGTAACGTAATTGTTCAAATTAGATATTTCTTGATCACTCATGGATTGAGTAATTTCATCATAGTTATCCAAAAAGACTTGCCCAATAGAAATTTTCTCATCACTATAGTCTTTTTCAATTTGATAATATCTAGTGATATCAATCATATAAGCAGTACGATATTCTTTTTGAATTAACAAAGTGAAATAATGATCTTGCCACTTAACAGTTGCATTATCTGGATTATTCCAATTATTTGTTAAAATATCATTTAATTCTGGATTAGTTTCTTCCAGATTAGTCCCTAATAGGTCTTGGTCACCAAAGTATGGCATTAGATAAGGATTAACCCATTCAATTGCACCATTTTCGCTAACAATGATGACTCCAACTGGCATTTCCAACAATGCTTCTTGGTCTCCACGATTAATTCGATATGATAAATCAGAAATATAGTTTTCAGTACTTTCACTTAAATCGTTCATCTTTTTAAATATGTAAGATAGAAGTGCACAGACAGCAACTAAGAATCCAATTCCAACAATATAATTGTATAAAAATGAGACTACCAAACTAAAAATTGATAATAAAGTTAAAGCTAACGTAATCCATCTTAAAATCTTATTTTTAAGGAAAGGTGGTAAGTTAGTAAATGAAAACAATTTTTTCATTGTAACTCCTCTTTTACACTGTTTTTGTATTTCTATTTTATCACAAAAATTATGTAATAAAAAAACTGAGATAACCAGAAGTTATCTCAGTAAAAATATAATTTTTATGCATTTTCAGTAACAAATGGCATTAAGCCCATGATACGAGCACGTTTAATAGCTAAAGTAACACGACGTTGGTTCTTAGCACTTGTTCCAGTAACACGACGTGGTAAAATCTTACCTCTTTCTGAAACAAAACGTCCTAACAATGCGATATCTTTGTAATCGATGTAATCGATGTGGTTGGCTGCGATAAAGTCAACCTTGCGACGACGACGGCCGCCACCTCTTCTTTGTTGTGGCATTAAAATTCCCTCCCCTATTATCTACTCATTAAAATGGTAAATCATCATCGGAAATATCAATTTGATCGCCAGAATTAGCAAATGGATCAGATGAATTATTATTGTTATTCATGCCATTTCCATTGTTTCCACCATTATTTGATGAATTGTTATTTTGGTTTTCAAAAGGATTATTATTTCCTGAATTATTTTGAGGAGCACCATTGTTGTTGCCACCTTTGTTTGCAGAACGTGGTTCTAACAAAGCAAAGTTTTCAACAACTACTTCAGTAACATAAACTCTTTGACCTTGTTGATTTTCGTAATTTCTTGTTTGAAGACGACCATCAATTCCAACCAAAGCACCTTTATGAGTGAAGTTAGCAAAGTTTTCAGCAGCTTTACGCCAGATAACACAGTTAATAAAATCTGCTTCTCTTTCACCATTTTGGTTAGTAAATCTACGATCAACAGCTAAGGTAAAATTACCCACGGCAGCACCGTTTGGAGTGTATCGCAAATCAACGTCCCGTGTTAATCTACCCGTTAAAGTTGTACGATTAATCATGCTGAAAGTACTCCTCTCTTTTTAAAAAACAATAAAGTTCTAAATTATCTTCTTACGATCATGTGACGTAAAATGTCGTCACTGTATTTTGATTGACGATCAAATTCGTCTAATGCTGTTTTTTCAGCAGTAGTTAAGTTAATAACGTGGTATACACCTTCGTTATAACCACCGATTTCGAATGCGAAACGGCGTTTTGACCAGTCTTTTGAGTCAATTAACTTAGCACCATTGTCAGTTAAAACCTTGTCGAAACGAGCAACTAAATCATTTTTAGCGCCTTCTTCTAGATCTGGACGAATAATGTAAGTAATTTCATATTTATGTTCTTCCATGAATTACACCTCCTTGTGGACTTTAGACCCTCTTAATTGAGAGTAAGGAGTATAAGTTTTATAACTAATACTCACGTTCAATTAGTTTACCATCAAAAATAATTTTATTCAATACAATACGGGAAATTGTTTACGATACATATATATAATACGAAGATATAAAATATTATTTTTAAATTTTAGAATTAAAAATGACTAAAGGTCATGATTTCAGGTGATCTATTTAATAGTAAATGACCTTTACCATTTTTAGTAAACGCTAATCCTTCAAACTCACGACGAGTTAAAAATTTGGTGTCACGGATATCATGATTCTTCAAATGCCCCAACTTATTAACTGGAGCTGATAAAATTCCGCCATCAGAAACAAAGTATAAACGATTATTTCTAGGATTATATGATAACGACTGGGTTAAATATCCTGGTGCGTGGCGAATCCCCTGCATAATCATTTTAAAATGAACCTTGTGATGTGAAATATAGCCCTTACTAATTCTTAATGTGCCATTTTTAATGGCACCATTACCACTAGTTCTAGTATAGGTATATAGATTACCACGTTTATCAAACGCTAGTTCATTACTCAATGAATAGGCTTTGCTATAATGAAATTTAATAATCTGGACTGGCTTTAAAGTCTTCATGCTTAATTCTTCTAATTTAGCATGTTTATTCATAGTCCCCATGTTAATAAACCATAGGCGATGAGTTTTATAATTATAGCTAAGTGATTGACCGTGCCCGTTTTCAATAATGGGTCCAAATTTAACTGCTGCTTTAATCTGCTTTTCACTTAAAATAGGATGCTTAAAATTAACGCCCATTTTATGTAACTTAAACAAGTTATATCTAACAACTTCTCTAGGATACATTACAAAGGCAAATTTTCCATTAGGTGTAATCACTAAACTTTGTGGATTCCAACGACGATGTTTAGAGTTCCTTCTGGCACTAGTTAAAAAGAATAAAGTTTTAGCATAAGTGCGATAGTTCCCACCATAAGACTTAATATGATTATGTGTACGACGATATCCTCGATGATAATGTTTATGGTAGTCTTTGCGGGTATAGTTATGATTATGTACATATTTAAATTTAGAAACTTTAAATTTTTTAAGTGCTATACCATGTTGATTATAAACTTTAACTTTAGCGTTAGTACTAATAGAAACCGTTATCAAGCAAATTGCTAATATGAAAATTGGTATAAAAAACTTTTGCTTAAAAGTATGCATTATTTTATTCCTTCAAATATATATTTATTTTTTAATTACATTATTATATTATAAATTCAAATTAATCAAAATTAAATAATCATATTATAATTTTATAAAAATCAAGATAAAAGGAGCAATAATAAATGAATGTAGAGGAAAAAGTGTTCAATTTTCTCAATAATAATGGTATAGATTATAAATTAATCCATCATAAACCAGTATATACAATTGAAGATATTGATTTTGATTTTAAAGGCAGTAAAGTCAAAAACTTATTAATTAAACATCAAAAAAATTATTATTTGTTAATAATTGATGATGAGCATAGAGCTGACACCAAGCTAATATCTAAACAAATCGATGAAAATAGAATTTCATTTGCAACACCTGCAGAATTATTTGAATTAATGAACCTACGTCCGGGTTCAGTTAATCCATTTGGATTATTAAATGATAAAGATAACCAAATTACAATTTTAATTGATAAACATATTAGTAAAGAAAAATCAATTGGATTCCATCCAAACATAAACAATCAAACTATTATTATTTCATTTGATGATTTTCTTAAATCAATAAGTAAAATTGGACATAATTATAAATTTGTTGATGCTTATTAAAATTTTAATTGATTTAACCATTTAATGGTTTCAGGATTTGAATGATCTAAGAATAAGCTTTTATTCAAATCTAAATCACTAATTTTGTTCATTTCATCTTCAGTTAATTCAAAATCCCAGATATCAATATTTTCTTTCATACGTTCAACATGGGTAGATTTTGGAATTATTACAACTCCACTTTGTGCCAAGAATTTCAAAGCAACTTGAGCAGCAGACTTTGCATATTTTTCACCAATTGAATTTAATACTTCATTGCTGAACAAATTATTTTTACCTTCTGCAAATGGTGCCCATGATTCGATTTGAGTGTCATTTTCATTCATATATTTTCTTAATGTCTTTTGTTGATTGAAAACATGAGTTTCAACTTGGTTCACTGCTGGTTTAACTTCGTTATTCATAATGAAGTCTACATACTTAGCAGGATCCATATTTGAAACACCAATTGCTCTAATTTTACCGTCATTATATAACTTTTCTAGAGCACGATAAGCACTATAGTAATCAGCAACTGGTTGATGAATTAATACCAAATCAAGATAATCGGTCTTTAATTTTTTCAATGATTCATTTACTGTTTCTAAAGTTTTTTCATAACCAAAATTACTTATCCATACTTTTGTAGTAATAAAAATGTCTTTTCTATCAACATCACTTTCAGCGATTGCATCACCAACTGCATCTTCATTTTGATAGCCTTGAGCAGTATCAATTGCACGATATCCAACTGATAAAGCATCTTTAACTGCTTGTTTACATTGTTCATAATCGGGTACTTGGTAAACACCAAAACCTTCTTGAGGCATTAAAACACCATTATTTAATTTTACATTAGGAATTTTTACCATAAATATTACCTCCTCATTAATGTTGTCATATCATAGCACCTTCATGTAACATGAAGGCAAGTAATAAGGAGTGATTTTTTTGGAAATTAAAACTGCTGCTAAAAAAGTTGGCTTAAATGAAAACACTGTCAGATATTATTGCGATAATGGATTAGTTCCCAGCGTTCAAAGAGATAAAAATAATCATCGTATTTTTGATCAAGAAGCTATTAATTGGTTGGTGGGTGATAAAAGAATGCGTGAAGCTGGTATGTCAATCGACGATTTAAAAAAATATGTAGACCTATGTTTAAAAGGCCAATCAACAATTAAGGAACGTTATCAAATAATTGAAAATTTGAAAGTTAAAGCCCAAAGACAGTTAGAAGAGGCTCAAAAACGGGTTCAATATTTGTCTAAAAAATCAGATATTTATAAAAAAGGATTAAATAATAAAAATGAAGATATTTTAAATCCTAAAAAATGGTAATAAAAAAGACGATTCAAATGAATCGTCTTTTTTCATTAATAACTGATTGCTCTATTGTGATCATGACTTCTATGAATATTTATCTGTTTAATATTCATACCAGTTCTTTTACCCAACCATGGATCATTATAATATAATTGTTTTTTATTAAAACCAGTCATAGTTACTGCATGATTAGGAAAGCCATCAGCATTAGCTATCCAAATAACAATAGGATGATTATTTTGTTTTAAATAATGTTTTAAATAATTTGTACTTTTACCAGTTAGATTGACACTACTGTCAGCATAACGATGAACTAATTTCATTAATGCTGGTGGATAAATATACCAACCTGATTTGGAATAAGGACTGCCCACAAAACCTTTATTAGGATTAGAGTTACGAGGCATTTTATTAGCAAAAAAAGTTTTAGAGTATTTCTTACCAGTAGCGTAATTAATCATCATTGTCACAGCCGTAATTTCACAACCCGTTGGTAACTGTGGACGTTGGCTAATCAGTGGGACATTATTTAATTTAAAAGATGAGTAATCTAAAGCAGAATTGTTAATCCAGCCTTCATCTTTTCCATTATGTATAATATGAGCATATTTACCTAATTTAGTATTCTCAAATTCAATTACATGAACCCATGCTTTAAGTAAATTTTTACTATTTTTGTAGCTTTTAATACTTTTTTTATTTGTATTATAACCACCGCCTATATAAAGACTGCGATTTTTTTTAACAATCGTATTAAAGTTAGTCTTTTTTGTACTTAAAATTCTAAAATAATGATGTTTCTTTACCTTTTTAGTTCGATTATCAGGAATACGTTTATCTGTATTTTGATTATTATCTGTGGAATTACTAATGCTCTTGTCATCATTATTATTGTTTGAATCATTAGTATTATTTCCAGAAGATTGATTACTATCAGTAACATTATTTTGTGAATCATTCTGATTATTAGTAACTGGTGAGGTTACGGTATCCGCTTTTATATCAATAGATTGAATAGAAATTGCAATGATAGCAATTATTGGAAGGATAAAAAGGATTCTCAAATTTTTTCGTTTCATATAATTTACTTCTTTCAATATAAGCTTATTATATTATAACACTATTATAATTAATCAATACAAAATGATTACAACAGTGTTAGAATAATTATGTGTTTTATTATTTTATTTTAAGAAAGAAGGAAGTTCCATGAATAATTGGAGAAAATTATTCACTTCAATTGCATCAGCACTATTATTAATAACTTTGTTGATATGTTTTAGCAATAACAATGTTAATGCAAAAGCAAAAGAATACCAAAATCCCAAGCGATATTATCAAATTGCTGACAAACAAATTAAGCCAGTTGGTAAAGTTGGCTATACAGTAAAAGTCGGCTATGAAGGTATTAAAACAGTTAAAATCATGCGTAGACTAGGTATCAATATGGGACCAATTGGAACTGGTCATTATGAATACAACTATGCAACTAAAAATGCTGTTATGAATTTTCAAAAGAAGCATCATTTAAAGATTACTGGTGATGTAGATGTTAATACATGGGTTAAATTAGGTTTCCCAAGATGGCAATTTTACAGTATCGATAGATATGTAGCTCCACTAGGTGCAAAAATCACCCAAGGTAGACAAGCACATATCAATGCGGCTATTAAGCAAGCATACAAATACTTAGGTAAACCATATATTTATGGTGCATCTTCAAGCCCTAATTATGGAAATGATTGTTCAGGATTAGTTGTCCAAGCATTATATGCTGGTGGTATTAATCCTAAGCCAGTTAGTGCAATTCAACATGCCCATCCAGGTAACGAATGGAATTCACGCAAATTATGGGCAAGTAAAAAATTTAAATTTGTTCCATTTGGTCAACGTAAACGTGGTGACTTAATTTTCTATTATGAACCCGGTACCAAAACAATTTGGCATGTAGCATTATATCTAGGAAATGATCGTATTATTGAAAGTTGGCCTCCAAGAGTTCAAGTATCAAGCGTTTATGCTAGATCCGTACATACTGGATATGTAGCACGCCCATGGGACGAAAAATAATATTTTTAAGATATAGCTAACTGCTATATCTTTTTTACAAAGAAGGAAAAATTATGAAAAAAATAATAAATATATCATTATCAATATTAACTGTATTAATCGCTTTATTATTTATACAAAATACAAAGAACATTAATATTCATGCTAGTGTTCCACCTACAACTTATAATAAAAATGAACTAAAAGCGTTGGGTTTTAGTAAATCAAATCATTTTCCCAAAGCATTTTATGGAAAATGGTATAATGCTTCGAAAGAATCTAATTATGGTACTAAAGAAAAATCACCTATAAGTATTAATAAAGTAACAATTAAAAAGAATATCTTGAATGATGGTGGATTAATTTATAACTTAAAAACCAATAAACAACATAAAAATCATTTTCCAATAATGATTGGCAAAAAACTAATAAAAATTCATGATTCATTTAAAAATAATAATAAAGCCATCTGGGCTTTACCAATATATAAAGACAATAATCTATGGTATATGCCAATTAAAAATAAAAAAATTGGTATGAGTGTGGTTGTACCTAATTCCAAAAAAAGTGGATTACCTAATCATGTATCTATTACTACTTGGTATTATAAATCAATGAAACAAGCTAAAAAGAATTATCAATTAGATAACTAATAAAATAATAAATACCTTTTTATTTGAAACCATAAGACGACAAACTTAAAATTGAAAATGTAAGAGGTCTTTATTTATGGATATTAATCATAATATTTTTAAATTATTTAGTTTCTTTTTAAGCATTATTGTAATTACTATTTGTGGTTATGGAATAAATAATGTTGATGCTCACGCAAATATTCCAGCAACCTATTATAATAAAAAGCAATTAAAAGAATTAGGCTTTAACCATGAAAACAAAATTCCAAAAAGATTTTGGGGTAATTGGTACAATGCCGAAAAAGATTATCATGGAGCAGCTAATCCAAAACATGTTCCATTCATTATTTTAAAATCCGTGATGAATAATCACATGATCAAAAGAATTACCTTAGGTGATGTCTATAACACTAACCATCCTTTAAATTATTTAAAATTAAATCATAAAACTAATGATTATAATTTTGGCTTAAGGATCAATAAAAAGATGGTTAATGCGAAAGTTTTAGTGGGGCATAAATATCAAAACATAAAAGTCTTGCCCGTATATGAAGGTCGAGAATATGGTTTATGGTATTTGTCAGTTAAGCATAATCATCTAAGCTTAAGTGATGCTGTGCCTAATAAAAACACAAAACATCATTTAACATTACCCAATAAAACTACTATGACTACTTGGTATTATCGTCATGTGAATACTGCAAAGAAGCATTACCGAGTATATTAAAAAATAAGCTAGTGAATTGATAAATTCACTAGCTTATTTTTGTTTAATTATTCTCTTGTAGTTTCATCGTTAGAATCTGATGATTCATCATCTTTTTCATCATTTGCTTCTTGCGCTTCGTTAGAAACTTTAGCAACTGTTGAAACTCTTGAATCTTCATCAATCTTAATTAAATGAACACCTAATGTAGCACGACCAGTTTGTGAAACATCTGCTACATTGAATCTGATCATAACACCCTTATCGGTAACTAACATAATATCTTCATCACCAGTAACAGTCGTTAAACCAGCTAATGGACCATTCTTTTCAGTTACGTTAACGGTCTTGATACCTTTTCCACCACGACCTTTAATTTGATACTCAGAAGCAGGTGTTTGTTTTCCATAACCTTTTTCTGAAATAACAAAGACATTGTCATCTGGATTTAAGACATCAGCACCAACAACATAATCGTTGTCTCTTAAACGAATTCCACGAACCCCGGTAGCAGAACGTCCCATTGAACGAACATCGGAAACTTTAAAGCTAACACAGTAACCTAAATGAGTCCCAATAATAATGTTTTGGTCTTCATTTACAGTGGAGACACGCATTAATTCATCCTTATCTTTTAGATGAATTGCTTTTAGACCATTACTACGGATATTCTTGAATTCATCTACAGAAGTACGTTTTACAGTACCTTGAAGAGTAGTGAAGAATAAGTCTTTATCATCATAATTTTCATTTTCACTAATGGTAATAACTGCTTGGACTTTTTCAGCATTTTCAATTCCTAACAAGTTGATAATAGGAAGACCTTTAGCAGAACGACCATATTCTGGGATTTCATACCCTTTCATACGGTAAACCTTACCTTGGTTAGTGAAGAATAATAATGTGTGGTGAGTAGTTGTTGAAACTAAATGTTCAATGAAGTCATCATCATGGACACCCATTCCTTGCACTCCACGACCACCACGATTTTGGCTCTTGAATTCTGAAGTAGCAGTACGCTTAATGTATCCATTATGAGTTAGAGTAATCATAATGTCTTCTTCAGCAATAAGATCCTCGTCTTCGATGCTTAATACTTCGCCGACACGTAATTCAGTCTTACGATCATCACCGAATTTATGTTGAATTTCCATTAATTCTTCATAAATAATTTCGTTGATTTTTTCACGACTGGCAAGGATTTCTTTGTAGTGGTTAATACTCTTTAATAATTCATCATGTTCACTAGCAATCTTGTCACGTTCTAGTCCAGTTAAACGAACTAAACGCATATCCAAGATAGCTTGTGATTGCTTATCTGATAAATCAAATTCATCCATCAATTGCTTTTTAGCAACGGCTGAAGTTTGTGATTCACGGATAATTGTAATCACGCGATCGATATTATCTAAAGCGGTAATTAAACCAGCTAAAATGTGGGCACGATTTTCGGCTTTTCTTAATTCGTATTCAGTACGACGTTTAATAACACTAACTTGATGTTCTAGATAGTATTGAAGAATTTCTTTTAAGCTCAAAATTCTTGGGGTCCCATCCACAATTGCTAACATGTTAAAACTAAAGCTAGTTTGCATTAAAGTCATTTTGTATAAGTTATTTAATACAACTTGAGCTGAAGCATCACGTTTAACATCGATTACGATACGCATACCTTCACGATCAGATTCATCATTAACATCTGAAATTCCATCAATTCTTTTATCACGAACTAAGTCAGCAATTCTTTCAATTAGTTTTGCTTTATTAGTCATATATGGAATTTCAGTTGCGATAATGCGTTGTTTTCCGTTTTTATTTTCTTCGATATCAGTTTTAGCACGTAAAATAATGCTACCCTTACCAGTTTCGTAAGCTTTTCTGATACCAGATTTACCTAGGACCACTCCCCCAGTAGGAAAGTCAGGGCCAGGTAATGCTTCCATTAAATCAGCAGTAGTTGCATCTGGGTTTTCCATTAAAATATGCAATGCTGAAATAACTTCGCTTAAGTTATGTGGTGGAATGTTAGTAGCCATCCCAACCGCAATTCCTGAAGCACCATTAACTAATAAGTTAGGAAATCTTGAAGGTAGTACTTCTGGTTCACGTTCACTACCATCAAAGTTATCTTGAAAATCAACAGTATCTTTGTTGATATCGCGTAACATTTCCATCCCCATTTTACTTAATTTAGCTTCAGTATAACGCATAGCGGCAGCTCCATCACCATCGACAGAACCAAAGTTACCATGTCCATTAACTAATGGATAACGATAACTAAATTCTTGTGCCATACGTACCATTGATCCATAAACAGCACTATCACCATGGGGATGATACTTACCTAAAGTATCACCAACCACTCTGGCTGACTTACGGAAAGGTTTTTCTGGAGTCAAACCTAGTTCACGCATATCATATAAAATTCTTCTATGAACTGGTTTCATACCATCTCTAACATCAGGTAAGGCACGTGCAACGATAACACTCATTGCATAGTCTAAAAATGATGTTTTCATTTTTTCAGATAAGTCCACATTCTCAATGCGATGACTTGATAAATCTTCATTATTGGCCAATGTATTTGCCTCCATTCATGGTCGTTATAACATAATGTTTCATGTGAAACATTTTAACTAAACATCCAAGTTTTCAACGAATGTTGCGTTTTCTTCAATGAATTTACGACGTGGTTCTACTTTGTTACCCATCAACATATTGAAAACTCCAGCTGCGTTTTCAGCATCTTTAGTTTCAACTCTTTGTAAGCGACGGTTTTCTGGATTCATAGTAGTATCCCATAATTGTTCAGCATCCATTTCACCAAGACCTTTATAACGAGAAATGCTTGGTTTAGGTGATGCTGGCAATTCGGCTTTCCATCTATCTAATTCTTCATCGTTAGCAACATATCTAATCATCTTACCTTGTTGTAAACGATACAAAGGTGGTTGAGCAATATATACATATCCGGCATCAAGTAATGGACGCATGTAGTTATAAACTAATGTTAATAGCAATGCTTGAATATGGGCACCATCGACATCAGCATCGGTCATGATAATTAACTTATGATAATGCACATTATTAATATCAAAATCTTTACCAAAACCGGTTCCCATTGCAGTAAACATTGATCTGATTTCTTCATTAGCTAAAATCTTATCCATTGATGCTTTTTGCACATTTAAAATTTTACCTCTAATTGGCAAAATAGCTTGGGTTAAACGAGAACGACCTTGCTTGGCAGATCCACCAGCAGAGTCCCCTTCGACAATAAACAATTCTGAAATAGCTGGATCTTTACTAGTATTATTAGCTAACTTACCAGGAAGACTACTAATTTCTAGACCAGATTTCTTTCTAGTTACTTCACGGGCACGCTTTGCAGCAGCACGAACTCTAGATGCTAAAGAACCCTTATCAACAATTTGTTTACCTAGTTTAGGATTTTCCATTAAGAATTTAGAGAAACGTTCTGAGAAAATATGGTCAGTAGCCGTTCTAGCGTCAGAATTACCTAACTTGGTCTTAGTTTGTCCTTCAAATTGTGGATCAGGATGCTTAACACTAACCACTGCCGTTAAGCCTTCACGAACGTCCGGACCAGTTAAGTTATCATCTTTTTCTTTTAGTAAATTATTCTTTCTTGCATAATCATTAACTGCACGAGTTAAAGCACGCTTGAAACCTTCTTCATGGGTTCCACCTTCAATAGTATGAATATTGTTAGTGAAAGTTCTAAGTTCACTGTGATAGTCATCAGTGTATTGCAAAGCAACTTCAACTGAAATACCATTTTCCTTACCTTCGACATAAATAGGTTCTGGGAAAATTGGTTCTTTATCCTTATCGATGAATTCAACATAATGTTTGATTCCACCTTCATATAGGAAATCTTCTTCAGTTGGTTCTGCTGGACGATTATCACGAAGTGAAATTTTTAGACCCTTATTTAAGAAGGCTAGTTCACGAATACGTGCAGTCAAAGTCTTAACATTATAAGTAGTTGTTTCTGTAAAAATATCTGGATCTGGTGTGAAATGAACTTTAGTTCCGTGATTATCAGGATCATCATTACCAATAAATTTCATTGGTGTTTTAACATGCCCTCTAGAAAAGTCCATATAGTATTTCTTACCATCACGGGTAACTGTTACATCTAGTTCAGTGGATAAGGCGTTTACTACTGAGGCACCAACCCCATGTAAACCACCAGACACTTTGTATCCACCACCACCGAATTTACCTCCGGCATGTAAGATAGTGAAAACAGTTTCCAATGCGGGTTTTCCAGTTTTCTTTTGAATATCAACTGGAATTCCACGACCATCATCAACAACGGTAATACTATTGTCTTTTTCAATAGTTACGTGAATTGAATCTGCAAAACCTGCTAATGCTTCATCAATTCCATTATCAATAATTTCCCAAACTAAATGGTGTAGTCCTTGCACACTAGTTGATCCTATGTACATTCCTGGACGTTTACGAACGGCTTCTAGGCCTTCTAGAACTTGAATTTGACTGGCATCATATTCGTCAGTCTTTCTTCTTTGTTCTGCTTTTTCCTTATCAGTCAACTTTATTCCTCCTAAAAAGAAATCACTTTTCTTCTGAGACGGTTCCACTTTCAATATTAAAAATCTTAGGATCTGAAATTAATTCGCGAGCAATTCCACTTAAACTAGTGGTTGTTAAGAAGGTTTGAACTTTATCTTGAATCGACTTTAATAGGTGCGTTTGTCGACTATCATCCAATTCAGATAACACATCATCCAATAATAAGATTGGATATTCATGCGTTTCTTCCTTCATCAAATCAATTTCAGCTAACTTAACTGAAAGGGCTGAAGTTCTTTGTTGTCCTTGCGAACCAAAAGTAGAAACGTCTTTTTTATTGATGATAAATTGTAAATCATCACGATGTGGGCCATATAAACTATTGCCTTGTCTAATCTCTTTATCACGATTATCAGTATATAAACTAAGTAATCCATTATAAATGCTATCAACATCACTTAATTGCTTTTTCTTTAAAGCACAAGCATATTTAAACTGTAATTTTTCTTTATCTTGTGAAATTTCAGCATGAATATCTGCTGCCCAGCCTTCTAATTTTTTCAATAAATCGATACGTTGAAAAATAATCTTAGAACCATAAGCAGCTAGTTGATCAGACAAAACTTCCAAATATAACTGATCACTAGCTTCTTTCATCTGTAACTTTTTCAGATAGTTATTACGTTGTTTTAATATTTTTCTATATTGAGCATTGTCATAAAGATATTGATTACTCATCTGACCAAATTCCATATCCATAAAACGACGACGAACACTTGGCGAACCCTTAACAATTGATAAATCTTCTGGGGCAAACAAAATCACATTTAATTCACCTACATAAGATGAAAGTTTGGCTTGCTCCAAATGATTGACCTTAGCTCGCTTGCCTTTTTTACCTAAATCAATTTCTAACTTAGTATCGCCCAATCGTTTAGCAACATTGCCATAAATTTGTGCAGCTTCTGATTGCCATTCAATCAAATCACGATTGTTGTTAGTACGATGACTACGCGTTAAAGCTAAAACATAAATAGCTTCTAACATATTAGTTTTGCCTTGAGCATTATTACCAAGTAAAACATTGATTCCAGGCGAGAATTGCATATTAACGTCGTCATAATTACGAAAATGGTGTAACTCTATTTCTTTTAATTTCATAGATTTAGCCTACTTTTTACGGATAAAAAATAATCCTACATCCATTACCTCAACATTATCGCCATCATATAGCTTTTTACCACGGCGGTTTTCAGGTTCATCATTCAACATAACTTGATGATCCTTCAAATACCATTTTGCTTGTCCGCCAGAAGAAACAACGTCTTCTTCTTTTAATAATTGGCCTAATGTAATATATTCAGTACTGATGAAAACACTCTTCTTCAAAACTTCACCCACCTTTTCTTACTTCTCTTATTATACCCTTTTATAGGGTAAAAGTATAGATAATAGGCCGTTATTAGCTCATATAAGCATTTTAACTCGTATTAGATAAAACATACTATTTTGCAATAAAAACGCTCAAAAAGCTTTTATTTTAAAATTGGCAATAAAAAATGCTTACCAATAGGATTGATAAGCATCATTATTTTATAAATATTTAAGTTCTTTAGGGGTATGGGTAAATGGTTCACATCCATTTTCAGTGACATGAACACAATCTTCAATTCGAACTCCTGCAAATCCAGGTACATAAATACCAGGTTCAATTGAGAAACACATCCCTGGTTTCAATTCCATCTTATTGCCTTCCATAATAGATGGGAATTCATGTTCTGACATCCCCATACCATGGCCAAGACGGTGAATGAAGTATTTACCATAACCAGCTTTGTCGATAATATCACGGGCAACTTTATCAACTGATTCGGCTGTCACACCAGGTTTAACATAATCCATGGCTGTTAATTGAGCATCTAAACAAACATTGTAAATATCTTTTTGTTTATCAGACAATTTACCAACAGCAACTGTTCTTGATGAATCTGAAATATAACCTTGATGTACAGTTCCTAAATCAAATAATACCATTTCATTATTCTTGATTAAATTACTGCCAGTTGCACCGTGAGGTTCAGCAGCGTGAGCACCAGCTTGAACTAAAGTGTCAAAGCTCATTTCCATAACACCCTTAAGTTTTAGTGCATATTCTAATTCGGCCATTACTGCTGATTCTGGTTTACCAGCTTTAACGGCTTCAAAACCTTTTTGAAATGCGTAGTCAGCTTCACGACCAGCTGCATCTAATTTTTCGATTTCATCGGGTGATTTAATCAAACGCATGCTGTTCATGAAATCAGTAACATCAGTGGTAAATGATACATCTAGAACTGCTTGTAATTCATTTAAACGACTGATTGTTAAATTAGTCATTTCTAAGCCAGCCTTTTTAGGGTTAGCATTACGTTCTTTAACATGTTCAGCAATCATTTGCCAAGGATTTTCATGATCTAAGTATCCATATACGTCATATGGAAAACCAGTATCCTTAATTGCTTCTACTTCCAAAGCAGGTGCAAACATAAATGGTGCTTTATCTGGAAAGACAACCAGTGCAAGCACTCTTTCTACCGGGGCACTAAAGAATCCAGTCAAATATTGAATGGTCTTAGGATCACTCAAATATGTAAAATCTAATCCTTGTTTATCAGTCCAATTTTGAACTTGTTCTAACTTAGTCATTAAAATCCCCTCCTATATAAAATATTCTAGTTCATTTAATAAGTAATTAAAACACCATTATTAAAAAATGATGAGATTTCATTAAAGAATTAAAATTATTTGTTAGCAGGTTTTCTGTACATACTGTAAACAATAATCGCAGCAATTCTTAATCCAAAAGACAAGAAACTAAATAATGCTAATAATGGAGCATTAAAGAGTTGAATATTTTCTCCTTGAATGTGATGATCTGAAATATATACAATCTTATTAATGACTTCAGGCAATTCCAAATAAAAATAAATTATACCAATTAAACTAAAGATACTGGATATAATCATCAAGATTGTTCCAGCCTTAGGCATGTAAGTTTTCTTATTTAAAATAATAATTGATATGATAATTACAGCAATATCTAATCCACCAAAAAAATAATCTAACATGCTAACAATGGGAATACATAGAATAATAGCAAGAATATAATTAGCTTTAATTAATCCAGATCCGTCATTTCCTTCATTCATAATTTCACTTCCTTTAACATTTGTTAAGGATAGTATAACAAATATAGGAATAAATATTATATGGAGATTTTTTATCAAAGGTTTAGTTAATTCCATTAGCAAGTTAAAATTGTCACTAATAACAACATTTTTCGTTTATGTTACTATTTATTTAGTTGTATTTGAGGAGATATTTTTATGAATACTAAAAGAAATATAATTATCGAGATATTTATAGATATATTAGATGCCATATTTGAATTAGGCTGTATGATTTTAGATTTATTTTAATATAATATTTTATACTCCAGGAGCTAAAATATGAACAAAAGAATTTTTGGTAACAATAAATCAAAGAAACTATTAGCACTTATTTCGCCTCCAATTATTATTGCAATTATATTATTTTCATTATGGTTTAATATGAAAAATAACGAAAATGATTCAATATTCAATCAATTTAATGCATCAGTACAAAGTAAAGATAAATTAAAAAGTATATGCAAAGATAAGAATCTATATAATTATATTATTAAGCATAAAGATGAAGAGTTGCATAATGTAACAGATAATCAAGGAGGCGGAAATGTCTCATACTATGTTGGTAAATTAGGATCAAAAAGAGTGGACATTTTTGGAAAAATAGGTAAAAACAAAGAGACGTTAACAAATATAAAAAGCTACTGATAAATTTATCAGTAGCTTTTTACTATATATTAGAGATGATATTAAGAATTCAGTTTTTATTTATTTTGATCAGCAAAAGCTTTAGCAGTCTTTGCAAGTTGTTCAGGAACATCTTGCATTCCCATGTTCACTTGAATTAATACTAATTTATCTTTCTCTTCTTTAGCCTTAGACATTGCATCAAATAATTCATTTTCAGTTGATGCTTCAATAAAATCATATTCATCATCTTTAGCACCAAATGCTTTAGGCATTAGTCCATAATTTAACTTAGGAACATCATTATAATGTTCATTCATACCATGAATAACTCTTTCAACTGTATATCCACTATTATCAATAACAAACATTACAGGATTCAATTTTTCACGGAAAGCAAGACCTAATTCTTGAATTGTT
Organism: Apilactobacillus micheneri; assembly: GCF_002993975.1. GTDB lineage: Bacteria > Bacillota > Bacilli > Lactobacillales > Lactobacillaceae > Apilactobacillus > Apilactobacillus micheneri. Next base: position 308,479 of record NZ_POSO01000002.1, on the reverse strand, counting down.
AATTGTAACGAACCTTCACCTGTAGATAAAACAACTCTACGGTCTTTATTAGCTATTTGATTACCTAAAGCTGCAGGAAATGCATATCCAATGGAACCCCAAAGTGGTTGACCAAAGAATTTGGCGCCTTCTGGTAATCTTTGACTAGCTAAACCGAAGAATGATGTACCTTGTTCAGCAACTATTGTATTATTATCAGATGTAAATTGACGAACCGCATTATCGTAAAAGCTTTGTGTCAATTTATTATCGGAGGGTTTAACTTCTGATTTATCATTTTCATCGTTTATTTCAGGTAATGATAAGTCCAATTTGGCATTTGATAAATAACTCATAATAGTTTTAAAATCATAATCTTTATCAACACTTTTACCATAAATATTAGCATTTTCATAATTAAGAACAATCGTGTTTTGTTCATTAAACTGTTGAGTAAATCCTCCAGTAACAGAGTCAGTTAATTTAGCACCAATAAGGATAACTGTATCTGCATGTTCAACGTATTTGTTAACATTTTCATCTGAAATTTGACCATTATAAGTACCTACAAAGTTAGCAAAGCTTTCATCGATATTTCCTTTACCAAGTCCTAAATCTAAAATTGGTATATTATTATTAGATGAGAAAGCCTTAATATCATCAAAAACATTAAAACGATCTACTTCGTGTCCCATAATAATAACAGGTTTTTCACTATTATTAATTGATGATTTAATTTGATTAAAAGCTTTGTCTGAATTAATTTCTTTGTTAATAAATAAACTAGGAATATCATTCTTTAATGATTGATTAACTTCCATTTCAACTAAATTAGTTGGTAAAATAATGTAAGCTGGTTTTTTAGTTTCATAAATATATTTAGCAACATCATTAATTTGATCAATGGCGTGTTCACTATTTAATTTAACAGCTTTAATACCTAATTGACGGTGAGCCTTTTCAAACCTATCGAATTTATGGTCACCAAAAGTATGGTGTACTAATGAACCATTATTTTGTACATTATTTGTAGGAGCTCCTACAATTTCTAGTACTGGAACGTGTTCAGCGATACTTCCAGATAGACCATTAATTGCACTTAATTCCCCTACTCCAAAAGTAGTAACAAAAGTGGCAAATCCTTTTTCTCTAGCATACCCATCAGCCATGTATGAAGCATTTAATTCATTAGCATTACCTGTCCAATTTAAATCTGAGCGATGTGTAATATGATCTAAAAATTGTAGATTATAATCACCAGGTACTCCAAAAATATCATTAGCACCCATATACTTAACTACATCTAGTAAATAATCTGATAATTTATAATTATTTAACAATTTAATTCTTCCTTTCAAAAATATGTCAACGCTGTTGACCTATATGATTTTTTAATTATAAATCCAGAAAAATAAAATGTCAACACGGTTGACCTAATAAGGAGAAATTTATATCAACAATAAAGAAAAACTTTCAACTATATTCTTCGCATATCAACAATTTTCGTCTATGATAGATCTAAAAAAATATAATTTGAATAAAACACAGCATAGAATAATATACTCAGTTTCAGAACTAAATATTGCTAGCATTGGAAATATTTTAAAATTACTTAATATATCAAAACAGGCTTTAAACGTGAATGTTAGAAATTTAATGAAGCAAGAGTTGATAACTGAAATCAGTTCTAAAAAAGATAAAAGAATCAAAACATTAAAACTGACTAAAAAGGGAAATGCTTTAAATAATAAAATTAATGAAGAACAAACAAAAAGGATTGAGTCATTATTCAATAAAGTAAATAATGATTGGGAAAAAGCAATGATTGAATTATCCAATGAATATATAAATGGATTAAATAAAAATTAGTAAAAAATATTATTTAAATCTTTTAATATATAAATAACACCAAACAGCTACCTTGAAGTAATTGTTTGGTGTTATTTTCTATACGATGCATTAAATGTAATTAATATCCTATTTTCTGTTTATCAAAAAATAAACTATAAAATAAATAATAAATAAAATTAAACAAAATAATAGCCATATAGCCAATGAAGCAATTTTAATTTGAAATGTATTATTTAATCCACTCCCATCAGAAGTTCTAAACCATAAAAACAAAGAACCAATAATAAATAATATTCCCAAAATATATCCCATAATTTTCATAAATATCCCTTCCTTTATCTTTTTAATGTAGCTGCACATTTATCAATGTATTTTGTTCTTCTATCTAAAGAATCTTTGTTATTACCAATGCTTCCTAAATCATAGCATTTATTCAATTTAATGCCACAATATCCTAAAATTAGGTGCTTCCATCTTGATAACACATTGCCATACATTTTATAGAAAAATTGAGGCCCATGACTACTAGTGAAAATATCAGCAGTTTTTCCATTAAGTAATTTTTTATGTGTACCATTTTCATATAAAGATATGAAAATGCGGAGTTAAAGTCCTGTCTAAAAGTCCCTTTAATACTGATGGCTCAGCAGCCCACCAAATAGGAAAGAAAAAGGCAATATGATCAGACTCACTTATTAACGATTGAACATATTCAATGTATTTTTCATTAGGCATGTGTTTCCTATATCCATATCTAAGTACGGGATCAAATTCAGCTTTACTTAAATCCACTAAATTTACAGTGTGGCCTAATTGTTTGGCTACATTATAATAATTCATTGCATTATCATGAGTAAAAGAATGAATATCAGGATGTCCTTGTATTACTAAAATATTCATAAGTTAATCACTTCCTGTAATTAATATAATTCAATTGTAATTCAAGATAAAATAAAAATAGACTTTATATACAAAAATATAGAATATTTCATCCTTTATGTTAACTTAGTGTAATATGTATGGCACATGTTTTAAAGATTGTCCTGAAGTAATAACTTTTGCATTATACAAATAACTGTTAAGTATTTTACATATTTATACATAGATTTATTGTGGTAATATAAAATTAAAATTATAGTAAAATAAAGGATATGTTTTAGCAGCAGATAGATTATTTAATTTAAGATATGCTATGGATGAAAACAATTTTAAAAAATTATGTATATGGTTCTACTCCAAAGGACCTAATAAAGAATACAAAATTCAAGATTATACTAGGAACTCTTTATTGTCATATTTGAATAAAGTTAGAAATATTAAATAAAATAAAAAATATAAGGATTAGTTGAAAATGAATAAAATATACAAATATAGATATTGGATTCTGTTTACAATATTATTATCAATAAGTTTTCTTAGTGGCATAGCAGTAGGATTATCTTCAATTAATAATTAAAAGGAGTATAATTATATAATGAATTTTGAAATAAAATGTGCATTAGGAATATTGTTACCATTAACTGCAATGATTTTTATTTATAATGGATTACATAGCTTACCAAATATAATTTCAACTATTTCACTATTAATTATAGGCACAATTTTTTCAGGTAGTGCAGTGGCAGATATCATTTTAAAAAGGACCAGATAATTAATTGTATCTGATCCTTTTTTTGAATAATTTTTTGTATGAATATTAATACTAAATAAAGGGAGAATTAATATGTATATAGTTTTAGGATTTTTCATAATTTTATTTTTAATTATATTGGGAATTAATTTCATATACTATGAAAGAAAGAATAAGAGTAAAAAAGAAAATATTTGGACTGCTTTTTGGCATTCTATTTTGGACTTACTTTTTTGGGTATAAACTTTGATTAGGATGATGATTAAATGATTTATTTTTTGCATTTATTAATTTTAGATTGTTGTTTAACAATTGGTATTACATTTCTTCTAATGGTTTTTCAAAAAGATAGTAAATGCATTGAAAATAACGGTGGCTTTGATGAATTTTCATTTATAATTATTGTTATTTATGGATTATTAAAATTGTTTCATGTGAAACAAAAAGAAAAATGCCTAATAATATCTTCCATAATAACTGGGCTTATTCTCACAATTGCTAGTTTAGGATTAATTTTATACATGTTGATCACTAAAAAAGCGATATTTTAACTAATGTTAAATATCGCTTTTAATTACTCATCAATAAATTCTGCTGATAAAATGTTTCTAACTGAAATCAATACTTTTTTATATTCTTTAGATTTAATACCTTTATGTTCAGTCGCAATGATAAAATCTTGCTCCTTTAAAAAGTACGATAATGATTCTTCTCTACTTAATTGGTCATTGAATTCCAAGCCTTGAATATTAAAAACTGTTTTTCTAACCCCTGCATTCATTCCTGCAGTTAGAATCAGTCTCAATTCAAATCTATTTTCATCGTTCTTCATTAATATCACTACCCTCTTAGCTTTTTACATTGATTATTATAATTAATTCAAAGAAAAATTTGCAATGATATCAGTTTAGAAAATAATCTTATTTAACAATTTTTTGATATCGATAATTTCATATAAAAAATATGTTAAGCTAATTAAAATAAGATGGTTAATAATATAGTAAAAAAATATATGGAGGTGTGAAATATATAGAATATATAGAAATATTTTATATATACATATGAAAATAAAGAACTTTTTGTTAACGATTGTAGCTGTTAGTTTATTGATGGTTACTTTTGGTGCTACTAGTCACAATGCATACGCAATGTCAGCTAGTGATGCTAATCCCAGCAATACGGTTTACGATTTATCAGAACATCAAGGAGTATTCACAGACCAACAAGTGCAACAATTAAAATCAGAAGTACCTTTTGTGATTTTAAGAGTACAACAAGGCAGTGCTTATTCAGATAAAAACTTTGAACAAAACCGTGATTTAATGAATAAATATGGAATGCCATATGGTGTTTATTCATATAGTATGTATGAAAGCCCTAGTGATGCCGCTGATGAAGCTCGTACCTTATACAATCGTGCACCTAATGCTAGATTTTATGTAAACGATTATGAAACACAAACGGTTAAATCTGGTGGCACTAATGAAGCTACTGAAGCTTGGATTAATGCTTTAAGACCTTTGGTTGGACAAAGAAAAATTTTATTTTATTCAAACGCTGGTTTCATGACAAATAATGCTGCTGAAGCTGTTAGTTCATATGATGGATTTTGGTTGGCAAATTATAATCCAACTGAACCTTCGAGAGAACATGTCTTATGGCAATTTGCCAGTGATTTTTACTCTAATGCATTAGGACAAAATTTGGATGCAAGTTTATTGAATTCAAAAGATGCTAACTGGTTTATTGGTGATACTGCTGATACTAATTCACAACCAGTTGATCCAAATAATCAGAACAACAATAATCAAAATAATGACACACAAAACAACAACCAACAAAATAATAATAATCAAAACAGTGATAACAACAATTCAGATCAACCTAAGCCTCAACCAAAGCCTAGAAATACTAGCTACGTACAAAAATCAAATAATATGATTGTTAAAGATGGTTATGACTACCAAGTTTATAATCATGTTCCAGGCGACAACAAGTTTGAAGGCCAAACTTCTGCAAAGGCCAGTATTAAAGACTATAAACACAAATCAGTTTATGTAAATTCAATTGCAACTGTTAATGATAAAACTTATTACCGTTTATATTATAAACACCACGCAATTGGTTGGGTTAATACTAAAGCACTTATCCCAAATGTAAAATATACAAATTACTACAAAACTAAAACTGTAAAGAAAAATAATAAGATTGATTTTTATAATCATATTGCTAATAGTGGTTTTGCCAATGTTAAAGTAACCGCTCATGGTAAAAATTATGCAAATAAAAAAATAAGCGTGAACCGTCGTGCCATTAAAGATGGTTGGCACAGTTACTACTATCAAGCCTTTTATAAAGGTAAACTCATTGGTTGGATTTACCAAAGTGCTCTTAAATAATTGAATTTAAATTAAAAAATGCTATTTCTTTTGGAAGTAGCATTTTTATTTTTGTTAAAAATCATAACTGTATTATTATATATAAAAAGCATAGTTAGTTATAATGAAGATTGTAGGAGGGATGCATATGAAATTACGCGATTTTATTACAAGAAACAATGATGTTTTTCATAGAAATTATGATAATTATGAACGTGGTAAAGACAGCCAATTATCAAAAAATAAAACTCTAGATGATTTAATTCAAAAAGAAATGAGAAAACAAAGTCTAACTTCAATCAATCATAAAGTAGACATTGATTACAATAAATATTCTACAGATATGAAAGTTTATGAATATATCAGATGGCAAACTCAAGAAAATCACTTTAGTTTGGCTGATGATGTCTTTCAAATCTTTTTCAATCAAAATAATGAATATGAAAATGCCAAAGATAAAATTAGTGAATATTTAATTATCGCTCCTTTTATTAAAGTCCTTGATAATTTATACAATTTAAATGTTATTAATGTTGATAACAATTCGCATCATGTAGTAGCTAAAAATACTAAATGCCATGCATATCAACCAATGTTAATGCAAAATGGCCCTGATTATACAATTGAATATAAAAATGACTGGCCAACTATTTTTGAATCCATTAATGATAAATACTTAAAATAAAAAAGCATCTAGATAAATAATCTAGATGCTCTTTTAGTTACTATTTAAATGCGCTTTGGTAAATCCAACCTAGCAATTTACCGTGATAATAAGCTTTATAATAATAGCTGTGCCAACCATCTTTAATGGCACGACTAGTAATTTTTAATTTTTTATTAGCATAACTATATCCATGATTAGTAATGCGACTAGCAAATCCGCTATTATTGATATGATTATGGAATGCTACCTTAGGGTTATTCTTCATCGTTTTATTTAAATAATAACTGGAATAATTAACATTAGGAACTAAAGCTTTAGTATTAACCCAACCAAGTGCATGGTTTTGATAATATAAACGATAATATGATCTGCCATTAACATCAGCGATTGAATTTATATAAACCCTTTTATGAGTATAATCACTAACACTAGCTTTAGCATAGATATTATCTGAGAATTTATTATCTAATGGTACATGATTATAAATTTGATAATCATAACCATCTTTAATAATCATTGTTTTAGATTGTTGAGTGTAAGTTGTATTTCTAGGCTTAGGCTTAGGTTTTGGAATATTATCTTGTGAATTACTTGATTGATTTTGTTGTGAATTGTTACTCTGTTGGTTATTACTGTTATTCTGATTATTAGATTGATTACTATTTGAATTATTATTTGGATCAACAGGAACTGGTTGTGCATTCGCATCAGCAGTATCACCGATAAACCAATTTGTATCTTTAGAGTTCAATAAACTAGCATCTATATCTTTATCCAATGCATTTGAATGGAATGTACTCGAAAACTGCCATAAAACATGTTCTCTTTGTGGTTCACTATCTTGATATGCAGGAAGCCAATATCCATCATATGAACTAACAGCTTGAGAAGTATCTCTTAACATTAACCATGCTGGGCCATAATATAAAACCTTTCTTTGCCCTACTAGCGGACGTAATGTATCAACCCACGTTTGAGCTGCAGTATTAGGATCTCCAGAAGTTAAATCATTTTCTTCATAATCATTTACATAGAATCTAGCGTGTGGAGCTCGTTGATAAAGCGTGCGAGCTTCATTTTCTGCATCATCAGGCGATGTATATAAACTAAATGAATATACACCATATGGAACACCATATTTTTCTAATAAATCACGGTTATGCTGAAAAGTATTATCATAGCGCATACTTCCTAATTGAGCCCTAATAATGACGAATGGGACTTCACTTTTTAATTGTTGCACCTGTGAGTCTGTTAAATTATGTTGCCATTCGGAAATATCATAAACAGTGTTACTAGGATTAGCATCACTAGCTGACATTGCATGAACATTTGGTTTAAATGAAACAAAAGCAATTATTAAAAGTGTAGAAGTTATAATAGTTAATAAAATATTTTTTATTTTCATATTTTAATATGTAATCTTACTTAAAATGTAAGAGTGCATACTTCACCTCCTACTTCTATTCTATCGCTATTTTATTAAATGTGTAGAAAAAATAAAAATGCTTAGAAAATTCTTCTAAGCATTTTTTAGTAATTAAATTTTTGATTTTGTATTGTTTGCTTCAGCAGTGCAAACATTATTGTAAATTAATGTGTATGCTTCATTGAATGCTTCTAGATAAGTTTTACCATCTTGTGGATCTAAACTAGCATGATTAAAGAATTCTTTGGTAAGTTCTAATGCAATTTCTTTATTGTTCATATTAAACTACCTCCTAATTTGAAAATAATTATAACAAAAAATTGAAAATAATGAAGTAATTTTTTAATAAAATTTAGGTTAAATATCTACAAAAAATTTGATAATATTAACTATAGAAAGTAAAAACACAGTTTCGGTTGGTAGTCCGAACATAATGAATATTACTTCATTATCAGTATCCCTCCTCCTTGGATGTCCATCTTTCGATATTTTTAAGGAGGTAATAAGTGTTATGCAAAATTTAGTTCAAAATAGAACCCTAGTTATTTTTGATGATCCATTTTACAAAATCATAATAGAAAGAAAATATGATAAATATTATGAGGTTGCCCAATTAACGTTGGGTTCATCTGTACCTAAAATGCCACTTATTGAAAGTTTAATACTGAATAAATGGTATAAGTTCAATTTTCATGCAGAGAAAGATTATTCTTTTAATAAATACAGTAAAAGAATAAATCCAAAAAGGCTTCAAAGAATTAGTAAAAAAGAATCAAAGAGAAGTATTGGTACCAAAGCCCAAAATGCATTGAAAAAACAAATTCATTTAAAAAAAGAAAGTATTAAAAATAACAAACGCTTCTATGCTAAAAAAGAAAAACAGGATTTGTTTAAATTAAAACAAAGAAAAAAGATTCAAAAGCATAAAGGCCATTAAAAAAGAGTGTCTATAAAATAGACACTCTTTTTAATATATAAATTATTTTTCAAACATCGAAAGTCCTTTACTATACCCTGCTTCATATTCTTCACTATATGGTTTATTAAATAGTTTTCTTAAAAAGCTTTTATTACTAATTCCTGCAGTATAAATTTTGGACATAATTTTACGATCTTTTATGTATAGGAATGTATTTTGATCCATTATAGCTTTTTGCATCCCTTTTTCGTAATCAGTAGGCTTTCTATTAAATCCTTGTTTCATTTTACTATATGCATCTTCATAGCTATTACAATCATCATATCTCATTATTGTGAACACCTTCCTTAAGGTTAAACATTTAATTCTACTTTTTATAATTAACCTGTTATTATTTAATATAATAATACTAATATTTTAGGAAAGAAATGATTTTATGAAAAAATTATTTGTTGCGGTCTCAACATTTATTTTTATGTTGTTAATAACTTTCAACATTACGAATGCTGCTGGATTTTCTAATGCTAAAGGTTCTACTCAAAAAGCGACGATTGTTAAAAATGTTCAACAATTAAATGATGCTATTAAAAATAAGCAACATCATATCATTGTCGATGGAACCATCAATGGTGGAAATGTTCCAAAGACTTATACTTTTGCTGATAAGAGTTGGGACAATTTAACAATTGAAGGATTAAAGGGCAGCAAGCCTGCATTAGTGAATATTCAATTAAAAGTTGACGGTGAATTATTACCCGCAAATCAAAGTATTAATAATGTAGTCATTAAAAATATTAATTTCTATGGTAATATTAGTGACTTACAAAAATTAAATAATGATCAAATTAATGTTGGTGGCGTTGGCGTAAACTATTTAGGAGTTTCACTACGTCGTGTAAATAATGCCCTTATTAAAAATAATGATTTTCACGATATCCCCGATGATTTATTCTCAATTTCATTATCTTCCGATAAAGTAACTGTTGATCATAATCATTTTTGGTTTTCAAATAAATGGTTAAATATGAACCCTGATCCTAAATGGAATTGGGTTGGCGATTGGCATGATTTAGCATCTGAAAGATTGCCATTATTAGTCGGTGCAAATAAAAATGATTCATATATGGCAACAAACAAATTACATGTCACTTTAAGCAATAATTGGTTTGGTCCTAACTTAAAGGGACGTCCATTACTTAGAGGCTATGTTCATGCTTACAATAACTATTTTGATAATAGTACCAACCCTACCGGTCAAAATGCACAAGGTTATTCACAAAATCAATATAACGCTATGCAAATTGGCAGTGGCAGTAATGTATTATCTGAACACAATTATTTCTATAAAACCAATAACAGCCAAAATGTTGGTCTAGATAGTAAAAATGATGAATATAAATTTGTAACTAGACATAATACATTTAGAAATACCATTGGGACAAGTGCTAAAAGCAATGCAAAAAGCCTTAAGATTCCATATAAATATCATTTAATTACATCACACAATTTAATTAAGACTATTAAGAAAGATGCCGGTGTTAAATAATATTTATAAAAAGGGTCGCTAACTAACTGTTAGCGACCCTTTTGTTATTATAGTTTTAAATTGGTAATTATTCCCATAACAAAACCATATACTAGAGGAATTAAGATTCCTAAGCATATGATAATGTATGCAAATTTTTCTAGTTTGCTAAGCTTGCCAAAAAAATGATTCCATCTAGTAATTAGCATCAACAATCCCACTAATGTAGCCATATAACCAATTATGTAAATCATAACAATACACCTTCTTAGCCTATAAATTAATTATATTACTATTTGATAATAAAAATGCAAGCGTAAGAAGCAATTACAATAATAGAAACAATTACATTAAATATTATGTATAGCTTTTTGCTGTCTTTAAAATCAATAATTACTTTCTTAATAGAAATCGGCAATATCATTACAATCATAGCTAAAATAACACCAAGCATATTTAATTTACTTGCATTAAAAACGAATACTATGAGTAATAAACAGCATAGAAGATCTCCAAACTTTTTACTGTTAATTTTCATTATCTCACCTCTTTAAAAATTATAATTCATTATATAAATAACAAATAAAATTTCAAAAGCTAATAAAAACAAATTAAAAATAACGTAATATTTCTTATAATTTACTTTATCTAAATACTTAACTTTAAAAATACCTATTATATTAATAAATATAAAAATACCTATAAGTTCTGTTATTTTGATAATATTATATTTCATTATTTCATCAATATTATTACCTAGCCAAAAAATACAAATGAGAGAAAACATATAACTAATAGTCTTTGTTAATTCTTTTGCACTAAAAGCTTTCTTTAAATAATTTTTCATTTAATCCTCCTAACTAGGGATATAACTTAATAACATAAATAAAAATGGCATTATCAAACTATATATAAATATGCGATTCATGTTTTTATTAGTATTTATAATATACTTATTGGATTTTATATTATATCTATATATAAAGTATCTTATTATTAATAAGATAAGTGCCATAATCCCCATTGCATAAGAGATTTTTTGTAAAAACATTACGAAGAATAAAGATATTGTTAAAGATATAATTGCTGTTATCATTACTAAATTTAATTTATTTAATAAATGTTTTTCATTCATAATTTTTGACTCCTAAGAATAATAAAATTTAATTTAATATATAGATTAGATTAATAATTAATAAACAAAAGACAAAAATAGAAACAATAACAATAGAAATATTAATTTTCTTATTAAGATTAATTTTCCCATTTTTTATTTCCTTTTTATTTTTAAAATATCTGCTTTGTGAATTAATAATTCCGATAATAAGAAGAAAAAACATTACAAAATTTTGAGAATTGATTTTGAATAAAAATATAATATCTAATGATCCTAATATAAATACAGTAATATATAATATATTTAAAGCACCTAATTTTTTTAATGAATTTTCTTTATTCATGAAGTCACCTCTATAACTAAATTTATTTTTTAATTCTTGATTTTAAAATAAGGTAAGTAGTAAACCCCATAAAAATAGCACCTATTCCCCAAACAATATTTTCTTTAGGTGAAATAATGTTTTGCCAAATGCTTAATTCATTGTCTTTGTCTAACAAATCAAAAATAAAAAAGAAAATACGTGGTATTATAAAATCTAAAAAGAATGTAAAAATAGCTTTCTTTTTAGCTATTTTTAGTTTCAGATGAAAATCATTATCATCATAAGCTTCCACTTGATCCAAGTTAAGCCTAGAAACCGCAATGGCTAAATACCAAAGAATTACAAAAAATATCAATAAATTACTACAAATCAAAATTTCTAATATTAGATCAGAATCAACACGTAATGAAGCAAAACTTGTTGCTAAGAGTTCTATCCAAAATAAAGAAAACAATATTAAGAAAGCATTATTACCTATTCTATTTACTTCTTGTTTTTTATATTCATCGAAATATCCCTGTATACCATAAACATGTTTTATTATTTTTATGTATAAGGATTCCTTTTGTTTATTCATTTTTACACCTTCTATTTAAAATTTATTTGTTAATTTTTGACTTAGTTCTAAAATAATAAATAAATCCTACAGACACAGCTCCTATAAACCAATTTATATTTGCTCTCGGAGAAAAAATTAATTGGATTAATGACAAGTTATCAGTATTGTAAGAATAATCTAGGTAAAATGTTGATAAACGTTCAATAATAAAAAATATTAATGACATAAAAATACTTTTTCTTTTTAATTTTTTTAATTTTAAATGGTAATCCATATCATCATATGCATCTATATGATCTAATTTTAATTTATAAATGCTAAAAGATATGTAAGACATTATAATGAACAATATTAACGCATTTGAAAAGAATATTATTGATAACATATCTGTTAAATCGAATGAAGAAAATACTAATACAACAAAGGACATGGTTTCTAACCAAAAATATACTATTAAAAACATAAATGCATTATTACCAATCCTATTTACTTCTGACCTTTTATATTCATCAAAATTATCATTGATATTATATAAATATTTTATAAATTTTACATAAAATGATTCCTTTTGTTTCTTCATTCTTACACCTTCCAAAATAATGTATTTAGATCAGAGTCTAAAGCTTCTGCAATATTCACACATAACTTTAAAGAGGGATTATATTGTCCCTTCTCAATCAAACTTAAAGTTTGTCTGGAAATACCTACTTTTAAAGCTAAGTCTTTTTGTTGCATATCTTTAGAAACTCTGATGATTTTTACTTTATTATTCATATTTCACGCTCCCACTTAGGTAACATATAAATTACTTAAGTAACTTATATGTTACTTATAATTTTATAAAAGTCAAATTTAAAAAGGACATTATTAATTATAACAATGCCCTTTTTCATTTATTTAATTATTATTTTCTTTAATCAAATGTAACTTCTTAGCTAATGCTTCCAATTGCTTTAATCCTTGTTGATAACCTTGTTTGAACTCTTCAGAAACATTATTAACATTGAAATTTTTATTGTTAATCGCTGAATCAAAGCCTTTATTTTCTTCATTACTTCTAGTTTTAGCTTTTTCTTCATTTTTCTTATTAAAATTATTTTCTACCTGTTTAAATTGGCTATTAACTGCTCCACCTAATTCACTTGCTTCATTTTTTAAGTCGGCCTGGCTTTTTGATCCCAATAATTCTTTGAAATTACCTTGTTTTACCTGATTAATTTCATATTGAAAATTATTATTGGAATCATTGTTTTTATAATGATTCCATGAAATAAACAGTATAAAAATCAAAATAACCGAAAATATTAATCTTTTCACATCAATATTCCTTTCTATTATTTAACATAATTGCGATTATATATTAATTCAGCCATTTTTTAAATAAATAGACACGCAAATAAAAAAGTAGCTACCCTTGTATCAAGGTTAACTACTTTTTATTATTTTAATTATTTAATTTTTAAAGTTAAAGCATTCAAAGCAACAATCACTGTACTTAGTGACATGATAATAGCTCCAACCATTGGATCTAGCATAATACCAGCAAATGATAAGATTCCAGCAGCTAATGGTAAAGCTACAATATTGTAACCAGCACCCCACCATAAGTTTTGAATCATCTTAGTATGTGCTTTCTTAGCTAATTTAACTAAGTTAACAACATCTAATGGATTACTATTAACTAATACCACATCAGCTGAATCAACGGCAACGTCAGTTCCTGATCCAATTGCAATTCCCATATCAGATTGAGTTAAACTAGGTGCATCATTGATCCCATCACCAATGAACATTACTTTGCCATCTTTTTGATAATTAGTAACATTCTTTTGTTTATCTTCTGGAAGTAATTTTGCTTTTACTTCTGTAATTCCTAGTAATGAAGCTACTTTGTTAGCAGCTGCTTCGTTATCACCAGTTAACATCACTGGAGTAATACCTTGGCTTTGTAGATATTGAATCATCGCTTTGGAGCCAGATTTGATTGAATCACCTTCGGCAACAAAACCAATTACATTGTTGTTTTCAACCACATAGCTTAGTGAATTACCTTTTTCTAAATATTGTTTAGATGCACTAGCATCATAATCAATATTATTGGCATCTAAATAAGCAGCTGAAACAACCAAAAATTCATGATTATTAACAGTTCCGCGCATTCCATATCCAGTAATTTGATTATCATTATTTACTTCAGATAATGATAATTCTTTTTGTTTAGCAGTTTCCATAATGCCAGTTGCTAAAGGATGATTGGAATTTTGTTCAACGCTAGCAGCAATCTGCAAAATATCATCTTTGGAGTAACTATTGTCTAAACGATCATAACCATTAACTTGGAATTTACCTTCAGTTAAAGTTCCAGTTTTATCCATTAATGCGTATTTAATATCATTGATTTTTTCTAAAGAATTTTTGTTTCTAATTAATAAACCATTAGTAGCGGCAATGGAAGTTGTTCTAGAAACGATTAGAGGAACTGCCAAGCCTAATGCATGTGGACATGCAATGATTAATACGGTTACGGTTACTGGAATTGAGAAGCTAACGCCTTTAATAAAGGACCAAGCAACGAAAGCAATAATTGCGACTACTAGTGCGGCATAGAATAAGTAACTGGCAACTTGATTAGCTAAATTTTCGGTTTTTGATTTAGCTGATTGAGCTTCTTGCACCATGTTCATAACTTTTGATAAATAACCACTATTCCCAGTTCCAGAAATTTTAACTTTAATCGTGCCATCACCATTTACAGAACCACCGATAACTTTATCTGAAGGCTTCTTGTTAACACTTCTAGATTCACCAGTTACTAATGATTCATTCACTGCGGTCGAACCATCATAGATAGTACCATCAGCCGGAATCTTTTCCCCAGCTTGAATTAAAATTGAATCCCCAACTGATAATTCACTTGTGGAAACATTTTTAGTTTCATTATCAGTAATTAAATGTGCGTTATCAGGCAATAATTTAGATAATTTGTTAATTGCAGAACCGGCATTCATCACTGAATTCATTTCAATCCAGTGGCCCAATAACATAATCACAATTAATGTGGATAACTCCCAAAAGAAATCATTAACCATTGGAGTCACATGTAAAATATCATTAGCAATCACCGCGTAAATACTGTAAATATAAGCAACTGAAATTCCTAAGGTAATTAGTGACATCATTTCAGGTTTTTTATTTTTCATTTCACCCTTGGCACCGTTAAAAAATGGTGTACTGCAGTAGAAGAATAAAATACTTCCTAAAATTAAAACAATAAAATCAGAACCACTAAAAGTTAATTGAAATGGTAATTTCATCCCCATCATTGGTGACATTAGAATAATAGGAATTGTTAGGATTAATGAAATCCAAAACTTCTTTTTTAAATCTCCCATGTCCATCATGTGGCCACCATGATTCATCATCATATGGCCATGATCATGGTTCATGCTACCCATATCCATGTTGTGATCCATATGTCCCATGTGATTCATATCATGACCTTCATGATTATGTTCCATATTACTCATGTCATGGTGCATGTGATTGTGATTCATATCATGATCCATATGTTCTTTATCATCATGTTTCATATCACAATTTTTCATGTCCTTATGATTATTGTCACAGCAATCCATATTTTCATGATTCATCTTACTGTGATCCATGTCTTTCATATCTTTATGACTCATAAATCTTACCTCCTAAACAATGACATTCAACTTTTTCTGGTGCATCAACCATTTTTTTATTCAAAGTGTTAATTAATTTACTAATATCAGATTTACTTAAATCAACATTATCGATTAAATAATCAAGGGTTGAACCATATTGCATACAACAAATTTCATCAAACAAATGTTTAATTTTCATCTTGTAAGCATCTTGTTCATTAATTAAACAATGATAATAATTCTTTTTATCAATTTTTTTAACGCCGATTATTTTTTTGTTCTTTAATCTAGTAATTAAAGTTTTAATTGTTGATTCACTCCAATCACTTTTTTTAGAAAGCAAATCAATAATGGTCTTACTTCTTGAATCACCGATTGTCCACAAAATACGCATTAATTCCCATTCAGCATCGGAAATATTACTAACTTTGTTATCGATGGTTACCACCTCGCAAATTTATTATTTATATTTAGTCTACACTTGTAGACTAAAAAATCAAATAAAAAGATTTTGGCTTAAGTTTTGTTTAAGATTTCATTGTTATATTATTAATAATCTTAAAGGAAAGAAGGTTTTACAATCATGAAAAAACATTTAATTAAGAAAAATCAATCGAATATTAATCAAAATCATAAATATAGACTGAACTTACGTGTTAATCAGGATTGGAAAGCTGCATCTTTAAGATGGATCAATAATTGAAGTTAATAAATACTCCTGCAAATTAACTATCTCCTACACTCTACAAATAAATTTATAACAAAAGCAGCACTTAGAACAGAGAGTCTAAGTGCTGCTTTTTTGATGTTAATTATAAGAACATTAAAATATAATATAATTAATAAGAAGGAGAAATTTTTTATGAAGATAAAATATATACTAAACTTTTTATCAGATAGTCTAGCATTCATAATTTTTATAGTATTGGAATCAATTATTGAATTGTTCATTATTAATTCGAATGAGACTCATACGTCATTATTGGGTATAAAATTGATTAAAAATATATTCAAAGATGGCGGCTTTAATTTCGGCATATCAATGCATTTCAACATTAGAATATTAACGTTTTACATAATCTTTTTATTAATTTGTGTCTTAATAAGATTTTGGCATACTAAAAGGAGTACTAAAAATGAAATTTAGTTATGATCAAGAAAATATTTATTTAATGAATAATAATTCTGAAATTGCTAGAGCTAATTTCACAATCAAAGATAATATTTTATCTATTAATCACATTATTGTTGAAGAAAAATATCGTGGTAAAGGTATTGCAAAACAATTAATGTTAGAAGTAATAAAATATTCTGAAAAAATAACTTGTTGATTAATCCTATTTGTGAATATGCAAAAATGTTCTTTAAACATAAAAGTAAATATAATCATTTATTAATCGATTAAATAAAAAGATATACACAGATTTAAAAAATTTGTGGATATCTTTTTTAAATTTTTCATTGCACGAAAAATTTTAATTCACTATAATTACAAACACTAATGTATTTTATAATACAAATTTTATAGGAGACGAAATATAATGATTATTTAATGAAAGAGAGAATATCAACAAACGTATTATTAGCAATAATTGCTGTCGGAGTTATGACATTCAGTGGGGTGACTGTTGAAACCTCGATGAATATCACATTTCCAACTTTAATTTCAGAATTCCATATTGGACTAAATGTAGTCCAATGGATTACAACGATTTATCTATTGGTTTTATCCAGTGTGATTCCACTTTCCAAATTCCTAAAAGAAAGATTTAAGACTAGTCATTTATTTATATGCGCTAGTATTTTATTCCTAATTGGTTTGGTTGTTGATGCGATGGCACCAGCATTCATCTTCTTATTACTGGGAAGACTGATCCAAGGAATTGGAACTGGGATTGCATTACCGTTAATGTTCAACATTATTTTGGAAAATGTTCCAAAAAGTAGACTTGGTTTCATGATGGGATTTGGCTCATTAATAACTGCTGCAGCATCAGCTGTGGGGCCTACATTCGGTGGAATTATTGTTAATACGCTAGGTTGGCGTTATATTTTTATCATTTTAATTCCAATTTTAGTTTTAGCTTTTATCTTGGGAATTATATCAGTTCCAAAATTACCACAAAGTGAATTAAGCAATAATAAATTTGATGTATTTAGCCTTATTTTGATTTTCTTAACCTTTGCTGGTTTGATTTTTGGAATTAGTAACATCAGTAGTAAACCACTACTTAGTGTTAATGTTATTTTACCAATCATAATTGGAATTATTGCTTTAACTATATTTATAAAAATACAAGATCGAAAAGAAGATCCTATTCTAAACGTTAAGATTCTTAAGAATATGGCTTATTCAAAATATGTAATTGCATTCTTTATAAATCAATTAATTATCTTAGGACTATCATTCATTGTTCCTAATTATGTCCAAATTATTAATCATAGTTCATCAAGTATTGCTGGATTAATCTTATTACCTGGTGCTGTTGTTGGTGCTATTATTTCACCATTCTCAGGATCACTATTAGATCGTCTAGGTGCTAAGAAACCAATTCTAACTGGAATTGGTGCCATCGTAATTTCATTACTTTATCTAGCAGCTACTTCTTATAATTTAAGTGATACCATTTTCACAATCTTCTACACAATTATTATGATTGGAATTGGATTATCATACGGAAACATTATGACCAAAGGTTTAGATTACTTAGCAGCTGATATTAAAGCCGACGGTAATGCAATCTTAACCACAGTTCAACAATTTGCTGGTGCAATTGGCACTGTCATTGTTTCCACAATTATTACTAAGATTACTGCTATTTCAGGCACAAATAATGTAATTGGTTATACTTTTGCAATCCTATTTTTAGCTGTATTAAGTATCATTCAATTTTTAGTAGTTTCTTCAACAAAAGAATAATGAAAATTTTGAGAACAGAATTTAATTCTGTTCTCTTTTTTTGTGTTAATATTTAAAAAATTATATATTGCTTGGAGTGAAATAAATGAAGATATCTCTTAAAAAATAAATAAAAATGATTTGGAAGATTTCTGGAATGTTGCATATAAGGATAAAAATGCTGCATGGACAAAATTTAATGGTCCATATTTTAAAGACAAATTGCCTGCAAAAGAAGATTTTGTTAATGGAGAAGCTTCTAAAAAGCATTTAAATAACAATATGTATAAAGCTATCTGGTGTGACGGTGAAATCGTTGGATCAGTTTCAGCGTATTATGAAGATAAAAACTTAAAAAGATGGTTAGATGTCGGTATTTGTATTTATGATAAATCAAATTGGCATAAAGGCATTGGAAAAATTGCTTTAAAGAAGTGGATTGATGAAATTTTTGTGCTAGTTGATTTACCTCATGTTGGATTAACAACTTGGTCTGGTAATCAAAGTATGATGCATTTAGCAACCAAAATTGGCTTAAATAAAGAAGCTGAGATTCCAAAAGTAAGATACTGGGAAGATAAGTATTGGAATTCTGTAAAATATGGAATTTTAAGAAATGATTGGAATAATTTAAAAGGGGAGAGGAGAATATAATTTTATAAATAAAAAACAGGGAGCATTTAAATGCTCCCTGTTCAACACATATCTATAATTGATAATTAATTTATCAACAACTTAAATATATAAAATATCTAAAAAATCATCAAGCTAGTAATTAAAAATAGACAAATATATGGGTTACATTCATAAAAAATATACATTATTAAAATACTGTTATATCAATATATTATCGTGTCTATAGACATAATTTTTAAATAATATCCAATACTATTTACCATTTCTGTAGTTAGTTATGATGAAGAAACTAGAAGTAATTATTAAAGAGTGTATAACTGCACCTATAGCAAATGGAATATCTTTTAAAATATTTGAAAAAATATATATGTATTCTAAATTATTCATAGTAATTATAAATAAAATAATTATTACACAAAAAAAAGCATACATATATTTACGTTCACTTTTTAATTCAATAAATAAATTTATTCTATAATATATAAAGAAAAAAGAAACGAAAATTAATTGTAATGCTGCTATTCCCATAAACATTCCAGTAAATAAATTTATTAAGGATAAAATAAATAATAAAAGGTTAATATAATAAAATAAATGAAAATGTTTATTATTTTCATGTTTATTTTGTGTATAATGTAGTTGGAGATTGGTATCATATATGGAATTTAATTGTTTCAAATATGAAGAATTGGGTTGTCCACGACCATTTTCCCAACTTGAAATAGTTTTTCTAGAAACATTAATTTGGCTAGCTACATATTCTTGAGTTAATTTTTTATTTTTCCTAGCTTTCTTTAGTTGATTAGATATTTTCATATTATTACCTTCTCTAAAAAATAATTGGAGTGTGATTATGTTGAAAAAATTAGTAACTGCTTTTGCAATTGTTGTCATGTCATTATCATTTAGTTATGGTTCATTTACTGCCATTAATAATGGCAGTAATAATGTTTATGCTGCACGAAAACATCATAAAATAAGCGACGATGATCAGGGCTTTTGGCAAAAAATTTGGGACGGCATTAAAACTGTTCAAGATTAATTATAAATTAAAATTAACCAATAAAAACAGACACTTTCATGTGTCTGTTTTTTATTTTACTTAAATGCACCTTGGTAAATCCAGCCTAAATATTTACCGTTATAATAACATTGGTAGTAATAGCTATGCCAGCCATCTTTTTTAGCTCTAGCAGTTATCTTTAATTTTTTATTAGCATATTTATGCCCGTGATAAGTCATTTTAATATTACTAAAATGACTATTGGTTACATGGTTGTAGAAATTATTGAGTGGATTATGTTTAACCGTTTTATATTCGTTAACTTTGCCATAATTAATATGGGGACCTAAAGCATCACTACTAATCCAACCTAATAATTTTCCTCGATAGTAACAACGATAAAATGTTTTACCATCCACAACAGCTCTACAATCTATATTAACAGTTTTAGCACGATATTTTACTCCATAATTTTTTAATTTAAAATTATGTGCATACTTATTATCTGCGACTACATGATCATAAAAGTTCTCGTTAAATTTACTTTTAGTAGTAAATTGTCCACCATCACGATAATATTTAGTATTCACAATTGGTTTTTGATTCCCAATAAACCAATTACTCTTTTTAGAAGTTAATAAACTTGAATCAATATATTTACCTAATGCTGGTGAATAAAAATGATCTGTATATTGCCATAATACATGTTCTCTTTCAGGTTCATTGGATTGATATGCAGCCAACCAATAACCATCGTATGAACTAATCGACTCTGCTGCATATTGCAACATAAAACTTTGGTATGAATAGAACAATATCTTTTTATTTTTCGCTAATGGTCGAAGTTCATTTAACCAGGCTAAAGTCGCTGCATTCGTATCACCAGATTTAACAGTTTGATCTTCATAATCATTTACATAAAATTTTGCATTAGGCGCACGCTTATAAAGCGCTCTAGCTTCTCCTTTAGCATCATTCACACTTTCATACTGACTAAATGAATAAACTCCATATGGAACCTTATACTTATCTAATAAATTTCGATTATGTTGAAAAGTTCGATCATAATAAGCACTTCCATATTGAACTCTTAAAATGACAAATGGCACTTCATTTTTTAATTGTTTCACTTGTGAATCAGTAAAATTTCCTTGCCATTCGGACAAATCATAAACATTTCTTTGATCTGCATTTACATTAGTTATATTTATGTATATAAACGATATAAATATCGCAGCAATACTTATAAATAAATACTTCAATCTAAAATTTTTCAAAATAACTATCCTCCATATACAATTACTTATTGTAGTAGAGTAATGTTTCATAAATGATATAGTTAAATTACAGTTTAAAATCAAATTATCACAGAGAAATTACATCGGAGGATTTATGAAACAATTTTTAGAAGGATTTATATATGTGGTATTGGGCATCATGTTATTCAAAGTACTTTATTATTTTATTGTACGATTAAATTTAAATAACATAGTTTCAATATTATTAACTTTACTAGCTACCTCTATAGCAATAACTTTAGCCATTATTTTAATAGTCAATATTAAAAAATTTGTTTTTCACAAGCATAATACATGACATTAAATTCAAAGCGTGGTAATTTGTATCTTGTAAGATATAAATAAAACATTAAATGAATTTGGAGGTACAAGTATGACAGTAAAAATTGGTATTAACGGTTTTGGTCGTATTGGTCGTTTAGCATTCAAAAGAATTCATGAATTAAAATCTGATGGTATCGAAGTAGCAGCTATTAATGATTTAACTACTCCTTCAATGCTAGCTTACCTATTGAAATATGACTCAACACATGGCAAGTTCCCAGGTGAAGTTTCATCAACAGATAAGGGAATTGTGGTTGATGGTCATGAAATTCCAGTTTACGCTGAAAAAAATGCCGCTGACCTTCCATGGGTTAAAAATGATGGTGTTGACTTCGTACTAGAATGTACAGGTTTCTACACATCAAAAGAAAAGGCACAAGCTCACTTAGACGCTGGTGCAAAACGTGTTCTAATCTCAGCTCCTGCTGGTGACATGAAGACTGTTGTTCCTGGTGTTAACTTGGACACATTGAACTCAGATGATCAAATTGTTTCAGCTGGTTCATGTACAACTGGAAGTATTGCAGCCACTGCATACTTCTTAAACAAGGACTTTGGAATTAAAGTTGGTTCAATGACCACTATTCATGCCTTTACTTCTACTCAAGCTATCTTAGATGGCCCTCGTGGTAAGAAGTTCAGAAACAACCGTACTGCTTCAGTAAACACTATTCCTCACTCAACTGGTGCTGCTAAGGCCATTGGTTTAGTTGTTCCTGAATTAAACGGTAAATTAGACGGTGTTGCACAACGTGTTGGTATTATTGATGGTTCATTGACTGAATTGACAGCCATCGTTGACAAGAAGAATGTTACTGCAGACGAAATCAATGAAAAGATGAAGAGTCATGCGGACGAAACATTCGGTTACAATGATGAACCAATCGTATCAAGTGATATTATCGGTGATACTCACGGATCAGTATTTGATGCAACTCAAACTAACGTTTCAACTGTTGGTGATGACCAATTAGTTAAGGTTTGGAACTGGTACGATAATGAATGGGGCTTTACTTGCAACATGGTTCGTACTTTATTGAAGTTCTCACAACTATAAAATTAATTAAAAGTTCTTGGAAATTATCCAAGGGCTTTTTTATTACATAACTTTTTGTTGTATTAATTTTACCCACATATAATTAAAATTATTCATGTTTTAATAAATTTAAAAGTATATTTAGTATAATTATCCACAATTTTATTAACAGGTCTTAAAAAGCAATTTTTCGCTTTATTTAAATATACAAAAAGAGCACTGATATTTTTAATCAGTGCTCTTTTTATTCTCTATTATTTTTAAAATGTACGAACTGGTGTTATTAGTTCGACAAAGTTTTCTTGATCTTCTGAAGGAACCAATGTAAATGGTCTTAATGGTGATGTAAATGAAACATTAATCATCGTTTGACCAAATGCACGAAGCGCATCTTTCATATAATCAGGATTAAATGAAATCTCTAAATCTTCACCGCTAACTTCTTTAGTATCAAGTTCTTCTTCAACATTACCAACATCAGGTGAATTACCTGAAATAGTAACTTTTTTATCATTAGCATTAATTGTTAATTTAACAACGTTATTTCTAGATTCATGTGAAAGTAATGAAGCTCTTTCAATTGAACCTAATAATTCACGAGCATCAAATTGAACATTAGTTTCTGATTCTTTAGGAATCAAACGTGAAGTGTCAGGGTAAGCACCTTCTAGTAAACGAGAGTAGAAGTAAGTATTACCAATTGTGAATAAAACTTGGTTTTCTGAAATCTTCATTTTTACATCTTCATTATCATCAGAAATCATTTTTGATAATTCTGACAAACTGCTTCCTGGAATAATTACATCATATTCACCATTATTATCTGGTAAAGCAACTTTACGTTGACTTAAACGATGTGAATCAGTTGCAACAGCAAATAACATTTGATCTTTTAAAACAAAGTGTACACCAGTAAGAATAGGGCGACTTTCTTGTTTTGAAACTGCAATAACAGTTTGATTAATAATTTCTTTAAAGACATCACCAGATAATGAAATTTCATTTTCATTATCAATTTCTGGTAGGTGTGGATAATCATTAGCATCTAATCCATTAATCGTAAATGATGATGAACCAGAAGTAATTTCCGTTTGGAAGCCATTACTTACTGATAAAGTCATTTTATCGTTAGGAAGTTTTTTAACAATTCCACTGAAGAATCTTGCTGGTAGTACAATTCTACCAGTTTCACTGATTTCTAATTCATTATCTTCATCACTAGCTTGAATTTGAGTTTCAATTGAAACATCAGCATCACTACCTGTAAGAATAATTTCATTATCGGTTACAGTTAATTTTAAACCAGTAAGAATAGGGATAGTTGTTTTAGATGATATTGCTCTTGATACAGTATTAATTCCTTGAATAAATGATGATCTTTTAATTGAAAATTTCATTTTTAATTTCCCCCTGTTATTAATAATAATTAATATATAGTAAATATAGTAGTAGTAGGGCCTGTGGATATGTGTATAACTAAGCTAATCACTTGATATCATTGACTTTCGTCCTGTGGATAACCTGTGGATAACTTTGCCTTTTTTCCACAAACGATAAAATTACCTTTTTAGTTCTTCTTTTAATTCATCAACTTTATTTTGTAAATTGACGTTATCTTTTAGTGACTCGGATATTTTATCATAGGCGTGGATTACGGTGGTATGATCTTTTCCTCCAAATGCAACACCAATTTTAGGTAATGAATTATTAGTCATGATTCTTGCTAAGTACATTGCGATTTGCCTTGGAATGACAATTTTTTGGATTCTTTTTTTACCTTTAATATCGTCAATCGATAAATTAAAGTACGAAGAAACAGTTTCAATTATTTTATCAATGTTTACTTCGATTTTATTTTCACCTTTATTAAGTCCTTTTAATGCGTCTGATACTAAATCCGTTGTAATTTTAACATTTTTGAATTTAGCAAAGGCCTGAACTCTTGATAAAGCTCCCTCTAACTCACGGACATTTGAATCAATTTGTCCAGCAATATAATTTAATGTATCAGTTGGTACATCAATATTATCAGCTTCAGCTTTGGTTTTTAAAATAGCAATTCTAGTTTCTAAGTCGGGTGGAGTTATGTCAACTGATAAGCCCCATGCAAATCTTGAAACTAATCGATCTTGCAGTTTTGATATTTCATTTGGTAGCCGATCAGAAGTTAATACGATTTGTTTACGATTTTCATATAAATCATTAAATGTGTGGAAAAACTCTTCTTGGGTACCATCCTTGTCTGCAAAGAATTGGATATCATCCACAAGTAAAACATCCACATTCCGATATTCTTGTCGAAAACTTTCTGTTTTATGATTTTGAATAGCGTTTATAAAATCGTTCGTAAAAGATTCACTAGTAATGTATTTAATGTTTGCCTCAGGATTATCTTGAATAATCTTGTTACCAATTGCATGCATTAGATGTGTTTTACCTAATCCAACACCTCCGTACAATAGTAGAGGATTATACATCTTACCAGGGTCTTCTGATACAACTAATGCCGCAGCGTGCGCCATTTGGTTACCTTTACCAATAACAAATGATTCAAATGTATAGTTAGTATTTAAATGGGTATTCTTCATTAAATTGTTACTATTTTTTTGATCGTCGTTTATTGGTTCAAAACTACTTTGTTTTTCATTCCTTAATTCATCTTCTAAAACAAAATTAGGAATAATATCTTTTTTAGTTATTTTATAAGCATATTCGACTAATTGGTCAGCTAATTTATCTTTCCAATAGTCTCGATGAAGAGGGGAGGGGAGTTCTAAAGTTAGTTGATTGCCTTCTAGACTAACCGGTTTAACGGTTTCTATCCATGTTGAATAAGTCGTAGTTGAGACATTATCTTCAAAAGCATCAAGGATTTTTTCCCATAATGTGTCTTTATTCATGAATTATTTCCTCCCACGTGAATTTCTTAAATAATTTTACCATTATGAAGTGTAGTTTTCCACAGGTAATTATAACTAATATAAAATGTTCCACAGGGTGTGCATAAAGTTATCCACAGGGTGTAGATAACTTTATAAAATAATAATAATTTTTAGTTATTAACAGCCAATTGTTAATAAAAAATATTGTTTAATGATTGTTATAACAACATTTTAAGATATTTATACACTGCTTGTGGATAACTATATACACACCCTGTGATTATGTGGATAAAATGTGGATAACTCTGTGAATTAATATTTTTTAGTCCACAAATTAATCCACAAAAATATGCATGAAACAAATTAAAATGTGGATAACTTTATAATTTGAATAACTCCCATATTTTTAAATAGATGTTTCATGATTTTAGTTTTTATGGTATTATGTTTAAGAAATGTATTTAGCATAGAAAAGAAACATTTAAATAAGCAAGGAGGGTTAGTAATGAAAAGAACTTACCAACCAAAGAGACGTAAGCATGCTCGCGTACACGGTTTCCGTAAACGTATGGGTACAAACAACGGTCGTAAAATTTTAGCTAATCGCCGTAGAAAAGGCAGAAAGTCATTAACTGTCTAGTATACTAAAGACCACTGACCAATTAATCAGTGGTCTTTTTCATTATATTGATAGAAAATTAACGGAGATGGATTATGCGTAAGTCATATCGTGTGAAGAAAGAAGCAGAATTCCAAAAGGTTTTTGAAAAACATGATTCAGTAGCCAACCGGATGTTTGTTGTCTATCAAATGGATAAACCTGATCAAAAACATTTTCGTGTTGGAATTTCTGTGGGGAAAAAAGTCGGTAATGCTGTACACAGAAACTGGGTAAAAAGAAGAGTTAGACAAACTTTGCTAGAGTTAAAGCCTGATTTAAAACAAGATGTTGACTTCTTAGTTATTGCTCGTCCACGTGTCGATGGTCTTTCAATGAAAGAAGTTAAGCAAAACCTAGTTCATGTTTTGAAGTTAGCAAAATTACTTGATGAGGGAGAAGAATAAATGAAAAAATTCAAAAAATATTTTTCATTAGCTTCCATATTAGGTCTAGTATTCTTTTTAAGTGCATGTAGTAATAAACCTATTACTTCCCACAGTACTGGATTATGGGATGGAGTAATTGTTTTAAACTTCTCTAGAGCAATTATTTGGTTGTCAAAATTCTTTGGTAATAATTACGGAATGGGAATTATTATTTTTACCATTATCGTAAGAATCATTATCCTACCTTTGATGATTTACCAAACTAGGAGTATGAAGAAAACTCAAGAAATACAACCTGAGTTAAAGAAATTACAAAAGAAGTATTCATCTAAGGATACTGAAACAATGCAAAAATTGCGTACTGAACAACAAAAGTTATACTCAGAAGCAGGTGTTAATCCGGTTGCTGGATGTTTACCTTTAATTGTTCAATTACCAATTTTATGGGCTTTATATCAAGGAATTTGGCGTACTGATATTTTGAAATCAGGTCATTTTCTATGGTTACAATTAGGACATAAAGATCCTTACTTTATTATGCCTATTTTGGCGGCCCTATTTACTTTTATTAGTTCATGGTTAGCTACTAAATCGCAACCTGAACAAAATGGAATGACTAAGTCGATGACTTATGGAATGCCATTAATTATTTTCTTCATGGCATTAAATATTCCAGCCGCTATTTCCATTTATTGGGTAGTAACTAACTTGTTCCAAGCTGGACAAACTTTAGTATTACAAAATCCTTGGAAAATTCAAAAGGAACGTGAAGAAAAACAACTTGCTGAAAAGCAACGTAAACATGCTGTTCAAAAAGCAATTAGAAAAGCAAAACGTTCACGTCGTAAATAGTATAATAAAAAGACTGACTTTTAAGTCAGTCTTTTTTATCGTCTTAAATTAAGATATCCTTAAATTAGCTATCTTTATTATTAAAATTTATGATAATATAGGTGAATATGATTAAAAATAAAGGGAGAAAGCTTAATGTCAACATTTACTGCGAAAACAGTCGATGAAGCAATTAAAAAAGGATTATCAGAATTAAACCTTAATAAAGATAATTCAAAAATTAATATTGTTCAAAATAGTCGCAAGGGATTCCTTGGGATTGGTAAAAGAGATGCTATTGTTGAGATTGATAAAATTGTTACCTCTCAGCCTAAACAAGTTAATAATGATGAACAAACAAATAATAATTCAAAATCAGAAGCTCATTTTGATGAAGAAACTAAAGTAAAAACAAAATCTAGAAAGGATGCTAACGAAGAAGCAATTGAAGATTTGATTGCATATTTAGCACCAATTGTTAAAGAACTAGGAATTGAAGCAAAATTAGATTATGAAGTTATTAATCGTAAATTTGCACGAATTAATTTTCAAACTGATCAAGAAGGCATTTTGATTGGTAAACATGGTTTAACAATTAATGCATTACAATCATTAGCACAAATATACTTAAACCACTTAGGCTTTAGTCGGTTATTGATTCAATTAGATACCGCCGATTATCGTCATCGTCGGGTTGAAACTTTAAAAAAATTAGCTGAAAAAACCGCTCGTGAAGCAGTAGCGACTGGACAACCAGTTTATTTAGACCCAATGCCTTCATTTGAAAGAAAAGTTATCCACACACAATTAGAAAATAGTTCACATGTGGAAACTTATTCTTCAGGTCGTGATCCATACCGATCAGTAGTGGTGGAAGCAAAAATTATTTAGTTTAAAAAATTGACAAATTTAAATAAAATTCTTATTATTATATTTAATAAGAAAAAACGAAAACTTAGATGAAGTAGTCAAAGTGCTTTGTCCATGCTTATTTATTGTGGCGTGGAGTGGGCACTTTTTTTGTGCTCATAGCTACGTTTTATTGATATAGAAAGGAAGAATAACATGGCAACAACGACAGATTTTGATACAATTGCCGCAATTTCAACCCCACCTGGTGAAGGTGGAATTTCAATTATTAGAATTAGTGGTGAAGATGCTTTACAAGTTATTTCCAAACTTTATCGTGGAAAAGATTTAAGTAAAGTGGCTTCTCACACTATTAATTATGGACACATTATGGATCCTGAAACCAAAGAAGATATTGATGAAGTAATGGTTTCAGTGATGTTAGCACCTAAAACTTATACTTGTGAAGATGTGATTGAAATTAATTGTCACGGTGGAATTGTTGCTACGAACACAATTTTACAGTTAGTCCTTAGTTATGGTGCTCGTATGGCTGAACCGGGTGAATTTACTAAGCGTGCCTTTTTAAATGGTCGAATTGATTTATCACAATCTGAGGCCGTTATGGATATTATTGATGCTAAAACTAACCGTTCAATGAAAGCTGCTGAAGGTCAATTAGATGGTAATTTATCACGTCTAATTAGAACCCTGAGACAACAAATTCTTGATGTCTTAGCTAATGTTGAAGTTAATATTGATTATCCAGAATATGATGATGCCGAAGTTGTTACTTCCAATTTATTGATGAAAAATGCTAAAGACATCAAAGAAAAGATTATTAAATTACTTAAAACTTCAAAACAAGGTCAAGTTTTACGTGACGGTTTAGCTACTTCCATTGTAGGACGTCCCAATGTTGGTAAATCAAGTATTCTAAATCATTTACTACATCAAGATAAAGCGATTGTAACTGATGTTCCAGGAACGACTCGTGATGTTTTAGAAGAATATGTCAATGTACGTGGAGTACCTTTGAAATTAGTTGATACTGCTGGAATTAGAAAGACTGAAGATAAAGTTGAAAAAATTGGGGTCGACAGATCCAGAAAAGCAATTCAAAGTTCAGATTTAGTTCTACTAGTGTTGAACTCATCAGAAGCATTATCAGATGAAGATAAAAAATTGATTGAATTAACTGATGATGCCAAAAGAATTGTTATTTTAAATAAAACCGATTTACCACAAAAAATTGATATTGATGAAATTAATCAATTAATTGGTAAAGAAAATGTGATCACCACTTCAGCCATTAAAGACGATGGAACTGAACCATTAGAAGAAATGATTGCTCATTTATTCTTTAATGAAGGAATTCAAAGTTCACAAGCTGATGTCATGGTTACCAATGCTCGTCATGTCAGTTTATTGCATAAAGCTAAAGAATCATTAAATAATGTTATTAGTGGTTTAGATGACGGAATGCCCGTTGATTTAGTTCAAATGGATATGCGTGATTGCTGGGAAGCATTAGGTGAAATCACTGGTGACAGCTATAATGGTGAACTATTAGATCAACTATTTAGCCAATTCTGTTTAGGTAAATAAATATTGTTTCACGTGAAACAATGATTAAAAAATAAAATGTTTTACATGAAACATTTATGTTTATGGAGGAAAAACGAATGAGTGAAATCGTGAGCGAAGAAAACATCCAATACGATGCCGGCGATTATGACGTAATCGTTGTCGGAGCTGGACATGCTGGTAGTGAAGCTGCTTTAGCTTCAGCCAGAATGGGTAATAAAACAATGTTAATTACTATCAATGTTGATATGGTTGCATTTATGCCATGTAATCCATCATTAGGTGGCCCTGCCAAAGGAACCGTTGTCCGTGAAATTGATGCCCTTGGTGGTGAAATGGGTCGCAACATTGATAAAACTTACATTCAAATGAGAATGTTAAATACTGGTAAAGGTCCAGCTGTGCGTGCTTTACGTGCCCAAGCAGATAAGCATGCTTATCATCGTGCGATGAAACAAACGATTGAAGAACAACCAAACTTAACCTTACGTCAAGGAATTGTTGATTCTTTAATCGTTGAAGACGGTGTATGTAAAGGAATTGTTACTTATACCGGCGCTAAATATAGTGCTAAATCAGTAGTTGTTTGTGCCGGAACTGCTGCGCGTGGCCGTATTATTATTGGTGAACTAAGATATTCATCTGGTCCTAATAATTCACAACCAGCTTTGAAATTATCAAAGAATTTAGAAGACTTAGGCTTTGATCTAAAACGTTTCAAAACTGGAACTCCACCTCGTGTTAATGGTCGTACTATTGATTTCAGTGAAACTGAAGAACAACCAGGTGACCCAGAAGTTAACCACTTTAGTTACGAAACACCTGATGAAGACTATATTCCAGTTAAAGACCAATTATCTTGCTGGTTAACTTATACTAATGAAACTACCCATCAAATTATTCGCGATAATCTAGACCGTGCTCCAATGTTTACTGGTGTAATTGAAGGAGTAGGTCCAAGATATTGCCCATCAATTGAAGATAAGATTGTGCGTTTTGCTGATAAGAATCGTCATCAAGTATTCTTAGAACCAGAAGGTCGCGATACTAATGAATACTATTGTGATAGTTTATCAACATCATTGCCTGAAGAAGTTCAACAAAAGATGTTGCATTCAGTTGAAGGTTTACACCATGCTGAAATGATGCGTCCTGGTTACGCAATTGAATATGATGTGGTAGCTCCTTACCAATTAAAACCAACTTTTGAAACTAAGCTCGTGAAGAACTTATACACTGCTGGTCAAACCAACGGAACTTCTGGTTATGAAGAAGCTGCTGGACAAGGATTATATGCAGGTATTAATGCTGCTTTGCGTGCACAAGGTAAAGATCAATTTACTTTAAAACGTGATGAAGCTTATATCGGGGTATTAGCTGATGACTTGGTAACTAAAGGTACTAATGAACCTTACCGTTTATTAACTAGTCGTGCTGAATACCGTCTATTGTTAAGAAATGATAATGCTGACTTTCGTTTAACTGAAAAAGGTCATGATTTAGGCCTTATTTCTGATGAAAGATATAACAAATTCTTAGACAAGAAAAAGGCAGTTATGGACGAATTAGCTCGTTTAGATAAAATTAGAATCAAACCTAGCGACGCAGTTAACAAATTTGTTGAAGAACATGGTGATAAACCATTGAAAGATGGTATCTTAGCATCCATCTTCCTACGTCGTCCATATGTAACCTATCAAACATTATTACAATTTATCGAACCAGCACCTCATCCATTAGGTCGTCGTGTAATCGAACAAGTTGAAATTAGAACTAAATATGCTGGATACATTAAGAAAGCTGAACAAAACGTTGCTCGTATGAAGAAAATGGAAGCTAAAAAGATTCCAGAAGATATTGATTACGAAGCTATTGATAGTTTGGCTACTGAAGCTCGTCAAAAACTTGAAAAAATCAGACCACAAACCGTGGCTCAAGCTTCAAGAATTTCGGGTGTTAATCCATCTGATGTTGCTATTTTAGGTGTTTATATTCAACAAGGACACATTGCAAAAATTAATTCAGAAGAGAAATAATGAAAAAAGAGCTAAGTAATTAATGATTACTTAGCTCTTTTGTTAGTTATTATTCATTTTAAATAATGTTATAATTTTGTTAGTTGAAATTAGGAGATCTAATTATGAATAATAGGCTATTGAAAAATTCGTTGTATCTTTTGGTATATATAGTTATTGGTATGGTTTTATACTTTGTTATAGGATACTTTATTACAACCGTAAAAGTTGAAGGAAACTCAATGTACCCCAATCTAGTAAACAAAGAACGAGTAATTTTATTTCCACAAGCAAAGGTTAAAAGAAATAGTGTAATCGTATTTGATGCACATGGTGAAGATCCTAAGGCAGTAAGTAATGATGATTATGTAAAACGAGTAATTGGGATGCCAGGCGATCATATTTCATTTAAAGATCATCAATTATATATCAATGGGAAAGACGTTAAACAAAACTATATTAGTAAATTCCAACAACAACAAGGTTCTGAATATAGTAATGACAATGGACATTTAAAAGATTGGAATATTGCAAAATTATCAGAAACTAAATGGGAATATAATAAAAATGCCACGGTTGTGCCTAAAGGAGAATATTTTGTAATGGGGGACAATCGAGCAATCTCAAATGATAGTCGTTATTGGGGCTTTGTGAAAAAAGATAAAATTTTAGGAGTTGCTCATACTTTACCATGGTCAACTAATAAAACTGCTCGTCACAACATTAATGACTTAGCTGAATAATAATTAAAGCCATGTTTTAACTCATAACATGGCCTTTTTACATAGTTTTAATATTTAAAATTTTAAAATAGTGATACAATATGAATATAATTGTGAGGAGAATTAATTATGAGTAAGAGATTTTTTAAAGAAGCTTTAAGTATCTTAATATATATTGCAATTGGGGTACTTTTATTTTTGATTTTGAATCATTTCGTTACTAGAGCTAATGTTGATGGTGATTCAATGTATCCAAACTTGGAAAATAATGAAAGTATCCTTGTTTTTCGCCAAGCTCAAGTAAAAAGAAATAGTGTAATTATTTTTGATGCACATGGTGAAGATCCTACAGCAACTCAAAAAATTAATTATGTAAAACGTGTAATTGGGATGCCCGGAGATAAAATTTCCTTTAAAAATGAACAATTATATGTTAATGATAAGCCAGTTGAACAAAATTATATTAGTAAGGAACAGCAACAAAAAGGTTCTGAATATAATTACAACGGTGAAAACATGAAGAACTGGGATATTTCTAAATTGTCTAAAACAAAATGGACATATAATAAAAATGCTACAGTTGTACCTAAGGGTGAATATTTTGTAATGGGTGATAACCGAGAAATTTCCAATGATAGTCGTTATTGGGGATTTGTTAAGAAAGATAAAATTCTAGGTGTTGCTCATACATTGCCATGGTCAACTAATAAAACTGCTCGTCATAACATTAATAGTTTAGCTGAATAATAAAAAGGTTCACTTGGATTTACCAAGTGAACCTTTTTTTAATAAATATTTGGAGCAACTGTGTATCTTTTTACATTTTTAATGTGTTTATGTTTTTTAATCTTTTTCATTTGATTAAATGGTACATAACCATCAACTTTTGGAATATAACAAAACATAATTCCATTAAAACTTACTGAACGACCAATTTTTGTCTTTCCCAGTCTTTTAAAATTGTGAAAATGAATCATTTTATTTCCACGATTAGAAGCAATGTATTTATAAACATTAGTGTAGTCATTACGATTAGTATATCTACTATTTGCTGATGCTTGATTATTAGTGAAAATCAAGCAAAATGTAAGTGCGGTAAACAGGGATAATGCAATTGCAAATCTCTTCATGATAATATTATTCCTCCAAAAAACTATAAGCATAACTAATTACTAATTTACCAGTAATATAAAAAATATCAATAAATTTTCAAAAATTTAATACAATGTTAATAAATTGAAATCATTTTTAAAGCAGACTGGTTTCAAATAATTTTTCTTGTGATAACCTAATAATTAAAGAAAATAATTGGAGGTCTATTTATGGCTGATTCAAAATTAACTAAACAAGATTTTGATGCAATGCGTGAACAATATGCAAAAAATAAACGCGCAAATGTAATTCAAAGATCCATTATTCAAAATGGAATTAATAATACCGCAAAAGATAATACCGTGCCTGCTAAATTAAATCGTAGCTTCTCTGTTGAAGTTGATACAGGTAAAGTAACTGATCAAAAACGTTCAGGTCGTTGCTGGTTATTTGCCTTACTTAATACATTAAGACATGATTTTGCTAAACGTTATGATGTAAAAGATTTCGAATTATCACAAAGCTATCTATTTTTCTGGGACAAAATCGAACGTGCTAATATTTTCTTCGACAATATTATTGCGACTGCTGGCAAACCAGTTGATGATCGTGAAGTACGTACTTACTTAGATGGACCCGGTAGTGATGGTGGTGAATGGACAATGGCGGTTGCTTTAGTGCAAAAATATGGAGTAATGCCTACCTACGCTTTTCCTGAAAGTAAAGTTACTGATGATACATCTGATCTAAACGATGTATTGGATCTTACCATGCGTCGTGATGCTAAAATCTTGCGTGACATGGTTAATGGTGACGCATCTGATGATGAAATTAATCATAAACGCGATGAATTATTACGTGAAATCTTTAAAATCGCAGGTTATGCTTGTGGTGTTCCACGTGAAACATTCAACCTAGAATATCGTGATGACAAGAAAAAATATCATTTAGATCAAGATATTACCCCTAAAGAATTCTTTGATAAATATTTTGAAATTGATCTTGATGATTATGTTGTAATTGAAAATGCACCTAATAAGAAATTTAAGCAAAACTATATTAATCCTGCATCTGATAACGTTGTAGGTGGTCGTCATGTTGGCTTCTTAAACATGCCAATGGACGTTTTGAAAAAGACTGCTATTAATCAATTAAAAGATGGTGAAACCGTTTGGTTTGCTAATACTGTTACTACTCAATCTGATCGTAAAAATGGTATTTTAGATGCTGATTTATATCACTATGATCAATTATTTAATATTGATATGGATATGACTAAAGGCCAAAAATATGAATATTTAGATAGTATTTCTAATCATGCGATGACTTTAACTGGAGTTGATTTGGTAGATGATAAACCTACTAAATGGAAAGTTGAAAACTCATGGGGCGCAAAAGTCGGTGAAAAAGGTTACTTCGTAATGGCTGACAATTGGATGGATGCTTATGTTGATGAAGTAATTGTAAACAAAAAATACTTAACTGACGAACAACGACAATTATTAGACCAACAACCAATCGTATTAAAACCTTGGGAATAATGATAGGAGTGTATCTAAATGAATGATTCAAAATTAAGCATGGATTACTTAAATGATTTAAGAAAAGAATATGACAGTAATCCAGAAAATAAAATGTTAGAACGAGCAGTTACGCAAAATGGTATTAATAATGTTGCTCGTGATCCAGAAGCTAAAATTAGAATGAATCCAGTGTTCTCGGTGGAAGCAGATACTGGTAAAGTATCAAATCAAAAACAATCTGGTCGTTGCTGGATGTTTGCATTATTAAATACTTTGAAACATGAATTTGGCAAAAAATATGGTGTTAAAGACTTTGAAATGTCCCAAAATTATTTATTCTTCTGGGATAAAATTGAACGTGCTAATATTTTTTATGACAATATTATTGCAACTGCTGATAAGCCTGTTGACGACCGGACTGTTGAATTTTATTTAGCTGGACCTGGTACCGATGGTGGCCAATGGGCAATGGCAGTTTCATTAGTACAAAAATATGGAATAATGCCAAAAAGTGAATTTCCAGAATCATCAGTTTCTGAAAACACTAGTGATTTAAACACAGTCTTAAATTACAAATTACGCCAAGATGCCATGAAATTAAGAAATATGGTCAATGATGGTGTTAGCGATGAAGACATCAAAGAAGCTCGTAGCCAAATGTTGTCAGAAGTTTACCGTATCACTGCATATTCATTAGGTGTTCCACGTGAAACATTTGACTTTGAATACCGTGATGACAAGAAAAAATACCATATTGATCGTGATTTAACTCCTAAATCATTCTTTGATAAATACTTTGCTGATATTGATTTAGATGATTATGTAGTCTTAAGTAATTCACCTGATAAGGATTACGCAAAAGTTTATAGCATGAGTGCTCAAGACAATGTTGTGGGTGGTCGTAATATTGAATTCTTAAACTTACCAATGGAAGATTTGAAGAAGGCATCAATTGCTCAATTAAAAGACGGCCAAGCAGTTTGGATTTCTAATGATATTGCGCAACAATCAGAACGTAAGGCTGGATATTTAGATTCTAATTTGTATCGTTATGCCGACTTATTTAACATTGATTTATCAATGAGTAAAAAGGATCGTTTTGAATATCATGATGCTGAAGTTTCACATGCAACGGCGTTAACTGGCGTGGATTTAGTTGATGATCAACCACGTCGTTGGAAGATGGAAAACTCCTGGGGTGCTAAAAATGGATTTGATGGTTATTACACCATGGATGATAGTTGGATGAATGACTACGTATATGAAGTGGTTGTTAATAAAAAATATTTAACTGATAAGCAAAAAGAAATGTTAAATCAAGCTCCAATCGAATTGAAACCTTGGGATTCATTGGAATAATTATAAATAAAAAAGACGTTAGTAATGAACCGCCTTACAAAAGTTAGACATTAAATCTAATTTTTGTAAGGCGGTTTTTCTATGACAAAATATTCAACTAAATTAAAAATTGAAATTACTAATAAAATTTTAAGCAATAAAGCTTCGGTAAATGGACTATCAAAAAAGTATAATATTAATAGATCAGTCATTAGAAGATGGACAGTTTTGGCTAGAGAACAAGGCCTTATGGCCTTGAAGGTCAAACATAAAAAACATAATTATAATATTGAATTTAAGCTTAACGTGGTAAAATACTACCTAACTCATGACCTAGGTATGAATCAAGTGGCTTCTAAATTTAATGTAAACCCTTCGCAAGTTCTTGTTTGGACCAATACATTTAATAAATTAGGAGCTATTGGACTTATACCTAGAAAGAAAGGTAGACCAATGAAAAAAACTAATTATAAAAAACAAGATAGTGTAAATAAAAATACAAAATTACCCTTATCTGAGAAAGAAAAATATGAAGAAAAAATAGCTCAACTTGAACAAAAAGTATATGATTTAGAATTATCTAACTACTGTTTAAAAGGCCTACGGGCTGTGATGAAAGATTATCAAACAAAGTAAAAGCTCAATTTGTTTATAATTCATGGTCCGCAGATAATTGTCCTTATACTCTTAATACTTTATTAAAAGTAAACAATCTTAAAAGATCAACATATTATGATGAAATAAAAAGAATTAAAAATTATAAGGACAAATACACAGAAGTTAAGAATCAAATTAAGCTTATATTTAAACGTAGTAAGATGACCTATGGTCATCGAAGAATGAAATGTATGTTAGATAAAATGGGACTTCATTATTGTTTAGAAACTGTACGCAAATTAATGAAAAAGCTACGACTACAACCAACTATGTTTAATAATCGTTGTATGAAAAAATACAGTTAATATAAAGATTGGTAAAACCCATCCAAATATTCTAAAGCAAAATTTTAAAGCTACTATGCCATACCAAATATTGCATACAGATATTACTCGACTTAAATTAAAAAAGCATACTAATGGTTATATCTCTGCAGTTATTGATGAAGGAACCAAAGAAATTTTATCAATACAGGTTAGTACTTCTCCCAATCAACAATTAATTTATAAGAACCTTAGAAGATTTGAAAAACAAAATTCCTACGGAATTCAGTCCTATTATGCATTCAGATCAAGGTTGGCATTATTAACTTCCTTATTACACTTCTGAATTAAAAAAGATGAACTTTAAGCAAAGTATGTCACGTAAGGGTAATTGTTTAGATAATGCACCAATGGAAAGCTTTTTTAGCTTGCTTAAAAGAGAGTATCTTAATAACTTTGAAATTAAAAATATCGAAATGTTAACGAAGTTAACTAAAGATTATTTAAAATTTTTTAACAATCAAAGAATTTCATTAAAAACAAAAGGAATGACTCCGATTGAATATCGAAATCATTCCCTAAAGAATCATTTAATTTAATATAAATGTCTAACTTTTATAAGGCACTCCAGTAATTAAAAATTAACTAACGTCTTTTTTATCTATAGTCTACTGTTGTATATCATAAAGCTAATGTAACAAATGTCTCCATCAGGTAATTTATACCCAGTATTTTGATTATTTCCATCATTTTCGTGTAAAACTGTAAATTCACCTGAACCATAGTCTTGTTCATTTAAATAATTTGCAAGCTTTTCATCACATTCTTCTAATGTTTTACCTGTTACAAGACGACGATTCCAACCACGATGGATTGTATTGTTTGGTCTAATCATATTATCATCTCCTTAATTATAAATTCATCAGTTGTTTTTGACGATCTGGTGAATTTTTTATATCTATTTGTGTTAAATCAGCGTCTACTGTATGATTTTCTTTAAATATTATGAATCTTTGCGCGAAATCTTTTATTTGTTGATAATTATGACTCGCCATAATTATAGTTTTGCCAGCTTCTTGTAGTTCTCTTATTAAATTGAGCATTTCTCTTTGTGCAGATATTGTAAGACCATTTAATGGTTCATCTAACAATAGAATTTCGGGATTTAATGCTAAGACACTTGCCAATGCTACTCTCTTTTTCTCTCCACCTGAAAGCTGGTAGGGAATTCTATCACGAAATTTTTCACAATTGGTTAATTTTAAGCAATCATTAACTCTTTTTATAATTTTATTTTGAGATAATCCTAATTGTTTAGGTCCAAAAGCAATTTCTTCATAAACAGATGGATTAAACAATTGAACGTCTGTATTTTGAAATACCATTCCAATCTGTTGATGTAATTTTTGTCTCTGTTTATTATTAGATAGATATTTTTCTGTTATTTCGCTATTCTTAAAAAAATATTGTCCATTATCCGTTGTTTTTAATCCACTTAAGATTTGAAGTAGTGTAGATTTACCAGAACCATTTGCTCCCATTAAACATAAGAATTCACCTTTATTAATGTTAATAGATAAATTTTTAATTCCACATGTATTAGGATAACTGTAACAAACATCTTTTAACTTAATTAAAGTCATTTTATTTCCTCCAAAGTACAAATAATAATAAAACTATAATTGCAGGACTTAATGTAACAAAATCTTTGAAATTGTTATTTTTAACTTTTATTGATTTATAATGTCCATTAAAACCCCTTGCTTCCATTGCAGCGTATAATTCTATAGCATAATCGCAACTTTTTAAGTATAAAGCACCGAATATAGCTCCAATAAGTTTATATGGATGTTTATTTTTGGAAACAGTTCTAAGTTCCAATGCTTCTAAATTGAGAAATAAATTTTGTCCTAACATTCTAATATATGTCAATGAAATTGCAATAATCATAATAAACATGTCAGGGAAATGAAGAGCTTTTAGTCCAGTTAACAATTCCTGGAATGGTGTTGTTATTCTATAATATTGAGCATTTGCAAGAATTAAACTAGTTTTAATAGTGAAATACAATACTGTTGATATACCAGTTAACCAGTAGCTAGGAATTATTAATAAACTAGCAATAATTGAACCAATTATCCAACTTTTAATAAATTTTCTTAGTTGTTGAGGATTAAGAAACAATAGTTTAAATAGTAATAAGATGTATATAATCCATAATAAAGTTATATTATGAATTAATACTATTAATAATACAGATATTAGTAGTTGTATTAGATTTACTCCAGGAGATCCCCTCCGGTGTACATAGCTAACACCCTTTGGTTGTGCTAATGAACTAAGTAAATTTTTAATATGCATACGGTTATTTTTCCATAAAGACTTTCTATAATTAACTTTATAATTATAATTACTATTTTTAATCCAATCTGGTAGGTCATTTAATTTATTTGGTTTCATGTTTAAGACCTCTAACTAAAAGAAGAAAAACTAAGATTGCAGTTATAGCTGATAGAATATATCCAATACTAATTGGTAACCCATTTATTGTATAGTCACTGAACAATGCTTTAAAATGAAATCCATTAAGCATTCCTTCAGGTACCTGAGAGCCTAAATGTTGTTTTATCAACATATGTTGTAATTCTTGATTATTCCATTCTCCAAAGGCTGTATTTTTAGCAATTAGACCTAAAGGAGAAATTAATGCTAAACCTATTAACAAATATATCCAATGTATATTATTAGCATTATTTGAATTATCGTAAATTTTTGTTGGTGAAACTTTATTAACAAATTTAAAAACTAGCAATGTAAATATAACTTCAACCCAACCAGCCACTAATAAATGAGCTAGAAGCATTGCAGGAACGGTTATGTTGAGACCATATGGACAATATAATGGCGATCCATTATTTGTATGAGCTATAAGTGGTTGAATTCCTAACTCAATTCCAGCAAGTAATGCGGCAGAATTAATTCCAATATATGATCCTAAAATAACTCCAAGTTTTTCATGTTTAAATTTTTTACCAATTTTATAGATCCAATATCCAACAAAGGGCATAATTACAGCCATGTTCATAACATTTACCCCGAATGATAATATTCCACCATCACCAAATAAAAATGCTTGTAATAATAGTGTAACTGTTATTGCCAGACAAGTTGCCCATGGCCCAATAAGTATTGATAAAAGTGTACCTCCAACTGCATGTGCAGTTGTTCCACCTGGAATAGGTAGATTAAACATCATTATTAAAAATGCTAAAGATGATGCAATACCAATCATTGGTAATGTTTCATGATGCTTTTTTATTTGTTTTTTTACTTTTATTACTGCAATTGTCCAAATTGGAGTAACAGCAGCAAATAATGTTCCACAAGTTACAGGACTTAAATAATTGTCAGGAATATGCATTAATCGGGCACCTCACTAATTTGCAATTTGATCCATTAGATAATTAATATCTTGGATAATAAATTTATGATTTTTTATTGTAATAACTCCATCGTTTCTAAGATCTTTCAGTGTACGATTAACACTGCTTCTGGAACTGATCCCACAAAATCCTGCAATATCATCATTCGTTACTATAAAATCAATTAACCATCCATTTTCAATTTTTCTGCCAAATAAATCTATTAAACTGTAAAGAAATCCACAAATTGCTCCTTTTTTACCATTCATTACCATTCTCTGTAATCTAAATATATTTTCTGACAATTTTTTTCGATAATAATTTTTAACATAATTTTGTAATTTTGGATTACGATTTACATAGTCCCAAAAGGTAACACGCTTTACTTGATAAAAGGTTGCATAATCAGACTCAATTCTTACATTGAAAGGTTGATCAGTTGATCTAGAAACCTCATCTCTAAGTAATGAAATAACATCAGGCTTTGCAATATATGATAGATTAAATTCCCTACCATCTTTTAAAATAATACTGTTTTTAATGATTCCATCTTTTAAGATATACGTATAATGTTCTGATAAACCGTGATAAGTTAAATATGTATGTCTCTTTTTTTTGATTTTAGGAACTTGGTGTTCCTCTAAATAATTCATTAAATATTCAATATCGGTTAACACCATTTTAATTATCATTTCTTTCGCTAATAATTTTAAAGTAGTTTAGTAAATAATTATAATTACTAATCACGATAACTACACCTATTTATCGTAACAGTAATTATATTCTTAACAACCGCATTTAAAGTATACATATGTTAACTTTTTTTGATAACTAAAAATGTGAAAGACAGGTTTTTAAATAGCTGTTATAACAATATATGTAAATTAATATTGCATTTTTTAGAAAGAAGATGGCTAAATAATATGGTTGAAATTAAATTACCATATGATAAGAAAACAATTACTGCAAAAATAGATGACAAAAATTTTGCAGGTAAGCTGGTTTCACAAGCTGCAACATATCATAATGAATTAT
Source organism: Apilactobacillus micheneri (assembly GCF_002993975.1). Taxonomy (GTDB): domain Bacteria; phylum Bacillota; class Bacilli; order Lactobacillales; family Lactobacillaceae; genus Apilactobacillus; species Apilactobacillus micheneri. The sequence continues at coordinate 265,970 of NZ_POSO01000002.1, read as the reverse complement.
CTGAAACTGAAACTGTAGAACGTTCATTAGATAATCCAATTGAATCAAAGAAGTTAGAAGAATTAGCAAAAGGTAAACATAATATTGTTATTATAAGCTCTGATCATACTAGACCAGTGCCTTCACATATTATTACACCAATTTTACTAAGAAGAATTCGTTCTGTTTCACCGGATGCAAGAATTAGAATTTTAGTTGCAACTGGTTTTCATCGTCCATCAACACATGAAGAACTTGTTAATAAATATGGAGAAGAAATTGTTAACAATGAAGAAATTGTTATACATAAATCCACTGATGATGAGAGTATGGAAAAAATTGGACAATTACCATCTGGAGGAGATTGTATTATCAACAAAGTTGCTGCTGATGCAGATTTGTTGATTTCAGAAGGATTTATTGAATCACACTTTTTTGCTGGATTTTCTGGAGGAAGAAAGTCAGTTCTACCTGGAATTGCCTCATATAAGACAATTATGGCTAATCATTCTGGTGAATTTATTAACTCTCCTAAAGCTCGTACTGGTAATTTAATGCATAACCCTATTCATAAAGATATGGTATATGCAGCTAGAACTGCTAAATTAGCTTTTATTATTAATGTTGTTTTGGATGAAGATAAAAAAATTATAGGATCTTTTGCTGGTGATATGGAATCAGCACATAAAGTTGGTTGTAATTTCGTTAAGAAATTATCTAGTGTACCTTCTGTGGATTGTGATATTGCAATTTCTACTAATGGTGGATACCCATTAGATCAGAATATTTATCAAGCAGTAAAAGGAATGACAGCTGCTGAATCAACAAATAAAGAAGGTGGAACCATCATTATGGTTGCTGGTGCTCGTGATGGTCACGGAGGTGTTGGATTCTATCATAATTTAGCAGATGTCAGTGATCCAAAAATATTTTTAGATAGAGCTATTAATACGCCAAGATTAAAAACAATTCCAGATCAATGGACAGCACAAATTTTTGCCCGTATTCTTGTACATCATCACGTTATTTTTGTTTCAGATTTAGTGGATCCAAAATTAGTTACTGATATGCATATGGAATTGGCAAAATCATTAGACGAGGCTTTGACAAAAGCTTATAAGCGTGAAGGAAAAAACGCAAAGGTAACTGTTGTACCTGATGGACTGGGCGTTATTGTTAGATAAGGAGTAATATTTTGACAACAACTGAAATTTTACATCAAGTTGCGACTGGTCAATTAAGTACATCTGAAGCTACCCAGTTATTAGATGAAAATCAAACTGCAGCATTAGGCTTTGCTAATGTTGATCTCAGTCGTCAACAGCGAAATGGAGTTCCTGAGGTCATTTATGGATCAGGAAAAACATCAAAGCAAATTGTTAGTATAGTTAAAGCATTATCTAAACAAACTTTACCAGTACTAACAACTAGATTATCTCTTACAAAATTTTCAGAATTAAAAGATTATTTTCCTTCTGCTGTTTATTATGAATCAGCACGTTGTATGACTTTAGGAACTCCTCCATTGCCAAAAACAAATGATTATATTGCCGTAGTTACAGCGGGAACTTCAGATCAACCGATAGCAGAAGAAGCAGCAATTACTGCTGAAACTTTTGGTAATAATGTTAAAAGAATTTATGATGTTGGAGTTGCTGGTATACACAGATTATTTTCTAAATTGGATATTATTCGTGGAGCTAAAGTTGTTATTGTTATTGCTGGTATGGAAGGCGCTTTAGCTAGTGTTGTCGGAGGATTAGTTTCGTCTCCAGTTATTGCAGTACCAACTAGCATTGGATATGGAACTAATTTTCAAGGTATGACAGCATTATTAACAATGTTAAATAGTTGTGCTTCTGGAATAACTGTTGTCAATGTTGATAATGGTTTTGGAGCAGCATATTCTGCTAGCTTAATTAATCATATATGATAATAAATGAGGTTTAAAATAATGAAAACACTTTATTTAGATGCCTTTTCAGGAATTAGTGGAGACATGTTTTTAGGAACTATGTTGGATTTGGGTCTAGATTTTAACAAATTAGAATCTGAGTTAAGAAAATTAAAAATTGATGGATACAAGTTATCATGCAAACAAAACGATAAAAGTAGTATTTATGGTACTAACTTTGATGTTCAAGTTAATGGTGGTAAAGATAAAGGATTTATTGAGCATAAACATAATCATAGCCACCATAACGCTCGTCATTTAAATGATATTTTGAAATTAATTGATAATAGTTCATTAAAAGAAAGTGTTAAAAATAACTCCAAAAATATTTTTACTGAAATTGCTAAGGCTGAATCAACAGTTCATCATATGTCATTAACTGATGTTCATTTTCATGAAGTTGGTGCAGTTGATTCTATTATTGACATTGTAGGTTGTTGTATTGCTCTAGATTTAATGGATATTGATAATATTATTTCATCACCATTAAGTGACGGTAGCGGATTTATTCAAGTTGCTCATGGTCAAATGCCAGTACCAGTACCAGCTGTTGCCCAGATGAGAGTCGGTACTGATATTCCAATCAAACAAAGACTGGATATAAAAACAGAATTAGTTACACCCACTGGAATGGGTATTGTTAAGACATTAGTGAATGAATTTGGTCCTTTACCAGAACAAATAAAACCATTAAAAATTGGGTATGGTTTTGGAAAACGTGATACTGGTGGATTTAATGCTTTACGTGGGATATTATTTGAAAAAAAAAAACTAAGTCAAAAAGTAATTAAAGATACAAAAGATAAAATCACTTTAATAGAAGCCAATTTAGATGACCAAACTGGAGAAGGATTAGGATATGTGATGCAAAAATTAATGAATGCTGGTGCTTATGATGTTTTTTTTACACCAATCCAAATGAAAAAAGACCGTCCAGCAACTAAAATAACGGTTTTAGGAAACATATCTGATCAATTATTATTGATTAAAATAATTTTAAAGGAAACCAGTACAATTGGAGTTCGTTATCAACATTGGCATAGAGTTGTCATGCAACGAAGATTTGAAAAGGTCACGACTGATTATGGCGAAATTAAAATTAAAATAGCAACATATGGAAATGTTGAGAAAAAAATACCTGAATATATTGACTGTGCTCAAATTGCACATAGAAAGAACATTTCATTTATAAATGTTTATCAATCAGCAATTATTGCTGCTCAGCATTTAAATTAGGAGGATTAATGTATTGATACATGAATTAATTGCCGAATTCATGGGAACTGCTCTAATGATAGTTTTTGGAGTAGGAGTTCATTGTTGTACGGTATTAAAAGGAACAAAATATAGAGGATCAGGGCATCTTTTTGCAATTACCACATGGGGATTTGGAATTACTATTTCATTATTTATTTTTGGAAATGTTTGTATTAACCCTGCAATGGTATTAGCACAATGTTTATTAGGTAACTTACCATGGATGGATTTATTACCATATTCTATTGCAGAGGTTCTTGGTGGAATTGTGGCATCGATAATTGTCTGGATTATGTATGCTGATCACTTTAAAGCATCAGAAAATGAAATTGCTCCAATAACTATTCGTAATCTATTTTCTACATCACCAGGTATTCGTAATTTACCAAGAAACTTTTTTGTTGAATTCTTAGATACTTTTATTTTTATTTCTGGTATTTTAGCAATGTCATCAATAAAAACACCTGGAGTAATGCCAATTGGAGTTGGACTACTAGTTTGGTCTATTGGTATGGGACTTGGTGGGACCACTGGATTTGCTATGAATCTAGCTCGTGATATGGGTCCACGTATTGCTCATGCAATATTGCCTATTGCTAATAAAGCTAATAGTGATTGGCAATATGGAATTATTGTTCCAGGAATTGCACCATTTTTAGGTGCAGCTTGTTCAGCATTGTTTATGCATTGTTTTTTTGGAATTGATTAAAGAAAGGAAATTTATATGTCAAAATTAGAAGAAAAAGAAATTAAATTAACAAATTTATTGAATAAACTGGATAGTGCTACAGTAGCCTTTTCTGGCGGAATTGATAGTACATTAATTTTGAAAATGGCACTAGATGTTTTAGGAAAGGATAAAGTAACAGCTGTTGTCGCTAACTCTGAATTATTTACAGATGAAGAATTTGATAAGGCAATTAGTTTAGCCAAAGACTTAGGCGCAAATGTTAAAACTGTAACTTTAGATTATTTGAGTGATGAACATATAAAACAAAATACACCAGATAGTTGGTACTACGCTAAAAAGATGTTTTATAATCGTTTAAATAATTTATCATTAGCCGAAAATAATCAAGTTGTATTAGACGGTATGATTAAAGATGACGAAAATGATTATAGACCAGGATTAAAAGCAAGAGACGAATCAGGTGCTCTTAGTTTATTACAACAAGCTGATTTTTATAAATCTGATGTTCGTGATTTATCACAAAAACTAAGTCTTAATAACTGGAATAAGGTTGCATCTTGTTCAGTTTCATCACGTTTCCCATATGGAACTATATTGAATCATGATAATATTTCACAAGTTATGTTATCAGAAAAATATTTGCGCGGATTGGGATTTCCCATAGTTCGTGTTAGATACCATAATAATATTGCTAGAATTGAAATTCCTAGCGATAGAATTGAAGACTTCTTACCTTTCGATAATATGGTATCTCATAAACTACAAGAATTAGGTTTCCAATATGTTACACTTGATTTGAGTGGATTTAGAAGTGGTAGAATGAATGATGATTTAACTCAAAAACAAATTTCTGCATTTGCTTAATAAAAAAGTAAGCTTTATTTTGATTAATTTCAATATAAAGCTTATTTCTTTTATTAAAATTAAATTAAAAAACACTTGCAATTTTTATAACATCGTTATATGATATTCAACAATTAAACAAGACGTTGAACAGGAATTCTAATTATCAGATATTTCACAGGAAGCTTAGGGTTGTGAAACTAAGCAATATCCTAACTAGATCGTACCTGAGAGTCATTTTTCGAAATGAGTAGAAAAAATCGTTAGCTGCGTTAATTGCTGAAGTTTTATACTTCGTAAGTTAATATCTGTGAAGATATTAAAAATTGAGGTGGCACCGCGGTTGATTCGTCCTCTTGGAATTTTATTCCAAGGGGACTTTTTTATTTAATTAAATATTTTAAAAGCATCGACAGAAATTTTATTAGAATTGTTATTTACAGAGAATTTAGTAATTGATGAGAGCTAAAGATAATATCTAGTAAATCGTATCTGTAAGTTTAACTTTGAAATGAGTAAAAGTTACGTTCGCAGCGTTATTGCGGAAGTTATTATAACTTCTTGAGTTAGTATTTGTGAGAATACTAAAAATTGAGGTGGCACCGCGAGCAATCGTCCTCTTGGATTAATTTCCAAGAGGACTTTTTTTATTTTGTAGAAGAAGGGAGTAGTTTCACATGAAACATTTTAAGTTTATTGCAATTATGTTTATATTTTTCATCGGATTATTAGGAATGTTTAGCACTACTAACGTGAATGCAGCTAATACTAATGATCATTATTTAGCTAACATCAAAAAGAAGGGTACTTTGGTAATGGGGACTTCCCCTGATTATCCTCCTTATGAATTTTTAGGTAATAAGGATGGTCAAAATGAAGTCGAAGGTGCTGATGTTCAATTAGGCCAAAAAATTGCTAAAGACATGGGGGTTAAACTACAAGTTAAATCCATGGGTTTCGATTCATTACTAGTTGGATTACAAACAAATAAAGTTGATATGGTAATCGCAGGGTTAAATAAAACTCCACAAAGAGCGAAGAGTGTTAGCTTTTCAAATAGTTATTACAAATCTGGAACTGGACTAATTATCAACAAAGACGACAAAAATAAAATAAAAGATTATCATGACTTGAAAGGTAAAGCAGTTGGAGCTCAAGTTGGATCTGTTCAATATGATTCAATTAAAAAATTATCTGGTGTTTCTACTAAAGGTATGGAAAATGCTAATGATTTAATCATGGCTTTGAAATCCAATAAAATTTCTGCAGTTGCGATGGATCAATCAGTTGCCCAAGCCTATGCAAATCATAATAGTGGAATTGTCACAATTCCATCGGGACTTCACTCAGGTGATTCAGATAATAATATTGCTTTTTCCAAAGGAGCTAATTCATTAGTTCAATCAGCAAACAAGACAATTACTAATTTACAAAAAGACAATCAATACACTAATAAATTTATTCCAACGGCAATTAATGAAATGCCTAATAATAAGAATCAATCAACCGTCAATTCAATGTGGCAGTATAAAGACTTCTTTATTTCAGGAATTGAAAATACAATCTTAATCTCAGTTATTTCAGTTATTTTTGGTATTATTCTTGGTGTTATTTTCGCACTAATGAGATTAAGTCATAATTGGTTGTTACATGCAGTTGCAGTTTGCTACATTGAATTCATTCGTGGAACTCCTCAGTTAGTTCAAATTATGTTTGTATACTTTGGCCTAGGGGCAGTCGTTAATGTACCAGCATTAACAGCTGGAATTGTTGCTATTTCAATTAATTCTGGAGCTTATGTAGCCGAAATTATCAGAAGTGGAATTACATCCATTTCAGTTGGTCAAAATGAAGCTGCCCTTTCATTAGGATTATCTAGTAAACAATCAATGAGATACATTGTTTTACCTCAAGCCTTCAAAAATATTTGGCCAGCTCTTGGTAACGAACTAGTTACTTTGATTAAAGATAGTTCATTAGCATCTGTAATTGGAGTAGGTGAGTTAATGTATCAAATGAGAGCCGTTCAAGCAGACACTTATAAAGGGGTTGCACCAATTGCAATTATTATGGTGATCTACTTTATCATCACATTCACTATCTCTAGAATGATGAAATACTTTGAAGGGAAGTTTAACCATGGAACCAATGATTAAAATTGAAAATTTAACTAAAAAATTTAAAAACAATGTTATCTTTGAAAATTTAAATGCTGAAGTTAATAAAGGTGATGTAATTTCATTGCTAGGACCTTCAGGTGCTGGTAAAAGTACTTTCCTACGTTGCATTAATATGTTGGGGGAACCAACTAGCGGCAAAATTTTATTAAATGGCAAAGATTTAGTTTCTAGTTCTGCTAAAGAATTAATCCAATTAAGAACTAAGATTGGAATGGTTTTCCAAGGTTTTAATTTATTCGAAAATAAAAGCGTTTTAGATAATATTACTTTGGCACCAATTAAAGTTAAAGGCATGACTAAAGAAGCTGCTGAAAATAAAGCGCATGAATTATTAAAAACAGTTGGCTTAGATAATAAAGCTAATGTATTTCCGGCTAGTTTATCTGGTGGTCAAGCACAACGTGTGGCCATTGTTAGAGCTTTAGCGATGGATCCAGAAGTTATCTTGTTTGATGAACCTACTTCTGCTCTAGATCCGGAAAAAGTAGGGGAAGTTTTAAATGTAATGAAAGAACTTGCTAAACAAGATATGACAATGATTATTGTTACTCATGAAATGGAATTTGCTAAGAATGTTTCTGACCAAATCTGGTTTATGGATGAAGGTAAGTTACAAGAAAAACAAACTCCGGATGGTTTCTTTAATCAACCACAAACTGAAAATGCTAAAAGATTTTTAAGTAAAATGATATAGAAAAAAGGACTAGATTATTAAATCTAGTCCTTTTTATTAATCATCTTCGCCTTTTTTCTCGTAATGACGTTTTAACATTTTAGTTACTAGTGAGAGTAAATTTAGGAATATTACAGCTAATAAGAACGTCATTGTGATAGAAATTAAGATGATAACATCATTTTCTCTGTATTTATGAAAACTGAGTTGTGGAAAATATCTACGATAACTCATTGTCGCAATGCCAAAGATAATGGGAATGACAAACGTTGTTATGGTTTTAGAATAACTTAAACGGTATAAAGTTTTGTTAACGATATTGCTGAGCAAAAAAATAGCAATTGGTAAATTTGATGAAATTAAAAAGAAAAGGATAACCTTACGATCAGTGAAATTTTCATAAGAAGCAAAAGATGCAATACTAAAAACAATCCCAAACAATACTAAACCAGTTGCGAAAATAAACCATAATCTTAAATAGTTATCTAGTTCATTTTTCCTATCTTGACGTTTTTTATATGCTTGGATATTTTCTCGAATATCTTGATATAGTTCAAAAGTTAAATAATCTTCAGCGACATATAAAGTTTGGCTTTCATTTAGTTCTTTATTTTTATACATTTTAAATAAATAGTCCTGAAATTTTATTAGATCAAGTTTATTATTTTTTTCAACACTATATTTTTTTAAGTATTTTCGCATATATGGTCGCACTAACTGTTTAGCTTTAAATTCATCGTAATTAATAGTTTGTACCTCCTTCAATAATAATATATCAAAATAATTTATATTTGCCAGTCTAATGCTTTTTTGATTATTGATGCTTTATTATGTACAATAGAATAGATTTATAATTGTATAGTTATTGACGAATTCAAGGAGGCAGTTTTATTGTCTAAAAGATTTAAATTAGTTGAAGAATCATTTACAGGAGTTTCCATTTATATCGATCAACGTACAGGAGTGGAGTATGGTGGTTATGGTAGTACTTTAACCCCTTTACGTAATTCTGATGGTTCATTGTTTGTAGACCAATCTGAAATTGATGACGATTATAAACATGAATCTAAGTAGTTGATGGATTTTTATTGAATTTAATGGGAGTGTTTAATTTATATGTATTTGTGGATTCATTTAATTTTCGCAATACTTTTAATAGTTTTAGTATCATTATCAATTTTTAAGAAAAAAGGATTTATGCCTTACATGATGATTAGTCGTGTAACTTATTTAGTTTTTATTGTTACGGGATCACTTTTATTTTTTAAGGCATATGACCGTAATCCAATTTTTGCAATTTTAAAAGTTTTAGCAGCAATAATGTTTATTGGATTGCTAGAAATGACGTTTGCCGAAAAGAATAAGGGACGTATCACTAAGGGTATGATAATAAGCTTATATTGTGCATTAATTTTGTTATTTATTATTGGTTTTATTACTGCAGGTGGCCGTCCATTTGTTTAAAAATATGTAAAAAATAAGAGCATCCAATATTTGGATGCTCTTTTAATTTATTCAAAATCTTGTAATGCTAATTCAGCATATGTTAAACGTGCAAAAGTTTCATCTGTTGATACACCAGCATGAGTAAACATGTTAGCGAATAAAACAAATTTAGGTGTTTCTCTAAATTCACCACATAGTTCAATTAATCTTCTTAGTTGAGTAGTACGATTTTCTAAATCATCAATGTGATTTAGTTCAAGATCATTTTTAGCAGCGTCATAAATAATTTTATATGCCTCAGTGTTTGTTAACAAATCAAGTTTCTTAACTTGTTTCATGAAATCATCAAATTGTTCATCTGATAGTTGGTCTCTAACAAAATCTAAATCAACAATTTCATCACTATAATCTTGTGCCCATTCCATTAAAATAGGTCTTAATTTTATGTCTGACATCTTTTTAAAATCCTCTCCTAAATCAAATAGCAATCATTTTATATATTATATAACATAAATATATGGATGTGATGCTTTTAGTTTTATTCTGAAGTGTCATATTTTAACTATTTATTTTTTATAAATAGCATAAATGTTATTATCTCACATTTATTGATTAAAATGCAAAAGTAATAGATTAGTCTAAACATTAAATTATTTTTAGAAAAATTTGACAAAAATGAGAAAAGTATTAGAATTTAAATTGTTGGCAAATAAATATATCAAAAGCGTTGAAATAGAAAGAGTAATTTTTACATGATTTTTTAGAGAGATTCCGTTTGGTGAAAGGAATTAATGAGTGTAAAAATGAAAATCATCTATTAGCTGCTGGGCAAAATAAAGTAGTCCAAGCTGGGAATTCCCATTATTGAATCTGCAAATCAACAGGTTTGTTTGAGTGATATCGTTTTGCCATATTAAAAATGAAATTAAAAACGGTATAACAAAAGGTGGTACCGCGCGCAAGCGTCCTTTATTTCGTGTATGCGAAATATGGGGCGCTTTTTTTATACATAACTTTAAGGGGGTGATTTTTATGAAACATGACATTAGTGGCATTCAAAATGCGAATCGTAATTAGTTATAAATTTCATAAAAGTAGACTTCCAATGGAGAAATTAAAATAATAAATGATTTCCTCATTGGATAGTCGCTATATAAATATAGGGGGACTATAAAATGAAGAAATCAGTATTGTCAGTTGTGGCTTTAACGGCCTTATCAAGTTTAGGATTAGCTGCTTGTGGTAATCAAGCTAGTGGTAGTCATAATGGAGTTGTAAATATGTCAGAGCCATCTAACTTATTAACACTAGATCAATCAAAATTAGTTGATCAAGTGAGTGATGTAACTTTGAATAATTCCAACCAAGGGCTTTTGGTTATGACTAAAAACAGCCAAGTTGTTCCAGGTGTTGCTAAAAACTATAAAGTATCGAAAGATGGTAAAACTTATACATTTAATTTAAGACATTCTAAGTGGAGTAATGGGACTCCAGTAACTGCTAAAGATTTTGTTTATGGATTTCAAAGAAGTGTGAATCCTAAAACTGCTGCTGCTTATCAATATTTATTTGATAATGTACATAATGCTGGAGCTGTCGCTAAAGGTAAAATGCCAGTTTCTAGTTTAGGTGTTAAAGCTGAAGGTGATTATAAATTTGTTGTTAGTTTAGACAAACCAGAAACTTACTTTAAATACGTTGCAACAATGCCACCAACTTATCCACAAAGTAAATCCGAAGTAGATAAATATGGTAGTGGATATGCAACTACTAGTGATAAGCAATTATATAATGGTGCTTTTCAAGTTAAAGGTTGGACCGGAACTAATGATAATTGGCAATTAGTAAAAAACCCTTATTATTGGGATAAAAATAATACTAAATTATCAACCATGAAATTTAGTGTTGCTAAAGATCCACAAACGGCTTTAGATCAATATCAAAGTGGTAATTTAGATGAAATGAAATTAAGTGGAAAAAGCCAAGTATCAAGTTTTAAAGGTAATTCTGAATATCATCCTAGAAAAGAAGCAGGAACTTATTATTTAGAAATGAATCAAAAGAAAGTTGCAGCACTAAGAAATGTTAATGTTAGAAAAGCATTGTCACTAGCTGTTAATCGTAATGAACTAACTAATAATGTTTTAGGTAATGGATCGGTTCCAGCAAAAGGTTTTGTGGCTTCAGATATGTCTAAATATAAAGGAAAAGATTTTACTGATGATGCTTATGTTTCATCAGCTGTATCAAGTAATCTAGAACAAGCGAAGAAATTATTTGTTAAAGGGATGAAGGAAGTAGGCCAAAACAAATTAAATCTTTCTTTATTATCAGATGATTCATCAGATTCCAAATCAATGACTGAATTTATGCAAAATGAATTTCAAAAGTTACCTGGATTAACAGTTAATGATGTTAATGTGCCAGCAAAAGTTGCTACTTCAAGAACTGAAAAAGGTGATTTTGATTTAACTGTTGATGCTTGGATTGCTGACTTTCCAGACCCAGTTAGCTTTATGAGTTTAATGACTACTAATAATGGTTATAATCATGGTGGTTGGAGCAATTCTCAATATGATAGTTTAATGAAAAAAGCAACTACTAACGATGCAAATAATTATGCAAAACGTTGGAATGATATGGTTAATGCACAAAAAGTAATGTTAAAAGATCAAGCAGTAGCACCTTTGTATCAATTAGTCAGTCCACAAGTATTAAAAAATCGTGTTCAAGGAGTTAACTACTATCCAAGTGGTGGTAATTATGACTTTAGATATGTTCACACCAACAATTAATATTGCTATGTATTTCTTATAACATTAACTATTCAACTAATGTTAAAATAATATTGTTAGTTATTTTAATTTATAGATTGGAGTTATTAATATGTTAGATAATGTGATCTCAAAAGTTAAAAATATGATGAATAACTATGAAAATGGCGAAAAAGATGATGTTTCCAAAGATACAATTAGAGAAATCAGAGAAACAAAAGCTGCTAACCAATATCGTCATATTCAAGAACATACTAATTTAAGATATAACAGAAGAATGCAAAACAATGTTTATAGTGAATTAAATAAAGATAGAATGTACAGATTGGCTCTTGCAAACAGCCTACCAAAGTCTATTAAAAAAATTACAAGTGCTCATAATTAATAATAAAAAATTTTAGATCCATTAATTATTGAAAAATAATTAATGGATCTTTTTTTGATATGTTGCCTCTATGACGGGGATGCAATCAATTATTGCGTGACAATTTTTTAATATATGTAGTAACTTAATCAATGTTGGGAGGTCGAAAATGAATTTAGGATTGAAAATCAAAAATGGTCGCAAAAAAATGAATTTAACGCAACAAGAATTAGCCAATCGATTACATGTGACCAGACAAGCACTTTCTAGATGGGAAAATAATGTCAGTTATCCTAATTTAGATATGTTGGTTGATATCAGTAAAAGTTTAAACGTTTCTTTAAATGAATTATTAATTGAGGAGCAAGATGGAATGGTAAAAAGAATTAGTGATGATGTTAGAGATAGAAAAAAATATTTGAAATATTTAATCATGATTGGGATATTTTTCTTAATAATAATAACTTGGCTATGTACATTATGGTATGGAAGAGCCAACCAAGTGAGCGCAATTGATCAAAACAATCCATTTTTAAAAACAGAATATGGATATGCACTTTTGCCCGATAAAGCACCTTTGAAAAAACAAAAGGTATATATAACTTATAATTGGGATAAAAAAAGAAAACGTAAGATACATAAGCAAGTTACTAAAATGTTAAAAGAGCCGACTTCAATTGATGCTTTTGTTGTGAAAGATGCATTTGGTAATGGGGAATGGATGCCTTTTTATACAGGTAGGTATGATAAAAATCAACATTATGCGGTTGTAGAACATAAAGGTTCTTATGTTTCAAATGCTAGGACAATTAATAAAAATGAAATTCCGCAAACTATTAGAGATATTATTGGTAATAATTATATGAAATATCAAAGAACAACACCGGATGAACCGGGAGTTGTAATGGATAGAAGGACGAGTATTGTGCAAAATGATTAATTAAAAATGTTGACATAGCAGTCTTGCAACCGAAAGTTGCGTGACATTTTATCTCCCAATATAGTAATTTAATGAGTATAGGAGGCGTTTAAATGAATTTAAGTGAAAAAATAAAAAATGGTCGTAAGAAATCCAATCTTACTCAGCAAGAATTAGCTGATCGACTTCATGTAACTAGGCAAGCATTATCTAAATGGGAAAATGATCAAAGCTATCCTAACTTAGATATTCTAGTTAACATTAGTAAAATCCTACATATTTCATTAAATGAACTATTGGGCGAAAACCACGAAATGGTTGAACAAATTAGTAATGATGTAAGGAGTAAACATAAGTACATGAAATATCTTTATATTGTTAGCGGTGCTTTTGTATTATCGTTATTAGTATCATGTGCTATGTTATTTTTTGCATATGGTGAAGAAACGCATTCTGTTGCTTTTGATAGATTTAATCCATCATTAAAAACAGAGCAGGGATATGCTATTTTGCCTAAGAAAACGCCAAGTCAAATTATCAAGAATAATTCTAATAAGGAAGATTATAGAAAATATGTTAATCATCCTGAAAAAATTTATTCTTATGTTCATGATTCTGATGGCAAAGGTGAATATCTAAACTTTGCTACCGGTTTTTACGATGCTAATCATCGCTGGGCCAAAGTTGTTCATAAGGGATCATATGTTTCTAAAGCTGAATTAATTAGTAAAGATGAAATTCCATCAAATATCAGAAAAAATATTAGTGATTCATATGAAAATTATGGAGTGAAAAACTAAAAAAGATTACTCAAATGAGTAGTCTTTTTATTATATATTACTGATTGCAACAAAAGGTTGCGTGACATTCTGATTATTAAAAGATACTCTTATTTATGTTAGGAGGAGTTTTATGAAAATAGGTGAAAAAATAAAACATAGTAGAAAAAACAATGATTTAACACAACAACAATTAGCAGATAAATTGCATGTTACTAGACAAGCATTGTCTAAATGGGAAAATAATTTAAATTATCCTAATCTAGATATTTTGTTTAATATTAGTAATATTTTACATATTTCTTTAAATGAATTATTGGGAGAAGAAGAAAATGGTGTTGTGAAAAGCATTAGTAATGATGTTAGAAAGAAAAGAAGGTATGTAAAATATTTTATTGCCATTGGAATTTTTCTATTAATATTTATTTGGATTATCATCTGGAATATTTATATATGGCAGAGTTAATCAAATTGATCGAATTGATGTTCTAAATCCTTTTTTGAAAACTCAATATGGTTACGCAGTTTTACCTGATAAAGTTCCAACTAAGAGAACCAAAGAAAAAGTACATTATCCTAATGGTAAATCTGTTTATAAAATATTAAATGAATCACAACCATTTGATGCTTATGTTAGATCAGATCCATTTGGTGGTGGACAGTGGCTTAAATTTTCTACAGGAGAATATGATAAAAATCATAGATGGGCGCTAATTAAATACAAAGGATCATTTGTTTTTAATGCGCGTCCAATTGCCAAAAGTCATGTCCCAATAAATATAAGAGATATTATCGGTAATAGATATGATAAATATGATGGTTATATCAATTCTGGGTCCCGCAGTAACAGTATATTTACTAATTTCTAAAAAAAACTACTCATTTGAGTAGGCTTTTATTTATTAAGTAATGATGTTTAACAAAATACTTAATGAAAATATAAATGAAATAGTTATGCTGTAACTGAGTTTAGGTATTTCTTTATTTTTCTTAATGTAACTATGTATATCAAATATGATGATAAATGCTAATAGTGCTAACTTCATAGATAACATATCTATACATATGATATCCCATAAAATAAATATAATTTCAGATATAATAAAACAAAATTTTTTATTGTTAATCAATAACACCAACTTTCTTAATTGTTACCCATCAAAGAATATCATATATATTAATATAATAAATAAAACTAAAAAAGACTACTCAAATGAGTAGTCTTTTTACTATACATATTGTCGATTAATGACTGCACAATTAGCATTAACTGGCATATCTTCTTTAGAAAGAACAAATACTTCTCCAGCAAAACCAATCGTTGTAATCGCCAAATCATTATAAAGCTTTTCATAGTTATCTTCATTGATAAATAAAGTATCAATTTTACCTGCAGTGGCATCATAAATAATTTCATTTAAGTCATCTGAAACAGCATTATCAGCTTTAGCTTTTTCATAATTGAATTTATTATTAGCAGTGCCAGCTTTATAAAATTGTTGATTAACTTTATCAACGATGTCATTTAGATTGTCTTCATTAACATCATCTTCATAAGTTATATCTTTTAATAACTTAGGTTGTTTAGCGATTTTCGCATATAGATTATGATTTTCATCGTTAGCGATTAGGACAGTTGGTAAATAATCATCATCTTTGAACATATCGGTAATATATTCATCAACTAATTGATAAAATTTATTTTGATCATTGTCTAATAGAATAGAAATAGGTTTATTAACCAAATTGAATTCATTAATTTTTCCATTATCAACACGATATAATCTAAAACTATTTTTTTCTAATACCAATAAGCGATAATGTAATTCAGTTTCTATTTCTTTTATTAGTGGAATAATATCCATAGTATCTGACATCACAACTTTAGTATCAGTATTTTTAGTTAATGTGAATGAATGAATAGCTTTAACGCTCACAAATAATGCAAATCCAGTTCCATTATCAACGTGTTTAGCACGATCAAAATTGAATTTTTTAAGTTTACGTTCATATCTAGACCATAAACTTTCATCATATTTGTTAATAAATTTTGTTTTTATATTTTTAATTAAATTTAAATATTCATTTTTGTTACTTATTTCTTTAAAGGTAACATAAAGTGAAATGAATGGACCCATTTCATAGTCCAAAGTCAACATGTTTCTTAGCTCAGTAGTGGACGTCAATTTATAACCCCCTTGTTTAATATATTAACAGTATATCACGATACACATTTGTAGAAATATTATATGCTATAATATTATTATAATTATATTAAAAAAGAGGATTTTAAATGAGTATAAAGGCTATTATTGATTTTGTTATTTTAGCCAATGAAGTATTAGCATTAATCACTGTTTTTAGGGAAGAACGAGAAATCTCTGCCACCTGGGCATGGTTATTAGTTTTATCTTTCTTACCAGTAATTGGTTTTATAATCTATGCCTTCGTTGGTAGAAAATTGCCTAAAAAAAGATTATTCCGTTTCCAAGATAAGGATAACGAAAGAATTCATCAAGTGCTCGAAGAACAACTTAGATTACATAGTAACCCCAAAGGAATTAAAGCAGATGAGGTTTCTTATTCAGCTAGAAATTTAGTTAAATTGTTTAAAAATTCTGATATTTCAGATTTATCCAGACGTAATCATATCAAGATTTTTATTGAGGGTAATGATTTATTTAACAAGATGCTTAGAGATTTAAATAAAGCACAATCTTCAATTAATATTGAATTTTATACATTTTATAATGATAAAATTGGGAACCAAGTTTTAGACATGTTGGTTAAAAAAGCAAAACAAGGTGTTAAAGTTCATGTTATATATGATAGTTTTGGTTCTCTGGGAACCACTCGTCGCTTCTTTAAACCACTAACTAAAGCTGGTGGGATGGCCGAACCATTTTTACATACTCATTCTGCGATTACCGACTTTCGTATTAACTTTAGAGATCACCGTAAAATCGTTGTGATTGACGGCAAGATTGGTTATGTTGGTGGATTCAATATCGGAGACCAATATTTAAATCGTAAAAAGAAATTTGGTAACTGGCGTGATACCCATTTAAGAATAATTGGGAGTGCAGTTTATAATTTACAAGCCCAGTTTATTCTAGACTGGAATGTTACTGATATTCATCGTCAAATTGATGAGGTAAATAATAAAGATTTCTACTTTCCACCTACTTATCAAGATGGCAGTACGAATGTGCAAATTGTATCTAGCGGACCTGACACCAGTTTGCAGCAAATTAAACTGGGTTATATTAAATTAATCCAAACTGCTAAAAATTATTGTTGGATTCAAACGCCATATTTAATTCCCGATGACAGTACTACTGATGCCATCAAAAGTGCTGCAATGTCAGGAGTAGATATTAGAATTATGATTCCTTGTAAGCCTGATCACCCATTTGTATATCGAGCAACACAATATTATGCTAAACAACTGGCTAAATATGGAGTGAAAATTTATTTCTATAGAAAAGGATTTTTGCATGCTAAGACAATTGTTGTGGATGGTAAAGTTTCATCAGTAGGATCAGCAAACTTTGATTTTCGTAGTTTTAAATTAAACTTTGAAATTAATGCTTTCCTATATGATGAATCCATCAGTAACCAATTACGTTCGATTTACATTCAAGATATGCGAGATAGTACTTTAGAAACTGTTGAAAGTATGAGCAAACAACCAATATGGTTGAGATTTAAGCAGGTGTTTAGTCGTCTATTCTCGCCAATTTTGTAAGTTTAAAGGGGATTCTATTATGAAAAATATTTATAAAATAATGATTGCTGCTATATCTGCACTTGGATTATTATTTATTTTTAATTTAAATAATGATGTTAACGTGCATGCATTTGTGCATTCAAAACAAGAAATTCAGAAGAACTCTGAACTCTTTGAAGCTGCAGACTATTCTGCTTCAACAACAACTGATAAAACTAATAGGTATGCTTCAAATCACTTTTTAGACAATAAAGCTAAGAATTATATTTATAATCTATATCGAAAAAATGCAGAATATTTAACTAAAAATTATGAATTTTATGATGAATTAGGTGAATCATATTTTTATAATGGTACTCCTAAGGGCTTTAATGAAAAATTTACTAATTATTATCAATATGCTAAATATGCAGCAGAATTTCTAATCAATAATAATATAAAAACACAGCATCATTTTAAATTTAGTATTAAACATCGTTCAAATAATGACTACTTTTCATATAATAAATGGGAAAAGGGTTATATAAATCCAAAATGGATACATTACTCTTATTCTTCAGAGGCTGATGGATATTCTGACGTTCCTTTATATGACAGTTTATCAAAAGCAAACAAATTTATGAAAAACTCTAATTATTATGGAACTAAAACTAGATTAGATTTTTATTACAATGCTAATCAAATGCTCGGATCATTTTACATTAAAAAGAAGAATAAAAATGCCTTCATGATAAAAATAGACAATAAAGTTTACTATGTACCTAGGAAATTATATTCTAGCGACAATAAACAATATACAATTTTTGAAAAATATAACACTTATGTCGACAAAAATATTATTTGGTCTAGCATTGATATTACAGATCAAAAGAATGACAATATGATGGTGTTTAATAAAAATGCTAACTTAAATAATCAACGTATTTGGAATATGTCTAATGGAAATATTTATTATAAATATCGTAATAATATGTGGCAGGCAAACTCTTT
This sequence comes from Apilactobacillus micheneri, assembly GCF_002993975.1. GTDB lineage: Bacteria > Bacillota > Bacilli > Lactobacillales > Lactobacillaceae > Apilactobacillus > Apilactobacillus micheneri. The sequence continues at coordinate 247,391 of NZ_POSO01000002.1, read as the reverse complement.
AACTTATGGATAATATTTAACATAAAAAAGGAATCTTTGAGAAGATTCCTTTTTTTATAATAATTTTCTATCTTTTCCAACCCCATGGATCTTGATGCCACTTACTTAATGAAACAGATTCTTCTTCAGAAATTAAATTGTCAATTTTTGCTTGTTCAATAATTGTTGGATAGTCGGTTAAAGTATCAAAATCAATGCTAGCCTTTTTGAAATTATCAAAGCTATCAGGTAATCCATAAGTGAAAATAGCAGCTACACCTAGAACTGTAATATGATTATCAGTTAAGTATTTGGCAGCATTTAAAACACTATGGCCTGTTGATAACAAATCATCGATTAAGACGACTTTTGAAGATTCATCAACAACGCCTTCCATTTGTTTACCTTGTCCATGGCCTTTAGGCTTTGAACGTACATAAATCATTGGTAAATTTAACTTTTCAGCGACTAAAGCAGCATGTGGAATGCCAGCGGTAGCGACTCCACCAATGACATTCACTTCTGGAAACTTATTTTTGATTAAGTTAGCTAAACCTTCAGCGATATCATCTCTTACTTTAGGATAACTGATAGTAATACGGTTATCAGTGTAGATAGGAGCTTTAATACCAGATGACCAATTATATGGTTTATTGGGTGATAATGAGACCGCTTTTACTTTTAATAAATCTGTTGCGATTTTAGAACTAATTGATTGAGTCATATTATTTACCTCCATTAATTTGTGCAAAAATCATTTTGTAAGTTTCAACCGGATTATCTGCTTTAGTAATACTGCGTCCGACAACAATGCCATCACTACCTAATTGCCTTGCTTTAATCGGAGTAACGACTCTTTTTTGATCATCATTGTTATTACTATTGAGTCTAATTCCAGGGTTAATACATAATAAATTTTTGTTAACTTTTTTATGAATAAATTCATCTTCTAAAGCTGATGAAATAACACCATCAGCACCACTTTGATAAGCAATATTGGCTAAATGAGATACTGATTCTGGCATACTAACATCTACTTGTTCCTCAACTTTTAATTGTGCTTCTGAAGTAGAAGTTAATTGAGTAACGGCTAACAATTTAGGTGTTTTAGTATGATATTGTTTACTGCCTGCATCTAAACCATCTCTAGCGGCTTGAATCATTTTGCCACCGCCAAGTGCATGAATTGTGGTGTATTGCACATCTAGTTGAGCTAATTGAAAAGCGGCTTGTTCAACAGTGTGTGGAATGTCATGTAATTTTAAATCTAAGAAAACGTTGATATTCTTGTGTCTTAGTTTTTTTATTATTTCGGGACCTTCACGATAGAAAAGTTCCATGCCCACTTTTACTGACAGATTGTTAATCTCGCTAAAAGGCTGTAAGAATTCAAAAGTTTTTGCGGCTGTCGGAAAATCTAATGCAATAAAAACTGGTTTCATTAATTACCCTCCAAATAAAAAATCGTCTAATCAAAGAGACTAGACGACGAGTGTAGGGTACATTTATTCCGTTCATCGATTTGCTAGTCTCTCTGGACTAATTTAAAATCATTTATTACTCTCACTATACATTAAATTAAATTTTATGCAAACTTTAAAATTGAACTTGCAATCTAAAACAATGTAGTGCATAATTTTTTGAAGAATAAAATATCTTAGTCATAGATATTTCAAAAAAATAATGAATGTCTGCGAGCATTCGTTTTGGAGGAATTGAATATGGAAAATACGCAAAAAAGCCACGCTTTAACGTCGAAAAACCAAAAATGGGTGATTGCATCCACTTCGTTGGGGCAAATGTTGGAGAGCATGGATATATCATTTATCTCTTTTACATTGACCTCAATCATTGCAAGTTTGCACATCTCTTCAGCAGCTGCTGGGATGTTGTCAACAATCACTACTTTTGGAACGTTATTGGGTGGTATTTTATTTGGACTTTTAGCTGATCGTTTTGGTCGAGTTAAAATCTTAACCTATACAATTTTCATTTTCGCTTTTGCCACTGCTGGAGTTGTCTTTGCCAAAGACTTTACAACATTATTAATCCTAAGATTCCTAGTTGGATTAGGTGCTGGTGGTGAATATGGAGCTGGAGTTGCGATGATTTGCGAAAGTTTTCAAAAGAAACAATTAGGTAAATCAGTATCCATCTCAACAATCGGCGGTCAACTAGGATCCATTGTGGCAGCATTATTGGCATCATTTATGGTTCCCATGTTTGGGTGGCGAGCATTATTCTTAGTCGGCATCATTCCTATCTTCTTTGCATTTATAATCAGAAGACATTTAAAGGAAAGTCCTGATTTTATCGCAGCAATGTCAGATACTAAGAAACGTCCTAAAGTTTCAATTAAAAAATTGTTTGCAACACCTAAGATTACTTATCAAACTTTAGCATTAAGTACGATGGTTATTGTGCAAATTGCCGGTTACTATGGATTAATTAACTGGTTGCCATCAATCATGCAAAAACAATTGGGATTAAGCGTTTCTGGATCATCATTATGGATGATTGTGACAATCACTGGAATGAGTGCAGGGATGTTAACCTTTGGAACCATCTTAGATAAATTAGGACCACGTAAAGCATTTGGGATCTTCTTATTAGTTGCTGCATTTGCAGTATACGGAATTACGATTGCAGTTAATGGATTTACATTATTGTTAGCTTCAACAGTTGTAGGCTTCTTTTCAAATGGAATGTATGGTGGTTATGGAGCAATCATTAGTAGACTATATCCAACTGAAATTAGATCAACCGCTAACAACTTTATTATGGGGATTGGTCGTGCAATTGGGGCTTTTCGCCATTCGTTATTGGATTATTGATGGAAAGTCATTCACTATTCATGATTATGGGAATGCTCTCATGCTTATACATCTTTAGCTTTATCGTCATGATGTCCATCTCATCTTTAAAGAATTTAGCTAAAAACTAATATCAAATAAATAACCACTTAGGCATACACCTAAGTGGTTATTTTTATTTATTAAAGTATTTATTAATTGAACGGCCAACTTGATTGGCAACAGTTTCTTGATAAGCGTTGCTTCTAATGTACTGCAAGTCATGGTCACTATCCATAAAGCCCATTTCTAATAAAATAGCAGGTTGTTTATTTTCACGTAAAACATAATAATCGCCCATTGAAACTCCACGACTATGTAGTGGTAAGTCAAAGCCATCATTCACTGTATTAGCAATGCCATCGGCATTAGGGTGGTACTTGTAAACTCCAAAGCCACTAGCACTACCGTTACCGTTGGCAGAATCAAAATGAAAACTAACGAATAAATCAGCTTTTATATTATTGGATAATCTAGTTCTTTGACCTAAACTAACATATTTATCTGAATCACGAGTCATGATTACATTAGCATTTAAATTTTTTAAGCGACTAGCAACTTTATCTGCCATTTTTAAAGTATAAGTTTTTTCCATATACTGTTGATTAGCGGATAAGGTTCCAGAATCTGAACCACCATGACCAGGGTCAATAACAATGGTAGCTTCCGCCATTTTATTACTATGCTTAGGATTATAATCTTTTTGATCTAATAACCAGGATGCGACCCAACCCTTATGATTATTGTATTTGACGTACCACCAATTATTTTCGCTACTTTTAATTATTTTTAAATGTTGACCATGTGGTACTTGTTCAATAATTTGCGATTGGTCATTTGGTGCGTTTCTTAAGTTCAAACTTTCAGCTTCCACTTTTGGCAAAGATATCAGTCTAGCCAATTCAATAATTAGCAATATTAGTAAAATTACTGATATAATTCCTCTGGTAAGCCAAATTTTGAACGGGGCATTTTTAAAATCTATCCAGATTTGTTTCATCATTTGATTTACCTCGAATACTATTTAAATCTAAATCGTCATTAGAATAATTGTAATATATATATGTTAAAATTATGTATCAATTATGTATAATTATCAATTAATTATATTTGAAATTATAAGGAGTATCTAACTTTGAAAAGTTTTCGGAACTTATTGTGTGTTGTGATGATGTTATTTTTTACTGGCATCATTTTAGTGGGATGTGGTAATAATCAAGCTACTAAATCAAATAAAATGAAAATAGTCACTTCAACTGATATATATGGGCAAGCCGCTAGAGCGGTTGCTGGAAATAAAGCTCAAGTTACCTCAATTATAAATAATCCCAATGTCGATCCTCATGATTATCAACCGACAATTAAGGTGGCCGAAGATATTTCAAACGCTAATTTAGTTATCTATAATGGATTGGGTTATGATTCTTGGATTGAACCATTGACGAAAAATACTAAGGAACATACTAATTTGTTAAATGTTGGATCCCATCTACTTAATAAGAAAACAGGTGATAATCCGCACGTTTGGTATTTTAGTCAAACCATGATTAAATTAACGCATGAAGTTGCTAAAACTTTGAGTAATAAGGATCCAGCTAATAAAACTTATTATTTGAATAATGCACGCAAATACATTAAAAGTTTTACCCCAATTCAAAATAAACTCGCGCAATTAAAAGCTAATAAAAGTAAAAAATTAGTTGATGTTTCAGAACCAGTTTTTGATTATTCATTAAATGAAATGGGCTATCAAATTAAAGATGGTGGATACTCCAAAGCAGTTGAAAATGGGACTGATCCAACTCCTGACGAAATTCGATCAGTACAACTTGATATTATTCACCATAAAATTGCCTTTTTTGTTGAAAATACTCAAGCGAGTGATTCAATCGTTGATAATTTAGTCCAATTAGCTAATAAGCATAATGTACCGGTGGTTAAGGTTACTGAAACAATGCCAAGTAAGACAACTTATCAACAATGGATGCTTTCACAATACCAACAAGTAGAGAGGATACAAGATGGAAGAAAATAAGCAACCGCTTTTGTCGGTTAACAATTTAAACGTTGCAGTTCAAGATCGAACCTTGATTAATAATTTATCATTTCAAATTTTACCAGCTACTTTAACCTGTGTAACAGGGGAAAATGGTGTTGGTAAAACTACGATGGTTAAAGCCATTTTAAAAAATTTTAATAAGAATAATACAGTGAAGGCAACTATAAAACGCAGTCAATTTCAATACGTACCACAATTTAGAAATATTGATAATGACTATCCTTTAACGGTAAAAGATTTTATTAGTTTGGGATTACAACATTCAATGTTGCCTTGGCTAAGTAGAAAAGAGAAAGCTTCAGTTAATAAAGTTATTAAAATGACTAATTTAGAAGCTTTAGCTAAAACTCCATTAGGTAATTGTTCTGGTGGGGAACAGCAACGAGTATTCTTAGCTCAAGCCTTAGTTTCAGATCCTAAATTACTTATTTTAGATGAAAGTACGGCTAGTCTAGATAAAGAAGCTAAATTTTTATTACTAGATGTGGTTAAACAAGTTATTAAAAAAACACATACGGCAGTTATTTTTATCACCCATGATCCAGTCCTGGTACAAACTTATGGTGATTATGATTTAAATATTTATAATCATCAAGGCACCATTTCTAAGATAAAGGGGGTAAAATAATGTTAGATATGTTCAGTTATCCATTTATGCAATATGCATTTATTGCAAGTTTCTTTATATCTATTTTATGTGGATTAATGGGAGTATTCGTTGTTGCTAGAAAAACAGCATTCTTTACTCACACTTTATCTGAAATCAGTTTCTCAGGAGCTTCGTTTGGAGTATTCTTAGGAACTAATCCCATTATTGGGATGCTAATATTTACAGTGTTAAGTTCACTGATGATTGGAACGGTTGGTTCTAAAGTCAGCCGCCGTGAATCATCAATAAGTGTATTTTCGGTATTGTTTATTGGTTTGGGGATTTTATTTTTATCACTAGCTAATAGTCAATCTAGTTATGCTACCAATATTTTATTTGGTAGTATTGTGGGAATAAGTTTGGATAATGTAACAACTTTAGTTGCATTAAGTATTTTAATTATTTTGGTAATTGTCTTAATTTATCGTAAGTTAAAATATAATTCATTCGATGATATTGGAGCTAGTTTTAATTCTAGAGCCAACACTTTTGTTTCAATCGTATTTTTGATATTGTTAGCTTGTACAGTTAGTGTTACCGCACAAATCGTTGGTTCTTTATTGATTTTTGCTTTATTAACCATTCCAGCATCATCAGCTAAATACTTTGCTCATAGTATTTGGGGGATGACATTATTGTCATTTGTATTTTCACTGATTGGAACTTGGGTTGGTTTATATTTAAGTTTTATTACTAACTTACCAGTCAGTTTCTTTATCGCTTTAATCGAAACAATTATTTATATTGTTGCAGTTCTTTACGATAAAGTAACAAGAATTTAACCTAAACTTTAAACAAATTGAAGTATACATTTGTTATACTAAATTTAAGAAATAGTTTTACAAGGAGATGCTAAATTTATATGAAAGCATGGAAGAAAATTGTACCTGCAATTGCCGTTCTAGGATTAGTTTTAACTGCTTGTGGTCAAGGTAACTCAGACAAATCATCAAACAGTAGCTCACAAGAATCTAGTTCAAGTGTCAAATCATCTAATTCTAGCTCAAGTGATTCAAGTTCTAGTAAATCATCTTCAGATGAAAGTTCTAGCAATTCTGCTAGTTCCAGTCATACTGATAGCAAATTAGGCAACGAAAAATTACCAAGACAAAACTCAGCTGCATCAAAAATTAGTGGTGACAAAGCTAACTACAATGTTAGATACTCTACTGATGGTGCAACATTTAATAAGAAAACTTATAGTAATGCTAGCGCTGCTAGTCAACAAGTAGACTACCAAAGCAGTGATAGTACTAAAGGATTACCTTCAGTTGACTTAGGTTACAGCGTTAAAGGTCATGAAGATCGCGGTGCTGGTCAAGCTTATGTAAGTACAAACTTTGGTAATTGGTCATTAGTATCACATGCTAATGTTGAAAATGGTAGTGATAAAGCAGTTGAAAACGCTAAAGCAGCTGTTAAATTTGTTCAAAGCAATTCATTACCTATTCCTCAAAGTAAAGGTAATATTCAAATTGAAAGTGATACTGAAAGCTCAGTTACTTGGCAAGAAGGCAATTCTGTTTACACAGTTAAAGCCCCTAATGCCACAGCTGCCTTAAAGATGGCAACTTCAATTAAATAATGATGATTTCAATAGTCTATGAGCCTTAGTGGTTTTTAGGCTATTTTTTTGTTATACTTTCTTACCAATAATACTAAAAAGGACGTTGTAAATAATTATGGATAAAAATAATAAAATTTTAGTTTGTATTTCAACTTTGTTTTTATGTATGTTTTTATTTGTATTTTTTGGTGAAACGAATGTAAATGCTAGTGGTCAAAGTTATTCACCGGTTGCATATGACATATCGCAATATCAAGGTTACTTAACTGATAGTCAGGCTAAAAATCTTAAAAAAGAAGTTAAATTTGTTATTTTGCGAGTTCAAGATGGAAGTTATAAAGATATAAAATTTGAACATAATGTGAAATTAATGAATCGTTATAACATTAAATACGGTGTTTATGGATATAGTGAATACACTAATCCATATCAAGCACGGCAAGAAGCACGTAGACTTTATAATTCTGCTAAGGGTGCATTATTCTATGCCAATGATTATGAAATTGGCTTCAAAAATAATACAGATGCTTCTACTGCCGCTTGGGCCAGTGAGATGCGTGCTGTAAATGGTGGTAAACCAATTGTGTTATATGGATCTAAAAGTACATTAGATTTATTCAATAAAAATACTTTAAAGGTTTATAATAATATTTGGTTAGCTTCTTATTCTAAGTACATGCCTAATCCATCATATAAGTATGATTTGTGGCAATATACTAATGCTTATCCTAGTGTCTCATTGAGTCAAAAGCTAGATGGGAATACTATTCCTTATGGTGGTAGAATCAATGATCTATTGTATAGAAAAAACAACAAGAAACTTAATTTAAAACTTTATTATCACATTAAAAATATGAGCTATATGAAGGTTATTAATAAAAAAGGTGTTGATCTGTACATTAATGGGAAAGTGATTCGTAGAGCCAAATATGGCGAAATTTTGCCAATTAAGTCTTTTAAGATTAAGCATGATCGTGTAATGGCCAAAGGAAACTTAGCCACATATACTGCTAATAAGAAATCAGTAGCTATTTATAAATAAAAGGGAAGTCTTTTTATGAAGAAAAATATTTATCGTAATTTGTTATTGAGTGGATTGATTATGGGATCATTGGTTGTATCTGGTAATCAATTAGTTTCAGCTTCAAATAAACATCATATTGAACAAAATCACCAACAAAAAATGATTCATTCAACTAAAAATTATAAAAGAACTATTAATTTAGAAAATGAAACTGTTACTTTAAAGCCTGGTGGCTACTTAACAACTAACAAGCATAAAAAAATAGCTTTAAAGAAAATTATTGTGAACAATCCATCAAACTATGCTGCCCAGGTTTCTAAAAAACATATGGATACTAAATTTTATAAAGTAACTAAACATCAAAAACGTCGTTTTAGTCAATCTGTTACTTATTATGTAAATATTTATGGAAAAGGCTTTAGCCAAAAAGGTTGGGTTTCCAGTAAATACGTTCATTTTAACCAAAAAGATGCAATGAAAAACGCTAAGAAAACACCATTGTATGCTACACATCCATAAAACCATAAAAAATAACCTCCCAAACGGGAGGTTATTTTTTACTCTATCAAATATTATTTAATGATTTGGCAGAATTCAATTTTTTCATGGTTAGGACCTTGAATATTGAAGAAACGAATACCATTGTCCCAGAAAGTAGGGATTGATTGGATTTCGTCATCTAAAACATTGAAACCTTGTTCTTTAGCAGCTTCGAATGCTTTATCAACATCAGTACAGTTCATAGAAAGATGGTTAATAGCACCATTTTCCATAGCAACTGGATCGCCTTCCCATGTTTCAATGGTTAAATTACCATATCTCATGAATGCACAACGGTTTTCACCATTGTGGAATGCGCCAGCTTGGTCAAAGCCTAATGCTTTGTAGAATTCAATTGTCTTATCTAAATCTTTTGAAGGGATTCCAACGTGTTGTAATCCATCAAAGTAATCGTTTAAAGCCATAATTTTATCCTCCAAATAATTAGTCAGAAACTTTAACTACACATTTACCTTTAAGGTCTGAAGTACCGTTTAGAACGCCTTCAACATCTTCTAGGCTGATAACATTATCGATAATGTCAGCAACATCTACACCCTTGCTTTGTAGTAATGCAATAGCATCTTCAAATGAGTTAGGGTTAATGAATGCACCTTGGATAGTTAATTGTTTTTGGAATACTTCGTAAGTGTTCATTTCGAATTTTTGGTTAGGAGCACCAACACCGAACATTAATACTTGAGCACCCTTAACAGTTGCTTCAACAGCTTGTTCTTGAGTAGCAGGTTGACCAACAGCTTCGATAACAACATCGTATTCTGAAGGAATCTTTTCTTTAGTAGTGTTGATAACTTTGTCAGCACCAGTCTTTTCTTTTTCAGTAGCTAATTTGTCATCATGACGACCAGTTAGAGTAACTGATTTAACACCGTATGATTTTAGTAATTGAGCAAAGATTAGACCCATGAAACCATCACCAATAACTAGAGCGTTTTGGTAAGGTTTGATGCTTAATAAGTCCATACCGTGAACGGCACATGAAATTGGTTCACATGTAGCAGCTGATTTTAAATCAACGTTTTCAGGTAATTTGTATACAACTTGTGTAGGAGCAGTGAAGTATTCTTCTAATCCACCGTTTCTAGTAACACCAACGGCTGATAAGTTTTCACATAATTCAGGACGTCCAGTACGGCAGTACTTACATTTACTACAGTAGATGTTAGGGTCAACAGTTACACGGTCACCAACTTTGTAATCAGTAACGTCTGATCCAACAGCTGAGATAACACCTGAGTTTTCATGTCCTAAAACGATTGGAGGTACAGCTGGAGCTGAACCTGGAAGTCCATTGTATAATGCGTAGTCAGTACCACAGATACCAGCGTACTTAGCGTTTACAACAACTTCGTTAGCCTTTGGTTCAGGTTTTTCAGTATTTTGAATTTCTAATTGTTTCTTACCAGTTAAAACTAATGCTTTCATAATTCAAGATCCTTTCATATTGAATTTCAAGTTTATTAATTTCTTGTGTAAAATGATTAATTAATCATTTCACAATCTTACAACTATTATGATAACTCATTTTTCAAAAAAAGAAAGCATTTTGTGGAAAATTTATTGAAAAATAATCGATAAAAAATAAGCACATCAAGTAAATCTTTGCTATGAAAGGGTTTACAAGTTGTGCTTATTTTTTAATTATTTTTATATTTTTCTGATTAATAATTATATTGTGCATAAATGCACTTAGTTTTTATTTATTAATGATGATGCTAATGCAAAATTACCATAAGTTGCTGAACCATTATCGTCAATTAATGGCATGATAATATAATCGTCTACATTATCAATTGTGATGTATCCATTTAATAGCTTTTCAAATTCTGCTCTTACTTTTTTAAGGAAAGTTTCGCTGACTACTCCGCCACCAAAAACAATTTTTTCAGGACGAAAAGTTAAAGTCATTTGAACAGCTGCTTGAGCTACATAATAAGCCATGATATCCCAAACATGATTAGTTAATGGAACGTCCTGTCCTTTTTTACCCACTCGTTTTTCGAAAGTAGGGCCGGACACTAAACCTTCGAGGCAATCTTTATGATATGGGCAAATACCAGCAAAATTAAGATCATCAGCATGACGTTTTAATTTAACATGGCCTAGTTCTGGATGTCCCATATCACCAATAAATTTACCATTAATGATAATTCCAGCACCAACGCCAGTTCCGATTGTATAGTAAACAATTGAATCTAAATCTTTACCATGTTTTTGAAAGTTAATATATTCACCATATACAGATCCATTAACATCAGTTGTCCAATATATCGGAACATTCAAAGCGTCCTTCATAGTTCCTAAAAAGTTAACATTAGACCAGCCTTCTTTAGGAGTATCGGTTATGTATCCATATTTTGATGATTTTTTTCTAATTTCAATAGGACCAAAAGACGAAATGCTTAAAGCCGCTAAATCTTTATATTTTTTAAAAAAGTTAATTGTTTTTTCAAATGTTTCTTCAGGCGTCGTTGTTTTTATCACTACACTATCAACAATTTGATAATCGTTATTACCAACAGCACAAACAAATTTAGTGCCGCCCGCCTCAATGCTGCCAAGTAGCATATATGAGTACTCCTTATGTGATTTTTATTAATTTAATTATAATCTTTTAATTGTATTAGTCTCTACTTTAATAATAATAGTTATCAAAAGTACAAATGTCAAAAGAAAAATGTAAATTGGTATAGTATGAATTGAATAGTATTTCATGATATATTATAAAATATTATATATTGAAGACGAAAGAAGTGCGATTTGGTTATGCGTAAAGTTATTTATATCTTTATTTTTGGCTTTATTGGTGGCATTTTACGGGGATATTTTACATTTATATCTGGGGGTAATCATTTTATAGCCACTGCTATTATAAATATAGTGGGTTCATTTTTATTAGCTTTGATAACGGGAATGTTGCCAAAAGTGATGAATTTGTCTGAATCTTTTATCAGTGGAATTAGTATGGGGTTAATTGGAGGTTTTACCACTTTTTCAACATTTTCATTTGATAGTATTAACCTATTAATTAATCATGAAATTGGTCTAGGTATTATATATGTATTAGTAAGTTTATTAGGTGGTTTAATATTTGCTAATCTAGGCAACTCATTAGGTAACTTGATTATAACTAGGGGTGAAAGCAAATGATATTGAATGTTTTAACGGTTGGCTTAGGAGCAGCAATTGGTTCAGTGCTAAGATTTATAGCAACTAATATCTTTAAAAATGCTTTTAAAAATATATCTTTTCCAATTGCTACGTTATTTATTAATATTTCGGGATCATTTGTATTAGGATTAATTAATGGACAGTTGCCTAAAACAAGCTTCTGGACAACTTTATTTATTGCGGTTGTTGGTGGGTACACAACTTTTTCTACATACATGAATGAAATTGTTCAAATGAACATGAAAGATAAAATGATGGCAATGACTTATTATGCTTTAACTGCTATCTTAGGCATACTTGCAGCTTTATTAGGATATTTAATCTTTTAGAATTATAAATATTATCGAAAGCATTTTTATTTTTGCTTTCTTATAATTAATTCAAAAATCCACGCAAATAGATTAAGCAAATTTTGCGTGGATTTTTTGTATTATTTAATTTAAAAGAATTTTCTGAAGTATATATCTATTAATATATTTATTTTTCGATTCTAGCGCCTAAACAATTTTTAAAATGATTTAAAGCAAACTTTTGTCCAATATCGTTAGTTGCTGCAACGCCACTTTCATGAATAACTACATTGTAATTTAAATTGTAGGCATCAATTGCAGTGTGGAGGACACAAATGTCAGTGCATACGCCAACTAAGTGTAATGTTTTAATGTTGCGCTCACTTAATCTTAAATCTAAATCAGTTCCGGCAAAGGCACTATATCTAGTTTTATCGTACATATACACCTGATTATTATTTTTATTTTGATCATACCAATCTTGAAGAGTGCCATAAAATTGGCGGCCCCAAGTGTTAGCTAAATTATGTGGTGGGAATAATTTTGTTTCAGGATGGTAGGGATCATTTTTATGATGTAAATCAGTTGGTAAAATGACCCAATTATTATTTTTAACAAATTGATTTGCTAAATTAACAATAATATTTTCCAATAATTGTCCAGGTTTACCAACGGTTAAAGCACCTTTATCGGCAACAAAATCATTTGTATAATCGATTATTAATAATGCTTCTTTAGACATAATGTATGCCTCCTTAATAAATTGTATTTAAGATATATTATTGTATATGTCTTGCTCAGACTTCTTAACTTTTTTATAAATATAGAAGTTAAAAGAAGAATCTAAATTTTTTGTTTTCTTTAGTTTAAATATATTTTGCAAGATATATTTTTTATCATCAGATGAGTATTTATCAAATCTAAAAGTAAATAAATTGAAATTGTTTTTTCTTATGGCTCTATATGATTTTACAAAAGAATTTAAAAACATTTTTTTATGTTTTTTAAAATAGAATGTGCTTAAATCTAAAGTGCTTTGTTGAAATTGTAATTTTTCTTTATCTGATAATTTTTCTGTATTAATATAATCAAAAGTATCATCGCTTATATTTTTAAAAGCCTTTTTAAGTTTCTTTTTGACAAATACATCTAAACTGAACAATAATTTTATATCATTTAGTTGAGAAAAATAAAATAACCAACCGTATTTTTTCTTATTACTAAATTTATTTTCCATTACTGAACCGGATATTAGCAAATTTAATGAAAAAATTAGCGAGTTCATGTTCATTGAAACTCTATTATATTTTTTATTTTTGTAATTATTTATTATATTTACTATTCTCTTTTTAAGAACTTTTAGAGAATTATCTTTTATTGATACTTCAGATTTTATTCCATTTAACTTAAAACTATATCCCAAAAACTCAAATGAATTTTTGTATAAATTACCATTTTTTTCTTTATTTTTGTTATTTTTAATTTTGAATTCTTTGAATGTTTTTTTTAATGCTGTATTTATTTTACAACTATCTTTTTTTGAACATATAACTATTATGTCATCAACATATCGGAAATAGTCATAGGCTACATTATTATTTAATTTTTCTTTTATTTTATTTTCAAAATTGAACATATATATTTGACTTAAAATACTAGAAATAGGTATTCCTTGAGGAATACCTTTATATTTTCTTTCATCTTTTGGATAATTGTTTATTGAATCTCTTATTATTTTCAAAAATATTTTATTATCTATTATTACATTATTATTTTTTAAAAACATTTTTATATTGCTTAACAAAATTTTATGATTAAAATTATTAAAAAAATTACTTATATCATACTTCATAAAAAAATTATATTTTTTCTTATTTAATGTTAAATTTAATGTAGTTATGCTTTTTTGCGGAATTTCTGGAATTATATTTTTACCATTATAATTAAATTTTTCCATTTCGTTTAATAAAAAGTACATACAAAGCCTATCTCTTATAGTAGGTATAGAAATACATCTAGGTTTAGATTCTTTTCCTTTTAAAATCAGAAATTCTTTATATGGACTAAATTTATATTTATTTTTTGTAATTCTATTTGCCATATTTTTGATAATATTTTTTTTATTTTTATTAAATTCAAAATATGACATTCCATCTGATCCTATTGGACAATTTTTGTTTATTTTTGCTTCGAATATTTTGGTTAAAGTATCTTCTATATTGATCATTATTAATTCTTCTTTATACTATTATGTAGTGATATGATAAAGCAATAATAATTATAACAATAATAAATATTATTATATTTAATGTGTACTTATCAAATAGATACATCAAATATTCAAAATTATTGTAACTAAAATTATTGTTATTATTTTTTCTTTGTGTAATTTTAAAATAAATAAAATCTAAGTTATTATGGTTTAAATGTCGTTCTAATATTTTACTATATTCTAATTTCAATTCATTTTCATTGTATCTATCGCTATCATACATTAAATTTTCTAATTCCAAATATGATTTTCTGAAATCAAAAGCTTCCTTTGATAAGTCATAATTTGATATTATAAGTGATAACACAATCAATGCGATAGAAAGTATTATATTGAATAATGAAAAGTTTATTATTTTATCATTATTTTTAATAACCATATCCAAAATTGAAAGTATTAAGGTTAAAGTTGTAATTGAATTAAAAAAGATAAATAATTTATTTTTTTTGCAATTCTTCTTTCTTCAGCTTCCATTCTTATTTTGGAAGTTACCCATATTTTATTATTTATAAAATCATCCTTATTAATATTTATCACTACCTGTTCTTATATGTATGTATTAATATTTTCAAACTTATATAATAATCCTACACAATCTATGAAAGTGTGATATTTATTTTCATGTATTTATAATACACTTATAAGAAATTTTAACTTATCTCTTACTAATGGGATGTAATTAGTTTATTAATCATAAGCTGAAAATATCAATACAACTGTAATTATATTATAAAAAATCATCAATTCAAATTATATAGTTTGAATTGATGATTTTTATAAATTAATATTTAATATTTTTATTCGCTTAATAACCAGAAGAAGATAATGAAAATAACAGCCAATGAATACATAAATGCATTCACTTCTTTACCACGTTTTGCGGCAATCATAGCCAAAGGATAAGTAATAAATCCTAAAGCAATTCCATCTGAAATACTGTATGAAAGAGGCATCCCCAGAACAATCAAGAATGAAGGAGCAGCCAATTCGAATTTTTCCCAATGAATATCTTTTAGTGAACTAGCCATTAACACCCCAATGATGATTAATGCAGGTGCAGTGACTTGATCAGTAATAACACCTAATAATGGTGAGAAGAAAGTTCCTAAGATAAATAGGATTCCAGTAATAATAACGGTAAAACCAGAACGACCACCAACTGCAATTCCGGCAGATGATTCAACGAAAGCTCCCATAGGAGAAGTCCCTAATAATGAACCACCTAACATAGTAGTGGAATCAGCAGCTAGGGCGCGACCAATTCTTGGAATTTTATTATCTTTAATAAAACCAGCTTGTTGTGCTAATCCAACTAAAGTTCCGGCAGTATCGAAAAATGATACTAGTAAGAAAGTGAAGACAACAATCCATAATTTCACGGTATTAATATCACCGATGTGTGAAACTCCAGCTAAGAATACTGGTTTGATACTTGGGATGCTTGAAACAATTTGATCAGGCATTGCGATTAATCCAGTAACCATACCCAAAATAGCAGTGGCCACCATCCCAATAAAAATAGCTCCTGGAACTCTGGCACTCATTAAAACAATCACTAAAATTAAACCAAAAATTGTAAGCCAAGTTGTTCCAGTGTGGAATGAACCCAAAGTAACAAGGGTACTTTTATCAGCAACAATCATGCCACCTTGATTCAAACCTAAGAAAGCAATGAATAATCCAATTCCACCAGCAATCGCACTTTTTAAATCAGTAGGAATTGCATCGATAATTTTTTCTCTTAATTTAAATGCCGTTAAAATAATGAAAATAACAGCGGCAATGAAAGTACCAGCTAAAGCAGTTGGCCATGGCACTTTCATGCCGACACAGACTGAATATGCGAAGAATGCGTTCATTCCTAAACTAGTCGATAGTGCAATGGGATAATTAGCGATAATTCCCATTAAGAAACAACCAAGTGCAGTTGCTAAAGCAGTTGATGTAAAGACAGCTCCTTTATCCATTCCTGCTGCACCTAAAACATTAGGGTTTAGGAATATGATATATACCATTGAAACAAAAGTGGTAATTCCAGCTAATGTTTCTCTTTTATAATTGGTTCCTAATTCGTCAAATTTAAAAAATTTAGCTATTTGACTAACCATTATGTAATCTCTCCCTTTATAGTTCGTGTTTTTGTTATAACAATTATTAATTTTAGCACATTTTTATAATTTGTCTACAATTTACGAACTATATACAGATGGATATAAAAAATAGCATACAAATTGTATGCTATTTTGGGTATTCTATTATTTTGTGATTGGTTTTCTATGGACAATAAAATTAATTGCGACAATTTTATTCTCATCATTATCATCTAACGTGTTATTTATATCAAATTTAACTCCTAAGCTACCCAAACAACTAATAAATGTTTCTATATCTGGAAAGGGACCACCTTTAGAATTTAAAATCATATCTATAGGATTTGTAAATGTAAAAATAATGTACTCATTACTACTTTCATCAATTTGCAAATTACCATTTTTGTCCTTCATGTACATATAAGCAGCTTTAACGGCTTCAGCTGTATCATTGATTTTGATCTTAGTGGTGGCTTCTAATGTCTTAATATCTGGCAATAAAATGTTCATATTGTTACTCCTAATTATAGTTGGATATTTCTATTAAATTTTCATCAGGATCTCTTAGGTAAATTGATGTGATTGCTCCTAGAGCACCATGCTTCTTTTCAGGGCCCTCAATAATCTGAATATGTTTATTATTTAATTCTTGAATAACTTCTTTAATAGGAGTTGCAGAAATTAAACATAAATCTTCTGAGCCTGGAGTAGGTAAATCAGCTTTAGGATTGAATTCATTATTTACTTCATGCAAATTTATTTTCATGCTACCAAACTTTAATGCATATCTTTTGCGATTATCAGTTTCAAATACTTCTTTTTGCATATTGAGTCCATCTGTATAAAAATTTAAACTTTTCTCAATATCTTTTACGGTTAAAACGATATGATCAATTGACTTAATTTGCATATGAATACCTCCCAAATTATAAGTTCATATTTTTATCCTTTGAATTTATTATTTTTAAATAAATTACTATAGAAACTTATTTTCTTAATACTTTGATTTAATTTCTTTTCATAGAAATCTTTTGAAGGGGCATCTTCTAAAAAGTGACCATCTTCATCAAAGTTCTTTTGAACATTGCCAATGGAAACATTTTGAGGGATGACAAATGCATTTAGTCTGGTTAAAACAGAATTTAATTCTAATCCACCAAATTGTCCACCACGACTATTGTTAGCATATGTCATAGTTAAAACTGCTTTATTAGAAATTTGGTTAGATAAATAATCAATCGCATTCTTAATCACAGCAGGGAAGGAATGATTGTATTCAGGAGTTAAGAAAATATATCCGTCTGCTGAATACATATCATCAACCCATTGTTGTTGCTTTGCGGGTAAATGGCGATTTTTATTTCCCATTGGAGGTAGTGCTTCATAGAAAAATGGCAATTCATATTGACCGATTTCAATGAAATTTAATTCTGCATCAATTTGTGATTCATATTTTGTTTTATTATTTTTTAAATATTTAAATAAATTTTTGCCTAGCGAAGCTTCTCGAGAACTTCCTAAAATAATGTTAATTTTTGTCATGATTATGCTCCTTAATTTTTTAGAAAAATGCTTTAATAAACAAATAAATTGATAAGAAAATAGCGAAAATTCCAACACCATTTTTCATAATTTTAGTTGGAATATATCTCACGATTATTGGGCCGATAAAACCACCAATAAATAGTCCAATGGCCAAAATAATAAGTTCTTTCCAGTATAAATTGGCTACTAAAATAAATACAATAGATGCCATTAAATTAGATGCTAAAGTAGCAACATTTCTAGTAGCATTATAAACATTATATGAACTGTTAGTAATTCGAGACAAAACCGCAATCATAATAACGCCAGCGCCAGCACCAAAGTAACCAACATAAATTCCAACTAATCCTAAGAGCACATATTCCCAAAATGTACTTTTGGCGGTTGTCTTTTTATCTTGATGCTTAGTTGGAATTAAAATAGTACATGCGGCAAAGAAAATCAAAAATGGAATAATTTTTGAAAATGCTTCATTGGAACTATGTAATAACAAGATAGATCCAATAAGTCCACCAACGGCATTTAACAAAATGACAGGGCAAGCGGATTTCCAATGACCTTTTAATTCTCGTAATGATGATAGTGTTGAACTAATCCCACTAGAGATTAGGGCCACCGTATTTGAAGCATTAGCTAGTACTGGTGGAATCCCAACTGAAATTAAAGCTGGATATGAAATTAAAGAAGCCATTCCAATAATACTATTAATAATTCCAGATATTACACCAATAAAAATTAAAAAAATGATCGTAGAAATTGTGATAGATATCGCTTCCTTTGATAAAAAAGTCAGATTCCAATTTAGAATCTGACTTTTTAATATTATCTATAAATATGATTATAGATTTTTAAATTTTTCATCAATTTCTTGATAATCAGCATCACTAATAGTTGTGTTTAGAGCTTTAGCATTGCTTTGAACTTGTTCTGGCTTCTTAGCACCAGGAATTACAACAGTAATATCTGGGTTCTTCATGTACCATGCAAGAATTAGTTCAGCCATAGTAACACCATGCTTGTCAGCTAATGGTTTTAAGCTATCAACTGTATCCACAATCTTTTCAAAACGTGAGCCTTCAAAATCAGGGTTACCGTGTCTGATATCATCTTCTGGGAAAGTAACTTCCTTAGAATATTTACCAGTTAGTAATCCAGATGCTAGAGGGAAGAATGGTACAAATGAAATATTGTTTTCTCTTAAGTAAGGGAATAATTCTTTTTCAGCATCACGGTGTAATAGACTGTATTGGTCTTCAACAACATCAACTAAGCCATCTTTGTTAGCTTCTTTAATTTGATCTAGTGAGAAGTTTGAAACTCCAATTGCTTTGATCTTACCTTCTTTTTTCATTTCATTTAATGCAGCAACTGCTTCATCTTTAGGAGTGTTGTCATCTGGGAAATGGATATAGAAAATATCAATGTAGTCAGTTTGAAGACGCTTAAGCGCATCGTTAACTGCTTGTTTTAGGAATTCTGGACTGTTATTAATAGTAACTTCGCTACCAGAAGTGTCTTGAGCAGCTTTAGTAGCAATGACAAATTTACTACGGTCATAGCCTTGAATAGCCTTACCAATTAATTCTTCTGAATGGCCCATTCCATATGCAAAAGCTGTATCTAATAAGGTAATACCTGAGTTTAAAGCGGTTTTAACAATTTGAATACCAGTATCATCTTTTAAGTTTGGGAATAAGTTATTTCCACCAACTGCATTAGTACCTAAACCAAGTGCAGTAGATTCAACTGTTGATTTACCAATTTTAACCATAAAATTTGCCTCCTCAATTTTTATTAACATAATAATTATGAACTAAAAATAAGTAATTTTAAAGTATTTTGTAATTCACTCCCTTAATAATGTTTGTTACACTTAAGTTGTGAAAACTGGGGTGGTAAATATGAAGAAAATTTTAGTATTAGGTGGCAACAATCCAGTTGCCAAACAAATGATTACAATGTTTCATGACAATGCATCATATGATGTGAAAGTTCTTAGTGATGTTGACTTTGATAATGAAGGTTCATATATAGATGAAGTTAAAGATGTGAACATTATTTATTCATTTTTAGGACCAATGGATGTTGATTTAAACTTTGAAGCATTGTTTTCAGCTTTAGATGAAGTAAATCCACCATTAGAGCAATTTATAATGCTATCAACTGCCGGCATTGATAATGAACTAAATGAAAAAGTTACATATAATAATGTTGATAATGCAAAAGAATATTTAAATGAACAACGATACGCTGTGAAATTGGTCGATGAATATGAAATTCCATATACAGTTTTAAGACCAGTTGAAATGACACAACAAAATAATGGCAAATTGAAAATTATTGATGAAGGAAAATCAATGGATTATGGTAAAGTTTCTTTTGATAACGTTGCGAATGTAGCTTACAATGTGGTTGTGAAGAAAGAATTCCTTAATCAATCTATTGGATTAATTGAGGAATAATAAATTATTCGAGGTGTATATTATGGCATTACAATTAAATAAACAACAATTATCCCAAATTAAACAACAATTATCAGCAACTAGAGAAGAATCACATTTAGTTATCTTCAAGAGTGTTGCTAAACAAGGTGGATATATGCATATGATCACCGATTATAATACTTTTGAGCAATTAAAGAATTCTCGTCCAAATATTGAAATGGAAATTGTTAGAGATATCATTCCAGTAACTGATAACTTAGCATATTGGGCAGTGGCACAAGATACTGCTGGACATATGGATCCTAAAGATAAAAATATGCAACAAGTTGCTATGGATATTGAAAAATATACTAATAAAGTATTGAAGGAAAATAAGTTACCAGAAAACAAATTACCAGAAGCATAATTAGCGATTTCAAACGTTGTATTTTGAAAATGTTTCACATGAAACATTTTTAGAATATGGCGTTTTCTTTTTGCAAAATATATAATGATAGATACTATTTAATGAAAAAGAAGGGATAATTTAATGGCACTACAATTTATTTTAGGAACTGCTAGTTATGACCATGAAGCAGTTATTATTGAACAACTTAAAAAATCACTAAATGAAAATCCCAATGATCAGTATTTTTATCTGGTGCCTAACCATATCAAGTTTGAGTCTGAAGTTCAGGCCTTAAAAAAGTTAAATTTTAACGATGAATCAATCTATGCGGAAAGTAAATTTCAAACTTTTTCAATTACCCGTCTAGTTTGGTATTACATGAAAAACAATCCTGAATATCAACGTACCCGTTTAAGTGAATCAGGAATTAATATGTTAATTTATCAAATTATTTTGGATCATCAAGATGAATTAACAGTCTTTCGTGGTGAAAGTGGACAACCAGGGTTTATCCAAAAAATTTCACAACAAATTTCTGAAATGCAAGCAGGTCAAATTGCTGCCGACGATTTAAATACTATTTATGAAAATAATGAACATTTAAAATCTAGTTTGCATGATAAAATGCACGATTTTATTATTATTTATCGTGCTTTTGAAGAACAAACTGACGGTAAATATTTATATAAATCAGATGTAATTAATTTATTCTGTGATTATTTGTTAGCAGGTAATCTAGATTTATCTAACAGTCATTTTTACTTTAATGGCTTTAACCAATTTACCGCTCAAGAACGCCACTTAGTTGAAATCTTAATTCAATATGCTAAAAGTGTAACGATTTCTTTAAATTTAGACCGAAAATATGCTAATCAATTACCTGAAAGTCCCAATCTTTTTTATCAATCTGCCAAATTATACAATCATTTTTATAATTTTGCGCGTGATAATGAGACCCATATTTTAGTGGATCAAATGGCCAAGCAACAACGTGTTAGCGATGACTTAAAAACATTTGATAAATATTGGCAACAATCCACTAAATTAGGCGCAATTGAGAATGAACCATTAAACAATAATGAATCCATTCAAGTATTTCGTGCAGATAGTCCATTCTCAGAAGTAGAACATATTGCAACTAAGATTCGCCAGATGGTAGCAACTCAGCATTATCATTATTCTGATTTCTTAGTAATGACTCGTCATCTAGACCGTTATCAAAATGTATTAGCACCCATTTTTGATTTAGAAGATATTCCTTCTTTTAATGATGTTAGTCGTTCAATGGAAGATCATCCGTTAGTGGAACTGATTAATTCATTATTCAATATTGATCCAGTTAATAGTAAACGCAGTTATCAATATGCCGATGTCATGCGTTTATTAAAGACGGAATTATTTATTCCCAAAGATGAAAATGGCGATTATGTTTCGATTGAAGATTATCGCAGAGCTGTAGCTTTAACTGAAAATTTAGTGTTGAAAAACGGCTATGAAGGTAATCGTTGGCTACAAGATGAGGATTGGCAATACGCATGGTTCTCCGATAGTGATTTTGGAGTAAAAGCAGATAAATTTGTGGAAATCGATCAACAAATTAATATGATTCGCCACTTTATTAAAGATAATTTACCTCCATTCTTTAAACGGATTAAAAGAGCTAAAACTGGAGTGAAAGCAGCTCAAATTTTATATCAATTCTTAATTAAAATGGGGGTTGCTGACCAATTAAAAGCATGGCGTAAGCAATCGATTGATGATGGAAAATTAGTAGAAGCTTCGCAACCAGAACAAGTTTGGCAAACATTTTGTAACTTGCTTGATGACTTTGTTTCAATTTTAGGAGAACGTGAATTTAAACTAGAAGACTTCCTGTTGTTACTACAAAGTGGCTTTGAAGGTGCTAATTATTCGCAAATTCCTTCAACGTTAGACCAAGTTGCAATTTCTGAAAGTGGAATTGTGCAAATGAACAATCGCAAAGTTATTTTTATGATGGGTTCAACTGATGATGTGATGCCCGATAAAGTAACGAATGAAGCTTTATTTAGTGATGCCGATCGTGATGATTTAGAAGATAGTTTTGCTGACGGTCAATATTTGCGTGAAACATCTGAAAAACAAATGGCTAATGATCCATTTTTAAACTATTTAGCATTTTTAGCAGGTAGTGATAAATTAATCTTTTCATATACTTTAGGTGAAGATGATGACAGTTCTATCAATCTTTCTCCATATGTAGCACGAATTGTGGATCACTTTAATTTAGATGTGGAACATTTAAAGAGTATGCCTAAAGCCGATGACCCAATCATCAGCCAATTTATCGGGACTAAACGTGCAACCCTAAGGCATTTAGTACAAGCTAGTCAAAATAGTAAAGCTACTAATACTAAATTAGCACCCGTTTGGCACTATCTTTATAATCAATTAGTTAAAGATAATAATTTGGCGGCATTAACTGATAAATTATTGGGTGGTTTGGATTACAATAATACGCCTACTAAATTAACCGATGATATTATTACTGGACTTTACGGTGATCAAATAAATACTTCGATTTCTAAATTGGAACAATTTTACAGTAATCCTTATGAATATTTCTTGAAGTATGGTTTGAATTTAAAAGAACGTGATGTCTTTGATTTATCACCAGCAAGTACGGGGCAGTTCTATCATGAAGCATTAGATCGCTTAATGCGTGTAGTGAATGAAGAACACGTGGACTTATCAACACTAGATAAACAAGCGATGAATGAATTAGTCGATACAGTCACCGCTAAGATGCTAGAAGATCCTAACGATATGCAATACACAATCTTACAAAGTTCTAGTCGGATGAATTATATTAAATCACAATTGATTAAAACGATTAAACACACGATTGAAACGATGCAAAAACAAAGTCAATTTACCCCAATGCGTCCACGCAAGACTGAAATATCTTTTGGCCAAGTGGGACATAAAAATGATTTAAAACCATTGAAATTTGATATTCCAGAAGATAAAGAGATCAAAACGCCAAAGTTAATTAATGTGCGTGGCCGAATTGATCGTATCGACTATATGAATGTGGATGGTCATGATTATTTAGGCATTGTAGATTACAAATCTAGTGAACGTAAAATGGACTTTGGTCAAGTTTATGATGGAACTTCAATGCAAATGATGACTTATATTGATGTATTAGCACATAATTTAGGGATCTTTGATGAAGAAGGTAAGGCTGAATTAGCTGGTGCGGTTTACATGCATATTTTTAATCCTAAATATTCCAAGAGTGATTTAAGAAAGACCTTTGAAGATGCAATTTTAAGTAAACAAAAATACCAAGGAATCTTAGTTAATAACGGTGACTTATTGCAAAAAATTGATGAAACGATTTCTGACGAAAAATATGGTAGTTCGAAAGTCTTTCCAATTAGGAAGAAAAAAGATGGTAGTTATTATAAAAGTAGTCCCATTGTGCAACCGGATGATTTAGATTTGTTGTTAAAACATAATGAAAAATTAATTACGAAAGCTGGACATGATATTTTCTCTGGAAATATTGATATGAAGCCAGCTCGCTGGGGCCAAAATCAAGATGCAATGCAGTACACACCTTATCGTTCCATCATGCAATTTGACCCATTGTTAAATGAAAACAATTACCGCGATGTTGATGAATATAACCTACCAAGTATTCTAAAGAAGTTAAGGGGTGACAATTAATCATGCAATATACAAAACCACAAAAGCAGGCCGTCTTTGATCGCTTTGATAAAAATGTTTTAGTTTCAGCATCTGCTGGATCTGGGAAAACCCGCGTGTTAGTAGATCGAGTCATTAATAAGTTATTGAATGAACATATTGATATCGATGAAATGTTGATTTTAACTTTTACTAAAGCAGCAGCGAAAGAAATGCGTGATCGTATTCAAACGGCACTTCGTGAACAGCTTAATCAGACTGATAATAATGACACTAAGGTCTTCTTAGTGAAGCAATTACGTCGCTTACCAGTTGCTGACATTTCAACTTTAGATGCCTTTTGTCAGAAAATTGTGCAAAATTACTACTATATTATTAACTTAGATCCGAACTTTCGTTTATTAGCAGACCAGACGGAAAGCCAAATGTTAAAAGAACAGGTCTGGGAAAATGTTAGAGAAGATTTGTATGCTAATGATAAAGATGATAGTTTTGCTCAATTAACGGAAAACTTCTCGGATGATCGTTCTGACGATGGTTTAACGAACTTAGTTTTCAAAACCTATGATTATGCCAATGTTAATCAAGATCCCATCGAATGGTTAAAGCAAACGCCTAATATCTATGACATTGGTGCTGGTTCCATTACCGATAGTGATTTTTACCAAAAACATTTGTTACCCATTATTGAAAATGAAGTGGCACAACAAAAATTATCATTTGAATCAGCTAAAACGGTTGCCGAAGATAATGGATTAGAAAAAGAAGCTGCTTGCGTACAATTAGACATTGAAGCAATGCAACAACTTTTAGATTCATTAAAACAAAATAAATGGGATGATTTGAGAAAGACATTTAGCGAGGTTAAATTTAAGAGTTTCCCTCGCACCAATAAAGATTATGACGATGTGGATAAAGCTACTCATGATCGGATTAAAAATATTCGAAATGATGCTAAAAAAGCCTTTCAAAAATTACCTGATAAATATTTTGCATTAAATGAAGCTGATAATTTAGCAATCATGCAGGCCTCTAAAAAATTAGTGGATAAATTAGTACGAGTAGTTTTAACGTTTAGTGATAGTTATCAACAAGCGAAGTTAAAACGCCATGCACTGGAATTTATTGATGTGGAACATTATGCCTATGATATTTTGAGTGGTGATAATGCAAAATCAAAAGGTATTCGTGAGATTCTACAATCACAATATAATGAAATTATGATTGATGAATATCAAGATAATAATCGTTTGCAAGATGCCATTATTTCAACGGTTGCTAAGCAAAATCCTAGCAATATGTTTATGGTGGGGGATGTTAAACAATCCATTTATCGTTTCCGTTTAGCGGATCCTTCAATGTTTATTGATCGAATGGATAATCCAGATGATGACACCATCGTGTTACCTGATAACTTCCGTTCAGCTAAAAATATTGATGAATTTATTAATCTAATTTTTACGCAAATTATGGATAAACAAATTGGGGACATTGACTATACAGACGCTGCTAAATTAAAAGCTGGTGCGAAGTACCCTGATGATTTAACGGCGAATGTTGATTTATTAATGTATGAAAGCAAAGATGCTGATGAAGAAGCAGTTGATGAACAATTTCAAATTCAAGATAGTGCGCATGGACAAATTGAAATTGTTGCACAAAAAATTGATGAAATGATTAATAAACAAATGCCAGTTTATGATCGTAAGCAGCAAACGATGCGTCCAGTTGAATATTCAGATATTGCCATTATTTCTTCAACTAGAAACAATAATTTAGTCTTATCTGATATTTTTGGCAGTCATAATATTCCATTAATTGTGAATGGAGCGCAAAGCTATTTCAAAACCAATGAAATTCAAATTATGATGGCACTATTGAGTATTATTGATAATCCATACCAAGATATTCCATTAGTTGCAGTGTTACGTTCACCGATTGTTGGTTTGAATGAAAATCAGTTAGCTTACTTAAGGATTAATGCTAAAACTGGTGATTACTTTAATGCGGTGCTTAAATTTATGCATGATTATCCAACAACTGCGGATACTGAATTTGGGAATCAAGTTTTCGATAAAATTAAAGTCTTTTTAGAACAATTAAATGAATTTAGAAATATTGCCCAACAACATGAAATCGTGGATTTGATTTGGCATATTTATCAAACAACGGGCTTCTTAGATTATGTAGGTGGAATGCCTGCTGGGAAACAACGCCAAGCTAATTTACATGCCCTTTATGAACGAGCTTTCGACTATGAAAAAACTAGTTTTAAAGGATTGTTCCAATTCGTGCGTTTTGTTCATCATATGCAAGAACGAAATGAAGATTTAGATGAGGCCAATGCTGATGAAAATACTAATGCGGTCTCTGTTATGACCATTCATGGAAGTAAGGGACTAGAATTCCCAGTGGTATTTTTGATTGATGCATCCCATGGTTTTAATCAACAAGATAGCAAACAACCATATGTATTAAACGATCAATTAGGTTTAGGCATTACTTATTTAGATCCTAATAATCGAGTTAAAGAAGATACTTTGCAGCGCCAAGTTGTTACACAAGTGGAAAACAAAGGGCTATTAGCTGAAGAAATGCGTAAATTATATGTGGCTTTAACCCGTGCGGAACAACAATTATTCATTGTTGGAGCTACTAAGAATGGCAATGATCGTACTAAGATTATTGATGCCTGGCAAAAAGCTGCTCATAGTAATGAACTCTTGTTATCCAATGCTTTAAGAAGTGGCGCCAAAAATTATTTAGATTGGATTGGGCCAGCATTAGTTCGTCATCCACGTTTTCGTGAAAAATTTGGGGATGATATTAGTTACACTGGTTTAAATGATGATATAACGCAATTTGATGTAAACTTTTATAATCAAAATGATTTATCGAAAAATCTAATTAGTGGTGATAACACTGATAATAAGGAGTGGTTAGCGGCATTTAAAAAATTAGCTAAGCAACCACTACCAGAAGATATTAATGTCGATAAGATTGATCAAATTATGGATTATCAATATCCAGATCAAGTGGCCACGCAAACAACTGCTTATCAATCAGTTTCCGAAATTAAACGTTTATTTGAAGATCCCGATAACATCACTTTAGGGAACTACGATGAAGACTGGCAAGAAAATAAACAAAGTAGTCGGTATGTAAATAGTGATTTTAATGAGCCACAGTTTATGCAAGCAGTTAGTCAACCTAGTCCGGCTGAAGTCGGAACGGCAACCCATTTGATTTTACAAGAATTAGACTTATCCAAACGACCATCTAATCAAGAAATTATTGATTTAATTGAAAGGTTAGTGGCAGATCAAGTGATTACTAAAGAAGTAGCCGCTAAGATTGATGTCGATGAAGTGGTTAAATTATTTGATACTGATTTAGGACAATTAATCTTAGAAAATCATGATAAATTATCACGAGAAGCACCATTTTCAATGTTGATGAATGCTAACTTAGTCTTTAATGGCTTTGATAAAGATAGTGATGAAAAAATATTAATTCACGGAATTATTGATGGCTATCTAGAATTTTCTGACCATGTAGTCTTATTTGATTACAAAACTGATTATATTGGTAATCATAATGTTGATCAGCATGTCGCAAAGATTATTGAAAAATACCGTGGTCAAATCAATCTTTATGCGAAAGCATTATCGAATATTTTAAATAAACCAGTGACTGATAAATACTTATATTTATTATCAATTAACCAAGCTGAAAAAATTGATTAGATTCGTCTCAGAATAGTTGAATGCATTTTGTGAAATTTGTTACAATTTAAGGGTATTCATATATTAGGATTTTTCTGAAGGAGGATGTTCTTAATGGTTCAAGTTGATGAAATGATTAATGAATTAGTAAAAAAATCAAATGATGCATTGAAAACGATGATGACTTTTGATCAAGCAAAAGTAGACAAGATTGTGGATGCAATGGTAAAAGCTGGTTTGGAACATAGTAAAGAATTAGCTAATATGGCCTATGAAGAAACTGGTCGTGGGGTTGCTCATGATAAAGCAATTAAAAATATTTTTGCTTCTGGTCAAGTTGGTCATCGCATTAAAGACCATAAAACAGTAGGAATTGTTGATAAGAACAGTGAAAGAAAAACTGTTCAAGTTGCTGAACCACTTGGTGTTTTAGCTGGAATTACTCCAGTTACTAACCCAACTTCAACAACTTTATTCAAAGCTATTTTGGCAATGAAAACTAGAAATCCAATTATTTTTAGTTTCCATCCTCAAGCTATGAAGAGTTCATCAAAAGCTGCTCAAGTGGTTTTAGATGCTGCTGTTAAAGCAGGTGCTCCAAAAGAAAGTATCCAATGGATTACTGAACCAAGTATTGAAGCTACTAATAAATTAATTAATAATGACGGGGTCGCAACTACTTTAGCTACTGGTGGTCCGGCAATGGTTAAGGCTGCTTATTCAACTGGTAAACCAGCATTAGGTGTTGGTCCTGGTAATGGTCCACTTTATGTTGAAAAATCAGCTGATTTAGAAGCTGCTGCTAATGATATTTTGGCATCCAAGACCTTTGATAATGGGATGATTTGTGCCACTGAAAATAGTTTAGTTATTGATAATGATATTTATGATGACTTAAAGGGTAAATTAACTGATAAAGGTGTTTACTTTGTTAAAGAATCTGATCAAGAAAAATTAGCTAAAACTATGTTTAACGAAAAAACTGGTGGTGTGAATGGCCCAATCGCTGGTCGTCCTGCTACTAAGATTGCTGAAATGGCTGGAATTGAAGTTCCTGCTGATACTAAAGTATTAGCTGCTGAATTAACTGGTATTGGTAAAGATTATCTATTATCAGGTGAAAAATTATCACCAGTAGTTTCAGTATATAAGGCAAATGACCGTAAAGATGCCTTCAGAATTGTTGAAGCATTGTTGAACTATGGTGGTTTAGGTCATACTGCTGCTATTCGTACAACTGATGATGACTTAGTTACTGAATTTGGCTTAACTATGAAAGCATGTCGTATTCTAGTTAATACCCAATGTGGAATTGGTGGGGTTGGTGACATTGTTAATGGCATGGATCCATCATTAACCCTTGGAACTGGTTCATGGGGTTATAACTCCATTTCTCATAATGTAACTGATTCTGATTTACTAAACTATAAAACAATTGCTTACCCACTAGAAAATAAGAATTTTGAACAATTAGTTGATAAGTATATGTAATAAAAAAGCTCACTAAGATTATTTTCTTAGTGAGCTTTTTCTTTTAAATTACTTGTTTCTTAGCAGGGTGAATGCCTTCTAATCTAATACTTAACAAAGCATTATCACCTTTTCTAAAGACATCTACATATGGTGAAATTGATTCTTTACCATTTTGCATATATTTTTGGGTATCATAATTTAATTTTTTAATTAAATGCATTAATGATTTTGATAGGGTATCCAAATCATCTTTGTTTAAAATGTTATTGTTACCAGCTAAATTGATTGAATTTTCTTCTTCTTCAATATAATGAAATATTTTATTTTTAATGGTTTTGTCTTTAACCCAATAATCACATCTAATAATATTATGCACAAAATATTTTCTTCTATAGCTGTCTTTATATTTTACTTCAGCTTTTGATTTATTTTCATATGGATGTAATTGGACATTACTATATTTTGAATTTAATAATATTTTCTTTATTAAATCGTTGATTTTATTATCCCCTTATTAATTGTTTTCCATTTTATTTTTATCAAATCTATGGTAACACTATTTTTTTAATATTATCACCATAATTTAGTGAGCTTTTTAAGATATTTTTAGTTTGAATTTTGCTACACTGTTTAACAACTAAACAATGTAGATAGAAGGAAGAATAATTATGACTAAAAAATATGATGTTATGTTCATTGGTAGTGGCCATGCTACATGGCATGGAGCTTTGAAATTAGCTCAAAAAGGTAAAAAGGTGGCCTTAATTGAAGGGGACAAAATTTTTGGGACTTGTACCAATTATGGCTGTAATGCTAAGTTCTTATTAGATCGACCAGCCGACGTTGTACACCAAGTCGAAAATACTACTGGTCTAAAAGTCGAAGTGCAAATTGATTGGCCAACTTTAATGGAGCATAAACATAAAATGTTAGATTCAGATCCTGATCATAAGGCTATCAGAGAATCATTCCCTAAATTAGGTATTGATATCATTGATGGTTGGGGTTCAATTAAAGATGAAAATCATGTGCAAGTTGGTGAAGATATTTATGAAACTGACTATATTGTGATTGGAACTGGTCTTCGTCCTTCTAAATTGAATATTGAAGGTCAAGAATATTTACATGATAGCCGTGACTTTTTAAGCATTCCTACGATGCCTAAACATATCACTTTTATTGGGACCGGGATTATTTCGTATGAATTTGCTGATTTAGCACGTGCGGCAGGAGCAGAAGTTGAAGTAATCGGACATTCGGATCAACCATTACGTAATTTCTATCCTAAATATGTTAAAAAACTAACAAAGCGAATGAAGAAAAACGGTATCAATTTTGATTTCAATCAAAATGTTGATTCAATTACTAAGAATGACAACGGCTTAGTTTTAAAGACCAAAGAAGGCCTAGAAGTTAATACTGACTATGTGTTAGATGCTACAGGAAGAGTTGCTAATTATGAAAATCTAGGCTTAGATAATTTAGATATTACAGCTGGTCCTAAAGGAATTCAGGTCGATGATCATTTAAGAACTAGTGTTAAGAATATCTTTGTCAGTGGGGACGCAATCGATAAAAAAGAACCTAAGTTGACCCCAACTGCTACTTTTGAATCTAATTACATTGCCAAAGATATTTTAAATGATGATAATCCAGCAATTAAATATCCACCAATTGCTGAAGCATTATTCTCATTACCACGTTTGGCTCAAGTTGGACTAAAGGTTCAAGATGTTAAAGATAATGATGACTATGAAATTAAAAAAGTTCCATATGGGATGTTAGTGTTTGAACCTGCTGATAGAAATACATCTGAAGCAACAATTATTCTAAATAAAGAACATCAAATTGTTGGAGCTACCATTTTAGGTGGTCAATCAGTTCAAATTGCTAATGCGTTTTCTATCATTATTAGTAAAAAAATGACTCCAGAAGAAGTGGACGAAGCTGCTATTATGGCATTTCCTGACGATATATACGGAATTGTGCAATTACTAACAGGAGCTTTACCAGGTTAAAATAAAAAATAAGCGACTAAATTCAAAAATGAATTTAGCCGCTTATTTTTTTACATTTATTTATCTAACCGTTTTCTTGAATAATAAATCTCTTTGTTGATCATTACCTAATTGGAAAACGTGATCATCGAATTCTCTGAAGCCCATTCTTTTATAGAAATGAATAGCAGCTTCATTATTTTCCCATACACCTAACCAAACATTACTTAGGCCATTCTTTTTGGCTTGTTCCATTGCATAGTTGATTAAGAATGTGCCTAGACCTTTTCTTTTAAATTCTTTTTTGATGTAAATTCTTTCTACTTCTAAGGCATCTTTAACTTTAAGTTCTGACTGGCTATCCCCAATGTTTAATTTTAAATATCCAGCTAACTTATGATCACAAAAAACAAATTTGAAATTACTATTTTGATCATTAATTTCTTTTTTTAGTTCATCAACATTGTAGGCTGTATCAAAGTAATTTTGCATATCTGCTTCACTATTATATTCGCCAAATGTGTCTCTAAAAGTTTCAATACTGATGTCTCTTAATGTATCAACATTATCGTTCTTGATGGGTGTCATATTAATATTCATAGTTAAACCTCCTAGTATTTTCTAACGCTGCCATTTTTAACAGTGTCCCAATTGTTTACAACATTTTCAGTAGCTTTAGATAAAAGTACACTAAGATTGTTAATTTCATTTTCAGTTAGTCCATTTAAAGCTACATCATTAGAATATTCATTTTCACGCTTAATGATAGGATAAATTTTTTTACCTTTTTCGCTAACGTATAAATGTTTATTCTTTTTATTTTTATTATCATCCATTCTTTTAACTAAGCCATTCTTGATTAATTTATTAATTGATCGACTGGCTGTTGTTTTATCAACACAAACTAAATCAGCTAATCTTTTAGCGATGATTCCTGGATTTTCATAAATCCGCACTAAAAATAAATATTGTCCTTTGGATAAATTATATTTTTTAAATTCAATATTACTAATTGAATCTAATGCACGAGCGATAGTTCCAATATTTCGCAAAATATCTTTTTGCGCCATAACTTTTCACTCCTTGATGTATAGTTGCAAATGCAACTATAATATAAAAATCATTTAAAATCAAGATTGTCATACGTTTAATTTAGGCTTAGTATTTAATTAAATATCAAATGTGGGGGATAATACTTATGGAATTACATAAAAAATCAATTATTGGTTTTTGTTGTTCATTACTTTTAGCTTTAACATTATTTGTAGTTATTAGTAATAAACCAACTTACGCAAAATATAAGGGTCATTATGAAACTCCAACGGAACTCAGAGGAAATTGGTATGAATCTGGGCAAAATAATTATGGAGATTGGCAAACTTATCATATGTATATTGGTAAGAAGGCAGTTTATCAAGATGGTATGAAGTTGTATGATGTTCATAATCATAAATCAAATAATGAATACATGTTATATGTCCAAAAAATTAATAAAAAAGATATGGACTTTGCCGGTAATACTTATGTTTTAAATGGAAAAGTATTTCCATACAAAGATGGAAACCCATATGTTTGGTTATCAAAAAAGAGAATTCATGGTAAACGAGTTCTAAAAAGTTATACATTGATGAATGGAATTGAAGTTTGGACTAGAAACAAAATTCAAAAAGATTATTCTGATATGCGTAGTAATATTAGTAGGTCAAAAGTGGGTATATAAAAATTTATCTTAAGGAGATATTTATGAGATCACATAAAATTATTGCATTAATGACGGCAATATTATCAATATTTGTAGTAGCCTTTGCTTTAAATATTGGTAATACTAATGCTGCCAGCAAAAATGTTTGGCATAAGGGCAACCCTAAAATTCTTGTTCGTAAAGGTGATTGGAGTACTAATTATATAAAACATGGTGGTAATAAACATAGTAAATTAGCTTTTGAACAACCAGGCTATAATAGAGCTTTTACTTCATTCACATCTGGCATGGGTTACAATCCAATGACTATTAATTATAATATGAAGAAAAAAGAGATTGGTAGTGGAGTTCCATATTCAGCAATGGCAGGAATGAATCCCCATTATAAATATTTAGGCAATAATTATTATTTATTAAAAGCAGGTGCAATGCCATCTAAACAACATAGTGCCATGTATTATGAATTTAATGATTCTGGCATGACTGGAGTTACTAATTTAGTTAAAGTACATGATAAAAATCATATTTATATTTGGTCTTTTGATAGTAATAAAACCAAAAATAATAAATTAAACAGTAAAAAAAGTTACGATGGATACTTTATTTATAATAATAAACAAAAATAAATAAAAAAATGGTTCTCAATAATTTATTGGGAACCATTTTTTATTCTCTTTTAATTATATCTCCAGGATTGCAATCTAATGCTTTACATATTTTTTCTAGAGTATTAAATCTTATACCTCTAGCTTTATTATTTTTTAAAATTGATAAATTAGCAGGTGTTATTCCTATTTCTTTTGCTAACTCTTTTGAAGACATATTTCTTTTTAGCATAATAATATCTAGAGATATTTTAATCATTCTAATCTACTCCTAATATATAACACTATCAGAATCATTTTGAACTTTAATACCATATCTAAATATATTATAAATAATATAAATTGTAATTAAAATAACGAAATATATTACATAGTTTATGATTGAAGGTTTACCCAAACCAAAGATATCAGTAATATTAAACAATTTTTTTACTGAAGTTAATATGTTTAAAATGATATTTATAATTATAAAAATCATAAATGAATAAAGTATATTTCTAATATAAACAGCATTATTTTCTATAAAATATTGTTTAACTTTAAGATTTTTAATTATTTTCTTTAAGAATCTACAAATCATTATTAATGTTACGATCATCAACATTATTAGAAAGATAATAATAGGAGCTTTAATCCCTATATTCATTGGTAAAGAACTATTTGCATAATTTATTGATCCTTTGTTGTCAATGTTTAAGCCAATTATTATAAAACTAATTAATCCAATTAAAAATACAACTTCAAAGAAATATAACATAATTAATATTAATTGTATAAGAACCTGAGATATTTTAAAAACAATCTTGTTTAATGCTTCCATAAATTCCATCCCCTTAAACTGTTATTATTTTAAAACAACATTTAAATATTGTAAAGCAATAATAAATTATTGTAAAACGATAATAAAAGCGTATAATTTTCTGGTGAAAGGAAGTAATTAATTTGAAAAAAAGAAATATTATATTTATTATATTTTTGTTTATTGTTTTAAGTTTGGGCGGATTGTATTTTGTTAATCAAAATAAGGAAAACAAAAATTTAGTGAACATATATAATAATTCTAATAAATTAGAAAAAGTTATTAAAAATAAAAAATCAATAGATTATATATCACACATTTTTGGAGATAGTATAGGAAATGGAGTTGGTAATAACCCAAATATTAAATTACCTGATAATGTTAAAAAAGTATGTAAATTAGAATTTATACAGGCTGATTCTAACGATAAAGGATCATTTGATTTATATGATAATGGTTATGCTGTTCACAAAGATTATAGTTTAGGTAAAACGATTGTTTGGAAACTATCTCAAAAAGAGAACAATAATATAATAAAAATTATTAAAGACAGATAAGCATTATAGAAAAAGCGATTCCAATTATTGGAATCGCTTTTTATTATTTAAATACTCTTTTAATGAAATGTGTATTTGAAGTTACATATCCTTGGTTAGTTTTAAATCTAGTAATTTGACCGTATTGGACAAATTCACCTTGAATAATAGTATTCTTTTTAAAGAAGTGATTAGTTTTTTGTTTAAATGACCTATCTTTGTAGATGTTAATTTGATTACTTTTTACCTTTAATTTTGTTCCATACATTAAATAAGCAAATGGATGTTTACCTTTACCACTAGCACTTACAATTGTTGGATTATCATTTGGTGAAATAAAAGGAACTTCATAATTATCTTCAGCTGTATATTGATCTAAAGATATTGGTTTTTGATTAGGTGCCATTTTCTGCATATATCTTTTGAAATTGTTATAACAAGGGATAACAGCATGTTTCATTGTTTGTACAAATTGTTTATATGTCATATCAACTTCATGGATAATGCCTTTATCTTTTCCAGCTTTGTATATTCTATTAATGTCATTATCATAATTATGGTTTTCATCGGCATTAACATTTAAAGATGATCCCATTATGATAAGGAACAATCCTGCTGTCATTAATATTGGAATAATTTTCTTCATTTATGTTCTCCTTATATGTATATTAACTATATCAAATTAACATTTATTAAATTCCTAATCAATTTCAAAAAGTAAGTAACACTTTGATGAATTAATGAATTAGAAGTAAAATTAATTTTGACAATTAATTTAAATTGAATGGAAGAGATTTTCTATGAAAATAAAGAAAAATATTTTGTTAATGATATCAATCTTATCAATGCTGATTATTTGTTTTAAAATTACTGGAAATAATGCCAATGCTGCTCATAAAAATGTTTGGCATAAAGGCAGTCCTAAGGTGTTGATTCGGAAGGGCAGCTGGAGTACTAATTATATAAAACATAATTATAATGATACTTTTAAAGAACCAATTTATACTGAATCTATTACTGCATTTGGAAAAGATTATGGTGGTAATCCTCTTAGTATGGCTTATGATATAAACAAAAAACAAATTGGTGGTGGAATTCCAGATTCTGCAGTCGCTAGCGATAATCCTCATTATAAATATATTGGCCGTAATTATTATCTACTTAAGTCTAGTGCAGTACCAACTAAACATCATAGTGCTATGTATTATGAATTTGGTGATAATTTTGGAAGTAGAGGTTTCCCTGGCATTACTGAATTAATTAAAGTACATGATAAAAATCATATTTATATGTGGTCATTTTATAGTAACAAACCTAAAAATAATAAATTAAACAGTAAAAAGAGTTATGAAGGATACTTTATTTATAACAATAAACAAAAATAAATAAAAAGTGATTTTCAATTATTGAAAATCACTTTTTATTATTCACTAATTTTTGAATGCCATAACTTAATATATAAGCTACAAATGTATAAAATGGAATCAAATACATGCTCATTAATCCATCGTCTTGACTAAAAACAAGCGTAACTATAAACAAGATAATCGCGATAATACTGATAATAATTTTTAATTTGAAGTTTTTAACTCCAATCAAAATTAAAATTGCTATCGAAAATAAACCAATTGTTAAATAACTAATTCCATAGGTGATTGCCTTAAAAAAAATCTGAGATGAAGTATAATCAACTAATAAAATAGATAGGAAAGCTGATAATGAAAATAAAATATTAATAATAACAAGAATTGGATTTAAAATTTTCATTAACATTTGCATTGCTTTACTTACCATATAATTCTCCTTGTGAGTTTTTACAATGTTAAATTTTATCATACTAAAAAAGATGCCTAAAATAGGCATCTTTTTTGCTTAATTATTTAATTTGCACATTTCTCAAATTCTTTAGCAATTCACCATAAGTTACACATTCAGGGACTTTAACAAAATCCTGCATATTAAAGGTAGTTCTATCGTTGGACTTATTTTCATAACCCTTTAAATTCATGATTAAATCATCATCAATCATTTTATTTAAAGCTTTATGTTGCTTAGGATACTTATTCATAAAGGCAACATCATCTTCATTAAATAATCTGAAATCTTTGGCCGCCATCATATGAGCATCTAATAAGATGCTACATAATAGTAATTTGTTTTGTGCCTGATTACCTTTCAATAAGCTTAACAAAGCCTTTCTAGAAGCCTTTTTATCAGGAACTTGAATTGCAATTTCAGAAATTAATTCAATAAACTTATCTAATTGTTGATCTTCTTTGTTCACATACTTATCAATATTTGATTGATCATCAGTAACCACGTAATTCAAGTAATCTTTGACGCGGTAATCTAATTCTTTATAGGTCACTACTTTAGGCAAGCCATTCTTAATCAAATTATCTAAAGTAAATTTAACACTGATACCACCGGTCTTATTAGGGTGCTTGTTAATGCTGCCAAACTTATCTAAATCAATTAACTCTCGTTTATTAGCATCATTCATTAGTTCATTCTTAAATTGTTTAGGTAACTTAATTGCATCATCATCACAAATTTTTAGTAACTTCTTAGTTAAATCACCAACTGTAACTAAGTTAAATTGACCCTTAGTTTTAACATATTCATTAACCAATTTATTTTTATCTGGGATTTCCATTTTTAAATTATTTTTTACATAATCTAAAATACTATCCAAGCTAACTGATTGGTTAGGGTAATCTTTCGCAATTTTTTGTACTAAAGATAAAATATTATAGTCAAACATAATAACTCCACCTTTCTCACAAAACCTTCTACTTAAAGTATAGTCGGATTAAAATTAAGACTATAATATTTTGTTTCAAAACTACCTGGTCATATAATTTGTAATAACAAAATATATTTGTTATATTTTAATTATAGATAATAATTATTATAAAGTAAAAAATGTTATAAACTGTTTTGAGAGTGAAAGGTAGGTTTATATATTATGAAAGTTATCGTTTTAGGTTCTTCTCATGGTGGTTATGATGCAGTCCGTCAAATTTTATCAGACGCACCAGATACCGAAATTCAATGGTATGAAAAGGGAGATTTCATTTCTTTCCTATCTTGTGGGATGCAATTATATCTTGAAGGGGTAGTTAAACATGTGAATGATGTTAGCTATGCTAAACCAGATCAAATGCATAAAGCAGGCGTGGATGTTTTTGTAAAACAAGAAATCAGCGCAATTGATCCTGCAAATCATTCTGTTCACGTTTTAAACCACAATGATGGCACTGAACGTGATGAACACTATGATAAATTAATTATTAGTCCCGGTGCTAATCCAGCAAGCCTTGGCGTTAAAGGTGAAGACTTACAAAATATTTATAAAATGCGTGGTCGTGACTGGGCAATTAAATTAAAAGAAAAAACAGTTGATCCAACTGTGAAAAATGTTGCAGTAATTGGTTCTGGTTATATTGGAATTGAAGCTGCTGAAGTTTTCGCTAAAGCTGGCATGCATGTTTCAATTATTGAATTTAATGAACGACTATTAGGTGCTTATCTAGATCAAGAATTTACTGATACCTTAACCAAGGTTATGAAAGACCATAATGTTGATTTTTATGGGAACCAAGGAGTATCTGAATATCGTGGTGAAAATGGTAAAGTAACTACTGCAATTACATCAAAAGGAAACGAAATTCCTGCTGATTTAGTAGTCGAAGCTGCTGGAATTCGTCCTAATACTGAATGGTTAAACGGAGTCGTTGATTTAGATGACCATGGCTTCATTAAGAATAATGAATACATGCAAACTAGTGAATCCGACATTTATGCAGTGGGGGATGCAACCTTAGTTCCATTTGCACCAACTGGTGAAAAATCAGTCATCGCCTTGGCAACTAATGCTCGTCGTGAAGGTCGTACTGCTGCAATGAACGCATTAGGCCAATCACATAAGATGACACCAGTTTCTGGTTCCAGTGCATTGTCAGTCTTTGATTACAAGTTCGCTTCTACTGGAATTAAAGAAGGAACCGCTGCACGTTTTGATGTTAAGACCCAATCAACAACGGTAACCGATACCTTTAGACCAGCTTTTGTGCCAGATGAAGCCGGAAACGCCAAAGTATTATTTAAACTAACTTATAATCCTGAAACTCATGAAATCTTAGGTGGCCAAGTTATGTCCAAACAAGATGCCACTCAAAATATGAATACTATTTCATTAGCAATTCAAGCTCACATGAAAGTTGAAGATTTAGCTTATGCTGACTTCTTCTTCCAACCAGGTTTTGATCGTCCATGGAATATTATGAATGTGGCTGCTCAACAAGCACTTAAAGATTTAAAATAATTTAAAATTAAAACGACCAATCTTCAAAAAGATTGGTCGTTTTTTATTGGTTTAATTTTGGTAAACTCAACAAAATTGTATAGCATAAGTGGCATATAAATGTTGGCATGATTAGCGTACCAATCATACACATGAAGAATTCAAATATTAATAATAAACTATTAAAAATAGTAATCGTTTTAAAGGAACTTACATAAAAGAATACACTTATTTGAATAATTAAAAACATAATCAAACAGACATTAGATATGATATAAGCATATATTCTTATTAGCTCATATAAAGTGAAATTTCCGCCTGCACTAAATAATATATTTAGGATTAGACCTAATATCAGCATAATGTCCAGAAATGCCATAACATTATTAGCTATCTGTTTTAAAATATAGATATAATTTCTCCTTATTTTTCTTTTTTATATTTCAATCCTAATCCAACAAAGATTGCCACAATAGTTACTGCAAAAATTATCATACCACCCATATCAGAATCATCATCGTCTGATTCATTTTTAATTTTTTTGACTAGTTGCTTAATTTCATTTTTGATCTGATTTTGATACTTTTCAGTCACAGGTTCGATAACATGACCAGTGAATTTATCATTAACTTTATTGAAAATCATGGGTTCATTATCAAAGGTTAAATTATTGTCCTTAATAAATTGTTTACCAGCATCACTATTGGCAATAATGATTGGGACATCTGGATAAATATCCTTGAAATAATTACTATAGACATTTTTAGGGGTAACGATTATTTTCTTTTGATCTTTTAAACCATGGATATTATTGATAGGATTAGGAATCTTATTAGTGATTTTAATTCGATTATAGTAGCGTTTTAGTTCACGTAATCGATTGTGATTGTAGCCATTAGAATCACTATTATCTAAGTTGTGATTACTTACAAAATACCAATATGGTAGTTGATCTTTATTACTGTCACTTGGCTTTTTAATTTCATTATATTTTCCATAGTTGTCATTATTATTAATATTTTTATTGTCGTTTTTATTTATCTTGGTTTGTTGATCAATATCCTTGTCAGAAGCATCTTCATTAGCATTATCTGACATTTCATCAGCGTCCATATTATGCTTGGTATTAGTGTTAGTGGTTTCATCCTCATGTTCTGCGCCAGTAGTCTTAGTTTCTTCGTGCGTTG
The DNA here is from genome assembly GCF_002993975.1 of Apilactobacillus micheneri. GTDB lineage: Bacteria > Bacillota > Bacilli > Lactobacillales > Lactobacillaceae > Apilactobacillus > Apilactobacillus micheneri. Next base: position 206,477 of record NZ_POSO01000002.1, on the reverse strand, counting down.
TCGTAGTTTCTTCGTGAGGAGTTGTTTCAGTGACATGCGCACCAGTGCTAAATGCAAAAGCATTAATTTCAAATGAATTGATTCCTATGAACAAGCTTGCGGCGATGCATAGTAAAAGTTTATTAGTTAATTTCATGATTACTATGCTCCTTTCAAATATGTATTTTAAAGACGAATGACATTCTAGCACTTTATATATGAAAGAAAACCCTTTATGAAAATCTTTTATATAAAATGTATAATACATTTGTAGTCTATTATAAAAAGAAAGGGAGATAATCATGTTGAAAAATAAAAAATCAATCATTTTCTTATTAATTGCAATGTTATTTATTCCAATGACACTAACTTCAATTAATAGTCAATCTGCAAGTGCTAATACTACATATAATCGTTATAAATTAAACGATAAAAAGTTAGGTATCATGATGACTTTTAAGTATTTATATTCACCTAAAATGGTTAAAACATATTCAAAAGCAGGAGCAATGGCCTACGCTGATAGTAAGCATACTAATATGCTAAAGGGATATTCATATGTGACTGGTCAAGGTGATCCTACTAGTTTTATCTACTACAAGCACAATGGGAATACTGCTTATTATAAATACTGGTACGTAGGTCCTAAGCAAGATGTTGCGCATGGCCATTTTATTAAGCAACGTCATGTATCAATTAAATATTTAGTTAATAAATATTATCATAGTAAATCCCAAAAGAATGCTGTTAATTACTATGCAAGTAAATTGAAAAACGATAATTATTAATTAGATAATAGGGATGTTAAAATCCTTAATTACGTTCATATTCATGCGGTCATGATAATCTAAAACGGCATCATCAAAAAACTTATAGAGTGATTTAGCAATATAAGCAGTTTTGTTATGTAGTTTATGATTAGTTTTCGTTTGAATGATTAAATTACGCATCGTTTTAACTAAATTATCTTGCATATGACAATTAGTTTCAAAATGTAATGCTTTCCTAGCTTCACTGTAACCGTGCTTTAATGCACGCTTCAGTGAAGCTTTTTTAGTTTTAAAAATGAGTTGTGCATATTGATATAAGCAATGCGCATTCTCGGAATACTTCACTAACGTATTAATTAATTCAGGTTCAAAGGCTGCTCTAGCCTTTAAGCCATCGACCACGTTTTGCATTAAATCAAATTCATTAATGTTAACCGGCTTATTTTGATGATTAATATTAATGTCTGCTGTAACAGCTGTCTTAGCTGTATTATGTTTAGAGTTAGTTTGATTAGAGTTGCTAGAACCAACTTGAGAGGGTTTATAATCTGCACTATCATCATGAAAATGGGGTAAAAAGAAACGCGTTGCTCCATTAAAAACTTTTTTCTTAATGACATAACCTAATTCCGCTAGCCTCTTATAAACATTAATCACGGTATTGCGACTTACACCTAAATCTTTGATCATTTCTTCAACCGTATATATCACATAATAAGCATTCACTTTTTGATCAAAGAATTCACGACGTTTGATTGAAGATTGCATGCGGTCATATAAGTAAGCATATGCCAAGCGAGTGTCGTTGTTTAAACGGTCATCATTACGTAAATCAATATCAAATTTAATAAATTGTTTCATCATTATCCATCCTTTTTGGGACAGAAAAAGAGGGCACAAGTAATAAACTTGTCCCCTCATATATGTAAGATATATTGAAACGAATCCCTAGCTCTTATATAATAACTAAGGAGCGTTAAAGGTTAACAAGTAAGTGCGATTACTTTGTTAGCTGGTCGATAATTATTACCAGTAATTGTCGATCAACGCTCTTTTTCTATATTTTATTTTTGTATGTTTATAAGTATAGCGGTTTTGGGGTGGGGTGTAAATGATATGATTAGTATTGTATAAGTATTTTATATATTATTTTTAGGGGGATAACATATTTTATGTCAATATTAGATGCTTTAGTTTCCGGTAGCGTTTTTGCTACATTTTTAACTTATGTTTTTAATAGTATAAATAATGATAAAAATGCAATTCATAATGAGTCTGAATGGAGATCTGATTTATATGAAATATCTAAGAAAGAAAACATAAATAAAGAAAATGTAGAAATGTTTAGAACCTGTATAAGTTCAACTAGAGGAGGATGTAAGTATAAGTTTGATAAAAGATTTTCTGATAGATACATGACATTGGATGATATCGCTTTAATTTATTATCATTATTTAATTAATGAATATAATTTTAAAGTTGATTCTAACAATCATAATAATAATGATTGCTCTGAAAAAAGTTATCATGTTCTAAATGAAGAAGATTCTATAGTATTTAGACAGTTATGCAGAATGCTTTTGAAATCCGATTGGGAAATTAGAAATAAAAATAATAATTTGTTAAATAAAATCAAATGCATTGTAAAAACAAATGAAACTGAAAAAAAAGCAGTATCTTTACTCTGTTCTCTTAGTAATTACGAATATATAATTAGATTATATGCTGATTGTAATCAAAAAAGATACATAGATACTATAAAAGGAAACGATGAATACCAAAATAAAATTATATATGTTGACTTGTTTAAATCAATATTCATTTTATCATTTATTATTATTAATTAATCAAAACAACTATTATCTTTTCAATGACTTATCATCTCATAGAAATGCTCTTTATATCATTATGAAGAATTCATTTTGTATGTATTTTTTACTATTACCTATTGATATTTTAAAAAAATATCTTTTTAGTAAATATATAGATTCTTCTTGCTCAAATGTTTTCAACATTATGGAAATAGTATTAATCATTTTGCTTTGCATTTTAAAAAAATCTATTATCATTACATTTTTATCAATAATAGCATTTTTCTTTTTGAATAAAATTTTAAATAAATATATAGGATTTAAACGTATAAGTATTTATTTGAGTTTTATATGATGAAAATATTGTTTGAATTATTTTAATATCTTTGCTTATTCATTTTTATGTTCATTACGCTAATAAAAAGAATGACAAATAAAAAAGCAAACAGCTTGCTGACTGCTTGCTAATTGGTCTGGTTAGTATATTGAGACGTAAAAAATTATATACATACAACTAGTATGCTTAGCTAACGGTAACTTGATTAACAAAATAATTCAAACTATTACCTCATAGGAAATAAAAGACCGCTTTAAAAGGTTAGCCTTTAAAACTAACTTTTTAAGGCGGTTTAATATTTAATTACTGCATTTGGCAGCTTATCGACCAATCTTACTCATATAATTGTACTTGGTGTAATTATATGCATAGTCATGTTTAATCTTTTTTCTATTATATATATTGAATCCTAATGAGTTTTTATATGTTTTTAGGACTCGTCTACCATTAATTTTACGGTGTGATAACCAGTATGATTTGGCATCACCCATGGTAAAACTTTTGTAGAAAGTGTAATTAGTACCACCAAAGCCATGTTGATTGCCATAGTGAGAACTACCTTTTTTATGTCTGGTAATGTACATATAACTTTTGTGATTTTTAACATAAAGTTTCTTTTGATTTAGATAAATTGAGTATTTATAGATATGCATATGATTAAATTTCTTTTTGTGTTTGTCCCATGCGTACCAATTTCCACGTAGTTCAGTAGGGGTTTGATGATGCCCTTTGTATTTCGCATGGACTAAATTAGCATCAGCACTAAAAAACAATAATAAAGCAAATAATATTGATATATTTAATCTTAAAATTGATTTTTTATTTGAAATCATAACTTTTCTCCTAATAGTTTATTCATAATAAATAATAGTCCTAGTTATTTTTAAATACAAATTAAGAATATGTTTCAAAACATTGCCTTAGATAAAATAAAAAGACTTGCTGATAAGCAAGTCCTTTACTCTATTATGATCATTATAGCTTTTTAGATTTTTATCTCTTTTATTATTTATTTTTCTTTTATTGTAAAGCCGTTCCAGTAATATGAACCAAAGCAGTCATCACGCTCTATGCATATAAACGATGTTATTTTTCACGGATGGGTCTGTCTAAGGGTATTCCAGTCTAAACTTTTAATTAAGTTAGAATATTTTTATTAAGTTAAAGTGTATGCTATAGCGACCATACTTGGCGCTATTCAGTGAGTTCAATTTTGAATCCATCACTAATTGAGCTTGAGATGTAATTATACACTATTAATGTTAAATAAGGAAATCATTTCATATTAATTCCAAATGTTTGAAATTTATTAGGTTAGGGATTATATTACTTAAACAATTCACATATTTAAGGAGTTTTAATTAATGATTACTAATAATGTTAGACTTACAATCGATCCTAATAAGCGTGCTGAATATTTATCATTCATTGATGATTTAGTGAACAAATCTTTGAAAGATAAAGGGAATTTATTATATGCTCATTATCAAGATATTAATGATGAAAATCAATATTTGATTTTGGAACATTGGGAAAACCAAGCTGCTTTAGATGCACATTCAAAAACTGATCATCTATTGAACTTTAAAAATCATATTGGAGAATATGTAACTAAGAAGCCAGAAATTTTAGTTTTTAAAAATTAATTTAAATAGGCCATCAATCATAAATTAGAGATTGATGGCCTATTTTTATTGGTATAATATAGATAAATTAATTATAGGGATGATTTGTATGTTTTGGCGGATATTCACGACGATAGTTTTTATATTTACGATTATAGATGGCATTGTTTATTTCAAAAATGAACATAAATCTAAGCATTTAGTAGAAAAGATTTTACAAAATGATGAAAACAAACAAGCCATTATGCAAATATTATCAACTAATCAAGAAGATGCCGTAAAGGTTAAAAATTTAAGAAAACATTTTGACTTAAAATTAGGTGAAAGTCTGGATATATTCATTAAATATAAAAAACACGAAATTTAATCAATAACAAATGAACAGTTTACATAATAACCAATAATTTAAATTATCGTAGCCAGCCTTATTAATTTTTAAGGGTGGTTTTTATTTATAATTTTTTATAAGTGTCTTTTATCTTTTTCACATGTTGTTGAAACTCATCTTTACTGACATTGTGAATATCGAAAGCATCAAATGAATAAACATTGTTAATGATCATATCTTCATTAGCTACATTATCTCGCAAAATATTAATCGTAATTTGCTTCGTTGTTAAAGGCTTAAAATCAATATCAGTGTCATACAAAAATTCGTGAATAACATTATTAGCATTATCTAGATCTTCATTATTAAGATTGCTGATAATATTATTATCTAAGTCACATTTATCATCATCGATTAGACTAGCGATGTTTACTAATAAAGCATCCAATAAATTATCATAGTCTAAATAATCAATTGTGGATAACTTACCATTTAATTTTCTGGTTTGATTAATATCATTATTTTTATCTTTACTAGGCTTTTTACTAATCTTTATTTTATTAACATATTCATTAAGTGAAATTTCTGGTAACTTTCTTAATTCTTGTAAGGAATTTTTAAAGTTGTTTTGGTCTGCTAGTTGTTCAGCTTTTTTAATGGTTTGCATATTATTCATAATTTTATCCTCTTATTTATTATTTTATTGTTAGTATATCATGCAAAAATTAATGAAGGTGAAGTGAATCCTTAAAGTGAAACAATACTTTAGGGGTTTTTATATGACAAAATTTAGTTTTGATTTAAAGAAAAAATAGTCAAAGAATATTTTTCAACGGAAACCGATGTAATTTCACCATCAGAGATAAAGTATAAGCTATTACTCTTAGGATTATAGTTCATCTCTTGTGTATGTTGCCCTAGACCATTTTTAATAACTTATTTAATATCTTTAAGGCCAACCTTAATATCTAAATATTTAGCATATTAATTATGATAACTTTATAACTTTGTTAATCTTTTCACTTGCTTATTATTTAATCTAGAACTATTATTTACTTGTCAAGTTGATAAAGCGCTTTCATTAATGCTGACAAATTAATTTTTGTGGGGGTTAGAATTATGGCTTACGTTACTACTTATCCATATACAAACAAGGTTGTTAAAAAATATGATTCAATGAGTGATGAAGATGTTGATGAAGCTTTAAATAAGGCTGGAACATTATATCAGTCTTGGAAGAATGAACCGGTTGCCTCAAGAAAAAATTATTTGGAAAATGTATCTAAATTAATGTTGAAAAACTGTGATAGTTTGGCTAAAACTATCGTACAAGATATGGGAAAGTTATATACTGAGGCGGTAGCTGAAGTGAAATTAAGTGCATCAATTGCTAAATATTATGCAGATAACGGTGAAAAATTCTTGGAACCTAAGCCATTATTAACTGGCGCAGGCAATTCATGGATTGAAAATGATCCTGTTGGCATTATTATGTGTGTTGAACCATGGAACTTTCCATATTACCAATTGATGCGTGTTTTTGCACCTAATTTTATGGTTGGTAATCCAGTTATGGTAAAACATGCTAGTAACTGTCCAGGTTGTGCGTTAGCATTTGAAAATATTATTAAAAAATCTGGGGCACCTGAAGCTGCATATCAAAATTTATTTGTTAGTCATGATCAAATTGCTAAAATTATTGCCGATAAAAGAGTCCAAGGAGTAGCTTTAACCGGATCTGAAAAAGCTGGTACACATATTGCTGCTGAAGCCGGTAAGAACTTAAAGAAGAGTACCATGGAATTAGGCGGTAATGACGTTATGGTTGTTTTAGACAACGTAGATGTGAAGAAAGCCGCTAAATTAGCTGCTTATGCTCGATTATGGAATGCAGGTCAAGTATGTGTTTCATCTAAACGTTATATTGTTGAAAAGTCTATTGCCAGTGAATTTATGGACGCTTTGAAATCTGAATTTGCTAAATACAAGCCAGGTGATCCAATGGATAAAAATACTACTTTAGCTCCATTGTCATCAAAAGGTGCTCAAGCTAAATTAGATGAACAAGTTAACGAAGCCGTTAAGAATGGTGCTAAATTAGAATATGGTGGAGGTATTCCAGATTTAGATGGTGATTTCTATAATCCAACTATTTTGTCAAATATTTCACAAGATAATCCAGCATATCATGAAGAATTTTTTGGCCCAGTTGCCCAATTTTATGTAGCTGATGATGATGAAGATGCAATTAGAGTTGCTAATGATTCCAATTATGGTTTAGGTGGTTCTATTGTGGCTAAAGATCATAAGAGAGCTGCTAAAATGGCCTCAAAAATTGATACCGGAATGGTATTCATCAATGGAATTACTCAAGTTGCTTATCCTGAACTACCTTTTGGTGGAATTAAACGTTCTGGTTATGGGCGTGAATTAGGACCTAATGGGATTAAATCATTTGTAAATCAAAAATTAATTAGTATTACTAAATAGTTGTGATTTTAAGTAATTAAGGGGTTGTTTAAAAATGGCAAAAATATATGCTAGTCCTTCATCTTATGTTCAAGGAAAAGGTATTTTACTTAAAAGTAAAAAGTATATTAAAAGATTAGGAAAACGTGCATTAACTTTAGCGGGTCCTAATGCTTTAAAAATTATAGGTAATGAATATAATCAATATTTAAAAGACAGTGGTTTTGAAGTTCAGCCGGTAACCTTTAATGGTGAATCTTCTATGGATGAGATAAAACGAATTGTTAAGATAGGTAAAGATTTTAAGGCCGACATGATTATTGGCCTAGGTGGTGGTAAAACTTTAGATACAGCTAAAGCCATCGCTAACAAGTTGAAAACTAAAGTAGCTATTTTACCAAGTTTAGCATCTACAGATGCTCCATGTTCACGTTTATCAGTAATTTATCATTCTGATGGTTCATTTTCAAAATATTTGTTTTACGATAAAAATCCTGATTTGGTATTAGTGGATACTACATTAGTGGCTAAAGCTCCAGTTCGTTTTCTAGCATCTGGAATTGGAGATGCACTTGCCACAAATGTTGAAGCGCAAGCAGTTGTTAAACATGATGGGAATACTACACTGGGTGGAAAACAGACCTTGGTAGGTAATGCTATCGCTCAAAAATGTCAAGAAACGTTATTTAAATATGGTAAAGAGGCTTTGATTTCAGTAAAAAATGGTATCGATAGTAAAGCTTTGGATAACGTTATTGAAGCTAATATCTTAATGAGTGGATTAGGCTTTGAAAGTGGTGGATTAGCTGCGGCTCATGCAATTTATAATGGGATGACAGTATTACATGGTGATATTAGCAAAATGATGCATGGTGAAAAAGTCGCTTTTGGAACTTTAACACAATTATTTCTTGAAGGCGTTGATATAAAAAGATTTGATAAGTTCTTGGATTTTGAACTTCAGATTGGTTTACCAACAACATTTAAAGATTTAAGAATTCCAAATATTAAGGATGACGAGTTGTTAAAAGTTGCTCATGCTGCTAATTCTAGTAATGATACGATGGGTGAAATGCCATTTGAAGTTTCGGATGACGATATTGTGCAAGCTATGAAAGCAGTAAATGCATATAGTATTGATTACCAAAATCTTAAATAAGATAAAAATAGGGGCTGTGACATAAGTCTCTACAAAAACAGGATTTACGTTTGATATTTAACGTAAATCCTGTTTTTTATGAATTAATTAAGGAAATGGACGACTTTATTTATCTTCTTATATAATATATAATAATAAATATAGGAGTGATTTTTAAATAATATGTGGAATATACTAGCTGTTTTATTAGTTGTATTCGTTGTATATGCTGTCGTTAAAGAGGTCAGAGAACGTCGTATTTTGACTGATTTTCTTAACGACAAGGAGAATGTTTTGAAGGTCAATAAGATTATTCAAAACCAATCTGATGATAAAGATGCTGTTGATAAGATTAAAGATGACTTTGATCTTAATAACGCAGTTGCTACCGATGTATTTGCATTTGTGCAAAAGATAAATTAATCGTAAATATTTTGGAGTCCCAGTAAGCTATTTAGCCTGCTGGGACTATTTTTTATCAAAATATAATAATTATTATTGAAATTATATAAAAGTTTAATGTTATATTTTTTTAATTAGTAAAGTTTCCTTTAGTGCCTAGCTTTTCGTATTAAAAATTAAATTGTAATAATAATATTTCTCATTTACAATAACAATAATATTATATAATTATAAACTAAATGTATTAGTATTATAATGTAATTATTAAATCCTAATTGATATTTTTAAATAGGGAACACCTACCAATTATTTTTTAAAATATATTCAAATTTGAAGGAGCCTTTTTTACGAAGCTTAATAACAAATTATTTAATATTTCTTTTTTGTTGATATGTTTATTATTCTTCTTTTCCATATTTAGTATTAATGTTCATGCTGCTGGTTTTAGTTTCTCTGCCAGTCCGGTACAACCAGAAAATGAAAACAGCTCATACTTCAACCTTAAATCACAGCCCGATCAAACCCATCAACTAAAGGTCAAGCTTACTAACAGTGGTGACAGCAAGATGACTGTCCATGCGAAAGCTAACACTGCATTGACCAATGATGGCATGGATGTGAACTATGCATCTAATGATGTTACTAAGTTTGATTCCAGTATGCGTTATCCATTGAGTAAACTAACAACCGATGGTGATAAGCATGATATTTCAGTTCCAGCTAAGTCGGATGTGACAACTACTTTTAATATTAAAGCACCAGCATCAGATTTTAATGGGACTGTTCTAGGAAGTTTAACTTTCACTAGTGATCCTGAAAGTAGTGGTAACAAGGGGAATGTTAAGATTAACAATGCTTATTCTTATGTTATTCCTGTAGTTATCCATCAAGGATCGAAAGCTAAACCTCGTTTGAATGCTATCAAAGCCGATGGAAAAGTTATTAACGGGATTAATACTTTTTACATGCATTTTCAAAATAATCAACCAGTTTTAATGACTGGTGTTGAAGCTGATAATGCAGTTTACACTGCTGATGGTTACAGCAATCGTGATAAGCCATTATATTCTAACAAGAAGAAAAATGGTTCAATTGCACCTAATACTAGCTTTAACATGTTATTACCTACTAACAAGTCCTTTAAATCAGGTGATTATGTTTTTGTAAGTAAAGTCTATTGGGGCGATCATTTCTGGAAATACGTTAAGCATTTTCATATGAGTATTTCTAAAGCTTATGAAGATAATAAAAATGCCACCAATGCTAACAATAATGACATTTGGATGTGGATTATGGGAATAATCATTGCAATTTTAGTATTGATTATTGTAGTGATTTCAATTATTTATTTCCATAATAAGAAAAGAAAGTAATGTTTAAATAAATACGCAAGAAAAACGTTCGATATATGATATCGAGCGTTTTTTGATGAATTAATGTTATTATTTTATTAGCTTTTTATTATTATAGTTACCAAAATTTTAGCAAACTTTTATATAACTTATTTTTCCTTGTGCATCAGCTTGTATTTACCATAAAATAAGCCTCTATAATAAAAATATTTCTAATGTTACATAATCTAAGGCTTTAATGAAACACAACTTTTTTTGAAAAGAACTATACTGTCAGTGTAAAAACTTAATTGATTTATTTTCGACCAATAATCCTAAACAATATCAATTATTTAATAATTCTAATTGGAGGATATTTTTATGAAAATAAATAAGCTTATAAATGTTTCATTAGTTTCTTTGTGTGCCTTAGGTTTAGCAATGTTAGGATTTAATACTCATGCGGATGATAAAAATCCAGTTGTTAATAACCATCCAAGTGACGATATTCAAAATACTTCTACTACTGGGCCTCTTTCTATGAAAAGTGTAAATGGTATTCATCCTGGCAATTTAGACATTAGACAAGATGGTAATGTTAATGCTCCTGTCTCAATATCTAGTGGTGATGTTACTGCTAATTTTGATAATTTTACTGGAACTGATCAATTTAAAAACTGGTCACTGAGTGTAAGTGGAGAACCATTGACCAATAGTACAAATGGTAAAAAAGCCAATGCTGTAATTAATTTGGGTGATAAGATTGTTACTTTAGATGGTAAACAAAATGGTACTCAATTATTTAATAATACTGGTATCGCTGAAGGAAAGGGGACTTCTTTAAAAATTGCTACAAACCCAACAATGCATGTAACTGATAAATCCTTGCCTCAAGCTCCTAATACAACTAATACTTACAGTACAACTTTGAACTGGAATTTAGGTGCAGCAACCCCATCAAATCCTGGTAAATAATGATTAATATATTAACAATATAATGATACAAATTATTAAAACGTAAAAAAGAGTTCGATACATTCAATATCGAACTCTTTTTGATTATCATATATTTTAAACAGCTAAAATCTTTGAGAGGAATTCTTTTAAGCGTGGATTCTTTGGATGATTGAAGATATCATCAGGAGTTCCTTGTTCCATGATTTTACCTTCATCGACAAAGACTACTCGATCGGCAACTTCTTTAGCGAAGCCCATTTCATGAGTAACCACTACCATAGTCATTCCTTCTTTAGCCAAGTCTTTCATAACTTGAAGCACATCCCCAACCATTTCTGGATCAAGGGCAGAAGTAGGTTCATCAAACAACATAATGTCAGGATTCATTGCCAAAGCACGAGCAATCGCAATTCTTTGTTGTTGACCACCTGATAGTGAATCAACGGAAGCATTAAATTTATTTTCCAAACCAACTACTTTTAGTAGCTTTTTAGCTTGTTTTTCAGCATCTTGTTTATTTAATTTACCTAGTTCAACTGGAGCTAACATAATATTTTTGCCAACATCTAAGTTATGGAATAAATTGAAATGTTGGAATACCATCCCAATTTGTTCACGAATTTTATCAATATTAGCATTTTTCTTGGCAATATCTTCACCATGAACAACGATGGAACCAGAAGTAGGTTCTTCTAATTTGTTTAGTGAACGCAAAAGGGTACTTTTACCAGAACCAGAAGGACCGATTACAACAACCACTTCGTTATCTTTAACTTCCAGATTAATGCCTTTTAAAACATGGTTATCGCCATATTGTTTATATAGGTCAGTTACTTTTATTTTACTCAAATTTTAGTCCTCCTTTTACCCCAATTAGAAAGCCAAGTTAGTAGGGTGATTACGATTAAGTAAATTAATGCAACCATTGCCCAAACTTTAAATCCTTCTAAGTTTCTAGCGATGATGATCTTACCAGTTTGGGTAAGTTCAATAATTCCAATTACAGAAAGAATCGAAGTATCTTTCAATGTAATAATGAATTGGTTAATGAATGATGGCACGATTAACTTAATTCCTTGTGGTAAGACAACCTTACGCATAGCTTTACCGAATGGTAAACCTAAACTACGAGCTGCTTCCATTTGACCTTTTTCAACGGATTGAATTCCACCTTTAACGAAGGCTGCAATATAAGCACCTTCATCCAACATCAACGTAATAACTCCGGCAGTGAAAGCAGGAATCTTAGTACCAATTAATGTAGGAATTCCAGTATAAATGAATAATGCTAAAACAATTAATGGAAGTCCTCTAAATACATAAATGAAAGTAGTTGATAATCCTTGGAAGAATTTCATTGGAAGCACTCCTAATAATCCAAAGAATACTCCAATAATAGTAGCAAAGACGATTGAAACAATCGTTAACCATAATGTTTGTAAGAATCCTTGCCATAAGAAGACTTTGTTTTGATTTAAAATACCAAAGAATGAATGGTTATCAGTCGTACTCTTTTTAGCATTTAAGTATTTGTCTAAAATCTTTTTATATTGGCCATTTTTCTTCAAGTTGGCTAAACCAGTATTGAACTTCTTCAATAATTCTTGGTTTTGACCTTTTTTAACTCCAAAACCAATTGGTGTTCCAGCAGCAGGTTTAGTAACAATCTTTAATTGAGTGCCTTGATTAATACCATATTTAAGTACTGGTTGATCATCAAAACATGCGATTGAATTACCAGTCATAACATCTTCATAAACGTTATTGGAATCATCAAAAGTAGAGATTTTGAAGCCATATTTCTTTTGAATTGATTGGGCATATTGGGCACCAGTAGTACCAGTTTTCACAGCAACAGTCTTACCTCTTAAATCATTAAGATTTTTAGTACTGTTATTATTTTGAGCGACTCCCATTACGACTCCAGAATTATAGTATGGATTTGAAAAATCGAAGGTACCTTTACGCTCAGGAGTAACTGACATTCCAGCTAAAACTCCATCAGCTTGTCCAGCTTGGACCGCCTGAATTGCAGCATTAAAACCTAATGGTTTAATATCAACATTAAAATGCTGATCTTTAGCGATAGATCTAATGAGATCCATATCAATACCTACATATTTATTGTTATCATTTGCGTATTCAAATGGTGGAAAAGTAACATCTGTTCCAATTTCATAAGTTTTTTCAGCAGCATGTGTTTTAGTAGGTGCCGCAAACAAACTTAACGCAATGATAAGACCACAAGCCATTGCTAAGATGCAACGGATGGCTAATGAATGTCTTTTCATCTGCACAATCTCCTTTAGTATGTAATGTTTTATAACATTGTATATTAAATATAATAACAGAAAATTATTTAAAAGTATATTTTATCTATTATAAAAACAGTTAATTAAGATTAAATGTCATTATTGTTCACATAGTCAAAATATTTTGAAAAAATTTGACCTTTGTATCCCTTGCTATGAAAAGGATAGGCGGACTTTTATAAAATAAAAGTCAAAAAAGGTCAGTAAATTACTTGTATTATGTAAAATAGATGCTATAGTATAGTTGTAATGAAGAAAGGGAATGAATAAATAAAGAAACTTTCTCCATCAATAAAAACTAAATAATAAAGAAAAGCGAGGGATGTACTATGGCTAGAGATCCATTCAATCCATTCAATGATGATTTTGATAAAATTTTCAATCAATTCTTAGGTGATACTGGGAGTTCAAACTCACAACGTCGCTACATGGTTAACGGTCAGGAGGTCACCCCAGAGCAATTAGAACAATTAAGACAATCTGGTCAACTCCAAAATGGTCAGATGAATCCACAACAAAAGCAAGGTAATAATGGTAAGAGCATTCTTGATAAACTAGGTCGTAACTTAACTAAAGAAGCTCGTGATGGGAAATTAGATCCTGTCATCGGCAGAGATAAAGAAATTCAAGAAGCTGCCGAAGTCTTATCAAGAAGAATTAAAAATAACCCAGTGCTAGTTGGTGATGCTGGTGTTGGTAAAACTGCTGTTGTTGAGGGCTTAGCTCAAGCAATTGCTAAGGGTGATGTTCCAGCAGCTATCAAGAATAAGGAAATTATCAGTGTTGATATTTCTGGACTTGAAGCTGGAACTCAATACCGTGGTAGTTTTGAAGAAAACATTCAAAACTTAATTAAAGAAGTAAAAGCAAAGAAAAATGTAATCCTATTCTTTGATGAAATTCATCAATTTTAGGTGCTGGTAATTCTGGTGATGAAAGTGGTTCTAAAGGATTAGCTGACATCATTAAGCCAGCATTATCTCGTGGTGACTTTACCGTTATTGGTGCCACTACTCAAGATGAATATCGTAATACCATCATGAAAGATGCTGCATTGTCACGTCGTTTTAATGAAGTTAAGATTAACGCTCCTTCAGCCGAAACGACATTAGCTATCTTGAAGGGCGTTCGTAAACTATACGAAACACATCACAATGTAGTATTACCCGATGATGTTTTGAAAGCTGCTGTGGATTATTCAGTTCAATATATTCCACAACGTAGCTTACCTGATAAAGCTATTGATTTAGTTGATATGACTGCTGCACACTTGGCAGCTCAACATCCAGTTTTAGATCAGAAACAAGTAGAAGATCAAATTGAAACTGAAAAGAAAGCTCAACAAGCTGCTGCAGATAAAGAAGACTACGAAGCTGCTTTGAATCATAAAAACAAAATTGATGAACTCAACAAGCAATTAGATAACAAGAGTGATGCTAAGAAAGTCACTGCAACTATTAATGATGTTGCTCAATCTGTTGAAAGATTAACTGGGGTTCCAGTTGCTAAGATGAGTAATAATGATATTGAGCACTTGAAGAATATGGGTAGTCGTCTAAAAGGTAAGGTTATTGGTCAAGATGAAGCAGTTGCTGCTGTTTCTCGTGCCATTCGTCGTAACCGTGCTGGTTTTGATGAAGGTAATCGTCCAATTGGTTCGTTCTTATTTGTTGGACCAACTGGAGTTGGTAAAACTGAATTGGCAAAACAATTAGCTTTAGACATGTTTGGTAATAAAGATAATATTATTAGATTAGATATGTCTGAATATTCCGATCCAACTGCTGTGTCTAAATTAATTGGTGCATCTGCTGGTTATGTTGGATACAACGATAATAACAATACTTTAACTGAAAAAGTACGTCGTAATCCTTATTCAATTGTGTTATTAGATGAAATTGAAAAGGCTAACCCACAAGTATTAACATTGTTGCTACAAGTATTAGATGACGGTCGTTTAACTGATGGCCAAGGTAACGTTGTTAACTTCAAGAATACCGTTGTAATCGCTACTTCTAATGCTGGATTTGGTAATGAAAGTGTTACTGGTGATGACAACAAAGATAAGAAGTTAATGGATCGTTTGGCACCATACTTCCGTCCTGAATTCTTAAACCGTTTCAATGCCATTGTTGAATTCTCACATCTATCTAAAGATAACTTGAAAGAAATTGTTAACTTGATGTTAGATGATGTTAACAAGACATTAGCTAAGAAGAATATGGATGTAAAAGTATCTGAACCAGTTAAGGATTACTTAATTGATCAAGGATATGATGAAGCAATGGGAGCTCGTCCATTACGTCGAGTTGTTGAACAAGAAATCAGAGATAAGATTACTGACTTCTACTTAGACCATGAAGATATTAAGCACTTAGATGCTGATATGCAAGATGGTAAAGTAGTAATTAGCGCTGATAAAGCTGATTAATAGGAAAGGCTATCTGAATATTTCGGATAGTCTTTTTTTATTCTATTGGAATTTTAATTATTTATGTTATTGTTAATAATATATTAATTATGAGGTGATTATATATGAGTGTTAAGTCAAAATTATTTAAAGGATTAGCTGTAATTTCATTATTATTACCAATTGCTTTTAGTGCAAATATTAATAATGTTAATGCAAACGCAAAAAAATCACATGCTGTTAAAGTCGTTAAACATAATCATAATAATAAAACAACTGCAGCGTTTGCCGATGAAATTTATAATTTCAGTAGCTTTTTTAAGAAAGATTTATTACCAACAGTTAAGAACTATAAAGCTGAAACTAAGTCTGGTAGAGAAACTAAATCTGGCTTGTTAGCAATGCTAAATGATAAGATGAGTAAAAAACAATTCAGAAGTGAAATGGAAAAATCAATGAAATCAAACCCTGAATTTAAAAATACATCAGCCAAAGAACGTAATAAAATGTTTTCTGAAGCAACAAAACAAGTAAAAAATGTTAAGCTTTCAGATCTAAACAAAATTTCATCATTAGCTAAACGTTGGGTATTAGTTTTACTGCAAGTAAATGATGGTAAAACTACGATTCACTTACCAGCAATGAAATAATATTAAAATAACATTAGAAGAGGAACTACTTTAATAAGTAGTTTCTCTTTTTTTATGAAAACTTGCAAAGAAATTCTTTGTCTAGTATAGTTTGCAACTATTGTTTGATTTTGTAACCTTTGATTAATTTATAAATTGTTTTTACAAAACGTTTTTTGAATAACTAAATAATATTAAACATTAAAGCTATACAAGTAATCTTGCTTGTATAGCTTTAATGTTTAATGAAAATATATCTTAATAAAAATATTTTATTTCAAAAATGTCTTGTACTATATAAATTAATAGTGTAGTATATTTCAAACATTGATAACTAAATAATTATTGTAACTATTAGCTAGATGGAGGAATATATGAAGAAAAACTTATTAGCACTATTAGGTATCGCATTTTTGACTTTTACATCAATTTACAGCATGACACAAAATACCCTGGCAAGTTCTAAACAACAATCAATTGTTAAAAAGATATCTGCTGGTAAGGATAAAAATTTTAATTATTATGAATTTGTTAAAAAAGATGGATCGGTAGACTTTGTTAGCGAGGTCAATGCTAAGTATCCAAAAACTCATTTATTACCTTTTATAAAAGATAACAACACAGGTTTAAATATTAAACAAAAAATTAACGATGATGGAACTATTCATGTAAAATATGATGGGAATTCCAACTTAAAGAATAACTTTAAAAATGCAGTTGCAGCTTGGAATAAATTGGACGTAATTAAATTTAAAATGGTCGATGATTCATCAGCAACAGTTGATGTTCATGGAAACTCTAACGCAAAAGAAGACGCTAACAATCCAGATTACGAAAAAGGTAATTTAGGAGATACTAATAATTATGTAGATTATGATTCATCAACTGCATTAGCAGATGGAACTAAAATGAATTATATTTCAAAAAGTGACATTGTACTATATTCAGGAATAGCCAAAGCTTCAGATAACAATAAAGATCATGTTATTATTCATGAATTAGGCCATGCATTAGGTTTTGATGATCTATATGGTCAAAAAAATCGTGGATTAGTGATGTTCTCTACTTCTCCAATTGGATCTGTACTTTTAAACCATTTAGGATCAAGTGAAAAAATATCACTACAACATTACTATCAATAACAAAAAGGCCAGATCTTAGGATCTGACCTTTTTTATATACTGATTATGAATAACTTTAACAAAATATAATGTAATTCCTATTAAGAAGGGCAAAATATAATAAGTTACTCGATAAATAATTAGCCAAGTCAATGCTTGATTAACATTTAAGCCATTCGTTGACATTCCAGCAACCATAATTGAATCAAAGCTTCCTAGTCCCCCTGGAATAAAACTAATAATTCCAATCATTCCAGCAATCGCAACTAATGCGTAAATAGATGGGATGTTGAAATGATAATCTAAGAATAAACCAATTGATACAAAGAATGATAAACAACAAATCCATTCAAAGAATGATCCAGTTAATAGTAAAATAGTGTCATGACGACTTAAAGATTTAGCTCTAAAGAATACTAAGGTAATCAAATAAATAATAAATCCAATTAGAACTAACCAGTAAAATAAGTTTAATTTAATATGGAAGAAAAAATGCATGATAATCACAATAATTGCATTCATTGATAATCCAGTAAGAGTAAATAAAGCAATTTGTGAAACTTGCACAATTGTTTGTTTAACATCTTTAACTTTACCAAATAAATAAGTTCTTAAACTGCCACCAATTAGGCCACCACCACCAGCTAAATTGGTAACTGTGTTGATTACATAACTGTTGACTAAAATAGTTGATACTTTAAATTGTTTATGACTTTGTTTAACATATTCGTAGTCATAGATTGCCATGGGAACAACCGATAATAATCCCAATGTAATTAGCATAACGATTTTGGTAGTTGTTAAACTACCAAATGAGTGTAGTATTTGGTTCCATTCAACTTGTTTTCTAATTGAGTTAAAAGCAACAGCAACTAAAATCACAATTGCTATTATATATATACCCTTTAGAACCCGACTATGTTTATTAAAAAAGTTGGTTATTTTTTGACTGATTTTCATGAATTAATCATCTCTTTTCATAATTTTATATACTAATATTGTATAATAATTCATTTATAATATCCCGTAATAATGAAGCATAGATAGGCTTAATAAAACTAATAGTATCATTATTACTAATGTTCTATACATTTTTAATTTAATTAAGTAGTAAAATAATATTATAATTAATATAATAGCTTCAATAATATTAGCTTGTTGATCATGATGATTATTGAAATTGCTGCCAGATCCATGATTTATGCTATGATTTACAGTAAAATGTTTAGCAAGCGTTGCTCTAATATGAGTATGGATTAAATTAAGGATATTTAACTCCTTTCAAAAATATTTTTTTATTTTAATTAACCTAGGGATGATATTTATAAAACTTAAAAAAATAACTTTAACGTTGTTAATAGTATTAATTATATTATTTTATTTTGCTGGATTATTATTTCATGCAAAATTTAAAAATTCGCATGATATTAATCCCACTAAGAATATTACATATAAAGATTTAACTAATAATAAATATATTAATCAAACTTATAATTTAAAGAATGTTTATGTAAATCAACAGTTCACTAAGGATAACACAAAACAGGCAACTGTTTCTGATAATCATAATCAATTGTATTTTATCATTTTAAATCATAATAGATTACCTAATGGGACAACTTCTTTATTTTGTAAGATTGAAAAATATAAAATTTTAAAAACTAATTTAGGATATAAATATCGCTATCCAGTTTTAAAATTAATCAATAAAAAATCCGCTGATTAATTAATAATCAGCGGATTTTTAAATATAATCTTAGAATTAATACTTACTAGTATTCAGGATCCCACTTAGTATTTTCGATGGCTTTATCAACGTCATCAATCTTTTCACGAGTTAAATCACGTTTTACAGCACTATCGGCAACAGCCTTAGCTACAGTAGTTGAGAATTGATCCAACTTAGATACTGGAGGTAAGACAGCAGCACCTGGTTTGTCAGTGTCAACAATACCACCAAGTGAGTGGGCAGCTGCAGAAATCATTTCATCGTCTAGTACAGTTGCAGTGGATGCAATTGCACCTAAACCTAGACCTGGGTAAACTAATGCATTATTAGCTTGACCAATTTGATAGGTGGTGCCATTGTATTCAACATCTTTAACTGGAATACCAGTACCGATTAATGCTTTTCCATCAGTCCATTTTAGTAAATCTTCAGCTTTAGCTTCTGCCAACTTAGTTGGGTTAGAAATTGGGAAGATAATTGGACGTTCAGTGTGAGCAGCCATTTCTTTAATAATATCTTGAGTAAAGCTACCAGGTTGAGTGGATGTACCAACCAAAATAGTAGGGTGAACAGCTTTAACAACTGCTTCAAGATTTGTTAATTCATCAGGATTTTCAAATTCATCACGTTTGTGAGCGAATGGTTTTTGTTGAGGAGTTAATGTTTCGTCATCATCAAATAGTAGACCTTGCTTATCTATTAAGTAGAAGTGTTTTTTAGCTTCTTTTGGATCCATCCCTTGTTGGATGAATTCATCATAAACACGAGAAACAATTCCAGTTCCAGCAGTACCAGCACCAAATGAAAGGTAAACTTGGTCGGTCATTTTTTCACCAGAAATATTTAGAGCACCTAAAATACCTGCTAAGACAATGATTCCAGTTCCTTGAATATCATCGTTGAAAACAGTGTATTTATCTTTGTAACGATCTAAAATTTCAGCAGCGTTACCACGACCAAAGTCTTCAAAATGTAAGTACATTTCTGGGAATAATTCTTCAGCATCTTCAACAAAAGTATCAACAAATTTATGGTATTTTTCGCCATAAACTCTTTCATGACGATTACCTAGATACATAGGGTCGTCTAATAGTTCTTTGTTATTAGTACCAGCATCTAAAACAACTGGAAGTACTTGGCTAGGATCAATGCCAGCAGCGGCAGTGTAAACCATTAGTTTACCAACAGCGATATCAACACCATTAGTAGCCCAGTCACCAATTCCTAAAATACCTTCAGCATCAGTAACAACGATTAAACGAATGTCACGACCAGCTGAAGCATTTTTCAATGAAGTTTTAATAGTATCTAAATCATCATCAATTGATAAGAAAGTTGCGTTTTGTGGTTGAACGAATAGTTCACTGTAATTTTCAATAGTTTCAGCAATTGTTGGATCATAAACAATTGGCATGAATTCTACAACGTGTTGTGAAAATAGTTTGTAGAATAGAACTCTGTTTTCATTGAAAATTTGCATTAAGAAAACACGTTTTTCTAAATCAGATGGTTTTGATTGAAATTGTGCGTATGTTTGATCTACTTGTTCTTGTAAAGTTTGTACATATGGAGGAAGTAATCCTTCTAATCCTAAAGATTTACGTTCTTCTTTAGTAAATGCAGTACCCTTATTCTTGAATGGGTCATTTAAAATATTGTATCCCATAGTCATAGTACATACCTCTTTTCTTAATTAATACATTGATAATAATACATAGTTTTTTGATAGTCAAAACTTAGTGTTATAATAAAAATAATTTATATGTAAAAAATGAATACCGTTATATCAATAATTAAAGGTGGTTAAAATGAATACTAGAGACCTCGAATATTTTATAAGCTTAACAGAAATAAAAATTTTTTCAAAAGTTGCAGAAGAATTTAATGTTAGTCAACCAACTATTACTTTTGCGCTAAAACGATTAGAAAAAGAAATGGATGCTAAGCTCATTATCAGACATCGTACGCATGGGGAATTAATTGTTACTGATAGTGGAAAACAATTATTAAAACATGCACGAGCAATTATTCGTCATTTTGAAGTAGCTAAGCAAAATATTGAAAACTTAAAATCAAATAAAATCTCAATTGGATTACCACCAATTATTGAAACAAGATATTTCCCTAAAATTGCACAACATTTAAAGGAAGAAAAATTATTGGGTAACATTAATACTTTTGAATATGGATCTGAAACGACTTTAGATGCATTAAAGAGTGGTGAATTAGATATAGCATTAATTGGCTCAATTAATCCGATGGAAGATGCTCGGATTGAAACTGAAGAAATTGACCAAATTCCTTTTTATGTCTATGTATCCAAAGATAATCATTTGGCAAAACAATCATCAATTAAATTCAGTGATTTAAAACATGAAGATTTTATTTTATTTAAGCAAGGATTTGTCCAAAATGAATCATTTCGCCAATTGACTAAGAAGAATGGGATGCATCCAATATTATTTTACGATCTAATGAAACCAATAATATTATGAATTTAATATCTAATGATGTGGGAATTGGTTTCTTTAACTCGTTCGTTAATTATCCTGATAGTGTGGTCAGATTGAAATTAGAAGATGATAATATGCCTAAGTTCGTGACTAATTTAGTCTATTTAAAATCACATTATTTTAATGAGTTACAACAAAAGGTTTTAGATAATATTCGTCATTCCATTAAATAAAAAAGAATGCCTTATGATAGGCATTCTTTTTGTTTATATTATCCTTTTGAAATATCAGAAATAACTTTATTATTGGGTAATGTAATCCCAGCAGCTTTAATTGCTTCTAGGTATAATTGTAAGAATTCGAATTGAACATCGAATCTAGTTTCATCAGTTGTTGGAATGTATTCCTTAACTGCGATGGTACCATCACCCATATCAACGGTTCCTAATAATTGAGGATCATCAATGATACCCTTAGTTTTTGGAACATATTCCTTGTTGATATCCTTCATAACATTAATAACTTTGGTAATTGGTGTATCAGGGTTAACACGAATATTAATTTCAGCTTTCATGCGTTCCTTAGACATGTTACTGATACTTGTGATATTACGATTAGGAATAAAATTCAAAGCATCATTATTACTTCTAATTTTAGTAGTTCTTAAGCCTAATTCAGAAACAGTACCAGTTACATCCCCAATGGTTACGTAATCACCAATATTAATTTGTTTTTCAAAAAGAATAAAGAATCCATTAATGATATCACTAGCAAGACCTTGAGCACCAAGACCAATAGCCACTGAGAATAATCCAGCACCAGCTAATAGAGTACCAATTGGAATTCCAATAATAGTTAATGCAGAATAAATCCAAAAGAATACTAACATATAAATATAAGCATTCATGGATAATGAATGTAAGGTTTTCATTCGATTAGATGAAATATTACTATGTTCCTTATTCGCATAGTTACTAAATAAACGATTAATAATAGCTTTACCAATTACTCTTATAATTAAAAAGAAAATAGAAATTAAAACTAAGTCAATCAAAATGTCAGTGATGTTGCGTAGAATTTCATCCCACTTAAATCCTTCAAGGTATTTAGTAAATACGCTAGGATTGTCAGCTTGTGCAAGCATTTGATTCACTCCCTAAATATTTTATTTACATATAATAATAACATTTCTACAATGAACAATGATAGTAAAGAGGCTGTTATTAAAGACTTATAAACATGATAATTAAAAAATTAATTATTTTTTACAAGTAGAGCTGTTATAATAATTACATAATTACATATAAAATGAGGTTTAAAATATGCACAGAAAAAAATTAAGTGTTCAAAGTGTGGTTGCGATTGGTATCGGAACCGCAATTTTATTTTTATTAAAAAGATATGTTTCAATTCCTTCAGGAATTCCTAACACTAATATTGATACTTCCTATGGTTTCTTAGGTTTTATATCCATTATGTTTGGTCCCATTGTTGGATTATTTGTTGGATTCTTTGGCCATTCTTTATCTGATTTTACCCAGTTTGGTGCCCCATGGTGGACTTGGGTATTTACAACTGGATTTATTGGTTTTGCGATTGGATTACTAAAAAAATATATCGTATTAGCTGACGGTAAAATTGGTTTTAAGAAGTTAGTTATTTATAATATTTATCAAATTTTAATTAATATTATTGGTTGGTCTTTGCTTGCACCTACAGGGGATGTATTAATTTATTCAGAACCTAGCAATAAAGTTTATTTACAAGGAATTATTTCTTCAATTACTAACAGTATTTCCACTGGAGTAATTGGAACGATTTTATTAGTTATGTATGCTTCAACTAAAGTCGAAAAAGGTAGTTTAAAAAAGGAATAGATTATGACAAAAACAATGATTGAATTTAAGAACGTTACTTTTCGTTATAATGCCCAAGCAGAGCCTACTTTAAAAAATATTAATCTGCAAATTAATGAGGGCGAAAAAGTTTTAGTAGTGGGTCCATCAGGTTCTGGGAAATCAACACTTGGCAATTTGATTAATGGTGTCATTCCAGAAAATTTTCGTGGCGATTTATCTGGTGAAATATATATTGATGGTGAAAATGCCAAAGATATGTCAATATTTGACACTTCATTAAAAGTGGGAACTCTACTACAAAATTCTAATGATCAGTTTGTAGGTTTAACGGTTGCTGAAGATATTGCTTTTGGGATGGAAAACGATTGCTTTGATAATCAAACAATGCAAACCAAGGTAAATCAATGGTCTAAAAAATTATCAATCAATAATTTATTAAAACAAGCACCTAATAGTTTATCAGGTGGACAAAAGCAACGTACTGGTTTAGCCGGATTATTAGTCGATGATGCACCAATTTTATTATTGGATGAACCGCTGGCTGCTTTGGATCCTATGGCAGGTAGTGAATCAATTCAACTATTGCAAGAGTTACATAATGAATTGAAAAATACCATTATTATTATTGAACATCGTCTAGAAGAATCATTGACTAAAGATGTTGATAAAATTATTTTAATGAATGATGGCGAGATTGTTGGAATTTATAATCCGGCAGAACTTTTAAAGCAGAATATCTTAAATCAATATGGGATTAGAGAGCCCTTATATATTGAAGCGCTTAAAAGTATTGGAATTGATCTAAATAAATTACATGATATTGATTCAGTTGAAGCTGTTGATGGACCAGGTGTTGCAGATCGAATTGAACAAGTTAGTGCAAAGGCTAAATCAATTAGTAAATACAATGCTTCAGCTGATATTCTATCAATTAAAAAATTGAATTTTGCTTATGACAAAAAAGTGATTTTTAATAATTTGAATGTTGATATTCAAAAAGGTGATATGATTTCTTTAGTTGGTAAAAATGGGGTTGGAAAAACCACATTAAGTAAATTAATCGTTGGCTTTTTACAACCTGATGCTGGAGAAATTACTTTTAATGGTGACAATCTTTTGAATAAATCCATTAAAGAACGTGCTGATGATATTGGGTATATTATGCAAGATCCAGACAAAATGATTAGTAAAGTAATGATTTATGATGAAGTAGCATTGGGGCTAAAATTAAGACATTATCCTAAAGAACAAATTAAAGAAAAAGTTGATCATGCGCTAAAAGTATGTAATTTATATCCATTTAGACATTGGCCAATTTCAGCATTAAGTTATGGACAAAAGAAACGATTAACAATTGCTAGTATGTTAGTTTTATCACCTAAATTATTAATTTTGGATGAACCTACTGCGGGACAAGATTACTATCATTATACTGAAATCATGAATTTCTTAAGTCAATTAAACCAAGAACAAGGCTTAACCATGATATTTATTACCCATGATATGCATTTGATGGCTGAATATTCAACTAGAACCTTAGTTATCGGTGATCAAACTATTTTGCGTGATAATACACCTGAAAAAGTTTTAGATGATGAAGCACTACTTGCTAAGGCCAACTTAAAAAGAACCAGTTTAAGCATTTTAGCTAAACGCTTTAATGTTAATTATAATGATTTTTCAAATTACCTAATTAGCAAGGAGCGAGATAACCAACATGAATAGTAATTTATTCGGATATGATCATAATGATACTTGGGTGCATCGATTAACTGGGACTAGTAAATTAATCTTTTTTATTTTAGTTTCAATTATTGCGATGATTAGTTATGATTATCGCTTTATTTTCTTAGTATTATTATTATCTATCTTTGCATTTAAACAATCACAAATTAAATGGTCACAAATTAAATTCGTAGTGAAATTAATTGTTGTTTTTGCAGTATTAAATTTAGTAATGGTCTTTGTATTTTCACCTAATCATGGTGCGGCATTATATGGAACTAGACATGTATTAATCAATTTAGGCTATTTTACTATTACTAAGGAGCAATTATTTTATGAATTGAACTTAGGTTTAAAATATTTAGTAACGGTACCAATTTCATTAATCTTTTTAATTACAACTAATCCAAGTGAATTTTCTTCAAGTTTAAACAAAATTGGGGTTTCTTATCGTTTAAGTTATTCACTTTCATTATCATTAAGATATATCCCTGATGTACAAAATGACTTTAAAGAAATCAGTCTAGCGCAACAAGCACGTGGCTATGAGATTTCTAAAAAGGGAAAATTATTTAGTCGTTTAAAGGGAACTACACAGATTTTAATTCCGTTAATTTTATCTAGTTTAGATAAAATCCAAACAATTAGTCAGGCAATGGAATTGCGTAGATTTGGTAAAAATAAACATCGTACTTGGTATATGAATCGTAAATTTACTAAAAAAGATTATGGAACAATTTTATTATCATTATTCATCGTGGTTATAGGAATTTTATTTATGAAAATGGATGGCGGTAGATTTTATAATCCATTTGTTTAAGGTAGTGATTTATAATGTCTAATTATGAAGCTAAAAGACAGCAAACAAGGCAAATCATTATCAATAGTATGATTATGATTGCAGAAGCTAAGGGGTTAGAAAAAGTAACAGTTAGTGATATTATTAAAAATGCTAACATTAATCGTAGTACTTTTTATCGTTATTTTGAAGATAAGTTTGCTCTGATTAATTTCATTGAATCTAATATTTTAAATGCAATTAAAATTAAATATAATATTTTCAATAATTGTAGTAATGAAGAATTAAAACGAGGTAAACCTCAAGATATATTTATCCGTTCATTTTTAAATGTTATTGAAAATAATCATAAATTATTGTCATTTTTATTAAGTGAAAAGGGTGATTTTGAATTTAATTTTCAATTAGTTCATTTTTTTGAATCCATTATTAGAAAATCTTTGGATAAGAATCCAGATAATTTTGATGACAAAAGAAAGAAAATATTTGCTTTTTATTGTGCAGTCGAAGCAATTGGACTGATTTCATTTTGGGTTCACAATTTTGAAGACTATTCTAAAGATTATATATATAATTTCATAAATAAAGATATGTGGTATGTAATATAAAAAGGATGCTCGAATGAGCATCCTTTATTTTTTATTCAGCACTTAAACTTTCAATTGGATCTAATTTAGCACCTTTATTTGCAGGTAAAATTGAAGCCAATAAGTTAATAATGATTGAGATTACAATTCCAAAAATTGCATTGCCAGGAGTAATTTGAATGATTGAGTATCCGATTGCTCCATCAACAGCAGAATTAATACCAAATTGTAATAAGTAACCAACTATAACGGATATGACTGATGAGAAGATTCCTAATAGTACTGCTTGAGATACGAATAACATTCTAATGCTACTCTTGGTTGCACCGAGTGCACGAAGAATCCCGATTTCTTTAGTACGTTCAGCAACACTGATGTAAAGGACAACAATAATCATAATTGCTGATACTAATAATGAAATTCCAGCAATTGCAGCTAATACATAAATAGCTAAGTTGATATAAGTGTTTAGAGTGGAGACAATTGATCCAGCACCAGAAACACTGTATGCTTTTTTATTATTAACTTTCATAGCATTAATCTTGTTTTGTACGGGAGTAACATTACCAACGCCACCTTTAATTTTGGCATCAATAAAGGTAGTGGTCATCTTAATCTTGTTATCAGCTAATGCTTGTTTAACAGTATTGTAAGTAGTTACTACAAGAGGAGATTGTGAATCATAGATTCCAGCAATCTTAAAATTCTTGGTTACTGGGAATGGACGACCATCTTTTTGAGCAGTAAAAGTAGTTTGAACTTTTTTACCAACTAATGATTTATAATCATTTTTATTTAAACTTTGTGCAGTTGTTTTATTAATTAGTACTTCATTATCTTTAGGAGTAGTACCTTTTTTGATATTACTACTATTAATGGTAGAAGCACTGGTTGTTAACATTTGACTTTGCGCGTTCTTTTTACCATATTTAAATTGAATACCACTCGAATCATATCCCTTTTCAGCAGAAGAAATATCTTTAACATTTTTAATTCGATTAATATCAGATTCTTTAAATGATGAATGATCATTTGAATTTTTATGTTCAATTTGCACACTATTAGGATTTACTTGTGAGTAGATTTCATGATTAATATAACCACGAACTCCATTTCCTAAACCAAGCATGAAAATAACGGAGAAAATTCCAATCATTCCACCGAAGATAATTAATAAATTACGTTTTAAATTATATTTTAAATTGTCCCAAGTCATTTTTAGGGTAGAACCAAATGATAAAGATTTGGATTCTAAAGTTTCATCTTGTTGTTCTGGGAATTTATCACGCAGATTTTTATCTTGATCAATCTTACCGTCAGTCATGTGTACAATCCGAGTTCCATATGCGGCAACTTTATCTGAGTGGGTAACAGTTAAGACTAGTTTACCTTCTTTGGCGATATCTTCTAGGATTTGAAGAATTTCTTCAGTATTTTGTGGGTCTAAAGCTCCTGTTGGCTCATCAGCAATTAACATTTCTGGATCACCAGCTAGCGCACGAGCAATTGAAACACGTTGCTTTTGTCCACCAGATAATTGGTTGGGATGTTTATGCATATGTTCCTTTAAACCAACCTTGGTTAGTAATTCTTCAGCTCTTTTACGTTGGTCACTCTTTGATAATGTGGTCATTTCTAATGGCACCATTACATTATCTAGAAGTGTTAAATGACTAATTAGATTAAAACTTTGAAAAATAAAACCAATTGTATTGCGACGATATTCGTCTAATTGTTTATCAGTTTCATGTTTTAAAGATTTACCGTTTAGTAAAACATCACCAGAATATTTACTATCTAAGCCACCAATAATATTCATTAAGGTTGATTTACCACCACCAGATTCACCTAAGATGGAAATCATTTCACCTTTGTTAAACGCTACATCAATACCTTTTAAGACTTTGAATTCATCTTTTCCTAAATAGTAGGACTTTTGGATGTTCTTTAATTCTAAGAAGGACATCTGAACACTCCTTTCAATTCCCTATATATAAGATTGTAACAACCATTATATTGACGATACAAAAATATACAATCATCAAAATGCATAAAAGTGTTGCATTTTCGTATTAATTTTTCATTTGACAAATAATGACCGATGGTCAATAATATATAAAAATAAAATAGGAGAAAATAAAATGAACGCTAGAACTAATGATCAAAAAAAACAAAAAGCAACATTGATTTCTAATGTTGCATTAAATTTATTTCAAGAAAAGCCATTTGCAGAAATTTCTATGAATGAAATTGCCAAAAAATCTAACGTTGCAAAAGGTACATTATTTAATTACTACAAAACTAAAGAAAATATTTTTATGCATTTATTACTAGTTGGGTATGCAAATTTTTTTAATCGATTATTAAGCCAATTAAATGAAAAGCAAATTAATACTATCAAAGAACTAAAAAATTTTTTATTAAATTCAACAGAAGATTTGATTCAAAAACATTTTACTTTAATTAAATTAAATGCTTTAAGGGGGCCAATTTTGGAAAATAAAGCTTCTCGTGATCAAACCATTGATGGACGAAAAGATCTTTATTTTATTCATGAACAATTATCTAAAAGAATTCATGATTTATTTCCTAAAATTAGTATTAGTCAAGCCAATAAAATTTTTATTATTCAAAGCAGCATTATTAGTGGACTGATTAATTTGTCAGGGCTGGATGCATTTAATCAAGAACCCATAAAAGATGATTTTGTTAATTTTAAAGTTAATGTTTTTGATGATTCTATTGAAACTTTTAGTTTTTATCTTGATGGATTATTAAAAGATAAGGGGTAATAAAAATGGAACAAAGAAATATTAGAAATTTCTCGATTATTGCACATATTGATCATGGTAAATCCACTTTATCAGATAAGATTATGCAAATAACTGATACTGTAAGTTTTAGAAATCATGAAAGCCAAATTTTGGATGATATGGATGTTGAAAAAAGTCATGGAGTGACTGTTAGATCAAGAACCGTAAGAAATTTATACCATGATAGAAATGGTCAGACTTATGAATTGAATTTAATTGATACTCCTGGACATGTAGACTTTTCATATGAAGTATCGAAGAGTTTATCAGCTAGTGATGGAGTTATATTATTGGTTGATGCTACTAAGGGTGTACAAGCCCAAACGGTTGCTAACTATAAAATTGCTAAAGCTAATCATTTACCAGTTATTCCGGTCATTAATAAAGTTGATAATAAAAATGCACAAATAGATATGTGTGAACAACAAATTTATGATTTAGATGATAGCTTAATTGAAAAGAATATTTTGCATATTTCTGCAAAAACGGGGCTAAATGTTGATCAAGTCTTAGAATCTATAGTTGAAGAAATTCCACAACCAAATGGAGATATAGATGCTCCATTAAAAAGCTTAATATTTGATTCTATTTATGATTCTTATAAAGGAATTATTGCTTATGTAAGAATTTATGATGGTAAGTTAAGAGCAAACCAAAAATTAAAATTTATGTCTAATAATCAATCATTTGAAAACAATGAAATAGGAATATTTACACCTTCTTTAAAGCCAGTTAAAGAATTACATTCTGGTGATATTGGATATATAGTTACTGGAATCAAAGATCCTAAAGGAGTTCGTGTAGGAGATACGATCACTAGCAAATTAGAACCAACCATTCATGCTGTTCCTGGTTATAAACCAGTTCGTTCGGTTGTTTATGCTGGAATTTATCCAAAAAATTCTAATTATGATGATTTGAAGATGGCAATTGAAAAATTATCACTTAATGATTCTTCATTATATTACACAGAAGATAATTCTGATTCCCTTGGACAAGGATTTCGTTGTGGATTTTTAGGAATGTTTCATTTGCAAATTGTGCGTGAAAGATTAATTAATGATTTTGATATATCTGTAATTGTTACTAATCCTAATGTAAATTATCGTGTTATTTTAAATGGAAATGAGGCAATTAATAATATTGATAATCCGGCGAAAATGCCTAACTTTTCTAAAATTAATTCAATTGAAGAACCATATGATGAAGTAAAAATGAAAGTACCCTCAAGCTCAATGAGTAAAGTTATGGATTTGGCTAATCAAAGTCGAGGAATTTTAATAACTATGGATAATGATTCAAATCTAGTAGAATTAACTTATGAATTACCGGTTGCAGAAATTGCTTATAATTTTTTCAATAAATTGAAATCAATATCACATGGTTATGCTACTTTTGATACCAAATTTTTAGAATATAAAGTTTCTGATATTGTTAAAATTTCTATTGATGTTAATTATTCGCCAGTTGATGCATTAACATTTATTGTTCATAGAAATAATGCCAGTCAATTGGCACAATCAATTGTGCATAAATTAAAATACGTTATGCCTAAAAAACTATATCCAATTCCAGTACAAGCATATGTAGAAGGACGTGTAATTGCTAGAGTAGATATTCCACCACTTAGGAAAAATGCTGCTGTTAGTGGTGAGAAAAAAAGTATCTCAAAAAAGCAAGCATTATTACGTCGACAAAATATCAATAAACGTAAAATTTCAAGCGCTAATATAATACTGCCACAAAGGATTTTTGATGCTATTCTAGGGATTTAACTCATTTTTAAATAACAAAATTGTTATATTTTGTAATGTTGTCATATCATTCTTGCAATATTTACCCGTTATACTACTAGTTAGTATTGATATTAGAGAAGAATAAATAGGGGTGAATTATATTGATTAAAAAGAGGTCAATATTTCTAATGTTGGCAACTTTATTTGCATTGTTATTTTGTGTAGGTTTTGCTAATACACATAAAGCAAATGCAAGTAGTAATCGAGTTTATGATCTATCCGAATGGCAAGGTAATTTCACTGCTAAAAAAGTGAAAAAATTAAAACATGAAGTTCCATTTGTGATTTTAAGAGTTCAATATGGTAGTTCATACCGAGATAAAACTTTTAACAACAATCGTAAGCTATTAGAAAAGTACGGATTACCTTATGGTGTTTACTCATTTAGTAGATATTCAAGTGCAGGCGCTGCTAAAAGTGAAGCTAAGCACCTATATAAATTAGCACCTAATGCTAAATTTTATGTTAATGATTATGAAATGGCTTCAGTAAAACATGGTAGTTCTAATAATGCTACTAAGGCTTGGGTACAAGCATTACGTCCATTAGTTGGTAGTAAAAAGATTCTGTTCTATTCCTATCAACACTTTATGTTGCAACATGCAGCTAAGGCATTGAAATATTATGATGGATACTGGGTTGCTGCATATCAAAGTAAGAAACCTTCACTAAAAAGTGTAATGTGGCAATATACTGATCGTCACTATTCAAGTGCATTAGGTAAAAAGATTGATGCAAGTTTACTAGGTAAAGGTAAGGATTGGTTCATTGGAAATGTTGAACTACCAGTTTCTAATAAAGATAATAGTGCGAGTAGCAAATCAACAAACACATTAGTTCCAGATAGCCAAAAAAAAAGTAGACCTGTAAAAACTCAAGGTAGCGTTAAATATTATAATAGTAATTTAAAACTTACGGTTAAAGATAATGCTAACTTTAACTTTTATAATCATTTAGGTGAAGATACAACTTATAAGTCTAGAAAACGACTACATTTAGTTAAAGATTATAAAGCAGCTACTCTTTTTGCTAACAAAAAGGGAGTTACTAAAAATGGTGATGTTTATTATCGTGTAACTCGTCATGGTAAGAGCATGGGTTGGATTAAATCTAATTCTGTAGAAAATTACATTGATTATAAGAGTGCTAACGAAGAAAAAACAATTAAAGCAGATGTTACTGGCGAATTTAATGAACACGTCAAAGGTAGTCATTTTGCTGATAATAAATCATTAGGTAATGTCCAAGACTTGGCTGGTAAGAAAGTTAAGATCATTGGAGAAGCTAAGAAAGTTGGTTGGAATACTCATTATTACCTTGTTCAATATGAAGGTAAAACAATGGGATGGACTTATCAATCCGTGTTTGAATAAAATAAAAAGAAAGGCTAGTCTAAAATGACTAGCCTTTCTTTTTTTATAACTGCTCCAGCTGGACTCGAACCAGCAACCTTCGCATTAACAGTGCGCTGTTCTACCATTGAACCATGGAGCAATAAATTAGATTTATGAAAAATAGAGAAATAATATCTCCAACTGCTCCAGCTGGACTCGAACCAGCAACCTTCGCATTAACAGTGCGCCGTTCTACCATTGAACCATGGAGCAATTATTTTTAGGAGATGGTTATTTATCTCCTTGGATAATATATTACTATATTTTAATTTAAATGCAAGCGTTTTTTAATTATTTTTTAATAAAAAATAAAAAGGAAACGATATATTATCATTTCCTTTTTATAGTGCAAACATTTGATCTAGATTTTTCACAAAAAGTGGAGTCCACCCATAGCGATATCCAGCACATGTAGGATGTGCATCATCAGCCATGAAGTATGGATTATTATGATTCATCTTTTTAATTTCTTTATTGTTCCAAACATCAATGATTGCGAAATGCCATTTCTTTTGTAATTCGAATAGTTTATTACGTAGTAATTCATAACCAGGATCAGGTTTTCTTAAGCAAGTATAAAATACAGTAGGGCAATCCCAATTCTTTTGAACATATTCGATGATGTATTCAATTGCACCAATTGTTGTATTAATATCGAAGTCTTCTAAATCATATGAATCACTAATTTTTCCAATTGGTTTTTTCTTGCGTTGATCATTAGTAGATAATTGACAAGCAAATAAATCAATATTTTCATCAGTGTTTAGATTATTTTTCATTCTTGAAACATATGATGATTCTTCTTCACCAGCTAAAGTAGTACCACTAACGGCTTCTTTGATAGTATTAACGCCGTGTTCAACATTTAAGAAATCAACGAATGATTTTCCTTTAGAAGCTAGTCCATGAGTTATTGATGATCCCAGAAAAACCATCTTTTTGCCATTAATATTACTATCAACAAAGAATTCTTTTGATGGCATATAGATTTCTTTGTTAGCTTTTCTTAGTTGCATACTTTTTTTGGAAAGTTTATATAATATTGCACTAGCAAATGTAAAAATAGCTGTTTTAATGAATCCGTTTTTCATATTTAACTCCTTTACTAATACTCGATGTCTTAATAATTAGATTTATCATAACGGCATTATTAACCAATAGCAATTGCTGTAACAGAACCTTAATAATAATGAAAAATATTTTTACTTACATAAATTATTTTTTTCAGTTATGTTATTTAAGTAATACTAATGTAAAGGAGAGCTTTTTAATGAATAACAAACAAGTAGTACAAAAATTTTATGATGAAGTTTTTATGAATGGAGATTTATCTAATTTAGATAACTTAATGCAAGATAATTACATTCAACATAGTCCTGAAGTGAAAAATGGTAAATCTGGATTTATGGAATTTATTAAGTTCTTTTTAAAGTTGGATCCTAAGATTGATATTATTAATATTAGCGCTGATCATGATTATGTTTATGTATTTTTCAAATGTACATTAAATAATGGTCATATTAATAAAGTTTGTGACGTTTACCGTTTAGAAAACAATAAATTAGCTGAACATTGGGATATTATTGAAAAAAATGTTGAAGCTGTAAAAACAGCTAGTAGGAATCCATTATTTTAATTAATTATTGATAGATTAGGCTTTTAAGTGAGCCTAATCTATTTTTTATATATTTATAAAAATAATATGATAAAATGTATTGTACATTTTATAATAACAGGAGGCTTATAGATGCCAAATGAATATAATTTTTCAGCAGTAATTGTGATGGGATCGCAAAATATTTATGTGCAAATTGTTGATATCAATCATGCATCATTAATTGAGAACGCTCACTATGACATCGACTTAGGAGAAGATGTTTTCTCTGACCGATTTATTGCTGGAGACACAGTTAATGAAATTGTTTCTTCATTAGAAGTTGTAAAAAATTTATTACTTGATTATCGAGTATCCGATTATCAATTCTTTGCAACTAATGCATTCCATGAAGCACGTAATTCTGAATTTGTTCGTGATCAATTACAAAAGCGAACCAAATTTGAAATTAATTGGATTAGTCAAAGCCAAGAATCTTTATATCGTAATTTAGCCACTAATTTTTATCTAAAAGATTTTAAGAAAATCGTTAAAGATAATACATTATTGATTGATATTAGTTCAGGAAATATTGAACTAATGGGTTATAAAAATGGTGAATTTATGTACTCAAAAACATTAAACTTAGGACCTTTAAGAGTTTATGAGGCAATGAGTGATGTTAAACCAGATATTGCTAACTTTAATGAAGTTCTTCATGATTATATTGATAGTCAATTACTAGAATTCGTTAGATTACTACCCAATATTGCATCAACCAAAAATGTTATTTTATTAGGTTCATCAGTAACGATTCTAAAATTACTTTTCGGAACTCATAAAGATACTGATAAATTAACAATGAATGATTTTGATGTCTTATATCACAAGATGCGTCGAGTAAATAATCAAGAATTAACACGTCGTTATAAGATAGATGAAAATGATCTATCACAAGTTGTTCCATTAGTTACGATTATTCATGAATTATTAGATCGATTATCAGTTAAGAAAATATGGTTATCGAGCTTGAAGTTTATTGATGGTTTAACCTGTGAATTGATTGAAGATAAACAGGAAAATAATATTCAACAAATGTTGAATAATCAAACTTTAGTTTCTGCTAGAAATATGGCCAAACAATATAACGTTGAACCTACGCATCAAGCAATGGTTGAAAAATTTGCATTAAAACTTTTTGATAGTTTGGAAGATATTCATGGCTTAGATGATCGTCAAAGACTATTATTGCAAGTTTCAACAATTGTTGATGATGTAGGAAACTTTGTAAATAGTTATAATCATTATGCACATTCTGAATATGTAATTAAAAATTCAGAAATACTAGGTTTATCTAACATTGAATTAATAATGGTTGCAATGATTTCCAGATATCACAGTCATTCAGCAACTTCATCGATATTTAAAATGTTAGATAAGCTCAGCATTTCAGATCGAATGGTCGTTATTAAGCTAGCAGCCATTTTAAGAATTGCCGATTCACTAGATGCTAGTCGATTACAAAAAATTAGAACAATTGATATTAATTTAGATGATCCAACTAAATTAATTATTTATGT
The DNA here is from genome assembly GCF_002993975.1 of Apilactobacillus micheneri. Classification (GTDB taxonomy): domain Bacteria; phylum Bacillota; class Bacilli; order Lactobacillales; family Lactobacillaceae; genus Apilactobacillus; species Apilactobacillus micheneri. The sequence goes on along the minus strand of NZ_POSO01000002.1, from coordinate 170,529 downwards.
AACTACTGATGATGAATTAACGTTAGAAAACCTTAACTTAAAACGAAAAGGGGCTTTCTTTGAATCTGTATTTGGCATCAAACCTATTTTAAAAGGAGAGATTAGACAATGAGTTTCAACAAACCAGAATACTTTAATAGTCGTGAATTAAGTTGGGTTGATTTTGATAAACGAGTTCTTGAAGAAGCTAATGATCCTACTAATCCATTATTGGAAAGATTGAGATTTCTTGGGATAACCCAAAGTAACCTTGATGAATTCTTTAATATTAGAGTTGCTTCTTTGCATAAACTAATTTCTGTAGGTTATGAGGGGACTGATTCGGCAGGCCTTACTGCTGCCGAACAATTAAGTGGCATTTCACATAAAGTGCATGAATTAGTTAGAAATCAATATTCCATTCTTTTCAATGAGCTATTGCCTAAGTTATCACGTGAAAATATTAATATTGTAAAAATGAGTCAGGTTACTCAACGTCAGAGAAACTTTTTAGATGAATACTTTCATCAGAATCTTTATCCAGTTTTAACGCCATTGGCTGTTGATTCATCCAGGCCATTTCCTTTCTTAGCGAATAATACTTTGAATATTGGATTAATGATTACTAAAAACGATGATGCAAAAGATGAATCATTTGCGACCGTCCAAGTTCCAGATGCTTGTCCAAGAGTTATTAAACTTCCAGGAGCAGAAAATGATTTTATTTTATTAGAAGAAGTTATTAAATACTTTATCAATGAACTTTTTGTTGGCTATCGAGCTCATGATATGGCTTGTTTTAGAATTACTCGTGATATGGATGTTGAAGCCGATGAAGATACATCTGATTTAATGAAAGAAATTAAGCATGATCTAAGAAAACGTGAATTTGGACCAGTAATGCGTTTGGAAGTTGAAGCTGGTATGAGTCATCAAATTTTAGATTTATTACTAAGTGAATATAATATCGATAAGGAAGGTTTATATGTAGTTGATGGGCCAATTGATTTAAATTGTGTTAACAAATTAATCAAACAAGTTAACGGTCATAAAGATTTATTATTTGAAAAATTCACACCATATATGCCTAAAGTCTTACGCAATCAAACTATGTTTGAAGCTATATCTAAGAATGATATTTTTGTTAGTCATCCTTATGATTCTTTTCAACCAGTTATGGATTTTATTAGTCAAGCAGCCCATGATAAGCAAACATTGGCTATTAAGATGACTATTTACCGTGTTTCTGCTAAATCACCAATTATTAAAGCACTTAAAGAAGCCGCCCAAAATGGTAAACAAGTTACCGTGTTAGTGGAATTGAAAGCACGTTTTGACGAAGCTAACAACCTACATTGGGCTGATGAACTAGAACGAGTAGGTTGTCATGTAATTTACGGATTAGTTGGTTTGAAGGTACATTGTAAGTTGGCCATGGTCGTTAGACAAGAAGAAAATGGGATTAAACGTTACATGCATATGGGAACCGGTAACTATAATGATGTTACTGCTAAGCTTTATACTGATATGGGAGTATTAACTTGTAACCAACAAATTGGTGTTGATGCTACCAACATCTTTAATATGCTATCTGGTTTTTCTCAACCACCATATTTCAATGATTTATCGATTTCACCTGATGGGATTCGTAATTACTTAATGCATATGACTGATAAGGAAATTGAAAACGTTAAAATGGGTAAAAAAGGATTAATTCAAATGCAAATGAATTCCTTATCTGATACGCAAATGATTGAAAAGTTGTACGAGGCTAGTGCTGCTGGAGTTGAAATCCACTTAATTGTAAGAGGGATTTGTAATTTACGAGTGGGTATTCCAGGAGTCTCTGACAATATTACGGTCCATTCAATCGTTGGACAATTATTAGAACATCGCCGTTTCTATTATTTCTATGCTGATGGGGATGAAAAAGTATTCCTATCAAGTGCCGATTTAATGAATCGCAATTTAAGTCGTCGAGTAGAATTAATGTTCCCGGTTTTAAATGATGATATTAGAAAACATTTGATCAATATTTATAAAATTCTATGGAATGATAACGTTAAAGCTAGACAGTTACATTCTGATGATACTTGGACCCACGTTAGAAATGATAAGAAACCTTTGAATTCGCAAAAGTATATGATTGATAATCGTAAAAAAATATCAGATAATTTGTTTAAGCAATTATTCCCTAAGAAACATACTAATCAACAAAAAACAAAGTTTACCCCAATGCGTAAGCCTAACGAAAGGAAGCGTTAATTTTGCAACATTTAGCAGTAATTGATTTAGGCTCTAATTCAGTCCGTTTAGCTGTTACAGAAATCAAAGAAGATGGTTCATTTAAGAACGTTATCGAAAGAAAAGAACCAGTCAGACTTTCTGAAAACATGGGCTCTGAAATGATTTTAAAACAACCAGCAATTGATCGAACCATTAAAACTTTGAAATCATTTAAAGAAGATTTTGAAAATTTAGAAAATGTCCATTTAAGAGCAATGGCGACTGCTGCTACTAGAATGGCAAAAAATCAAAAAGAGTTTTTAGAAGAAGTAAAATCTAAAACTGATATTGATTTGGAGGTAATTCCAGGAACAACAGAAGCATACTATGATTATTTAGGTGTGATTAACTCCTTGCCAGTGGTAAATGGAATCATCATGGATACTGGTGGTGCTAGTACTGAATTAGTATTAATTCAAAATAGACAAGCTGTGAATATGATTAGTTTGCCATTTGGGTCTGTAACACTATCAGAAGGCAATATTGATCCCGACATTCCAACTGCTGGGCAAATGTTCAAAACATTAGATTATTTAAATGAGATTTTTAATGATATCTGGTGGTTATCACGTGGAACTAATTTACCAATTATTGGTTTAGGTGGTTCCAATCGTACTTTAGCTAAGATCAAACGTCGTCGTGATAAAGATCGTAAACATTGGGATGATATTCATGGTTTTCATTTATCTAATCGTGAAGCCAAAGATATTTTCTTAATGCTATTAAATGATAATTTGGAAGAACGCAAGTTGGTTCCAGGAGTTTCTAAAGAACGTGCTGACATTATTGTTGGTGGTCTTTGTCCAGCTATGGAAATGATGAGAAGATTAAATTCTGATCGAATGATTTTTGGCAAACAAGGCTTGAGATATGGAGTTCTTTATGAACATTTAGATAACTTGAGAAGTTCTGGCAAAATTCAACAAAAATAGTAAACAAAAAAGAAGCAACTTTTAAAGTTGCTTCTTTTTTTTATTTTTCATGCTGTTCTTTAACATGTTCAGAAATGTTTTGGTAAAAACGTTTTTCCAAATCAGATTTACCAGAACTCTTAAATGCTTGCCAGCTACCTACTAAATCAATACTAAATAGCACAATCCCATCTGGAATTAAGAATTCTTTATCAAGGGTTTCTTTTAAATCCTTTGCAATTTCTTTAGTGCGATCTAATACTTCAAATTCGTTTTCATCAATAAATGATGATTCAAATTCTTTTTGATATTTATTTAGGAAATTGCTCATAACATCATTTAGTTCATCATTATATTTTTCAATAAATTGTCTTTTTCCATCTTTATATGTGTGATATTTATCATCAGCTAGAAAAGATAACTTAAACCACTCTGTATTACCATCTCTGGATTCAATATAGGTTAAGTCGGGATCATTAAATTCATTGAACATTTCTTTAACTAACGCAATTGCCATATTGTTCGAACCTCTTAACTTAAAATATCTTATATTAATATACCTATATTATATACTAATATTTTAAGCTGTTTACTTCAAACCGTTATTTTTTTGAATTTTCAATACTTGGTCGTATTGGCTATCCATCCATTTAATATAATTATCCATATTTTCTGGTTTAGTTTCAGTAACATAGACAATAGGTAGGTTATTTTCTTTAGCTAAATTAGCTAAGTTAGTGACAATTTTACTATTAACTTGTTTATTTACTACAAAGAAGGCTAGCTTATGATTTTTAATATCATTTTGCAATTGACGAATGTCGGCAGGAGCAGGATCATTACCTTTTTCGATGGCTTCTTCAAAGTTTTTATTTGCGATGGAGTAACCTAATTTGTCTAATGAGTAATCAAAGACAGGTTCTGAAACAGCAACTGGTTTATTAATCTTATGCTTCTTGATACTATTGATTTTATTTTCAACTGGTTGTAATTTGCTAACATAATTTTTAGCGTTTTGTTCAAATGCTTTTTTATTTTGTGGCTGTAATTTACCAAATTGATCAGCCAATTCATATGCTAATTTTTTCATAGTATCAATGTTATACCAGATATGCGGGTTATCACCACTTGCTTTATCCATTAATTGGCCAACGTTAATATTTTTAATGTTCTTATTGTTGCTAGTTAGATTTTCAGCCCAGCTATCATAACCTAAACCATTTGATACCATTATGTTAGTTTTAGATACATTTCTGGCATCACTACTCTTAGGTTCAAAATCGTGAGGATCAACATTAGGACTATTGATGATTGATGTAACTGAGCCATGGTTGCCTAATACATCTTTGGCAACCTCACCATAAAAGTTTAATGAAGTAGTTACATTAATACTTTTTTTAGGGTTATTGGTTTTGCCTGAGCATCCAGTAAGAATTAATAAAACACTACTAATAATTAAAAATATACTCATCTTTTTGAATTTATTCATAAATTCCTCCATAAAATACAAATATCTCTTTGTTATATATTAAATACATTTATATAACAAAAAGAGATATATGTCAATTAATAAGATTTAATCATTAATATGCGTTTTTAAAGTTAATAATAATTGGTAAACATGCTTATCACTTAATTGATAGATTCTTTCTTTACCATCTTTAGTACTAAAAACTAAGTTAGCATCCGCTAATATTTTCAAATGTCGAGAAATATTAGGTTGAGAGATATTAAAAACATTAATAAGATTTGAAACATTACTACTATTATTTTCAGCTAGATAATATAACATTTTAATTCTTGTTGAATTATCTAGAGCCTTAGTAATCATATGTAGTTTTTGTTCATTAATATTCATTATGGCCTCCAATTGAATTATTGCTTACCTAGTCGGTTAATTTTAGCACTTAATTTTTCTTCGCGATCATCTGAAGCACGATACATAACTTGTGCATAACCGGCGATTATTACTATTAAAGATAATACACTGAACAATGGTAAAGTTAAATGCCATCCAAAAGCATCAAACACAGTTTTAATAGAAACAATTGCTTCTAACATACAAGCAAATGAAATGTATGCCCAGGCAGTAGATTGGTTAGAAATATTATAGAATCTTTTAAAACGTTCGGCATCTTCTTTTGAATTACCACTACTTTTAAGAATATTTCTTAAGCGATTTCTTTCAAGCATAATTTTTAATGGTGGAATCATCCATAGTCCGGTTCTAATAGCTTTAAATTTTTTAGATGAATTTTCAGCTTTATGAATTTCATTTATTTGGGCGGACATATCTAAAACGCCTTGGAACAAACAAAAAACAAACATTATGTATCCAGCGATAAAACTGATAATTGCATAAATCATAGGCATCCTCCTAATAAACTTATTATTAACAATATTATAACATTTTAATAAATTGATTATTTGCAAAATTCTCAAATAGATTTATCATTAACAGTAAATGAATTTTTATAGGGGAGGTGGTTATCTTGAAGACTTTAATATTCGGACATCGTGGTTTTCCGGCTGAATATCCAGAAAATTCAATACAAGGATTTCGTTATGCCATTAATCACCATATTGATGGCATTGAGTTTGATGTACATCTAACGAAGGATAATGTTCCAGTGATTATTCACGATGAAAAAATTAACCGAACAACCGATGGTCGTGGCTTTGTTAAAGATTACACTTTAGATGAGCTTCGCCAATTTTCTTTAGATAACTATGAACCTATTCCGACTTTAAGTGAACTATTAGATTTAGTTGAAAATAAAGACATTTATTTAAATTTAGAATTCAAAACTAATAAAATTCATTATCGTGGAATTGAAAATATCGTGATTAAAATGATGAATGAATATCATTTATGTCATCCAGTCATTTATTCATCCTTTAATATGGATTCTATAAAAATTGCCCAAAAAATTGATAGTAATCAGAAATATTGCTTTTTATCAGTAAGAAAAATTAAAAATCCACAAATGTTTATGCAAAAGTATCATCTAGATGCACTGCATTTAAAATTCTTTCAGGAAAATATTGAAAATCAAGAATCAATATTTACCGTTAATCATAGACTACGTTTGCGATTCTTATTTAATAAAAAGATAAAGGGAATATTTACCAACGATTTTGAGCGTGCTAATAAAATAAAAAATGAAATACAAAGTTAGCAAATATTACTGCAAAACTTATGTTTAAGTGGTAAAATATTGCTATTCTTTTCACGGAGGCTACATCATGGCACTTACAACTGCTGAAATGTATTTTTTGATTACTAGTAAATCAAAAGATAGTAGAGTAATGTTAAAAAATATTCGCTCACGTGCATACCTAGTCGATAGCTGTTTAATAGATTTAGCAGCTGCAGATGTTATTAGTATCGGTGCGGATAATAAAATAAAGATTTCTAATAATTTGCCACATCAATTGTACTTTTTAAATTCATTTATGGATTTAATTGAAAGAAATAAGGATTCTGATGTTGATACAGTTATCGCTAAACTATTGCAGAATATAGATGTTATGAAACATACCTATATGGCATTAGGCGAACAATTTGCTGAATATGGACACGTAGTTGAAAAGAAAAAAGGATTACTACACAAAGTAAGAACTTTTGTACCTAAACATCAAACTAATCAAGAAATTATCGATCATATTTCTAGTCAGATGTTAGGAACTGCACCCATGTCAGTTAATGTTTTTTGTTTAACTGAAATATTGAATGTAAGTCGTCAACTGAAATTATGTTTTCGTAATCGTGAACGTCGTGCAATTATCAAAAGAATGAATCGTTTAGAAGCACACGATGAATATTTACAAATTCAGGAATTAATTCGTGATTTTGGTGATCATATGCAAAAAGTTTCCAATTTAGTTGCTAAGGAATCACCAGCTTCATATAATACTAAGTCACAAACAATTATCTAAATAAAAAAGAGAAGTCCATTTTTGGAGTTCTCTTTTTTATTCTATAGTAATCAGTCTAACTTTACTGGTATCTTTAATCTGTCTTATTTTATCCATCATTGCTTCTACTGAAATATTCATATGATTAATGTCTAGTGAAATAACAACATTAGCCATATTATTGATTGGAATGTTTTGATTAATGGTTAAGATATTAGCATCTGTTTTGGAAATTCCGTTTAAAACTTCAGATAAGATGCCACTTTTGTGATTTAACAAAAAGGAAATGACTGCTTTACGCTGTCTATTATTTTCCGCTTCATATACGAAATCTTTATATTTATAATAACTGGCACGACTAATGCCTACTTTTTTGACGGCATCACTAACATTTTTTACTTCACCATTATTTAGTAATTTTCGTGCCTCAATAACACGACTAAAAGCTTCTGGTAGTAGTGATTTATCAACTACATAATAATTGTTGATATTGAACACCTCAAATTCTTTATTTGTTAAAACTATTTTATCACTATTTAAAAAAAAGCTCATCATCTAAACAGATGGTGAGCTTTTTAGTAATATTTTATTTTAGTACCAATGGTGTGTTTGCCAGAAGTGCTTAGCATTTGTCCATGTACCATAACGGTTCTTAACGTAACGGTTAGCAGTTAATTCTTGGTTTTTATGTGAATAATCACCATGTAAGTAACCAATACTTAATTGGAACTTACCATAACAACTACCATTTCTTGCATAGTATCTGTTAGTGGATTCGTGGAATGAAACCCAACGTCTAGCAGCAACTTGTGATTTTGATAAACCTCTTTCAGCAACTGTTTGCCAGTTGGTAGCAGCTTGAGCATTGTTTTGATTGTTAGTTGATAGGTTAAATGCAAATAATAAAGCAAATGTACCTAACGCGATTACTGTGTATTTAATGATTGATTTTTTAAGACTATTCAAAATATAACATTTCTCCTTGTATTAAATTAATTCGTTTTATTGAGTTCGTTCGTTTAATTTATATTTATAACTATACATGGAGAATGTATCAGCAACGTTATTAGATAATTACATTTATATTATTTAATATTACAAGCCTGACATATTGTGTACAATATTATCCTATATATGTATAAAAAAAGATTGCCAATAGGGCAATCTTAAAAAACTTTATTTATTTAGTGATTTCATCCATATCTAAACCTAAAGCCTTAGCAACACGAGTTCCATAATCATGGTCAGCTTTGTAGAACATGCGAGTTTCTAGCACTTTATTTTCATGGCTCTTAATAGTACCTAAGGTGTTCTTAAGAGTTTCGATTAGACGATCTTTTTCATCATCGGAATATACATTGTATAAAGCCCCAACTTGTGAATATGGATCAGCGTCATAAGTCTTGTAATGACCAGCTTCACCATCGACCTTATATGAATGAATTTTTGCATGTGGATCTTCTGTAGGACCGTTTTCACCATTAGGTTCATAATTAACGTCACCGTTTTGTCCTTGTGCCATGAAGCCATCACGAGCATAGTTATGAACTTCATTCTTAGGACGGTTGATAGGTAACTTTTCATAGTTAGCACCTAAACGATATCTTTCAGCATCTTTGTATGCGAATAAACGACCTTGTAGTAATTTATCCATTGATGGTTCAATTCCAGGAACCAGGTTAGCAGGTGAAAAGGCTGCTTCTTCAACATCATCAAAGTAATTAGCAGGATTTTTGTTTAAAGTAAATTCACCAATTTCTTGTAATGGATAATCCTTATGTGAAACGGTCTTAGTGACATCAAAAATATCATATTTGTAGTTCAAACCTTCTTCATAAGGGATAATTTGAACACAAACTTTCCATTTTGGATAGTCACCTTTTTTAATTCGATCATACAAATCTTGAATTAAGTAATCAGTATTTTCTGATGCCACTTTTTGCGCTTGTGCATCAGTCATGTTTTTAACACCTTGTTCTGAGATGAAATGATATTTGACCCAGCAAGGTTTGCCATCAGCATTGACCCATTTGAATGTATGAGAACCATAACCATTCATATTAGCATAGCTAGCTGGATTACCACGATCACCCATTAAGTATGTTACTTGATGAAGTGATTCAGGGGAGTGTGCCCAGAAATCCCATTGCATATCTTGTGATCTTAGATGAGTAGCAGGATCACGTTTTTGCGAATGAATGAAATCTGGGAACTTTAATGGATCATTTACGAAAAAGACAGGTGTATTATTACCTACAATATCGTAGTTACCATCTTTAGTATAGAATTTCATTGAGAATCCACGAACATCACGAAGGGTGTCAGGATAACCTAATTCACCGGCAACTTCAGAAAATCTAATTGTCATTGGAGTTTCCTTACCTTTGCCATTGAACAAGTCGGCTTTCGTGTATTCACTCATATCACGAGTTAATTTGAAGACTCCTTTAGCACCAGCACCCTTGGCGTGGACAACACGTTCAGGAATACGTTCGCGGTTAAAGTGAGCTAATTTTTCAATTAGTTGATAGTCTTGTAATAAAACAGGGCCACGGTTACCAGCAGTCAAAGAATGATTGTTGTCTGCCCATGGTTGACCTTCATCAGTAGTTAATTTATCAGTCATAAATGTTCCTCCTTAATTACAAACATCAAATATATTATTGTATAAATTTTGCTTAGGCACAAATAAATGGCCTTAAAAATTATTATTAAAATTGATATAATAAATATTAGTTGAATAATATTAACGAACATTAAATTTATTTATTGATATAAAATTTGTGAAATCTTAAATTGCTATTTTTCACAATATAATTTGTAATTGTTTCACGAAAATCATTATTTGTTGATTTTTATACATATATGCTTATAAACATTGATTTAAAAGCGATTTATAGATATTGAAAATTAAAATGTTATTTTATCCACTAGCCTGTGGATAACTCTGTGGATAAAAAAGTTACACGTAAAATATTGGTGATATAATTGCTTATTTGTAGGCGTTTTATAGCTGTTACACAAAAAACAAAGTATCCACTGCTTGTGGATAACTTTGTGGAAAACATTGACATTTTCAAAATCATATTGGTAGTGTTTGCTTTCAAAATTAAACACAAAATATAGTATTTATTATTTTAGAAAGGATAATTTCACAAATGAATATTAAGTTAGTTGTAGTAGGAAAATTAAAAGAAAAGTACTTTAAAGCGGGAATTTCCGAATATGCCAAGCGTTTATCTCGTTTTTGTAAATTTCGGATTATTGAAGTTCCAGATGAGAAAGCTCCAGAGTCGCTTAGCCAAGCTCAAATGGACAATGTGATGGAAAAAGAAGGCCAGAGAATTTTATCTAAGATTTCGGATCGTGAATATGTATATGCTTTAGCCATCTTAGGTAAAGAAAGAACTTCGGAAGAATTTGCGAAAGAATTAGACAAACTAACTACATATGGTAATTCAGATATTACTTTTGTTATTGGTGGATCATTAGGGTTATCACCTAAAGTCTTAAAAAGGGCAGATACACAAATCTCATTTGGTAAATTTACTTTGCCCCATCAATTAATGCGTCTAGTTTTAACTGAACAGGTATATCGTGCATTTATGATTAATGAGGGTAGAATATACCATAAGTGATTTTTATATTGTTAATAACTGAATTTTGTTATTGTTATTTTTTGTAAATGATTTGTTATATTAAACAAATACAAAATAGTCTATATCTATATATAATTAGAATATTTTGTATTTTGCAACTTATTTTCTGTATTAGCTAAATTGTCTATAACCTAGAATACTAAAGTATATAAAATTGTGTAAATAATATATGGTTGAGAATCATACCCTCTTAAAATAAAATATCAAAGTTAAGGAGAGTATGTTTATTAAATGGCGCATTTTATGTTTATCTTAATTTTTTTAGTATAAGTTTCCTCTGGTTCTAATGTTTTTAAAATATATTAATAATATACTTCGGGAGTAAAAAGGGAAAACGTTCTAGTTAATAATCTATTAAATTTGTCCTTTTGTAATTAATAATATCTATGATATTATTTTCTATAATTATTATTGCAAAAGAAAAAATTATCTTTTAATGTACAAAAATTATTATAGATACTGTTTAGATTAATCCCACTTTAAATAAATATATACAGGTAAATTATAAATTTTAATATGCTATAACTTTTATTTTCTCTCTAGTAGAAATAATTAGCATTGTATTCTTATAAATAAAAAGAGTAGTTGAACATTTTACTTAAAAAGGATATGATTTTTAATATATCTTAATTGTTTTTTTATGAAAAAATTATTATAATATAATCTAGATTAATTATATAAGGAGTGTATTTATATGTTGAAGAAAAGAAAAATAGTTTCATGCGGTGTCTTGTTTTCTACTTTATTGGGATTAGGTTTATCAACAAGTAATGTGATGGCTCATGCCGATTCTCACAGTACTAATGGTTCAGTTCCAGATACTAGTGTTTATAATAACGGAAGTCCTATTGATCCTAGTAATAGTAAAAATAGTTCAACTGATTACGCTAAAAAGACTTCTAAGGCAACTGTTAAAGTTGTAAATGGTTATTTAGTTTTAGAAGCAGTACCTGATTTTGACTTTGGTATTCAAACTGATAATAGTAGTGCAATGAGAGCTAACTTATTTGGTAATGGTGCAAGTAATGGTCAGATTGCAGTTTCCGATAGTAGAAATGGTAATAATAACAATTGGACTTTGAATGCTTCTCTTGGTAAATTTACTTCGCCTGACGCAGGATATACTGACAATAAAGCAAATGCTAGTGACTGGACTTTAAACTTAAATAATACAAATTCTAAGAATAACCAAAATAACATTATTCAAACAAACCCCGTAAGTTTAAAGGGAAGCGATGATGGTAATTCTAATGCGAAGACTGTAATGCAATCAAGTCCCGGAAAAAATAAGGGTGAAACAACATTAGATTATGCAAGCAATAGTAGTCAAGCCACTCTTGATATGCCAGGCAATCTAAAAGTAGGTACTTACAATGCCCCAGTTTATTGGTCACTAGGAGCTGGATCAACACCAGATCCAACACCTGGAACACCAACTGATACTAGTAAAGCTCAACAAACTTCAGGTCAACAAACTCCAGGTCAATAAACTCCAACTGGGTGGCTATTAGATAGTCTTACAGTCTAGATGTTAGACTTTTTATTATCTCAAAATGGATATAATTTATATCCGTTTTAATACATATTCAATGGAGAGCTATTTTTATGAACAAGTTATCAAAGAAAAATTTTTTATTTTTAATTTTCTCATTGCTATTGTTTTCTTCACTAACTTTATTTTTTAATCAATCAAATGTTTATGCTACCAATGCGCCTGCGCTAGCATTGAAACCTATATATCCTAATAACCAAATAATGAAAAATGGAATTTTTTTTGTAGACACTAAGCCTGGAGATGTGCAGGATTTGGATTTAAGTTTGATAAATTTATCCAATGAAAAACAAGACATGATTGTTTATCCAACTACTGCATATACCACTAATGGTGGGGCGATTAGTTTTGATAATACAAAGAGATTTCCTAAAGACCATAGTCTTAAATATAAGTTTTCTGACTTAAGCATCAAAAAGAAATATCGTGTTACTTTACAACCAAATAAAGCCACTACTGTGAAAGTTCAAGTTCGTATACCTAAAAAACATTATGAAGGTATTATACTTGGATCTTTATATGTTAAGCCTAAATTAGACGAGGCATATTATAAACAAAATGGTGCAAGTATTACCAATAAATTTGCTGTTGCAATGCCAGTATATTTAAGAGATCGGAATATAAAAGTTGTACCTAAACTAACTTTGGGTAAAGTTGGTTTTAAGCAACAAAATAGGAATGGTATTATCTATAGTCATCTTTACAATGAGCAACCAACAACATCTACTAATATGACTATGAGTAATAAGATTTATAGAAAAGGTGATTCTTCTCACATTTTAAGTAGTGCAAAAGAGACCGGTATGAGTTTAGCACCTAATTCTAATTTTACTTATGATAATTATGTAAATAGTAATTTAATGATTCCCGGAACTTATCATATTCATATTGATGCAAAAGATGGTAATAATAATCATTGGAAGATAGATAAAGATTTTAATGTAAGTTTTGAACAGGCACTTGAATATAATGCTAAAAAAATATGGTGGTGGTTAATAATAATAATAATATTATTAATTTTGATACTTTTATTGGTGTACATCATATATAGACAACATAAAAAACATAAAACTTTGGAAGATAAGGATTAATTTTAAGATGATATAAATGTTTAAATTGAAATTTTCGATTATTTTATTAACAATCATTTTAATTTTTGATAATTTATCAATTAATGTTTTTGCAGATTATTATGATGGTAGAAAGTCTAGAATTATTATTAAGACAAATAAGCCTCAACCAATGGTTAGGATTGAACCTAATTTAAATGACTTTTTTCCTCCAATAATAGTTATTTGTAAAACAATAATAATTATTTTGTTGATAATTATTTTAATTTTACTGTTAAAAATACTTATTAATAAGGTAAAAAATAGGGGGCTATGATAATGACGAAGTCATGGTTTATAAAAATTAATATTATCATCTTTTTTATAATATTTTTTTGTATACTTTATTTTAGTATTGGTATCTATGCTAAACAAAAAAATAATGTATCAGTTAGACCAATGTTAAGTGGACTTCCGATTATAAAAAATAGCCGTTATTTTAATTTATCTGTTGAACCCAATAAGCATTATAATATTTCACTATTGGTGACAAATAATACCAATAAACAATTGTTTTTTAGATCTATTATAAAAAATGCAAGTACAGCTGATAATGGTAATATAGTTTATAATAATCTAAGTCATAATAATGACATGTTATTGTCAGGTTTAATAGGTAAGAATTTAAAATTTAATACATTAAAACCCTTTACTCAAAAAGTTATAAGGTATAATTTTTACACCAAAAGCAATTTATTTTATGGATCTAAGCTTGGAGGTGTGATTACAACCTTTTATGATGTTGGCAATAAAAAATCAATAAAGAATGAGGTTAGTTATATTAATGGAATTTCTTTCAATGAAATTAATTTAGAGTCTAATTTACAAAAATTATCTATTGGAAATTATTTCTACTCTGACCAAAATCATGGATACATGATACAAATTAAAAATCCAAATAGTATTTTGTATAGACACTTGCAGATTGATTTAAAAACTAATAATGATATATTAAAGAAATCCTTTTCAGATATTAATATTGCGCCTAAAAGTAGTTTTTACCTAATTTTACAAAGTAATAATAAAAATGTACTATTAAAAAATATTTCCGTAACTGTGAATCATAAATTAAATTTAAATAAAGAATTTAATGGGAATTCTTTTATTCATTATAAGTTTTTAATCTTTTTTATATCTACTGCTATACTGCTTATATTGATGATTATTGTTCGGAGATGATATTTTGAGATGTTTTAAGAAACTATTATTATTTTTTATGTTGTTGATAATCCTTTGTTTAAAATGCAATATTAGTATTCACGCAGATACACAAATTCCAGCACCACCTTCGGGTGGTCCATCAATGCAAGGTAATTTTAATGTCATTGGATCCAATGTTCCTAAACAAATATACGATAAATATAATAATGTTCAAATTATCACTGATGGATCACAAAGAACTAAACAGGCAATGTGGTGGAAGAATAAGGTTAATGTTACTAAACCTTTTACAATTAAGTTCTATGCTTACATTACAGCGCCAGATTTAAGTAATGTTGCTGATGGTATAACATTCTCATTGCAAAATGATGATAGGAAACAGATTACTGATAGTAATGGTAATCCTATTAAAAGTAATGCGATTGGTACTAATGGGGAGTCCATGGGTGCTTACGGTGATGTGAGAAGTAATAACTATTATGATGGTGATTATATAAAAAATGATTTTTCATATGAGTTTGATCCCTATTACAATGGGGACTATAGTGATAACGGATTACAAGATAAATTTGGCAATTCAATAACAGGTCAACATACTGCATTTACTACAACAGATTCTACTGGTATTAATGGTCTAACTCGAGGTAGTTTATATGGTAATTATGGATTTAGTCAAAATCATTACGATGCACATCCTTTATCAGACTGGCCTGGAATTTTACTTCCTAAATGGCATAAATTTATTTATAATTGGACACCAAATAGTGATGGGACAGCAAAAGCTGATGTTCAGATTGATGACAGTAGTATTCATCAATCTCATGTGATTGATATCAACCAGATATTAGGGGCTAACAATAATAACCCATATGTATGGTGGGGATTTACAGGTTCAACGGGATTGTATACGATGATTTCTGCTATTGCTGATACCGCAGTTACGGGAGACCCTGGTATAACTAAACTGGCTTTGGATATATCAAATTTATCAGATGATAAGAAGAAACAAATAAAATACAATATAGACAATTCTAATCAATCAGAATTAACAAAAAAGGAATTAATAGATTGTATATATAATCCTAATTCATCATCCTCTGATGCAGATTTATCAAACATGCTTGTATCTTTAGTTCCCTCAGAATATTTTTCAGCATCTGTTAAAAACACTAATGTTGGTGATGTTATACTCTATAAAGTAAGTATTTATAATTATAAGACTATTGATGGAATTGGAAATGATTGGACTAATGTTAAGGTGGTTGATGATAATTTATCTGATAAAGGAATGACTTCATTAGATAATCGGAATAATATTGATGCTACTTATGAAGATATTCCACCTATTGATATTAATTCCAATAGTGATGTGCAACCATCATCTGTTGGAATAAGAACAATAATTAATTCTAATAAAAATATTTCTAATCCAAGAAGTAACATAGTTGTTGCTAGTGGAAGTAATTTTTATGGAAATAGTATTGAGGGAAATAATGCTAGTCGCTCAAGTGTAGCTAATGTATATGTTAATAAAACACTCCCGCCAATTAATAATAGAATATTAGTGGATAATAAGATGACTAATGTTAATAAAAATGATTCATTGAAATCGGATAATCTGTCCGATGTATCTAGTTATAATTCTATTAAGTATAGTACAAATTTAAAAAATATTGTTGATGGTTCTAAAACAAGTAATAGTGGCACTTATAGTTTTTGGGTTCCTAGTTTAAATGGAAATCAAGCTGATATATCAGTTAATAATAAACAAATATCATCTAATGCTACTAATAGTTCACCTTACTACAAAATTAGTGATAATTATGAATATAGCAATTCTATAGGAAATTATTTGAATAAAAATTCTAATGATAGTAAAAGAAAACTTGTTACTATTTACAACTTACCATCTATTAGTGTGAATAATGATGTTAATATTACAGCCACAATAAAATTAGATAATAAAAATCCAACATCATTTTCATCTACTCCTACGTTTATGGATGGAAGCGATTACTATATTGGTCAAAAAGAAAACTATAATTTTGATAACGGAAATTTATCCTTTAATTATATAAACGATATTGATTATGGGATAAAGGATAGTTTTTATATAAATACATTACTTTCTCCTTCAAAAATAGAAAGACAAAATAATTATTATAGCGTTAATAAAAATAAAGTTTATAATATGGCTCAAATTTACGATTCACGGAGATATAAAATTCCCTATAGCGTGTATTTATCCCAGATACCGATAAGTAATAACTCGGTAAATGAAATTGGCTCTAAAGAATCTCCATTTATTTTACATTATTTTAAAAATAATAATGATAATATTTTGAATCCAAATAGTGAACCTATAGACATATTTAATAATAATATAACTAATGATGATGATAATGATACTGTTTCTAATATAAATTGGGATAATCAAAATGAATTAAAATTAGGTAATAATACTAATTTTAATGAACATAATTATAGTATACAAAAAGGAACAACTAGTTATAATGCAGAATTAAATTGGAGCATTAAAGATAATGGAACTCCTTAGAAACGTTATAATAAAAATAGTTGATCATTTATATAAATGATCAACTATTTTATTATGTGTAAACATTAATGGGATAATTTTTACATAAAACCTCATCTAAAAAGGTTAAGATAGTCCTTATCATAAGTGATTAAATTATTAAAACTTTAAAAATGAATGTGTATTAAATTCCTTAAAGAATCTGCTAGTTTAGATAATGCTTAAATATAATTTAATATATTATAAAATATTTTAATATTTATGAAAGAGATGATTCAATTGGATTTAAATTGTATAAATTCATATGACAACTTTAAAATTGTTGGTAAATGGGGAATAGATAAAAATAATTTAAACATTGATGGTTTTTTGAATTACGATAATAATGGTATAAATTTAATAACTAATGATTCAATTACCGATGATTTTCTAATAAATTCTGAACGTATTGATTTTATTTATGGTAAAGGCTTTATACATATTAATAACAATAAATTTTATGTAAGCCACATATCTCTTTATAAGAACTATTTTAGTATTGACGGGATAGCTGGTTTAAGTAAAGTATATAATTGCAAATCGAAATATATATATGGGTAATATGTTTATAAACAATGATATAAATTTTAATTCTTGTTCAATTTATTTATCAAATTTTAGTCAATTTATTAATGGCGATTTGAACATAAATCAAATTAATAATATCAAGGATTTAAATTCATCACGTAAAAATGAAGATAATATAAATATTTCTTTAAACAATAAATGTATTTATGTTAATAAGCATAGTTTATTAAATAATATAATTGGTTATCAACTATCAAGCTATATTAATTTAAAAAAAGATAACATTAACTTGTCTGATGTTAATAAATATGAAAATATTTTATCTACTTATTTTTCATTAATATCTTCTTATATGCAGCAAGTACTCAAATCTTTTTTATATTTTAATGATAATTATAATGTTTTGAAACTTTCTAGAACACCTATAAAGAAAGTTAAAAAACAAGATTTCTTTTTTGAGCTTAAAAGAAATATAAGAAATAGCGAATTTATTGATATTATAATAAATTCACTATTTGAATGGATTAATAATGTAGATGAGCTAAAACCTATATATGATATTTCAATAGTATCTCCTGAAATTGGAACTATTGATCAACAACTTTCTGGCGCTTTTTCTGGTCTAGATATGATAGCTAAGCATTTTTTAGATGATAAATTAAATGTTCTTTTAAAAACAGAAAATTCAAAATTAGAAAAATCTAAAAAGAAAAATAAAACATTTGATATGAAAGTCTTAGTAATACTAAACAGTTTTGATGATGAAATTGTTCAACAAATATTGAATAGGTCTAGATTTAATGATAAATATTCTTTATGTAATTTATTATGGAAAGCAAGAAATGGGAGTTCTCATAGTTCTTTAGAATATAAATCTGATTATGTTTCACTTGAAGATAGATATATGATATTAATTATCTCTCAATTTATTATTAGAATTTGGATGTTAAAAAAAATAAAAATACCAAAAGATATTATACAAGAAGAATTATTATTTAATAATAATTTACAAAGTGAGCTATTATTTTAGATAATAGTTTACAAAAAATGCTCTGATTCATTCAGAGCATTTTTATTATCTAAATTTTTCTATGCATACACATCATCATTTGCATAATAAGCTTTTTTAGCCAATGAAGTATTTCCAACGATTGATAATTTTTTACTAGAGTTGGATGGTAAAGTAATATAATCATCAAGATTTCCATCAACTTTAATATAGTCATTCATGAGCTTTTTAAATTCATTTCTAATTTTTTCAATTTCAATTTTATTAACAATATCGCCACCAATAATGATTTTTTGTGGACGAATTAAGAGGGTAGATTGAATAGCTGCTTGAGCAATGTAATAAGCGACAATGTCCCAAATAGGATTAAACATTGAAACCTCTTGATAACTTTTATTAAAACGAGCTTGAAAAGCAGGTTCAGCAACTAAGCCCTCTAAACAGTCACCTTGATAAGGACAAGTTCCTTTAAACGTTTGATCTTTAGGATGACGTTTAGGGTAAATATGACCAATTTCAGGGCTGCCTTTGTAGCCAACTAATTCACCATCATTTACAATTCCAGCACCAACACCTTTACTAATCGTAATGTAAACTAAAGACATTACTGGTTTGTTATTTAAAATAGATGCGATATATTCACCATAAGCAGTACTATTAACATCGGTAGTAAATGCCATTGGCACTTTTAAGTAATGCTTTAAAGTCCCTAAAAGATTAACATTCGACCAATTAGGTCTAGAAGAATCGGTAATATAACCATATTTAGCAGAATATGACCTTAATTCTAATGGCCCAAAAGATGATATGCCGATCGCTTTAACATCTGGAATTTTTTTAAAATAATTAATAATATTTTTGAAGGTCTCATTAGGAGTAGACAATGGAAATTCGACTTTATCTTTAATATTGATTTGGTTATCACTAACCGCACAAGTAACGTTATGATCACGTAATTCAATGCTTCCTAGCAACATAGGAATCCCTCTTTTCATATTTACATAAATACTATGAACAACTAAAAAATACCACTTTATGAAACCGTTTACAACATTTTAGTTGATTTTTATTGTAAGCGATTACAAAAAGTGCTATCTTTAACTTGTAGCAATCGCTATGGACTAAAAATAAATTTGAATAATTAATTGTGATTAACGAGGTGATTTTAATGTTATTCGGTAGTATTGAAGCTGGTGGCACTAAATTTGTGTGTGCGATTGGTGATGAAAATTACAACATTAAAGATAGTATTCATATTCCTACTACTACTCCAGAAGAAACAATTGGAAAATGTGTAGAATATTTTAAAAAGTTTGATGACATTAAAGCAATTGGGATTGCATCATTTGGGCCAATTGAAGTCAGAATTGATAATCCTAAATATGGATATATTACTGACACACCTAAGAAGCATTGGTCTAATACTAATTTCTTAGGTACGATGAAAAAATATTTTGATATTCCAATGTATTGGACAACCGACGTGAATGGATCTGCTTATGGTGAATACATTACCTCGATTAATAATCACAAACCCATCCATTCACTCGTTTATTACACTATTGGAACTGGAGTGGGTGCTGGAATTGTTGATAATGGACATTTTTTAGGTTATCTAGGACATCCAGAAGCAGGACATGTCAGATTGAAACGTGCTAAAGGCGATGAACATTTCAATGGCATTTGCCCATATCATGGTGATTGTCTTGAAGGGATGGCCTCAGGACCTACTTTCAACGCTAGAACTGGTAAAAATGGTAAGGATGTTCCATTAACTGATCCTTCATGGGATTATGTTGCTTATTATGTCGCTCAAGCAGCCGTTCAAGCCACTTTATTTGTAAGACCAGAAAGAATTATTTTTGGTGGTGGAGTTGTAAGTGAGCCATTCTTAGATATGGTTAGAAAACATTTTAAAGCAATATTTAATAATTACCTTTCAGTAGGTGATTTGAAGGAATATATTCAAATGCCTCAAGTTCCACATAATGGTTCTGCAACCGTCGGGAACTTTTCACTTGCATTAAAACAGTATTATAAGGAAAATATTGTTAAAATCTAATTGAGGTGAATATGATGACGAATATTAAATTTGATACATCCGCACTAAAACAATTTGTAGATGAAAACGAATTAAAAGAAATTAAACCAATGCTTAATACCGCTCGTGATGAGTTATTAAATGGTACTGGTGTCGAAAGTGAAATGCGTCAATGGATGACTTTACCCATTGATTATGATAAAGAAGAGTTTAGTCGAATTAAGCAGGCGGCTAACAAGATTCAATCAGATTCTAAAATTTTAGTTGTGATTGGAATTGGCGGTTCATACTTAGGTGCCAAAATGGCGCTTGATTTTCTTCATGACAATTTCTATGAATCAGCAGATAGTAATAAATATCCAAAAGTGGTTTTTGCGGGAAATTCAATTAGTGGATCCTATGTTAATGATTTAATTAAATTAATTGGGGATAAAGATTTCTCAGTTAATGTTATTTCTAAATCAGGAACTACGACTGAACCATCTATTGCTTTTAGAATTTTTAGACAACTATTGATTAATAAATATGGTAAAGATGAAGCTAATCAACGTATTTATGTAACTACTGATGCTAAAAATGGGGCATTAAGACAAGAAGTTAATGAAAATAACTATGAATCATTTGTAATTCCAAATGGAATTGGTGGTCGTTATTCAGTTCTTTCAGCGGTTGGTTTATTACCAATTGCCGCTTCCGGTGCTGACATTGATCAATTGATGAAAGGTGCAGCAGATGCACAAAAGCATTATATGGATACTTCATTAGAAGATAATGGAGCATTACAATATGCCGCTTATCGTAATATCCTTTATCGCAAAGGTTATACTAATGAAATTTTGGAAAACTATGAACCTAACTTACGTTTCTTAGCTGAATGGTGGAAACAATTGGCTGGTGAAACTGAAGGTAAGAGTAATAAGGGAATTTATCCAAGTTCAGCTAACTTTTCAACTGATTTGCATTCATTAGGTCAATACATTCAACAAGGGATGCGTAACTTAATGGAAACAGTGGTTAGAATTGAGGAACCTCAATCAGATATTAAGATTCCAGTTACTGGTAACAATAATGATGGAATTCAATATCTTGAAGGAAAATCCATGAACTACGTTAATGATAAAGCCTTTCAAAGTGTTATCATTGCCCATACTAATGGTGGCGTTCCTAACATGGTTGTGAACTTAAAAGATCAAAGTGAATATAGTTTAGGTGAACTAATTTACTTCTTTGAATTTGCGATTGCTGTTTCTGGATATTTGAATGGGATTAATCCATTTAACCAACCAGGAGTAGAAGATTATAAGAGTAATATGTTCGCATTACTAGGTAAACCTGGTTATGAAGATTTAAAAAATAAAATTGAAAAAGACATGTAATTTATACAAAAAGGCACTTAGAATCTCTGTTCTAAGTGCCTTTTTTGTATAGTATATTTATTTTAGGGGAATATTTTGACCATTTGAGGTTATTTATAAATCCAATTTAAAGAAGCGGCGTTCCAATTCTGATTAACCTTTAAGTCTATTTTGTATTTATGATTTTTATTGATATTAAACTGTTCATTCTTAATTAAAGTTTTAGTCATATTGTACTACCTTCTTCCTTGTTTGGATTGTTATTAATATATCAGTAGTACCTTAAATGAAACTTAAGGATTATTTATTTTTTGGCAAGAATGGAAGAAGCAGCGATTGATAAACCAATTGCTGATATTACACCTAAAACTAATACTTTATATAAAAAGATTCCATCATCATTATCAGGTAAGTTCAAATACATAATTAAAATAATACTTGGTATAAAACTACCACATATGCCTAATAAAATGCTTAACATATTTATGTTATATTTCTTAGCTTTGATAAATAAGATGATATTCATTATTAATAGTATTAACGTAACTATATAAAATATAATGCAACCTACAATAAATATAATATTAACAATTTGTACATTATAAAATGACATGCCTAACATCAGTGTAAAAGGGGCTGCAAATATCATTGCTACTGCAATAATGATATCAAGAATTCCAGTTATTTTATGAATAAATTTATCCTCCAATGTTCAATTAATATATACATAATTTAACATATAAAATTTTGACCAACATTTCCAGGTAAACTAATATAATACTAAAAGAAGGTGGTAAGTATTAGTTATATTATATTTGTTTCATGTGTAACAATTGTATTATTGTTTCTATTTTTAATGGTTGGCTTTTTATATAAAGGCCATCATGTTGCGTTAGGAACTTTATTACTTATTTGTACTTTGTTTGCATCTTGTGTAATTTACGTTGTTGGGTCATTTCAAATTGTTCAATATCAAGCTGAATCAACTGTTAATCAAGAACTTAATTCTAGCAATGTAGATAGATCTGCAGTAAAAGATACATATACTAAAAAATATTTAGCTAGTCATAAAATTTTTAAAGCCAAAATAAATGGCGAAATAGAATATTATAATAAGGCTGTTATTGGAGCATTTAGTGTAAATAATAAAGATGCTGATATTAAAGTTAAGTCAGTCAATGGAAAGTTTAAAGTTCAGGATTTAAAAATTTATAAAAAGACTTAGAGATGAAAATTTATGTATAGAATTAATAATGAAAATTTGGAAACCATTATTGGAACATTAATATCATGGTCAATTATTGTTGAATTATTAATCCAACTAGGTTTCTTATACGATACTAGTGAATTTATTGGAACGACGATGTCTATTATTTGGTTAATCGCAAATATGTATTTAATTGGTTCCTATATTATACATGATGCTTTAAATAAAAATGTAGAGACTCCCTTTTATCGTAAATTTTTAGCAGGGCAGGGAATTGCGATGCTATTTTTTTACCTAGTTCTTATGGCAATGGTAGGATCTCCAGGTTGTATGTAAATTTAAATAAAGAAGGAAAATTATGAGAAATAAGAAATTATTAATCAGTATGTTTACATTAATATTGTTGATATTACCCACAATGTCAGTGTCAGCCAATCATAAAAGTAAGATTATGAAAAGTGACATTCCAACTATGATGAATTTTTATTGGGAAAATTGGCGTCATGTTCAACTAACTGCTCCAATGAAAGTTGACTGGATTAAAGACTACAAAGATGCCGATAATGCTTGGCAAAGAAAAGTTATTAAAAAACAAACTTTAAAGTCTGGCAGTAAAGTTTATGTAACTGCACTATTTAACACCTTTACGGTTTTAACTCACAAACCTGATAGTAATAGCACTGATATGCATCATCAAACTGAAATGTATGCAAAAATTCATGGAGTGCCTAGAATCCAATTACTTAATGATCACAAATATAATTTACCGGTTAAAGAAGTACATTATAAGCAAGCCAAAATAAGCGATTTTAATGATAAAATTTGGTATCGTGGTCAATTTAATAATAGTGCAGTCAGTGGTAATTTTGGTAGTTCTATCTTATTGTTTCCTACATTAAAATCTATGAAAAAATATGATAATGAAGATGAAACTTTGGGTGACTATGAAGATGGTGATCCAGAAGCTAAAGAGCTGGCTCAACTTACCAATGATCTTAAAGAAGCCAAAAAGCCCGCATTAGAAATTCCTAGTAAGACAAAAAGAATTGTTTATATTAAAAAAAATAAGGGAAATTATCTGGCTAAACTCAATCATAGTAATAAAATATATTATTTAGATTCCAGCAACGAGATCGGTACTTATAATACTATGCTAGGAGGTAAAACAATTCAGTCCAACTTTGATCCTACAGAATATAATAAAATATTGACACCAAAAGGTTCACGTTTATTTCTATATAAGGGGATGAAGTGGATAGGGTCAAAAAATAAATTCTATTATAATGGTAATCGCTGGATCAAGAACAACAAGATATTATATTAAAAATATATTGTATTCAAATTAATAGCATTCCATAAATACATCTTATACAATACAATTAATAGCTTAGAGCTATGAAATAGTATATAATTAAAATAACATTAAAATAAGATTAAAAAATCAAATTAGGAGGGCACTATGGAACAAATTAAAAGATTATATAGTCGATTCCAACCAGAACATTACGATATCTATTTAGATATTAATCGTGAAGAAAAGACTATTTCTGGTAAAACAACGATTCAAGGGAACGCTTCTGATAAAAATATTTCGGTTCATCAAAAAGGCTTAAAGGTAAATGCTGTAAAAGCAGATGCTGATGACTTAGCTTATGATGTTGATGATGATAATGAAATGATTAACATTGAATTACCAGGAGCTGGAGCAGTTGAATTTTCAATCGAATATACTGCTGCTTTAACTGACTCAATGATGGGAATTTATCCTTCATACTATGAGGTTAATGGTGAAAGAAAAGAATTAGTAGGCACTCAATTTGAAACTAATTTTGCCCGTCAAGCATTTCCATGTGTTGATGAACCTGAAGCTAAAGCTAAATTTAATTTAGCCATTAAATTTGATGAAAAACCAGGTGAAATGGCCATTGCTAACATGCCTGAAAACAGAGTTGAAGATGGTGTTCACTACTTTGATGAAACTGTTCGTATGTCAACTTACTTGGTTGCATTTGCCTTTGGTGACATGCAAAGTAAAATGACTGAAACTAAGAGTGGGGTTAAAGTTGGTGTTTTTGCAACTAAAGCTCATAAATCAAATGAATTAGACTTCGCATTAAACATTGCTAAACGTGCAATTGAATTTTATGAAGATTTCTATCAAACTCCATATCCACTACCACATTCATGGCAATTAGCACTACCTGACTTTTCAGCTGGTGCAATGGAAAACTGGGGCTTAGTAACCTATCGTGAAGCTTTGTTACTAATTGATCCAGATAATACTTCATTATCAACTAAGCAATTAGTTGCTACTGTTATTACTCATGAACTAGCTCATCAATGGTTTGGTGATTTAGTAACAATGAGATGGTGGGATGACCTATGGTTAAATGAAAGTTTTGCCAACATGATGGAATATGTATCAGTTGATGCATTGGAACCTGATTGGCACATTTGGGAAACTTTCCAAACCTCAGAAGCACCCGCTGCTTTACAACGTGATGCGATTGATGGTGTTCAATCAGTTCACGTTCAAGTTAACCATCCTGCAGAAATCGATGCATTATTTGATCCAGCTATTGTTTATGCTAAAGGTGCTCGGATGCTTGTTATGGTTAGAGCTTTAATCGGTGATGATGCATTAAGAACTGGATTAAAGAATTACTTTGCTGCACATAAATATAATAATGCTACTGGTAATGATTTGTGGGATGCATTAGGTGCTGCATCAGGCATTGATTTAGCAAATATTATGAACTCATGGTTAGAACAACCTGGCTATCCAGTTGTTTCAGCAATGGTTGATGATGGTCATTTGAAATTAACGCAAAAACAATTCTTCATTGGTGAAGGTGAAGATAAAGGCCGTATCTGGCAAATTCCATTAAATGGTAATTATGATGAAGATCCTGAAATCTTCAAAGATAATCATGTAGATTTAGGTGATTATGATGAATTACGTCAAAAGAATGGTAAACCTTTCCGTATTAATGTCGGCAATAATTCTCATTTCATCGTCAAATATGACGAATCATTATTGAACGATATTTTAGATCACTCTGATGAATTAAGTTCAATTGATAAGATGCAAATTTTACAAGACTTACGTTTATTAGCTGAAAGTCGTCAAATTTCATATGCATCAGTTATTCCAGTACTATCTAAATTTGCTGATAGTCATTCTAATGTAGTAAACGATGCATTATATCGTTTAGCATTTAACTTAAGAAAATTTGTTAAACCAGCATCCAAAGAAGAAAAGAACTTAAAACACTTTATGAACCAATTAAGTGTTGATCAAGTTCAACGTTTAGGATGGGATAGTAAAGATGGCGAATCTAATGATGATCAATTAACTCGTCCATTGATTTTGCATGCATCACTATATTCTGAGAATGAAGATACCATGGATAAAGCCCATGCAATCTTTGAAGATAATAAAGATAATCTAATTGGTTTACCAGCTGATACTCGTGTATTGATATTATCTAATGAGATTAGAAACTTTAATGATATGGACTTGTTTGAAGATTTATTAGATGACTATCGTCATACAGCTGATCCAAGTTACAAGTCTGATATTGCGGCAGCACTAACTTCAACCAAAGATCCCAAATTATTGGCAATCATTGTTGCTAACTTTGAAGATAGCAATACAATTAAGCCTCAAGACTTACGTTCATGGTTTAGAGGAGTTCTTGCTAATAATGATGGCCAACAATTTGCCTGGGATTGGATTCGTAATGAATGGCAATGGTTAGAAGATACTGTTGGTGGTGACATGGAATTTGCATCATTTATTACTGTTACTGCAGGTATTTTCCATACTCGTACTCGTTTTGACGAATTTACTGAATTCTTTGGCCCTAAGGTGGATAATCCAGGATTGACTCGTGAAATTAAGATGGATACCAAAGCCATTGATACTCGTGTTGATTTAGTTGAAGCTGAAAAACAAGCAGTTAACGATAAATTAGCTGAATAATATTTCAAAAGTACTGGTAATATATCAGTGCTTTTTTTGTTAATCATCTCATAATCTAAATGTAACAATTTGTAAACGCATTCCCCCTTTAAAAATAGTACTATGTAGTTAGTATTGATTTTGGAGAGGTGTAATATTAATGAAGTTTAAATGGATGAAAAAAACAGTATTAGTTACATTGAGTTTGGTAACTTTAGGAGCTACTGCTAATGGTGTTACTGCCAGTGCTAGTTCTTATAATGCTCAAATGAATGATAATGCGAAAACGGCAAAGGCTGCATATGCATTTGACATGAACGATGGACATGTTTTTTATCGTAAAAATGCTTATAAGCGTATGCCAGTAGCTTCAACTGCTAAATTAATGACTTTATATTTAGCAATTCAAAAGGCACAAAGTACAAGAAATGGTTGGAATCAAAAGATTACCATGCCTAATAATCTTGCTAGAATGAGTCAAAATCGTTCTTTAGGTAGTTATAAATTAACCGCTGGTAAGAAATATACGGTTTATAATTTGTATCGTGCAACGGTAATTGCTTCTTCTAATAGTTCGGCAATTGCTTTAGGTCAATGGGTTGCCGGTTCTAATACTAATTTTATTAAAAAAATGAACCATCAAGCTAGAGACTGGGGACTAGGTCGTCAAGCTACTTTCGTGTCAGCATCGGGTCTAGAAAATTCAGATCTATATGGCTATGGAGTTAGATATGGTGGATACTATGCTTATAACAAAGTTAGTGCTAAAGCA
This sequence comes from Apilactobacillus micheneri, assembly GCF_002993975.1. Taxonomy (GTDB): domain Bacteria; phylum Bacillota; class Bacilli; order Lactobacillales; family Lactobacillaceae; genus Apilactobacillus; species Apilactobacillus micheneri. Next base: position 142,503 of record NZ_POSO01000002.1, on the reverse strand, counting down.
TTAGGTATCATTGCCTCAAATGTTTTGAAAATATATCCAGATGTTGTAAATACATCCAAACTTTATCGAGCTAAACAAAACGGTCAATTGATGCATAATACTAACGAATTATTGAAGGGTGGTTTGAGATACTATCCAGAATTACACGTTGATGGATTAAAAACTGGTTACACACCACTAGCTGGTAATACTTTAGTAAGCACTAGCCAATTACCTGGAAAAGATCGAGTAATTATTGTTACCTTAAATGATCGCTTCAGTGCTTACAGTCAATCCAAGATGTATAAGGCTATTTATAAGTACTCACCATACTTCAATCAAACTGATACCAATAGACAAAGAACTAGTAATAGAACGCCTGCGATGGCCCAATAAAATTTATGATTAAGAGCTGATAATAAATCAGCTCTTTTTTTATAAAAAAATTAAGCATAACTATTGCATTAAAAAATAATGATAGTATTATGAGGATAATCTTAATCGTTAGGAGGAGATAAATATGATTAAGAATAAGAAAAATCATTTAGACTTATTGCACTTAGTATCTGACAAATTTAAATTGCCTACTGGTATTTACAAACAAGATATGAGGAATGTTTTTAATTATATTATTGTCTCTACCAATCGATTGGATAAGTTGAAGCGTTCCGCAAACTAATTATTTAATTAAAGGAGATGTTTAATATGACAACAGGTTCAGTAAGTGAGTTTTCAATTTTAAATTATAAGAATTTCTCAGTCAAAGACGAGAAAGGTAGCGTGTTTTATATTAATATCTCTAATCGTCGATTAAACCGACTAAAGCAATAAAATAATAATTTAGTTTCGGAGATGGTAATCATGAAAATGAATAAATTTAATTTAAAAGGTAGTGCTCTAACTGTTATTCAAGATACTAATAAACGTTTGGATAAACGAAAGCGTTAATTAATTTTATTAAATTGCTTAAATTAGGAGATGTTTAACATGATTGCTAGCAAATTAACCTCTTTTAAAAAATTTAAATATAATATCTTCAATAATGCTAAAACTGCAAATGGGTGTTTAGATAAACGAAAGCCATCTTGCATTAGATAATTATTTATGGAGATGATTAAAATGGTTACAATAAATCTATATTTTAATTCTGAAATTAAAAGTGTATCAATCTTTTCAAAAGTGATGATGAAAAGACGTGATCGTCTAAAGCGTTAACCTAATTGTTGATGGGTTACGTTATTAGGGGATGATTAATATGATTAAAAATTTAAACTTAAATTCAAATAAACATGCTCTACCGCTGGGAGTTTACAAGGATGGTAAGGGTAATGTATTTATCAACTCATTGAATAATTACATTACTGATTCTATTAAAGTAGAATTACCCCCAACTTAAATGAAAGGTGTCGTTCGTGATATACGAGCGACACCTTTTTTAATTGTTATAAACGTAATTATTGAAAAAATCATATCGTTATGTATAATATATTATATTGAATATAATATTAAATAATACATAAAAAGAAGGTGTTAATTAATGGCACTTAAAGTAACAACTGAGTTATTAGATGGGTGTGTACTAGGTGTTTTGAGCAATGATGATTATTATGGATATGCTTTAACACAAAAAATTCAAGAAAGTATTTCTGTATCCAGTTCTACTATTTATCCAGTTATGCGTAGACTAAAAAAACAAGGATTAGTTACTGTTTATGATTCTCCTTATCAAGGTCGAAACCGTAGATACTATAAAATCACTGATGATGGTAAGAATGAACTAAAGCAAATCATCTTTAACTGGAAAGAATTTCAAAATAATATTAATAAATTAATGGGGGATGAATAGAAATGGATCAATATTTAGAAGAATTGCGTAAATATTTGTCAAAATATAACAGTGAAGATGCTGAAAGTGCATTAGAATTCTATACTGATTACTTAACTGATGGTCCATTTAGTACTTATGAAGATTGTGTTAATGATTTGGGTACGCCTAAATTTTTAACGAGAAAGATTATGGCTGAACAATCAATTAAAAGGAATAAAGATAGTAAAAAGTCACGTGAAAATATGAAAACGATTTGGTTAGTAATATTAGGCATATGTTCGACGCCAATTACGATTCCATTAGCAGTTATGTTCTTTGTTTTCTTTGTTATCATGCCACTAGTTATTTTTATCTCAATATTTGCAGTGTTGTTATCAGTATTTCTTTCAGGAATTGCCTTTATTATTGGTGGTTTGAGATTTGATTTACAAACTATCTTAATGTTTATAGGTGCTGGTCTAGTAGCAATCTCTGTTTCAACTATTCTATTTTGTGGTTTGTTCTGGATTTCTGCCAAAACAATTACCGGAATTAAGAAATTATTTATATGGGCTTATGGAAAAATTGGCAAAAGAAAGGGTGATAAATAATGAAGAGAATTATGCAAATATCAGGTGTAGTTATAATCATAGGATTTATATTATTTATAATTGGTTTTGCCAAAAATGATTTTCAATTGCCTAATGGACAAAATAATCCTAATAATAAAATAACGCATACAGTTTCCAAAAAATTAGGTAATTTTAATTCAATCAATATGGATATCTCCAATGCTGGTTCAATGGGGATGCCGGTTACCATTAAGAGTGGCAATGAATCTAAAATTGAAGCAAAATTATCCAAAAAGCAAAATTTAGATTATTCAATTGCCAATGGTCAGTTAAATATTAAAAATAAAAATACATCTGTTTTATCTAAGTTATTAAGAATTGGATATTTAGATCATAATAATTCTTCAATTACTATTTATGTTAAAAAAGGCACTCAATTGTCATCACTTTTGGCTAAAAATGATTTAAGTGATTTTAGTATTGATGGCTTGAATATTACTAATGGCATTAATATAGATGGTGGTGTTAATGCTAAAAATATTCATGCTGGTAGCATTAAAGCAGAATCCGGTGATGATGATGTTTATATTGCTAACAGTAAATTTGATAAAGGTCATAGTGACTTGTCTAGTGCTGATGGAGACGTTTCTCTTCATGGAAATGAATTTGATTCATTAAATGCTTCTAGTAATGACGGAGATGTTTCAATGAGTGATAATATAATTCACAATGGCTTTAGCAAATTAGAAAGTTCCGATGGTGACTTGAACTTAGGGCATAACAGTTGGCATGCTTTAAGCTTATCTAGTTCCGATGGTGATATTAGTTTTGACCATCAAGATATCAAACATAGCTTAAGAGCGGATTCTTCTGACGGTGATATTGATGGGGATGTTTACAGTAATGATAATGCTAGAATTGTTTCTAATACTTCGGATGGTGATAACAATATCGATTCTAGTTTAAATCATCCACAATCTAATAAGGTTTATAACTTTACCAGTTCCGATGGTGATATCACAATTAATTAATTCTTGTATCAGTCAAAATAAAAGCTAATATGACCTCACTTTGTTAGAATTTAGTTAGTGAATATTTTAGATTCATTTTTAATAAAGTGAGGTCATTATTATGGACAAAAAATATTGGACAATGGAAAGATTAGATCGATTATACAAAGATTGGGATCCTAAAGTACTAACCGATTTGAAAGCTAAAATTGCAAAATCAAATTGGCGTTTAGGTTACCATATTCAAACCGAAACTGGTTTGTTAAATGATCCTAATGGTTTTTCATATTTTAATAATCAATGGCATTTATTTTTCCAAGCATTTCCATATGGTGGAGTGCATGGATTAAAGAGTTGGACTCATATGGTTTCTGACGATTTAGTTAATTGGGAAAATACTAATAAACCAATGGTTCCAGATCGTTATTATGATCGTCATGGTTGCTATTCCGGTAGTGCAATTAATGTTGATGACAAGTTATTCTTAATGTATACAGGAAACGTCTTTGAAGATGATGATGAATATCGTCGTCATCCATATCAAGATGGTGCCTGGATGGATAAAGATAATAATATTGAAAAATTATCAGAACCATTAATTGATAATGCACCAGCTGCGATTACTGGTCACTTTAGAGACCCACAAATTTTAAAACATGGTGATTATTACTATGCTATTTTGGGTGCACAAAATATTGACAATGAAGGTGAAATCCTAACTTATCGTTCTAAGCATGTTGATAAAGGTTGGGAATTTTATAAAGTGATGGATTTAGGTCATGATAATTTAGGCTATATGGCTGAATGTCCTAATTTAGGTTTTGTTGATGGAAAAGTTGTCTTAATTTTCTGTCCACAAGGTGCTGATGATACTAAATTTAGTTATGATAATGTTCATCCTAATGCTTATATCACTGCTGATGATTTTGATTGGGAAAATATGAAATTAATTAATCCATCAGCAATGCATCAAGTTGATGAAGGCTTTGATTTCTATGCTACTCAATTATTTAATGCACCAGATGGTAGACTACTAGAATCAGCATGGATTGGTTTACCAGATACGAAATACCTTTCAGATAATGAGGGCTGGGAAGGTGCATTAACAATGGTACGTGAACTACACATTAAAGATGGCCGATTAATTCAAACCCCAGTTAAAGAAAATGATTCATTAATTGGTGAAAAAGATAATGTTGAAAATGGTATGCAATTAGATAAACAAAGTCTAATTAAATTTGATGTCGAAGATGGCAAAGATAATGAAATGTTGATTAATTCTGATGACAGTTATCTAAAACTATCTTTTGATAAGGATTCACATAAATTAAACTTAACTCGTAAAAATATCGGTGAAGATGCAGAAAGCCGCAATGTTTTACTTGGCTCATCTAGATTACAAGATTGTGCAATTTATTTTGATAACACAGTCTTTGAAATTTATATTAACGATGGTCAAAGAACAATGACTGGAACATTCTTCCATGATGGTAAACACTTAAATCTTAAATTTAACAATTTAGATAATGTATCTGTAAATAAATTATCTAATATTGGTATCAATGCTTAAATAAAAAAGATTCTTGTACTTTTGAGTACAGGAATCTTTTTTTATACAAACTATTTTTTATTTTCTTCTAAAATACCATCAACAATTTCCTGAATGTTAATATTATTCATTTCTTGTTCAGCTGTTTGTTGTACTTTGTCGTAAGCATGAGTCAACGTTTTTTGAATATTAGCACCTACGATACAATTTAAATTAGTTTTAGGATCTACATGTAATAATTTAGGTTCTTCAATAGCATTATAAACATCTAGTAAACTAATGTCTTTAGCTGGACGACTAAGTTCTAAGCTTATTTTTCCAGGAGTACTATTTATTAAACCAGCATTACTTAAAGTAGCCATTAAACGTCTGACTAAACTGGGATTAGAATCAATACTGCTGGCAATCGCACGACTAGAAAGGTCAGTACTACTATTCGATATTCCAATATAAGTTAGAACATGGATAGCATCGCTCAATTTATGTGAGTATTTCATGCAATATCACCATCCATTTTTATTGCAATGCTTCTCTTAAAGCATCTTCAATTGATGTTAGGGGATGCCCAAGCACATCTGGCAAATCATTAGTATTTTCTTGTAATTCGCCATCTTTAATTAGTGCTTGAATATCAGTAACCACTTTAGCTACTGCTGCAGGTAAATCTGCTTTTTGCATGCCTTCTTCATATTCATCTAGACTTACTTCTTTAACTACAAAATCATTAGCGGCAACTTTCTTTAAAGCATTGGATAATTCAGCGTAACTTCTACTTTGACCAGCAAATTCATATATTTCCTTAGGCTTATCCATAGTTAGTACTTTAACGGCACTTTCAGCATATTCTTTTTCTAATGCCCAACCAACTTTGCCATTACCTGCAGCATATACAAAAGTACCACCATTATTAGCAGCTTTTAAAGTAGCTAATTCGTTTTCTAAGTACCAATTGTTTCTTAAGAATGAACGATCAATGCCCATTTCTTTGATATATAGTTCTGTTGCAGTATGGTCTTTTGATAGGAAGTTATCAGCTTTATCAGCATGAGGAAAACTAGTGTATGCGATATATTTTACATCAGCTTTTTTAGCGGCATTGACAACATTTTTGTGTTGTTGTAAACGAGAAACTTCTCCACCAGGTTGTGATGAAATAAATAATAATTTATCCACATCTTTTAGTGATTCAACTAGTTGATCTTTATTAGTATAATCTCCAGGACGGACTTTAATATCTTCAGGTAGTTCTTTTTTAGCTTTATCTACATTTCTAGCCAAAGCAATAATATCTTTGTGATCTACTAAGTTCATTAAATAATTAATAGCGGCTTTGCCGAATTTTCCAGTAACCATTGTAATTGCGTATTTCATAATTAAAGACTCCTTTTGATATGTTACTTATAAAGTAACAGGTTGCATAAATGATTTCAATAAAAAAGAATGCAACATTAATTGCATTCTAGTTATTTAGCAGTGAACTGTCCGTCAAAAGTGGAATTATCATTACTATTAATCATATCAATAGCTTGTTTCTTTTTTAATAAATAATCTTCGCGTAACCATGCTTGGATAGAAAAGGCATCAATTATCCACCAAATTCTGATGAATAATATAATAGGGAGACCAATTAAGATAATTGATAAAATCCATCCAGTAACATCAATTATCAACATAGCTAATGCGTTATTGCGATGTAAGTAAAATCTGTGAGCACCAAATTCTCCTAAAAACCACCATAGCACCCATGCAATAATTGGATTTGCTTTATTTGCATCAGCACTATTGTCTACCATATTTTGTTGTTCAGGTGAAAGACGTTGTTCTTCTTTTAAAATTTCCGCTTCTAGTTGATCTAAATCGTTCATAATAAACCTCCTAGGTAATATTACAAAAATTATACCACAATTCTTTTATATGTTTGATTTTACTAATTTAATCTATTAATATAAAAAACAATACATACTTATTTTAAAGGAGGACCTTTTATGGTCGGAATGTGGGAAGCTTATAAATTATTTTTTATGAATTATGTTAATTTCAGTGGGAAGAGTTCTCGTGCTGAATATTGGTGGGTAAGATTAATTAATTTTATTATTGAATTTATTTTTGTAATTATTGGAATTGGTCTAATTTTAGGATATGTTGCTAATACTAGTAATTTTGCAATGCTATGGTACGGTATAATTTTATTTATGTTTCCATCCTTTTATGGTTTGGTTATTCTTATTCCTGGTATCAGTTTATTAATAAGACGTTATCGTGATACAGGAATTTCACCATGGTGGTTATTACTTACAGTTGTATTACCATATTTTATGCTTGTACTAATACAATTTAATATTAACAATAATTTATTTGTCGTTATTGCATACATTATTTTTGCCTTATTGACTATTGCTAACTTTGTTATCACAATTTTACCTAGTAAAAAAGAACTATAGGAGATAATAAATATTGAATGCATATTTTAAATTTTGGAAAAATATTTTCAATTATAAGGATAAAACTAATATAAAAGACTTTTTTATTCCACAAATTATCAATATTGGTTTAATTATTTTATTTATGCTTTTAGCTAATATGGTAAATAATATAAATAATATTATAATTTTAACTTTTGTTAAATTAATTATAGGATTTATAATTATTTCTTTAATCCCAGAAATATCATTAATGGTGCGCCGTTATCGTGACAGTGGAACACCAGTTTATTATTTTTTAATAATTCTGGTATTGATGTTAATTGGAAATATATTACTTAAAGATGTAAAAATTATTTCTTATGTTGGTAAAATAGCACATCTATTTAATTTATATTTCTTATTTAAATCAACAAAAAAAGCTGACAATTAAATGTCAGCTAATATGTTTAAGATGAGTTTTTTAACTCATCTTTTTTGTAATCTTTTTTAAATACTGACATGATGGCACAATCATGATAACTGCCATTAGCAAAATATTGTTCTTTTAGAGTACCTTCAGTTTTAAAGCCCAATTTTTGATAAACTTTTACTGCCGGAGCATTATCTACATCTACATATAAGTAAACTTTGTGTAAGTTAAGAGTTTCAAATGCATATTTAAGGCATTCTGCAAAGGCTTTTTGGGCTAATTTCAAGCCTCTAAATTCACTATCAATAATAATTTGAATTTCAGCATGACGATGTCTTAAATCAATGTCGATTAATTCAACAATTCCCGCAAAATTTTCATTATAACTAACCGCAAAACTACGAATGGAATTATCATTTAGACTATGATTAAAACGGTCTTCTAATTTTTCCATTGGTAAGTATGGTTCTTCAAACCAAAATTGCATGTTAAAAGGATCATTAAACAATTGATGGATGCTTGTTAAATCACTTTTTTCTAAGGCCCGTAGTTTGAATGACATCTCAAATTCCTCCTATTTTTTACTATTGTAATAAAATAACTAAATAATAGTTATTAAGTTGATTATGATTTCCTAAACGTAATGGACTTTTAATTGCTGATACACCAATATGTTCATTATCAATATTTTTTAGAGTATTATAACTTTGATTATTTTCATTCTGATCAAAGTAGACTAATTTTTTAAATGCTAAATAGCTAAATGAAGTTGGCATATATGTTTCTTGGTAATTTGTATAATACACTATTTGATTATTAGTATTCTTGGGTAAAAAATCTTTATCAATGTTTTTGGCAATTATATTGGCCTTATGATTCAATTTATGGCTGACTTTTAATTTGTTAATGCCATTTTCATTACGATAAGTATTAATTAATTTTCTAAAATTTTTAGAAGCTTGATAAGAAAATGTTCGATCAGAATCAATATTTAAAAATCCATGCCAAACATACCCCAATAATTTTCTTCTTCGATAAACCGCTTGATATACTTTGTTAACACCGTTAATTTTTACGTGATATTGTTTACCTGTCATTACTTTTTTTAAGGTGTCAGTTTTATTCTTATTTTTAAAATCTTTAGTATAAATATTAATCTTTTCAGAAGTATTTATATTGGCAATAGAGTTTTTATTAGTATCTGTAATTTTATAAATGTTGGGGTTTGAATCAGCCTTAATTATATTATTATTTTGAAAAAATATTATGAATGCAGGTACTAATATTAAAAATAGTGTTAGTTTTTTCTTCATACATAAACCTTCTTTGAAAAGAGTTTCCTTTATTATATACCATTTTAAAATCGTGCTAAAATAAAAGTATGTTAAATATTTTTGAGGAGGATATTTGCAATGAAAAAGTTATTGTTATCATTTTTATTATCATTATCTTTGTTAATTTTCGTTGGAACGACTACCTCAGCAAAATCTAACCCTAGTCAAATGTCCAAGTATTGGTATCATTTTAGAACGGTTAAAGTTACTAAACCAGTAACAGTTGATCGTGTTAAAATTACCGGAATCCCTGAATGTAATCATATTAAAGTAGACAAAAAGATTACTTTACATAAAGGACAAATTGTTAAATTAACCAGTGCTGGTAGTAATTTTACTTGGGTTTTAAAACTAAATCACAAAACTGCTAAGCAACTATGGGTTATGTTCAAACCAGATAATACCCGTTGGTTGAAGATTATTAAATAATAAATTAATTTTATAAAGGAGATATTTGAATGCTAAATAAATTAAAAAAGTTTGTTTTCAATTATCTTCTTTATTTTTCTGTTCATTTTAATGGAATTCCGACAATCAATTTTGTAATTTAATATAAATGGTCACTCACTGTGACGTTAAACAAAGGAATTCTAAATATGAAACATACAATATTAAAAGTTATTTTAATAAATGCTTTTACACTTTTATTAATCACAATAATGGCCTTACTTCACGATAAAGGTTTATTGCTAAATGCGTTAGTTGCTTTTTTAGTATTTAGATTGTGTTTAATACAGTTAAATTTTCAATCATCAAATTGTTATGTATGCTTATCTCATAATGAGCAGAAAGTCTATGCTATTATTTATGCAATAGCCATAGTTTGTTATTTACTTCTTATAGAATTTTATTAACTAGCTTTATAATATTAAATTTGAAAGACGGTGAAATTATGCGCATTAATGTTTTACAACATGCATCTAATGAAGGACCTGGCACTATTCGTTCATGGGCGGAAGATCATGGACATGATATGTATATTTATCATCCTAATGAATTTTATAAATTACCTAATATCAATGAAACCGACATGTTAGTGATATTAGGTGGTCCAATGAGTGCTAATGATGATGACGACTGGATTAAGGCAGAACGTAAATTAATTCATGAAGCAATTGATAAAGATATCCCAATTTATGGGGCTTGTTTTGGGTCACAACAAATAGCTAAAGCATTAGGTTATCGGATTGCTCCTTCGCCAGTGAAAGAAGTGGGCTGGGCACCTGTATATTTGAAAGCTAACATAATAGATAATTTTCCTAAAAAATTAATGGCGTTACATTGGCATGGTGAAATGTTTGAAGTTCCTAACCAAGCTAAATTATTATTTTCTAGTGATTTATTGAAAAATCAAGGCTTTGTAATTAACCATCATATTATGGGCTTACAATTTCATTTTGAACCTATGCAAACAGATTTAAGAGAAATTGTCGTTAATGATGGCGAGTATGCTTGTGATAATGCTTTAAATCAAAGTGCTGCTGATATTATTAACTATCCAGTGCCTAAAGAAAATAAAAAGATTATGTATCAACTATTAGATTATATAAATCAATAATAAAAAAGGTTCTATCTTGAATGATAGAACCTTTTTACATATATAAAATAATTGTTATTACCACAATTAATAATCCAATTAATAAATTTAAGCGTTTGTGATTCAAGATAATTGCAAAATATTCACGTAAAATACTATGCGATAAGGATGTAATTTTAGTTTTTGATCCGATACCATTAATTGGTAGACCAACTATTTTAGCATATCGATTAGCGCGATAAACATGATAATTACTTGATACAAAAATGCCTCTATCAATTTTTAAATGTTTACGTTCAATTATTTCTTTTGATTTTTTAAAATTGGTCATTGTATTAATTGAATGTTCTTCTGCAGTTACATCAGCTTCATTTATACCGTGTTGATTTGCATATTCACACATTGCAAAACCTTCAGAAACAGTTTCATCATGACCTTGACCACCCGAACAAATTATGAAGGGATGTTTATTGGTTTTTTCGATTTGTTGCCAATAAATATTAATTGCTTTATTAATTCTGGCAGCTAAAATGGGACCAACCTCATCACCATGCACTAAACCAGCACCTAAAATGATTATATAATCTTGATTTAATGTTGGTCGATTTAAATTGCATAGAATGACTGCAATGCAAAAAGCAATAAATGAACTAACAATATAAAATAAACCAAATTCAATGATTCTTTCGATGATTATATCAAAAGGATTAGGAAAAATTTGAATAATAAAGTGATTAACAATTGGGTACACTATCATTATTAATCCCAATATTAAGCTAAAGATATTTGCCAAATGATGAGTTTCATAATACCAAACTACAATTCCATCAAATATTAGTATCATTGTATAAACTAGGTAGACTAATAAAAGTAACGAACTTATGATTGCAAAAACAATCATTGCTGGAATATGGATCAATTGGATATGTATATTAAATGTTAAGTAACCTAAGTTAGCTACAATGGCAAAAATAGATGATAGAATAAACAATCCATTCATGATACTAGTTTTATTTAATTTATATGAAATTATGGATAAAACAATTGATAATAATAAAGTTAACAATAATATATAAATCATATGTATCCTCCTAATATAATTTTAACCTATATTATTTGATACCAATAACTTTTTCATTCAATTTATTGGTGTTATAATTCTTTATTTATAAGTATCATAAAAATAAAGGAGATGAATGTTACATTGGGTTCGAAAACTGTTAATTGGAAACAAAACTTAAACGTTTTATGGTTTGGAACCTTCGTAGCGGGGATTGGCTTTAGCTGTATTAGTCCATTCATTGCATTATTTATCGGACAACTGGGTCATTATAATGCGACTGAAACTTCAATCTATAGTGGATTAGCCTTTGCTGCACCATTTATTGTTAAGATGATTGTATCGCCACTTTGGGGATATTTAGCCGATAAATACGGACGTAAGCCGATGTTACTAAGGGCTTCATTTGGAATGGCAGTTGTGATTGGTTGTATGAGTTTAGTAACAAGTGCTTGGCAACTGATTATTTTGCGTTTACTACAAGGAGTCTTTTCTGGTTTTATTAGTAATGCCAATGCATTAGTAGCTGCCGAAACTCCTAAAAACAAAATTGGGCATGCATCTGGTAAATTATCGACTGGTAATGTATCGGGAACATTGATAGGTCCAATGATTGGTGGTTTAATAGCCGATGTATTTGGATATCGGTATACCTTTTTAATTACTGGAGTTGCGATGTTGATTGCATTCTTCCTTAGTGTCTTTTTTGTTCATGAGAATTTTACGCCAGTTGTTCATGAAAAGGGCGAAAAGCAACCACATTTCTTAAGTGGGATTCCAACGGCACAAATTTTATTTGGAATGTTTTTAACTACATTGTTTATTCAAGCTACCAATAATTCGATTTCACCAATTCTTAGTTTATATGTAAAACAACTGGATCCTAATTCAACGAACATTGCGTTAGTCGCAGGAATTATTCAAGCTTTAAATGGAGTGGCAATGATTTCAATTGCACCATTTTTTGGTAAATTAGGTGATCGAATTGGGTCGCATCAAATTTTAAAATTTGGCATATTATTTTCTATTTTAATTTTCTTTTTAACTAGTTTTGTACAAATGTTTGGCAACTAGGAGCAACTCGTTTCTTAATTGGTATTTCAGATGCCGCTTTATTGCCAACTGTTCAAGCAATGTTAGCTAAATATAGTCCTAAAAAAAGAATTAGTCAGGTATTTAGTTGGAATCAAAGTTTTCAAGCTGCCGGCAATGTTTCAGGACCAATGATTGGATCAGCAGTTGTATTAATTGGTGGCTATCGTGGTGTATTTATTGCGACAACTATTTTGGCAGCAATTAATTTATTCTTAGTTAGAAAGAATTTGCGATCAATTAAAAATGATGGAGATTAAGAGGGGTGTTTATATGGAAAAGGACAGTATTGATCAAACATTATTAAATTTAAAAAGAACCCGTTCACATTTAATAAATGCTTTTGATAACACTAATGAAAAAAGTAATGTGATTTCAGACATTGATAATTTGGTTAGCTATTTAAAGCAAAGTGATAATATTAATCAAACCCATGTTGATAATAAGATCAAAATTATTAAAGGTGAGATTGATTGCTCAATGCATTGTTTTATGAATGCTATGAAATCACTATCTTAACACTCGTTAATCGAGTGTTTTTATTTTACATTTAAAAATTAGCGTGCTAGTGTTACTAACATTAAGTAAGCTAAACGGAGGGATAAAATAATATGTCTTTATTATTATCTAAAGCTAATGTTGGTGGATTAAATTTAAAAAATCGAGTGGTTATGTCACCAATGTGTATGTACGAAGTGAAGAATGAAGATGGTATCTTAACGCCATTTCATTTTGCACATTATGGAATGCGTGCCATTAGTCAAGTCGGATTGATTATTACTGAATCAACAGCCGTTGAACCGGATGGACGTATTACTAAAAATGATTTGGGATTGTGGAATGATCAACAAGCAGACAAATTGAAATCGTTAGTTAGTTCGATTCACTATTTAGGTAGTAAAATTGGAATTCAATTAAACCATGCTGGACGTAAAGCTAGTGACGCTAATTATCCAGTTGCACCTAGTTCATTTGAATTTAGTAGTCATTATCGTACTCCCAATGAATTAACAATTAGTCAAATTAAACAAATTGTGCAAAATTTTGGTACAGCAGCTAAAAGAGCAGCTAATGCAGGCGTCGATATGGTGGAAATTCATGGAGCACATGGATATTTATTACATCAATTTTTATCAGCAGTTGCAAATAAACGTGATGATGAATATGGTGGTAGTTTAGAAAAACGTTACCGTATTGTTCGTGAAGTTATTGAAGCTGTTAAGGCTAATTATAATGGCCCAATTTGGATTAGATTGTCATTGAGTGATTATGATACAACCGGCACACAAAATACAATGTCTGATTGGCAACAAATTGGTCGCTGGCTAGAAGCATCAGGAATTGATTTAATCGATGCTTCAACTGGTGGCTTAACTGATGCCAGTCCTGATTTTCCAGTACATGATGGTTATCAAACTAAATTCGCAACTGCAATGAAACAGGCGGTTAACATTCCAGTTTCAACGGTTGGGCTTTTAGATAATCCTGGATTATGTGAATATATTTTGCAAAACAACCAAGCTGATTTGATTATGGAAGGACGTGCACTTTTACGTAATACTAATTGGTTATCTGATGCTGCTAAATATTTACATGATAAAAACTTTAAGGAATTTAATGATTCATATAGTCGTGGCCAAGACTAATAAAAGACACCTAAAATTTACTATTTTAGGTGTCTTTTTTGTCTTATCTTTCACTTTATGAAGCTTTTTATATATAATAGATTTAAAGAGGGTGAAAGGACATGTATTGGACAGATGAAAGAATTAAAACATATCAAGCTAAAATCAAAGGTGCATGGTACATAAAGAAGTTTTATGCTAATTATCATTATGATTTAAGAAACCCTAAAGATAAGGTTAGACTTTATCGTAATATGGATCCTAAACAGGTCAAAAAATATTTTGACGATTTAATGGATAATTATGATGATGAATTTATGACTACCTTGAATAAAATGAGTACTGATGAATTATTTGAAGAACTTCAATCATTACAACTTGATAAATATATTGATATTTAAAAAGCCACTTTATGAAAAGTGGCTTTTTTGATTATCCATTTAATGTGGTAAATTTCTTATTATCTAAATTACTATTTTTGAATGTTAAGTTCACAGCATTGCCATTTTTATCATTTTGATAAGTTAAGAACTGTACACCGTCCGATATTTGTTCTGCAAGTGGACTGCCTAACTTATTTATTACTTCATTATAAGAAGTACCATTTTTTAAGTCCTTAATGGTTTCCTTTTTAACTAATTTAGATGATGTATTTTGTTGATATCCTTTACTTAGAATTTTATCTTTATAAACGATTGCAAAAATGTATTTAATTTTGGCATCATTACCTAATTGCCAAGTATATTCTTTAGCATTTTGATTATTAGTTAATTTAGTGTCTGAAGTATGATATGGCTTACCTAAAGTTTTCATAAGACTCTCTTTAGAACTGCCACCTTTTAATTGATTGCTAGAAACCTTAATGTTGTCATATTTTTGGAGTGAAATACCACTTGTATCAAAAGCACTAGATAATGATGGTACTTGAAGTGGCTTCTTATTTTCATTTGATTGTTGTTTACCACATGCACTTAAAATAAATAGACAAGCAAATGTTGCCAATGTAATTTTTAATAATTTTTTCATTATTTTAATTCCTCCGTATATTGTATAACCTTATTATAATAGACTTTCCAAGCCGATATCAATTATTTACTTTGAATAAGTTCTTTTACTTGTATCATGATTAATTCTTATGTAGCATGTAAATGATCACATGAATAGAGGAGGAATTTTAATATGAGTAAGATTGCTGCTGTTGTTACAAGCGGATATGAAGATTCAGAATTAACTTCACCTAAAAAGGCTTTGGAAGATGCTGGTCACAGTGTATACATTATTGAAGCAAAAGCTGGTAATGAAATTCACGGTGAACATGGTGATGTTCAAAAAGTTGATGTTTCAATTGATGATGCTGATTTTGATAGTTATGATGCTCTATTGCTACCAGGTGGTGGCTCTCCTGATGCTTTACGTGTTGATGCTCGTTACGTTAACTTTGTTAAAGAATTCTTAATGGCTAATAAGCCTGTATTTGCTATTTGCCATGGTCCTCAATTCTTTATTCAAACTGGATTAACTAATGAATTGAAATTAACAGCTTACACAACCATCAGATATGACTTGTTCTATGCTGGAGCTGAAGTATTAAATGCACCAGTTGTGGTTGATAGTAAACACAAATTAGTTACAAGTCGTACTCCTGATGATTTGGAAGACTTCAATCGTGAAAGCTTGCAATTACTAAAATAATATTTAGACAAAAGGGTTCTATCCATTATGGGTGGAGCTTTTTTTACTGCCATATGGATTATATGTACTATAATATATTAATAACTTAAGATAGAAAGAAGTTTTCTAAAATGGTTAAAACAAATAATTTGTATCAATATGGGACTTTAGCATTACTAGTTCCAGGATTATTTAAAGGAACCCTAAAATTAAGTGACTTATTAAAACATGGTGATACTGGAATTGGCACTGGTGATGGCCTTGATGGTGAATTAGTCATTAAAGATGGTACTCCATATCAAATTGATGGTCATGGTAGTGTGAATAAATTAGATGGTAATTTTACGGTTCCATTTGCTGACGTTCACTTTGCTGATTATAAAAAATTATTTGATATTGAATCCACAATGACTCCTGATAAGTTAGAAGAAAAAGTTATGGGGATGAAAGATTGGCAAAATACTTTCTTCTCAATTAAACTGCATGGCACTTTTGATAAAATTAAAACTAGATCAGTTTACAAACAAGAAAAACCATATCCAACTTTAGTGGATTGTGCTCATAAGCAACATGAATTTAATGGTGAAAATGTAACTGGAACTGTTATGGGATATTATTCTCCACAATTATTTAATGGTTCGGCGGTAGGTGGCTTTCATCTACATTTTATTGCTGATGATTTATCAATGGGTGGTCATTTGTTAGACTTTTCAACTAATAATGGCGAAGTTTCAGCTCAAGTATTAGATCATTTAGAACAACAATTACCAGTTAACGATGAAGAGTTTATGAAACATGATTTTTCAAAAGATGACATTGCTGGAGCAATTGGTGAAGCTGAATAAAATAAAAAAGCTTAGGTTATTCCTAAGCTTTTTTATTTTATTTATTATTTGTATTAATATCGCCAACATGTAGCCAACCATTATCTTTGGCTAAGTATTCAAATACTTTTAGTTTTCCATCGTTGGACATTTGACGCCATTGATCACCATTTTGTGGTGTGTAACTACTTAATGCTACCGCATTTGAGTCATTTGGTGCATATAATGAAAATACAATATTACTTTTTTGAGAAGCATAAACGTTGTTTCTAGTTGGTAATTGTATATCTTTGCTAATTGGCATTGGATATTCATTACCATCAACTTTAATTAATGCATTATTGTCATCAACTTTTTTGGCTTGTACTTTTTGTCCAGCCGTTGCAATTGTTTTATCTTTGTTTCCAATATTACTTTGGAAATATGCATCAGTATAATCACTACCAATATCACTTGTAGGAGTGGTATTATATTGTGATTTTAGAATTTGTGAATCGCTAAATTTGTTATTTTGTCCTTGAATGATCCAAGCACCATTTTTGCTAGTATTAGGTACATTACTACTTAATATTAAGAATTCATTTTTACTTAATGGTTTTACTAAAATAGTTGTACCACTTTTTAAAGTGTCTTTTTTAATGTTTTTATTTTGAATGACATTATTTTTGACCGCTTTTTCAGTTATTGAAACGTCTTGATTTAAATCAATATACTTATTACTAATTGGTTTTGGAGTGTACTTTTTCATCCAGTTAGTACCTTTGTTATTAGTTACCCAAGCACCATTTTTACTAGTCTTAGGCATATTATTACCGAAAACTAGCCATTCATTACCACCAAAACTTCTTACATAAACAACTGAACCTTTTTTAAGACTAGATTTTTTCAATGTTTTATTTTGAATTTGATGATTCTTAGTAGCCTTTTCAGTAATGTTTATCTTTTTAGTTAAGGTTACTAATTTAGTTGTATTATCAATCTTCTTTGGTGTATATTTACTCATCCAATTAGTATTCTTTTGATTAGTTGACCAAACAGAATTTTTACTGTTTTTTAAACCATCTAATAAAAGCCATTCATTATGACTGCTTTTTAATCTATCGACGACTAAGACAGTACCTTTTTTAACGGTCATTTTTTTATTAATTTTAGGTTGAATAGAATTATTTTTAACTTTTCTTTGAACAGCTGAAATATTTTTATTTACTTTTATGTACCTAACTTTATTCCAATAATTAGAACTATTTTTAGGCATTCCGTTAGCACTAACAGCCATTGCTGGCATTGATGCTAATGTAATTCCAGTTAGAATTGCTGCAACATTTTTCTTAAAATTCATAATAACCCTTCCTTATAAATATTTATCTCCATGATAACTTAATTAAAGTTTGATATCTATTAATTGATATTATTTGAGCAAATGATTAGTGATTTTTATACTCAAGTGCTAGTATATTTAATCAAGTAAGATTATATCTTACCAAATACATTTTTTTGAGGAGTCTTTATAATGAAAGTATCAAAAGTATTGGCTACAACTTCAATGGCAGCATTAGGTTTATCTTTATTTGGTGGAGTGGGTGCAAATGCATCAATGACCAAAGATATGCATCACTCTGATAAATCATCAATGAATATGAGTGCCATGCATAAAAAAGATAAGTCTATGCATATGATGAAAATGGATGGTTTAACCATGAATATGCATTCAGCCATGCCAAAAGGCCTTAAAAAAGATACCCATGCTAAGTTTCATGTTGGTGAAAAGGTCATTCTAAAAGCTGATCATATGAAGGGCATGAAGAATGCCAAAGCCACTGTAGCTGGTGTATATAAGACTAAATTATATAAAATAGACTTTAAACCTACTAATGGCAGTAAAGAAGTAAAAAATCATAAATGGGTAGTAGCTAGTGAATTAAGTGCCAAGGGTGCATTAAAAGCTGGAAAAGCTGTTACTGTAAAAGCTGATCATATGTATGGCATGAAAGGTGCTAAAGGTAAGATTGTTTCAGTTAATAAGGGACCTGCTTATACGGTAAACTTTAAAGATAAAAAAACAGGTATGAATATTAAAAATCACAAGTGGTTAGTTCAATCAGAACTAAAATCTGAATAAATATAATTTTAAAGAAGTTTATCTTATTAGGTAAACTTCTTTT
Source organism: Apilactobacillus micheneri (assembly GCF_002993975.1). GTDB lineage: Bacteria > Bacillota > Bacilli > Lactobacillales > Lactobacillaceae > Apilactobacillus > Apilactobacillus micheneri. The sequence continues at coordinate 123,449 of NZ_POSO01000002.1, read as the reverse complement.
TGTTTTGCAATGAAATTATGCAAATGTATTTAATTTTTTAGCAAAAAGGTCTATATTTGTTATCATTAGGTTATAAATTTGATTCGAAAGGATACATAATTATAATGAATAAAATTATAAATTGGGTAAAACATTGGTATCGTTATAAAACCGATGAACCATATATAATTGCTTTATCTTTTATTGGTGCATTTTGTTTATATGGTTCGATTTATTTTGATCATAAAAATAAATCAATGATATATGTTCTAATATTAATTTTACTAGGGATTTGGACATTACTTAGAACTGTTACTTTCAAAAAGAACTATATTAATCAGTTTGTTGATAATCATGATTTTACCGCTTCAAGCAAGGGACTAGATTTAGGGACTGGGACTGGCTATGCCTTAATTAAAATGGCTAAAGATAATCATTTAGCAGAAGTAGATGGGGTTGAAGATGTTTATCAATACAGCATTCAACGATTAGAAAAAAATTCTACATTAGAAGATGTAAAAGAAAAAGTTCAATTGAAAGCCCATGATATTACTAGTATTCCATATGATGATAATAGTTTTGATGTGGCAACAGCTATTCATGGACGTGATGATCAATTAAGTAATCGTAAAAAATCGGTTTATCAACCAATCTCTAAAGAATTAAATCGAGTGGTTAAATCTGGTGGAGTTATTTTTATGCTAAATACTCCTGGAATGATCAAACGTTTTAAAAAAGAATTTGAAGCAAAGGGTGCATCTGTTAAATATATGCACCGAAGATTTGAATTGTTCTTTAATGTGAGAGCAATCGTTATCACTGTTAAATAAAAAACTCGAACTGTTAAAGTTCGAGTTTTTTTATTATTTTAATTTATTTTTCTTTCGCGAAAGCCACGAGTTAAGAAGTAGAATGGCAATGCAACTACTAAAGCCCCAAAACCAAATATTAATAAATTAACTTTAGTATTAAAGATTAACCATAATGATATTGCTAAAGCAATGATTGGAATGGTGTAACCTAAAGGTAATTTAAAGGCTCTAGGCTTATTTTTCATTGTCTTTCTAAATACCATAACAGCAATAATAGTAGGAATAAATTGAGCAAATCTTGAAATGGCACTAATTTGTGCTAGATAAGTAAATGTTCCTGAATATGATAAAGCTAAAATCAAAATAGCATTTACAATAATTGAAATGTAAGGAGCATTTTTACGATTTTTCTTACTAAATGCTTTTGGTAAGATTCCATTGTCTGCAAGAGCTTCGGTTGAACGAGGTGTAATAAATGAAGATGCAATACAAATACCACCAATTGATAGTACTGATCCTGCAACAACAATGTAACTACCAACTTTACCAATCATAGCAGTCAAAGCAGCTTGTAATGGCACTGAAGTTTGAGTTAATTTAGTTCCTAAAACACCAATACATACAGTCATAATTAGGATATAGATGATAGTTACCACTGATAATACCACCATGATGGCACGTGGTAAATTCTTTTTAACATTACTCATTTCACCAGCAGTAACAACTAATCCTTCAACCCCAGTAAAAATATAAAACATGGTTAAGGTAGCATCAGAGAAGTTTGATGCATGAGTTAATGATGGCACGAAGAATGGGGTAAAGTTACCAGGATGAATAAAGAATAGACCAATAATAATAATTAAAAAGATTGGTAATAACTTTCCAACGGTAATAATATTACTGAAAACAGAGGCTGCTTCAATTCCTGATAAGTTTAAAATCATTAATCCCACTGCCATGATTGTAACGATAATATTTTTAGCTAAAGAAGTATTTAAAGCGGGGAAGAAACCACCTAAAGCAGTTGCGAATGCAACATACATAGTTGCTTCAGCGATAATTCTAACAGCCCAAGCAGCAATTCCCACTTCATAACCAATAAAATTACCGAAGGCATGTTTAGCATAAATATAGGCACCACCAGATTCATCAAACAATCCGGAACATTCAGCGAAACATAAACCAATCATAAAGGCTAAAAATGCATCAAAAACTAAAACTAAAATACTAGCTGGACCAAAGATTTTCATTCCAGCTGTAGGTAGTAAAAAGATTCCGGAACCAATAATGGCATTGATTCCTAAAAGAACAATACTAAAGAAACTTAATTTCTTTTTCGTATCGGGCATTAAATATCACTCCTTATTTTGTATGAATACGATTGAAGAAATCAACAAATAGTTGGTTTTCATCTGCGTAGTGATCCCACATATTTTCGGGATGCCATTGAACACATTGAATGGACTTGTCGTCATTTTCAAGGCCTTCAATCATTCCATCATCGGCGATAGCAACTACTTTCAAGCTAGGGGCAACATCTTTGGCTGCTTCATGATGGAAGGAATTAACAAATGCACGACTACCAAAGGTTTTTGCTAATGCTGAATCACTATTGATGTTAATATGATGAACAGGAGCATATCCGATTGCTTTTTGGGAATGTTGTAAAATTCTCATATTATCTTTAGGTTCAAATTGAGTATCAATATCTTGATATAAAGTGCCACCTAAAGCAACATTAACAATTTGTAGTCCGCGACAAATTGCCAAAATTGGTTTTTTCATTTGAACGGCTTGTTTAACTAAAGCTAGCTCAAATTGATCACGAGGTTCATATGTAGTACCAATTTCTCTAATTGGTTCTTCACCATAGAATTCAGGTAATACATCTGGTCCACCAGTTAATATTACTCCGTCAACTGTTTCTAATAAGTCAGCTGCCATCTCTGGTTTAGCAACTGGCAAAATCACTGGAGTTATATTATTAGCCAAAAGGCAATTCATTAATGTACGTTGTGCAAAATGACCTTCACGTTGTCTGAAGGTTTGATTTTGACTTAAAATAATGTCTGCGGTAACTCCGATTCGCATTTAAATCATTCCTTTTCGATTTTTTGTATAAAAATACATCGTACAATAAACATTCTAACTATTTTTTGTAAAAACGTATAGTTAATTGGCTTAATGATTGCAATTTTTTTAATATTTGGTTGATAAATAATTGATTACTGGATATGCATCTATAAAAGTTGTAAAATTGTGAAATATAATAAACGAGTTTTGAAATAGGGGTATTTTATGGATCTTCGATTATGGAAACAAAGACCTGAGTTAGAACAAAGGTTGAAAACTATAGAAAATATCATGAAACAGCAAGTGCAAATTAATGATGATGATTTTAAGAAAAGCATTAATGAATTAATTAATGGTAGTGGCAAGATGTTGCGTGCTGCTTTCTTAATGTTATTTACTGAATTTGGGACACAAAAAGATGAAGATAATTATTTTGAAAAAGTGGCAGCTTCAGTTGAGTTAATTCACTTGGCATCATTAGTACATGACGATGTTATTGATAAATCAGATTTACGTCGTGGTGTTACTAGTTTGAACTACAATTTTGGTGAACGGACTTCCATTTATTTAGGTGATTATTTATTTGTTAAGTATTTCCATTTAGTCTTAGATACTTTGCCTAGTAAGGAAGATATTAAATATAATGTCAGTGGAATTGAAGGCATTATTGATGGTGAATTGCGCCAGAATGAAACTAAATTTGATCCGAAAAGAAATGAAGAACAATATTTAGCAGCTGTACAAGGAAAAACTGCTGATTTATTCAAAATTGCAGCTGGTAATGGAGCAATTATTTCTAAAGCTGATGACAATATTATTAAGTTATCTGAACAAATCGGTTCAGAATTTGGGATTGCATTTCAACTGCGTGATGACTTAATTGATTTTGAAGACACGGAAGAAGAAGCTGGGAAGCCAATTTTAAATGATATCTTAGATGGTGTTTATACATTGCCGGTCATATATGCAATGCAGACTTCTTATCATGATGAACTACTTGCTATTCTAAATAAAAAAGACCAGCTCAAACGAGCTGATCTAATTAAAGTTAAAGCTATTGTAAAAGAAAGTGGATCTTTAGATAAAACGCATGCCAAAATGGATGCTTATCATCAATCAATTGAAAAAATGATTGATCAACTACCAAATAATAGTGCTAGAAAAGTATTATTAAAATTGGTTAATAAGTTGTTTAATTAATTTTCAATTCCTTGATCCATTTGATAAAGTTTACGGTATTTTTCATTATTCTTATATAACTCACTAGGGGAGCCATCCATTTGGATGGTTCCTTTTTGTAAGAAAATAACTTCATCCATAGTAGATAAGCCTTGCAAGTGATGAGTTACCCAAATAATGGTTTTGTTCTTTAATACCTGATTTAAAGTGTTTATCAAATTATTTTCAGTAATTGGGTCTAATCCAACCGTTGGTTCGTCTAATAATACAATTGGATTATCTTGCAACAGAATTCTAGCAATCGCTAAACGTTGACGTTGACCACCAGATAATTTGATTCCACTTTCATCAATATCAGTATCATATTTTTTAGGCAGAGTTTCAATATAATCTGCTAAACCAACTTCAGATAAAGCTTGTTTAGCTTCTGCAAAAGTAGCTTGTTCATTTCCAATCATCACATTATTGATGATCGTAGTATCAAATAAAAATGGTTGTTGATCTAAAACACTAAAAATATTAGAACGATTGTTTTGTAAATCAGTAACTTTAACATTATTTATTTTAACTTCACCTTTAGTGGGGTTGATACTACCAAGTAATAGTTGAAGTAGCGTAGTTTTACCCACACCACTTGGACCAATGATGGCTAATTTTTGGCCTTGTTTAACATTCAATGAAATATTATTTAAAATAGCTGAATTATCGTCATCATATTTAAATGAAACATCATTCATACTAATACTATTAATTTTATTAGGATCAAAATTATTTTCTGTATTATCAATTTCTTCTTTATCCAACGTATTAGATAAGTTATTTAAACGATTTACTGATTCTTTGTAAATAGGCCAATTTTCCATAGCCTGTGATACGGGGATAAATGTATCTAATAGTGGAAAAACTCCTAAAACAAAGGCAGCAATATAATTAGAAATCGATTGAGAATCATTTAGATATATATTTCCCCAGATGATGGATCCAACAATAATGACTCCAATCATGCTACGTAATGCGAAGTCACGATTCCATTCGAAATGATCGACTTTATTGCGTGATTGCGCTAATTTTTTATCGTTCTTAGTTCCTTCACCAATAAAATCCTTTTTACGTCCAGAAATCATCCAATCGGTAACTCCTAAAGTAGCATCAGTTAAGTTTTGATAATTATTAGCGACTAAATTTTTTTCATATTTTTTAGCTTTACCAAAAATAATGACTGAAATGATGGGCATTACTAATAGGATGACTGCGAAGCAAACAAACATGAATAAGGCATAGGGAATACTAACGATGCCTAATAAAATGATGATAATAATTCCAGTTATATATGAGGTAATAATTGGAAAGATGGTTTTTAAATATAGATCTTCTAGATGTTCTAAATCATCGGATAAGACACCTAACAAATTACCTAATTTAAAACGTTCGCCAACAAAGTCAGCGCCTTTTTCTAATGTCATATATAAACGTTGACGTAGTTTAGAAACAACTCCTAATACCCAATTATGCGAGGTTAATTGTTCTAAATATTGAAAGACTGGACGTCCAGTTCCAAATGCTTGCGCTAAAATAACTGGAATATAAACAATTAAAATATTGTATGGCCTAGTTGCCGAACGACTGATTAAATAACCAGCAACGAACATTAAACCAATTGAACAAATGATGGTAACAATTCCCAGACCAAAAGCAGTGAACAATAATTTTTTGTCCTTTTTTAAATATGGCTTAATCCATGTATCTTTATTAAAAAAATTACGCATTATTATCTTCACCTCTGATTTCATCAACTAATTGGCGATATTTACCTGACTGTTTTAATAACTTTTTAGGATTACCTTGTTCAACTAACTTACCGTTTTCCATTACCAAAATATAATCCATCTCGTTCATCCAGTGGAGACGATGAGTAGCGAAGATTACTAAATGATCTTTGAAAATTGGTAACATGGTTTGTTTTAATTCATATTCAGTTTCGATATCTAAGTGCGCAGTTGGTTCATCTAAAAGAATAATTTCACGTTGGTCTAATAAGACTCTGGCTAAAGCAATTCTTTGGGCTTGACCACCAGACACTCCACGGCCACCACGACCAATGATAGTATTCATACCATCTTTTAATGAATTAATAAATTCTTCAAGACCAGCGCTTTGAGCAGCTTTTTTAATATCATCGGTATTAGCATTAGGAGCATAAAAAGCGATATTTTCAGCAATTGTTCCAGAAAATAGGTAGGGATTTTGTGGAATGTAACTAAGGTGTTTTTGCCAAGCAAATTGCGCTAAACTATCAGTTTTTTCACCATTAATTTTAAAGTTAGTTTTATCTTCTGGTTGTAGCCAACCACCTAATAAGTTCAACATGGTGGATTTACCAGAACCAGATTGGCCAACAATTCCAACCTTTAAATGACCAGTAAAGTTAAATGAAACATCTTTTATACCTTTATCACTATCCTTATCATATTGAAAAGATAAATGATCAGCTTTTAGGGTTGATTTTTGATTCCAAGTTTTGAATTGTTTTAATTCTTTTTGTGCCTTAGGAGATGGAGTATCTAAAATGCTAATTAGATGATCTAAAGCATTCTTACCATCTAAAGTGGCATGATAATCATTTCCATAATCTCTTAATGGTAAGAAGTAATCAGGAGCAGTAATTAATGCAAATAGTGCAGGGAATAATAATACGGAACCATTAATTAATCTAACTCCTAAAATGACCGCAACAATCGCAATTGAAATAGTAGTCATAAAATCTAATGTAAAAGTAGATAATAAAGCAATTTTTAAAACTTCTAAGGTCGATTTACGATAATTTTCTGAAACGCGAAAAATATTTTTCCCATAAATCTTACTTAAACCAAATAATTTTAGTGTTTTTAAACCACGGAGAGTATTAATAAAATTATTAGACATTTTGGAAAAGTTTAAATATTGTTGATCTGATTTTTTACGGGCAGCAATTCCTAAAATGATCATAAAGTAGATGATGATGGGGAATACTAATAAAAGAACTAATCCAGATAAAGCATTCACAAAGAAAACAGCTACTAAAATGATCCATGGAATAATTGCTAAATTTAATGTTTTCAAAATAATTAGATTTAAATAGTTCTTAATTTGGTCAATTCCTTCAAGTGCAATGGTAATTAATTGTCCAGAACCTAATTTGGCAACTGATTGTGGACCTAGTTCAAAAGTCTTTTCTAATAAGGCTTTTTTGAAATCATTACTAGCTTTGTCGGAAAAATTATCAGTAATTTGATTTTCAATTCTAGTGATCAAATATCTAATTATGAAAGCAATAAAAAAGAACAGCATTGGATAAATCGATGCTGTTACTTTTTTAAGCATCCAGGCATTTACTAAAGCGCTGGATAAGAACCATGCTTCAGCAATAATTGAAAAGGCCTGAATGACTGCTAATATGCTAATTTTAATAATTAGTTTTTTGATACCGGGAATTGTCATTAATTTTTTATTAAACATATGAAGATTCCTCCCGATATGAAATTCTAGTAGGCACCCTTATCGGTGTTTTCGAATTCTGATAAATCATGACGTTTCCATTGAATTACATAACTCCAAATGAAGTATGCAGTTAGAATTGGTAATAGAATACATAAAACAATAGTAACTACAGTTAAGGTAAGTGGAGAAGAAGAAACGTTTTTAATTAATAATGAGTTAACTGGATTTTGTGCAATTAATACATGTGGGAATAATCCAACAAATACTAATAAGACAACACATGCAATTGTTAATGAGTTAGCAATATATGCTTGGACTTCTTTGTGCATTCCAGTTGATAGATGACCCCAAGCAGTTGTTAGAACAATTAGTACTAATAATACTAAGGTACTCAATAAATGATCTTCAAAGAAATTAGTTTCAAAGAACAATGCAATTGCGAATAGGACTTCAACAGGGTAAGCAGCCCAATATAGGTTACCTGCTAAGCTGGCAGCACGATATCTCATAATTCCATTTGCATGTAAGATGAAGAAATGTAGTCCTTGATATAAGCATAATGCAGTAACTGCAATGCCACCTAATACTGAAAGAGGATTGATAACATTGAATAATCCAACAAAAATATTTCCATGATTATCCATTGGAACTGGTTGAATCATTGCTGTAAATAACATACCAAGTAAGAATGGTGCAGCAGTACTACTGATAGCAGTTGCCCACATCCAAGCATTCTTACCCTTAGGAGTTTCAGCAACATTGTTAAATTCAAATGCAACTCCTCTAAAGATTAGTGATACTAGCACTAAGAATAATAATAGATAGAATCCAGAGAATAGACTAGCATACCAAAATGGCATTGTAGCAAACATTGAACCACCAGCTGCAACTAAGAATACTTCGTTTCCATCCCAGTGGGGACTGATTGAACGAACAATCATATTACTTTCAGCAGGACGAAAGGCTAATAACTTAGATGCCATTCCAGCACCAAAGTCAGCTCCATCTAGTACTAAAAACATAATAAATAGGAAACAAATTACTGCATACCAGAAAAATTGTAAGAAACTCATTTGTTAAAGGCCTCCTTAGAAAATGGATCATCATTATCGTAATCGATAGTTTTATCGATACTTTCTGGTCCTTTGTATAAGGATTTCTTAGCATAGAAGACCATGCAACTAGCAAGTGTTACGAATAACAAGAAGTAAACAATAATAGTAAAGATTACTGAAGCTGTACTTGTACTTGGTGATACCGCATCAGCAATTGGTAGTAGTCCATAAACAACCCAAGGGTCACGACCAAGTTCAGTAAATAACCAACCACCAGTATTAATAACGAATGGAGCAAAAGTAGCTAAGAATAGAACAAATGTTAACCACTTTTGTTTTATAATCGTATTCTTTCTTCTTCTTGAGAACCATAGTCCTAATAATGAGATTAATGTTAGACCACCAAATCCAGCAGCCATTAGTCTAAATGCAAAGAATAGAACATTTACATTAAGTGAATAATCCATATTCTTACCAAATTTACCATCATATTGCTTGTGTAAAGCACGGTTAGCTTCATCCATCCCAGCAACAGAACCACTAAATTTGTGGTATGAAAGGAAACTTAGCATATATGGAACTTCAATCTTTCCATATTCCTTGTGAGTTTTAGTATTAGTTAATTGAAAAACAGACCAAGGAGCAGGGTTTTCGGTATGATTATAAATACCTTCAGATGCAGCGAATTTCATAGGTTGATCTTTAATCAAATAACCTGATTGTAAATCACCAGAAGTAACAGCACCTAAACAACCGACGATTCCAAGAACTAATCCAAGACGCATTGATTTTCTGAAGAAGCCAACTGACTTTTTACGGAAAATCATCCAAGCAGAAGTACCAGCAACAATAAATGAACCAGTAACAATACAACTTGAAATAACGTGAGGGAATTCATACCATAATTGTTGATTAGTAAGTAAAGCTTTAAAACTAGTCATTTCAACATGTCCAGAAGAAGTTAATTTGTAACCAACGGGATGTTGCATAAATGAGTTAGCAGTTAAAATCCATAAAGCTGATGCAGTGGAAGCTAAGAATACTAACCAAATCATTAAAGCATGCCATGCTGGTTTAAATTTATCCCAAGTGAACATCCATACTCCTAAGAATGTAGATTCTAAGAAGAATGCTAATAAAGCTTCAATTGCAAGTGGGGCACCAAAAATATCACCCATAAATCTTGCATATTGGGACCAGTTCATCCCGAATTGGAATTCTTGAATCAGACCGGTAACAACACCTACAGCGAAAGCAAGTAGGAAAATTCTTCCCCAGAACTTCGTCATAGTTTGATAAATTTTGTTCTTAGTGATTGCATACATGGTTTCCATAATACATACAGACAAACCAATTCCAATTGACATAGGAATAAAGAAGTAATGGAAAATGGTTGTCATAGCAAATTGAAAACGTGCAAACGGTAGAACGTTTAATGCGAAATCAAACATTGTCTATATTTTCCTCCTTAATTTTGAATTGCGGATTTAGCGCCAGCAATTTCGAAAGCAGTGTTCATTCTAACTAAGTGTTTTAATAAGGCTACTTTGTGTCCTTTTAATTTCATTGTCTTTTTACCTAATGGTAATTCAGCAATGCCCATTGTAGGACCTAGTGAACAAACTGTTCCTAATGACTTGTAGCTAAATGGAACTTTCTTTGTATTATTCAAACGAGCTTTTAAGTTAGCAACTGCAATTGAAGCTTCTTGAATTGAGATTTGACCAGTAGTTGGATATGGACGATTAGTTTCTTTGTCCATAACTGCTGAAACATCTCCAATTAAATATTCATCAGGGTAGGTGTCTAACGCCATGGTGTCATTAACAACTACTCGGTTACGTTTTTGATCATAACCAGCTTCTTTAATTATAGTGTTACCTTTAACTCCGGTAGTCCAGAAAGTTGTTTTAGCAGGAACAAATTTATTATCTTCACCATAATAAACACCGTCAGCAGTGATTTCTTTTGCTTTAGCATCTTTATCAATAATAAACTTTACACCCTTAGAATGTAAGTAATCTAAAGCAAAATCTACTAATTTTTTATCAAACATTGGAATACAGTTAGGAGCAATGCAAGTGATTGTGAAATCATTGGCATCACAATCACATTCTTTAGCCCATTTTGGTAGTTGATATGCAAGTTCACCTAATAGTTCAATTCCAGTGAAGCCACCACCAATAACTGCAAATGATAAGTAACTTTTATCTTTTGATTTACGGTATTCTTTAAGATTATCTTCAATCTTTTGAATATTTTGAATACCACTCTTCATGTTCCAAATTTGTAACCCATATTGATCAGCACCAGGAGTACCAAAGGTTTCAGATTCAAAACCTAATGCATTAAATAGGTAATCAAATTTAATTTGACCATTATTTTCTAAAGAAACAACTTTATTATCATGGTCAATATTAGTAACAGTGTCTTTTATGAAATTAACCTTAGGGCTAATACAGTTTTCTATTTTCATTGTGATTTGTTCTGGTGCACTAGTACCAGCTGAAACAGTATGTAATGCTGTTGCATCATAATGATAATCATTATTGTTAACTAAAGTAATTTTAATATCTAGTTTACTTTTAGCTAGTAATCTGCAAGCACGAAGACCAGCAAATCCACCGCCTAATACAACGACTTCTTTCATTTTATCCCCTTCTTCTATTAAAATTATCTACATCACTACATTATATGATAAATCGGCACCATTTGTATAATAATTGTTGTATAATTTATAATATTATTGAGAAACTTTTATAGGAGATGATTCACATTAAAGAATATTTGAATTTAATAGTCTTAGGACCATTGTTAACTACCATTTTTGCCTTTCTATTGGGGATTACTTTTGTGCTTGGTAATTTTGGTTCAATCAATATTTGGCACTCATTACTATTTTTGATTATTGCTTTGCTTATGCACATGTTTACCAACGTTACAGATAACTTAGAAGATTATAAAAAAGCGGTTAAACATAGTGCCCATGGATTTATTGAAAATACGCGAGTTAAGGGCTTATCAATTACTAAAGCAACTCGTTTAGATATTTCTTTAGCAATTTTAATTGCTGTTTTAGGAATTTACTTAGTATTCATTACTACATATTGGTTATTATTGATTGGTCTTTGGGGCTTTTTGGTAGCCTTTTTCTATTCAGCTGGGAAGCATTCATTATCAACTACTCGTTTTGGTGACTTTGCTTCAGGTTTTACAATGGGAATTGGGATTACCTTTGCTTGTATTTTAATCAATGTTCCATTAAATGAAATTAATTTGGGATTATTAATAACCGCCATTATAGCTTCTGGATTAACTATTTTTTCCATTACTAATATGGTATTGGCTAATAATATTTGTGATGAGCAAGACGACATCGATTTACATCGAATGACAATTGTTGCTCGAATTGGGAAAGATAATGCTTTAAAACTTTATGCTGCTTACTATGTTTTAATGTATGTCAGCATTGTAGTTTCAGTTATTTTCCAATGGTTACCATGGACGATGTTATTAGTTTTAATTAGTATTCCTAAAGTTTGGACCAATACAAAAATCTTCTTTAAAAAACAAGTTAAAACTGAAACCTTTGGTTTAACTGTGCAAAATATTAATTGGTTCTTAACATTAACCACAATTGCGTTGGTTATTTATGCGGCAATTTTATATATTTAAATAAACATAAAAATTAAAAAATAACTTATTATGATAACATTGTCATAATAAGTTATTTTTTAGGAGTGAACGATAAATGAACAAATCAAATTTCTGGTCTTTTGATAAATTATTCAATCGTATTATTATTTTTCTTTTGTTATTTTTTATGATTTTTTTGGGACCACAATTTATACCAATTTTTGCATTATCTAATCAAAGTAGTATTTATATGAAAATCATTTTATCTATCTTATTTTTTGTAATTTACTTTTTGATGATTTGGGTTGCATATATTAGTTATAAAAAGCATGGGCAAAATAGTATTAAACAACCAATTACTAAAGCTAACTGGAAAATGATCATTATTGCCTACGTTTTATCGCATTTAATTGAAGGATTATTATCACTTTTAAGTACGATGTTTTACCACCAATCAACCAGTGGCAATCAACAAAATTTACAAGATATGCTCTCTACTAATAATTTAACAGTTATATTAATGCTTTTTGGTATTATTATCTTTAGTCCAATTTTAGAAGAATTGGTTTTTAGAGGATATTTAATGGATGCACTGTTTGCACCTAAATTTAAATGGTTACCTATTATTGTTAGTGGGGTGCTTTTTGGATTAGCACATAATACTAGTTTAAATATTTTCTTTTTCTTAATATATGCACAAATTGGTTTCTTCTTAGCTTATTTATATAAACAAACTAATAATTTAAAAGTATCAATTGCTTTGCATATGCTGAATAATCTAATATCTGCTATTATTATGGTTAAAATGTTATTTTAAATTTACATACAGGAAGTGATTATATTTTAATCAAGAAAATTAATCCTAAATGGCAATGGACAATGATTCCATTAATTTTATTTTTGGAAATGCTTTTCGATTCGGTAATTTTACCGCTAATTTATAGTGGGATATATCGACTTATATTTCATGAAAGCATTCTTACCAATCATTACATGCTGGATTTAAACATTTACAAGATTTTATCTATCTTTGTGATATTGATATTGAATCACTATCTATTCAGCCAAAAATTATATTTAAAACCTAATTTTTCTGAATTTGGGTGGCAAATTTTTATATTTATTTGTTTGTTAGTTGTAGTTTTATCATTAAAAACAAAATATTTCTGGACCGCTTTGGATGTAGGAATTATCGCTGCATTACCGGAAGAAATTATGTTCCGTGGAGTTATCATGGGATGGATTTTAGAAAAAATTACAAGATTTAAACAAACTTATGTGAATGTTTCAATTGCTTTAGGAATTTCAGGAGTTGTATTTGGATGTTTCCATTACATTAACTTGTTACACCAATCATTTGGTTTTACGACATTGCAAGTTATGAATGCAGTAGGACTTGGAATGATATTAGGTGCGATTTATGTCAAATCTGGTAGTTTATTTATTCCAATTGCAACCCATTTTATTTGGGACTTTTTTGCTACTTTAAAACAAGGAATGCCAGAAACTAATTATATGTCGGTTAACGGTCAAGATATATTTATGGAATTTATTATTCTGGCAATTCAAGCTAGCATTGCTATTTGGATTGTTTGTTTCCATTTTGAAAATAATTTGTTATTACAAAAAATAGAGAAAAAATAAAGATGTATCTCATTTAGAGATCATCTTTTTTCATTAGAAAGGTCGATTTATGTGACATTTATATTATTATTTTTAGGCTTTATTATTGGTGGCTTTGTCATCATTATGGGTGGTGGCGGAGCTGCTCTTTATTTGGGAATTTTAACTTCATTAGTAGGCGCATCCCCAGCAACTGCGGCAGCAACTTCTTTGTATACTTCAATTCCTTCATTGTTAATTGGTTCATACAGTCATTATCGCACTGGTAATATGAAATTTAAATATGGTAATCGCATGTTAATGACAGCTGTGCCATTTACCATTATAGGGAGTATTTTATCGAAATTTATTCCTGAAAGTGTTTATTCTTGGCTTATTTTTATCGTCTTTTTCATCTTAGGAATTCAAGTTTTATATCAATCTTTTCATCCTAGTAAAAAGCAAAAACAATTAAATCCTAAAGTAGCATATTTTTATGGGACATTATCTGGATTAATGGTCGGTATTGCTGGCATGTCTGGTGGTGGTCCAATTGTTAGTGGGTTATTGGTTATGGGATTAACCATGCAAGAAGCAGCGGCAACTTCATCTTATATTTTGATTATTACATCAATTGTTGGCTTCTTGTCCCATGCTTCAACAGGCCATGTTGCTTGGTATGCAGGGACAATGTTATTAATTGGAGCAATTATTGGCGCCGCAATTATGCCTTACTTATTATCAAAATATGATCCTAATAAGGTTACTAAGGTATTAAGACCGGTTATGGGAGTTATTATGCTAATCATGGCTTTTACTTCAATCTAAAAAAGAGTTTTAAAAGAACTCTTTTTTATTACAATATATTTGACTATTTAGTCAAAAAAGATAATATATAGATATGGGAAGAAATAAAAAATATAATTTATCAGAAGTTACAGAAAAAATGAAAAAATTTTTATTAAGAAAGGTTATGAAGCTACATCTATAGATGACTTAGTTAAAGCCACTGGATTATTAAGAGGAAGTCTATATGCTCAATTTGGTAGTAAATTAAAAATGTTTTCATCTGTTTTAAATTCAAGTCTAAGTATGAAAGAAATAAGCTCAGACTTAGATATAATTTTGATTGCGTTAATGGAATTATGTCCTCGAAACAAACAAATTCAATTAATAATATCAAATTGGTATAAAAAATTTAAACAAGATGATATTAATAATTTGCTTATTAATAGGATTATTTATAGATCAGGAATAATGAATGAGGTGAATGATAATGAAAAATGATATTAAAATTATAGATAATGAATTGATAATAAAATTAGGAGGATTTAGCAGAATAACAAAAAATAATTTTACTATTCCAATTAATAATATCGATGGAGTAACTATCGATAAAGGTATTGTTTTAGATAGTAAAGGTATAAAAAATCCAGGCATTAACTTTAATGGATTAATTAACGGTACATTTATAAAAAATGGTCAAAAATCATTTTGGAATGTTTCAAAAAATGATGTTCCGATTGTAATTCGATTACATAATGAAAAATATGATCAATTAGTTTTAGGAATTGATAATACTGAAATTGTAGATGAAATTAACAATTTAGTATAAATAAAAATAGTCCATGAATTCAATCAAGATAAGAATCCATGGACTATTTTTTATTCATCAATATTAGTCATATCTCTTGCAACTACCCATTTATCAAAGTCATGTTCATTGACACCACTTGCTAAAGCAGCTGCTTTTAGTGTGGTATCTTCTTTTTTCGCTTTTTGTACAATCTTAGCACTACGTTCGTAGCCAATATGTGGACTTAATGCAGTCACTAGCATTAAAGAGTTTTTTAATAATTCATCCATACGATCCTTATTAATAGTCATGCCATCAATCAATTTTTTAGTGAACGATTCTACTGATTCACTTAACAAATTAGCACTTTCTAGAAATTTAGTGATAATCAATGGTTTGTAAACATTCATTTCAAAGTTACCTTGACTGTTAGCAAAATTAATGGTGGTATCATTGCCCATTACTTCAGCACCAACCATTGTTAAAGCTTCAATTTGGGTTGGATTAACTTTGCCAGGCATGATGGATGATCCAGGTTCATTGCTTGGAATGTTTAGTTCATCATATCCGGCCCGTGGACCAGATGCTAAGAAACGAATATCATTACCAATTTTAATTAAATCAGTGGCCAAAGTTTTTAAAATACCATGTACCATGGTAATGCCACTATGATTGGCAAGTCCTTGGAATTTATTAGGCGCAACTTTGAACTTTTCATCTAATTGTTTACTTAGTTGTTTTACCATATCTGAATCAAAATGATTAGGTGTGTTTAAACCAGTTCCAACGGCAGTGCCACCAATAGGTAATTCTAAGAGGGCATCTTTATTAGCCTCTAGGAAATCAATATCATGTTGAATCGCTGATTTCCAACCGCTAATTTCTTGCCCAAAAGTGATTGGGGTTGCATCTTGTAAATGCGTACGACCAATTTTAATAACGGTTTGATATGCAATTTCTTTTTCATTTAATTTCTCAACTAGCTTTTTCAATACTGGTAATAATTGATTAATAGCATCGTTAGCAGCAATCATCATAGCGGTTGGAAAAGTATCGTTGGAACTTTGTGACTTGTTAACATCATCATTAGGATGGACATTAATATCTGGATTTAATTTTTTAGCTAAATGGGCGATGACTTCGTTCACATTCATGTTAGTTTGGGTACCACTACCAGTTTGATAAACATGTAATGGAAATTCATCACGATAATGACCAGCTAAAATTTTATCAATCGTTGTAATAATTGCTTGTGATTTATTTTGATCTAAATTATTATCTTTAGCATTTACAATGGCCGCAGCTTTTTTAATTTGTAAAAGGGCATGGATAATTGATATCGGCATTAGTCGACCAAATTTAAAATTCATACGACTACGTTGTGTTTGTGGCCCAAATAGTGCTGCTTTGGGAACTTTAACATTACCTAAAGAATCTTTTTCAATGCGATATTCCATATTATCAAATCCTTTTATTATAAATTAACTTCATTATATTATTTTGTGTGTTCTAAAACTATTAAAAGGTAGTAATAATTCTGATATCATTGTTATAAGTATAGTGTTACTTAACTAGAAGAAAATAGGAGTTTATTATGAAAATTAATTGGAAATCATTTATTAATGGAATAATTTTAGTGTTACCAGCATTTGTGATTGCTGGAATTGTTGAATTATTGATTGGTTGGTTATTAAGTTTATTAGCCATCATTGCTTATTTTGTAATCTTATATATGTATTGTAAAAATCATCCATACAGTAAGCTAGCACAAATGTTTTACTATGGATTTGGTGTACGTAATAATTCATTTTACCGTCAACATCCAACCATGTCATTATTGATTTTAATAGTGATTTTACTTGTGATGAATGTAATATTTGGAGCTTTAAAATTGAACAGTTTATTCTTTACTTTATTTTATGTAATTGTTTTAGAATTGTTCTATTCATTAGAAAATAAGTAGGGGGCATTCAATGAAAATTGATAAACAAATGCTAATTGGAATTTTATATTAATATATTGTCCTTTTGCTTTGTATGTAATTGTCCAAATCTTTTTGGATTCTTCGGTACTATTTATTCCATTTATGATTTATTTAATCGTGCTTAGCATATTTAGTAAGTTATTATCTAAAAGTAGTTCTAAAATGAAATTTGTATATGAAAATGTTATTAGTTCTAAAAATGATTTATTTAAGCGCAGCCCAATTATTCTTTGGGGGTCTTTTTTCTTTTTTGCATTATTGTTATTTATTTTCATTATTTTAGGATTACTTGATGATGAACCTGGTAAAACAATATTTTTTCTTTTATTTTTTGGATATATTGTGTTTATACCATGTGTTACTTTCAATTTTGAAAAACAATAAATAAGGAAGATTTTTATGAAAACTAATTGGAAAATATTTGGATTAAATCTATTATTTTTTGTTTTGCCACTTTTAATCGTTTTCATTCCCTTTAATGTTAATAATGATGAGACAGTGACAATTATCAAATTACTTATTTGGTTTATTTATTGTATGGCATTCATTTTGTTCACTAAACTATTTTCAAAAAATCATCCAAAGATTAAACAATTATATGAAAATTTAATTAATGTAAATAATAGTTTCAAAAATAAAGATCCAAGAATGCTAAAAATATATGTAATATCGATTGCCGTAGTAGCTGTTTTAGTTGCAGGAATTGTTTTTATTTTAGAGACATTTGTACCTAAATTGAACTCTGCTTTTGTTATACCAATGGTTGTTATGACTAATATTTTCTTTTTACAATGTACTGATTTTAAGAACATAAAGTAATTCAAATACTTTCATATATCTTGTTTTTTAAACAATTGTGATATAAGATAAATATAAATAAAAAGAAGTCCTGCTATAACAGAACTTCATTAGTAGAAACCGTTAAAAGCGGTGGCATAGTTAATTATTAAATAAAGAAAGTCATATTCAACCCGCCAAAGTTGAGAATACGGCTTTTTTATTTTGTCTTTTTATTCTGTTTTATTACAGAAATCAATTTTGTTATTGCACTTATACAATATGCTAAAGCTTTTAAAAAGCTAGCAATTGCACAAGTCAATGCAATTATTGACAAAACTTGTGTAAATCCTTTCATAAGATTCTGAATTATTATGAATTACACCATAATAACCACCTCTTAATTGTAGTTTTACCACCGTATTCAACTTATCTACTAAATTTTATTATACATAATTAAAATTGTTTTGTCTTTTGTAAATGAAAATTAAAAGATTCATTGAAAAATCTAATTAAAATTTTTAAAAAATAATATAAAGCCTGATTTAACTAGATATTTAGGCTCTAATTTTATAGATTGCTGATTGCAAAAATATTTCTACATGGTAGTATATATAGTGTTGCTTTTTGAGAGAACACTATATATTGACACAATATATAGTAATCCTAGGTATGTTCGCCTCAAAATGATAGACCGAATTTATTCATAGGGGAGAATTTTTAAATTGTCATCATACTTTAAATTCTTGGCTCATCAATTAAAAGGTTGGCCAAAACAAAATTACTACTTATTTTTCTTTAGTTTAGGTTGCCAAGTTATGACATTGGTTAATGCACCAATCACATGGCTTTCAATTTTAACTTTTATTGGAACTACTTTAGGAGTTCTATGTGTACTTGCAATTAATGCAGCTAAATCTGTTAACGGTGTTTTAGGTATCTTATCTGGTATTTGTTTTATTGTTGTTGGATTTACTGCAAAAAATTATTTAAGTATCGGTGAACAAATCGCATACATAGCCACACTTGATATTCCAGTATTGTTAAGTAAAAACTGGAACGTCAACATGGTTTCTAAGATCCGTAAATTTACTGCTAAGAGTTGGGTAATTTCAATTGCTTTTACTGCAATTGTATTCGTAGTATCAGGTTTTGCTATTCAAGCATTAACTGATGATGGTCGTCCATTCTATGATGCATTTAGTTTTGCTGTTTGTTTAACTGCTGGAATTATCTGTTTCATGAGATACAACAACCAATACTTCTGGTGGTTAGCATCAGGACTAGCTCAATTAGTATTATGGTTCATTACTTTCAAGGAAGGTTCTGCTACTTTAGCAATGTTTGTAAACAGTGCAATTTATGTTGCAAATGATGTTTTAGCATTTACAGTTTCTCCTTGGTTTAATGAAAAAGAAAAACAACGTTTGATGAAAGAAGAAAAAGCTTACGCTGAAGAAGTGGAAGTTGAAGAATAATTGTTTTAAAAGCTGGAATTTTATTCCAGCTTTTTTATTTGTTTCCAGCTGCTATTTTATTCATTATGTTAATATTATTATTAGATAAATTATAGGGATGGATAATATATGAAACGAAAAAGTTTAGTGATTAGTTCTTTATTTTTAGCGTTAGTACTAACTGGTTGTGGTTCCAAAAAGGCCGATAATCAAAATTCGGTTAAGGATAATAATATTAATGTCGAAAGTAAGAATGATAACACGGTTGATCAAAAATTAGACCAATTAGAATATAAGTCTGGTGACCAAGCTTATATTGAAATCAACAATAATAAAGCTAATTTAAAAACTACCGATTGGAAATACAATCATGTTGTGTATGCTGATTTAGATAATATGAATCGTACTTCTGCTGGAAATATTGCTTATTTAGAACATCGAAATTTAGCTAATGGTAGTTTAAGAAGTACGCAAAGAGTTGAACCAACGGCTTGGCATCAAAAATTTGTGAATGGTTCTGCCATTATTAATCGTGGTCATGAGATTGCATATAGTGTTTCTGGTGGAATTAGTTTAGATGGTACTTATAAACCAGGATTAAAATCTGGTGATCAAAATAATATTAAGAATTTATTTACTCAAAGTGCCTTCAGTAATCAAAAGGTGCAGACTATTTATGAAACTAAGGTTAGGGATGCACTAAAAGAAGGTAAAAAAGTTATTTACAAAGTTACACCAATTTTTAAAGGTGATAATTTGATGGCTAGTGGGGTACATATGCAAGCACTTTCCACTGATGAAACTTTGAATTTCAATGTTTACTTATATAATGTGCAACCAGGAGTACAATTTGATTATGCGACTGGTCGTTCTAAAGTTGATAAAAGTATGAATGTACCTACTCCTGAAGGGGCACCTAACTTCCACAATAATAATTCATATAAAAATAATCATCATTATGTTCGTAACTATCGTCATTATAATAATTATCATCCATATCATAGTTACCATCATTATAGATAAGCAAAAAGGGTCGATTCATTTAAGAATCGACCCTTTTTATTTATGTTTTTGTTGAAAATTTTCATATCCAACAATAAAATTATAAATTTCAATTGCTTTATTATTAAAAATTTTATTTACAATTTTAACTATTATTTTTTGAATCAAATAATTTTTGAATTTTCTTTTATTTTTATAATCATTCTTGGCTTGATAATATCCTAATTCATAATCACTTTTAGTATTTCTTTCATAATGGTTATTATATTGATTATCATAATATCCTTGTTCATAATTATATTTTACAAAATCATGTAAACTATAAATTTTCATATTTTATGCAAATCCCTTTTTGATAAATTTAAACCAAATTGTTATTAAAATGGGAATTAAAGTTACTATAATAGTAATTATAAACATTGAAAAGGATTGTAGCATACTCTTATTATTAATAATTTCATTACTAATATCTATTACATAATAAAGTGGGAAAATTCTTTGAATAATATCGATAATGTTAACAAAATATCCTGATAGCATTTGTTTAAATGGAACGAATAAACATCCAACTACCAAAGTTATGGGGAAAGAACTTGCAGTTATCGTTTTTTTATCAAGCATGATGCCTATAAAAAATCCGATAATGCTTGAATAAATTCCTATAATAGTAGTTAAAACTATTATTAAAATAATTATGATGTTCAATGTAATTGCTTTTGAAAATATTCCAATAATTAATAATATAAATGTTATTAAAAGATTTAGTATAATTTGAGTTGTTAAATAGTCTTTTAAGAAACTCCATATTGAATAATTGGTTATATTATTTTGCAAATTATAAAATTTTATAGATCCACTTACCCTTCCAGCAAAAGTTATAATACTATTTCCAATGATTCCTATTAAACAAGCAATTATAAATATTATATATTTGTTTAATGTGTTTTCATGGTTGTAATTTCCATGTGTTGAAGCATATATCATTAATGCATACCATATTGCAGGCATAATAATTGTGAAAAATAAGAATCTTTTATTACGAAAAACTTTTTTTAATTGAATTTTTAATATCATAGGCTACTACTCCTTATTATGTATTCGATACCATTGAGCAATTGTTTGATTATGACTGTGAATAGTATCTACTGATGCATCTTTAATTATCTTTCCATTCTTCATTAAAATTACTCGAGAAAAAAATTTATCAATTTGATTAAAATCATGAGTAATGGTTATAACTGCACCACCAACATGGTCAATATATTTCCAGAAAAAATCAATTGTATCTAAATCCATTCCCACTGTTGGTTCATCCAACAATAATAATTTAGAAGGTCTAATGACGCTTAATAATAAAGAAAGTTTTCTTTGCTGACCACCTGACAAGTTTTGCACATAATCGTTTTTATGATCATCCAGTTCGAACTTATCTAACATATCTGATACCAATTTTTTTGAATATATTTTTTCAATAGACGTAATTAATTCTATATATTCTTTAATTTTTATATTTTCAATAAATATATCTTTTTGCGTCATAACATTTAAATATTTACGTTTATTAAAACTATATTTTATTTTTCCTTTATCTGGTTGTTCTAAACCTATTAATGTTTTAAAAAATGTTGATTTACCAGTACCATTACTTCCTAGTAGAGCAATTCTTTCATTTCCATGAACTTCTAAATTTATATCTTTCAATACAGGCTTATTAAAAGCTTTATATAAAGAGCTAACCTTAAGTATTATTTCTTTAGATATTTTATTTTTACCTATTAATAGGTAATTTAAATCAACATTGAATACATCCGATAAATCTATTAACTTATCAATGCTAGGTTCACTTTCACCATTTTCCCATTTTGAAATTGATTGTCTTGAAACAAACATTTTATTTGCTAAAGTTCCTTGAGAAAAACTTTTTTGCCTTCTTAATTTAATTAATTGGCTACTAAAAACATTTTTCATATTCATGTCCTCCTTTGAACAATTTTTATTATCCTTGAAATATCAATTTAGTAAATATTAATTGAGCTATTTATGTATATTGTTGACTGACAAGCTCGCAACTATTAATAGCATCGTTGATATAATGGCATTTTAAAAGCATAAAAAAAGGTCGATTCATTTAAGAATCGACTCTTTTTAATTAGTCCATATTAGTATCAATTAAGATTTCAACACGTGAATCTTTCAAATCAAAATCTTCATGTTTATCAAAAGTTTGGTCAAAATTAGTATCTCTAATTCCCCAAATATGACTATTATCAATATTATCTTCTGATAAATCATCATCGAAATATTCTTTAGCAAGTGCTAAGACAAATGATTTCATTGCATCATCACTATAAGAAACATTGGTTTTATAATTATCAAATATTTCTTTTTGATGATGATTACTATCATCAGCTCTTACTTTTTCATCTTTGATTTCTAGTGGACTTTTACCTGATAATAGTAAATATGAAATATTGTTTGTTTCATTATTAATTAACTTATAAAAATTAAATGTTAATTCTGGTGGAACATTCACTCCACAAACATCATATATTTCAGCACCTTGATCAATTAAAGTGTAGCCCTCACCTAACAATAATGATAGTTCATTTTTTACTTCGAATAGTGGTAAATTAGCTGGTAAAAATTCGTCGAATGAGCTTTGTTTAAAACCATGATTATAATTAAATTCACGAATCTTGTTTAAAGCTTCTTTAGTTTTATCAGTAGGGAACAATTGAACTCGATCATCATATTTGCGTTCAATTTTATCAAAACTCATCTTTTTAAAAGTCCCAATGGGGCTATTTAACATCGTATGTGATAATGCTTGTCCAATCACAAAGTCAGTTGCGAAAATTGGTAAATCTTGTTCTTCTTGATTGTTAATATCATCTAAAAATTCTTTGGTTGATTCATAAAGCTTGTCAGATTTATCAATATTGTCTAAAACCTTATTTAAATATAAATTAGCTTCATAAACATTACCATTATTAAATAGTAGTTTTCCTAAATAGTAGTTGGCCTCAATATCATTGTCATTATAAATTAATGATTGCTTAAATAAGTGCACTCCGATAGGATCTAACTGATTACCATATTTGGTAAATAACATGCCTAATTTAGTTAAAATAACACTGCGATCAGGGATATCACCATTAATTTCTTCAACGGTTTTAGTATTAGCGGGATACATGGCAATTGCAGTACTTAATGCTTCAATTGCAGTTTTTTTATCTTCTTTATCATAATTTTCATTGCCAAAGTTAATAAGTTGGGCAATTTGTTGGGTCTTTTCTTCTCCCAAATTGATAGCTTCCATCTATAAAAACTCCTGACATAATTTTAATTCCTATGATATAACTAATTGGAAAATAAAAAAAGGATAAAACTAATTATCCCTATTGATAAGATATTAAATTAATTTTTATTTTCTTTTAAGTTTCCAAGCATTAATACAATATTAGAAATTACACCGCAAACATAAGGAAACTTAACATCTGGATTCAATGCCCATAAGGCAAATGCCATTAAGATTAAAATGATAGCTAAAACAAAATCAAATTTAGTATTTTGAATGAAAAATGCTGCGATAATTTGTAATATTAACAGTATAATTGTGACTATTCCCATAATGATAAATATGATTATAGGTATTGGTAGTTCATCAATGGGTTCAACTGGAATCATGTTTAGGCCGATAATTGTCCCTGCAATGACACTTAAAATTACACTTACTGTTCTTAAAACAATTGAAACATATTTATACATACATATAGCCTTCTTTTTATCTTCATTTCAAAAATAGTTCAAAAGCATGATTTTTTCAAAGATTTAGCAAATTTTTGCTTTACTATTATATGACAATCGATTAATATGCTTTTAAGAAGTAGTTGCAAAAGGGGGCAGATTTACGAAGTATTTAAAGAAAGTCATTTGCTTATTGTTACCGGTAGTTACTTTGATGGCAATTTTTAGCAGTGTTAATTCACATGCTGAATCAACTAATCCTACTCCAACAAAGGAATATGTAGTAGATGATTATGCAAATATATTGTCTGATAGTACTAAACAGGTAATTATTGATCAAGCAAAAAAATATCAACAAACAGAAGCTAAACCACAAATTGTAGTAATGACTGTCAAGTCCACTGGTGGACAATCAATTGCTGATTATGCTGATAGTGTTTTAGAGAATGCTCGCTGGAAATTTGGTAAAAAAGGTTTAGATAATGGAACCTTAATTTTATTTGCCCAAAACGGTGGTAAAAATAATGTTAGAATTAGTACTGGTTATGGAATTGAAGGAATTTTACCTGATGCCAAGACTAATCAAATTCTGAATAATAACAAATCATTATTAAAATCAAAAAATGCATCTGAAGTTGACAATGGAATGCAGCAAACATTTCAAGATGTTGCATCCATTGTTAGTAAAGAATATGCTAATAAATCTTTAAAAGATGCTAAAGCAATGAAAAATGATAATCAACATAAAAAATATGTTTCATGGGGCATTTTATTGTTCTTAGTTTTAATTATTGTGGCGATTGCTTATTATCTTAAGAAAAATAATAATGATGATAATGACCATCATAACCATTACGGTGGTGGTTCCGGTGGTGGAAACAATGGTTTCTGGACTGGAGCACTTCTAGGTGGAATTCTAGGATCTAGTGGATCAGGTTCTGGTGGTAATGATTTCGGTGGCTTTGGTGGTGACTCTGGCGGTTTTAGCGATTCCGGTGGAGGCGGAGACTTCGGTGGCGGAGGCTCTGATATTTAATTTCTTAATAAGGAGAATATAAAAAATGATTGAAAATAAACCTTTTTATAAACGTGGCTGGTTCATTACAGTCGTTGTGATTGCAGTTGTATTAATTGGATTGATTGGTGGTTTTATCAAATCATCAAATAGCATGTCTACTAGTGAACAAGGCGTTGAAGAACAGTTAGGTCAAGTGCAAACTGTGTTACAACGTCGTGCCGATTTAATTCCTAACTTAATGAATGCGGTAAAGGGTCAACAAAAACAAGAAAAACAAGTTTATGGTGACATTAGTAAAGCTAGAACTGAATACTACAATGCTAAATCAAAATATAATAATTCAAATAATAGTTCTGACAAGGTGAATGCTTTAAGCGGTCAAGATCGTGCCTTAAATGTAATGGTAGGTTCTATTAGAGAAGCATATCCTAAGTTAGAATCTAACAGTAATATGCAAACCTTGATGGTTCAACTAGAAGGTAGTGAAAACCGGATCAGTGTTGAACGTAATCGTTACAACAAGACTGCTCGTGAATACAACAATAAACTAGTTAAATTCCCTGGTTCATTGGTTGCAAGTATCACTAACCATAAGAAAGCTAATTACTTCCAAGCTGATGAAAGTGCACAAAAAGCTCCATCAGTGAACTTTTAATAATTAATATATTGATTTAAGTTTTATTTAAGATTAGTTTCATATACTAATCACAATCAATAAAGAAAGAAGGCTTGATTTTATGTTAAGAAAACAAATTTTAATGGATCCAACTAGTTTGAATGAAAATACGACCATTATGATTGGTCGATATGAATTAAAATTAAAGGGTGGACATAGTTTCAAGCCGAACACTTTCAAATGGCTAAAGCATAATTGATTGCTAAATAAAATACTTCATATATATATTATCCTCCCAGAATAAAAGAACGCTCAAAATTAATTGAGCGTTCTTTTTTAATGCTTGTTTTTAGATTTGTAAATAATTAAACCAATAATTGCACCAACGATAGCTGGAAGAATCCAGTCCATTTTGATATTTGCAAATGGTAAAATATTTTGTTCAATTTTAATTAAATCTTGAATGAAACTAAGATGACTAATCATTGGTGGCAATGAAACTAACATATCAAAGAATGCTGGAATCAAAGTGAAAATAATGGTAGTCATATAAACTGCTTTATCACGTTTGAATAGCGGTGAAAAAATTGAAAGTAGAATTAAAGTAATGGCGAATGGATATAAGAACATTAATACTGGTGTTGACCAAGTAATAATTAAATTCAATCCAGCATTAGCAATTATAAATGACACAATGCAATTTAATCCTAACCATTGATGATAACTTAATTTAGGGAAATGCTTATTAAAATCTTGTGCAAAAGCAGAAGCTAATCCAACAGCAGTTGTGATACAAGTTAAGGTCATTAGGGTCGCTAATAATGCATGACCGGTTGCTCCCAAATAATGTCCCATAAATTGGTTAAAGGTAGTTCCACCATTATCGTTACTAATTTTAAATAGATTTAATGAAGTAGCACCAATCCAGATTAATATAATGTAGATAATTCCAACTAATGATTCTGAAATGAAGCCAGCTTTAGCAGTTGCATTGGCATTTGATTTAGGATTAATTTTACCTAAAACATTGACAGCACTAACTACGGCAACTCCAAATGCTAGTCCAGCTAAAGCATCCATAGTGTTATAACCTTCAAGGAAACCATTAAAAAATGATGCATGTTGATATGATGCTGAGATTGCTTGAGTGGATGCGCTACCCATGGGATGAATAAAAGCTAATAAAAATGATAGGAATAGTAATCCTAGAAACAATGGATTTAATATTTTTCCTAGACTATCAAGAATACTACTAGTTTTATATGCCAATAAAAATGTGGCAATGAAAAAGATAGCAGTAAAAATAAACATTCCAATTTGTACATATTGATGTGGGATAAATGATTGAATCCCAACTGTGAAATTAACACTGGCAGTTCTAGGAGTTGCAAATAATGGTCCTAAAGTAGCATGTACTAATACCAAAAATATGATCGCAAAACCTGAACCTAATGGCTTTGCAATATCATAAACTCCTTTGGAACGAGTAATACTAATTGCCAAAACTGATAATAATGGTAATAAAACTCCTGAGATTAAGAATCCTAAAGCTGCTGGAATCCAGTTAGCGCCAGCTAATTGTCCTAAATGAATTGGAAATATTAAGTTACCTGCACCAAAGAAAAGGGCAAATAACATTGATCCAACAATTAAATATTGTTTGATGGATAATGGTTTTTTATTAAGGTCTTTGATTTCTTCTTGCATGTTTTTTCCTCCAAAATATCGTTGAATGTTGCTTTATTTATATTTTTATTTACTCACGACATTTTTCATATAACCATCATCTCCAATCATTTAAATAAGCAATAAAAAAAGCACTCTTAGTATAAAACTAAGGGTGCTTTGGGCACGGTACCACCTTGATTGCTATTTTTAAAATAGCCACTTCACGTACTAACATACGCTAACACTTTAATGGGTGTACCCAATATACGTTACTCTCACTTGATTTTACGTATATAGCTCCAAAGATACTTTCATATTTTACTTTATGTCTTTTTCCAGAATACCAAGACTCTCTATCTAAAGTGAAAATATTACTCTGCTTTTTCGTTGCTTTTAATTAACCTGTTTATTTAATATTGAAAAATATATCAGTAAACTGAAGAAAAGTCAATCTAACAAAAAATGCACTCAAACATTTGAGTGCATTTCTTATTTATTCTTCAGTTCTTAATTGATCTAAATTAATAGCTTTTTTACCAACTAAATCAACATGGCTATTTTTAGAAACATAATCGGGAATTGGTTTAGCAGTTTTTACAGCTGTGTAGAATTTAAAATGATTAAATTGTTTAGCATTACTTGTAATTATTGCTTTGTATTTTTGACCATTATAAGTAATAGTGGCAGGCCAATAAGTATTAATCTTATAAACAGATCTAATGAAAATAGCGTTAGTTTTACCATAACGTTCCATATTTAATGGAGGCATTCCAGCAACTGGGTCAGTGGGATGATCAGCCATAAACATGTTGTTTTGAATAATCATTTTGGCATTCAATCCTTTATACCAGTTACCTAAATAGTCCTTAGTAATGGGTTTATATACTGGCTTTTTGTTAACATCATTACCACTTTGAGTGGCTGCATTATCATAACTATCAG
The DNA here is from genome assembly GCF_002993975.1 of Apilactobacillus micheneri. Taxonomy (GTDB): domain Bacteria; phylum Bacillota; class Bacilli; order Lactobacillales; family Lactobacillaceae; genus Apilactobacillus; species Apilactobacillus micheneri. The sequence goes on along the minus strand of NZ_POSO01000002.1, from coordinate 94,849 downwards.
TTTTCTTTTTATGATTCTTCAATGATTTTTGATATTGATCATTTTCGGAAATACGTTTCATTAAGTTATTTGAAGTATTGGTAAGAGTATCAGCTTTATCAGTATGATTACTGAAATTATTAAATGCTACACCGCCACCAACAGCGATAATTAATACAGCAACGGTACCCAAAATCGTTTTTTGAAATTTCATTTGAATATGTCCTTTCACTTAATCTAATAATAAGTACAATCTTAACACGAATATTTGATAATACAAATTTACTTTTTTATAAGTAAATATCTTTGTTTGCCAGATTAGCTAAGCATTCTTTTAAGTATTCCTCATTATGTTCTGGATAAATAGGATTAGTTAATTTTACAGGCTTTAAATTATCATAAGGATCACAAGAAGTCCCACGATAATTTTTATCTGCCCATTTTTCATTAGGATGATAACCTCTTTTATGCATTTCTGCCATTACTAATTCATGAAATTGAAATAATTTATAAGGTGAATGTTTAAAAACATAATTGACAGTTGCATGTTTTTTGCCCCAACCCTTACCACGAAGGGCACAAGCTTCTCGATGTTGACCCAATAGTTGCTGGCGAGGTAACTTACTAATTAGACTTTGATGCCATAATCTCATTGGTTTTGCTCCTTAATTTCAATAATGATTCTGGAATTTTGTAAATATTTAACCTGATATTTATCAGTTAATTGTGCTAAAAATTTACCTAAATCATCGTTTTCAGGTGATAAATAATCCAGTAATTTTAAATATTTATTTTTTTCTTCCGGTGTAGCAATTTTTTTAAAATACCCCCACACATGTTGATATGCAGTTACTAGGGTTGCTTTAGTCGGTTCAACGTTTTCTAAATCTTGAACAATTCTTTGATATGCTTGTTCTTTGGTTTTATCCCACTGATTATTTTTAGCGAGTTTTCTAATTTCATTGTATGCATTTTGCGAATGTGCCATTACCCAATATTTGTTGTATGCCCAATCACTTTGCCATGACAAGTTTATCACCTCGAAAGTTTTCTTCTTATTCTATGTATTTTATGAAAAAATGCAAGTGCTAATTTATTTATAAAAAATTACTAAAAAGGATTGATTATTGAATTAAAACTTATATAATCTAGGTTACTTTAAGCAAAAGGAGGCTTGTTTATGAAAGTTACAATCAAACTAGATTCAATGTTGACAGACCAAGTTAAAACTTCTGCGACTAATGAAAATTCTAGTGTTGAAGATTACATAACTAATGTGTTGAGCAATCATGTTAAAACTGGCAATTTTGAACAACGCCAGTTTGTGGGAAAACAGATTGATAGTAATAAAATCGATATTAAAAGTCATCTCGTTATGATGGATGGTATTTATTATCGCTTTGATTTAATTAATGAAAAAGCACCTACTGCTGATACTAAATACACAGTCGTTGGTAATAACGGTAATGTTTTGTATCTAAAAAAATAATTATAAAGGAAGTTTTATTATGCCATTTGGAATTAAAGTTGTTAGACAAAACTATGAAGGATTAGTAGAAAACTGGGGTAAATATAAGAAAACAATTCAATCTGGCCTTCATTTCTATGTACCCTTTATGCAAAAGATTAGAAGTGTTAGTTTGGCCATGCAACCCAAAACCCTTAATAAATACTCCATTATTACTAAAGATAATGCTGAAGTTACTGCTAGTGTTACTTTGAATTATCACGTTACTGATGCAGTTAAATACCAATATGAAAACACTGATTCAGTAGAATCAATGTCTCAATTAGTGCGTGGACATCTACGTGATATTATTGGTCGCATGGAACTAAATGAGGTCTTAGGATCCACTGCTAAAATTAATCAAAATTTAGCAATCGCCATTGGTGATTTAACTAATACTTATGGGATTAATGTTGACCGCATTAATATTGATGAATTAACCCCATCTTCAGCCATTCAAGATGCTATGGATAAGCAATTGACTGCTGATCGTGAACGCCAAGCTGAAATTTCAAAGGCTGAAGGGGATGCGCAATCCATTCAATTAAGAACTAAAGCGCAAAATGAAGCCTTAATTGCGACTGCTAATGCTAATGCCAAAGCTACTAAGCTAAAAGCAGATGCTGAAAAATATAGAATTGATACTGTACAATCAGGATTGAAGAATGCTGATGCAAAATACTTTGAAAATCAATCTATCAATGCTTTTGGTGAAGTTGCTAAATCTGACAGTAACTTAATTGTTGCTCCAATGGATAAGACTAATGAGTTTGGTCAAATGGCCACTTTAAAGAAAATTTTTAAGGATGATAAGAATAAACAATAAGTTTGAAAGAGCTGTTTTTTCAGCTCTTTTTATTTTTCACTTAATTTATTATTATAAATGGATTATAATTTTGTTATATCTATGTTTGTTTAAAATAACTTGGAAAGGAAGATGAGTTTAGCAAATTGAAAAATATATTCAAAAAAGGGTCAATATTAATGACTATGGTGTTAATGTTATTTACGACAATCCCCAGTAATCTGATCCATGCTGATTTGAAAAATAAATTACATAATAGTGCAAAATCTGTAGCAGCCATGGATTTAAAAAATAATAAATTTATTTATACCAAGAATGCAAATAAACGTTATGCAATTGCATCAACGACTAAATTAATGACCTTATATTTAACGATTAATAAAGTTAAACATGAACGAAATGGTTGGAACCATCGAATTAAAATTAGTAATAGTCTTAGCAAGATGAGCAAAAGTGCTGATTTAGGAAATGTTAAATTAGTTGCGGGAAGAAAATATACAGTGAGAACTTTGTATCGAGCTAGTTTAATTGCTTCTTCTAATCCATCAGCAATTACTTTAGGTAAATGGGTTGGCGGTTCCAATCACCATTTTATTAATATGATGAATGATCAAGCTAAAAAATGGCATATTAATCATCAAGCTCATTTTGTATCATCATCCGGTTTAGAGAATAATGATTTATATCGTTATGGCATCCGTTATGGAAAATATCATGATTATAATCGTGTCAGTGCCAAAGCCATTACTACCATTGCAGATCATTTATTGAAGTTATATCCTAATATTATCAATGATGCTAAACATCGGGTTGAATATATGGGTCATCAAAAAATGAAAAATGAAAATGAATTGTTAAAGGGTGGCTATAGTTATCATAAATATCTACATGTGGATGGGTTAAAAACAGGTTATACCCCGCTAGCAGGATACTGTTTGGTAAGTACTAGTAAATTACCCAATCATGATCATTTGATTTTGACGACCTTAAATGACAAACACGGTTCATATGATCAAGCTAAGATGATTCATATTATTCAAACCAATGTAGAAAGAGAGCGAAAATAATTTTATGAAGAAAAAATATCAAAATAAACTATATATGTTATTATCAATATCTTTGATGGTAATTGGATTCAACGTAGGCTTGAATTACTTTAATGTTAGTGCATCCAATACTACATATAATAAGCCTTATCATGCCAAAAAAGTTTTGTACCATACTAAGTACAATTACTATAAGGCACCTAATCAACAACATAAAGTAAGTTCAGCTAAACATGATTATAAAAAGAAATTTAAACTAACTAGAATTGCTAAAAGTAGTCCTAAAGTGACTTATGTAAAGACAAAAAAAGGATGGATTAATCATAATGCCTTTGCTCAATGGGTAACTGGCTTTGGTCATATGAATTATTCAATGCAGGTTAGTGGTCATAATGCAGATCTTTATAATCAGCCTAAAAATACTAAAGGTTATCGTAAACTAGCTACTACTGAATCATTAGGTTTACTCAATAAATGGGTTACTGTCAATGGACGTGCTGAAACTAATGCCAAAAAAGGTTACTACCGTTTCAATTATGATGGTCAAAATTATTATATTGCTGGTAAATATTTAAAATTTAATTTAAATGGTTTAACTGGTAATAATTACAAAATTGAAAAAGCTTTTAAAGCTGGTTACAAATTTTATGGAAAATCACCATACGCATGGGGAAAAGGTAGAACACTTTCAAGTGTTAAAGCCCATCATTTTGATTGTTCTTCATTTGTTCATTATATTTATTCCAAAGCAGGCATTCATTTAGGCTCAATGTCTAATGCAACTACTTTTAGTTTGCGTAACATGGGTAAACCGGTAAACTATAAGCATATGAAACGTGGTGATATCTTTTTCTTCAATGACAAATCTGAAGGTGCATTTTGCCATGTGGGCTTTTACTTAGGAAATGGTTTGTTTATGCATGATTCACCTTCTGCTGATACAGGTGGAGTGGGAATTTCATCATTAAAAGATCCACATTGGAGTTCAAGATTTAATCATACTGTTAGAAGAATTGTTTACTAATTTAAGTAGGTGATTGGAATGTTTCCTTATAAAATTGATAATGAGATTAGTTTAATTTTACCTAATCCAGAAAAACATGGACCTACCATGTTTAATTTAATAAAAGTGAATCGTTCGTATCTAGCTAAATGGCTACCTTGGGCCAATGATATGAAGTCAGTTAATGATGAATTGAATTTTTTGGATGCTAATTTAAAACAATATTTTGCTGAAAATTCATTGAACTTATTAATTCAATATTGTAATAAGTTAGTGGGCACCATTAGTTTCAATACGATTAATCATAATCGCAAACTGGCCGATATTGGTTACTGGATGGGTAAGAAATATTCAGGCCATAATATTATGCATCGCTGTGTTTTAGGAATACTATCAATTGGTTTTGAACATTATGGTTTAAATAAAATTATGATTAATGCAGCAGTCGATAATATTGCTAGTAATCATGTCGCTGAAAATTGTCATTTCCATTTAGATGGTGTTTTACGTGAACATGAATTATTATCAGATGGTTTTCATGATGAAAATACCTGGTCAATGTTGAAAAAAGAATACTAAATTGCTTTGTAACTAGTGAAAGTTTAATGTAGAATTTGAACCAAGAAAGGTGATTTTACGTTATGTTTAAAAAAATAAATATGTCCATCAAAGGGTGGATATTTGCAGTTGCTATATTTTTACTTGCTGTGTACTTTGGCTTTATTAATTTTCATTATTCAGCAGTAAAGGAAATTGAAGTGAACTTTTTATTTACTGACTTTGGCGTTTATTTTGAAGAATTAGCCATGGCAATTTTCTTCTTGGTTATTTATTTATTATTCTCATTAATTCCTTCTAGGAAATTCATGATGATTCCTAATTTATTTCTTCTAATGAGTGCTGGACAAAGTTTAGTGCAATTTTATTACACTTTGCCTCGTTTGAATATTTTAGGATCCATTGCTGAATTTATTATTACTGTATCTTTATTAGGAATGGCTTATGCATTTTCTGACGTTTCATTTGAAGTCATGGATAATTTAAATAATATTGAAGGCAAAAATCTATTTGAAAGATGGATGAATCAAGTTAACCAATCTTTACGTAAGCATTGGCCTATGCTTACTACCTTCATTTTGATGTATGCTATTTTTGTTACAATTACAAAGATTACAATAATATTGAAATAGTTCAAAAGGACGTTTATTTTAAATAAACGTCCTTTTGAGTATGTATTAAGATAATTATTAAATTATGAAAAAATAATTAAAAATCGATTTGTTTGATATTCAAAAACGATAGCGTTAAATTGAAATTGTTAGGTAATAATATTTCGATTTAATCGTTTTTTGCAACCTTTGATAAATATACTATTGCTTATTTACATCTTATTTATATCGACACATATCTATAATTGGTCAATTAATATTAAATAGGAGATGTTATATATGCAATATAATAAGCGTAATATTCAAAAAGTTAGTGACAAAAAGCTAATGAGAAAGGTTAAAAAACAATGGGTGGTTTTATCTGTTGCGGCATTTGCCTCATTAGGTGCTTCTGCATTTTGGATGCTCAATTCTGATGAAGTTAGTGCTAATGATGCTGATACTACACCACAAGCAGTTTCACACACCAACAATGCGAACTCTGTTGGTAGGCAAGCTCATGCCACACCTACAACTAACCAATTGACTACTGCTAATCCTAGTTCAGGTAATGGTAGTCAATCTACTGCAAATTTAGGTGATAATAAAACTGTAGGAGCCACACAACCAGTTAGTGGATCTGATAAAGCCCAAAGTGATTTTAATAATGGTAAAAAAGGCACTAGCAATACTAATAGTGATTATACAAATACTTATAGTAATTCAACACAAGGCTTTAAGGATGCAATGAAAAATGACCAAAAAAACATTGTACAAAGCCAAAATAACAATACACAAACAAATCCTAATCCTCAAAAATCAACCCAAGGATATCAAAATGGGGTTAACCAATATAATCAATATCGCAGTGCAATGAATGCTGGAGCTTCAGATGCTTATAATGGAACATCTAATCCAGCTTCTCAAATTTCTGATCAAGATAAGAATTATTACACAGCTGCTTATAATGGATCTAGTGATGCCAAGAAAGCTTATAATAATGCTACCCAAAATGAAGGTACTGATAATACAAGCTACACATCATATAATCAATGGTTAAAAGATAATGGTGGAAGTCAGACCGATACACCAAGTAATAATAATGCTAATGCCAAAGCATACAAAAACAATGTGGATTCTAATTACAATACTGCTAATAATGTTAGTGTAAAAACTAATAGTGGCAATATACAAGTAACTAATGGCGGTGATTTAAGTCAAGCCAGCAATCAAACAGTATATCAATCAAATAATAATTATCCTAATGACTCAGTTTATGCATTAGCATATCAATATGGATATAATTATTTCTTAGCAAATCAAGGAGCTGCTGATGCTAAATCAGGTAAGTGGAATGGTAAAAAATCAAATGGATATAATCCAAGCTCAACTTCTACCAACCTTATGATCAATCATATTTAGGAGCTCAAGCTGCTATTAATCAACAAGTTCAAAATACGCAAAGTGGTAATAGCAGTATTTCAATTACTCAATCTTCAGGGGTTAATAATGCCTTTTATCAAAGTGCATATAATGATGTAACTAATGATTCTAATCAAGGAATTGTATACATTCAAAATTTTAATCAAATGAATAATATCTTAACTAATAATATGAATGGGGTTACGGCATTAAAATTAGTTACAGATATTGGAACTACAGATTCTTCGTATCAGTATCCTGGGAATACAGATAAAATCAATTCTAGTAGATTAGATATTGATGGCCAAAATCATATTTTAGATACTGGAATGAAGAGTTATGAACTAACTCCTTCTAAGCCAGGTGTTAGTGTTATGGTTCATAACTTTAAGACTTTGTATGGTGAAAATTATTATGGACCATTTGGATTTGATAATTCAGGATCTGATGTTAATGCGAAGACCTATTCTTTAACATATGCTAATACTAATTATGTAGGGTCTAAATTAATTTCTTCATATGAAAGTAATGTTTATATTAACGGTAATGTTAATGTTAGTCAATTAGATGTTTATACATCACCATTTAATAATTCTGTTTCAACCCAAACTGATGGTTCTTATGGTAATGGTGGTAATTATCAACCTGGATTACAAGTTGGTAATATGACACTAGGTGCAAATTCTAATTATTTTGGTTCTTCTGCATCACAAACAGGATCTCAAAACATTCAAGTTAATGGTAAATTAACTCTTGGTAAAAATTCTAATATGACATTGGTACCGACTGGTGCTGCTGAAGGACAAGATAGTCCTGACCATGTTAATAATTATGGTGTATATTTAAAATCATCAAATTCTTCACTTAACGTTAACGAAGGATCATCATTAAATATATTTTTAAATAATTCTTATGGAAACAAAGTTTCAGGTATTTATAATAATGGTACTATTACTACTAATGGTGGAAAGATTAATGCAGAATCTAATTCATCTTTTAGTAACAATACTAATCAAATGATTTATTCTAATGGTGAAATAGATGCTACAAATGGTGGAAAAATTAATATCAAAGTTTCAGGATTAGGAACAACTAATTCTAGCGGTATAATTAATAATAAAAATAATATGAATATTTCTAACCGTGGAAATTTAAACGTTCAAGATATGGATAATAGTGGTGGAGCTGTTACCTTAGTCGGCGGTAAACCTATTAATGTATATAATGTTGGATCTGATGGTGTTAGTTTAATTAATAATAACAATGCTGGAAGCCAATTTGTCAATGGTGGTATCAATGGCTATACAGTGGTCGTTTCTGATAATAAAGATAACTCTAATGCTAATGCATACTATAGTGTTAAATTAAATGCTAATGGTAATGGTAGTGGAACCAATAAAGATGGTCAGACTTCTGATGTAAAAACTAATACTAATACTTTGTATATTAACAGTGTGCCATCAGTTTCATTTGTCGGTCCTGTCTACACTAGTCAAGAAAATGGTAAAACAGTTATTCATGCTTATGCCAAAATCGACCAATATAGTAAAGATGCTAAACAATTATATATTCAATATGCATCTGGTAATGGTAATACTAGCTATCAACAGTTAACGCCATTTGCTGGTCAAACTATTCAAAATAAATATTCTGGCATTGATACAAATGGTTATTATGTTGGCCAAGATGTTAGTGATAACACTGGTTTAATACCATTGAACTTTACAGTGCCTGATGGTACTAGTGCTTCTAATTATGGAATTAGATTAAGATATGGTGTTAGTGGTGTTAATGCAGTAGTTTCTAATAACAATGATGGAACACAATCCTATACCACTAATAACGAAGGATATTCCAAAGATGCAAGTGGAAATTATGTAGAAAATGATGTTCAAGCTGCATCTGGAAATGTAAGTAAAATTAATAATGGATTTAGTGATGGAATATCAGATGCAGAGTCTGGTAATGATAATGCTAAAAACCCAGCCAGCTATCAAAAAGATTTAGACTATACTAATGCTTATGACAATGCCAAGGCTGGTTATAAACAATATTTAGACAACCCTAAAGGTACAGTAAATGTTCCTAATAATGCAACTGATCCAAGTGCATTTAGTCAAGGTTATGATAAAGCTAAAAATGAGTATCAAGATGGTTACAATAATTCAGTTAATAATTATAATGTAAAATCTCAACCCAATCCAAGTGCAACAGTTGCTCAAAAAGCTGGTTTTAATAAAGGTCAAGAAGCAGTTCAAGGCATTCAAGATGCTCAAAATAAACCTGGTCAAGGTGATTCTTATCAAGGTACTGATGATCAAAAAGATGCCTATCAAGCGGCATCAGCTGCTATTCAAGATGGGATGAATAATAAAGCTCAGCCTAATGATTTAAATTCTAAATCACAAGCTTACCAGGCTGCTTATAAAAAAGCATATGCAGATTCACAAGCACAAGCTCAAAAGATTGCCAAAAATGGTGGCAAAACAGATGGAATTGATTTAACTCCTGCCCAACAAGCAGCTCAACAACAAGTTCAAAATAAGATGAATCAAGCTACTACCGATGCTGCTAGCAATGATCATAGTAAAGATAATAACTATGAAGGCAATACTAATGTAGATAACACTTATAAGGGTGCTCAAGATGGTTTTGCTAATGGAGGTACTGGAGCTCCTAAATCAGGTGATCAAACATATATAAATGCATTTAATAATGCTCAAGCTAAAGCTAAGGCTGCTGCAGCAGCAGGGGCAAGTCAATATACCAATGGACAAACGAATAAAACAACGGAAAGTACTGCTGCTGAAAAAGCAGCCGATAATTATGGGTATCAACAAGCTCAAAAAGGATATGAAGCAGCCAAAATGAATCAAGCTGACAATCAAAACAATGATCCATCATATCAAGCTGGAGTCAAAATGAATACCGATGTTAATAACGGTGCTAATGATGCTAATAATGCAACTTCTAAGGATCCTAATTATGCCAATAATCATAATACAGCTCAAACAGCTGGATATAATGGAACCTTAGATGGTGGACAAGCCGGGATGAATGGTGATCCTTTACCTGCTGATTTGGATACAAAACCACAAGCTTATCAAGATGCTTATAAAAAAGCACATACCAATGGTGAAAACATTGCAGCTCAAATAGCTGCGGGGACAGTTAAACCTAATACATTAAGTCCTGCCCAACAAGCTGCATATAATAATTCACCACAAGCTGTGGCAAAAGCTAGTGATGCTGCTAAGAATCCAAGTACTGACAGTGACAACCAATATAATGGAACTGATAATGCATCAAGAGCATATCAAGCTGCCAAAGCCGGATATGAAAATGGTGGTACTAATACAATGTCACAGGCTCAACAAAAGGATCCTATTTACAGTAAAGCATTCAGTGATGCTCAAAAATCAGCTCAAGCTGCAGCACAAAAAGGTGCTCAAAATTATGTAAATGGTAGCAATACTAACAATCCAAATGAGCAAACTGTTGCTGAAAAAGCAGCCAATAATTATGGGTATCAACAAGCCCAAAAGGGATATGAAGCAGCTAAAACTAATCAAGCTGACAATCAAAACAATGATCCATCATATCAAGCTGGAGTTAAAATGAATACTGATGTTAATAACGGTGCTAGTGATGCTAACAATGCAACTTCTAAGGATCCCAATTATGCCAATAATCATAATGCAGCTCAAACAGCTGGATATAATGGAACCTTAGATGGTGGACAAGCTGGGATGAATGGCGATCCTGTACCTGCTGATTTGAATACAAAACCACAGGCTTATCAAGATGCTTATAATAAAGCCTATCAAGATTCTCAACAAAAAGCTCAACAAATTGCCGAGGCTATTGCTAAGGGTGATACGGTTGATACTAGCAAGCTAACACCTGCTCAAAAACAAGCATATCAAGCTGCACAAACTGCTATTGATAACGCTAAATCAGCAGCTGCAGATAATAATCCATCAACTAACGATAGTAAATATAATGGAACTGATAATGCATCAAGAGCATACAAAGCTGCCAAAGCCGGATATGAAAATGGTGGTACTAATACAATGTCACCTAATGAACAAAATGATCCTATTTACAGTAAAGCATTCAGTGATGCACAAAAAGCTGCTCAAGCTGCCGCCAAAAATGGTGCTCAAAACTATGCAAATGGCAACAACACCAACATTCCAACTGAAAATACACAAGCTGAAAAAGCTGCTGATGCATATGGCTATCAACAAGCTCAAGCTGGTTATGATGCTCAAAGAACAGGACATGTTGATAATAATAAAAACAATACGGATCCATCATATCAAGCTGGAGTTCAAGTTGCTAAAGATGTAAGTAAAGGTTCACAAGAGGCCGCTCAATCTAATAATGCTGATTCTAATGCTCCATCTACTGGTAGCAGTGCTGAAAAGGATGCTTATCAAGCTACTAAAGAAGCCTATCAAGCTGCTATGAATGGAACCGGTGAACCTGGTAATAGCGATAAATCACAAGCATATCGTGATGCTTATGATAGTGCTTATCAAGATGCTAAGAAACAGGCCGATGCTATCAATAATGGTAATATCACATCTGATCGTTTGACTCCAGGTCAAAAGGCAGCATATGATCAAGCCCAAAATGCAATGAATACGGCAATTGATGATGCTAAAAATAATCCGGATACTAATAATGATAAGTATAATGGCACTGATAATGCATCAAAAGCTTATCAAGCTGCTAAAGCTGGTTATGCTAATGCCGGCAATAATACTATGGATCCTAAATATGCTGATGATCCAGTATATAGGAATGAATTTAATCAAGCTCAAAGTGATGCTAAAGCCCAAGCTGCAAAAGCGGTTAAAGATTTTGCTGACGGCAAAGGCAATAGCAATGTAAACGGTAAAGATGCTTTGAGTAAAGCTTATACTCAAGGTTACAATGCAATGGAAGCTGGATATAATGCTAATCCTGCTGATCCATCAAATAATGATCCATCATATCAAGCCGGGGTTCAAATGGCAAAAGATGCTAAGGCAGGAACTACGGATGCTTATGATAATCCTAAACAAGGTTCTTCATATCAAGGTAGTTTAGCAAAGCAAGAAGCTTATCAAGCAACTGTTGAAGCCAATCAAGCTGCTTCATCTGGGAAGCCTATGTCTAAACCTGATCCTAGTGATTTCACTAGAAATTCTAGAGCTTATCAAGATGCATACAAGCAAGCATATAATCACGCCGAACAAATGACTAAAGCTGCTGCGGCAGGTCAGATTGATAAAAATAATCTTGACAATCAATTAGATAGAGATTCATATAATCAAGGAATTAATGCTTCGCAAGCAGGTTATCAAGCTGCTCAATCTGGTGATTCAAGTAATGATTCTAAATATAATGGTAAAGGAATTGCTGATTTAGCATATCAAGGAGCTCATGATGGTTTTAATAATGGGACTAAAGACTCAGGAAGTCCTGCTAGCGAAGATCCAGTTTACTTAAATGCATATAATAATGCTCATGATGCTGCTCGTAAGTATGCTAAGAGTGGTGCTCAAGACTTTGCTCAAGGAAAATTTAAGAATTCAGGTGCTACTGATCCTGATGAAAATGATGATCCAAATAAACAAGATGCTTTAAATAAAGCTCATGATTACGGATATAATCAAGCTCAAAAAGGTTACGATGACCAACAGGCTAATAAGGACAAAGATTTAACTAACAATGGTACTCCTGAATATAATGTTGGTGCCAAAATGGCTCGTGATAGTAATCTAGGTAAACAATTTGCTTTAACTGGTACGGGAGATAGTATAGCTAATAGTGATATTGCTCAACGTGATGGTTATCAAGCTACAATTAGTGGTTACCAAGATGGTGCTAATGGTCATAAGCAAAACGTAGATGGACATTCACAAGCATACAAAGATGCATATGAACAAGCTTATGAAAACGGTCAAAAGTTAGCACAACAAGGTGCATCTGGTAAGACCGGTGATAACGACTTATTAAAAAACAATGTACCTGGCCAAAAGGCTTATGCACAAGGTATTAGTGATGCTAATAACGGTTATCAAGCTGCAGCAAGCCAAAATGGTATTAACGATGATGGTCAGCATAATGATACAAATAACAGTAATACTGATAAAGCTTATCAAGGAGCCCTTGCTGGATTTAAAGATGGTGGTAATGGTGTAAAACAACCAAATAATAGTGATCCAGTTTATACAAAGGCCTACAATGATGCTAACCAAGTTGCTCAATCAGCTATTCAAGCTGGAGTAAATGAATTTGCTCATGGTGATGACAGTAGCACTACTAATGGACGTAATGATCCAATTAGCATGGCTCATAATGAAGGATTTGACCAAGCAAAACAAGGTTATCAAGCTCAAATGAGTGGTAAAGCTGATCCATCTAATAACAACCCAGGTTATCTTGCTGGTGTTAAAATGGCTGATCAATATCAAAAAGCTATTGATAATACCAATAATAATCCAGGACAAGATGGCAACAATGATCCGGTTAGCCAAGCTACTCGTGCTGGTACTTTAGCTGGTTATTCTGATAGCATTCATAATGCTAAGGAATCTAATATTCCTAGTCAATATCAAAATCAAAGTAAAGCCTATCAAGATGCTTATACTAAAGCTCATCAAGAAGCCATTAATAATCTAAAAGCTGGTGCTGAAGCATTCAATAATGATAATGTTGCACCAACTGGTAATGACATTACATCGATGGCTAAAGAACAAGGATTTGCTGCTGCTCAAGATGCATATAAGAAGGCTCAACAAAACTCAACAGTTACTCCTCAAAGTACAGATGGTAGTAACTATAGTGAAACCTATAATGGAGCTTCTACTGCTTTCAATAATGCTTTGAATGGTAACTATGATCAACCATATTCAAGTTCAGATGTTTACAATTCAGCATATAATAAAGCTATGAAAGAAGCTAAACAATTAATTAGTGATGCTGCAATGAATAGTATCAAGAATCAAAAAGGTACTAGTATCAGTAGTCTATCTAATGATATGATTTCTCAATTATCTAACTTAGGTTTGAATGATGCTTCTAAAGCTTATCAAGCTGCTCAAAATCAAGAACCATCATATACTTCTAAAGATCCTAATGCTATAGATGTTTATAATGGTGCTAAAGCAGCTCTTGATGATATTAATAATGGACATGCTAATGCAAATCGTAATGGTAGTCCTTTATATCAAGCTAGTTATGATAAGGCATTGCAAGATGCTCAATCATTTGCTCAAAAGGGTGCTGATGGATATTCCAATGGTCAAAAAGTTAATGATGTCCTTAATGGAATAAATAATCCAACTGCAGCTGAAAAAGCTGCAATTCAGAATGGTTATAATCAAGCTAATGCTGGTCATGATGATTCAATGAATGGAATTCAAGAACCTAAGCAAGATAACCCATATTATAATTATGAATTTAATAATTCAGCCAAATCAACTAGAGATGGTGCTCAAGCCGCTATGAATGATGCTACTCAAGGTCCTCAACGTAATGGTGACAATAAATTGGATCAAGCATACAATGGAACCGTTGATGCATATAAAGATGCCGGTCAATCATCTCGTGATATCAGTCATATGCCAATGGCTTATCGAGATGCATACAAGCAAGCTCAAGCTGATGCTCAAAAAGCATATGAAAATGGTGTTAACCAATTTAATAATGATCAACCCAATGATCAAGCTAACAATCATGGAGCTGCTTCAATTGCTCATAATAATGGTTATCAAGCCGCTCAATCTATTTATAATCAAGTATTGCAAGATCCAAAATCAGTTGATCCAAGCAACTTAAATCCTGCTCAAAAAGTGGGCTATGATAAAGCTCAACAATCAATTGCAGGATTGCAAGATTATGCTAGTGGTAAGCAGCCTACAAGTACTGATAACAATTATATGTCTGCTTATAATGCCGCAAAGCAGGCCACTCAAGCCGCTATGAATGATGCTAAAAATGGTAAACCTGCTCAAGCTAATAATGTTCCTAGTGGCATGAATCCACAATTATATAACGATGTTTATAACGCTACTTATAGTGGATATAACAATGGTTTTGGCGGCAATAGTAATAAGTCGAACCAAGGTTTCGCTTATAATATTGCATATCAAAATGCTTATAAACAAGGTCAATATGATATTCCAGTTGTTCCTATGCCACAAAAGAAAAATGCTAATAAGCCAAATCGCAATAGCAATAAAGCAGCTAAGAATTATGCTAATGTTGATCAAAATACCAACAAAGGAATTCTTGATGCTATCAATGGTCACAAGATGAAGTTCGGTTCAACTAGACCATATAAGGATGGATATAACTTAGGTAAAGAAGCATTAAAAGGGATGCGTGCTGCTGAATATGGTAGAAAAGGTAAGCAACATATTAAGAATGCTAAAGATTCATTCTACATGTTTGGCTACAATGGTTATAAGAATGGGGTTCGTGCAGCAAAACGTACTTTGAAGGCTAATAAACGTTTAAGCAAACATGACTTAGCTGGTAAATCTCAAGCTTATATCTACACATTTAAGCAAGGATTGAAAGCTGAAAGACGTCATCAACATAATCTAGGGTACAAACAAGGAGTCGCAATGGCTAAGAAAGTTCATGCTATTCCAGCTAGATTATCAATGACCCATTCAGCTCAATACGTTGAATCTTACATCAAAGCATACAAACGTACGATGAAGCACAACATGCCAAAGTATGTTTACAATGTTCGTACGATTTTCGTTCATAAACAATTAAGATTTACAAATAAGAATCGTGTCGTTCGTTATGTCAAGATGCCAAGAAATCAAGCTAAGTTATTAAGAGTTACAGGCATTGCTTATTATAAGAATGGCACTCCAAGATATCGTGTCGTTGGTGGCGGAATGGTTGCCGACAAACGTGGTACTGGAATTGTTGCCGCTAATGATAGTATCGTGAATGCTTACTACCGTCACAACTTTAATTACTTTAGAGTAATCAAACCAAAGGGAACTTTGACTTATAAAGGGATGAAGTTTGTTAAAGATAATGCTTCACACAAGGTTTACCATGGTGAAATCTTTAAGGTTGATAAGGTTGTTAGATATCATGGCTTAACTAGATTTTATCTTGGACATGGTCAATATATAACAAGCAATAAGACCATTGTTCAAAAGGTTGGCTAATATTTAATAGAAAAGCAGGATAACTTAAAAGTTATCCTGCTTTTTTATTGTCTTTTTTTGTGCCATTTTCTTGACAGTTTGTGTACAAGATTGTTGATATATCAACATATGTGGTTATGAGCTAATACTTTTACATGTTTATGATTGAGTGATAATTTTGAATTGTGGGTTGATATTACTTATTGTTTTATAGGATGTTTCAAATATACGACGTATCAATTACATAAATTGGAGATGTTTGTTTATGAAATACAATAAAAGACAATTTAAAAAAATAAATGATAAAAATTTACTTAAAAAGGTTAAAAAAGATTGGGTAATTGTTTCTGCAGTCACTTTATCTATTTTAGGTGGCTTTGCAGTTTCTGGAACAATAGACGTGCATGCTGAATCTAATAATAGTGATGAACAACATACATCAGAAAGTAATAAAAGTAGTAATGATGTAATTAATACACATAATAATGTTAGTCAACAAAACAATAATCAAAATTCATTACATAATGAGAAGGTTGGTTCTACAAAACAACCACAACCTAATCCTCAAAATAATGACAAACATGTTTCTTCCGCAGCTAGTTCAGTCAATGCATCATCAAACCAAAATGATGACAATCATCCCTATCAAGGAATGGTTAATCAAACTAGTAAGATGGTTAAAGGTGCAATGCAAAATGATCAAATTACGCAAGATCAAAAAAATGAAGCACATAATGGATCAATTGATGCTTGGAATGGCATTCATTCAAATGATCAGAAGCAAGACATCAATAATGTACCAACAGATACTGATTATTATAAGGCTGGTTATCAAGGAACCGTTGATGCTTGGAACAAATATAATGATTTGAATCAAGGAAAAGGAACCCAACCAACTAAAAATTATGCCAGTAGTAATTATCAGCCATATGGTGGTAAAAATACTGATTACAATAATCCCACTAGTGTTGATTCAGATTTGAATAGTGGTAAATTTAGCACTAATACTGATCAAGAACATCAGGCTAATATTCCTGAAGATCCTAGTGATAATCAATCATATGTTCAAAATAATAATCAAAATATTAAAAGTAATGCAAATTACTCAACCAATGATTATAATCAATCAATTAATTTGGACAGTAATAATTTGTCCAATTTAAACTTAATGAATCCGGCACTTAATAGTGCTTACAACCAAGGTTTTACTGACTTTTTGGGCTATCAAGGAACTTACGATGCTGAAAATGGCCGTTGGAGTGGTAAAAAGATTAATGATGCTATTAGTAATTTAGATAATAATTCTCATAATGCTTATATTCAATCATATAATGGTGCTCAAGCTGCTATTGCTCAACAATTTACGAATCAAAATACATTTAGTTATGATATAGCCAATGGCGCCAAATTTAATCCAACACCAGTGCAAAATGCATCGCAACAATATATGGATGGTTTTAATGACGTTGTTCATAAAGTTAATGATGATAAAACTGCCTTTGTATCAAATGCATTACAAATAAATAATGCAATTAATACTCATTATCAAACTGCTTCAAGTGATCAAAGTAGTTTATCAAGAAGCAATTTGTATTATTATGGTGATATTGAAAATATTAATTTCTTAAATGATATTAGTTATCAAGATACTCAATTAAGAAGTTCCAGTGGATTGGAACAATATGAATATATATGGCCTGAGTCATATAGTCCTGCTAACTTAACATTTAATGGACAAAACCATGTTACTGATTTTGGTGGATTAACTTACTCATTACAACCAAATAATTGGTCAAAATTGGATGATGATCATGCTACTCAAATGACTGTTAAAAATTTTCATACTATCTATGGTAGTGACTATTGGGGTTCTATGAAACTAGAAAAAACAGGAACGTTGAATTATAGTAATGTTACTTATATAGGTGCACAGTTTGTTAATGCTCAAAGTGCGAATGTTAATATTAATGGTAATTTAAACATCTTTTCTGTTGGTAATTACAATAGCCCATGGATTGGTAGCAATGTACCAGCTGAAGGTAATGATGGAGATAACTATTCAAACTCCAGTAATGTTTGGGGTAATAGTCAACAAAATATGGAAATTGGACGTATGACAATTCATGCTGGCGGAAATTACTTTGGTAGTACCACTGGTGGTAATGCAGTGGAGCTTGGTGGTAATTTAACTCTAGAAAAAGGCTCTCACATGAAGTTAGTACCAATGAACAATGTTAATAATTGGGCTGAACATTCATTATATTCACCATCAATGGGGCTTTACCTTGAAGGAAGAAATTCAAAAGTAAATCTTGCTAAAGGTGCACTAATTGAAATTAATCCAACTACTAATGATGCAAGTCGAGGCTTGGCTGAAGGAATTTATGTTCATGCAGGAAATATTAATATTGACGGTGGTGAATTTGATATTAATGATAATGGACCACTACCAACAAATTCGAATTATGCAAATTATATTAATGGTTCAGTTACTGCCGATCATAATGGTTGGTTTAAAATTCATGGTAATAATTTAGATAGTTCACAAAATAGTCGTAATAATTTAGTTGAAGTTGACGGTAACCTTGTAATCACCGATGAAGGTAACTTAGAAATTCATACCGATGGAACTGGTCCTAACAACTTATATTTACTTAAAAATACAAATGGGTTCCATGTTGATAATCCAGGAAAAAAAGTTCAACTACAAATTGATAATCGTGACGGTAAAGCTGGACATGGTAACTTATTTACTAATTCAATTACCGCTTACTTTACTAAGTATGCATTAGGATACAAGAATGGAACGAAAGACAATGTGCCTAATTCACCAGAATTAACTCCTTATCGAGTTGTTGTAGTTCCATCTGGTGGTTCTAACATTAGTTATACGACTTTAGATGGTAAAAATATAACATCAAATGATAATGCTTATGGTGCTAAATATTTATCATTTAATGCTAATCCAATGGCTGATTTTAATGGTAATATTGATGATAAAAATCAAACTGATGATACCAATAAGTTAACGGGTTCAATTATTTTAAAGAATTTACCTCATCCTGCTGGACTTGGCGATAATGGGCAAATTGAAATTAATGTTAATGCTGATAATAATAATGATATTAAAGCTATTCCTAATAGTATGTATTTAATTCAAAATGGTAAACGAGTTGCTGTTAAATACTTTAAAGATAATAGTAATCTTAATGGTTATTTTATTAATGTGCCTAATTCAGCTCAAAATGGTAATTTAATTAGTTTTTGCTATGATTTATCAAAAACACCACAAAATGAAGTGACTGTGACAACTAATTATTTCAACGGAGTTAGAGCGCAAAAATTAAGTAAAAATGGTATTTCAAATGGTTCTAACTCAGATGGCAGTGATAATGTTAATTTTCCTAATAATCCAGATCCTAGTGATAGGTTAGATCCATCAGTTCCAGATCCACTAACTAACGATGATGCAATTCGTGATGGTTCTCGTGATGGAATTATGGATGCTTCTAAGGGGATTCCTAACCAAGCAACTGCAACTGTTGCTTATAAAAAATATTATCAACAAGATCATAAATTAGCTGAAACATATCGTGATACTTATGATAATGGATATAATGGTTATACTAATGGCTCTAACGATATAAATGATTATAAATATGATCCAACCAAAAATAATTCAGCATCTGCAGAATATCAAAATGGTTATAATGAAGCATTTAATGATTATCAAAAGGATTTTATGGATCATGAAAATGGTATGTTTAATGATCAATCTCAAAATAAAACTTATCAAAAAGGTAATGATGTGGCTAAAGGCGTTCAAGATACTGTTGATGGAACATATACCAATAACAACAGTAGTACAGAAGAACAAATGGGACATGAAGCTTTTGAAAAAGGATTTAGTGAACAAATGTCCAATCAAAAAGGTCCAACTAAAAGTAATGCATATGCTCCCGCTTATAATTATGGGGCAGAAGTAGCCCAAGGTATGCAAGATCAAGCAAAAGGAAATTATTCTCACATGCCTCAAAACAATAATGGATCTAACTATGTAGGATATCAAAACGGTGTAGAAGCTAGTAAGGGAATTTATGGTGCCTTAAATAATCATGATGAAAATGATCAAACTAGTCCATCATATAAAATAACTTATGAAGCAACTATTAAGGGTATGAAGAACCAAGGTATTGATGATACAGATAATCCATTACAAAAATATGCCAATGAATTTGGGAAAGCTGTTTATAATGGTATTCATGATGTAGAAACTAATGTGAATACTACTGACTATCCAAAGAACTCAGTACAGAGTAATATTTATGAAAAAACTGCCAAAAACTTTGCTTCTGGTGAAGGTAAGATAACAGTAAATGATGGTAGTGTAGATGTTAATAGTGTCGGTTATAAAGCCGGCCAAGCAGCATTACAAGGGATTCTAGATGGTAAATCAGGTGATGACAGCGAAAATAAATATCATAATCCTTCACTCCAAAGAACAGTTTATGATAATGCTAAAAGAGCCTTTAATGCTGGACTAGCTGGTAATAGTGATAACAGTGATGCAAAAGCTAATCAATTTGCTAATCAAGTAGGAATGGATACTAAGCGAGGAATGGATGACTTCCTATCTGATAAAAAGTCTGATGCAAATTACGCTGATAACGTAAACTATCAAAATGGCTATCAAGCAGCTAAAGATGGCTTTAATGGTCAAATTCCTAAGCCTGGAACGGTTGATCAAAAAGAACGTAAAGTTTATAACATGAGTGAAAATATTCAAATTGCGACTGCTGCAGCGGTACAAGATATGAATAATAATAAACAATCTGTTGATAGTGAAAGTGCTTATCAGCAAAACATGCCTACTGATGATAAATCTCAAGCAGCTTACAAAGAAGCCTATGCTGCATATAAGTATGGTGCTAATAACGATAACAAAGATAATCCAGTTACTCCAGAAACTTTAGATCAAGCTAAAAATAATCAAGGTTTAGCTTATGATCAAGGAACAACTTATCATGCTACTCAAGATGGGGTTAGCGATGCTCGTAATAATAATAGTGAACATGCTAAAGATTATACTAACAATGATAATCAACAAGCTGCATATAATAATGCTAAAGCAGCTTATCAAGCTGGATTTAACCAACAAGATGATAGCTCAGCGGTTGATAAAAACCAAGGAAGCTCCTATAACTTAGGTCGTGCTGCTCAAGCGGCAATCGAAGATGCATCTAGTGGAAAGTATAATAATGACCCTGATGCTGAGGGACAAGATGAAAGCGGACATTGGTCATCTAGAAATGAAAATAATAGCAAGGATAGTGCTTATACCAATAACGACCAAGCACTCCCATGGACCAATCCACAAAAACAAGAATATGATGATGCTTATAGATCATATATTCAAGGTCAAAATGATGCGAAGGCTAAGCAAGAAGCTACTAAAGCCGGAATTACTGATGAAGCTGGTAACAAAGACTTTGAATCACAGTACTCTGCAAGTGGTCAGGCTATTCAAGTAGCTAAAGATGCATATCAAAATGCTCGTGATGCATATAAAGCCGGTTATCAAAATGATGATTCTTATATCGCAACTGCCCAAAATAATGATCAAGGGGATGCTTATAACCAAGGGCGTGCTGCACGTGCTGCCGTTAAAGATGCTGAAAATGGTATTAATAATGCGACCGATGCTCAGAATAATCCTAATAGTTTCTATAATAATGACTACAGACCAGGAACTATTTGGAATGCTGCTCAAAAGCAAGCTTATCAAGATGCATTTACAGCTTATCAAGATGGTCAAAATAGCAGTGAGAACGCTACTAATGAACCGGATACAGTACAAAACAAAGCTTATAAAGATGGTCAAAATGATAAAGTTGTAAAACAAGCAGTGGAAGATGCAGTGAACGGTATTACTGGTATTACTAATGTGCCAACAGCTAACGCAGATGTTTATAAAAATGCACAAACAAATTATCAAGCTGGCTTTGATAATCCGACAAAGACAAATGAAAATAATGATTTCTCATATCAAACTGGACAAACTGCTCGTAAAGCAATTATTGATGCCACTAAAAATACAAATAATATTAATCAATATAGTGGTGAAAATAAGGTAATCTACCAAATTGTGCAAAATAATTATCAAGATGGACTAGCTGGAAAACCTACTCATAATGAAAATCCTACTGATCCTGGTAAAAGTGAACCATATAGTGTAGGTCAAGCTGCTAAGCAAGCTATTTATGATGCTACTAACGGCAATCAAAAATCAGCTGATGATTCTACTAATTCATCTGCTGCACAATTAAATAATGGCGATGCATCTGATCGCAAAGCCGCATATGATAATGCTAAAAATGCTTATAATGCGGGATTAGATAATAATTTAACTAATGATGATCAAAAGAATGCTCAATTAAATCCAACCGCTAATCAAGCTGGTCAAGCCGCTTACAGAGGAATTAACGATGCCATTAATGGACATGACAAAACTAACGGTCAATCAACTGATTATAGTCAAGCATATGATAATGCTAAAGATGGCTTAGATGGACAACCTAAACATAGTGAATCTAACAATAATGTAGCATATCAAACTGGTAAAGCTTATAATACTGGAATTAATGATGAAGCTAGTGGGAATACTGCTAAAGCAAATGATCCAAACAATCCAGATAATGATTCTAAAAACTATAATAGTACGCAAAAACAAGCATATGACCAAGCTAAGAAAGACTATAGTGATGGAGTTAATGGTAATACTATTGATAATTCTGGTAGTAATATCAACCCTAATAGTAAAGGCTATCAACAAGGTGTTACTGCTAAAGATGATGCTAATGCTATGGCTGCTGGAATTAATGATGAATCTGATGGCAATGAATATAAAGCAGATGATCCAAAGAATCCCAATCAAACCGCTCAAAAATATACTGGTAGTCAAATTGATGCCTATAATAATGCAAAAACGGATTATATAAGTGGTTATAATGCACCTGCTGATAGTTCTGGTAACGGTCAAAGTCAAGCTTATCAAGCCGGTCAAGCTGCTAAAAAAGGAGTTATGGATGCGCAAAAGGGTGATATTACTGATGATTCTTACACCAATCCAACACA
Organism: Apilactobacillus micheneri; assembly: GCF_002993975.1. Lineage (GTDB taxonomy): Bacteria > Bacillota > Bacilli > Lactobacillales > Lactobacillaceae > Apilactobacillus > Apilactobacillus micheneri. The sequence continues at coordinate 71,635 of NZ_POSO01000002.1, read as the reverse complement.
ACAAGCTGCTTATAATAAAGCTCAAAACGATTATGTTAATGGTAATGAAAGCTATGGCCAACCAAGCGAAAATAATGGTATCGCATATCAAACTGGAAGATCTGATGATGAGGGTGTTCGTAAGGCTTTGAAAGATCCATCTGACGATAAAACTAATCATAATGCAGCATATCAAGCCACTAGAGATGGTATGAAAAATAGTGGAGAATCAGCATTCTATAAAAGTCATCAATTAGCATATGATATTGGGAATGCTACTAAGCAAGCTATTGATGATGCTAATAATGGTGATACTAAATCGAATGGAGATACTGTTTATAACGGTCAGCCTACTAAAGCGCTTATTTATAGTAGGGCTAAAAATGATTATATTGCCGGATTAACCGGTAGTGACAATGCGGCTGAAGATATCGATCATAATAGTGTTTCTTATCGTGCTGGAAGTGCGGCTAAGGCAGGTATCGCTGATGCAACGATTGGTAAACATACGCCACCAACTGATAATAATTTTGATACAACTGCATACGATAATGCGCAAAAGGCATATCAAGCGGGCTTAGATAATAATACTACTAGTCAAGATAAAACTGATGCTCAATTGAATCCTATTGCTAATAATGCTGGGATGAATACAAAACAAGGAATTCATGATGCTATTACTGGTCATCCAGATGCATCACAGTACAGTCAAAACACTGATTATCATAATGCATATGACAATGCCAAAAATGGAATGCAAAATAATGGTCAAAATAAAGATACCATTGCCTATCAAAGTGGTCAGGCTGAACATCAAGGCATTATTGATGCGCAAACTGGTCAAAAGCACGCAGCTGATTATAACCATAATTCAATTGCTATAGCGGCATATAGTAATGCTAAGAATGCATATAATGATGGTACCAATGGTGATAATGATACTTCGAATGCTAAAGCAGATCCAATCGCTAATGAAGCCGGCCAAGCAGCTCGTGACGGCATTAATGATGCCATTCATGATAACAGCGATTCAGCTGATAAATATCAGCATGATCCAGCAGCCGCTAATGCTTATCAAAATGCTAAAAAGGCCTATCAAGCGGGGTTGAATGGTGATACTACTAGCGACAATGCTAAGGCTAATGCGGAAGCTAATGCAGCTGGGCAAGCCACTCGCGATGGGATTCATGATGCTGAACAAGGTAGTAATAGTTCAGCTCCTAAATATAAAGGTAATAAGACAGCTACTGATGCTTATCAAAAAGCCAAACAAGCCTATCAATCAGGCTTGAATGGTGATACCACTAGCAAGAATGCTACAAATAGTCCTGAGGCTAATAAAGCTGGTCAAGCCACTCGTGATGGGATTCATGATGCGCAAAATGGTAATACCAACGCTGCTAATAAATATGCAAATGATTCCAATGCTAATAATGCTTATCAAAATGCACAAAAATCATATGCTGCTGGGCAAAAAGGTGATAAGACTAGTCCAGCTGCGAAAGCCAATGTGATTGCTAACCAAGCTGGAGCTAATGATCATTCCAATGCTGATCAGGAAGCCGCTGCCCAAAATGAAGAAAAACAAGGTAGCAAGGCCTTCATTAATGGTTATCCTGATAATAGTGATAATCCTTCTTATAAGAAAGGCTATGATCGTGCTAAACAAGGTTTTGATGATGGGATGAATAATCGTCCAAAAGCTGCGCCTAATGATGATAGTTATAATACTGGTTATCAAGCAGCTAAAGATTATCAAAAAGGTGCTAGCGACGCTAGTCATGATGATCCTCGCGCCGATAACGGTAGTTATGCTTATAACGATGGTTATAATGCTTATGAAAATGGAACTAAAGGCGAACCATATAATAATGATAATATGAATCCTAGTTATCAAAAGGCTTATAAGCAAGCATATAATAACGGTAATAGTAATTATATGAAGGCTCGTAAGGATAATCATAAGATTAATCGTCGTTCTTTGAAGCAAGATCGTAAGAATCAACGCAAGGCATTTGAGATTAAGTATGCTAGCCATGAAGGGTATAAGCATGGGATGCATCTAGATTCACCTGCTAAGTTGAGAGGTTTTTCTAGAGTTTATAAACATGCTTATATGAAAGCTTATGTAAAAGCTTTGAGATTGCATATTCCTCGTTATGTATATAACTTAAAGAAGATATATCGTCATAATGAACCTAGCTTAACCGCAAGGACTAGGAATGCTGAATATACAAAAACATTGCTTCGTAATCGTCATGAATTTAAAGTCCGTGGTTATGGATTTACACCTGCAGGACACTTGATCTTTAGAGTGAAGGGTGGATGGATTAGCGCTGCTCATTCATCAATTGCTGATTTGTATTACAGACATAATGCAATCAAGCACAATCTAAAAGTTAAGGTCATTCGTGAACGTGGAACTTACATCTATAATAGTAAGCATTTTAATCATAATAGTGAGGTTAGATACCTAAGAACCGGTAAAATTATTAACATTAAAAGTGTTGAAAAAGTCGGTCATATCACTAGATTTTATCTAGGACATGGCAGATATCTATCAAGCAATAAGACGATTGTTAAAAAAGTTGGTTAGTGAACATTTATAGATGAAAAAGTGATTAGAAAAATTTCTAATCACTTTTTTGTTTACGTCAGTATAAATTAATTGAAATGAATATGTATCTTTTATAAAATATCATTACTATTTATATGAAAGTGGGATGAATTTATTCACAAAAAATTAAGCAAATGTGTGTACTAAGCCCCGCAATAGTGTTACTTTATACGTGTAGGTTTTTCCTACGACTAGTAACAAGATTATAAATAGTATTTAAACGTGATTATTGATTTATACATAATATCATGTTTGGATATTACGAAAATTCATTTATAGAACAGGAGTGTCGTTAATTTGCAATATAATAAACAGCAATTTAATAAAGTAAATGATAAGAAAATAATGAAAAAGGTTAAGAAACAATGGGTTGTTGTATCTGTTGCTTCATTAGCTGTTTTAGGTGGTTTCGCAGTTAGTGGAACCTTAAATATGAACCAACCAAGTGTGGTTGCTCATGCTGATACACCACAAGGTGGTGCACAACCACAACCAGTTAGTGATGGAGATTCATCAGGACAACCTTCAACTACAAATGGTGATAGTAAGTCTACTAATTCTGATAATAACAAGGTTAATTCTGATTATCAAAATGGTAAACAAGCCACTAATAATGATAATCAAAGTCAACAATACAATAATAATTCAAAAGGATTTAATGATAAATTAAATAATAAGACTGATGATCAAACAAAGGACAATTCTGACTACAAAGCTGGTCAATCTTTAGCTACACAGTATCAAGATGCCATAAGAGATGGTGCTAGTGATGTAGCTAATAATACTGATAATTCTGGTAAGTATACAGACCAAACTTCAAAGCAATATTATGATGATTCTAATCAAGGAGCTAAAGCTGCTAAGACTAAGTATAATACTGATACTTCAAACAAAGGTACTAGCGACAAAGACTATACATCATATAATAATACTGTTCAAAATAAGAATGATAATGACACTGATAATTCTAAGGATAATAAGACTGCTAGTGGAAATCAAGCTGATCCTACTGATAAATCTAATAACTATAACAATCAAACGGGAGTTCCAACAGGCAATAGTGATACTTATGATTCCACTAATAAGTCTGGAGGAGCAGATAATCCAGATAGTGCAAGTCAAAGTACACAAAACTATGATAAATATTTAAAAAATAAGTTTAATGGTACTAGCAATGGAACTAGTACTAATTATAGTGTACAAAATGGTACTGTTAATGTTCCTAGTGATAGTAGCGTAAGTGCTACAAATTCAAGTAATATTAGTACACAAAATGGTAGAACTTTAAATGGTGTTGACGCTGATATTTATGCTTATGGTTATAACTATTTCTTAGCAAATCAAGCTGCATTAGATTATGAATCAGGTAAATGGAAAGGTACTACTTATGATTCACAAAAGGGTTCTAAAACTGATAGTGATACTTATTTAGATAATCATCCTGATAATAATAGTTCTTATTATAATGGTTATATGGGTGCACAAAAAGCTATTGTACAACAATGGCCTAGTGATACCAGTGTAAATAGAACAATTTCAAATAATTCGGACAGTACAAATGATAGTTTTAATATTGGTTATAATGATGCATTAAATAAAATAAATTCTGGAACTATGTTTGTATCAAATGGGCAACAATTTGATACGGCGATGAACAATGACAGTAAAGATTCTAGTAATATTCGTTTAATTAATGATATTGATTTATATCAAGTTAGTGACCCTATTTACGGAAAAATCAATCAGACTGAATCTCGTGTGAATATGAACAATAAAAATGTTAAATCTATCAATATAGATGGACAAAATCATATTGCTGATTTAGCCGGAGTAGAATATGATTCTAAAGGTACTAATATTAGCTCCTTGAATATTAATAATTTTAAAACTATATATGGAGGAGGATATTATGGACCATTTGGATTTACAGATGGTGCTAAAGTTGACGGTAGAATTGTAAACTACAATAATATCAATTATGTTGGAGTTCAATTATTGAGTGCTCAAAACACAGATGCGACATTTAGTGGTAACAATAATATTACTCTAGTTCAGTATTATAATTCTCCTTTTCATAATAAAGTATACACAAATAATTGGGATCAAGAAAATCTTGAAGTAAGTAACATGACATTAAAACCAGGGTCAAATTATTTTGGTGACACTGATTTTGCTAAAGGAACAGAAATGATTGGTGTCTATAATGGTGGAAAGGTTACTTTAGGACAAAATTCAAATATGACTTTAATGCCTGGTAATGGATATCAAGCTATTGATATTCGTAGTGGTAGTGGGAATCCTTCTTTAAATATTAATAAGGGTGCTAATTTAAATATCGTTCCAGCCAAGAACAATTCTGGATATGCTATTTCTAATACCGGATCTATAAATATTGATGGTGGTGTTTTAAATGTAGAGTATTCAGGAAATACCAGTAATAATTTGATAAGCAATAGTGGTAATATTAACGTTTATAATAATGGTGTATTACAAACAAAATTAAATAATTCTTCTAATACAACTTCCCTTATTTCTGGAAATGGAATATATGTTTACAAACAAGGTAACGTTATCATTAGTGATTTAAGTAATGATAGTGCTAACAGAAGCTTAATATCCGGTTCTATGAATGTTGATAATGCTGGACCACGTGGAATTATTCTTAATAAGAATAATGGTTCTTCTTCAGATTTTGCTACAAACGGTATTTATGGTTCTAATGTTTCTGTTCCAAGCTTTACTCCTGATGGTAGTAATAATGAAGGTGATGCAAACAAAAAATTAGATAATTGGTTCTACACTTTTAATGTTAATGGTAACAATCAATATCAATATAGAAATAAAGATCATAATACTACTTCAGACAGTGGTGGATCTAATACTTGGACAAATTTATCTCGTAATGATTTAAGAATGAGTTCAATCCCAACTATAGACTTTAGTGGTAAGGATATGTATGTAACAAAGAATAGCGATGGAACTATTACTATAAATGGTGTTGCAAATGTTAAAAATGCAAGTAATGATGCTAATCCACTAAATATTATTGCATCAACAGATCATACAAATAGTACAGATAATAATGTTCCTGATTATTCTAAATTAACAAATCAAAATGTTGTTGTTACTAAGATAGATAATGCAAATAGTGACGGTCCATACAAATTTACTATAACTATTCCTGAAGATAAAGCTAATAATGCAAATGTTGTTGGATTGAGACTTACTTATGGTATTTCTGGAAACAATATGGTTGCTTTTGTGGATAATCAAGGCGATGTTGTAAAATACAGTAATACTATTGATAATTCAAAGGTTGCTTATCCTACTAATGTATCTAATTCTGATGTTATAAATGGTATGAACAATGGAATTAGTGATTCACAATCTTCATCTTCAGATGCTAAAAATGATTCATTGTTTGATAACTCTGTAGACTATAAGAATTCTTATGATAGTACACAAGCTGGTTATGATTATTATAAAAACAACAATAAACAAGATAATGATATAAATGGTACCGCTATAGATAAAGCAAAATCTGATAACAATATAATCCCTTCTTCTTTTGTTAGAGGATATCAAAAGGCTAAGTATGATGCTTCAAGCGCTGAAGGTACTTCAGATTATATGAATAGTCATCGTTCAAAACAATCACAAAGTGATTTGAGTAAAGATTATGACTATAATGATTACAGCAATTCTTATGATAGTACTCAATTAGGTTATGAAAGTGGACAAGCTAATAATACTGCTAATAGGGATGCAGCAAAAGATAAAGATGCTTATGATAGAGGGCATAGTGCAGGACAAGGTAGTTATGATGCTTTACATGGCAATCCTATGAATTCAGCTTCAATAACTCCTGATAGTAATAAATCTATCTATACAGATGCTTATAATAATACCGTTAAAGGTTACCAAGAAGGTCTAAGTGGTAATAACGCAAGTACTAATAATAGAAATGAAAATGATGGTAATTCAGCTGCATCTTCTGTAAAAGATGGTTATAAACAAGCAATTGATGACTATAATGCTGGATCTAGAGATGCTACTGCTCATCCTGACAAAAAAGGTTATCAACAAGCTATGCAAGGATTGATTGATGGTGCATCTGGAAACACAGATAATGGTAAAAACAGTCCTTATAATAGCTATGCACCAATTTATGAAATCGCAAGATCTCAAGCATTAGGTGCTAAGAATGGAATTTCTGATGCTAAAAGTGGTTCTACATCCGGAAGCACTACACCTACTGATGCTGGTTCTATATATGATGCCTCATATCAAAATGCATATAATGGTTCAAAAGATGGATATAACAATGGCCAAAACAATGGGAAATACAATAATGACCAAGCTAATAATCCAGTTTATACTAATGCATTTGATCAAGGTGAACAACAAAGAGGTGCTGATGATTATCTAAATGGTAGCAATTCAACTAGTACTGATTCTAAGAAAGATAATAGTGAAGGAAAGAATTACAGTACAGGTGCTAATGCTGCAAAAGATGGTTTGAATGATGCTAAGAATAAAAACCTTACTGATCCTGAAAGTAAAACTTCAATTGATAATGAAACCAAAAATCATTCTGATGCATATAAAGATGCATATACTAAAGGTGTTTATGCTAATAAAGGTTACCAAGACGCAACATCAGATAATGATGGCTCAAAGGCTCCTACATTATCAGGAGATAAATCTAATCAAGCTGAAGTAGATGCATACTGGGGTGCACAAGCTGGTGCTAATACAGGTAAATCATATAGTGATAATCCAGCTAACAGTGCTCCTAATACTAATTCTCAATTCTACAAAGATGCAGAACAAAGAGCTCAACAAGATATTGCCAATGGTGCTCAAGACTATATTAATGATAAATCACAAGGTAAAACTGGTGATCAATTAAAACCTTCTGAAGCTAATAAAAATGATCCATTATATACACAAGGTTATAATAATCAAAAGGCATATGATGAAGGATTTAATAATCCTAATGGATCTAATGATGGTAAATCACAATCTTATATAGATGGTCAAGCTGCTGCCAAATCAGGTTCTAGCTTCAATAATGTTAAAGATGGTAAGAATAATTCCACAATAGATGGGAACTATGAAAATAATGGTGCTCTTCAAGGATTTAATGATGCTAAATCTGGAGCTCAATTTGATCCATCTAAGGGTATGACCGATTCAAAGGGTAATTCATTAACTGGTAAGGATGCTACTAATTATCAAGGTGCATACGCTAAGGCTTATGCTGAAGCTACTGATCAAATGAATAAGGGTGCACAACAATATTCATCTGACAAGAATAATGGTATACCTACAAATACTAAGCCTACTGATTCATCTGCTGGTAACCAAGATGCTCAATCATTTAATCAAGGTTATGATAATCAAAAAGCATATGATGCTGGATTGAATGATAAGTCTGGTAATGATGATGTTCCAAGCGACTATTCCAATAATGCTTCATCATACAAAGCTGGTAAGAATGCATCTAAATCATTACCAACAAACTCTGGTAATAATTCACCAATGAGTGGTGCTGCTACCGATGCCAATAATTCTGATCCAACAAAGACAGATAATAGACCCAAAGATGACAGTAGTAGTCAACAAGCATCTGAAAATGCTAAAAAATCTCAAGATGCATATGATGGTGCTAAGGCCGGTTATGTAGATGGATCAAACGGTAGCCCAGCTAATAGTAATGTTGGTAAGTCATCTGATTATCAACAAGCTTATAATAAAGCTTATGGTGATATGCAAAAATCTAGACAAGATGGAACTAATGATTTCTTTGATCAAACTAAGGGTAATTCATTAAACAATCCATCTGTTATTAATGGTAAGCATAGCAGTGATAATAATAATGGTATTGGTGATAAAGCACACAATAATGCTTTTGCTGAACAACAAGGTTATGCTGCTGGCTTAGCTACAAATCCATCAACATATAGTGACGACAATAATCCTTATAAGAATGATTCTGATAAGGGTAATGCTGATTCTAACTTTAACGCTTACAAGAATGGATTTAATAATGCTTCAGCTGCAAGTGCAGGTTATAAAGCTGCTCAAAGTAAGTCCAACCCAAGTGTTAGTGATAGTCCAATCACAGGCTCTGATGGAAAAGATATAACTGATCCTACTTCACAAGAAGCATACAGAGCAGCTGCTCAAGCATTTGCTGATGCTAAAGCTAACAAGCCATCTGATAATAGCGGTAAAGATTCTAACTATAAGAATGCTTATAATATGGCATATAACCAAAACAGAGCTGCTATGGGTGAAGGTGAAAATGATGCATTAGGTAAAGATGGTGGAAACACTAATATTCCTAATGGACAATATCCTAGTGATATTACAACTCCTTCAGCTAAAGCACTATATGATGAAGCTAAAGGTAACGCTAGCCAAGGTTATGCTGATGCAATGAAGCCAAGCAATGCTAATAATGCAAACGCTCCTGAAGGATCTTCAAAAGAATACACTGATGGCTATAATCAAGCTAAATCTATTAGTGCCGGAGCTAATGCAGCTATTGCAGGTGCTAAACAAGCTCCTACTGCTTCTGGTAGCCAAAATCAAGATCAAGTTAATGCTGGATTTAATGCTGCTCAACAAGCCATCAAGAATGGTTTAGCTGATGCTCAAAGTGGTAAGAACAAACCTAATAATGGTAAGTTTGATGAAAATCAAATCTTTAGTGGTGCTAAAGATGTTCCATCAACTGCACGCCAAGCATATATTGATGCTTATGAAGGTGCTTACAATGGATATAACAATGGATTGAATGGTGGTAGTCAAAAACCAAGTTCTGATAAAGATGCTAAGTATGGCAATGACACTACTTACAGTGCTGCTTATGATAATGCCTTTAAACAAGGTCAAAATGATATTCCAGCACCTACACCAACACCAGCTCCAAATAATGATAAAGACGATCAAGCAGCTGGTACTAAAGCTGGTCAACAAGCATTTGCTGGTGGAACTCCATTAAATATTAATCATGTTAACTTTGCTGGTAAATCACAAGCATATAAAGATGCATTTACCAAGGGTTACAATGATTCACAAGCTGGATTTAATGCTGGACTAAATGGTGGTAAGAATAATTCTGACAACCCATCATTCAAGGCTGGATATCAATCTGCTCAAGCCTACAAACAAGGTGTTAAGGATGCTACTCGTGGCAAGAAGCCAGCTAAGAATAGTAGTGACGCATACAAGGTAGGTTATGAAGCCTATAAAGCTGGTATTTCTGGTAAGAAAGCTAATAGGGCTACTCTTGATAAGTTAGCTCCAGCATATCGTAAAGCTTATGAAAAGAATTACCAAGCAGCTCATAAAGCTTATGTAGCTGTTTCTGGTAAAGCTTCTAAGGCAGCTAGAAAGAATGCTTTTGGTACTAAGAGAGTTCCTCGTGGCTTGAAACATGAATCACCTGCTTATCAAGCAGCTTATATGGAAGCATTTAATAGATATGTTAAAGATAATCTTCCAAGTTATGTATACAACTTGAAGAAAGTTTACAGTCATAATGCTCCTGCATTAACTCGTAGTACAAGAGTTAAGAAGTATGGTAAGACAGCACTTTATAACCGTCATGTATTTAAAGTAACGGGTTATAAGATTACCTCTTCTGGTCATGTAGTTTACAGAGTTAAAGGCTTAGGTTGGATTAGTGCTAGTGATAAGTCAGTAAATAATGTTTACTATCGTCGTCATGATACTAAGAAGCCTATCCAAAAGGTTCGTGTAATTAAACCTCAAGGCACTTACATTTACAACAGTAAGTCCTTTAATAAGAAGACAGCTGTTAAGAAGATGAAGAAAGGCTCAACAGTTAATGTTGAAAGAATTGAAAGAGTAGGTGGCATTACTAGATTCTACATTGGTAACGGTCAATACATTTCAAGTAACAAGACAATTGTTGAACATGTACGCTAATCTCAATTAGCTAAAATTAAAAGAGATAGATAATGTTTTTAAGACATTATCTATCTCTTTTTTATTTTTTATAGTATTGTGCAAATTACTAATTAATTATTTAGAATAGTGTTATTGTAAAAATGTAATGTATAGTTTTATATTTATACATAAGTATTTGTTTGATAGGAGATGCTAATTATGCAATATAATAAAAACAAATTTAATAAGATTAAAGATAAAAAAGTTTTGCATAAAGTAAAAAGACAATGGGTAACAATTTCATTGTCAATGTTAGCAATGTTAGGCGCCGCTGGAGTGGCTATTTACGACCCAAACTATGCGCATGCAGATACAACTAATACTACTAATAGTAAAATTAATACAGTTCAAGAAGAACATGGAAGTAATGAAGATGCTTCTAGTTCTGTTCATCAAGATCAATCACAATCTGATACTAACGAACAAAAACAAAATAACACATCAGTTAATAATGAAAAAAATAATATTCAACAACCTAAAACTGATGTACATATTAAGGATAATCAGAAAACACAAGTTCAAAATAATAATCAATCTAGTCAACAAGCTGGTCATACTAATAAATTTCAATCTGTTAATAGCAGAATGGTAACGACACCTCAAATTAATGAAAGTGAGCAAAAAGGTTTTGATTCTGGTCTAAATGGTAATAATGATCCAACAAATGATAATTCTTCCTATAAAGATGGATATAATTTATATAATAAATATCAGCAGTCCATTTCAGATGGGGTAAACAATAGAAACAATTCTCAAGCATCTGATGCTAATAGTGACCAATACTATAATGCTGCTAAGTCAGGTTATAATGATGCGCAAAATCAATATAATACTGATACTGAAAATCAAGGTACAAGTTATGACGGATATAGTAATTATAGTGGTAACACTGATGACTCAAGTCATGCATGGAATGATACTAGAAAGTACAATAACGATAATATTAGTAAGTTAGACAGTTATAAAAATTCTAGTATTAATTTGAAGGATAATGGTCAAGTTGTTATAGAGTCTAATGTATCTAAGGAAAAGCTTAATCAATATTATAATCCAATTTTGCAAGATGTTTATAAATATGGAAGTAATTATTTCTTTGCTAACCAGGCAACTAAAGATGCCAAATCAGGTAAATGGCAAGGTACCAATTATGATCACGGTACTTATAATTCAAACACTCAATTAACTTCAACTAAAGATTTTTACGATAGTTTTATTAATAATGATAGTGGAAACTATAACAATGATCCTTATTATCAATCATATGAGGGTGCTAAACAAGCTATATTGAATCAATATGATTTTAATGGAAATTACATTGGATTGAAAAATGATATTAACAATAACAACCAATACTATGATGATTCATATAATAATGTTGTTCAAGATTCTCAAAATGGTATTGCATATGCAAATAATGCCAAACAGTTTAATCAAATTATAACTGGTTATAATAATTCCACTGGATATACAACTAGTGCAATTAATTCTTCAGCATCTAGTTCAGGAAAACTAGTTAATGATATTAGATTAGTTAATGATATTAATTTAGCAGATGTATCTACTGGTAATTCAGGTGAGACTGGAACTTCACCAGTTCTTAATACTAATATTACGTTGAATGGTCAAAATCATTTAGCAGATTTTAGAGGATTTTCTTATAGTTTTAATAATTCATCAAGTAGTTCATCAGTAAGTGTGAAAAATTTTAAAACTTTATATGGTCAAAACTATTGGGGGCCCATATCATCTTCTAAGGGTGTTATTAATTTTGACAATATAAATTATGTTGGCCCACAAATGCTTCAATCTACTAATAATGATGTATATATTAGCGGTAATGTTAATGATTTTCAGGATTTTCCAACTAATATTGGGGCAAATAGTTTTAGTGAATATGTATCCCCATTTTCTAACGGTGAGGTAGGTACTGATGGAGACAATCAACAAGGGCTTTATGTTAATAATTTAACCCTTGCTCCAAATGCTAATTTCTTCAGTGCTACTTCTGCTGGAACAGGTGGCCCTAATATTGAATTGGAAGGTAATTTAACACTCGGAAACAAAGCCCATATGAATTTATTGGCTAGAAATAGTGGTGGAGATGGTAATAGTAATAATGCTTCAATTGGTCTTTCATCAAATGCTAAATTAAGCATTGCCAATAGTTCACAATTGAATATTGTTTTAGATACAGTAAGCGGATCAAGCCAATATGCGAATGCAATTTCTGCTAATAATTCTACTGTTAGTATTGATGGTGGACAATTAAATGTTTCAGATAATGGATCTTCCTATGATTCTAGTGAGCTTCTTTCTTTTGGTAATAGTACATTAGATATAACTAATAATGGTTCACTTAATCTAAGAGTTAAAAATATGAATAGTGGTAGTGATGGTAATAGTGGGCTTCTAGACGCTTCTGGTAGCACAATTAATATTGCTAATGGACAAATGCTTATTGATGCTTCCGATGCATCTAATAGTGGTAATGGTAGTAATTCATTTTATTTGATTAATGGGAATGTTAATGTTATTAATCCAGGAAATGATGGAGTTGTTTTAAAGAAGAATAATAATATTAAGTATCTTTATTCAGGAAGCACTCTAAATTCTGAAACATCATCTGTAAATAACAATTTATACTATAAATATCAACTTAATAGCGATAATACTGTTAATTATATTGATGCAAGCGGTAATCGTAACCCTTCAAATTACTCAATTAATTCTGACCAATCCAATACCCTAGGTATATATCAAGCCCCTGGTGTTTATGTCGTAGGTCCAGTATCTGGAAGTTATGATGCTACTAACCATACCGCTACAATGACAGGATTATTAAAGGTTACTGAAAAAGATGTTCTAAAATCAGACGATGGAATTTATTTCCATGGATATACATCTAATCAGAATAATACTAATAATACTAATAATACTAACCAAAAAGGTTATGATGATTATTCAGGATATGATAACAGACTAAATCCTAGTGATGCTGATGCTAATGGATTCATCAAATTTACCGAAACTATTAAAAATGTTAATACTAAACCAGATATTATTGGAGCTAATGTTAAATATGGTATCCAAGGACTTAATATTGTTGTAAATGGTGATAACTATGATACACAAACCATTAATGCTCAAAACTATATACCAGATAACCAAAGTCATATGGTAGCATCCAATAATCCAGTTCAACTTTCTACCAATAATAATAGTGATATTACTAATGCAATTAATGCTGCTTTGAATGATGTTGATAATCCCAATAATCTACAAAAGAATATTGATAAATATAATAAGGATACTAATAAATACACCGATAATTATGACAGTACTATCAAAGGATATAAGGCTTATGATCCTAACAGTCAAGTTACCAATCCTGATGCATATAAAAAAGCAAATGGCTATACAGATGCTTATGATAATGGTACCGGTGATGCTTTTGCTAAAGGATATCAACAAGCCCAACAAGATGCTTTAATTAATGGTGAAAATAGTGGTGCTAATGATTATATAAATGGTATTTCAGAAGATACTACTGCTCATCCTAGTGGTAGTTATTATGATAAAGGCTATCAAAGTGCCAAGACTGGATATTTAGATGGCTTAACTACTAATACTACAAACCAAAATAATAGAAATTCATCCCAAAGTACAACTGGATATGATATTGGTAATAATGCTGGTGTTAAAGAATACAATAATTATGTAAATGCTGAAAATAATCCTAATACAGCTTCGACTCAAAGTACTGTTGAAGGAGTAAGCAATGCAATTAAATCAGTTAACAATGCAATGAATAACCATGATGGCAATGCAGATGATATTAATAATTTACCAGAAAATAGTGATAGTAATTTGAAATATCAAGCTGCTTATAATGCGGCATTGTCATCAGCTAAATCCAATAATAATAATGGTATTAATACGGTTATTAATGGAAAAGAACCTGATACTACTAATATGACCACCGCTAATGCTGATATTTATAATCATGCATATAAGGATGCACAAAAAGGTTTTCAAGAAGGTTTATCTGATAATAGTTTATCAACAAGTCAAATGACACCTGATGAAAAAGCAGCATTTGATAAATCCAATCAATATCAAAGTGGTTTTCAAACAGCATTTAAAGATTACCCTAATGTACAACAAAATAATGAATCGATAGCAGGTTATCAAGATGCAATTAAAGGGATGCAGGCTGCTGATAATCATTCAGATCAAAGCATCGGCTTAAGCGGTATTGATTTAACAATCTATAATGCTGCCAAAGCACAAAAACAAGGACAAATGGCTGCTACTAAAGCTGCTCAAAATTCTAATCAAAATAATAATGGTGCCGCAATTAATGGAATTGATACATCTAATAGCGATGCTCAAAACTCATCCAGTGCGACCTCATATGTAGATGGTTATAATTCTGTGAAAGATGGTTATAATGATGGCTTAGCTAATAAACTTCAAAATAATCAATCTAGTAATGATGCTTATACTAGTGGCTATAATCAAGGAAATGCAATCGGTCAAACAGCACGTGGAGCTAAAGATTACTTAGCTGGTCAACAAGCAAATGCTCATCCAGTGAATAAAGATAACTATGATCAAGGTTATAACAATGCTAAGGCTGGCTATGTTAATGGGATGACTGGTCAACAAACTACAGGTCATAATGTTAATACTAATTCTGCTGAATATAGAAATGCTCAGACACAAGGTCAAAAGGCTAAGGGCGACTATAATGATGCTGAACAAGAATCAGATAGTAGTAAGTATAATGGCAATAAGCAAGGTACCTATTCTGGGGTAACTGATGCGATTAATGCGGTGAAAAATGCTGAAGGCAATCAGCAAAAGATTGCTACTCCTAATGGTAATGCTGCATACAACTTAGCATACAATCAAGCAGTGCAAGATGCACAAGCACATGATGGTGCTAACGACTTTGTTCAAGGCAAAGCTAAACAAACGAGCTTAACACCTGCTAATCAGTCTGTATATGATAAAGCATATGCTGATGCTAAGGGTGGATATAATGAAGCATTAGATGGACAACCAACCCAAAATGATTCTGAAAACCAAAATGAAACTACTGGTTTTAATGCTGGTAAAAATGCTGAAAGTTCATATGATGAAGCTATTAAGGCATATGAAAATGCAAGTGATAAATCATCAGTAAGTGATGTGAATAATCAAGTTGCTAAGCCCGATGCTTATAAGGATACAATTGATGCGCTAAAAGCGGCCGATACAAATACAGTCGATACTAATAATAATAAACCAACATATGTTGTAACTAGTTCACAAGAATTAGGACTTCAAAAAGCTTTAAGTGTTTTAAATACCACGCCACTTCCTAATAACCCAAGTGATGACGGTAGTCAATATGCTGATAGTTCAAGTGCTCAAGATAAAGCATCATTTGAAAAAACTTATCAAAATGTGATTGATGGCTATAAAGCTGGTTATGAAAATCCTGATGCTTCATCTAATCCTAACTCTGGATTAAATCAATATGCATATAGTGAAGGCTTAGCAGCAGGTAAGCAAGCTATTGGGGCTTATGATTACTTAAATAGTAAAGATACAAGCAATCAAAATGCTGACTATCAAACTGGTGTAAAAAATGCGCAAACAGGTTACAATGATGGCATTACTGATACTAAAACGAGTGGTGCTGATATTAATTCGCCAGAATATCAAGAAGGTAAGAATGTAGGTGCTAATGCCAAAAGTGATTACAATAAAGCTGAACAAGAAGCTAATCCTAGTGCTGATCAAAGTAATTATAATAATAATAAAAAGGGCACATATTCAGGGGTTGCTGATGCAATTAATGCGATGAAGAACGCTAAAGGTAATTCTGCTTTGGTATTACCACCTAATGGTGATGCTGCCTACAACTTAGCATATAATCAAGCTGTCAAAGAAGCCCAACATTATAATGGTGCTGATGACTTTATCAATGGTAATAATAAACCTACCAATTTAACACCTGCTAACCAATCTGTTTATGATGCTGCATATGCTGAGGCACAAACTGGTTACAATGAAGCCTTGAATGATCCAACAACAAGTTCTAGCACAATGAATGCTAATGAACTTGAAGGCTTTAACGCTGGTTTGAAAGCAGAAAAATCTTATAATGCAGCTATCAAAGCATATGATGCAGCAACTAATAAATCTGATGTATCAGATCAAACTAACCAATCAGGGATTGATGCTGATTCTTACAAAAATACGATTGATGCCTTAAAAGCAGCTGATATAAATCAAACTGATATTCATAATCATAATCCAATTTATGTGGTTGCTAATTCACAAGAATTAGGACGTCAAAAAGCTTTAGATATTATTAATCAAAGTCCTCGTCCAACTAATCCAAGTGATGATGGTAGTCAAGATGCTGATAATTCAATTGCTCAAGATAAGGGTGAATTTGAAAAAGCATATCAAAATGTAATTGATGGTTATAATGCTGGAGTTACCAATAATCCAGACATTAAAGAAAATGGGAATGATAATCTAAATAAAGATTCCTTTAATGCTGGTCAAGCCGCCGGGAATCAAGTACGTGGTGCTAATGATTACCTAAGTGGCAAAGATACAACCAAAGATAATAACAATGACTATCAAACTGGTGTAAAAAATGCGCAAACTGGTTATAACGATGGGATTACCGATAAAACAACACCAGATGCTGATACTAATTCTCCAGAATACAAAATTGGCCAAAAAGACGGTAAGAATGACCAAAATAATTATAATAAAGGGATTACCCAAGCGCTTAACACTTATGATCCAAAACAAAATGATAGTAATGCTCAAACATTAAATCATGGAGCAGAACAAGATGCTTATAATGGTGCTGCCGCTGCTATTCAAGCCGTTAAAAATGCTGATGGTAACAATAGCAATATCAAACCAGTTAATGGCCAATCACCAGCCTATTTGAAAGCATACAATGATACTTTGAATAAGGCTGAAGCAGATGCTAAAGCTGGCCAAAATAACTTCTTGAATGGTCAAAATAAGAATAATGGTACTGATGCTTTGTCTGGAGTAGCTGCTGATGCATATGATCATACCCAAGCTGGTTTCCAAAGTGCATTGAATGGTGGTAGTGAACCTGCAGATGATATAAATGAAAAAGCTGGTTTTGATCAAGCTAAAGCAATCAAACAAGGTTATAATCAAGCCGTTACTGATTATAATCAAGGTAACAAGGATCCTAATGCTCATTCAGATATGGCAGGATATCAAGAGACAATGAATGGCTTGATTGATGGTGCTAAAGATACTCCAACTGATAATCAACCAGCTAATAATAAATCATTATATGAAGCTGCTCGTGCACAAAGTATGGGTACTAAGAATGGAATTACTGATGCAGTTGATAATAATGCTGATGCAAATGCAAAGACACCTAATGGAGTCAATGATGCAATTTATCAAAAGGCCTATCAAGCTGCTAAAGCCGGTTATAATAATCAAAAAGATGCTAAATCATCCGATGTTATTTATAACAACGCTTATGAACAAGGTGCACAACAAAAGGGTGCCAATGATTATGTAACTGGTAAAGCTAACGATGATACAGCTAATGAAGATAATTTGAGTAGTAATGATGAATATATTAGAAACCATGCACAAGGAGTTAAAGATGCCAAAGATGCATACAATGGTCAATTAAATAATCATTCTAATGCATCTATCACTGGAGAGAATGCTGCTACTAATGCTAATGCCGGATATACAGATGCTCAAAATGATCACCAACCTGTAGCTAATGCTCCTCAAGCTGAAAAAGATGCTTATTGGGGTGCTCAGTCTGGTGCTAATACTGGCAAACAACAACCTGAAGATATTAATTCATCATCTAGAGCTTATCAAGCCGCTAAAGCTAGAGCCGAAAAAGTCGCATCTAGTGGTGCTGAACAATATCTAAGTGATAAATTTAATAATCGTAATCTTGAACCATCTGGTAATGATGAATTGTATAAGCAAGGTTATAATAATCAAAAGGCTTATGATAATGGATTCAGTAATCCTAATGGTCAAACTCCAAATTATAATAATCAGGGGCAAATTAATGCTTATGCTGCTGGTAAAAATGATGGAGCAAAGACTTCATCATATAATGCTGCGGCCAATGGTGATAAGCAAGATAATGATGCTTCATATAAAGGAGCACAACAAGGATTTGCTGATGCCCAAAATGGGGATGCATTAAATCCTTCAAATAATATGTCATATAATAACCCTAAGGATATTTTGAAATATCAATCAGCTTATGCTAAAGCTTATGGTGAAGCATCTAATGAGATGAGCCAAGGTGCTAGACAATATGGTTCAGATGCTAATACTGATAATCCTAATGTTCCTAGTGCTAAAAGCAATAGCGGAGTGACAAATCAAGACACTAAATCCTTTAACCAGGGGTACAATAATCAAAGAGCTTATGAAGATGGATTAAATAATCCTACTAATCACAGTAATAGTTATGCTAATAATTCACCTGAACAAAAAGCTTATCAAGCTGGACGTGCTGCTAGTCAAGCCGTTGCTAATGCAAGTCAAGATGCTGCTGATGGTGCTAATAGAACTCAAGCTAATCAAAATGCCCAAGACACTTATGATGGCTCTAAGGCAGGTTATGCTGATGGTGCCGATGGTAGTCAATACACCAGTAATTTAGATAAGACTCCAGATTATCAAATGGCTTACAATAATGCATATAATAATATGCAAAAAGACAGAAAAGCTGGAGCTAACGGCTTCTTTAATCAAAATGCTAATGACTTTAATGATTTAAATAAAATTAATCAAGCTAAACCAGATGCCAGCCATAATGATAATAATATGGACAATCGGGCATATAATAATGGCTTTGCTGAACAACAAGGTTATGCAGCTGGTTTAATTAATAAATCGGCTAATAATCCTTATGCTGCTGATGCTGATAAAGGACCAACTTCTAGATATGCAGCTTATGCTAAAGGCCTAACAGATAGTAAAGCTGGGTATGAAGCAGCTCAAAATGAAAGTGATCCTGACAATAATAAAATGCCAGCAAATATTGTTGACGAGCCATCTAAAGAAGCTTATCAAGCTGCGGTAGCTGCATATCAAGATGTTAAGAAGGGACTCAAACCAACTGATAATACTGCTAAAAGTGATAGTTATCAGATGGCATACAATATGGCATATAACACCGATCAAGCAGCTAAAGTTCAAGGAGAAAATAGCTTTATTAATCCAGGTACTGATAACAATGACAATCATTTATCTAATGCTGCTAGTGCATTGTATAAACAAGGCAATGTGGATGCTGAAAATGGCTACAACACAATTATGAATCCTAGCCAAGCACCAATTAATGGTGGATCTGATAATAATTCGGCTGAATATCAAGCTGGGATGAATTTAGCTAAGAATATTTTATCTGGAGTTCAAGCTGCTGCCAAAGGTGATAAGAGCGCACCAAGTGCTGATCAAAATGTAGTTAATGGCTTTAATACCGCTAATGAAGCAATCAAGAATGCTGTTAATGATGCTGAGAATGGTAAGAATCAAGCTAATGGCAAGTTAAATCCATCAGCTATTCAAGTTCCAAGTGATATTTCACCAGCAGATCAAAAAGCTTATATTGATGTCTATCAAGGAGCTTACAATGGCTACAATAATGGATTAAATGGTGGAAGCCAAAATCCAACTGCTAGTCAAGATTCTAATTACAATGACATGGCTTATAAAGCTGCTTATGATAATGCCTTTAAGCAAGGTCAAAATGATATTCCAGCACCTGCATTACCAGCACCTAAATCAGATGATTCAGCTGCCGGTAAAAAAGCTGGGCAAAAGGCCTTTATTAATGGAATTCCATTGAATATCCACAAGATTGATTTATCTGGTAAATCACAATCATTTATTAAGGCCTTTAAGCAAGCATATGATCAAACTCAAAGAGGCTTCAATGCAGCGGTTAAAGGTCATAAGGATGAATCTAAGAACCCATCATACAAAGCTGGATATCAAGCTGCTAAAGACTATCAAAAAGGATTACATGATGCTAAAAGTGGTAAGAAATTAGCTAAAAATAGCAATGATGCTTACAGAATTGGTTATGAAGCCTTTAAGAATGGTAGATCTGGTAGAAAGATTAACATGAAATTATTGGGTAAATTAGATGCATCTTACCGTAAAGCTTATCAAAGAGATTTCAATATTGGGCATAAAGATTATGTCGATGAAACTAATAAGGCTACTAGAGCCGGTGAAAAACGTGCGGCTTCCAATAATCATTTACCTAGCTTTAAGCATGAATCTAAAGCATATAAAGAAGATTATATGAAGGGCTTCAATGAAGAAGTTAGAAAGAACCTTCCACACTATGTATATAATTTGAGAAAGATTTACAGCCATAGTAAAGCAGCCTTAACTCGTAAGACTAGAGTTAAGAAATATAATAAGACACCACGTTATGATCGCCATGTCTTTAGAGTTCAAGGTTATAAGATCACACCTTCTGGCCAAGTTGTTTATAAAGTTAAAGGATTGGGTTGGATTAATGCTAATGACAAGTCAGTAGCTAATGTTTACTACCGTCGTCATGACACTAAGAAACCAATTCAAAAAGTTCGGGTTATTAAACCGGAAGGAACCTATATCTATAACAGTAAGCATTTTGATGCTAAACATGCAGTTAGAAAGGTTCAAAAAGGTGAAACCGTGAAAGTTCAACGGATTGAAAAATTAGGTGGTATCACTAGATTCTATATTGGTGATGGTAAATATATTTCAAGCAATAAGACCATTGTTGAACATTTGCGTTAATAAACACATTAAAGGAGCTAACTTCATTAGGGAGTTAGCTCCTTTTTTGAACCGCTTAATTTTACATTTGCAACAATTAGCACTACACTATAATTGTATTAATAATTAGCAATAAAGAGGTAATAGAATTATGGAAATGACAGAACGTCAATTAATTCAAGAAATTTTAAACACAGTTGATGTAGTTTATGATTTTGAAAATGCTGATGAAGACAACAAAGAATACACTTTGCTAATCACCCGTCAAAAGGAAGATACACGTGAATTATCTACCATCAACAACGAAATGAAGAGATACTTTAAGGAAGCCGACTTCAGTTATGATGAAGATATGGAACCTAAGAACGATGGCGCTGAAATTAAAGTTGATATCGCAAGACATAGTACAGTTAACACTACTGATGCTGACTAATTGAAAAGATACACTATCAAAAAATGATAGTGTTATTTTTTTTACATAATAGGAATTTTAAAATCCTTAACTACATTCATATTCATGCGATCATGATAGTCTAAAACGGCAGCATCAAAAAACTTATATAACGCTTGGGCAATATAAGCAGTTTTGTTATAAATTTTATGACTAGTTTTTGTTTGAACAATTAAATGACGCATCGTTTTAACTAAATTAGTCTGCATATGACAATTAGTTTCAAAATGTAAGGCTTTCTTAGCTTCACTGTAACCGTGCTTCAACGCACGCTTTAGTGAAGCTTTTTTAGTCTTAAAAATTAGTTGGGCATATTGATATAAGCAATGAGCATTCTCTGAATACTTTACTAAGGTATTAATTAATTCCGGTTCAAAGGCCGCTTTAGCTTTTAAACCATCCACAACATTCTGCATTAAATCAAATTCACTAATATTCACTGGTTTATTTTGATGATGAATATTAACGCCTGCTGTAACAGCTGTCTTATCTGTATTATGTTTAGAGTTAGTATGATTAGAGTTGCCAGAAGCAACTTTAGAGGGTTTAGAATCTGTACTATCATCATGAAAATGAGGTAAAAAGAAACGGGTGGCGCCATTAAAAACTTTTTTCTTAATGATATAACCTAATTCAGCTAATTTCTTGTAAACATTAATTACAGTGTTACGACTAACGCCTAAATCTTTGATCATTTCTTCCACCGTATAAATCACATAATATGCATTAACTTTTTGATCAAAAAATTCACGACGCTTGATTGAAGATTGCATGCGGTCATATAAGTAAGCATAGGCTAAGCGGCTATCATTGTTTAAACGGTCATCGTTACGAAGTTCAACATCAAATTTAATAAATTGTTTCATCATCATCTATCCTTTTTTAGACAGAAAAAGAGGGCACAAGTAATAAACTTGTCCCCTCATATATGTAAAATATATTGAAACAACTCCTTAGCTCTTATATAATAACTAAGGAGCGTTAAAGGTTAACAAGTAGTGTGGTTACTTTGTTAGCTGGTCGATAATTACTTCCAATAATTGTCGATCAACGCTCTTTTTCTATGTTTTAGTATGTTTATAAGTATAGCGGTTTTATGGTAGAGAGTAAATAAAAATTTATGCATTATTCAATTATTTTTAGTAAATAAAAAGGTAGTCAAATTAATGACCACCTAAGTATTATGCATGTACTAATGTATCTTCATGATACATTAATAATTCAGGGACAGGCATAAACGAGAGAAACAAAAAGTATTAGTTTACCGACTAAATACTTTTTATTATGAATCAATTTTAAACAGTCATGTTTTAAAATGATTCATACAGATGAAATATCCAATAACATTGCAATACACGTTAATTAACGTGCTTAACAAAGGTTAAACTGTTTTATCGTTTAATACAAGTGTATAGCTTATCTAAAATATTTATGCAGAAAAAAACAAGTATTTATCGAATAAATACTTGTTAAGAACTAATTGATTAAATATTTGGAGTTACATACTTATATAAGTATGTGTGTAAACGTTAAACTTATTATATATACAATACAAATAATCAGCTTGATATATCTATAAATTTTAACGCACCAGATCGCAATATTAAATAATTGAAAAAATATACATACCAAAGTGCTCAATTTTTTCCAAAAATGCGATTATGATTTATAAATTTATTTTTTAATGTAACCGGCTTTTTTCAACAAATTGGCTGAACGTTTATCAGCTGGTTTGTATCCGTCTTTTATTAAATGAACAATATACATACGATTGTAAATTAATCCCCAAATAATACTACCAATAATGTAAGCGTAGGTAAAAGTAGAACTAGGGTCAACGCCTAATCCTAGGCGTAAGAACATGTTCACTGCCATCCAAAGAATTGCATCAACCCCTAAGATACATAAGAAATTATACATATCGGATCTTAAGATTGATGGTAACCAATGAAATAATAGAGCAGAAATGGAAAAGCCAACTTTACCAATTCTTACATTTTGGGAGTTACCTTTTTTTAAAACAATAACGTTAGAAGGTAGGGGAATCATTCCGTTGCCAAATGGATTTTGCATATTATACCTACTTTCTTTTTTAAGTGATAGAACTACACTAACACTAATTTTGTTAAAATTCTAATTTACTTCTTGGTAAATTTAACTACTGCCTCACAACGAGGCGTTTGTGGCATCATATCGATTGGTTGAATGAAATCGATATTGTACTTTCTGGTTAATGGCACTAAGTCAGCTGCCAAAGTCGAAGGATTACATGAAACATACACAAACTTATCAGGTGCACTCTTTAAAATGGCTTTGATTAATTTGTTGTCTAATCCAGTACGAGGTGGATCAACGATAATTGCATCCGGTTTGAAACCTTCGGCTAACCATTCTGGAAGCAAGTCTTCAGCTTTACCAACTTCGTAGTGAGCATTACGAATCTTATTAATAATAGCATTATGATTAGCATCATCAACAGCTTCAGCAATCGTATCCATTCCACGAACTTCTTGCGCACGTTTAGCTAGTGGTAAACCAATGGTTCCCACTCCGGAATAAGCATCCACAATATTTTCATTACCGGTTAATTCTAGTGCTGACACAGCAACTTCATATAAACGTGGCATCATAATGGAGTTTAATTGTAAGAAAGCACGAGCTGATAATTCAAAATTTAGGCCTTTAATTTTTTCAATAATGAAATCTTTACCAGCTAGATTAACGGTCTTATCACCCCAGATCAATGAAGTATCACCAGGATTAATATTTTGCATAACAGAAGTAACTTGAGGTAGTTCTTCCTTAATCTTCTTTAGCATAAAGCCTTTTTTAACAAACTTAGGCGTATTAGTAACGAAAACTACTTGTACATCATCAGTGTTTAAAGCAGCACGGACAACGACGGTTTTAATAATTCCAGAACCATTTTCTTCATTAAAGACGGGAATGCCTAACTCTTGAATAAATGACACAATTTTACGCATGACGGTCATAGTTTCTGGATATTGAACCGCACAAGTTTCTAAGTCGACGACATCATGAGTACCAGCTTTAAATAAACCAGCAACCACTTTGCCATCTTTTTCACGGACAGGAAATTGGGCTTTATTACGATATTCATATGGATCTTCCATACCCATGGTTGAATGAATCTTGTATCCTTTATAACCAATTGGTTGGAACTTTTCTAACGCTTGCCTGATCAAATCACGTTTAAAACGTAATTGCGCAGGGTAAGAAAGATTTTCTAATTCAAAGCCACCGACTTTACCAGCATAGCTATCACGTGGTTCCACACGATCAGGTGATTCTTTGTTCCACTTAACAGCTTTTGCTTTTAAGTAGTTAGGGTAAACTTCGGTTACTTCAGCGACAACTTTTTCACCAGGAAAGGCATCAGTTACGAAAACCAACTTATGTTGGTAAAAACCAATGCCTTCACCATTAATACCCATTCGTTTAACAGTCATTTTGAACTGTTTACCAATATCAACAGTGACATCGTCAAACTTATGGCGATTATTTCTTTTATTGTATTTCATATCATTTTCCTTTTCTAAATACGTATTAACTTACAATATAGATTATATCATGGTAAAAAACTAAAATAAAAAATGCAAGCAATTTATTGACAGAAAACTTGCTATTTTTGGTCTAAGAGTTTTAAATTGAAGGTATAAGATTGTTTTACATAGGGGGATATGTATGAAGAAACTAGCAAAGATTGCTTTAACTGCAGTTGCGGCACTTTCAATAAGTGGAATGGCTGCACCAATGGCAAGCGTCCATGCGGATTCTAATTTTTTTGTTCATAATTGGGATGAACCTAAAAATTCAATTCCAAGCACTGATCAAGATAATGCGATGCAAAATTATAACGATAATGATTTGCAAATTATGCGTAATAAATTACCTAAATTTAAACCAGTGTGGGGCCATTATAAACATGTTAGAAACACTAATGAATTCCATACTTATGAGGAAACTAATAATGACAATAGTATGATTACTAAGTGGTATTTACCAACTGGTTTTAATGTATCACCACAAGAACATGGTAATTATCAAGGCATTGTCATGGCTAATAATAGTATCTATCTATTGGAATCAATGGGAACTGGTGCTAACCAAGGAGCAATTATTCGTTTTAAATTAGATGCTCTTGAAAAAATGGGCTTGATGGACAATGGCAATCAAAATCTATTATTAGATATCTTTAGTTACTTTAATCCATATACAGATCAAGGTCGTAAAAATAATCAAGACTTTGTAAATTATATCAATGCAACTGCTGATGCTCGTTCAGATATGAAGAAGAGTAGTGCCCAATTACAAAAGGCTCAAACTGAAATTACTAACGGTAAAGATATTATTAGTAAGTCGGCAATGAATTATCGTAAAGTTTCTACAGATTTCAAGAAGAAATTTGCTAAACAAATTAAAAAATATCTTGCTAAAGACAAAGATAATTCAAAACAATCAGATAGAAATGATCGCAAACCAGATAATAAAAAGCCAACCAATAAAATTTCTACTAATCCAAAAGACTACTTAGCTAAATCAATTAAATTTAATAAGTTAAGTAAGTCAGAACAAAGAAAAGTTAAGAAATTGGTAGCTGCACGTGTTCAAGTTAAGCAAACTTTCCATGAATATAAGCAATTACGTGATAAGACTTATCAACAAATTGACAAGTCCAAAGCTAAAGTTGATACGTTGAAACAAAAGATTAACGATGATCAAAATCAAATTAACCAAGCTCAAAATGGCAATACCTTATTAGGACAATATGAAGCTGTAACTGATTCAGTTGAGGCTAGTCCATTAATTAATATTGGTCATGGTCAAACTATGTCATACAATCCAGCTAATAATCATTTGTATTTAGCACAAGACGATAAATTAGGTGACTTTTCAAATGATGATAAGAATCAAATTACTGAATTGGATGCTAATACCTTACAACCAGTACATCAATATAGCTTTAAGTTGATGCACAATGGTAAGAACTTAGGCTTACACACCTTGGCTTTTGATAAACAAGGTCGTGCTTACATTGGTGTCCATAGTGGCCCTAATGGGGTAAAGAAAGCATATAGCTTATACATTGGTTCATTGAATAATGACAAAGTTAGTTTTAGACCAGCTAAACAAGTTATTCACTGGGCTGGTAGTTGGAACCAAAATCTAACTTATAATCCAGTGACTGATCGTATCTACATGGTATCGAACGATATGGTAACTTCAGTTCCAGTTGATAAATTAAATGCTGGTACGCTAACTAAGAAAGATGTTCACTATAATGCCTTTAATTCTCATCGTGAATGGGAAGGTTTAACCTTCGATGGCGAAGGTCATGCTTATGCATTAATGTTATGGCGTGGAGAAATCCTACGTAGTGACTATGTATTAAATTAAAAGTAATCTTATTTTTATAAAAAACTTTATTGTTTATTAAGAGCTATTTATATAGTAATATATAAATAGCTCTTAATAATTAGGGGGATAGTTTTATAAGTGATAAATAATTATGATTATTATCATGGTACTTTTCTATCTAATGGTCAAAAAATATTAAGTCAAAATCACTTTAATATCTCTCGTACTATTGGAACTTTAGGAAAAGGAGCTTATTCGTTTGTTTATTCTAGAACGAATGCTTTACATTTTGCTCAAAGAAAGGGTAAAAAGCATCATGATAGTATTTGTTTGTGTAAATTTCGAATTAAGGATGAATATAAAGATAATATATTAGACTTAACTGATCCTAAAATTATAAGTTATTTGGAATTATTTATTCAATTAAATACAGATTATATACGTGATAAATCAAAAAAATATAGTAATATTGGTTATGCAAAAAAATTAGATGGAATAACTATTGATTATTTTATAAAGTATGCCAATAAAAATAATCTTTTTAATCATAAAATATTAGCAGTTTATAGTACAACTATAAATAAATTTGGCTTTCTTGTTCCTAAAAGTATATTAAGCAATTCTGTAGAGTTATGTATAAAAGATAATATTATTATTGATTATGATACATTTGAAATTGAGGAGGTTGATTATAATGAAAGCTAATATGTCATTAAATGAATTTAAAAACTTAATGAAAACTCCCAAAGCTAAAAAAGATATGGATGAAATTACTAATGAAATATTTTTTAATTTCAAAAATGTTTCCAATGAATTTAAAATTATAGAAGACATAAATAAGTCTACTTATAGTTATAAGAAGCATATATATGATTCTTATAAAGGGAATAACTTTCGAGATTTTTCCGTGTTTAATAAAAGAGATATTTTAGAAGAATTTAAATCAATCAAAAATTCAGAGATTTCAAGTAAATTAAATGAACTTGATTACTATAATAATAGTTATAGTTTTGATGAGAAATCGGGGTGCATTGTCTAAATGACTAACAATAGTCCTATTGATTACATTGATTTTATTAATTATAATGTAAATTCTTTTGAATATCGCAGAAATAATAAATTAAAAAAATCTATTGCTAATAATTTACGAGTTGAAAATAAATTTCAAGCTAATATTTATTTTTCTATCAAAAAATCTAATGAAGCGCTAATCAACATTAAAGCAGAAATAGGTGGATTAGAAAGACAAGACTCTCCGTTTATATTAAGTGTAGACTTGAGTGGGGCATTTAAATTTTCTTTCAATAAGGGTGACTTTAGTGATGAACAAAAATATAATGCTTTAAAAGAAAAACTTTCAACTGATGGTAATAATTTAATGTTTCCATATGTTAGAACACTTATTTCAGAATTAACCCTTAAGTCCAATATGTTCCCATCTTGTGTATTACCAATTGTTGATTTTGCCAAACTATTAAAAGATAAAGGTAAGATTGAATACTTTAATTTAGATAATAAAGATTAATTTAATATTAAAACAAAATGCCCACTGACTAAATTAGCCAGTGGGTATTTTTGTGTGTAAAAAGCATTTAGAATTGAATATTATTTGTATTTAATATTATCCACTTCTAAACGGTTTTTAGCTCTATTTAATGCACGCTTGTTTTTCTTAGTGTGATGCTTGCTTAAATTCTTCTTGGCAGCATTAATACGTTTCTTATCAGCTTTGATACGACTTTGTTTTGATGGTCCTACATATGAGAACTTGTTAGCCCAATCTGAAATAGCATTGGAAAGACCGTTAGCAAACTTTTCAACACTTTGTGAATTAGATTGATCATATAAACCCTTTAATGCTTGTTTAGTATCTCCATCAAAACGATTATAGAAATGATGGTATAAGTATTTGACAGCACTGTAATTTGATTCATTATCATTAACAATATCATTTAAAAACCATTGCATTCCATTACCAACTTTATAACCATCAACTAGATGTGTTCTCATATCATTAGAGTATCCCGAATCTTTTCCCGCAATTTCAGATGCAATTGAAAGGGCATGGACATCAGAATTAAATTGCTTAGTAGTAAGAATTCTACCAGCGGCATGAACAGTCATAACATTGTTGTTACCAACATTAGCGATTGATAAACTTGTACCAATAATTGCGGTACATGCAGTAACAGTGATAAGTTTCTTTAAAACTTTCATAAAATAAATCTACTCCTTATGTAATTTTTGTTACAAAATAATTATATATCTAATTTATATAATTACAAGCAGATTATAAGATAATAATATTTTTTTAATGTTTGTCTTGTTTATTATTGAGATTGTAAAACAGTCCAAAAAATAACCGCCTTAGCTGTGATGAGCTAGATGTTATTAATAAAATATAATATCGATATACTAAAATAATTAAGGGTTAACAGCAATAATATGGATTTTTATTAGATATTATCCTATATATGTAGTACAATCGTTAAACAAAGAGGTGTTATTAATGGTAAATTCATTAACTAAAAATAAAACGGTGGCAACTCGTGTTACCTTAGACATAGATAACAGAGCTAAGAAAAATTTGTCTAAGCAAGGAATTACTATTTCAGAATATTTAAGAATGGCCTTAGCTAAAGCAGCTAATAATGAAGTTAGTTTAGTTAATTTTTTGGATACTCCTGAAGCAATAGAAAGTAAAAAAGAAGCTGAAAATGGGAAAACTGAGAAAATAGGTAATATTAATGATATAGATAACTGGATAAACAATCTATGATTATTAATGCGACTAGTATTTTTAAAAAGAATCTAAAAAGATTAAAGAAAAAACATTATCCAGTAAATGTGATTAAACCATGCTTAAATGCAATTATTAATAATAATACAAACGTATGTAATAAGATTAAAGATCACAAATTAAGTGGTAAATGGAAGGATTATCGTGAATTCCATCCTTCTAGATACAGTAATTATGGATCCAATTTTGATAATTGGATTATCATTTACAAAATCAACAATAATGAATTAATATTAACGCTTGTTAATACTGGAAATCACCAAATATTAAAATAGGAACAAAGCCCATATAATGACTATTTTATATAAAAACTATTTTCATGTATACTAATATCTAGTAGAGAAGTTAAGGCGGTGGCTGCTCCAAAGGAAGTGGTGCGTATGGTTTTATAACTGTATTATTCATCAATCCTAGAGAAAGGAGTAGTCAAAGTGTCTGTTGCAGACGCTTTACAATTAATGTTGATGTTCGGCACCTTTACTGTGGCCCTCATTGCATTAGTTGTTGAGATTGTAAAAAGCAATCAAAAAAAATAACCGCCTTAGCTGTGATGAGCTAGCGATTATTAATAGCTTTTAATAATTTATAGTAGTCACCGTCTTAAACGGCTTTACTCGGAAGTCCTGTACCAGCAGGGCTTCTTTTTATTTACAAATAAATTATATAATAAATGTTTTAATTTGTCAGTTAAATACTCTAAAACGAATCACTAAACATTATCAAAACCTAAAAAAACTTGCTAACTTAAAAAAGTAGCAAGTTTTTTGTTTCCATAATTTTAAAATCTGCGGCAATAATTTACACAAAATGGGAAATTATTGCTTCAATACCATCTTAATATGGGGTGTTTGATGGAAAGTGTAGACACCACCGACGGGATGGAAGCCAAACTTTTCATAAAAGCCGACCTTATCTTCTTGGGCATCAATCTCAATTGTAGGATTATTATCAAAGTGTTGATCAATTACATCTAAAATCTTTTGAACTAGTTGTTTACCTAAGCCTTTACCACGTGCTTCTTTAGTGGTTAACACCCGGCCAAAACTGGTGTGATCATGACCATAAAAAATACGTGCATATGCTAGTAAAGTGCCATCTTCTTCAGCCCAGACATGTAAGGCCTTCTTATCAATCTTATCAACTTCTTGATAAGGACGGTTTTGTTCGACCACAAAGGTACTGGTACGAGCATTGTAAATTTCCCATAATTCATCACGAGTTAGTTCTTTAAAAGTCTTAATATGCCATTGCATTCATAAAACCTCCTTATATGTTCATCAATTCAATTCTACTATTTTGCTGAAAAAAACAAAGAAAAGTACCCCTTATTTGCCGAAAAATGACCAAAATGCAAAATCTGCGGTAATTATGACAAAATCTGCGGGAGTGAAACCAGCAAAATTGCCTGTTATCTTTATATTTGTTCGAAGGCCTTTGGATAAATTCCAAATAAAGGAGTGCTGTGATATCAGTACTTATACACAATTAAATGATGGATTTAACTACCTCATGCAAGGCGATCATAGGGTCGTAATATATGGGGTATTGAAACGATTAAATATTCAAAAAAATACAGCTCAATACGATGATTTAATGCAAGAAGGTTTCATTATTTTCGCTAAAAAGTACTATCAATATCAAGGACCAGATGATGATAAACAGCGACTAGCTTACCTTTATCAAGGTGTCTACTGGCACTTATTAGACCAATTACGCAAAGCAAGTCGCAATACGCAAAAAATTGAATTCATGTCAGCAAATAATCAAGATAGTTGGGAAAACCAATTAATTGATGATTATTCTTTTGAAAGTGAACTCTCCCATAATGAACTATTAAATGAATTGTGGAAGATTAGTAGTGAAACTGAACGTAAATTAATCTACTACCGTTATTATGAAGGAATCGATAACATGAGAGAAATCTCACGCCAGACCAATATCTCAACTAAAACCTTAAATAAATGGCGCAAAAGCTGCGTCAAAAAATAAATTTAATTAAAAATTAAAATTAGGGGTTCCACTTTCGCATCGAACTTCGTTACTAGTAGATGTAAGGGTTGGCGCCAACAACTTACCAATTAAAAAATGAAATGAGGATATACAGCATGAATAAAGTTTGGGATAAATCAAAGGTAGTTTATAAAATGATTACAAAGGAAGATGAAAAAGTGGTGAATCGTTCATTTGCCAATGTCATCGAAGATGTATCAGATGCACAAATTACTGAATTTGGTTCAATTTTAAAAACTTTGACTTCTGATAACTTAGAAAAAACAGAGTTAATTGCACAAACTAGATACTACGCTTAATTAATAGGAGGAAATTATAAATGAAAAAATTAGAATTAGTATTCAAAAGTGAAGATCAAAAGGTAAAGACACTACGTTTGAACTATGTGAGTGGTCAATTAGATAACGAAACATTACAAAGTGCAATGAATCGTATCGGGGCATTAAAGATGTTCAAAGTTAATGGGATGAATCAATACCAAGTACCAGTCGCTGCTCGTTACATTGACACCAACAGTGAAACCATTTTCGATACTCGTAATGAAGATAAGCAAACAGTAAAATAAAATATAATCACTAATATCAATACGCAAAAACCACCATTCATTAATTTGATTGGTGGTTTTTTGTGTATATTATTTAAGTAATTGCGCTGGATAATTTTCATTAATGAAATCTTTGATACATCTGACCATTTTTTGCGTAGCCGGTGTTTTCATCTGCACAGCATTCATCACTAAGAAGATGGAACGATAATATGCTTCATCAAATGGATAAGCCGTCACATGTGAATTATGCTTATCGAAAGCTAGTCTAGGCAAAATTCCCATTCCCAGTCCAGATTCAACCATCGCAATAATGGATTGGTCATCAATACTGAATTGAATCGAATTACCTTGGACATGGTACTTATCTAAGACTTCCTTCGTATCACCATCATAATCAGACTTCTGTAAAATGAAGCGTTCATGCTTAATATCATCAATCGTGATTGAATGCCCATTCTTAGGCACAAATCCTTTGGGTGTAATGCAATAGATTTGATCTTTAACTAATAATACCTTTACTAATTTTTCATTAATCGGCTGACAAGTGAATCCTAAATCAAGATTTCCCTGATGGGTTTGGGTTGTAATGTGATTAAAACTGTTTTGTGTAACTTCAATCTTAATATTAGGATATTGTTTTCTAAATTTGTCGACAATCCCAGGTAACCAGTTGATACAGACACTACTAAAAGCTCCTAATTTAACGGTTCCAGCCGTTAAGCCCCTAATATTATCGGCTTCCTGCATGAGGCGATCTTCATTATTCAAGATTTCTTGAATTGTAGGTAGAATCAACTTGCCATCTTCCGTTAACTTTACACCGGCACGATTACGCAGCAATAATGCAAAGCCAAGTTGTTTTTCTAACTTATCAATGGAATGTGAAATCGCTGACGGGGTGACATCTAATATATTAGCAGCACGTTGGAAACTACCTTGATTCACAACAGTAACTAAGGCTTGATAAGAAAAAGTAACCATATTCTTCATCCTTTCTTAAAATAATCATTAAAGAAATTGTACATGTTTCTACATAATAGTGTATATATTTTGACAAATAGGTGGGGATGATTTACTTTATATTTGTTAACAATAATTAAATATTTCATTGCTTTATCAATTGCATTACAAAGCAAATAATCAATTGATATTTTAATAAAATTTATTTATACTATATGTTAATGAAGTTTATTAGGTAAATATTTTACATGAATAATTAAAAAACTTTTGTTTAATAATTATTTTATGTTATAATTCTTTTGCTTGATGAATTACATAAAAATATATTGGAGGAATATATAATGCAATCTAGTTTAAAGAAATCATTATATTTAGGTCTAGCTGCTTTAAGTTTTGCTTCAGTTGCTAGTGTTACCGCTAACTCTTCAAACGCAAACGCTGCTAAAAAGCATGCTGCTGCTAAGAAGGTAACTTACAAAACTACTAACAAGAACTTAGACCAATCAGTTACTTTCAAGTCAACTGGTAAAAACGCTGTTTACAACAAGGCTGTAGGTAAGAGATCAGTTGTTGCAAGTCTTTCAGACATGAAGTCAAAGGCTAACTCAAACAGCACTAAAGACTTATTCATGGCATACCAAGAAGGCGTTACTTCAAAGGGTGTTCACTACTACAAGGTAGTTTCATTCGATAAGAAGGTTCGTGGTTTTGTTTACAACAAGGGTGTTGCTAAGACTAACACTACTGTAGCTGCTAACAAACCTGCTAATGCTACTGGTTACTTAACTAACACTAACCGTTTCTTTAACAAAGCTTACGGTTCACAATTCAAGACTAGCTTGAAGAATGATTACAAGGGTATGAACATTGCTGCTGACCAATTCACTGTGTCTGATGCAGTTAAGGTTAACAATGACCAAACATATTACTATGTAACTGACAAGAACAACCAATTAATTAATGGTTGGGTAAACTCAGTATACTTCAGCAATACAATTACTGATGCTGCTAAGAATGCTACTAAC
Source organism: Apilactobacillus micheneri (assembly GCF_002993975.1). Taxonomy (GTDB): domain Bacteria; phylum Bacillota; class Bacilli; order Lactobacillales; family Lactobacillaceae; genus Apilactobacillus; species Apilactobacillus micheneri. The sequence continues at coordinate 37,060 of NZ_POSO01000002.1, read as the reverse complement.
TCAGCTAATGCTATTCATGTTAAATTCGTTGATAGAGCTAACTATGGTTCAGTATTAATGGAAAAAGACATGAATCCTGATAACTTATCAAGCACTGGAACTTACTCAGCAAATGATGTAAACAACTCTGTTAATAAAGCACTAGTTGGTACTGGTTTCGATAACCCATCATCAGTTTCTGATTCAGTTGCTAAGGGTAACACAATTACTGTAACTGTTGATAAAGGTGCTACACAATACTTAACACCTGCTAACTTCAAGAGTGCAGCATACAGTAATGCTGGTACAATTAACCAAAAACAAGAAAATAGTGATGAAGTAAATGGTAAATTATCATCATTACAATTATCATCAGATCAATGGAAGGCATTATTCCAAGGAAATGCTAACCAAACATTTAACTTCAACAACTTTGAAGCTTCATTATTAGCACCTGGTAAACCTTGGAACCAATTTACTATTGGAACTAAGACTTACACTTACAATGCTAACTACACTAGAAATAGTAATGATAATAAAGTTAATACTGGTAACAACAATTACCGTGACAAGACTTATGATGAAATTGCTGGTAAACCTGGTGCTTTCACTATCTACTATGATGTTAAAGACAGTTCAAACACTACAACTAACAATGGCGATGTAAATAATACTGTTTACTTAGCTAAGAGTGCTATTAGTGCATATAACAATGAAAACAATCCTGCAAACAAATTATCTGCTGCTGAACAAGCATCAGGTAACACAAACGATGCTGCTGGATTACAAAAACTTCTTGAAAGTTCTGGCTTAACTGACAGCACTGACAAGGGTTACGATGCATTGCACAGTGAAGCACAATCACAAGCTGGTAAAGATGTAACAAATGCAAACCTATCAAAGATTAATTCAGCTGCTAAATCAGCAAATGATAAATTAGCTGCAATTGATGGAGATGCAACTAATAATACTTCAAACAAGGCAAAAGCTATTGCTGAAGTTAAAAAAGATCTTAAAGCACAAGGTTTCAAACAATCTGATTTATCAACTATTCAATCATTAGTAGCAAATGCTTCAAATGATTCAGTTGCTGGTAAAGGTGTTGCTAATTACAATAACTTTAAGACTATTGTTGCTGATTCTAACTTAAACTTAAATGATTAATTAAAAATTTAATCGATTTAAAAAGAATGGATTTATTCCATTCTTTTTTTATACATAAAATTAAGTTAAATAGGCGAAAAAATGTTACTTTAATGTTACAATCATATTGAATTATATTTAGGAGGAAGTTCATAATGAAAGTAAATCTTAAAAAATCATTGTATTTAGGACTTGCGGCATTGACTTTTGCTTCAGTTGCTGGTGCAACCACTGTTTCAGCTACTACTGCCAATGCTGCTAGTCATCATCATGTCGTTAAGACAACTAAGAAACATGCTAAGAAAACAACTAAGAAGTCTGCTAAAGCAGTAACTTTTAAGGTTACTAAGAACCTAGATCAATCATTAGTTTATAAATCAACTGGTAAAAATGCTATGTTCACTAAACCAGGTGGTGTTAAGAACAACAAGATTAAGGCTTCAAAGAACGACATGCGTTCCAAAGCTAACTCTAATTCAGCTAATGATTTATTCATGGCATACCAAGAAGTTAAAACTTCAAATGGTGTTCACTACTACAAGGTAGTATCATTCGATAAGAAGGTTCGTGGTTATGTATATGTTAAGGGTGTACAAAAGATTGATAACCCAACTACCACTGCTGCTAAGCCAGCCAATACTACTGGTTATGTAACTACTAACAATATTTACAATCTACCAGCTGGTTACAAGTTTGGTGCTGATAGTAGCGTAAAGGACTTTAATGGTATTAACTTTAGTGCTGATAAGTTCACTGTCAATGATACTGTAACTGTATATGGCGGTGACACTTATTACAAAGTTTCTGATCAAAATAATTCATTGATTAATGGTTGGGTAAAGGCATCTGACTTTACTAACAATATGCCAGCTAATGTTATGAATTCACAAAACGCTGCACAAAATGCTGCAAATGCTGTTCACGTTACTTATGTAAGTAATGCCAACCTAGGCTCAACAGTTATGACTAAGAGTCTTAACCCTGCATATCTACAAAATAATGGAACTTACAATTCCAAAGACGTTGTAAACTCTGTTAATGATTCATTAAAGGGAACTGGTTACAACTTAATCAATTCAAGCAATATTACAGATAAGGGCAGTTACTTAAATGATAGCTCTATTGTTAACAAGGGTGAAAACTTAACTGTAGTTGTTACTCCACAAAATAATAGACAAGCTGTTAAATACACAGTTTCACAATTACAAAACCCTAATTCATTTAACCAAAGCCTTGCTTCTATTAGTAACAGTAAATTAAGTCCTGTTAATATGTCTCAAAATACCTATGATGCATTATTTAAGGGTAATGATAATGATACTTTCAACTACAATAACCTTAAATCACAAATGCTTTCATATGGTCAACCAATGTATCAATTAACTAGCAATGATGCTGGCCATAGATACACATATACATTTGATGCTAACTTAACAGAAACTAATGCTGCAAACCCTAAGTTATTTAATGCTAATAACCAATTAATTTCAAATGCTACTTTTGCTGATGTTAATAGTCAAAGTATGAGTAACGGAATTGACGGTTTGAATCTTATCTATACTGTTAAAGATAATCAAACTGGACAACAACAAACTACTCCTGTAAATGGTAGTGGAATTGTTACTTTGTTTAACAAATAATTTAACAATATTAAAGAGTCATGGAATTTTTCCATGGCTCTTTTGTTTATTAATATATGAATATTTATTTCATTCTATGCTATAATTGTGCTAGTAAAATTTAGGGGGCATTATAATGAAAAAAGGTTTAAGAAACTCATTATATGTTGGTTTAGCCGCATTATCACTATCTGCATTTAGCAGTATGGGTGTGAATGCAAAGACTAAAGCCAATCATCAAACTAAACAAGTACAAAAAAATGTTAAAAAGACAACTAAGACTAACAAAGTAACTGCTGAATATTCACCATTAAAAGTATCTACTGACTATGCCTATGTAAAACCTACTGGGATTGTTACTATGTTCAACAAGCCAGGTCGTTTAGGCAATGCTAAGGTTGTTGCATCTAAACATCGCATGAAACAACTAGCCAATTCTAATTCACCAAAGAATATTTTCTATGTTTATGAAATGGCCAAGACTAATTCTGGTTTATACTACGCCAAAATGGTTACATTAGGTGGTAAATATCGTGGTTGGATCTATGCTGGGAAGAATGATTTTTCCAATGATTTAACTAAGATTGAAAAAGGAACTGGAGTTGTTGCTACTAGTCCACTTAGATATGCTAAGATGCCTAAAAACAAAAAAGGCTATCATGTAACTTCTTCACTATGGACTACTCCTAATTACAGTCGTATTAATTCTAAAGAATTAGACTTTAACAAAAAAGAATATGCTAAAGATACCTTTAAGATTGAAAGTGCGGTTGCGAATACGCAAGGCTGGGTCTATTACTATGTGGTTGATGAACAACATCCTAAAATCAATGGATGGGCTTTCCATGGTGGTGTAAAGAGTAAGTATGTTGCTAAGAAGAAAGCACCCGCTAAGAAAGCTAACAAGCAACAAAAGAAAACACCTGCTAAGAAGCAAACTCATAATCAACCGAAAGTTGATAATAATGATGATATTACTGATGGTAAAACACCTAAGAATGAACAACCAAAACAAACTAATGGTTACACTTTGAAGTTTATTGACCAATCGACTGCTCAAGTTGTTTCTCAACAAACAGTAGGGGTTAATGATTTAACTAACACTACTAATGCTTATCCAACAGCTAACACTAGTACCATTGCTAAGTATTTACCTAAGGGTTATGGATTTAATCAATCTGGCAATGCGGTCTTTGCATCTGGGAATGTTGCTAATGGTGGTCAAGCTATTATTTATGTGGCTAAGAATCCAACTATTAACAGTGTAAAGCTTAACTTACGTATTTTTGATAATACTGGTGCTGCTAATCCAGTTAATATGAATACTAATGGAATTAACAGTATTTTGAATGCCCAACAAGAATTAGTGGATATGCACATTATGCAAGGTAGTGTTATTACGACTGCTCAAATTCAAAAAGTCTTGTCTGATAATGGCTTATTAGTAGTTCCAAGTACCAATGGATCAGCTAATTTTGCTTATACTGATGCTGGTTTGGTCCAAGGTAGTAATCCAGTTGTTAACGTTTATTATCGTTAATTATTTTGGAGATGATGATTTGAATACTAATAATGTTTCAATGCAAGAAACTAATTATTTATTAGGAAATGAACGAAATCGTAAGGCAATCTTAAAATCTTTAAAACAATTAGATAATAAGGATAGTAAGATAATAACGCAACAAGAATTAATTGATAATAATAATTGATTTACTATTAAAAAAGCTTCATGCTCGATGATTTATCGAACATGAAGCTTTTTATTATTTAAAATTTATTTTACTAAAGCATTATATTTTGCTTGAGCAACTTCTAAGTTATGTTTAGCTTTTCTGATAGCTTTTCTGTTTTTCTTAGAATGATTTTTCTTTACATGATTGTATTTGGCACGAGCTTTATTAACATTATTTTTAACGGCCTTAACATGATTCTTAGTTGGGGCAATTCCTTCATAATGTGATCCCCAATCTTTTATAGCTGATGACAAATCATTTGATAAATTGTAATAACCATTTTCATCACTGTTATCTTTATTAGTTAAAGTAGATTTGTTATAGTCATTTTTTAAAACATTTTTAGTATTTGAATTAAAACGGTTAACAAAGTGTTTGTAAAGATATTTAATGGCATCATAATTGCTAGAATTTGGATCAGAATAATCACCATAACATAATGAATTTAAAAAACCAGGAAAAGAACTATTATAGTTGTTACCAGTATATACTGAAATTCCATTGCTCTTCATGTTATTAACATCGCCAACACCATATTGAGAACTGTTGGATTTTTCGACTGCAACCATTGCAGCATTTATATCAGAATAGAATTGTTTTGCACTTACTTTTTTGTTTATAGCTGCATGTGCAACAATATTTTCACCACTATTTAATGAACTTACTACTGAGAAGCTAGTACCAAGCATTGTGGCACAAGCTGTTACTGTAATTAATTTTTTGAAATTCATTTATAAAGCCTCCAAATTATGTATATGTTAATCTAATATTACTATTTAATTATAGCACTGAATTTATTCTTTTCACCACAAATTCTCATAAAATGTGGATATTTTTAATAATTGTATTAATATGGGGATAGATTAGATTTTACATAATTTAGGAGTATTATAATGCAAAAATTAAAAAACATTTTTAACAAGTTTTTATCTTTTAAATTATCGCCACTAATTATCTTTTTGATTATGGCGTTATTAATGGTCAGTCGCCAATTATGGACGCATACGCTCTTCTTTGGTGCTGACTCACTATTTCACTTCAACCGATTCTATGACACTGCTATGCAGCTAAAATCGGGTAAATTTAGTTATTTTCAAACTAATTATGGGTTCATGCAAAATGGACGGATTTTAAGTGCCTTATATGGACCGATTATTGCTTACATTGGTGGAGCGATTCTATTAGTATGTGGCAGTTGGTTCAAGTTTCAAATTGTTTTGAACATAATTGTGTTAGTCATTGCTGGTCTAACCATGTATCTATTGAACGTTAAGAATCATGTGACTCGTGGGTATGCCATTTTAGTTGCCATTATTTATATGTATTCTTCACAAATTGTCCAGTGGGTAACGAGCCAACAATTCACCGCTTTTGGGGCTGCTTTATTGCCACTATTAATTTTAAGTGGAACTAGTGCGATTAGAAAACATGATGTTTCAGTCTTAGGGTTATCCTTAAGCATGTCACTATTAATTCAAACGCATTTAATGAGCAGCATGATTGGAATGTTAGGCATTATTCCATTATTCATTGTGGGCTTAGTGACAGCCACTGATAAGTGGAAATTAGTACGTCACACTTTATATGCTGCAATGATTACTATCTTCTTAACGATTAACGTTTGGTACAACTTATTATATATTTCTTCAACCAATAAGTTATTATCTGTTTATCCAGTCCCACATCTAAGAACATATGGTTTTAATTTTAATTTATATTCAATCACTAATATTTTCAAACCTACCGAAGCGATTTTATTTTTATTTGTAATTGGTTTTGTCATTTACCGCTGGAAAAAGATTAGTCTAGTTACCAAGACTTTAACTGTCACTGGAATAGGCTTTATGGTTGTTTCCTGGAGTCACTTTCCATGGGGCATGATTCAACGTTTTATGCCTAGTTTGACTTATACTTTACAATTCCCTAAACGTTTCTTAGTTTTGCCATTTATTATGATTCTACTAGCGTTAGGCATGATCATGACCTATGAACATGAAACTAATCATCAATTTTTCCGTCGTGAACAATGGTGGCGTTTATTATTAGTAGCGGTCATTATCATCGGTAGTTTAGGCTTAGACTTTTATTCTATGAATGATCGTATTTATCGTTATGATCAAACTACTAAGGGGCATAATATTAGTAATTATCATGATAGTTCACTATATTATTACTTCAAAAAGCATCATCGCAATGTTCAAAAAGATATTGATAGTCCCCATTTAGGACACTTAGTGAACGATTATATTAAGGCTTCACCTGATTACATGCCAGTTAAAAAGGACATTAAGGGCTTTAAAGCATATAACGCCTTTAATCCATATTTATTAGATTATCATCAATATATTGGTAAGAATTCCGTCACTCATTTTAAACATAAAGTATGGCGTGATGGGGGCTTATCAGTCATCTGGCATAGTAAGAAAGCTAAGTGGACCCAAGTGCCATTAGTTAAGTATGCTGATACTAAAGTCACTTTGAATGGGAATAAATTGAAAAAAGTACACACTACCAACCTAGGCGCTGTTATTGTAAAAGCTAAAGCTGGTAAGAATCGTGTTACTATTCAATATTATCAAGATTTTATGACGCGTTTAATGATGGTGATTTGTATTTTGAGTTGGTTAATTGTTCTAGCTTATCCATTGATTAGCAAAATTGTAACTAAAATTTAATTGAATTTGGGTTTAAAAACCTAGATACCAACCATATAATTATATTCAGAAACTTTTTAAAATGAGGTTATTATTTTATGGATTCCTTTAAAAGATTCTTCAAGCGATGGTGGGGGTCTAAATCAGCCCCATTGATCGTCATTTTGTTAATGGCAATCGCCTTGATGAGTAAACAATTGCTGACGCATTCAGTTTTATTAGGTGCTGATTCAATTTTTCACTTTAATCGTTTTTACGATACTGCCATGCAAATGAAAACTGGCAAGTTTAATTATTTCCAAGCTAACTTTGGTTTTGATCAAACTGGTCGAGTTGTTAATGCCATTTATGGTCCAGTGATATCTTATCTAAGTGGGGCCTTATTAATCTTATGTCGTAATTGGTACATGTTTCAGTCCATTCAAGCAATTATCTTCTTAGTCATTGCCGGCATGTCCATGTATCTATTATGTATTAAGAATAATGTTTCACGTGGCTATGCCATGGTGATTGGAATTTTATACATGTATTCATCCCAATTAATGGGTTGGATTACCACGCAACAATTTGCGGGTGTCGGTGCGATGTTAGTACCGCTGTTAGTACTTACAGGAACGGAAGCTATTAATAAGAAAAAAGTTTCAATTCCTTATTTAGCTTTAGCAATGACCTTATTAATTCAAACGCATGTTATGAGTACGATTATTGGATTTATTGCGGTCGTTCCATTGTTCTTAGTGGCATTATTGCATACTAATCATAAGTTCAAGATGGTGTTACATACGTTGATTGCTGCCGTCATTACACTAGCCTTAACAGCCAATGTTTGGGGGAGTGCACTAGAATTATTTGGTAGTAATTATTTAATGCCGGTCTTTCCGGTGGCTAACATGGAAGACTATGCTTTTCGATTTGATCATTACTCATGGTATAGTTTGGTAAAACCAGTTGAAATGGTAGTATTCTTATTTGTGATTTACTATTTTGTACGTCACTTTAAGCATTCAGACATTGTGACAAGAACGTTAACGATTACTGGAACTTTCTTCTTGTTTGCTTCAACTACTTTATTTCCATGGTTAACACTACAGAAGTTATTTCCAATTTTATCTTCCAACTTACAATTTCCTAAACGTTTCTTAGTAATTCCATTTGTAATGTTATTACTAGTCTTTGGGAAAATCTTAACTTATGATGATCATATCTTTACTTTACGTGCCTTTGAACATCCTAAGTTATTCCGCTATGCCTTATTATTTGCCTTAATTGGTATTAATCTGGGAATTAACGGATATAATATGGATTTCAAAGTTGATAAGTCTAATCAAATGGTTGCTGACAAATATCCATGGGCGCCAATTGCGCATTCTTACATGTATGTAAAGCATAATCATCATACGATTAAGCAGGATTTCTTTGGTGATAATTGGCAATACTTAATTAGTGATATCAATAAAGCCACACCTGATTATTTACCAGTGAAGGCTAACTTGAAACCAGATGATTATAATAAGCTTCATCCTTACTACACTGCCCATTATCAATTGATTATTCCTAATTTGGATCATGATTTTGATAAGCATGTTAATAAAGATGGTTCGTTAACGGTTGTTTGGAAGAACAAATCATTCAGTAGTAAGAATATTCAGGTACCAGCAGTTAAATATGCAAATACCCAAGTTACCTTGAATGGTAAAAAGAACGCAAACGTTAAGACCACTGAGATTGGGGCAATTATTGCTAAATCCAAAGTTGGTCAAAACGTAATGACGATTAAATATGTTAATAATCAACAATTCAATTTATTAATGATTGTATTTGTAATTAGTTGGTTGCTGATGATTATTTATTTAGGTGCCAAGTTAATATTTAGATTCTAAATGAGTCACTTTGTAATGATTAATTCAATATTGAATTTTAATTTTTTAAGTGTAACCTTTATTTTGCTTGAAATTTAAAGGAGGTATTTCTTATGCAACAACTAAGAATTTATACACTAAAAGATGAACAAAGTGCGAGAGAATATTTATCAACTCACTGGAATAGACATCTAGAAAGTTTGCCTAAATTTGGCATCAATGTCGATAAAGTATTTATGGAAGAAAATAGTTCTACTAACTGTAGAGTTTTTGCTTTAGTATCATCGGATGGTGACAACCTTTCTGAATTAAATGCAGAATATATGAATAGTGAAGCTTTCAAGTCGGATATGATAGGCTTTGATATGAGTAAAATATTAAAAGTTGAAGATATTGATATTACTAAATATATCTAAATAAAAATACCTTCTTAGGTTTAATCCTAAGAAGGTATTTTTTTATCTTAATGCGTGTTTATTAAATTTATTTAGACTATAGTATTTATCATGTTGGCTATCTTTTAAAATGTAACCCATCCCACGGCCTTGAATACTAGTACCATTCAAATATTTAGCCGACCATTGTTTAATGTGTTCATTAGCATTAATAGGTTTGCCGGTGGAAGTTTGAATTTGTGTGAATAAGTCAGGATACTTATCCTTTAATTCACTTAAGAATTTACCACCATATTGGGCTTGGTAATCTTTACCAGAACTTTTGGTTTTAGCATAATATAAATCATTTTTGATGTTTGATTTCTTCAAGTAACGACCATATCCATCAATACGTTTAACAGAAGTTAATTCATGACCATTTAATCCATACAACTGATTCATTACATAATCAGCCATAGTATGCACACCAGCTTGATGAAGGGCTTTATTAGCATCAATCATTTGATCAACGGTACCATATTTAGTACTTTGACCATTCATCCCTAAGTTATAACGATCATTGAAAGCATAACCATTGTTTTCCAATGAATCAACAAATGAATTATCATTTTTAACTGACATATAATGACCAGGGAATTCAACATCTGTAATCCCAAGTGTTTTAAAGAAGTCACCACTTTGTGCTAATTTAACGTCAGTCTTTTGAATATTGTTAGTTGGATTAGGTTGTAGTGATGAGAAACCTTCATATGCAACATGTGAATCTAAAGCTGAATTAGCATGGAAGACATTACCATCTTTACTAGGTTCGCTAGATGCAGCAGTTCTTACATCTTGGTTGTCTTTAGCACCAACAGGGACCCAAGTGGATAAGTAACCAGCAACTTGGGGATTCTTAAACCCTTGTACTTGTTTAGCACTTAGAATTAATTGACCTTTATCGTTGGTAGTAATAGTTTTATCTTTAGCATCACTATCATTGTTATAGATATTTAAACCACTGGCTTTACTCATTAGTAATGGGCGGAATTGTTGATTCTTATGTGCGGCTCCTAAATCAATAACTACCTTATCGTTGCCTAGTTTTAAGTTATCTTTATTTGAAGTCACTGTTACAATTCCAGAATTACGACTATTTTCATCAGTTGGTTTAAAGTTATCTTTACCAAAACGTACTGATGACATAATATTACCGTTATCATGCATTCTGATTTCTTGACCACCAGCAGTATATTTCATACGAGCTTTTAATAAAGCAGTCACTGCATCATAATAAATAGTTTTCTTAGCCATGTATTGGGCACCGTCAACAAATAAGTCACCATAATATACACGGGGCACCATATCTTTATTAGTTAGCAATAAAGAATAAGTTGATGGGATATTATAACCAGCGTATTTTTTATTGGTTTTATTGATATCATTGTCATAAATTTGAATGGCTTTTTGTAAAGTTTTACGAGTAGGAGCATTAGGATTTTCTTTAGAAATACTACTAATAACGTTACCTACTAAACTTTGGACCCCATCATGAACATTCATAAATGAATAATTAGGGACTTTATCATTTTCTGTATAATCACTGGTACGTTTAACCCAATCTGTATCAATTAATGATTGTAATGAAGTCCTTTGATTACTTTGTTTAGTGAAAGTATTTAATAAGGCATTCGTTAAATTCATATCATGTGTTAAAGCGCCAAAGTGATCACGAGTAGTAGCGTTAACTGAACCTCTAACCCCATCTTCAAGCAAGTTTAGATGGGCATTACTATTTTTATCATTAGTCATATTGAAACGATCTTTGAAATATTGTTCAGCAATTTGGGTCACATCGTAATCCAAACTACCCGTAGCATCCTCACGGCCACCATCAAAATTACCATCAGAACCTTTACCTAAGATTGAACTGGTATTCATTAGGTAATGTAGGTTATTTAAATCTTCTGCTTGGACCGCTGGATTAGAGTTGTCCACATCATTAGCTAGTAATAATTCATAGTTCTTAGTGTTTTCAATCTTTTGTAGGGTGAAAGCACGACCTAAGTAACGATACTTAGAATTAGCATTCGGAGTTAGTTTATTATTCACAAACTTAAAACTTCCACCTTGAAGGTTAGCCCAACCATAAACAGGGAATTCACTCTTAATATTCCAAATGGATTGTTGGTTAATGAAATTATTCATCATAGTTCGTAACCATTTAGCACTATGTTTTTTATTAATTCTTTTTTCGATGTGTTTTTGAATCTTATTAGTAGCCTTGTTTAAAGTCTGCTTGCTACTATTTTTGGTAACTTTTTGGTGCTTATTACCAAGACCATGTTGATTAAAATAATTTATGTAGTTAGCTTTAATGCCTTTATTAGGCCACCAATACATTAGGATGGGACGATAATCATTATGTTTAGTATTAACCCAGTGTTTACCATTTTTAAGGATTTTCTTTGGTTGATACCAAGTGTCAGCAGTTAGATAACCATTAACGTTTTGTACGTACTGTTTGGTATATTTCACCGGCTGATTATTTTTACTAATGGCGTTTACATTATGCGTGAACATGAAACCACTCATGGAAACACCCATTGTAACGACCGCCGCCGTTATCAATTTACGGTAACGACTTTTGGGTTGATGCAATTTTTTGATCATTAATATTTACTCCTAACAATATAATTTCATATTAATGTTATCATATATAAAAACTATTGGTAGAAATATTTTTTTGAGGGTATCAAATTGAAAAAAATTGATGCTCAGTTTAAGATAATAAATATACATATTTTAATAATTAGAAGGTTCGTAATGAATAAATTAAAAAAGCTTTCTCGACGATTGTCATCTGCTAAAATTACACCGTTTTTAGTGATTTTAGGGATGGCCTTAATTTTATTAAGTCGCCAAATCTATACCCATTCCGTCTTTTTAGGGATGGATTCAATTTTTCACTTTAACCGTTTTTATGATTCTGCAATGCAGATTCGAAACGGCCATTTTAGTTATTTTCAAATGAACTATGGCTTTTCTCAAAGTGGCCGGATGATCAATGCCGTGTATGGACCGTTTATTTCATACTTAAGTGGTCTGTTATTATTACTGAGCGGTAGTTGGTTTCACTTCCAAATTTTAGAAACATTATTGGTATTAGTTATTGCTGGGATGTCCATGTATTTATTGCTGATTAAGAATTCGGTTAAACGTAGTTATGCCATCTTATTAGCTATTTTTTACATGTATTCTTGTCCCGTCGTTTCATGGCTATTAACGCAACAGTTTACCGGGATTGGGGCAGCTTTTATGCCGTTATTAATTCTAGCGGGGACCCAATTCTTCAAAGGACATCGGTTTAGTATTATTTATTTAGCTGGAGCAATGGCCTTAATGATTCAAACGCATTTAATGACGAGTTTAATTGGCTTTATCAGCTTAGTCCCAATGTTTATTGCTGGTTTCTTTATGACTGATTATAAATGGATTTACTTTAAAAGAGCTTGTTTAGCCGCTATTTTATGTTTATTAATGACGGCTAATATTTGGGGATCATTATTACAGTTATTCCACAATAACTTTTTGATGCCGGTGTACCCAGTGCCATCGATGACCTTTTTCTCTTTTAAATTTTCAATTTATTCGTGGACGAGTTTGATTAAGCCAGCCGATTTTGCATTATTTATCTGGGTATTATATATGTTTGTGCGTCACTTTAAACAGTGGGATGTAAAGGTTAAAACGCTTAGTATTACCGGTTTAGTGTTCTTTTATTTATCAACATATTTATTTCCCTGGGATCAAGCAATGCAAATTTATCCACATTTAGCTTATAACTTACAATTTCCTAAACGCTTCTTAGTGTTGCCATTTGTGATTTTACCGCTGGTTGCTGGTATTATGATGACCAAACAGACGACCAAACATGATTATCATTGGATAAAAATTGGTAGTTTAATAGTTGCTATCCTCTTAGGATTAGGGATTAACTTATGGGCGGAAGGCTTTAAAAGTTTAAAGTCCATTCATTTAGTTGATAATCAAACTACCGTTAATTTAACGCACGTTTATATGCATAAGAAACGTAAACCAGATCAAATTAAAAATGATTTTTATGGCAATGATTTAAGTGGTTTGATTAATGATTTTACTAAAGCCGTGCCTGATTATTTACCGGTTCGTTCGAAATTAGAACCAGTTGAATATAATAATTTGCATCCTTACTATAAATCGCATAAACAATTAGTGAAGAAAAATGTTTCCAAAACTTATCATTTTGTCAAAACAGTGAACGCTGATGGTTCATTAACGGTCAGATGGCATAGCCCATATCATCATAAATTGACCCAACTACCAGTAATTAAATATGCGAATACTAAAGTTACTTACAATGGTTCAGAAAATGGTATTCAGACTGGTAAAATTGGTTCCATTATTGTGCATTCTAAGCATGGCAATAATACTCTAACGACTAAATATTTAGCCGGTAATTGGTGGAAAACAATGATGTGGATATGTTTGTTTAGCTGGATATTCTTTATTTACATGTTATTTTATAAATTAATTAATCGTAAATAAAAGAAGCTGCTAAGTAGCAGCTTCTTTTTTAGTCATCCAATTTAGGTTGTCTTTTTAATGACCATTGATTTAAACAATCTTTTATTTTTATTCTATCGCCATTGTACAGTGTTGCACCTTTTAAAAGTCCTTTGGAGCTTTGATTGACTTGCATTAACTCACTATAAAGATAACTTATTAATTTATTTAAATCATCTAGTTTATTATTAACGTATTTTTCACTAATTGGTAAGCAGATAAATTGATTTTCTTTAAGCATAAAATCAGTATATTTACGATTATTTAATGATGGTAAATGGTTTAAAAAGGTAACATTGATCCATGAATGATTACACTTATTACGATTAAATTTAGGTAGAGCAATAAATGATGAATGTGCGGTTAAGATTGGATATGTATGTTTTAAACCAAGACATTCGCAAAAATGATCTATTAGTTGTTTATTAGTGACATTATTTTCTTCAAGCATTTGATTAATAATGACATTAATCGATGTTTCAATCAGATAAAAACCTTGCTTTTCTTCAATAATTAAAGTGGGATAGCGTTTACTATGTTCACTAAAATCCAGTAGCATTATTACTTTATTCCATTTTGGCTTGTGTGTTTTAACCTTTCTTATAATATGTGAGTATCTTAAATCTTTAAAATTAACGTACTTAATATTATTGCTATGATTAATTGGAGCTTTTTCAATAGTGCTCAGCAAAGTGTGGGCGCCTCCTTAAGCCGATAATTATAGAATATATCACATAAAGCTTAAGAGTGCTATTGTTTTTTGATAAATTTGGCAATTTTCTTTGCAATTTGATAGTAAGTTTGTGCAGTAGGATGGACATGTTGGTCGTTATATTTTACTTGATAATTATCATCATTGATAAAATCAGGATAGAGGATACGCCAGTCTAGTACAGGAATATCGTATTTTTTATATGTTTGAGCTAAGGCATCTAGTAATTCATTAAATGTGTAGTTAGCAAAACGAACTTGTTCAGCTGCGTTTTGATGTCCATCATATCGGGTTAAGGGCAAGACAGCAGTAATTTTAATATCTGGATTAGCTTTTAAGATAAAAACTAAACAATTTTTTAATTCATTAATCACACTTTGCAGATTGTCTGCATTATGACCATAGTCATTAGTACCCATAAATAATATACATTGTTGATATGCGTTCCATTGCACATTACTAATTTCACTAGCTAAATCATCTTTAATGGTGGCACCGTTAATGCCAAAATTATCAACAGGGTAATGCATAATTTGACTTAAATAATATGGATAATTTTCTGTAATATCTTTAAAGCCATCAAAGCCTCTGGTGACTGAATCACCAATCGCTGCAATTTTCATAATAAGCTTCCTTTCTTTATTTTGCATAAATAATAACATGCTTATGAATAGTGTTATAATATAGTTCCTTGGCAGGGGCAACAATACTTCTTAACAAAGCACTAGCTAATTTAATTAGCCGGTGCTTTTTCTTATTGACATGCTTTATAATTCTGCTAGAATTATTAGTTAAATAAAACTACTAACAGATTGGAAGTAATGGATCATGAATAAGAAACGAATTATTGTTTTAGATTTAGCATCCCTAGGTATTGGGGAAGCTCCCGATGCTAATCGCTTTAATTCTGTTGGTGTTGATACGTTAGGGCATGTAGCTGCACATGCCGGTAAAAAACTTGAAATTCCTAACTTAATTAAAATGGGCTTAGGTAGCATTCGATGGGATCATGAAATTAATGAGATTCCACAAGTGGCTAATCCTAGTGCCTTTTACGGTAAAATGGTTAATCGCATTAATACCAAAAGTAGTGGTGCTGGCTTACGTGAAATGTTTGATTTTGACACAAGCTTGCGTACTTTATCTACGATGGATTTAATGTCTGAAAAACATATAAATATATCGATGATATCAAGCTTTGCTAGTTATTTAGAAAACCAAGACGATACTTTTTCGCTTCAAGTTCCTAATGATAGTAAAGCTTTTGTTGAATTATCAGCCCAAATGGATGTGCAATTTGATGGATTGATTTATTGTCAGCCACCATTATTAAAACGCCTTTCTGATGAAGACAATATTGATGCTTATGCAAACCAATTGAGCAATATTGATGCACAATTGCCTAATATTATTGAAGATTTATCAGAAGATGATTTATTAATTGTCACTTCATCATTTGCGAATGATCCAAGTGTAAATGAATCAATTACCCGTGAATATTTACCATTGATTGTTTTCAATCCTTTAAATCAAAATGGTAAATCATTAGGTATTAAACGTAGTAGTGCGGCAGTTTCCAATGCCCTCGTTCAGAACTTTGACATTGATGATATTAAACGTGACTTAAAGCCAAACTTCTTAAATGAGGTGCTTTAAAATGCAATTAATTGAAAGGGGTGATGCGCAACTAAAATAAGCTATCGTCGTATAAATTATTTTGTAGTAGAGAAAGGATTAGTTTTACATGTATTTGTTAGTTAACATATTAGGAATTTTAGTATTTTTAGGAATTGCATTTTTATTTTCAAAAGATAAAAAGAATATCAAATGGCGTTCAGTAATCACTGTTTTGATTTTAAACATGGTGATTGCTTACTGCTTGACTCAATTTGCTTGGGGTCGTGCGGCAGTACAAGCTGCTGCGAACTTCTTTGCAGTCTTAGTTCAAGTAGCATATCAAGGAATTGCATTCGCATTACCAAGTTGGGTTCATATGAAACAAATGGATTTTGTAACTTCAGCTTTAATGCCAATTCTATTGATTGTGCCAGTCTTTGATATTTTAACTTATATTGGAATCCTTCCATTTATTATTAAATGGGTCGGAAAAGGTTTGGCATACATAACAGGCCAACCTAAATTTGAATCATTCTTTGCTGTTGAAATGATGTTTCTAGGTAATACTGAAGCACTTGCCGTTTCAACTTTGCAAATTAAACGTATTTCTGCACAACGTAATGTCGTCATTGCGATGATGTCAATGTCTTGTGTTACTGCATCCATTCTTGGTGCATATACACAAATGGTACCGGGTCAATTCGTTTTAACTGCCGTACCATTAAACATTTTAAATGCTGTTATCATTAGTAGTATTTTGATGCCTACTAATGTCAGCCCAGAAGAAGATACTATCGCTAAAATGGGTGGTAGTAATAATAATGAAGAAAACAAAGAAGCCGCTGAAATTGGTGAAAAGGTTGAACGTGAACCTTTCTTCTCATTCTTGGGTGATTCAATTTTAGGTGCAGGTAAATTAATTTTAATCATTGTTGCTAACGTTATCGCATTCGTTGCTTTAGCTGCATTGATTGATAAAGTTCTAGGATTGATTAATCCTTCATTATCACTAGAACACATTCTAGGAATCATCATGTTCCCATTTGCTTGGTTAATGGGTTCCGATGTTCACACCGCTTTCCAATTTGCACAATACATGGGAACTAAGCTAGTTACCAACGAATTCGTTGTTATGGGTGGCGTTTCAAGTAAGATCAATACTTTCGCTCCTCATTTTCGTGCCCAATTAACTGTCTTTCTAACATCATTTGCTAACCTTTCGACTGTTGGAATGATTATTGGTGCATTTAAAGGAATTGTTGATAAAAAATCAAACGACGTTATTTCAAAGAACGTGGGTTACTTAGTACTATCAGGAATTTTAGTTTCACTAATGTCTGCTGGTATCGTAGGACTATTCGTTTGGTAAAATAAATTTAAAAAAAGACAGCCATTTGGCTGTCTTTTTTTTTAGCATATTTAATGACGAACTAGGTGCTCATTCGTTATAATGAATAAGTGTAGTTACATATTGTAAAATATAAATTTTTCATTTAAAGTAGAGATAAACGTGAAACAAATTGATAGTTTCACATTAGGAGAATCAAAATGAATCCAGAAGAATTTAAAGCACAACTAGCATCAATGGGCATTGAGTTATCTGACAAACAGATGCAACAATTTGCTACTTATTACCAGATGTTAGTTGAGGCTAATAAACATGTTAATTTAACAACGATTGTGGATGAAAAGGATGTTTATTTAAAGCATTTTTATGATTCCATTACGCCAGTTTTCTATGATCAAAGCTTAAAAACAGAAGTATTAACTTTATGTGATGTTGGCGCTGGGGCTGGTTTTCCATCATTACCAATGAAGATTGTCTTTCCTAATTTAAAGGTAACAATTGTTGATTCTTTAAATAAACGCATTACTTTCTTGCAAAACTTGGTTGATGCGTTAGGCTTAGATGGTGTTGAATTATACCATGCACGTGCTGAAGAATTTGGTGGCAAAAAGTCAAAACATCGTGAACAATATGATGTGGCGACTGCCCGTGCGGTTGCTCGGATGAGTGTATTATCTGAATTATGCTTACCATTAGTTAAAGTAGGCGGTAAGATGATTGCTTTAAAAGCAGCCCAAGCAGAAACTGAATTGGCCAATGGTAATCAAGCAATCAAGACTTTAGGTGGTCAAGTGGTTGCAGATGAAGAATTTTCATTACCAATATCAGATGATCAAAGACATATTATTATTTTAGATAAAACTAAAAAAACACCTAAACAATATCCAAGAAAAGCCGGAACACCAAACAAAAAACCAATTGGTGAACCAGAAAAGTAACTTATAAGGAGGTTTACACATGGGATATGTAATTTCTCTAGCCAACCAAAAAGGTGGGGTCGGTAAAACGACGACTTCCGTTAATTTGGGTGCTGATTTAGCTAGTAATGGCAAAAAAGTATTACTAATTGATGCTGATGCCCAGGGAAATGCGACTTCTGGAGTGGGAATTCAAAAGTCTTCCATAAAAAAAGACATCTATGACATTTTAGTGAATGAAGAATCGATTACGGATGCCATCTTGCATTCAGTTCATGATAATTTAGATGTTGTGCCAGCAACCATTCAATTATCCGGTGCCGATATTGAATTAACCCCTCAAATGGCACGTGAAACTCGTTTATTGAATGCATTAAAGGCTGTTAAAGATAATTATGACTACATATTAGTAGATTGCCCACCTTCATTGGGACTAATTACCATTAATGCTTTTACCGCTAGTGATTCAATTTTAATTCCGGTACAAAGTGAATACTATGCTTTGGAAGGATTAAGCCAATTATTGAACACCGTTAAATTAGTACAAAAACATTTCAATACAGATTTGAAGATTGAAGGGGTGTTGCTAACGATGTACGATGCCAGAACTAAGTTAGGTCAACAAGTTAATTCTGAAGTGCGTAATTACTTTGGTGACACTGTCTATCAGACAGTCATTACCAGAAATGTGCGTTTATCAGAAGCACCCAGTTATGGTTTACCAATTATTGATTATGATCCAAAGTCCAAAGGATCTGAATTATACATGCAATTAGCAAAGGAAGTGTTAGCAAATCATGGCGAATAATAAAGGTCTAGGCCGTGGCATTGAAGCATTATTTGCCGATAACGATGTTGAAGAAGGTCAAGAAGAAGTGATTGATTTATCTTTAGCTAAATTATCCCCCAATCCATTTCAACCTAGAACACATTTTGATACGCAAGCATTAAAAGATTTAACTCTATCCATTAAAAAGTCTGGTGTTTTTCAACCTATTATTGTTAGAAAACAATCAGGTAATGAAGATTCATATGAAATTTTAGCGGGTGAACGTCGTTTCCGTGCTTCACGCATGGCTAATAAAAAGACCATTCCAGCTATTATTCGGGATGCTTCCGATGAACAAATGATGGAAATTGCCGTCCTTGAAAACTTGCAACGTGAAGATTTGAATCCCATTGAAGAAGCAGAGGCTTATAATACTTTAATGACCAAATTAGATATTACCCAAGCTGAAGTTTCCAAAAGATTGGGCAAGTCCCGTCCATACATTGCTAATTACTTACGCTTATTAGGTTTACCCACCGAAGTAAAAGATATGTTGACTAAAAATCAATTATCCATGGGACAAGCCAGAACTTTACTTTCAGTGAAAGATAAACAAAATTTAATTAAACTAGCTAAACGTGCTTACAATGAAACATTAACGGTTCGTCAATTAAGTAAAGCCATTGATGATTTAACTGCTAAGCCTAAAAAGAAACGTAAGCCACGTCGTTCTACTAAGCAATCACCATTTTTACGTGCTTATGAAGATGAATTGCAAGATAAGTTTGGGACCAACGTGAATATTGCTAGCAGTCGTTCTAAAAAGGGCAGTGGTAAGTTAGAAATTAACTATACTTCTGACGAAGACTTGAATCGTATTTTGCAAATTTTAGATATTAATTTAGACTAGTAAAGGGGTAATATTATATGTATGCACTAAATGATATTGTTGAGATGAAAAAACAACACCCATGTGGTGCCAATGAATGGAAAATCATTCGAATGGGTGCTGACATTAAGATTGAATGTCAAAATTGTGGACACGTTGTGATGTTATCGCGTCGAGAATTCGAAAAGAAAATGAAGAAAGTTTTGAAAAAAGCGGACTCAGATAAATAAAATAATTAGAAAAGAGTGAATTGTAGATATGTCATTAACAGCAGGAATCGTCGGATTACCTAATGTTGGAAAATCAACACTATTTAACGCAATTACAAAAGCAGGAGCAGAAATGGCAAATTATCCATTTGCTACAATTGATCCTAATGTTGGGATGGTTGAAGTTCCAGATAGTCGTTTAGACCGTATTCAAGAAATTATTCCAGCTAAGAAGATTGTGCCAACTACTTTTGAATTTACTGATATTGCCGGAATTGTTAAGGGTGCTAGTAAAGGTGAAGGTTTAGGAAATAAATTCTTAGAAAACATTCGTCAAGTGGATGCTATCGTACATGTTGTCCGTGCCTTTGATGATGACAATATTACCCACGTTACTGGTAAAGTGGATCCAGTTGATGATATTGAAATTATCAATTTGGAATTAAGTATTGCGGACTTAGATGCTGTTAACAAGCGTTTAGGTAAAGTTCAACGTGCTGCTAAGAGTAAAGATGAAGATGCTTTAGCTGAATTAGCAGTCTTAGAAAAGATTAAGCCAGTGCTAGAAGCTGGTAAACCAGTACGTTCAATTGATTTTGATGAAGATGAACAAAAAATTGTTAAAGGTTTATTCTTATTATCATCAAAACCAGTTTTATATGTCGCTAATATTGCTGAAGATGATATGGCAGATCCTGAAGGTTCTAAATACTTTAAACAAGTAGAAGAATATGCTGCTAATGAAGGGGCTCAAGCCATCGGCATTGCTGCTGAAACTGAAGAAGAAATCGCAGAATTAGATGATGACGACAAAAAGACTTTCTTAGAAGCCGAAGGGGTTGAAGAACCAGGATTAAATAAATTAATTCGTGCTTCTTACAAATTACTAGGCCTAGAAACCTTCTTTACTGCTGGTGGTAAGGAAACTAAGGCTTGGACTTACTTGAAGGGGACTAAAGCTCCTCAAGCTGCCGGTGTTATTCATTCTGACTTTGAACGTGGATTTATTCGTGCTGAAGTAATGGCTTTTGATGACCTAGATAAATTAGGGAGTGAACAAGCGGTTAAGGATGACGGTAAATTACGTGTTGAAGGTAAGGACTATGTCATGAATGATGGCGACATCGTTAACTTTAGATTTAACGTTTAATACAGGAGTTTTTATATGACGGAAGAAAAACGAAATGCACATGTGCAACAAAAGCACCATGATAAAGATAAAGAAGAACGCTCACAATTTGATAATATTGGTCTAACTAAACGTAATGCTGATTACATGTTCCGTTTTAATCGTGCTTTAAGAGGTACTGATTTAAGTGTAGATCGTAAATCAGAAATTATTAGCCAAATGAAAGATCAATTATTAGTTGAACAAAAACACGGTGCCACTGCTAGAAATCTTTATGGAACGGTGGAAGAACGAATTGATTTTATTATGAATCCACCTAAGAAGCCTACTAAGTTAATGGATAATTTCTGGCCAAATGCTGTTTATAATATGTTATTCTTTGGAATTATTTTTAATATCCTTTATGGAATTACATTGCTTATTTCTAAGGGTGGTCAAGTTGAACAATCAGCTGGAATTGTTTCAATTATCGTATTATCAATGCTTTCAGGAATTATTATGCCACTATTAACTAGAATGTTAGATTCAAATGTCCAACATACTTATAGTGGTTGGATGCGTGCATTATTCATGCTATTAATTATTATTGCTTGGGTATTATCATTTACACTATCCATGTCCATTCCAAGAGCTATTAATCCAGTAGTTCCATTCTACGTAAACTTCATTATTGCAGCGGTTGCAATTGGGGTTGCTATCTATGTGTACAGAAAATATACCATTACGGTTAATTTCTTTACACCAAATGCAAATCGTCGTAGATAAATAAAAAACACTAAAGGTAAATTTGACCTTTGGTGTTTTTTTTGTATATTAGAAGATAAAAAAATAAGAGGGGTTATTGATTATGTCTAATTGGGATACAAAATTTGCAAAACAAGGGATTACCTTTGATGATGTTTTACTTATTCCAGCAGAAAGTCACGTTTTACCAAATGAAGTGGATACTTCAGTACAATTAGCTGACAATTTGAAACTTAACGTACCATTTTTAAGTGCTAGTATGGATACAGTTACTGAATCTGATACAGCAATTGCAATGGCTGAAGTTGGTGGATTAGGTGTTGTTCATAAAAACATGTTAATCGATGACCAAGCTAAAGAAGTTGCTAAAGTGAAGGCAGTTGAAAAAGCTGATAAATATCCAAATGCTGCTGTTGATGCTAATAATCATTTATTATGTGCGGCTGCGGTTGGGGTTACATCTGACACTTTCAAACGTGCTGATGCATTATTTAAAGCAGGTGTTGATGCAATTATCATTGATACTGCCCATGGTCATTCTGCTGGTGTAATTAGAAAAATTAAAGAAATCCGTGAAACTTATCCTGATAAGACATTAATTGCTGGTAACGTTGCAACCGGTGAAGCTACTAATGCTCTATTTGAAGCTGGCGTCGATGTTGTAAAAGTTGGTATCGGTCCTGGTTCAATTTGTACCACTCGTGTAGTTGCCGGTGTTGGGGTCCCTCAAATTACTGCTGTCTACGATGCTGCAAAAGTTGCTAGAAAATGGCACAAACCAATCATTGCTGATGGTGGAATTAAATTCTCTGGGGATGTTGCTAAAGCAATTGCTGCTGGTGGTAATGCCGTAATGCTTGGTAGTATGTTATCAGGAACTGATGAAGCACCTGGTGAAGTCTTTGAAGAAAATGGTGTTAAATACAAAGCATACCGTGGCATGGGTAGTATTGGTGCCATGGAACATGGTTCAGCTGACCGTTACTTCCAAGGTGAAGTTAATGAAGCTAAGAAATTAGTGCCTGAAGGAATTGAAGCTCGTGTTGAATACAAGGGTTCAGCTAAAGACGTTGTTTTCCAAATGACAGGTGGACTTAGATCTGCTATGGGATACACCGGTTCCAAAGATATTGATAGTATGATTGAAAATGCTCAATTTGTACAAATCACTAACGCTGGTTTAGCAGAATCACATCCTCATGATGTGCAAATTACTAAAGCCGCTCCTAATTACAAATAAAACTAATTAAATTAAAATCATTGAAAGTACTAAAATAAATTATTTTAGTACTTTTTTTATTTTCTAATGACTTAATTGAAATATTGTTGTAACATTTGAATGTAATACATTATTTTTACATAACTATATTTTAATTCGAAAGGATCATTTAAAATGTTTTTTAAGCATTTCAAAAAAGTCTGTTTAATTGTGATGGCTGTATTTACCATTAGTACACCATTAGCAGTGACGGCTAATAATCATAAAACTAATATTAAAACGCAAAAGGTAAGCAAAAATTTAAGTAAACAAGACAAGAATAGTCAACAATTAGATCAACAAACTGATAATTTAATTAAAAATAATTTACCTTTAAATCTACAAGCTAAATCTGCATTAGCAGTGGATGCAAAAACAGGCCAAATTTTATACGCTAAGAATGCAGATCAAGCATTACCAACCGCATCGATGAGTAAATTATTAAGTATTTATGTAACTTTGCAAGCAATTCAAGCTCATAAAATAAATTGGGATACGAAGGTTAAAATTACCCCAGCATTGCATGCACTAAGTGTGAATCCAGAATATGCCAATGTTGAATTAAAAGCAGGTCATGAATATACAATTAAGCAGTTGTATCAAGCGGCGA
Organism: Apilactobacillus micheneri; assembly: GCF_002993975.1. Classification (GTDB taxonomy): domain Bacteria; phylum Bacillota; class Bacilli; order Lactobacillales; family Lactobacillaceae; genus Apilactobacillus; species Apilactobacillus micheneri. The sequence goes on along the minus strand of NZ_POSO01000002.1, from coordinate 12,892 downwards.
TTTATTCTGAAAATGCTGGAGCAATGGCTATGGGATATGGAGTCGCCGGTAGCACACAAAAATTTGCCTTGAAGATGCGCCAAGCAGTTAAAGACTTAGGTATTAACGATGCCCAGATTTATACTGCTTGTGGATTAACCAATGGTGAAGTGGGATCATTAGGTTTTAAAGACGTGGATGACAATGCTGAAAATAAATTATCGGCAACTGATATGGCTATCATTTCAATGAACATTTTGAAAACATATCCTCATATTTTAAAAGATACTGCTGCCAATACCACTAAATTTGAAAACAATACCATGTTAAATTGGAATTGGATGATTAAAGGTCGTAGTGAAGCACTACCAGATATTAAGGTTGATGGCTTAAAGACAGGAACTTCTGATACTGCGGGTGCATGTTTCACTGGAACTGCAGTCAAAAATAATCATCGTGTAATTACAGTCGTGATGGGGGTACACCATAGTGGTCAATATGATCCTTCTCGCTTTGTGGAAACCCAAAAATTATTAAAATATGTATATGCTAAATACCATCATGTTAATTTAGCACCTAACCAATCAGTTAGTGAAATGACTGAAGGTCGCAATGATGGAAATATTTATGTCCCTAATGGTAAGAATGAACATTTAAGTTTATCCTTTGCCGATAAGCAAGATATTTGGTTAGACAATAATCAACAATTTAATCTACAAAAGATTCAACCACTAAGTAACCTTAAATATAAGGGTGGAATTGATGCACCAATCGATAAGGGTGAAGTTGTGGCTAATGCTCAAGTTAAAGGCACCAAGTATATCACTGATAGCAATGTTAAATTATCAGCAAGTAAAGATGATGATAAAGCTAATATTTTTGTAAGAATGTGGCGCAGCATCATGTCGCTATTTTAGACGTTTGTTGATTTTATCTTTTAATTAAGTTGAAATAAAGTTAGATAATTGACCTAGTTTTGTATTATAATAGTAATAAAGTTTAGGTTTATTTACTTAAATTCTAGCAATCGAAATATTAACTTAAAATGACCGAAAGTTATATTACGGGGGAATAGTCTTTGACAAAGCAAGTACCAAATCCAAATGAGCCTAGGTGGTTAACGAATTTGAAGACGGCGATGCCTTTGAATATTAGTTATGTACCAATCGGATTAGCATGTGGGATTCTGCTACATGCGGCTGGATTTAATACCATTCTTACGGGACTGGTTTCATTATTGGTTTTTTCTGGTGGTGCACAATTTTTAATTGCATCAATGTTAGTAATTAATTCACCTTTGTTATCAATTGTAATTATGTTATTTTTCTTGGAACTAAGATATGCACTTTTAGGATCAAGTATTTCTAAATATCTGCAAGGGCAGTCTAATTTATTTACTTTTCTATTTGCACTTTCTTTAAATGATGAAACTTACGCTGTAAATTATTTAAAGCTGTCGACTGATAAAAAGTTTACACCAAGTGATGCTTTACAGATCGAGCATTATGCTTTATTTGTTTGGACACTTAGTACGATTATCGGTAGTTTGATAGGATCAGCTATTAGCATTAATTTAACAGTAGTGCACTTTGCATTAACCGCATTATTTATTTATATGATTGTGATGCAAATAAAATCACTACTTAAAGTTTTAGTAATGTTATTAACTATTGGTTTATCAATTATTTTCTTATTGTTAATGAAATCAACATTAGGATTAGTAGTTGCAACTTTATTAGCATCTTTCGTTGGCTTTATGGTTGAATCTTATATTCGTGCTCACTATAAACGCTATCGTAAGAACATATTCTTGCATTCTTTCAAGAACCCTGCTGGGACGCCTGAAGAAGAGGACGAAGAACTTGAAGAAGAAAATAAATAGTTTATTAGGAGATATTTTATGGAGTGGAATTCTACACAACACTTTTGGTTAGTTATTTTATGTTTTTTTGTAGCTTTAATACCAAGATTTGTTCCTCTTTCTTTTTTTAGAACAAGAAAAATACCAAAGTGGTTTAATGAATGGATGTCTTATGTACCAATTGCTTTATTTACATCATTAGTAGTTAAGGATTTGATTATTACATCTTCTTACGGTTTGTCAGTTGATGGTAAAGCTGCCGAATTAATTGCTGCTTTGCTTGTATTTATAATTTCATATTGGACTCGTTCGATGGCTTTGTCAGTTATTTTAGGACTAGGTTCAGTAATTGTACTTTCACTTATAATATAAAAATAAAGGAGCAGTGATTTTTAATCACTGCTCCTTTTAATTTAAAGAAAATTATTTATACATGTAATCTCTAGTTAGTGGAAGTTCTTGTCCAGAAGGTCCCTTAGAAATTAAGTATTGCATAACATCAATGTTACCAGCCTTGAATGATCCAGCACAGGTCTTAAGATATAAGTCCCACATTCTTAAGAAGCGTTCATCATCACCCATAACTTTTTTAACTTCATCAATATTAGCATTGAAATTCTTATCCCAGTTTTCAAGGGTTAATTGATAATGACGACGTAATGATTCAAGATCAAAAATTTGAAGACCATTATTAGTAATATGATCAAGATTTTCAGTCATACCAGGAACATAACCACCAGGGAAGATGTATTTGTTAATCCAGCCATTGTATGCTCCACCTTGTTGTCTAGTAATTCCATGGATTAAAGCAACTCCATGTTCTTTTAGATACTTAGCAACACATGAGAAGTATTCATTTAAGTTTTCTTTACCAACATGTTCAAACATTCCAACTGATGTTATGTAGTCGAATTGTTCGTCACCTAATTGACGGTAGTCTTGTAAACGAACTTCAGCTTTATCTTCCAAGCCTAATTTATTAATTTGTGCATTTACATAATCACATTGTTCTTGACTTAGAGTAACTCCAACCACTTTTAAATCGTAATATTTAGCAGCAGCTAACATTAGAGTTCCCCAACCACATCCAATATCTAAAAGAGTGCGACCAGGTTGTGGATTTAACTTTTTGATAATGTGATGCATTTTTTGTTTTTGTGCATCATATAAATCATCATCAGGTTTTTCAAAGTATGCACATGAATATGTCATAGTTTTGTCTAACCAAATCTTGTAAAAGTCATTTCCAATGTCATAATGACTTTGGATATCCTTCTTACTAGTGGATTCATTATGATTTTGTTTAGGCAAGAAGTTAATGAATTTGTGATCACGAATGAAACTAGTTGATTTTTGATATGCAGATACAATTAAGTCTTCGATACTACCTTCAACTTCGATTTTTCCGTCCATATAAGCTTCACCTAAAGCAATGGAAGCATTGCTTCTGATGTCTTTAATAGGGATAGGTTCCTTCATAGTGATAACTGCTTTGGTTTCACCATCACCATATTTTTCAGATTTTCCGTCCCAATAGTTTACTTGGATTGGTTCATTAAATCCGTGCTTAAAAAATGTTTTATAAAATGTTTTTTCAAACATGTGAACAGTCCTTTCTTTCAATAATAATCACATCAACAATTATACTCTTAAGTTACTATTTTTTGTAAGTGATTGTTATTATGAAATTAATTAATTTTATTTAATTAAATGTTATAATTAACTATCAAGTAAATAGTTAGTAGGGGGGTATATATGAAAATTTGGGAAAAATTTGTCGCTAATGTAAAATTACGTCGTTGGTGCGTATTATTAGTACTAATTGCGATTTTATATTTAATGCGCAGCATGATAAGTATGTTACTTTTAACTTTCATTTTTGCACTTTTAGTGACTAAATTAGTTAACTTTATTAGAAAATACGTTAAAATTCCATCACCGTTATTGGTTGTACTGATATATATTATATTTATTGGTGGAATTATTACGGCTGTTGCAGTTTACTCACCAGTCATTTATGACCAAGCAGTAACTGCTTCGAAGCATGTGATTGCATTTTATGATGATCCAAATAATATGGAAGGGGCTAACCAATTCCAAGATTGGATTAGTTCATTTATTCATCGTTCTAATTTCTTAACTGAAGTTAAGGGTGGATTAGACTTCTTATTCCAATATGTTTCTAGCATCGGTCAAATGGGAGTTACTTTCCTATTATCATTGATTTTAAGTTTCTTCTTTACGCTAGAAGAAAAATCAATGGCAGAATTTAGTAAACGTTTTCTAACTTCAGAATTTGATTGGTTCTTCCAAGATGTTTATTACTTTGCTAAAACATTTACTAAAACTTTTGGGGTAGTTTTAGAAGCTCAATTCTTGATTGCTATTTTTAATACCATTTTTACAACTATAATTATGGCTTTCTTGGGGATGCCTCAATTGTTTATTCTAGGTATCGTGGTGTTCTTCTTAAGTTTAGTTCCGGTAGCAGGAGTGATTATTTCATTGATTCCTTTATCAATCGTAGGTTATTCTGTTGGTGGAATTAAATACATCATTTACTTAGTAATTATGGTTGCAGTAGTTCATTTATTAGAAGCTTATATTTTAAATCCTAAGTTAATGTCTTCAAGAACCGAGTTACCAATCTTTTACACATTTTGTGCATTGATGATTGGTGAAGAAATCTTTGGTGGCTGGGGCTTAATTGTTTCGGTACCAATTCTTACTTTCTTCCTAGAAATCATTGGTGTTAAAGGTGAGAATAAAAAGAGTTTAAAAATGAAGAGAATTATGAAATAAGCTGAAAATTGTTGTCATTTGGTGTAAAATTAAGATGATATTTATAACTTGAAAGGGGTTCAATCCTATGTCAAAACTTGTATTAATCCGTCATGGACAAAGTCAATGGAACTTATCAAACAAATTCACTGGTTGGGAAGATGTTGACTTAAGTGACAAAGGTGTTGAAGAAGCTAAAGAAGCTGGTAAATTAGTAAAGGAAGCTGGTCTAGAATTTGATTATGCTTTCACTTCAGTATTAACTCGTGCAATTAAAACTTTACACTATGTTTTAGAAGAATCTGATCAATTATGGGTTCCTGAAACTAAGACATGGAGATTAAATGAACGTCATTACGGTCGTCTTCAAGGTTTAAACAAAAAAGAAACTGCTGAAAAATATGGTGATGAACAAGTTCATATTTGGCGTCGTTCATACGATACTCTACCTCCATTATTGAGTGCTGATGATGAAGGTTCAGCTGTTAACGATCGTCGTTATGCAGACTTAGATCCTAACATCATTCCTGGTGGAGAAAACTTAAAGGTTACTCTAGAACGTGTAATTCCTCTATGGGTAGATCAAATTGCTCCTAAGTTATTAGATGGCAAGAATGTTATTATTGCTGCTCATGGTAATTCACTACGTGCTTTGAGTAAATACATTGAAAGAATCTCTGATGATGACATCATGGATCTTGAAATGAAGACTGGTGAACCAGTTGTTTATGACTTCAATGATAAATTAGAAGTACAAAACAAAACAAAATTAGACAAATAATTTTAAACTAAAAAAAGCAATCGGAATTTTCCGATTGCTTTTTTAGTTTATTATTTTGTTGAATACCAATGTCTAATACTTGGCCAACTGTTACTATTAATAATCATTCTTGGCGCATATTGTAAATCTAAATGATCACCATTTCCATGATTATAAATAACACCACCATCTAATGTTGCAACCCAGCCTAAGTGTTGAGTATGCAAGAAATCGTTAGTTTGATGAGTACCACCACCATAAGGATAAGCAAAAGCATCACCATATGATCCAGTATGTTTATATAATTCTTCTCTAGACTTTTTAAAGTCTTTAGTGAAGCGGTGATAATTATGAGGCAAGTTGAAGACAGGGACTAATTTAGAAGTTAAGTAATGCATATTATTAGTATGCAATCCAATTGTCATCAAATTACCAGCAGACTTTTTAGCATCTTTAATTTGATTCCATGTTGCTAATTGAGTACCTTCACGATATCTCCCAGTGTTACCAGTAATTATAAATGTAGTAAATGGGAATTTATATTTTTTCATTACTGGGATGGCATTATCAATAGTTGTACGATCAATATCATCAAATGATAAAACAGCATATTTACCTTTTATAGGTTTGTGAGCATTAGTCATTTTGACCATCTCTTGGCCTGATATTACTTTAATATGCTTCTTATGCAAGAATTCCATTTGTTCATTGAACTCATTTGTTGGAACATTGAAATCGTGTAATTGAGAATTGGTAGAAAGAGTTCTTGATATATTCACCCCTAAATTATCTTTTAAGATACGGTGATAACAGAAAATAAGGATACCATTCTTTTGTTTTTCTGCTTGTTTATCAAGGGCATAGTTTTCACTACTACCTTTGTCATATTGAATTGCTTTTCTAACAGTAAATGACATTAAAATCACAACAATCACTGCTACAACAGCAACGATGATTTTTCTAGTCTTTCTTGACATTACTATTTAACCTCCGTAAATGACGCAATCTAAAAATGGAATAAATTGCTGTTAAAATAATTAATGCAACGACACCCATGATTAATTTAATGTATAATCCATAGTTTAGGTTTAATAATAGATAGAAACTTACGAAATCATCACTATAATAGCCAAATAAAAATGCAAAATTAACAATTAATACGAAAAATACATAAAACCATAGGAAAGCATATAAACAAAAATGAAAGGCGGTCTTAAAAGGGCTAATCTTTTTTCTAATAACAAATTTATCGATTTCATTTTTCATTATTTAACCCCCCGATCAGGACTACTCCAAGTTCCCACATTTTCTGGATCTAAGAAAAATGAAACTAGGGCAGTAATACATGAAATCAAGTTAATCATCCAGTAGTAAACAATGTATGCAGGAATTAAAAGTAAATCACGTAACTGTAAATATGCTTTAGCACGTGAACCAAAAAATCCAATGCAGAATTGTACAATACTAATAATAATCAACATTAGTAATACGTCACCATCTAATTGTACTTCGTGGATTAAAAGTAGACTAAATAAATAAGAAATAGTACTTAGTGCAGTTAATACCGCCCAAGTATTACTAATAATTGTTTCATATAATAGTGCTTTTCTAGAAATATCACTATGAATTAGGAAATCATGGTTTTTAACTAGCACTTCCATACCACCACGTGCCCAACGACGACGTTGTTTAATTAAACTACGAGTGTTTTCAGGAACTAAAATCCAACATAACATTGCTGGTTGGTATCTAACGCGCCAATGTTTACGATACATTCTCCAAGTGATATCAATATCTTCAGTAATGACATCAGTATGCCATCCGCCAACATCTTTAATTGCTTGTCTTCTAAAGCCAACCATAACTCCAGAAACAGTATTAATACGTCCATATAAGAATGATTGTGCTTTCTTGATAATATCAATTACACCAATATATTCTAGTAGTTGAAGACGTCCTAAAATGGTAGTTCTATTTCTTACAACCGGTTTACCAGCGACTGCTCCTAAACTAGGATCAGTTGCTAATGTTTTAACCATTTGGGTAACTGAATCTTTAGCAATCAATGAATCAGCATCGATTCCCATTATGTATTTACCTTCGGAAGCAGCAAATCCTTGGTTCATGGCATTAGCTTTTCCTTGATTTACATCAATTGGAACGATTTTAATGTTGAATTGCTTGGCATACTTTTGCTTCAATTCATACATTATATCTAAAGTATCATCACTACTCTTATCATCAACTAATACTACTTCAAAGTTTTTATATTCAACCTCTGCAATGGAAGCAATCGCTTCTCTTAAAGTATCACTTTCATTATGAGATGGTACTATAATAGAAACTAAATCGTCTCCAGAAATATCAACGAACTTTTCGTGTTTACGATACATACTTTCAAAGATAGAACCAACAATCCAAATTGCTGAAACAACAATTGGATAGCCGATTATAAAGTCGTTGATTATATCCAAAAATCCCATTTATATGTTTTCCTCCTTAAGTTAAAGCCACTAAATTATATTTAATTTAAAGACATTCAACTTATATATTAACTTCATTTAAATTAATTATAAAGTACTTATTACTATATATCAAAGTGACTATTTTTATACACAATAAGATTATAATACCACATAATAAAAATCACCATCCCAGCTTAATAACTGGATGGTGATTTTTTAAATATTTTTATTATTTTTTATGATTTTAGCTTTGATTTGATCACCGGACTCCACAAAATATAGTGATTTATCTTCTTCTCCATCAATTGGTCCCATATTAACTGAAGGATTCTGGTCGACCATTGCGAGTCCATTAAAACGTTTATTAACTATTTTGTGCATGATACTACCAGTTTCATCAAAGACTTTAGCTTTTTTCGCGGCCGCACTTAAAGTATATCCAGATTCTAAAAATGATTTAATTAATTCTACCTTAATAATGGCATGGTATGGATAACGATGGCTCTTATTTTTGTCATCGCATATAGACTTAATATATCCTTTTTTTTCCCAGTATCTGATTTTAGATTGTGGGACATTGCATGATTTCGATAGTCCTCCAATACCGACAGATAAATCAATATCTTTCATTATTTTATATAAACGATGAGAATAGTCTTGTACTTCATCCTTATTCATTGCATCTGACAAAATATCACTTCCTCTAATTATATGAACTCAGTTTAAATATCTGATAATAATTATATATTATTTAATAAGCTTGTCAAATAAGTTGACAATTACAAATCTTGGTTGTATATTAGAAAAAGTCGATTTACTAAAATTAGAAAAGAGGTTGCAATATGAACGTAGATGCAAACGGTAAAAGTTATAATAAAACAATGCTAGTTTTGTTATTGCTTGTTGGTACTTTTTGTACTATTTTAAATCAAACTATTTTATCAACAGCTTTTCCTACATTAATGAAGGCTTTTGATATTAATACATCCACAGTTCAATGGTTAACTTCTGGATTCATGATGGTGAATGGGATTGCAATCCCAGTTAGCGCATGGTTATCTAGTCGAGTTAACACTAAGTGGTTATATCTAGGGGCAATGATGGTTTTTGAAATTGGAACAATCATGTCATTTATGGCTGGTAACTTTGGGACTCTATTGGCAGGAAGATTAGTTCAAGCTGCTGGAGTAGGGGTCACTATGCCTTTACTACAAACAATTATGCTTTCAATTTTCCCACCAGAAAAACGTGGAGCTGCAATGGGACTTTCAGGAGTAGTTATTGGTTTAGCTCCAGCAATTGGTCCTACATTGTCTGGTTGGATTTTAATTAACTTTACTTGGCGTGATTTATTTGGAATGATTATTCCAATTGTCGCTTTAGTTATTATATTAGGACTATGGTTTATGCGTCCTATTCTACCTACCAAAAAATCTAAGATTGATGTTTTATCATTAATTCTTTCTACAATTGGATTTGGTAGTGCACTTTATGGTTTCTCTGAAGTTGGTACTTATGGATGGGGAAGCAACGTTGTTATTAGCACATTGATTATTGGTGTGATTTTTATTGGGTTATTTGTATGGCGCCAATTAGTAATGAAAGAACCATTCTTGAATATTAGAGTATTTAAAAATAGTAAATTCACTATTTCTACATTATTATCATCAATTACAATGATGGCTTTAGTTGGATTTGAAATGGTATTACCTTTATACCTACAAATTATTCGTGGGATGAATGCTTTTCATTCAGGTTTAACACTATTACCAGGTGCTCTAATGATGGGAATTGTTTCACCATTTGCTGGCCAAATCTTTGATAAATATGGTGCTAAGAACCTAGTAGTAACTGGTTTTACATTATTATTTTTAGGAACAATTCCATTTGCCTTCCTAACTGAAGATGCATCGATTGCCTATATTATAGTATTATATGCAGTCAGAACCTTTGGTATGGCCATGGTAATGATGCCAGCAACTACCTATGGTATGAATGCTTTACCTACAGATATGATGAATCATGGTACTGCCGTTAATAACACCGTTAGACAAGTTGGTTCTTCTATTGCAACAGCGGTTCTAGTTTCAATCTTATCTAATGTTACTTCAAATAATATGCCAACTAGTCACTTAAAAACACTCGATCCATTAGCATATGGTAACTCTGCTTTATCAGCTACATTAACTGGTTATCATGCTGCCTTCTGGGTTGCAGCGATCTTTATTGTGATTGGAATTATTGCAACATTCTGGTTGAAGGATAACAAAGGGGGAAATAACTAATGATATTAATTTTATTAATTGTTTCAGCTTTATGTTTCTTCCTATTTAATACATTATTAGTTAAAAATAGAATGCTACATTTTATTACTAGTTTCATAGCATTTATTGTAGTGGTGCTTTCAACAGTTTTAATTACTATGAATTTCCATGATCATTATGGGATGCATAAAGTAACTACTAATGAAAATAGTGAATTATCTTCTAGCAGTGATAAAATGGGGATGCTTCTTTATCAACCAATTGGTACATCAGGTAAAGACAAAGTTGTTATTTATAAGACTAGTGATGATCAAAAGAAGCCAAGTACGACTTCAACTGATAAGAATACTAATCATATTATTACCAATGCTAAGGAAGCTAAGTTAGTTACTAAAACTACTCGTTATGAATATAATTCTAAATCAAGTAAGTTTTGGTTTGATTTAGCTCAAAAGCCAACACGTGTTAAAACTGTTAATTATTTCTATGTACCTAAAGACTGGTTAACTCTAACTACTAATCAAGCGAAAGCATTACCAAACATTATTAATAAACTACAAGCTCCAATGCAAACGGATGCTGCAAAGGCACAAATGAAGAGTGCAGCTGAAAGTTATGTTAAGGATCAAATGACAACAGCAATGAAAAATGATCCTAAGATGAGCAAATATACCCAAGCAAAATTAGCTAAAAAAGCTGCTGAAGATTTTCAAAATCAAATGAAGGCACAATCAATGGGTAAAATTATGCCTCAATTAAAACAAGAACTAAGTAAAATTAAATAGTATTGACAATTATTTCAAGGCTGATTATTATAATAAATAACAAGCTAAGAAGTAGTTACTAGTATTTAAGATAATTTGAGAATGCAGAAACTTAGTGGTGATGAGAACTAAGCAGTTATTTTAAAGAATTACACCTATGGAGCTCTGTTCAATTTTATATTGACGGGTCATTGCGTTATTAATGATTTTGAGCGATCGCACAATAGCGATAACCTGGGTGGTAACGCGGATTAATACTACAATTTCGTCCCTGATGATGTCTTAAGGCATTGTTAGGGACTTTTTTATTTGGAGGGAAAAGTATGAACATTATTGATGATTTAAAATGGCGTGGTGCCATAAATCAACAAACCGATGCTGAAGGTTTAAACAAGGAAGTAAATGAAAAGAAGATTGGATTATATGCTGGAATTGATCCTACTGGTGACAGTATGCATGTGGGACATTTAATTCCATTTATGATTTTGAAAAGATTCCAATTAGCTGGTTACCATCCATACATTATTATTGGTGGAGCAACTGGTTCCATTGGTGATCCATCTGGAAAAAAGGCTGAACGTAAGTTACAAACAATGGATCAAGTTAAATACAATGAACAATGTTTAACCAAACAAATGGAAAGCTTATTTGGTCAAGACGGTTCATTTACCATTGTTAATAATTATGATTGGTTATCTAAATTTTCACTACTAGATTTCTTGCGTGACTATGGTAAATTATTTAATGTTAATACCATGTTAAACAAGGAAATTGTATCTAGTCGTCTTGAAACTGGTATTTCATACACTGAATTTACTTACCAAATTCTCCAAGGAATGGATTTTGAACACTTATACAAGAATCATGATGTCCAATTACAAATTGGTGGAGCTGATCAATGGGGTAACATTACTGGTGGTATTGATTTAATTCATAAAACACAAGGTGCAGATGCTAAGGCATTTGGTTTAACAATTCCATTAATGTTAAAAGCCGATGGTACTAAATTTGGTAAGACCGCTGGTGGAGCTGTTTGGCTTGATCCTAAGAAGACTACTCCATATGAATTTTACCAATTCTGGATCAATACTGATGATCGTGATGTTGTTAAATATTTGAAATACTTTACTTTCTTAGATAGGGATGAAATTGAAGCTTTAGCAGATAAGGTTAAGAACGAACCATGGAAACGTGAAGCCCAACGTCGTCTTGCTGAAGAAGTTACTGAATTTGTTCATGGTAAAGATGCCGTTAAAGAAGCCGAAAATATTACTAACGCTTTATTCTCAGGTAACATTAAAGATTTAACTGTTGATGAAGTAGAAACTGGTTTTAAAAATATGCCATCAATGGAAGTTAGTGCTGATAAAAAGAATATCGTTGAATGGTTAGCTGATGATACTAAAATTGAGTCATCAAGAAGACAGGCACGTGAAGATGTTAAGAATGGTGCAATTAGAATTAACGGAGATAAGATTGATGATGTTAATGCAGAAGTTGATCCAACCGCTAGTTTTGATGGTAAGTTTGTTGTTGTTAGAAGAGGAAAGAAAAAGTATTTCTTAGCAAGAATTAAATAGTATTGACAGCTTAGAGAATTAATTTTAAATTAATTCTCTTTTTTATTGACGCAGCTTACTATTATTGATATTATTATTTCTGTTGTCATTTTAGTAACGAAGTTTACAAAGTGTTTAAAAAATAATTACAAAAAGTTATTGACTTTCACTTGTTAAAATGGCATAATAATTAATGTTGCGTTGTTGATATGACAAAGAGCAACAAATYAATTCAAAAATTTAATTATAAAAAGTTGTTGACATTGAGTTGATAACCTGATATAATTAAAGAGCTACTTGTTAAAAGTAGTTAACTGATAAGTAGATCTTTGAAAACTGAACAAGATTGATAATCGATGATGTGTAAGGATTCTTATGATTTAGATCATAAGGAATTAAACATTGCGAAGTCAATTCGCTTATAAAAAACAATTAATTTGATGAGCTAGTTAAAAGCTT
>NZ_POSO01000005.1 GCF_002993975.1 Apilactobacillus micheneri | reverse complement strand
TAGATTTGCCCTTTTTACCTTTTTTCTTTGGCTTTCGTTTATCCTGTACTGTACTTTCAGCATATTTTGCATTAGTAACGGTAATGCTTACGTTCATAGCATTTACAGAGCCATTAGTCGTGTGCTGTGGTGTAAAAGATGTGATCACAACTTCCGGATAAATTAATTGTCCACGTACATACAAATTCTCACTATTGTTAGCCCAGCGAGCCATTCTAGCTTCATCTGCTTTCACTTTTCTAAAATCATAACCTTTAGTACCTCCAATAATTCCAGCTATGGAAACACTTACCAATTCACGTTCCGAACTGGCAGTTAAGGATTTACCTTTTTCAGGTGTCGATGAAGTATCTAGATTATTAGTATAAGTGGGTTCTTCGGTGTTTAATTTCAAATAAACATAATCATATTCACTAACGGGATTACTAGCTGCAATGTACATAAAAGCGCCATTAATTGTTGATTGATGGCGCCTGTCTTTTCTTAAATTGTTGAACATCCCATGATGAATTCTTTTATTGCGGTATTTCTTATAACCACTTGTGCGTTTATAACGGTTCAATGTATTTCTAGCATTCTTAAAACGCTTATACATCACACGATTAGATGCCTGTAATTTTTTGCTATCTTTATTTTTTAAGTATCTGGCGTGTACTCCCCGATAACGTTTACTAGTGGTGTTATAAGTTTTCACCGCTTGTTCATACTTTCTTACATAAAATTTATATTGCGGTGCCTTGGCACCGGTGGACTTTCTGATAGCCACATTCCATTACCTCCTTAATACATTTCTGATATAGTTTTTCTATTTTGATTCTCCAATGCTTTTTGCACTTCTTGAGCAATCACTGCCCCAATATTCTGTGGAATGTTTCCATTACCACCTTGAACTACTATTTTTCCAATATGGACTTCAACCTTATTGGAATGAGCAGCTTGATGATTGGGTGCAGACTTAATTGCAGATAATGCCTTTTGCATTAGATTATGACGTTCATTTTTACCATTCTTAAACTTTAGCATACGAACCATTCGCTTACTAAAACTACCGCCGGTAAATTTATCACGAGCGTGCATAGCACTCATGATTAGATTATCAGCAGACTTACGTTGTGGATTGATTGCTACTTCTGGTTGACCTTGAACTTCACCAAAGACAGCAGGCTTATTACTCCAGCCACCGTTAGCATATCCGTGACCTTGTCCTAAGAAGGATAAGTCTTTGCCATAACGATGTTGAGCGTAATTTAAACCAGCATAGATAGATGCATTCCCATTACTCCAGTTACCTAGTCCAGGTTTGGAGTAAGCGGAGAAGGTACCAGGTTTAACTTGCATAAGCCCCATTGCTCGTCCATCACTCAAACCATCAGTTCCACCAATGGCGTGTGGATTACCACCAGACTCAGTTTGAATTTGGCGTAGAACTTTGGAAACCATACTACCAGCAGTGGATAAGCCTAGTTGACCTAACACTTTAGTAACGATTGGTTTCCAGCGTAGAACACTCGTCCCAGTTGGATTACCAGCACCACTACTTAGATGCTTATTCAACCATTTAATAGCTGATCCGCCTAGTTGTTTCTTAACAAGGTCACTTAGTTTACCTTTGCCACCTTTGTCTCCATCAGCGATGCCTTGAATAAAGCCCCACATGGACTTATACCATGGCAAGCCAACTGATTTAGTGGCATCAGCATCACTATTAGTCATCCCTTTTTGCAGGGATGAACCATTACTATTGTGTAGCTGGTTAGCAAAATCATGAGTCCAGGCTTTACTTGGATTGTCTGAATTACTTTTGGCAATCTTTTCTAGTTTGTCATCAGATACTCCAGAGCCTTTAGCATAGTGAGCTAAATTACTCATTTGGTGGATTAACTTAGTTTGATGACCATTAAGAACTTGGTCACCTTGTCTTAAAGCAACCATTGCATTTTTTCCACTTGGATAAAGTAATTTGTTATTTCTAACAACCGCTTCTTGACGTGGACCAGTCATGGCATCATTTAAGATAGCTAGATGATTACGGTTAATCACACCGTTTGAACCATTAGCATAATGAATTGGCTTCAAAATGGACTTATTACCACCAAACTGGCCAAGAGATGAGTTGATACCATTAAATCCTTTGTTTAATTTACCAGTAACACCTTTCATGGCATCATCTGTATAACCAGTTAACTTACCTATGATGTTGTTGAAGTCAGACACGAGGCTTTTTACATTCTTAGTGACTCCAGTATGCATTGAGCTTAACTTGTCTAGAGTCTTGCTCTTCATATTATCGAAGTCACTTTGTGTATTGGCACTAATCTTTTGTGTACTTGACTTAGTATGAGTTTTTAGATTATCCCATACGGATTTGGCTTTGGTACTAAACTTAGTTAAACCATTAGGGTTAGTGATTTTGGCATCAATTGCATTACCAGCACCAGTACCACCAGCATAGGCTTTGAAGTTCCCATGCATTCCTCCATGAGTTAAGGCACGAGTCTGTTTAGCAGTAAAAATGTGTTCACCAGCATGCAACTTAGCAAGCATTGGACGACCATTACCTAAGAAACGGAAAGTTCCTTTACTTGGGTTCCATGCTGATTCTTGCCCAAATTCATTAACCAATGCAGTTTGACTACGCTTTAAAGCACCAGTAGTACCTTTTGCATAACCACCAAGGCTTTTACCTTCGGCTTTTCTGAATTCTGCAGCGGACATTTCACGTTTGCCAGTGTTTTTGTTTACATGGCCTGAATGATTAAGCTTATTTTCATTCATACCAGTTAACTTATCAGCTGTTTCGCCAATCCACTTGAATTTTTGACCAACATTCTTACTCCACCAACTGGCAATACCTGACCAAGTGCTTTCTAATGATTTTCCAGCTTGTTGCCATTGATTAAGCATTCCACCGGTTTCATCATCAACACTAGCTAAGTGATCCTTAGTTTGTTTTTTAGCAAGTTTAACAACTTTATCATGTTGTTTCTGAGCTGCATCAACAGAATTGTCTCTCTGTTTTCTAGCGTTGCTAATGGTGTCATTCTTTTGGTCTCGTGCTTTTTTAGTAATTGCCCTATATTGTTTTTTACTAATTGAACCAGTAACAAAGTATTCACGATTAGCAGCATCCATAGTTGCCTTGTATTTCTTATTAGCAGCTGTTTTAGATGAATGGTAAATCTTGTTAGCATAGCCAGACGTTCCCTTGAAAGCCCTGTAAGATTGCTTAATCATTGTAGATGCTTGCTTATCAGATATACGCTTACTTGACATGCTAAGTCTACCTAAAATGATTTTTTGAGAACTGGAGCCTTTTGCCATTAGCTTAGAAATGTTTTTGTTGGCTTTTTGCAATGCACTTGCTCTGCCTTTTCCACCTTTAGATTCAGCTTTGATTAGTGATTGTATAGCAGAGTTAGCATTCTTGGTTTTATCTTTATAGAAACTTTTATCTTTGCTTAGAATACTTTTATAGCTAATGCCACTATATTTTGACAATATTTTGGCATCCTGCTTAGCTTTACTTTGATTATGATTTGAATAATCATCAACTTGCTTTTTTAGTGAGGCATATAATTGCTTATTTTCATTAATTATTCTATTTTTTTGGTCTTTATTGCTTTTGTTCAGACCTTTATATACACCAAAGTTAGCGTTAGCTTGACCCAGTTTGTCCTGCATACCATCAGTTGGTTTTGCGAAGTATCTTTGTCTAGCATTATTACTAGTGCTATCAGGAGATTGCTTTGACATTTCTGTTTGTAAAGTATGACCAGCATGTTTTCCTAACCATTCACCAGTAGCAGAACCTATCCCTGAACCGATAGCAGTTCCTGCAGGTCCAGCTAAAGAGCCAAGCAATCCACCAACGACGGCACCACCTAAGGAACCAGTAGCAGAACCAATTTTACTTCCTCGATTCTTATTGTTCATCCCTATTAGGTCAAAAGCTGATGTAGCAACATTAACTCCTGCTAGGGATGCACCACCAAACTTAGCAAACTTCCCGAATTTACCAAGACTACCAGCGTTTTTAGCAAGTGTTGAGGCTTCTCCTACTTTGCCCAAGCGTGATCCTGTACTGCCAACTCCACCAAAACGACTGGCAAATCTATCAAACTTGCTTACTTTGGATGCATTACGTTCCATGCGTGACATAGTACCTATGCCACTGCCACCAGTAGAAGTGCCACCGGATAATTCTTCAGCACCTTGCATTTTACCTGCTTGGGACATCATGGAGTTAGCCATATTATTAGATACAGGTTTCTTAAATTGGCTTCTAATCCATTTCATCATCCCAATTACAGGAGTTAATGCAGTGGCAAACCCAACAACTTTTTTCGTAATAAAAAGCCCTGCCATAAATGGCACGACTTGTTTTGAATGATCAGCTGCAAAATGTAGAAGTGGTAATGCCACGGCTGATACATCTTTAGTTACACCAGCTAGGAGTTTAAGTGATTCAACTCCAGTAGTTTTGGTTGAACTAAAGAAATCTTTAATTTGTGGAGCGTTTTTTGCAATGCCATTACTTAGTGAGTCAATCCCATGTGTAATGTGAGTAGTAGCATCGTCTAATGCTTTGGTCCCATTTTTAACATGGTAAGCCTTACCAAAGGCACCAGTAATGGTATCAATGCCTTTAGTAGTAGCTTGCCCCATGAGTTTAAATTCATGTTCAGTATGCTTGTCAGACACCCACTTGGAGATTGCTCCATAAAATGGGTTTTTAGCAGTCATAATTGGGTTTTCAAATTCACCAATCAGAGCAGGCACACGAGCATGGATCGTACGTTGCATACCATACATAGTTTGCAACATATTGTCGGCAGCTTGGTTATACTTGCCCGAACCTAGCTGATTAAACACATTCTCAATATCCTGGGATGATATTTGTCCGGACTTTGCCATGGCATTTAAATCAGCAACTGTGACTTCCTTACCATGATGAACTTGAGATTCATACTTGGCTAACTGTTCTCTAAACATTGGGAAGTACTGAGAAATTTGATTAAGCATCCCGTTATTAGCTTTCCCACGAGATAGTCCATTAACCATATCTTGCGTTACGGCTTGAATTTTCGGAGTACTTAAACCAACAGCATCTGACATGTTCAACATAGACTTACTTAAATCATCAGCTTCTTTTTTGTTGGAATGCAAATGATAAAAGCCTTGTTCCAGTTCATCTACTGTGTCATTAGCTTGCCCAGTTTTAACTGATAAATCATTGATGGTGTTAACCATATCTTGAGCTTTTCCAGCATTACCAGTTAAAGTAGTCCAGGTAGCATTCATCTTTTGTTGCGATTTATCATACTCAAAACCAGCTGCTGCACCTTCTTTTAGCTTGCCAGTTAAACCACTTACTGCATTGGAGAGCAAGTTACCAGCCATAGTGCCACCGGCTACATCCCTAAAGAGATGTAACTTAGGCATTTTATGGTCGGCTTCTTGCACTTTAGTATGCAATGTGTGTAGTTGAGCATCTGGCATATCCACTTTAGGTCGGATCGTAAAGCTTTCATGTGATAAATTTTTTAAATTATCACGCAATCCATTAATAGACTTACCAGTTTCAGCAGATAGATGTTGGGATGACTTAATCATGTCATTCTGATTGCTAACGATATTCTTAGAAGCACTAATTGCTTGTTTTTCTAATTGATCATAGGCTTTGCTGAACTTATTAACATTAGTTGTAGCAGTCGTATTAAATTTAACACCGCTTAAAGCACTACTAACCTCATGTGCCTTTCTAGGCATTGCATCTAAAAGACTATTGGCATGCTCTAAAGGAGTTATGTTAGATGCAACAGATAAACCAATGGTGGAGTGACGAATGATATTAACCGTAAGCTCCACCTCCCATTATCTGTAATTTATCTGAGTCCATTTTGATACGCTTTTGGTTACAATACATTAGAATATCTAATTCTGGCACTGACATATTTTCTACATCTTCAGGTGTCAAACTAAGATATCCCATCATATAAGTGGACCACTTAGCGCCATCAATCAGATCGCTATTTAAATAATTAGCTATTTGATTAGGCTTTAAATGCTCCATTAGGGTTACTAAGAAAGGATGTAGCTTGTCTCATAGCATAGTTATAAGTTTGAATTTCATGTTCATAGAAAAATCCTTCATCAAGATTTTTAACTGCACCATTTACAGTTGCTGTTCCAAATAATCTTAATAGTGCTTTATGGAAATCACCCATGGTAGATTGTTCAACAGTGTCACCTGCATCATTTGTAAAGCTGCTTACTTGTTTACCTAAGATATTTTCAGCTTCAAAAATACCTGGAAAGTGCATTACTAATTTAATGGCAGTGCCATCACTTTCTGTAATGTCCAAGGTACGTTGCTTGTCAACGTCAGTAGCTTTACCATCCCATGCTTGTGATTTATTAGGGATTTGTGCGTTTTTATCGCCAGTTGGTGTATCAGCTTTGTCTCCTGTGACATCACTAGCGGAAGAACCGCCAGAATTTGCAGCATCAGCAGCAGAGTTGCCTCCGCTGTTTGCTACTGAGCTAACTCCATTAACTACACCTTTGTTGTCTTTGTTTTCATTATTTACGCCATATACGTTGTTGTTTTCTTCTGCCATTTTAATGGCCTCCTTATTTTATTAATTAATCGATTGATTTGTTATTTTTTGGAAATACGAACTTATTTTGGAGCTGGTTTCAAAGTTCCATTATTAGTGTTAAAACTCATTGCACGGTTGGCATTAGTGTTTCCTGATGTAACAGTTGAAGGACGAGGTAACATTCCAATATCGGTATGGAATGACTCAAGTTGGTTAACTGCATCGATAGTATGATGTGTTTTACCATATGCTGCAGGATCCTTTAGCAAGTCTTGATAAACATCATCAAATGCAGTTGTGTTCAATGTGAATTGCCATGCCCGGTTGTTCTTTACCATATCGACACCAGAACCAAAGGAGTCAGCACTAGAACTGTTCATATCTCCTTGTGGTGTTGCTGTCCATGGTTCTTCTCCTGGGGCAAAGTGAAGCACTTGTTTTCCGTCAATCACTACAGAAGACAATGTTTCATCAAATAAGTTGTTACTATCTCTGGCATTTTGTACGGGCATAAGTTTATTCCTCCTTAGTAATATTTAATGTTTGAGATACTTTTACTTGGTCAATGGAACGCATTGGCTTGTATTTGTATCCAGCATCTTTATAAATTCCAGTTGCTTTAACTTCATCAGTAATTTTGGTGGAGTTTGGATTCATTTCATAATCAGCAATCAAATTATTATTCTTATATCTAGTAAGAATGCCTTGTTCCATTCCACGGATAGTATTAATAGAAGCATCATTATATGAAACAACATCATTGTTCATTAAGAATGAACTGATTTCGTTAATCATGGCTTTTCTAATGCTATCTCTTACTACTAAAGCACCAACATCAAAGCCAGTTAACGAACGTCCATTAGTAGTCATTGCTGTGCCATTTTCGATAGCATAAGTAGCAATATTGTATTTTTCATATACTTTTAAGTCATTAGGAGTGAAATTAAATTCATCTTGTGGAGTAACTCCAGGTAGATCTTGAATGAACTTGAAATTAGCTCCTTCAGCACGACCGCCATATTTTCCTAATGTTGATGTGGCCAATACATTGTCTGGGTCTTTGTCAGATGGCAAAGAAACCACTTTAGTTGAACGGTTTTCTTTAATCGTGTCTAAAAATGAAAAGTCAGGTGTTTGTCCAGCCTGTGTTGTGATATTTAAAACTAATGTGCCGCTATCTTGGACTTCAAAAAAGTTTGATAAAGCGATAGCAGTATCAGTATTGTTGCCAACATTGAAAGCTAAGAATTCAAAGCCGGCAGTATAAAATTTGGATAAAGCGTGGATCATTCCATTAGTGTTCATTACTTAACATCCCCTTTCTTATCATCTGTATTATTAGTACCACCTGGTGGAGTAACGATTGGACCACCAGTTGAGTTACCGTAGTTCTTATTAAAACTAATAACTTGAACTAGTCCGTTGCTAGCATTTAAACCAGTGAAGTAAGAATTAGCTTGTTTCCATACATCACTATCAATGCCATAATCTTGTTCTACTGCTTCCATATCTCGATATGATTGTACTTGTTCATGATCTGACTCATGGAAAATTGCCACACCATTTAGACCGTATGGAGTATTAGCTTGGTTGTAGTTATTAGTAACTTCAACGGGACTCAATGGTTCTACTTTTTGGTCTGTATTATCAGCCATTTAAATCTTCCTTTCCTGTTTCAACTTTATTAATGCGTTTATAGTTACTGTTATAGTGTCTTTGTAATTCAATAACTAAATCGAAACCTGCTACTGCATCTTCCATAAAAGGGATGCTGTTACTATCAGACGAACGTTCGTTCTGAATGGGATTAGGAGCTAAAATAATGCCCTTTTTCTTTAACTCATCCCTACCTTGATAGCTTTGTAGTAGTGTTCTTAAATCATCTTTAATTGCAATGGCTTCACCCATGGAGTCCGCACGACCTTTAAAGGTTAGCGTGGTCATAAATGCTTCATTATCTCGATTAGTTTGATAGTCAAGTGAAGTATGATCATTTAAAACTCCATAAGCGATAAAAGGTTTAGATATATTGTTTTGTTTACTATTTTCATAAACACAGGGGATGCCCATTAAGCCTTCAACTACTTTTTTGATAGAAGTAAATAATTCTACCCAGTCAAATGTTTTAGCTTGGTACGGCATTGTTATCACTCTCCCCTTGTAGATAGTAAAGATAGATATCAAAGTGCTTTTTATAATCTTCAATCTTATGAACTGATAATCTCATCCCATCAAAATCAACAATTGACTTCATGGGATACTTATCATGAGAAATCCATACATAGGAATAACTATCGTTAGTGCCACCTAAGCCTTGTTGTAAAACAATTGGCGAAGTGTCAGGCACTAGCGGTTCATACAAGTCTTTGGAATTATCGAATACATTATTTGAAACAAACATGCCACCAGTTGATGATTGGTCACTACTAGTAGCATGTTCGTTGTATGAAACCGTGAAGTTATTACATGTACGGTCATTATTGAAAATGTTCTTATCAATTACATAAGCATCTTTGTTTTTATAACGTCTTGGCATTTGATATCACCTCGTAGCCTATCGAACGATATAAAGTACCGGTATCTTTCAATGGATCATCTTTACCTTTATTTGCCTTGGTAATTGGAGCATTACCTGGGTTAGTCATAGTGCTAATTTGTGCTTGAACTTCATTCACCATTAATCTGCCTAAATGTTGGTAAAGTTCCTTAGCTGTCATTTGGCAAGCCATGATTTTATCAACATCCCCATTAATTGCATCAGCCCAGTCAGTATTGACTTTGTTATCAAAACTAGACCTAAAGAATGGTCGTTTAGGTATTTTCACGTGTGTAGATAGTAAAAACATTACCTTTATTGAGCCGCCATCTTTCATTGCCAGGCTTTTCTTACCGCTTTTTGTGATATAAAAAAACAAGCCATCAAAATCTGATGCCTTGTGCTTACCTGCATTGGGTGTAGGAATAGTTAAATATTTAGTTCGTTTAGGTACAATATCAGCACCATTCTCATTGACCATTGCAATCATTTCCAAGTAATCTTCATCTTTACCAGTAGGGATGTTTAAAACCCCACAGACTACTTGGAAATGATTTAGTCGATTTAGTTCTCTGATGATGAATGGTATGTTATTAAAATCTTCCATCTAAAAGCCTTTTATTCTTTCGTTATCAGTTGTCAGACCATATCGACCAACTAAGGTATTGAAGTCGTCCATATATGGATCATCACTACCAGTAGCATTACTCTTATAATCTAAGTCAATTGGACCAACTTTTACACCGGTCGAATCATCGACATTATAGTTGTTAATTTTTGAACATGTTTGTAACATCACCAGTTCATGTGCTAGCTCACTAGGTGGGTTATACGCCTGCACACTTAGTTTCGCACTGTCAATGAATGTAGATAAGACACTATCAGCATCATCCCCAGAAACCGCATTATATATTTCTGGGTGGATTAATTTAATCTTCTCAATAATGGCATTTTTATCAATATTGAGCATATATATCACCTATCTTTCTGGGATGATAATTTTACGACCGGGTTTAGCATATGAGCCGGTTAAACGTTCATTCAACTTTCTCATTAAACCAACGCTAGTACTAAATTTTTGAGCAATGCTGAATTCTGTATCATCTGGTTGCACAATATAACGATTAGCCATTAATCATCACCTTCTTCCACTTTTTCGATAACGGGTCCATCAAAGCTTTCATTAGGACCATCTGTTGAAGACAATTGATCCAATCTTTGACCAGTTTGTGAACCAGCATAGATTTGGTATGGATAAACATCCCCAACACGATAAACATGTAGATTACCGTTATCATCAGCACTGTTTTCGTTTCCATCAGTAAAATCACGAATTACTTTATATGCCATACAAGATTACCTCCTATGCAGTAGCTGGTTGGCCATTACCAGATTTGTTTTTGCTATCATCATTTTGTTGGCCTTGGCTTTGACCGTTATTCTTCTTTTGTTCATCAGTTGGATACTTAGGAGCGCCATCTGGCTTGTTAGGTCCAACAGTTAGACGGAATACAGAACGTGATTGTTCAAATGATGGCAAGCAATTTTGTACAGTTGAAGTTTCAGTTTGAGCAGTCTTTTCTGTTTCAAATTGTCTGAAAGCAACACCTAAATCAAATAATTGTAAGTCACCAGCTAATGCACCACGGTTAGCCTTTAGTTCTTCAACAGTAGGTGCAAAGTTCATGTAACCAATGTATGATCCACCAGTAGCGTTGTTCATTCCACTAGCATTACCACTGATTGCATAGTTAAGGTCAATTGGACCGTTAAGGAAGATAACTAGATCATCAGGGATGAATTCTTGGAATGGGTTCTTTGTTGAATCGTCCATATCTTCAGCATCTAAGTTATATCCTTGATTATAGACAACTGGTGTTAATCTAAATTCACTCTTGATAGCATCAACTAAGTTTCCTTGTAACATCATAAAGTTATCAACATTAGTTCCTACAGCAGAATAAGTAGTCTTGATTTTGTTATTCTTTTGCATTTTTCTAAAGGTGTTAATGTTCATAATCATTTGATTAGGAACAATACCTTTTTTAATTAATTCGTCTTTTGCATGACGAATATCACCGAAAATATCAGAATTTGGATTATCCCAGTCATCCCCATCGTGTTGAAAATTAGGATTAGATGCATAAACAATTGGATCGCCTAGTGGTAAATCAACCTTTGAATAAGATAATGCACTGGTAGTCATTTGTTCACGACGAGCTGCTTGTTTATTTAATTGGCGAATTTGATCGTCATAAATGCTTTCCAAAATTGATGCCGCTAATTGGTCATTGTTTTGAACGGTAGCATCATGTAGATCCATAATGTCTTGTTCATTTACAACACCAGCAGTACGGAAGTATTGAGTGTTAAAGTTCTCATCTTGAAAGCCAGTATGATTGTCTGGTGTAACAGTATTAGCATCTAGGGATGATTGCTTAGACAATGTCATAGCTGGTTGATTTTGTACATAATATCTTAATTGGCCACGTTGTACCTTACGATTACCAAATAATGTATTACCTAAATAAGGTTGTTGTACTAATTTGTTCGCTTTGTAGTATTTTGATAAACCTACTTGTTGATTAGATAAACCAATGTTAATTCCCATAGGTTTTATTCCTCCTTTAATTATCTAGCTTGAAAGCCTTTAGTTTGTAAAATTGCAGTATTGGAATATAGTTTTCTAACTGCTGGATCCATGTTTTTAACAGCGATAGTTCCAGTAAGTAAGAAAGTGTCAGCAACTTTCAAACTTCCATCATTGTTCTTTGTTAACTTTGCATCATGTACGGACATTTCAATAAAACTATTAGTGAGTTTGTCTACACTATCAGCTACGGTTACATTGCCTTGAGCATCTTTTGCAATCATTGTTCCTGCTTTAAGATATTGATTGCCGTTATCATCTGTTAATACATATGCTCCATCAATACTTTTAATATTAATTGCATCCAATACAGTAACCGCTTGGTTCCAGTTGAATACAACTTCTCTTCCAGTTGTATAATTCATTTATAATCACTCCTTTATTTTTTGCTTTCCTTGAAATTAGGACCAAATTTGTTTTCCATCATTAAATCAACAATGTGATCATCATGACTACTATCACTGGCATTAGGATTAAATCCACCAGCAGTATTATTATTTGTTTGAGCTTTAACTGTTTTACTAAAGTCTTGAACCAACTTTTTAGTTGAATCTGTATCTTTACCAATTAAGTTATTCTCAAACCCTTTAATACTTACTCCATTCTTTTTAGCTTCAGCATTAGCTACGCTCATAAGGGATGAATGTTGCTTATCAGCATCAATCGCATCAACTTTTGCTTTCATAGCAATGTAGCTGGGGTCTTTAGTAATATCAAATTTAGTAGAACCATCATCTCCCCCTTCGTCATCACCATTGCCAGAATTATTTTGTTGATTATTGTTTGACTTATGATTTTGACCATCATTACCTAGAGCAGCTAAAATCTTGTCCACTCGACCACTTAAACTATTGAAGTCATCCATGGAGACGTTTTTGTGTTCGCCTCCACCATTGTTATTTGTGGTTTGTGTTTGGCCAGTGTTGTTATTTTGCGTTTGACCTTGTCCAGTTTCACCGTTTGGATTATTTGCTGGTTCACCTTGACCAGTTTGATTTGTTTCTGACATGAATATCATTCCTCCTTACTTATTTCTTATTTGTGCCTTCAACACCACGTTTAACACGGTCTTGAGTACGCATATCTTGATAATTAATTGCGTTATCAATAGCTGTGATAGTTAAACGGTTTTCTTTACAGGGATGATCTTCGTTAATTTCTACTAAGTGGTCTTTAATAACCTTTAAAGCATCATCAACTTGAGCACCATTAACGCCATGTTTAGAAATAACACCATCTTGCCATTTGATTTTTACAAACTTATTTTTCATTTTTCTCACCTCCTTTCAAATTTATGTATAAAAAAAGACGACTAGTTTATATTTAGTCGTCTTAGTATTTACTTTTAACTGGGATGCGATAACATCTATCACCAGTGTGCAAACTGCCCTCATCAGTAGCATATGTCCATGGACTATTATTTGCACGATCAATACATGGGTCACATACTTTTCCATCCCCCTGAGTAGCATAATCAAATGTATCAACACCATAGTTACTAAACACTTTGTCAGTCGCACCGCTTTCCATGCGCGCTTTTTGGTCAGGCACTAGAACGTTTGAAATTGTATTACCTGTTTTAGTAAAGCTAGTGTTAGCCGATTGATTACGATTGCTAGGGATGTAATTGAATAGCTTATTATCCATATATTTCTGATCAGCACCTTTAGTCAGTGCTGCATTGATTGCTGACTGTACTTGACCATTTAATTCATCTGACCTTAACCATATATGTTGGTCTGCTGTTAATCCATAGTATTTACCATTTATTAAATTACCGGCTTCTTGTTTTAAGTCACTGTCAGTAATTTCACTACTAGTTTTGTAACCAGCTTTAATGGATAACAGACTTTTATAATTAAAGGTGTCTTTATATTCCTTGGCCATTGAGCCTTGAAGATAGTTAGATGTAACTAGGGATGTAGCTGTAATTACAATTAACGTTAAAGCGTTGAGTAATTGTTGTTTATCGTTACCAGCAATCGCCTTAGCTTTTTGTAATCGATACTTTGCTGAATCACTAGTTAATAATTGATTTTCATACTTGTTTATATATTGCTTCCATAGTTTGAAATCTTTGTTATTACATAATGATCGCATCTCACTGGTTGATAAAACACTATCGTTACTATATGAGTTAAAAAAGTACATAAAAATGCTTTGAAACTCGTTAAAGCCTTGTTTGTAAGCATAGTTGATGAACTGTTTATCTCGGTTATCAGACACTTCAATATCATTTAAACGTGAATAACCATCAATCATTATTCATCACTTCCGGTTTTAGGTGAAGGTTGACCTTCATCCCCATTAGTTTGACTATCATCATTATTAGAATCGTTATTATCGGGATGAGTATTGGCAAATTGAATTACATTCTGTTGTTTTTCTTTTGCTTCTTCATCTAATTCATCTTGGATATTATCTAAAAATGGATACATAGATAAATAAAGCTTTTGTGATACATCATCATGTAAGTTCTTCATAGCATTAGTAATGTCTAGTAGATTATGTGGGATGTTAACAGTAAATTTAACCTGTACATGAGAAATAACATTCTCAATATTTTCATTTTTAATTAGTTGTGATTGAGTAAATAGGATACGCAGTAAGTCTTTAATAGCAGCTTCCATTTTTCTACCCTTACTACCAGCAAGCATAACCATTGGCTGTAATTTCTTATCTAATGCATCCCCACTAGCGCTATTACCTAGTTGTGGATCAGATAAGTTGATTACTTGGGATGTCTCATAGATTTCAGTTTTTAAATGTTGAATATGATGTTCCTGTTGTTGGTCATTTTGTGGCTTGTCTAGGTATTCCATACTGATATTTGGTAAATCTTCTTTGTTATCAGCGTTTAATTCAGCCACATGCCACTTCCTAATAGTTCTTTTATCTTCGTCAGATAGGTGTTTACCTTTGACGATTAATAAAGCATTAGAAAAGTACATCACATCAGAATGTTGAGCAGTAAAAGTTTCGTCTAGTTGGTCCATAAGTGGAGCAATATCATCTAGCAAACCACTACGTTCTTCATTTTCCGGCAATTCACTCACGGGAACAATTCCGAATGGATTAGTCTCACCCTGCCAATTAGTATCAGCCAATCCGTTATCATTATCTTGACCACTTGATTGAGAGAATCTTGTAGAATTATCCGTTGACATCCCAGAAACTGATGAGCTGAACTTATATATATTGGCATCGGTATATAAGTGGCCATAATACATCCCGTCAATTAACTGAAATGTAATGGCAAATAACTTGTTATGATCCAAAGTATTGTCATAGACAACCAAACAGTTCTCTGGGCTCATCTGACTGAACTTAGTATGTGTAGTTTTATCCTTGTCTTGCTTAACGTAAGCAACTGAATAACCACGACCATAAATATCGGCTTTCTTAGCCCATTCAAAGAACACATCAGATGAATTACTAGTGGATAATATTTGCTGAATTTCTTTATTCAAATTATCACTATTACTTTTATTATCATCTGGGTTCATATAGGTTATTTTTACTGGGATACTAGCAAAAGTTCCCACAAAAGTATTAACAATGTTCTTACCTAAGTTGGCCATAACTTTTGAGTCTTGTTTGACTAGTGAATTACCTAATTGCATACGCTTAATAGCTTCATGGTCACCTTTATATACACGCATTTTGGCATGATATACCTGTCTAAGTGCATCATAGCCACTTAATAGGTTAGTAACTTGGTTAAAATGTTGTGTAATATCGAATTTTGGGGATGCTAACAGAACATCATTATCATCTAAGTAAATATCTTGGGTTAAGAATCTACTTTGAATAGATGATTGATCATTCATCCCACTAATAAATCGATTGCTGTTTTTAGAATCATACGTGAACTTAGCTAAATCAAATACCATAATCTCATCTCCTATCTAAAATAAAGTATCCATTGAACCAATCAATGAAGTATCTTGTCCTTTTACATATCTGGTTAGTGCTTGAGTCATACTATCCACTTCATCATCATGTAATATATTTGGAAATTCTATCCATTCATCAATCATTTTTCTAATTTCTGGTTTCCATAATGGATAAGGCACATATATATTGTCAGCCTCAAAAAAAGGCACAACCGCATTCGCACGAGTAACTTTATCTCCATGAGGGATGATTGATATTACACCGCTTACTTTTCGTCTAATCGTGTCAATGATAGCTGAACCATTGGCTTTATTTTCAATATATATTGGAGCTAGTTTGTGGCGATTATGCATCCCTACAATTGCTCTTAATTGGCTACCGAAGTCCATACGTTCATGAACTCGGTCTAGTAGGTAAAAGTCAGCACCATTTTTACCCCATGTTTGACCAGCAACATAATCTGATGTTTCACTAGCTGAGAATGTTAAATCCCAACTACTCCACTCTTTTTCAATATTAGGCAGAATAGCAACATTGGAGTCATTAGAAACACCTAATTTAGCAGCTGTCTTAGCATCTGGCACATAATAATGAATTTGGGATGATTTGAAAACATTTCCGCCGTCTTGTACAGGTCTCTGTTGATAAAGGGATGCCCATCTGTGTGGACCAACTACACGTTGAGTTTGTTCGGCCCACTTTTTATCTTTATTCATAGGTGGATAAGGACATAATGGTTCTCCTTCTTTGCGATTAAGTTGATCATACTTATCTTCAGCGATTGCGGGTAGTTTTATTTCTTCCCAAGGAAGAGCTTTTTCTTTAAGTAATCTACCAGCTAAATCATCAACGTTCCAGCGAGTCATAATTACGATAATAGAAGCGTTAGCGGATAAACGAGTATAAAAGCTAGACTGCCATTCATGCCATATCTTATTAAGGATAGTAGGCGAATTAGCATCTTGGTCACCTTTAATAGGGTCATCAATGATTAATAAATCAGCAGAATTACCAGTTGCAGCACCTAGAATAGTAGTCGCAAACATTACACCGTCATGATCCTTAATTCTCCATTCGTTAGAAGTCTGCTTAGTATTGCTTAGTTGAACATCAAATAATTCATTACCATACTTTTTAAATTTTTGTAGATTAGATGTACCAAACCTTTGTGCAAGGCCAATGGAATAACTAGCAACCATAACTTTTTTATCGGGATGCCTCATTAAATAATATGATGGGAATGTTTCAGTAATAGTTGTACTTTTACCATGTTGTGGTGGCATTTCTACAATGTAATCACGTTTATAACCATCAACGATATCTTCTAACTTGTCGCAGATAAGTTGAGTATGCGGAAACATTTTGCTATCGAAGTCATGACTGTATAGAAAGTAATCAGCATAGTGACGGCGTGCGAGCTCACGTTCAGCCTTTTTACTTGCCCAGGTCTTTAGTTGAGTTGTATTTCCCGTCATTATTAGCTAACCTCCTTAGATCATTATCATTTAATTCCCCGAATTCTTTATCAGCCTTAGATGTGCTATCCGGTTCAACTTCGTTTGCTTGAACGACCTTGATACGAGCCTCAGCTTTAATTTTGGATAACTTAGCATCAGTAATCTCATTGTCTGATAACCTATCCAATAAATCCTTTAGCAATTTGACTTTATCGGGCAATTTAATGACAGTTCCATCCTTGCCATCCCTAAATTCAGATACCAATGACCAGTCCATTTCTTCTGGATTTTCAACATATATCTCGTTGTAATGATCAATGATCTGGTTGCCAGATGTATCTAGAACTGGTTTATTGTCATAATCTGTTCTTGCAGTAGAAACAGTTTTAATAGTTATATAGTCTTTAATGCTTGCATACAGCATTTTGATTTCACGTTTAATTAGTTCAGTACTAGTTATATATAAGTCAGTTGATTGTTGAGCTGTTAGTTCATGCAACAAATCTTTAATCTTAGTGTTTCTTAGTAGCATAGAGCCATTGACCATAGCTGTATTATAGCTACAATCATAGACTTCCAAATATGCTTTCGTTGCATTGAAATACTGCAAGTACAGCAAACAAAAACGTTTCTGTTTGTCCGTCAAATCAGCCTTGCTAACCTCATCTATTGCATGGGACGTTGCAACGTTTTTGCGTTGCGTTGCATTTTTATCCTCGTGTTGCATCGCAAACGATTTTAGCTTTTTTGTGCTGCTACTTCGTTTCCATTTATTACGACTTTTTCTAGAACGTAATGTACTAACCTTTACGTCGTTTTCATCAGCAATATCTTTCAATGCCTTATTAGTATTTTCATACTCATATTGTATTTTTTCCCATTTATCAGCCATAATTACATTCGCCACACCTTCAATTCTTAATTAATTATTTATTTTAAAAATGTATTTCTACAATCTATATATGCATCCCTAAATGTAGTTCTTATATCAACTAGCCATAATAAGATTGCAACGAAGAATATATAAATATAATTAAATATCTTCATGACTACCCCCTTTCATTTTGAGTGATAAGCACAATATCGAAATCGAACCGATGATTAAGGATTTGCAGTCCCATGCCTTTCCACTTGGCGAATTGTGCAATAAAAAACACTATCTTAGAAGATAGTGTTATATGTCATATTTAATTTATAATGTCATCTTTTAATAGTTGAATATTTTTTCTTACCTCTTCATAATAATTACTTGCTTTATTTAAATGACTTATTAATTTTTCGTAACCATCATCAATACTTTTATTTCTTTTTTCAACATCTTTGATATAATCGAAGCTTGACTTTATTTGTAATGCAGGAGCTTCCATGGTGTTGAGCAATGTTTTCATATTATCAAAATTAGCAACTATATTTTCATTCCCATCTACTCTTGAATAGTCTAATTCTTGCTTAATATCCAATAAAGCTAGTGAAATATCATTAGTTTTGTCAATGATTGCTTGAGATGTATGAATGATTTCCCTTTGAGAATAACTATAGACATCTAATGGTATTTTTCCATCAGTAATAATATTTAAGCAATTATCATTTAAATATTTAATACATTTGCCTAAATCTTCAATCTTTGGTTTAAACAACACCATTTTTTTATCTATACTAGTTAGCCTGTCATACTCATCTGACATTTTTTTGTATTCGAGATTGCTTTTTCTGTCAAAATGTCTTTGTACAAAATAAATAATCAATACTAATATTTGACCTAAAATAACTCCTAATATAGTACATATTGACTGTAACCAAGAGCCTTCGTCAGCTTTAACAAAAAGATGTCTTGATGTTTCTATTGCTAAAAGATATGTTATAAACATCGTTAAAGCTTCAACAGAAATAAATGCTATTATGTATAGCCAGTATTTTTTAACAAAATTCATAAATAAACTATTTTCCCTTCTTAGCTATATCCCACTCTATTTTTAAGTATATGGACATTATGCTTTGAAAATCATTAATCATTTTTATTTTTTCATCATATACAAGGTTATAACCAAATAATGAATTCGTAAATTGGTTTATATATTTCTGAATGTAAAAATTTTTTCTATAATTAGTGTCTGTTCCTTTAAGAAAAATTATGAGCTTTTTCTGATATTCTTCATTGTAAATATCATTTTTGGGGCCTAGTAATTTATCTAGTTCAGAACAAGTCGAATCAATTTCTCTTTCTAGTCTCTTGCTTTTAGATAATTTCATAAAAAATTTGTTCACTTTTTTTATGAAACTAAAACCAAATCTTTTAGAACTACTTGATTTGTTTTTTTATTAGTATCTGCAAAATAAAGCAAAAGTTTTGCCGTATTGCTCATAATTTTTGAAGCATCATCATTAGAAAAACCTATTCTTGTAAAATCATCTGTAATAGGCAAATCATAAATACTGCTATCATTTAAACTAACATAGTCAGATGAATCATACATAATATCTGAAGATATATTTCTAACTGACTGTATCCACTCTATTCTAGACTTTGCTTTAATATCTGAAGAAATTCTTTGCTTATTAAAGTAAAAAGCAAATATTCCGTTAACTCCAGCAGCTATAACAGCTGGACCCACAATTAATGTCCAATCAATAAAATTTCACCCCTAACCAAAGTTAATTTTATTAAGCATATTGCGCTTACTCTCAGTGTCTAGTCCTAAATAATGTAATGTCATAGACTGTGATGAATGATTTAATAAATCCATAACCAAACCAATATTATAACCAGACTGAATATAAACACGATAAGCACCTGTTTTACGCATTGTGTGAGTTCCTAAATAGTTGATGCCTAGTAGTTCACCCACTTTATGCATAATTTTGTAAAACTGTTTCTCGTTTACACGAGTGCCAGTATAACGATTAGGAAATAAATAAACGCTATGTATTTCATGCGCATACAGCCATTTTTTATATTTCAATAAATCATCTTTAACTGGTTCTAAATATAAAGTATTAGGTTTACCAGTTTTACGATCATGAATATATGCATCATCTTTAACTTTACCATTCTCGTCAAAAACATCAGAATATTTTAATCTAAGAACATCACTAACTCGTAAAAGCGTGGCTTTGCCCACTTGGAAAATTGTATAATTCCGTCTGCCCATTTCAAATGAATTTAACAGACAATCTTGTACTTGTTCGAGAACCACAGAGTCTTTAATTGGATAAACGATCTGCTTCATATCGAACACCCCCCTTATGCGTCATTTATTCCATATACTTAATTATAACGCATTAGATATATACAGTAAATATTGATTGCCCGTTTAATAACATTCATTAGGCGTCATAATATAATTATGACGCCTTGAATTTTTTTATTTTAGTAATGCTATTAGTGAAACAATAATAGAAGTTATAGAAGTCATGATTGCTATATAAAATCCAGAAAAATTTTCCGATCTTGCTCTTGTAGACTCATTATTAATAAAATATAAAAGTTTATTCAAATACCATGCTACATAAAGAGAGTTTACTAATGAATAATACATCATCTCTGCATAGTTTCCTGCTTTAGAAACTGATATAAGTTTATAAAAAAGTAATATAAATATCATGCCAAACAAAACTTTATATATAAACCCATTTTTTGATTTGTTGTAATAAAAACTTTTAGAAAATCTAATAAAAAAATAAATGTACAAACTAATAGGAAGTAAAAGTAATGTAACTGTAAATGCTAATGACAAAGCATCAACAATGATTGTATTGTTGATAAGATTTATTAATAAAGATAAAAAGAGCATTAAAATAACCGTAGGGGTATAATATAGCAAAAAGTTCACATTATCCTGTAAATTATAATAAACGTATGATAACTGTTTATTTAATAAGGTATGTTTATGCCAAAACTTATAAATTTTACTGTTACTAGGGATTCCATAAGTTTCCTTACTGCATGTAATATTCTGGGAAGATACAGTATCGTATCTGTATTCAACAAAATGTCTTCTATAAGCTTTGTCTTTTTTTCTAACTATCCAACTATTTTTCCTCATAAAGCACCTCATATATTTTTCTTTCATTTTAACATTTTTCTTTTGGTTAAAGTAACTACTTATTGGACTTAGTGATTGCTAAGCTTAAAATTTTTCGCTTACGTTTTCCTGAATAACTTTGTAAGAAAAATAATATGTCGTCAGCCTTCTTATTATTATGTTCATTAAACTTTTTAATATGGAGCTGTTTGTCAGCTTCAGCGCATAAATGCTTTTCTTGGTCATCCTTAATTCTTAACGCATCAATGATTAATTCCTCCTTTCTGTTTAATTTATATATGTATGAGAACGGTTTCCCGTTCTTTTTTGTTGACGCAGTGCAGTGTACTGTTCTTTATAAATTAATCCGTGGACATTCCATGCATTTGAGCAGAAAAATTATACTCTATCAGGGTTTTGTTTTTCACCTTTACCTTGAGCCATTCCACCACCAACGTTGATTGAATTATCAACCTTGATGTATTTTGTTTTGACAAAATTTAAAATGTCATCTAATTGATCATCTTTTAAATCACTCAAGCGAACTGTTCCATTATTCCAGGCAATTTCAACATAATTGTTATCCATAATTAACACCTCCTTAAAAAGATTAATTAAAGTACTTCAGGCACAAAAATAGCGCAGAAATTAATCTGCACTTTCATTGTTAATTCTTTCTTTAGCGACATCGAAGTAATGTCCATTCAACTCATAGCCAATAAAGTCACGCTTTAAACGTTTAGCTGCAACTCCTGTACTACCACTGCCCATGCAGTTATCCAGTACTAAGTCGCCTTCATTGGTATAAGTTTTAATCAAATATTCAAGAATATTGAGTGGCTTTTCGGTGGGATGATAGCGTTTGTTATTACTGTTAGGAAAGTTAAGAATGGTCGTTGGTAATCTAGTGCCATGATTAACAGTCGGAATATTTTTCATGCTAGAACTTAAAAAGCCACTAGATTTGCGTTTACCATGTCCTTTGTCCTTATATGGTTTACCCTTAGATATTTGTGGGTTGTACGTTGGTAAATGCTTATAAAATACCGATACTAACTCATGCTTGTTCATAGGTCGTTTATGTGACATTTGAAACAAGGTTGCCCGGGACTTTAACCATACCCAGTCATAACGATACATATCTAAATTACTCATACGGAGCTTTGTACTAAATGGTTCAGCACCAAAGAGAACAATTACACCATGATCCTTAATGATCCGATTATATTGTTCCCACATTTTATCAAATGGAATTACAAAGTCCCATTTATGATTAGTTGTTCCATATGGTAAATCACATAGTATTAAGTCAACTGATTTATCAGGAATATTTTTACTCATTAAATCTAGGCATTCGCCTTTTTGTAAATCTATCAATATTAATACCTCCAAAGATTATTCAGAAGCCGCGGAGGTTAAACAGTATATGGGAATTGAACCCATATAATACCAATTACTGTATAAAAAAGAAGACTATCTCTAGTCTTCACATAACAGTTATCGTACTGCTAAACGTAACGGGTAGTTAACATCCAGGATGTCAACAAATGCATAGAACGGAGTCGAACCGAACTATGCAAGGAATATTATAACGTCTAATTTCAAGATTTCGATGTGATATATGTATCTCCGTACATAATTATCACTATACATATAATAACGCTTGACAGTACATTTATGGTCCAATTTTAGTCCAAAAATAGTCCAAATTTAGTCCAAAAATAGTCCAAGTTACATTTCAACAGGACATATCTTGGCAAATGCAATCATAGCTGGATTAATAATATTAAAATAGGTGCTTCTGCTAATTTCTGAAGCATCAGCAATCATTTGCGTATTCGGCATTTCTTCGATGTACTTATTAGTTAGTACATCTCTATATTTCTTATTATTAATCTTGCTAATAGATTCTCTAACCTGTTCACAAAATGTATATGCTTCAATATGACTAGTTATTTTAGCTTCTTCTGGATTATCTTTAGGACTACCACTAGGCATTCCACTGTATGACATAGCTTTCAGTGCTATTTGATCACTAGTTTCTTTGGTGTGTTCTTCTTTATATTTTAAAAATATTTTTTCTGCCCTTTTGATTAATTCATTATCCATTGACATATCAACTCCTTAAAATAATTTATTTAATCCATTCTTTAACATTAATTTCAATTCGTGGATTATCGTCATAATATTTATATGCATCAATATGAACTATTAAGTTGTCATCAGTCCATAAAATGCCATTCATAGCATCTAAAATACTTTTAATGTAATTATCGGTATCTGGCTTATGAATTGGCATGTGTTCATGATTTGCACGTCTAGCATGTTCTTTCTTACTAATACTAGATTGTATTTCACGATAAAATGCAACATACACTTCAATTGGCTTGCCGGATATTGGCTTTTCTCGATACATAAATTTAAGCATCGATTCAACTTGTCTTTTAAATACTTTAGATTTCTTTGGATCATATGCATGACCATTACGATTAAATCTAGGTCTACCTGCTGCAACTGGAGCAATTGGTAATGTTAAATTTATCATTCATAATTTTTCTCCTTTCTCAATTCTCTAATTCTTCTTAAATTATCTTCTAAATCTTTATCAGTTTTTTCTTGATGTTTGCGATATTCAGGATCATGTTGCATCTTGTAATCATGTTCTTCTTGTTTTCGCTTATTTTCAGATTTACGTTCTTCAGGCGTTTGAGTTGCCCATTCAGGTAAATGTTCCTTTTTAGGCTTACGACCACGAGTTCCTTTTTTAGCTTTAGCCTTTTTAAATGAATCAGAATAATTTTTAACTTGTTCTAAAGTACTTAATTTATGTTTATTCCAATCATCAAGCAATTTATTAATGAAATTATATGGAGATTTAGCATTACCAGTAGCTGCTAAATCAATTGCATATTCAAATACATCTGGATTAACTGATTTAATTAATTTAATGATCTTTTTTAACATAAAATTACTAATGGGTTTATCAGGAGTTTCAAAGGCATATTTATAATTTTGAAGTGCCTCCTCCTCATCATCATTCAGTATTTGGTTATTTAAGTACTTAGTACCATCAGTACTTAGTAGTTTGCGATTATCCGTTTTCGGTTTATCCGATTTCGGGTTACCCGTTTTCGGAAAATCGCAAAACGGTGCTTCGTTTAACATCCAATCATAAGAAGCAAATTTACCATTCTCAGTTCGATTCCAAATTCTTTTGATGAATCCAGCTTTTTCTAATTCTTTTAAGCCACTTCTTAATGAAGCTTTGCCATCACTTACATGACTAGCAAGTTCATCTTCATAGAACTCCCAATCATCTGGTTTATGCCACATATAAGTAAATATTCCCATAGCTTTCCAGCTAAGTGTATTTACATCGGCATATTTATCAGAATCGAATATGTCATTTTTAACATGAGTAAAATTACTTTGACGGTCTTTATATACTTTAGTCATAGTTAATCACTCCAATCTAATTTGTCCTGCAGTTTCAATTTGCATGTCCATCAGTGATTTGTTCATACGGCAGTATTCACACGTTCCACATCCTGTTGGTGCGACTTCGCCGTTGATTACCTTGTTAATATGTTCTTGCTTCATGCGGACATCATTTAAAGCTTCTTGTAAATCACGTTCACCAAATTTAATAATTGCTTTGTCGGGCGTATCTTGCTTTGAAACAGCCACAATTAATGGATCGCACTTAATGCCAAATGTTTGATAAATTAATTCCTGGTAGATAGCCATTTGAGTATCATATCCACTCGCGATTACAAAGTCGGTATATTCGTGCAACTCGTTATTCCAATGCTTCTTATGAATGCTATCGACTGTTTTAAGATCGTAGAATCGTTTATGTTTTAAGTCTAAACAATCAATCTTTCCCATCCATTCAATGCCATCGATATTTCCAGTAACAATTTTTTCTTTATCGCCTTTGTATAAGGCTTTGAAACCTGCATCGTTAGCCAATGCTTGAATGCATTTATCAGCCAACTTGAAATCTTTTTTAATTCCCTTTTCCTTGTTGCCATATTTGTATAGCTCTTTTTCATGCTCATCTAAAAATTCCTGGTGAGCTTTTTTGCTTTCAAAGTATGAATGAAGATAATTTCCAAATAACAATGGTTTAAGGCTACAATTGGGCTGATACTCGCCTTTGAGTTCAGCTAAGGCACGAGCCTCACATTGTAAGAATGACCAGTATTGTGATTTGGACCGATACTGCCAATTAGCATCATTCGAGTAATAATTACTTGCGGTTAGTGTCATTGATTTGGTCGAAGAGTGCTCCTTGTTGTTCATGTTCTTTAGCACCATTAGATTCATCTTCTTTCTTATTACCGTTGTTTGCTTTTAGTTCAGCGAATAATTCTGCATCTGTTTGTTTCTTTGGTTCTTTAGATGAATTTTCAGCTTTCTTGTCAGAATTATTCTCATCATTTTCTTTTGACTTTGGAGTAACATCTTTTGCTGGTTGTTCGTCAGTTTTATCTGCTGATTCATCTTGTTTAGTTTCCTTTTCTTTGTTGTTATCAGTATCTTTGCTATCGATTAAGTCACTAAGTGTTTCCTTTGGAGTAACATCTTTTGGGTCATCATTTTCATATTCATCAGCAGTAGTATCATTAATTGATTGAAGTAACATTTCATTATCATTAGCTGAATTAATATAAAATTTAGCACGGTTCTTTTTGCCATTTCTTGTTTGAAATTAGCTCTTGCTCCTGAACGTTTAGATCTAGCTTGTCCCCAACTAGTTTCAATTTCTTTTTTAGTCATGATGGTGTAGTCTTTAGT
This sequence comes from Apilactobacillus micheneri, assembly GCF_002993975.1. Lineage (GTDB taxonomy): Bacteria > Bacillota > Bacilli > Lactobacillales > Lactobacillaceae > Apilactobacillus > Apilactobacillus micheneri. Next base: position 23,262 of record NZ_POSO01000005.1, on the reverse strand, counting down.
GCCATCATTCTTAATGACAACTGCGAATGCACCCACAATTTCGTTATCACGATTTTCAAATTTAGGTTCAAATTTAGTAACTACTTCGTTAAATTCTTCGTCTGAACCAATTTCAAAACCATCGCCTTTAAACACTACTTGTGCTTTAATGTCCTTAACATTGCTTAATCTTTTGACAACGCTAGTAGTTCCAAAATATGAACGTTGCATTGTTAGTTGTTGACCATAAGGAATGAAATAGCATTGATTTTTAGCTGAACTCAATCCTTGAATAACCATATTGGTAAGAGCTTTACTAATTGATTGTGGGCTACAAATTTGTGATAGTGGTTGCCCGTGTGAATCGTCAGTAATTTCCAACCATGCAGTTTGTAGGGCATTACCTACTGAATAGCCTTTTGGTAAAGCTAGTCCTTGATTCTTTTGTAAATCTTCTACTTTGTTTGATACATATTGTGTAATTTCAGTCATAATTTTATTCTCCTCTAAATTCTGCGTAGTAATCGTCTGTTGCGTCTTGAATATCACTCTTGGAGCAATACTTGATAACATCTAGCAACATGTCTTGTGCAAATTCTTCTTCGTGATGTGTACATGCATATAAAAAGCTATCTAATGCTTCTTCTGCTGCGCTGATTGTGTCATTCATATTATTTGCCCCACTTTCTGGCTTGAATTAATTTGCCAAATCGATTAGAATTGAATCTAATCAAATAACTTGCTATGAGTTTATTTCGGTCGTTGATATTGCGAGTATCAACGGCTTTTTCTTTTGCATGAAATAATCTGTGAATAAAATTGAACATTAAACTCTCTTCCCTTCTTTATATAATTTAGCGATTGTTAAATCTGCCGCTTCTAGTTGGTATTTCAGAAATTCATTGTCTTGATACAAATCTTTGGAATAATTAAGCAACTCTAAGTGTTGTTTAGCTTGCTTTTCTAGTAGTCCTAAAGCTAAATCTAACTTAGCTTGTGTTTCATGTTGTTTAGATTGTGTTTCAATTAATTTATTTTTTGTTTCTAGTAAATCATCAGATAAATCCTTGAGAGGTCGTCTAATACCGATTGTGTATGTTGTTGGCATGGTTAAAATCTCCTTTGTTATAATTGTTATGAAAGGTGGTGAATAATTTTATGAATAACGAATCATTCGATTGCCCTTTTTGTAAAAAAAGTTTCCCATTAATAAATGATACTTTTTCAGTTACACATATTGCTTTTTCTAATGGAATGACTAAAAGTTTTCAAGGGCCCTTCCCATTGGGGTATAAAGTAGGTACTTTTAAGAATGAAACAAATTCAATAAATTTCATAATGTATAAATGCCCGTCTTGTAAAAGAACTAGTTTTGAAATGATTGGGATTGGAACGGATTTTGGCGAAAATAACAAATTTAACATCTATCCTAAAAATGATGGTCGTAAAAATTATCCAGAATTCGTTAATCCATATATTAGAAACGATTATGAAGAAGCCTATAGTATATTAGAATTAAGTCCTAAATCCTCAGCAACATTATCTAGAAGAATTATCGAAGAAATTCTTCTAGATTTTTATGGATTATCAAAGGGAACTTTATTCAATAAAATTCAGAAATTAGAATCAAAAAATGAAGCAATTAATATAACTAATGAATTAAATGCCATAAGACAAGTTGGAAACATTGGTGCACATTTTAATTTGGATTCAAATAAAATCCCTAATGATGTTAGTACTGAAGAGGCTAAATTGTTATTACAAGTTGTTGAAGATATAATTGATGAAACATACATTCGTAAGCATGATGTAGATTCCAGAAAAACAAGCATTCAAGAATTAGCTAATAAATTTAAGAAGAAGTAGCCAGCAATTTACCTTGTTTATCAAAATATTGATAAACATAATGTACTGGATCATCTGGTGTTCCTTCGCCAAATATTGATACAACTCTGATAACCGTAATTTCTTTTGCCCCATCGACATTTGAAATGCGGTTATTATTTTTATTTCTACACATATCGTCACTTCCTTATGAATACATAATTTTTGTTATAATTTACTTACTGGCTCATTTGCCTAGTCCCTGATGAAAGGTGGTGTAAATTTATGCCAGAAAAATCCGATAAAGAATTGGCTGTGGAATTAACTGGTCAATATCTAAACCATATGAACTCACAAATGAATAATAAGCATCCACATACTGATTTAGATTTAAAAGGTACTATAAATGTCTATAAAAGCTTTTATTCTGCTGTTCATGAGGATAAATAACCGTACAATTAATTACTAATTCATAAGAGGCCAGAAGAGATTTCATATTTTTAGAAATCTCTTTTATTTTTTCTCATCATCAACTGACACATTTATAATAATTTTTCCTTTTTTCATTACATAAACCTCCTAGTCTAATTTACCTGGTAAAGTAACATTTACTTCATTTTCAGGAACGATTCCATTTTCTTTTAACATGTCATATAAGAACTTCTTACCTTTAGGAGTCCATAACATTGTGGTAGCAATCTTATCTTCAGCGTAGTTAAATTCACGTTGAACAATGTAGCCTTTATCTTGGTACTTCTTATATAGCAACCAGTTCTTACCCACTTTGTATTGGATTCCTAAGTTATGAAGTAAACGGTTAAACTTAACAGCAGACATTACATAATTCTGTGCAATCACTGATGTTTTAATACCATTTTCCATACTTAACTGATGGTCATAATATGTTGCTTTAGGTTTTAACTTTTTGTTATCAGCTTCAAGTTGTTTGCGTTCATTTTGTTCTTGAATCCATTTTTCAGCTCGTTTAACGGGGTCATCAATCATGTAACTATCTTGATTTTGAAGTTTAAGTTGTTCGTCCATTTCGTGGAACTTTTGAACATAGAAAGCAGTAAACAATGTTCCCTTTCTGCCGCTCAATTTATTTACATACATTTCACAACCTAAGCGAGTTAATAAATAACATGATCTAGATTGATTATTCTTATCTTTATATGTTGATTTAATGAAGTAATCAGCCGAAACCAATTTTGGTTCGGGCTTTATATACCCAACCAAACTATCAATTTTTCTCATAACATGTGAATGTGTTTCGTTTGTTTGTTTTGCAACTTCACGACTGTTAATTGCTTCCTTTTCAATATTGATATTTGTAATGTTATTTTTTCTTAACATATTAATCCCTCTTTCTAAATCTATGACAACTTTTAGTTGACAAGGTTCCAAAAAAAATACAATCTCTTGGTATTTTATACATTTTTGCCAATTCTTTTCCAAACACATCTGGAACATTTTGTGGAGATTTTTCGAAATACCTTATCCTATCTTTCGTTATATATACTTCAGTTATATCAGTCAATTTCTTTGCTGCTTCCGATTGAGTCATATTTGCATTAACCCTTGCAGCTTTTAAAGATATTCTTAATTTATTGTCAGAAATACTTTTCATAATATGTTTCCTCCTTTCAACAATTATTAGTATATGACAACTTTAGGTTTACGTCAACAACTTAATGTAAACTTTTTCAACTTTTTATTGAAAAAAGTAAACTTAGTGATATACTTTAGTCATAAAACAAATACATATTAAGGAAGAAAAAATAAAATGAATGAAAACATTATAGGTAATCAAATAAATAAATTAAGAAAAAAGATGGGCTGGTCACAACCTCAACTTGGAGAAAAATTAGATGTTTCAAGACAAACAATTTCAAATTGGGAAAATGGAGTAAAAACGCCTAGAATGGGAGCTTTACAACAACTATCTGATTTGTTCAATGTAAGTATCGGATATATTACTGATGGCAAAGAAGAACATGAATCGCAAAAAGATATAGCTCAAATGATTGATGATGGCGATTATATGACATTTCAAGGAAAAGAATTAACTGAAGAAGATAAGGAACTATTAAAAAGATTGTTAAGGAAGTAATTTATGTACAACGATATTTTAAAAGATTTATTAAACTATGCATTTGATCATGGAATTGGTATAGAAACAGTACATGCAAATATGAATACTCCTTGTCTAGTATTAAATAATAAAAAGTTAATAGTTCTAAATCTAAATTGGAATAAGTCACAAATTCCATTTGCACTATCGCATGAAATAGCACACATAATAAACGAAGATGACATTCAACTTTATAGATCAAATAGTTGTAACTACAAATTATCATTTGAATACAATGCAAATTTTAGAGCTTTAAATATATTAATACCTATATATTTAAAAAAGTGCGAATATACAATGGATAATATTTCACCATTAATGGATCAACTAAAAATTCCAAATTCATTAATTAACGAAACAAAACAAATCACATCCAAATATATACAAAAGGACTGCTAAATAATAGCAGTCTGATTTTACAAATACGGAAGACATTTTGAGTTAATTACTTGACTTATGTATTGTTCTTATAATGCATATAATTATTTGATTATTTTTCAATAAAATAATGCTATGGTAAAATATTATGGTTAAATTACATATATTTGGAGGAATTTTTTATTATGAAGTCTAAAATGAATACTTGGACTGCGATTTTCAATATTTTTAATGCTGTAATGCTATTTATTTCTTGGTTTGTAGTGATTATACAAGCTGCTTCCAGTGATGGTAACGCAAGTAGTGCTGCATTCTTTTATATAGTTACATGGATTGGTGTGCTATTAAACATTTTGTCATTTTACTATGCAAAGCAATTAAATATTTCTGTTGTTGGTGCTGTATTAGGAATTATCGGAAGCCTATTATCTGGTTTATCAATGATTTTTGCTTTCCCATCAATTGTTTTATTAATCATTGCTGTTGTATTTGAATTTCTACAAAAACCATCTAAGGGAGCAAATAATGCAAAATAAGAATGTAAAGCCATGGTATAAAGTATGGTGGATTTGGGTAATAATAGTTGTAGTTTTATTTGTATTGTTTAGTATGATTGGCGTTAGTAGTTCTGATAATGATAGTTCATCTAAAGATGTAAAAACTACTAAAGGTACTGCTAAAAAAACAAGCGATTCTACATCTGCATTAAATAAACAATATAAAGTTGGACAAACCATCGATTATAAAGGCTACAAGATTAAAGTTGATGACGTTACATATGATAATGGTAGCGAATTTGAAACTCCAAAAAGTGGTAACAAATATGTTGTATCTAAAGTAACAATTAAGAATGATACTGATGATAAACAAGATTACAATCCATATGACTTTAAACTAAGTGCAAATGGTAATGCTACCGACTTAGATGAATCAACTGGTAATGACAATTATGATAATAATGATTTAAACAGTGGTACTTTAGCAAAGGGTGCTTCTGTGACTGGTTATCTAATTGGTCAAGCCAACCCAAGCGCTAAACTTAAATTGCAATATCAACCTAATTATTTTGATAATAAAACAGTTGATGTTGATTTAAATTAATATAAAAATCTGTCTTTAAACATAAGGCAGATTTTTTATTATAATCAGCAATTACACACCCTTCCCTGATGGATCATTGGCAGATATGATTAGAATTGAAGACAGCTCAGGTAATCTAGTTGCTAAGACTTCATGGGGACACTTTAAATATGTTGATTAATATTCAACAACATATAAAGAACTTATTATAAAAATACAATATGATATTATTAAATCAATACTGTTAAAGGAGATTTAAAATGGAAAACGAAGAAATAATTTTAAATAAATTAAAAAATGTGGGCTTAAAAATAAACAAAACAGATATTCAAGGTAATTTAAGAAATGTAACAAAATTTATAGATCCGAAAGAAGAAATAATATATTCAGATAAGTTTGACATTGGTTATATTTACATTTTGACTAATAAGCAATTTTTAGTTTTAAGTCCTTTTTCTAAAGGGAAAAATGCATATTTAAACGGTCACACATATTTAAGCGAATTTAATGACGGACTACTAAGTAGTAAATTCTTAGTAGAAACTACTGGCGAAAAAACAGAATTTAAATCAGGCGATGCAATTAGTGCTGAAGCTGCATATAAAGAATTAAAAAGATATTTAAATAATTAAAAAATAAACCACCTTATCAATTGATTAAGGTGGTTTTTATGCACATAAGGCAATTTATGAAATTTAAAATTATAAATGGTTGACTATACGTTTAAACTAAGTATATACTTATACATGAGAAATAACTCTCTCTCATGTAAAAAGTTATTTCTCTATATGAAAGGATGGTAGGCTTGATGAATGCAAATGTTGAATTTAGGAATTATAAAGGAGTGATATCAATATGGCTTTTGAAGAAAATATCAAATTAAAAAAATGGGGAAATTCACAGGGCATATTGTTATCTAAGGATCTTCTCAAAAAGATTAATATAGATTTCCCCATTAATGAAGATTTAAAATTAAAAATCAACTATGATAAAAAAAGTATAAGTTTGTCAAAGGCAAATGATACTATTGACGATATGTTTAAGAATTTTGATTATATAGATTGGCAAAAAAATAGATCCAAAGATTATGAATGTGACTTTGGTGAGCCTGTAGGTAAAGAAGTATGGTAATCTAATAAATATATCTCCTTGTTATATAAAACTGTTTTCATAGGTTACTCTCGTCATCCTTATCGATAGATTAAAAACGACAAATAAAAAGCAAGGAGTTAATTATAATGAAACAATTTCAAGAAATGGTTAAACAAGGAGATATTATTTGGATTACAACATCAAATAATATGGGTCATGAACAACAAGGAACAAGACCTGGTATAGTGTTAAGTACACAAAAACATAATTATTACACAGGAATGGTTACTGTAGCACCAATTACGAGTAATACAAAAAGCATTCCAACTGATATAATCTTGCCTAACAATTTAAAAACAAATGGTAGAATACTTATGAATCAAGTAAGGTCATTTGATCTAAATGCAAGAGAATATGATATTGTAGAAAGTGTTCCACAATCTACAATAGATGATATGCTTAAAAAAAATCACTTGATATATTACAATAACTAGTAAAATACCAAGTGAACAAATAAAATAAAAATATGGATTGCTTCTTTATGTAAAAAGAGTAATCCATATTTTTGTTTTAGTCAACACTTAAGATACATTATTTATACATATAAAAAAATAAATTAAAAAAACTAAGGTATTCTTTTATTGATATCAACAGCATTATAACATAAATCTAATGAACTGAATCCAAATATTTTGTTTCCTAACTTATTAATAATGTATAAAAATATAAAAAACATACAGGTGTACAAAACAGAATAATGAATAACATTTAAAATGAAATAACTCATTGCTAAGTTTATAATTATTAAGGCACTATAATGGAAAAAATAGAAAAGATTTCCCCATTTGCGAAATAAAAAATTCATTGAATATACAATTAATGCAAAAAAATAGGACAAAAAAGAAAAAGTTCAGTTATTAAAAGATAATTTTTTAAATCATTATATATATATTAAATTACTAGGAAAAAGACAAGTAAATATTATTATTAAAAATGAAATTACAGCAAGTAATTTAGAAAAATTTATAGACATAATAGTTTTTCCACTATTAATTTTTTTAAATATAATTTTTCTGTATCATCAGCATTATTTGATATTAAATTAAAATGATCTGTTTGACCATCATTTTCTAAAGAATAAATCAAATCAACAGCTTTTATATCTATATCAGTAACTTTAACAATAAAACTAATTTTACTTAATATACTATTTCTAACATCTCTATGCTCCCAATCAGCTTTTAAAAGCAATCTGCATAATTGTCTAAAAACAATGGCTTCGTTTTCATTATTTAAATAGGAATAATTATTAAAAACATTTTTAGAATAAAAATTAATTCTTTTATTAATATCATCGAAATTAATATAATTAAATTTATTATTATCACATAAATAATGATAATAAAATATGCAAATATCATCGATTTCCGGAAATCTTTTAGCAGTTCTTTTGTCAAAATTTATTTTTCCATTATGTTTATGAATCCCTCTTGTAGCACTAAGACAAGTTCTAAATAATTCCAAATCTTCTCTCATTATTATTACTTTTTTTGAAAGTTTATATAGATCATTACGCCATTCAGATTCATTATGTATTGCACTTTTTTCGCTATTTATTCTATTAAAAATTGATGTAAAAAAAGTTGCTATAACACTACTTGTTAATAATGTAGTTAATATGGTATTCAAAATTTCATCCTCCAAAATTAAATATGTTTTAATAATAACATAAAAAATAACCACCTTTTTATGCGTAATTAATATTACAAACACAAAAGGTGGTTATTTATATGGAACTAGAAGATTTAGGATTAAGTGCAGCCGATTTGGCTAGAATCAAAAGAATCTACGACAAAATGGATAAATTAGCTGATGAAGGTGCTATGATTATCGCTAAATATATGAATGAATAAACTAAAGGGTGTGCCCAAATATGGGCACACCCTTTTTGTATAAATGTATATTTGTGTTTTTGTATACAAAAATTATTTTTTAAATGGATTTTTGATTAAACTAGACTGCCCTATTTTAAAGGTATATCTTTTTGCGTAATCTTTAGAATAATCATTTTCAATGAAATCATATAAATTATTTAATTCATCTTCATTAAATATTAACTTATCATTACTTCCTAAATCTTCTTCATCTACATAAGAAATATCGTATTCAATAGAATCATCTTTATTATAAGCTATATATCTACCATCAAAAGACATACCAATGATAACGTTATACTTTTGTTCCATAACGATCTCCTAAATTCATATTTTTATTATAAAATTTTTATAATTAATTATAAATTACTAATTACTAATAATTTATTATAAATAATAAATTATTTTTTATCAAAATCACCGTGTTTAAGGGCATATCGTAACATATTATCCATTAAATCTATCATCTTTACATCATTTTGGAATGCTAACATTTTTATTTCTTTATACAAACTATCTCTAACTTGAACAGGTCTACTTCCTTCTTTTTTTACCTTATAAGGTGATTCATCATCAGAAATACTACCAGCTTTTTGTGCTAATGCTTTTAATGCATCATTATCCATACTCATTATTTATCGTCTCCAATTCTGTGTAATTCTTCATGTAATGTTAGATTATACATACTTAAAGCACGTTTATCCCAATATCCTTTATCACCAATTCCTTCATCACCAAAAACTTTTACACGTTCTTGTTGCCAAACTGGATTTACCATAACAATATCCCCAAATTCTTCTTTTGCAGATTTACTAATTTCTGTATCTGTTTTTGCATTTCTTTTAACTAAATAAAGTAATACACCTGCAAGTTCAAACTTGGCTTTATAATCTTCTCTCAATTGATACATATATTTAGCAGTTTTTAATATAGATGTATATGCTTGTCTTTGAGTTTGTAAAACTAAAAATACATAATCACTTGCTAAAATTGCATTATTAGTAAATACAGATAATGTTGGTGGAACATCTAAAATAATATAATCATATTTATCCTTTATATCATCCAATAGTGCTTTTAATATCAAATTTCTATTAAAGCTATCAATTTTTTCCATTTTAGAAGGAAACAAAGACAAGGACCAATCGGCAGGAGCCAAATCTAAATTGTCGGTAACACTTAAAATGCTTTTTGAAATATCTCCATTCAAAAGCCCTTTTGATAACGGAACTATTGGTTCATCTTCATTATTATATGTTGTATTAATAATTTCTGTTGCGTTAGCTTGTGGATCTAAATCTACTAATAAGACTTTCTTTCCCATTTTTTCTAGTAGATATGAGTCCATAACTGAAACTGTGGTTTTACCAACACCACCCTTAAAATTAAAGTGTAGCAAGGTTTTAGCCATTTTTATCACTTCCTTATAATTAATTATAAATTATATATTACAAATTGTAAATTATTAATTACTTATTATTTATAATTAATTATAAATAATTTATTACTTTTTAAATTGTGTTGATTAATTAACAACACAATGTTATTCTCAATTTATAAATAAAAAAGAAGTTATCCACGGCCATGGACAACTTCTAAATAAAAAATAATATTTACAATGCAACTTATATCTTTGAGGACAAAGAGCAATTGATATGTTTTTAACTTATACATACATTATACTAAGTTGCGTTGTAGATATCAATAGGAGAGAACTACAATGGGACAATTTATTAAATTATATTCAGAATTTTCAGCAGCAGGTCTTAAACCAAATGAAATGATTGTACTGGCTAACTTGTATGATCGTATGGATTTAAGTTATAAAAATGAAGGGTTTTACGATGGAAAGCAACATGCTTACTACATAACATTTACTCGTGAAGATTTAGCTAAAAAAGTTAATGTGGGTATTGCAACCATTACTCGTGTATTTAAAACATTAGCTAAAAAAGGTTGGATCATTATTAAGCAACGTTTCAATTCATCTAACCGTATTTTTTTACCTATATCACTAAAATCTAAAAATGATTCGTCTAAAGTATCAAATTTAGATTCTAATCAGACTAAAGCTAAACAAACATATACAAATGAAACAGATGTAACACGTAATCAAACAAAAAATAAGCAAATTGCAATGCCTAAAACTGAAATTGGCAACGAAGAAAATAAGCAAATTCACATTTCTGGTTTTGATCGTATGCAAAACTTAGTAGACTCTCTAAAGCAAAAGGCTTGCTTTGGACATGACTTAATTAATATTTTGGTTAAATACTCTGAAAATACCGGGGTTCTATATAACTACGCACAATTAATTTTTAAGGCTAAAAAAACAGTTATTTCTAAGTTAGTAAAGAATGGTAGACCAGAAGCTAAAGATGCATTGAGATTTGAAAACAATATTAACCTAATGCCTGAATTAAGTGAGTTTATGAAGTCCTTAATTATCAAAACTAGATGCACTAAGAGTATTAAAAATGTTGCTGGATATATAACTAAGGCATTGCATGAGTTCTTTACAGATGCTGTGGGTGGATATATGAGCATAGAACGCCACGCACATCTATCTAAAAACACTAAGGACTTCAATATTCCAATAATTCAATTAGATAAATAATAAAAAATTATAAGGAGATTTTAATTATCGAAGATATAAAAAGATTAGTTGTAACTGGTAATGGTGCTGATTTATATTGTGGATTAGATACTAGATTTAGCGACTATATGAAAAGTAAAAAAAGCATAATCGAAGACGAATATAAAAAGTTTGAAAAACAATTTAAAGATATAAACAATTTCATTGAAAAAATAAAAATATTGATAATAACAACGATTGCATTGTTAACTATATTTTTATTAGATTTTTTAAAAATAAAAATGCATTGTCTTTTTTGCATAAAAAGATAAATTTTGTAGGCCTCTATTTGGATGATAATAGTGGAACAACAAGCGAACAGATGCAATCTTATATATATAATATGAATCTTTCAAAAACTAATAATAAAACTATGGATGAGTTAGATGGTTTTTTAGAATCTAAATACAAAGAGTTTCAAATGGACGATAATAATATGAAAAATATTAATATATGGGATATTATTATGTATTTAAATAGTTCAAACAATTCTAGCTGGTTTGATCTTGAAAATGATATTAAGTTTTTTCTATTATCTAAATACAGAAATGTTAGAAAATATAAAACATCTATCGGACTATTTAATAAGCTATTATATGATTTTCAAAATAGTGATTTTAAGCCCGTAATAGATGATGATAGTTTTAGTTATTATAAAGAACAAATTTCAGAAAAGTTTATATTATATTTTGCAATTAAGTATTTAAACTTTAATGACTCTAAAATTAGTTTTTATGATATATTAATGAGTCAACTTCATGTATTTGAAAAGCAATTTTCGGATTATATAAATAAAGAAATACAAAAACATGAAAATTATGCATATGATATGAATCATCTCTTAAATACTTTAACTGATAATTTTAGTAATCATAGTGGAAAAGGAATCTATTATTTCAATTTGCTTACTTTTAATTATACAATTGGTGGAGAAAGTAGTCCTATAATTGATAACGTAAAAGGGCTTCAAAGTATACATGGAAGTACTAAATATAAGAGTTTAAATTCTAGCAATATAATAATGGGAATTGATTCTAATCTAGGACGAGATTACGAAGAATTAACTTATAAAGAAAGGCAAGAGATATATTCATTTACTAAAACTTCCAGACTTTTAAACTTTAAGCGTAAAAAATTAATATTCTTGATAATAATATTAATTCAATTGTATTTTTTGGTCATTCTCTTGGTGAATCAGACTATTCATATTTTCAATCCATATTTGATCATTATAATATTTATGGATCTGATGTATCATTAACATTTGTTTATGCTGTACATGATTCAGATGATAAAAAAATAACTAAAGAAGATGCTGATTTAATTGCAAGACAAAAACAAAGTAATAAGGTTAGTCATTTAATCAATTCTTATGGTGACACATTAGATAATAAGGAACATGGTAAAAATTTACTTCACAAAATGTTATTAGAAGATAGAATTTCTGTTGTAAATATTGAAGATATGTGAGGAGAAATTCATATGAATATTTTTATAAGTGATAAATTTAAGGATAATTTTTATAATTATATAAAAAGAACGGATTTGGGTATTTATACTTGGTTTTTCCTTTTTACAATTTGTGAACTCATTTTAAAATTATTTGGATATTTTAAAATTGATATGAATAATAAAATAATTGATTCCTTTAAAGCTCCTTCACTATTAATCACTTTAGCATTAAGCAATGTTTATGGTATTTTAACTGTAGCTGCAATATTATTTGGAGTGTTAAAAAGAAAAAAGAAAAATAAAACAGTTAATATAAGTAAATATAATTTTTCATTGTTTACATTTAATAAAAAAGCAAAAATACTTTTTAAAGTTATTTTAGATTATATATTGGGAATAAGCTTCTGCATTGCTATAAGTACTAATTCAATAAAAAATGTTTTTTCTAATAATGTTTTTAGCTTGTGTCTATATTTATTCTTAATAATATATATTTTTTCATCTATTTATAGAATGGGAATAACAAACAGATATGAAAAAATTGATAATATCCCTTTTAAGAAATTTTGGTTTATAATAGACAAAAAGGAATATAAATTTGATAAAAATGTTGATTTGTTTATTGCTATTCCAGATAACAATTTATCAATTAAGCAATCACAAATATATTTGTTTAAAAAAATAAAGAACTATAATTCATATGAATATGTTAATTCATTTGATTCATATGACTCTGCAAAAAAATGTTTTAATGATTCAACTAAATAAAAAAGGCCTACCACTCAAATGAGCAGTAGGCCTTTATTCAGGCTTAAAAGCCAGAATTACCAGAAGTGCATGTTTACATGCATGTCTAGTATAACAAATTGTTTTATATAAATATTCCTGTATAATAATTTTTGTGGAGAAGTTGAATGCGGTGGCAAATCTCTTGAAAGAGGTGGTTGTTATGGTGTAATAAATCATCATTTAGACTCTCATGAAAGGATTTGCAGTTTTGTCAATTGTTACGGTTATTTTTGCAATTGTTGCGCTATTAAAAGCGTTAGCTTATTGCATCAATGCTATTTCAAGATTGATTTCTGTAATCAAACAGAACAAAAAGACAAAATAAAAAAGCCGTATCCTCAACTTTGGCAGGTTGAATACAGCTTTTTTAGTATTTAAAATATGCCACCGCTTTTAACGGCTCTACTTGGAAGTCCTGTTGAAGCAGGGCTTCTTTTTTTAATTCAATATCATTATATATTTATTCAATAATTATATCAACAAATATGATACAATTTAATTAAACGGAAAAGCAAGATGCTTAAGCGTTTCGACATATAAGAACGTCACTATTAATTTAGTGGCGTTTTTTGTATATAAAAAGAGCAAGCAACTTAATGCCTACTCTAAGGTCTTTGATTTTATTATGCCCAGCGAAAGGCACTTATTATTATATAACATTCTAATGATGATTTCATTAATAAAAAAGCGGTCACTTTTGTGACCGCCCAATGTATTGACTTTATAGTTATAGAGGTATTTTAAGCACGTTGTACTTTTTAAAGTACAATAAAATTATATTGCAAAATATCTTTAGATGCAATAAAAAAGTAGCCACATTTGTGACTACTCAGTAAATATAAAATCGTGAATACTTCATCAAAGGCATCAGATGTAGCAATTTGCTACAAATATTATTATATGCAAAAGGTACAGAATTTCAACAAATAAAAACAGGATAATTTATATCCTGTTTTGTGATTAAGTATTTACAAAGAAGGACATTATAATGAGTGACTCAAAATAATATATTTTCACACCAAACGAGAAAACGTGCATTATCCACCTTGTGTATTGAATTCATATCAATACGTTTTTTATTATATGCAGAAATTATTTATTTTCAAGAGAAAAATAAAAAGGCCTACCAACGCATAGGTCAGTAGGTCTAAATATTATTTAATTCGGCGTGAGAAGTCAGTATTGGCACTCACGTAGCCAGATGAGTTTTTAATCTTGTAACCTTACCATCTTTCACCATATCGGCGTAGAAGCATGACTTAGCTCCAAATCTAGGCTCACGCTTTCTCTTTAAGTGTATGTCAGAGTATGTGTTAAGCATGGATTTAGATTCAAAGAGTTTGCCTTTCTGCCAGTAGGTAGCTTGCTTGGGCTTTTCTGCACTGGTAAAGTGACCAGTTTTGTCTAAGCTTAAATCAACATCACTACCACCAGCATGACCAGTCCAAGTATATTGCCATGCATCATATTTCATTTTTGGTTCATAACTGATATTGGCTACCCAAATCTTAGGGCTATGATGCAATTTATTAACCATAATTTTAGATCCAAACCATGACTCCATTGAGTAGACTGCTAAGTTATGATAACCAGCATTATATAACACATCTAAAAATTGATTAGTTTGTGTAGTAAGATTATCGCTTAGTGAGCAGTCTTCTACATCAATAGCTAGTAGTGTAGATTTATCTAATCCGCATTGCTTAACATGTTTTAAAAAGTAGTTAGCTTCAGCTACTGGGTTGCCCATGTAGAAATGATATGCACTAATTACACCAAAAGTTTTATATCCATTGAAAACTTGATATGGCGCTTGATAATTATCATATGTGGGGTAATTACCGTAAGTTAATTGTACGATTGCTCCTTGGCAATTATATGATGATTTTAAAGCACTAAAAAAAGCAGGTGAACTGCCTTGATATTTAGCCAAGTCTGCGAATACTTTACTCATTATTTTTCACTTCCTTGATGTTCATATGGATTAGCTGGGGCGCCTTGGACATTGCTGTTTTGACCTTGATTATTTGAATCATCAGTAGTTACACGGACAACCTGTTGGTTACTGTTTGATTGGCCAGTGGTATCTAACTTATGAATATCGCCGCCGTTAGCTTTATATAATTGGTATGCACGTTCTACAATAGCCAAAACACTTGCTTCTGGTAATTCAATACCTACTGAGTATAATTTAGCAACTAGTTTTTGCACAGCCATTTTTCGCTTAGTAGCGTTTCCTAAAGTAGCATCTACTGCTAGTGGTGCTACAATATTTTTTGCAAAATTTAATGCCATATCTTCTGCTTGAATGATCTTTGCATTATGTTGAGATTTCAACTTATTTGTAAGCATTGGCCATACTTTATGAGTTAGAAATCCTGCAAGACTAGTAATAACTAGCCATAAAAAAGTTTGTAGTAATTGATTTATTTGTTGTTCCATATTAATTTTTCCCCGATTCTTCATCTTTAATATTTAAATGATTTAAGTTACTCAAAATTTCTACTTTGGTTTTAGTTCGTTCAATTTCAATATCATGCTTCTCTAAATGCTTTTGTTGTTCATCATATTTTTCATTGAACAAATCAGTTAATTTATCAATTGAATTTCCTAGTGATTTAATTTGTTGAGACATCAATTTATTACTCTCGTTGGCTGGATCAGTTACTAATTTTTTAAAGCAATAAAAAAGAGCACCAATAACTCCAGCAATTACTGAAATTAATGCTGCCCATTCAGTCACATCAAATCCCCATAAATACATATATTGCCTCACTTCCTTTCTAAATTTTTGCAAAATAAAAACGCCTATTGTTGAGGCGTTGGTTGCTGACTGAGTAACTCATCAGCTTGCTCTTGTGTTATCCATGTTCCTACACAGGTTCTAACATTATCAGCTGTAAAGATATGGTCGACTAAGTAATATTCTCTGACAGTGCTATACATATTAATCATTATTTGTTGCCTCCTTGTGCAGTTGATTTACCAGCCATGCTAACCATTAATTGACCAATACGTGTGTTTAAATCATTAATTTGTTGGTCTTTAGTTTGTGCATCTGTTTGAGCAGCTTCTAATTGTTGTTTTAAAGTAGCGTTGCTATTTTCAGATTCTTTAAATCTATTTTGTAAATCGTTTAATTGATTTGATAGTTCAGCATTATGTTCCTTAATATCGTCAAGACTACCTTTATATTTCATTTCAATTTTCTTCTCATCAGTAGCTGGGTAATCTGCTGGAAACTTTAGTGCGTTGGCATTTTTATCCCAGAAAATCTTATTTGTGATAAAGCCTAAAAGTTGTGCTTGATAGCCGTTTACTTCGACTGCCATTGAGCCTTCTTGTGCTGTATCCGATACGCTTTGAACGTAGTTGTTGTTATCTAAAGTTATATATTTTTGCATTTTGTTTTCTCCTTTTTAAATTGTTGTAAAGCTTACATACATGTGTACAGGTATAGTTTTCTCTCCAGCTATCATTCCGGATAAACGGTTAGCATCAAAATATAAATTAATACTTCCACTGTTAGATCGTGCTTTATATTTTCCACTATAATAAAAGTTGCCAGGTGCTGTATCTTGCTCAGAAAAATTATTTATATATATTCCAGAAAAATTAATATTACCAGCAAATTGTCTATCATAATCACCACTTGCAAAATCTAAATTCTGATTGGATACATATGCACCGTATATTTCACCAGTTTGTTTATTTAAAATAACGCCACCATCTGTACTAACAACAGGCAAACTATTTTTAATGAACTAATTTGACTGTTAAGATTGCTAACTTGTCCCTTTAGTTCATTGACTTCGTCCCGATCACTAATTTTTAAATCATGGCCATTTTCATCTACAACAAATGCACTTTTACAGTCTTGAATTTTCCCTTGCATTTAATTACCCCCTAACTATTTTTAGAGTTCCTGCTGGCAAATTGGCATTATGAGCATCAGTTTCGTTATTAAAAAATTGTATCTTTTTATTAGCATCATCTTTCGCTCGTTGCTCGGCATCACGGATATCACTACCTATTTGTTCTTGTGCTTTATCTATACGGTCGGATAGGGCAGCGATATCGTTATTATTAACTATGCGTTGCCAGCTATTCCAATTTTTAGGCCAACCAGTTGCATTTATATAGAAAATATTGCCACTACTGTCATACCATGTCATGGAAGTAAAACCATTGTTTTTATCAACAATAATTTTTGACCAGACTGTATAGTTAACAGGAGAATTTTTTAATTGTTTATTAAAGTCAAAAAAGGTGCCTTCTTTTTCCATTAAATCAAATAAATCGTCTCCATCTTGCAACCAGCCAGCAAAAATAGATGGGTTATTGTTAGATAAGTCGTTGATTTTATCGCTTAGCTTATCAGTATCATCAGTAGTAGCTATTGTTTGCCATTCATGCCAATTACCAACATCTCTATATCTGTAAAACATAGGGTGTCTAAAGCCACTGTTATAACCTGATAAATCATATAATTCCTGATAAGCATTACCACTACTATAATTTTTAACTTGAAGAAAACCATAATAACCCCAACTAGGAACTTCTTCATTAGGGTGATTATTAGGAGTGCTACCACTTATTGGATATATTCCTGTTTGGTCATAATTATTGAAATCATTTACTACAAACTTGTCGCTAAAGAATTTTAAACTTTTATCGCTCAATTCCCCAATCTGTCCACTCAGCTCACTCTTGGCACTCGCAATATCGCCGCCTAACTGGTCGTGAACTGTGTCCACACGCTGATTAGTGGTGTCGATGTTATGCTGCAAGTCGTCCTTTACACTATTTGTATAGTTATTTGCTTTTTTAACAGCATCACTTAAATCAATATTTTTAATGCTAGTTTGGATTTTGCCAATTTCTTCATCAAAAGTAGTCTGATCAACATAACCAGCCGGTGTAATTGTAGCTGTATAGTTATCCGGATTGGTAACAGTTATCGCCATATCATAAGTGATGAAGTAGGGCGTTTGAGATTGCTTAGTAATAATAGCAGGTGTTCCTTCACTATTTTGTGTAATACCAAATAGTGTTGAGTTACTTTCACCTACGTGAGCAAGCAAACCAATCGCATGGATAGGGTAATCTGTTGTTAGTCCATTATTATCTAACTTGGCTTCCGGCTGAACAGAGTTGTTACCCTTCTTCAAATTGGTAATTGGATACTTTCTAACATTCTTAAAATTATCGACCGTCATGGCACTTAGTTGCCTATCACTAGGCAATGGTGTATCAGTAATTATCATAGCGTCAAAAGTAACCTTTTGTCCTTCTTGTAGCGACTGTGATACTAAGTTAACACCATCATCAGTAATCAGCTTATTTTTGTTATATTCCACTTTAAATTCCACCTCCATTAATATCAGTATGAATATGGGTACATAGCGAACTATAATTATCTACGTTAATTCCCATATCAGTTTGAATTGCAAAACTAATAAATTTAATTTGCGTACCTTCAGCAGCTGAACGTTTTAACTCATCAGCTAAATGATCTAATACAAAGAAATTTGTAACTTTGTTATAAGGGATGTTAACCACTTTTACTGTTTTCGGGTCACCAGTTTGTTTATTAGCATCCCTATCCTTGACCATGTATACATCAGAGTAGTTGCAACCTAACAGGCTAGCACAGGATTGAATTAAGTCGTTCATGGTCCCATTAGACTTGCGTGCCATCTCACGAGCAGTAATAAAGAACTTGTACATATCATCAGAATAATTGTTGCGGTCCATGTCATAATCGTCACCAATATCATCAATTTGTAAGCCGTGAGCATAATTTATGGATCGTGCTTTAGAAATCTCATCTAAGTTCTGCCTAGAAGTGAAATTGGAATTATCTAGAACACGCATAAAGTTATCTAAATTACTGCCAGCATAATTGCTTTGCATTCCAGTGAACTTGCTCATTGAGTCGTTGTGATTTTCTACATTAGTTTGGCCACTGAGTAAATTATCCATTGTTGACCACCACCGTTATTTTGGATTCATCCGTTGTGGCATTCTGATATTGATTAGCAGTAATGTTTTTGTCTGCTAATTTTGTTTGATCAGTGCCGATTAATAAATTGTTGGCATCTTGAACATTGTCGTTTTGACAAATGGCAACTAGTAATTTTGTTAGAACCACAGTATTACCCATACCTACACCATCAATGTAGTCAGTGATGGACTCAGTCACAGTATTAGTATCAATATTTTGTCCTACCAAGTTAACAGATACATAGATAGGTAAATCATTAACATAATCAAAATGAATGACTTGGGGATGATTAGACCTATCATAAGTTGTTATGGCTTGATCACCTACAAAACTGGTGTTACTGCCCCCGATATTCCAGAGTTTTTGTGCAATATCTTCTGGGCGACCACCTTTAACAAACACATGTGTAGTCCAGGGTGGATTACCTTGTACATCAGTTTGACTAGTATCATTACTAACCACAAAAGCATCAGTAACACCATTCACATTTAGCATCCCAGTCTTGATACCATCATGAGTAGGACCTTCTTTAGATTGATTAGTAGCATCAATTCTTTTTCTTAATGCATAATCAGTTTCTAAATCCGCACCACCGCTAGCCGGAGCATTATTAGTAACAGTATTAATTTCATCAACTGGGTTAGCTTGTACAGTAATCGTATTGGCATCCACATTAGTATAATCAGCTGTATCATCAGAATATGCTGTCAGTTCAGCATTACCATTGCTGTCGATTTGTGTATCATAGGCGTTCACAAATACCGTAGCTTCTTCAGTCATAAATTCGGTATTCTCTGGAATTACATAACCCGGTTGGCCAGTAATTTGCAATTTAGCAACTGCTGCTTGTGCTTGTTGTCTTTGAATGCCAGAGTTACTAGCTTTACGGTCTAGTGATATACCAGTTGAAGTATCTTTAAAACCAGAGTCATATACATCATGAGCATGCATATCTGCTTCTACTATTCCTTTGGCTTGAATACGGATGATTTTACCCAGAACTGAGTCAACTGACGTATCCACATTCCCCAATGATTTTTTATATTCAGCACTTTTCTTATCAACCACATCTTCATAGACTAGATCAATATAGCCATCATCAGTTAAAGGCATTAATTGCCACCTCCTGTTCTTCATCAAAATTACCAATTGTGGAGTTCACACTAAAAAAGAACGTGGCAATTCCATGTTCTTGGTCTAATTCACATCTTAAATTATTAACTGCGGTTACTCTACCTACGGACAAAATGCACTCTCGAATAGCTACTAAACCGGCTTCACGGTCAAAACCGTTTATTACAAAGTCCATGTTTAAACCATAATCTTTATAATCTAAAAAACTGCCTTTCGGCGTAGACAAAGCAACCGATATATTTTGTGATAGTTGATCAATACCATCAACCATATCTATCTGGCCATTAGTGAATGATATGTCCCCATCTTTTGTTAATTTAATATCCTTCATTTAAAATCATCTTCCTGGGCAATTTTAGAAATTATTATGGAGTCCTCAACTGAGTGTAGATTGGTATTAAAAACATTAAAGGTATCTCTATCTTTAGAATAATGACTTGTATCATTATTAGATACTGCTACCACTACATGATCACCTTTTTTTAAATCCATTTTAGGCTTTAAAGTATGGGATGCACCTTTAGTATCAACGTATTTGGCTTTGATGGGTGGAATGCTGATTAACGCTTTTTGAACCGCTGGACGTTTTTGGCTTTTACCATTAACTTTTGTAAGTGCCATCGGTTGAATTGAAGCATAAGGAGCATCAATTTGTTCTACTACTCCCAAATAGCAACACTTAATGGTTTCATTCAAATATTCACGTTCTTTTTGGATTATCATTGCTTGAGAATTGATTCCATCTTCACTCATCTAATCACTTCCTTCTTTTTGCATTAGCCCGTTTTTGCCTTTTGTTAAGTGCAGCTAGTGATTGTTTATCACGCATAGACTTAGCAATCTGACGTTCACGAGCCTTAGCCTTATTCATACTATCCTTTTGTTGTTTCTTATAAGCGGTTAGCAATTTAACAACACAAGTGGTCGTTGGAATTGTACCAATTTGTCTGGAATTATTACCACTAAGTACGATCACTTCACCACTTAGTTCTTCCGATTCTAATTTAAAGATGTCACCCACGGTAATAGCCCGATAAACAAATGATACTTGATAACTATATTCATTAGGCTTTGCTCGTTTTTGCAATTTATCAATTTGTGGCTGGGGAGTTCCAATTAAACCCGTTGTTGGATTAATTACTAGGTTCAACTTGTATTTAGTACCTAACTCATCAATATACATGTGCCCATGGCGATAATAAGGCGGTGTCTTACAATCAGTCGCAACATCAGTAATCGCTTGTAGTGGCTTTTTATTTGCCACATAACCACGAATGTATTTATGGTTATAAGCTAATTTTAAATGTGTAATTTTAATATTAGCTTTCTTAGCCAATGTCATAATAATAGTTTTTCCATCAGTATTTTTCTTGAATGACATTGCCTTATAAACCATTTTCTGTTGTTGTTGCTTTTGCTTGGCCACTCGCTTTTTATAGTTAATAACTCGCTTAGCAACTGAATTTCTGTAATGAGCGATCCTTTTATTAGTATTCTGCGCCATGGAGTTATATTTCTTACTACCCACATGCTTAGATAATTGCCGTCTAGCCTTACGTTCATAATTAGTTACCAATGATTGCTCATTGGGCATACTAGCTTTCAAACGTATGTTTTTGGACTTCTTACGCTGTTCTACTTTAATAGTCTTTTCAGCTGAGTAATCAACTCCATCTTTGACTGTAAAACTAATGTCTGAGTCGGTTTTCTTAAGTGGAGTGATGTTGGAAATAGTTCCACTAACCACTAATTTAATATCGCTCTCGGTATAATCTTCATTGAACCAACCCGCCCAGAGTGAAACCACAGTATTATTTTGAAAGGCTTTAATAATTAAATTGATATGCTCTTTAGTAATTTTATGGATAGTTACATCCGTGGAGCTAGGACGATTAGAACCATCATAATTATTAGTATGTTCAATGCTAAGTGTATGTGGGATTCTATCGGACGACTTAAATTGATATGTTTTATTGGGCGAATCTAACAAAAAGCGTTGATAAAAATGAACTAATTTCATAGATTATCATCCCCAATATCATCAGCATTATCATTGTTCACATCAAAATCATCGTCAAAAACTAGAAATACCGTTTTACCAAAGGTTTCTTTGTTGACTTCACTTTGCGTATTACTTTCGTCTAGGGGAATTAATCTTTCTAGTGGTAATCTTGGATCCGTAATGTTTTCAAATAGCGCCATACCATAAACTAATTTTTCGCTCATTACTAAAGGGACATCATAAGCATCGTAAAGGCTGCAATAATAACAATCAGCGTATGAATTATATTTAAAGACCATGCTATAAGTTTTATTAGACAACTCAATATCAAATTGAATGGGATGATCATTAATCTCATCGACATCTAAGTCTATATAATCATGTTGTAATATCATCATCTAACCTCCTATATATGCATGGTTTCACCCACCGGTAAGTTGCCAGCAGGATAATTGTTTTTAGCTTCTAGGGATGAAACTGAAACGCCATAACTTCTGGCAATCGACCAGTATGAATCTCCACGTTTGATTTTGTACTTATGAGTTTTGTTCTTAGCAATACCCTTAGATTTGCCCTTTTTACCTTTTTTCTTTGGCTTTCGTTTATCCTGTACTGTACTTTCAGCATATTTTGCATTAGTAACGGTAATGCTTACGTTCATAGCATTTACAGAGCCATTAGTCGTGTGCTGTGGTGTAAAAGATGTGATCACAACTTCCGGATAAATTAATTGTCCACGTACATACAAATTCTCACTATTGTTAGCCCAGCGAGCCATTCTAGCTTCATCTGCTTTCACTTTTCTAAAATCATAACCTTTAG
>NZ_POSO01000006.1 GCF_002993975.1 Apilactobacillus micheneri | reverse complement strand
CAAAATTTATCCTTAACAAACTATAAATATATACAAAAAAAGCCCTCAAATTATTTTGAGGGCTTTTTTAATCGTACTTCAGTTTATCTACTCAGTTTATCTACTCAGTTTATCTACTCAGTTTATCTACTCAGTTTATCTACTCAGTTTATCTACTCAGTTTATCTACTCAGTTTATCTACTCAGTTTATCTACTCAGTTTATCTACTCAGTTTATCTACTCAGTTTATCTACTCAGTTTATCTACTCAGTTTATCTACTCAGTTTATCTACTCAGTTTATCTACTCAGTTTATCTACTCAGTTTATCTACTCAGTTTATCTACTCAGTAATACATAATTAGGCGTACTAGGACCTTAAAGACTAGGAAGAGCATAGCTCGCTATGCTCGCTAGCTCTCTCGATAGTTAGCCTGTTTTGTGGCTTTTCTTATCGAGAGAGCATGTCTCTTTAAAAGTCTGTTCATCGCTCGGCTCAATCAACGATTTTTTATCATCATTAACTCAGTCGAACTTCACAGTATTCAGTTTAAACGCATTCAGCCCTTGTTCCTCCTAGCCTCTACCTTTTACGTCAAAGAGTCGACTTCTTTTTTGTTTTTCGTGATAAATTATAAAAACTCACGCTTGCTAGCAGGATTGAATAAAGCATTTCCTAAATTTCCAACCATTTGATTTCTGGTCTTGCCGCTGATTTGTGTTAGCATTTCAGCCAACAAAGGTTCAGCAAACCTGTGTCCTTATACACACGGTCACTACGGTTATGGTCTTCCATAATCACGGGTGCATTTTGTGACGAACAGATAGGGTACCGCCCTCTTATAACTTAATGGAGATATTAAGCAAGATTGTCATTCTTAGTGGATAATAACGCAAATAAAAAGAACTGAACCCACTTACGTGATCCAGTTCCTAAATTTCACTTAATATCTTTTGCTTTTTCGGGTTTTATTTGATAATATAAACCCTGTAAAGTAATCAAAAGAAACGTCCATTTCTTTTGATTCAATATCAGTTAAATGTTAGTTAACTGGTATCAACGTAAGTTAGTACTGCAATACTAACCTTAAGCAACAATCAATTAAGCCATGATGTCCAGTCATGGCTTTTTTGTTACTCAATTTTTTTACGTTAAAGCCGTTTATTTAATTTATACTTTAAGAATATCATAACAATTTATAATGTAAAAGGTTTTCAAGATAAAATTTATAAAACATTACTTATTGTCTTTTGCTCTAATTATTGTTCTATTAGACTTACTATTAAAATTACCATTATACAAAACTATATCTTTACCTATATTATAAGGGGACTCCTTATCGTACCTTTTATCATAACTTTTAGAATAAGTAGGTATTCTTAGTTTTTGAACTTTATTATTGTTTCTAATATTCTTAAATATATTTAAAGAATTTCTTGTCCTATACTGTATAAAAACTTTTCTTTTATTAGCATAACTACTAGCAGGATAAGTTGTTACTTTATTTTTTTCATTAAAATAACTATTTGAAACAGAATCATAAGTTTTAGTAGTTAACATATCCCATGTAGTAAATAATGAATCTAGTTTTGCATAAACATCATATTCATAGTCTGTTTTTATATATTTCCCATGAATATCCTTATGTATTTTAACAGGAACTTTTTTTATTTTTACTATTTTTATATTTTCAGGATCTGTTGTAGATACTTGAGATTCATATATAATCTTAAAAATATACATTAATATAATCAAAACCAATGATATTATGATTAAGATAAAAGTTCTTTTTTTTCTATTTGACATACTTATTTTTTTCAAGGTTCTTTTATCATTCCTTAACATGTAATCTAAAGTCACATTAAAGAAATCACAAATTTTAACAACCATTTCTAAATCTGGTATGCTTCTATTATTTTCCCAACTGGAAATAGTAGTTCTAGAAACATTAAATCGATTAGCTAATTGTTGTTGAGTAATATTTTTCTGATTTCTTAAATATGTTATTTTATCAGCCAGGTTCATCTAGTTCCTCCTTTTCTTTAAAACACATGTTAAGTAATCATATAAAAAAGACTAGCTAATCTTTTTATCAATTAGGAAAAATTGATGACAAAAACAATAACATTCATTTAAATCCAAAATTTCCACCAATGATTTTTACTATTATCGTTTTTATTATCATATGTTGTATCAATCATTAATTGCATAGATTTTAATTTTTGTTTCTGTTCACTAATAGTATTTTTATCTTGTAAAGATAGTTGTTGCTGTTGATCTAACATTTTCTGAAGATTATCAATTTGATTATTTTTTTCTTCTATTTCATCCTTAATAAATTTTATTAATTCATCTTTTTCTTTAATATTATCGCTTTTATTATCGTTATCTTTATTATAATAATTATCAATATACCCAAAATGCTTATATATCAATTTTTGAGCTGATTTATCATATGTTTTCGCTCCGTTTATCACTTTAGATGATTCTATATCACTTTTGTCGATAAAACGATAAATTCTAAGTTTGTTTATCCCCATAAAATCAGCCATTTGCTTAATTGTCTTATTCATTATCACTAATAATCCTTTCGATAATATATTAAATTAATAATATCATATTAAAGTTTTAAAATATTTTGATATTAATAATGTTATTATTAAATTAATTAATTGTTTGGAGGTACTTATGAACACACTAGAAAAAAGGCAAAAAAATGGCGATCATTTAAACATAGCATTTTTAATTGTTTACATAGAATTATTAAATAATTTAAATACATTAGGGGAAATAATATGTGCACTTATGGTATTAGCTGCAATAGCCATCAAAAAAATATACGTAGATGATAAAGATAGTCAAAATACTTATTTGTTCTTTAATATATCTATGATTATATTAATTATTGTATTTATTATTTTAAATTTCATTTTGAAATAAATTATGAATAATAAAAACACATTAAAGATATTTTTAATGTGTTTTTTATTAACCAAAGTCAATATTATTTAAAATTTTTTCAGTGGATTCACGATCCAATCCTAAATATTTTAATGTCATAGATTGAGATGAATGATTCAAGAGGTTCATGACTAAACCAATATTGTAATTGGATTGCACATATACACGATAAGCCCCAGTTTTACGCATGGTATGGGTTCCTAAATAATTAATATTTAAGAGATCGCCCACTTTCTGCATGATCCGATAAAATTGGCGACCATCAATGTGCTTGTCATTTTCGCTACTGGGGAATAACCACTTAGATTTAATATTATTAAATGCTAACCATTGTTGGTATTGCATTAAATCTTTCTCTACTGGTTTTAAATATAAATTGTTAGGTTTTCCTGTCTTTTGATCATGAATATAAGCATTGGCTTTAATTTGGCCTTGTTCATCAAATACATCATGATATTTTAGAGCTAAGACATCACTCACACGTAAAAGCGTTGCTTTACCTACTTGAAAAATTGTTAAATTGCGGAGACCCCATCTAAAATTATGTAAGAGAGTGTCCTGAACTTCCTGTAAAATATTGGAATCTTTAATTGGATAAACGGTTTGTTTCATAGCAAGAATCCTTTCTAAAATGTATGTTAATTTTACTAAAATACCAAAAAAATAAAGAAAACCGATAGGTTGCTTAACGCATGTAAAATAAATGGGAAAACTATCCCCTTAGAATTTTCCCTTGCTATTCCCAACAAAACAGCCGTTAAAAAATTATATAAAATAATATCTATTGAAAATAACGAATGTGCTATTCCAAAACCAATAGATGATATTAATATAGTCGAATATATATTAGTAAAGTTTTTCATGTAGCTATAAATTATGCCTCTAAATAATAGTTCTTCTAAAAATGGACCTAACACAATTCGAACAACTAAAGTAACAAAAAATATCGAACAAAAGTGATTCCCCGTTGCAATATACATTTTATTAATAAATGTAGTATCAGGTAATTTACTAGTTATAACCAAATGACTAACAGATAAAAATATAATTAAAATAGTTAATAAAGGAGTCATTTTTTTATCAAATCTAATTTTAAATAATTTAATAAAATCTTTTTTTAAAAGTGATTTATATATCGCATAAATGATTAATAATATTATAAAAAAAACGATTATTTCATTAATTAAAAGATTATATAAATGATTGTCAGAAGAATCATGCAATGGATAATATATAATACCTAACAAAGGAGATAATATAATAAACAAAAAGCATAATAAATATTTACCAATATTTTTGGTCATTTTAAATGCATCCTTTTTTCATTATTTTTAGAAGATAAATATCCTCTAAAATTATTATCACAGAAATTGAACATATTAAAAATAAGAAATGGGAAAAACCTTTCTAAATAGGTGTTGTTAATAAATATAATTATATAATAACACCCATATAGATAAAATAAACACCCCACAGTTACTAAAACAGTAATTGCGGGGTGTTATTTGTAATTTATGATACCAAAGATAAATTATATATAGTTATCTAACTTTGAAAAAATGTAAAAACAATTAATCACCAATTAAATCGCGAGTTTTATAAGCTAATGCAGGAAAAACAGGTATAAATTTATCTCTCCAAATATTTTTATCTAATTTCAAGCCTATGATACTTGCAAAATTATCAATATCATCTGCAGCCGTTTGGCTAACTTCAGAAGCACCGACTAATTCATTTTTATTATTAAAAATTAAAGATAGCTTAGCATTCATGTCATTAGTACCAACATACAAAAAATCACTGTCAGCTAAGTTATACTCTTTAATAGAATAATTTTTATCTTTTCTAGCATTATCTAAAGATACCCCAACTTGAGCTACTTGAGGAAATGTAAATGCAGCTGTAGCGATAGTAGGATAATTTAATTTATTATCTGTTTCACCCATTAAATATGAGCTAAGATATTCACCCTCATAATGAGCAGTTGATGTAAGCTTTGGAACTGATTTCTTAACAACATCTCCAGCAGCATAAACTCCATTAATATTAGTTTCTAAATGATTATTAACAATGATACCAAACTTATCATAATCAAGATTTATTTTATCTAAATCAAGATCATCTATATTAGGAATTCTACCACTAGCATCAACAATAATATCAGCATCCAATTTCATATTTTGATTAGTATTTACTTGATACCCTTGATCCTTTTTAATAATTTCTTTTACGACTTGATTGGTTACAAAATTTACATTGTTTTGTTTTAATTCTTTTACGATTTCTTTAACGTGTTCATAACTAAACGCTTTTAATGGATGCCCAGATGATTCAATAATATCTACTTTTGAACCAGCAGCACTTAAAATTGTCGCAAGTTCCATGCTTACAAAGCCGCCACCAATAAATGCAACATGCTTAGGTAATGATTCCATATTAAAAATATCATTACTATTTAGAGTATATTCACTACCAGGAATAGGTAGCTTATTAGGTTTTTGTCCAGTTGCAATTATAATATTAGGAGCTGTATATTCTGTACCATTTATATCTAAAATATGTTCATCAATAAATTTACCCTTACCTTGGATAGTATCAAAACCCATACTTTGGTAATTAGAAATAGAATTACTAGGATAACTTCCAAAAACTTTCTTTTTTTGTTTAATCAACTTTGTCCAATCAATCGTTGAAAGTTTATCAATACCTATACCCTTTAATTTTTTTGCAATTAATACTGACTTTACAGCACCTTCTAAAAAGATTTTAGGTTCGCAACCAGCATTGGGACATACGCCTCCAAAGCTTCCACCATCTAATATTAATACTTTTTTATTACTATTTTTTAATTTATTAGCAGCTGCAAACGTTGATGGACCACTGCCTATAAAAATATAATCATATTGCTTCATCAAAATATAATCTCCTTTTACAAATAACTTCATTCAATTAATCAATTGAATGATTGAATGACTATTATAATAATATCTATTTGTATATAGGTCAAATTTTTTGATTTATTAATAAAAAAGATTCGTTAAACAATAATGTTTAACGAATCTTTTTTGTAACATACTTTTCCCAATCATAATAACTTGAATTTAAACTATAAGCATTAAATCCATGATTGTTTAAAAATTTAGATGCAATATTAGCATATGCACACAATTGACCTCTACAGTACACAATAATATATTTATCTTTAGAAATTTCATTAAGGTGATATTCTAATTCATCAATAGGTATATTTTTGGCATTATATATATGACCATTTTTATACTCAGACTCTGGTCTAACATCTAAAAAAAGTGTATTTTCATTATAAATTTTTTTTGAAGAATCTTCTAATGAAATATTTTTGATATGTTCATTAGAGCTAAAATCTTTTTGTATTTTTTTTATTTCAGAAAGCTGCTCATCGCCAACATCTCTTAATAAATAAAACAAATCCTTAACCTTAGTTGAAGATAAACTGTAATATAAAAATTTACCTTTTCGGTTAGAATAAACTAAATTACTACTTTTAAGAACTTGCAAATGTCGAGAAGTATTTGCAACACTTAATCCAGATTCATCTGAAATTTCTTCAACTGTCTTAGAACTTTGAGCCAATAAATCCATAATTTCCAATCTACGTTCGCTAGATAAACTCTTACCTACTTTAGCCAACTCTGTATATAAACTATCTTTATACATAGAAGCAATAGTTTTTGACATATTAAAATCTCCTAAATATATAATAAACATGTTGAATTCAACATACTCAATTTAATATATCACACATTATAATATAATTTTAATTATAGTAATTTAATAACATATAATCTTAAATTGTGATAAAAATTTTTTATTATTTATAAAGAAATTTAATTTGAACAAAAGTTGAATTAAAAAGAATTTTACAAAACTGACAAATAATGTTTCAGAATCATTTCTGATTTAGTAACTTCATTTTGTTTATCCAACTTAAAAAATTTTTAAGCATTTTTTACTATCTAGTTTTTAAATCATCATCATATTTAAAAGCATAAACTTTAGGAAGATTATTATTTTTTGCTTTAAATTTAGCTTCTTTCTTATCTTCATTTTCTTTAACCATCAAAGAAACAAGTATTATAGCCTCTCTACATTTTTGTAATAAATATAATGAATTACTATCTAATTCATCCATAGGGATAGATAGTTCTAATTTGGTATGTTGCTTTAACTCTCCAACATCCTTAACAGTTAATATTCTGTGTTCCATATAGTTTCTAATTGTTCTGATATCATCCATTTTAGGATCTACACTATTCTTAAATTTTTTATTTACCGATATTTTGTATAAATCTTTTTCTATAGATAATAATCCTTTTAATCCATAATTATTAAATTTATAATTCTTCTTATATAATTCTTTAAAAAGATTTAAAAATGAAATTCTATTCAATGACAATCCTAAATTAAAATATTCATTAATAAACAATGCTATTTTATTAAAAATCAAAGACCATTCATTAAATAATAATTGGAAAGGTTATCGGTCATTTCATCCTGGAAGATTAGAAAAAAATCATAAGACTTTGGATAATTGGATTGTTATTTATAAAATAAGTGATAATCAATTAATCTTAACTTTGGTTGATACAGGTCAACATAAAATTTTATAGAAAAAATAATTATTTGAAATTAGTTTTTATGGTTTAATCCATCAAATTAATGCGTATAATCGCAATTAATTTGATGGATTTTTTGTTACTTTAATCGCTTATAAAAGCGATAGAAAGTAAGGTTCTTTTTGGTACTTTAATTTTGTTAATTCAAAATTAAAGTACGGTTTATTTTCTGGGGAGTTAAGAGGGGACTTTTTCATAAGAAAAACACCACCTCTTACAAGCCATTTGTGTAGAAAATTTTTTATAAAATTTTCTAGCAAATGAACTGCTTGCCATAACACTTTTACACTCACTTAATAGCTAAATAAACGCGTAGTGAATTTGGATAGTTAGTCAGTGTTATAATAATTATGAATGCATAAAGAATAATTATGATAGAAAGTGGGTGTTTTTTATGCCAAGAAAGCAAGTCAACGTTAGTCTCAATGATGCTGAATTTGCTGCCTTAAATTTTTTAGCTTTAGAGCACAATACCAAACGTTCCACTATCCTAAAAAATTTAATTAATCATCATCAACTTAAAGAACCTAAGATGATGCCCCAACAAGCATTGGCAATTAATCATCAATTAAAAAAGATGGGCAATAACTTGAATCAACTAACCAAAATGGCTAATCAAAATGGACAAATAGAATCCTTAAGTCCCCTCTATGAAATGCGAGATGAATTAAATCAAATATGCCAACAATTAAAATAAGTCGAGCACAAAATGGCTCCGCAGCTCTTGATTACGCCCTCGGCAAAAATAGACTTAAAGATAGCGATAAAGAATATTTAATCAAGCATGGAATGGATCAAAAAGTAGTCGATACATTACATAATCGAGCAGTCGTCCAACAGAGCTATAACCTAATTAATATTAGCAATGCCAAAGCTGAAATGAAACAAACACGTGCGATTACTAATAATCGTGGCAAAACACAATGCATGCGATTCATTCAATCGTTTGCTGATTATGAGATCAATGTTAATGATCCTCAAGATTGGCAAAAAGCTAATGATATAGGCGTAGAAATAGCAAAAAAAATTGCTCCGGATAATGAATTTGCCATTTATACACACATTGATGGCGATGGACATAAAGTGCATAACCACATCATTATGAATATGACTAACTTGGAAACTGGGAAAAAATATCATCAGACTAATGACTTTGCACGTGTTGCTAAATTCAATGATGAATTAGCAGAAGAATTTTTCCCTATGAATCGGAATATACACGTCCAGAATCAAATTGAACGCAAAACTATGCCTGAAAGAAAATTAAAAGCCAAAAATCAATATATTTGGAAAGATGATTTAAGGCATCGGATTGATTCGGTCATGTTGCACGAAAATTGCACCTCAAAATTACAATTTGAGGACGCTTTAAAAGAAAAAGGGGTAATTTATCGCGAACGTGGTAAAAATTGCTCCTATAGCTTTTTAGATGCCAATAATAAACAACGAACTTCTCGCGGTAATAAATTAGGGAAAGACTACGAAAAGGAGACGATTCATAATGAGTTGGTCGGACAAAATAACAAACTCAAATTCAGAAAAAAACGAGCAGATAGAAAAGAATACGTTAGAAAATTTAATCGACAACCAGAGGCAAATACTCGTAAAACAAAACTCTACTCTCGACGAGCAAGACAAGGCCATAATTTCGCAGAATACTACTATCAACCAACTCTCCAAAGAACAGAGTTCATTGAAACAAATAATCGACAAACAAAACAATACGATGAAAAATCAAGACAAAGCTATCAAACAGCTCGAACAGAACAACCAGACCTATCAAGAAATCAATCAAATCTTAATGCATTATTTGAAAGAATTAGACACAACCTCCGAGCTGCAATTAAATACGAAGTACAACGCATTAAAGAGGTCACTAAACGAGCATTAAGTAAATTAGATTCCTTCTTTATGGACAATAGACTATCTGATGAAGGCTATAGTAATATTCAAAACAACATTACAGATAATCATTTGGACATGAATAAAAGTATCAAGGACTTAAAACAACAACGCGATGTCTTTAAAAAAACTGATCGAAAATATCAAATTAGCAAGAAAAGAAAAATCATTGATCAAAAAAGTCCTAATTTTAAACGACAGCACCGAAGACAAAGAATGCGGGGTCCACACTTATAAATAATGGAAATGAGGTTATCAAATGAATCAATCTGAAAAACTAGATCAAGAATTAGCAAACGCCATCAAATTACGTGAAAAGCAATCCAAAAAGATTCGCAAAATTAAACGCGAAAAGAAACGAAAAAACATTCAAAACATTGGTAAAGAAGTCTTAAAACAACATAAAGAAATTAAAGATAGTGAAGATTTTGAAAAAAATTATGTAGTAATGCACAAAAAATATAAAGAAATTTTAGATGCATTTACTATCGCCATGGGCATTAAAGAGAAAAACGGAAAAAAAGTACTATGCTTAAGAAATACAAATGAAATTAACCAAATCTTCCACCAAAATTTAAATGAAACAGATACTGAAAAATATATTCAAAAAGTAATTAATCATATTCAAAAAATTCAAAATAATTAAGGAGGAATAATATTGAATAATACACAAGATAAAGTAATTTATCATAAATTCGGCAAAAACAAAAAAGAACATAGCTGGGACTTAAAAATTACTAAACATAAAACTAATTTGAAAGATATACCTGTATTTTTAGCCTGGATCATAATCATTTATTTAATATTACACTTTATATTTAAAATAATTTAAATATAAAAATAGTGATATAATGAAAGTAAGCAAATTTTCACTCAAAATTTATCCTTAACAAACTATAAATATATACAAAAAAAGCCCTCAAATTATTTTGAGGGCTTTTTTATCTACTCAGTTTATCTACTCAGTTTATCTACTCAGTTTATCTACTCAGTTTATCTACTCAGTTTATCTACTCAGTTTATCTACTCAGTTTATCTACTCAGTTTATCTACTCAGTTTATCTACTCAGTTTATCTACTCAGTTTATCTACTCAGTTTATCTACTCAGTTTATCTACTCAGTTTATCTACTCAGT